>NZ_NPFY01000011.1 GCF_002259415.1 Rhodococcus sp. 14-2470-1b
CGGGACAAGCTGCTTGCTGATGCCGACCGTGATCGGATGTAGACGCGAGCCCGTGCCGCCCGCCAGAATGATTCCCCGCATACCGGGAAGTCTCCCAGAAAAGACGAAGATTTGCTCATTTACTTCCCCGTGCTCCGAACATCAAGGACGCTGATCCACCCACCGATACTCAAGCCCGTAGACTAAGCGGTACCAACGCACAGTAGCCAATGTTAGGAACCTACTCTTGCCCAAGGACTCGCTTCTATCGGCTGTATCCCGCGTCGTAGAGAACGGCAACTGCACAGGTTGCGGAGGCTGCGCAATGATTTCCAATAGAATCACTATGGACCTGAGCACCGATGGCTTCATGCGCCCGATAGTTGAGCGACTGAACCCCCAGCAGCAATCCAATCCACAGGAGATTCTACAATTCAAGAAGACTTGCCCAGGATCAACGATGACTGCACCCAACGACGAGCAGCTACAAAAGGACGATATATTTGGCGCTTACGTATCTAGCTGGGTCGCGTGGGCAGTCGATCCACAGATCCGCAATGCCGGCAGTAGTGCGGGCGTGTTAACCGCGTTAAGTAATTGGCTGATCTCCACCGGCAGGGTAAATTCCGTCAAAGCCAGTGCCGAAGGACAGAGTGACCCCCGAAGGACCGTCCCTCTAACGATCACGTCCAGGGAAGAAGCACTAATTGCAGCAGGATCTCGATACGCCCCTGTCGCAAACTTATCTAATCTAACTCGCGAAGACTTTAGAGATTCTGCCATAGTTGGGAAACCGTGCGAAGCATCTGCAATTAGACAGTACGCGGATGCCCTACAAATCCCGAAGGAAGACCGTCCGATCGTGATGTCGTTCTTCTGCGCGGGCACTCCGAGCCAACATGCAACCAACGCGCTGGCGGAACTGCTCGAAGCTCCCGTCGACGAGATTGAATCCCTACGTTACCGCGGTAACGGATGGCCAGGAGAATTCACGATAACGCTCACGAGCGGCGATAAGAAGACAATGTCATACGACAAGTCATGGGGAAAGCATCTCGGCCGAACCGTCCAATGGCGTTGCAAGATCTGCGTAGACGGTACAGGTGGCCACTCCGACATCGCAGTCGGGGACTATTGGGAAGTAGACCAAAAAGGATATCCAACCTTCGAAAATGCTGACGGCAGATCGGTTGTAATCGCTCGCACAGCAAGAGGAGACGAATTGCTACAACTTGCCGCCAATACCGGAGTAATTGTCACACAACCACTTAATTTAAGCCACGTTGCGGCAGTACAGCCATTACAGACTGACCGCAAGCAGACACTGGCAGCAAGGCTCGCAGGACGACGAATCGCAGGGAAGCAAATACCACGCTATCGTGGATACGGCCTAATTCGGATTGCTAAAACCACCGGCAAGCGCAATATTCGTGCGTTTGCCGGCACATTTGTCCGCACACGGCAAGATCGCTGACTAACTGTTAAGCGACCGCTACACCCCACCTCTTAAACACAGGTTGATCGAGGCCTTCACGTCCGCAGAATTGATTCGCAACACTGAAGGACCGATCCTTAAAGCCGCGAGACTTGAGAAAAACGTGACTACCCACCCCAATAAGATTCCGATAGCAGCACCAACTGCACCTAAATGAGTCGACACAGCAAAAAGCCCCACAAGCGATACCAAAACACCACCGATCTGACAAATACTCATTGTCACTCCACGACCTTCCGCGCCTAACACCTGTGTTGACACATAGTTTCCAACCAGAACGGGAGAACCAGCAATGAGAATTAGAGCCGGGTGAACTGAACCATCGAACTCCGCGCCAAATAGCAGCGGAATACCGGACGGAGCGAAAAAAGCAAGTACCATGCCAACAAGCACACCAAGATAGATAGCCGTCCTTATGGCAAGTCTTCGCACATGGATGAGTCGATCTGGTGGCGATGAAGCCACACTCTTAAATACCGCGGAACCAATTGCATATCCACCCGCAAGTGGTATCGCAGCGAGCGTCATCGCCACCGACAAAAAACCCGTCTCGGTTGTACCGATCACAACTGCTGCAAACAGGAGCACAACAGTATTACTCGCTGTTTCGGCAATCTGACTCCCCGCATATCGCAGACCCCGACGTCCGACGAAGAGCATCGATGCACGGGGACCGAAAACCGGGACGCAAATCTGAGTTACAGCAATTATAGATGCGGCGGCCGTTCCAATGATGTACGAGATGAGCAGAAACGTTACAGTTACATCTGAGAAGATCCAGCATCCGATAACCAATGCGGCTGTAACACCAGGCTGAATGAACTGCAAAATCGCAATCTTGGTGAACTCCCCTCGACTAATCATCCCGCTTTGGACACTCAACACGATGATAAAAAGCGCAGACGTACCCATAGCGATACAAAAAACTGAGCGGTCTCCTTGCGTGAGCCCTGGCAGAAGCAGAACAGAGACCAGCACCCCAAACGCGAACGCAGGACCTACTAGCAACATAGCAATTAGATAAGATACTCTGATGACGGGCTCCAACGCACCAACGGATGCCATACGCCGAATTGCCATAGGGATTCCCAGACCCATCACGACCGGCGCGAGGCTAATCGCCGCAAGACACGTCGCATAGACACCACGACCATCGACACCCAATTCCCGAGATATAATTGGCGCAGTGCCTAAAGATATCAGCATAATGGCAATACGGCTTACAGAAATAAGTAGCGGTGAATTAGTGATTCGAGTTTTTCCTAATGACACAGTTTGATCGCAATCTCTACTGGGTTTTCTCGTCCACATTTTCACCATCGAGATACATCTTGACGTCGCCTGGGCCACGCATCCAGTATTCGCTACGAATAATCTCTTCGATACGTGTATGACTAAACCGATATCTGATAACTCGAGCCGGATTACCCGCCACGACTGCAAATGGAGGTACATCTTTGGTCACAATCGAACCTGCACCGATAACCGCACCTATGCCGATAGACCTACAACCTGGCAAAATTATCGAATTCGCGCCAATCCAACAGTCATGTCCAATTACACAAGCAGTCCTGTCCACATCCCGCGATCTATCTACAAACCCGAGTGCCGGGTTGTACCAGAAGGGATGCATGCTCACACTATCTAAAGGGTGTGCCGCGCCAATCCTCCGTACGCCTGGACCGACTGATACATATCGACCAATTATTGTGTAAGCATCTGCGAAACCCGGATGCAAGAGAGAACCATAACTGAAGTCGCCGACTGTAACCTTGAAGTAGTCGCGAAGAACTTCTCGCAAGCTCGTAGATAGCATAGGTCCGCCTTCGAGTTTGACAGCTATCGCCAAAACCTTCGACCTGACAGGAAGCCGCAAATAGTTCGATACAACAAACCGCCCAAAGACAGACGACCGCATACCGCCAGGCTGAACCTGTTTAACTCCCCATCGTTCTAACACACCGATGCACCGTATACCGCGTCAGTGATGGACGTCCATTGAGGTGCCTCAATGAAAGCCCTGATTTTGTTCTCTGCCTCCGAAGCGGCTGAAGCGACAGTCCTTTGTAGTTCAAGGAACACCGTTTCCTCAAGCATTCTCAACGTTTCGCCCACCGGATCGTCAGAAGTACTCAGATCAATTGTTGTCTGCCAGCCAATCGATTCCATTAGCGGCGCAAACTTTCGTGAGTATGACCAAGGAATCGCCACAGTACCAACGGCAAGCGCGTTAATAGCCGAATGCATTCGTGAGCCAACCAGGACTGCGCTATTGGCCAGAATACTTCGCACGTCCGCCAGGTCAGCAGGGATCAGGACTTCAACGTCGGACTTCGATGCCGCGGCGGCTGATTTTACGGCAGGAACATCATTATCCGCCAAAGGTGAATCCAGCACATGAGCCAACAGGCTGACGCGGCGACCTGCCAGTGTCAATTCATTTATGAGATTCAGCACATTTGTTCTGTACGATCGAAAGTCCACGTGCGGGTTTTCGTTCCAAAGCAGACCAGAAACGTTAAGCACTACGTCGTAACGGTCGCCCCGGTCGTGCTTACTTAGCGCAAATGCCATATCAGTTGACTCGATATCGGTATTACGTCCAAGAATCCGAGAGTTACGACTGCTTTCTGGGTCGCGGGTGCAGACTAGCGCACTTTTACGCAACATCGACGTTGCCACTCGCTTACCGACCCATGTCCTGAATGGGCCGATCGTTTGCGGGGTCATCACTACGGGACGGCACGCTTTCCCTGCAGCAATTCTTACATATTTCATTAGCAGCAACCTACGCAACCCGTAGATATCGGTAAAGCTGTCACCGCCACCTGTGTCCAGTATCAAGTCAAAGTCCCTAAAGAACGCGGTCATTCCACCAGGCCGTCCGCACAGATCTCGTATCATGGCGGCGCGAGTGAGTGGGGTGTCCCGCGTGTTATGGGTATGGAAGACGACATCGCACCCACCCCAGATTTGTTGGACTGCAGATCTTGCGCCACTGGCGAGTGCTTGCAAGCCCAAGTTCTCAGCCCGAGGATCCGCCCATAAAACTAAGACTCGAATATCCTTACGTTCTTTCATTAGAAACTCCTGACGTATCATCGATAATTGATTTATGGTCGACGCGCTTCTCACCGATAATTTCCGAACATGCACTCGGGGAAACTATTTCGCGCAAAGCGTTCCTCGACTTCCAGTCGTAAAGCGATACGATTCCAAGATAGAACCAAACAATTGATCCAAATTGAGTGATCAGCGCGACGGTAAACAGGGCTGGGACAACAGCCAACAGGCCAACCGCGGCGGCAGAAGATGTACGACGAGCGACTTTTAGAGCCAGCCAGACGCACCCTGCCAATGCAAACGCCGCAATAGCGTAACCAAAGCTCACACCGAGCAGCACAAAAGTACTATCGATTGATTTGAAGCCTTGAAAATAGAAGACACCTGGCGACGGCTCTGCGTACCCCGACGCGAGACCAATAGGGTTCATCGACGGTATCAAGTCGATCAGCGTAACCCGGTAGTCCGAGGATATCGTGGCACGTCTTCCTTCTTCAGCGAAAACCGACATGACCTGCGGGACTGCGAACCACGCCACAACCCCGAGAACAAGAATTACCGCTAATTTACCCCGCGTGCGATTAGTCTCCGAGTAAAATACGAGCGATAGAACAACTGCGATGACCGCGGTGAGCATCCCCGATCGGCTAAACGAAGCCACCGTGCCCGCAACCAACAACGCTGCCATCGTGACTCGATACAGCGGTCTGAGGCTGCACGCGAACACCATCGGTATTGCCATCGCAAGCGAGCACCCCAAGGCTATCGAGTGACCAAAGGCCCATTCGGCGCGAACGATTCCACCGCGCTCCTGCTCGTGTCCCCACGCAAGATATTGAGTATTATTCACAGCCCAGCTGTAATAGGGGTTCCAGTCAAATATGAATTCAATGACCGCACAGGCCGCAGCTGCAGAGAAGACAATTGCAATCGTGCGATATGCGAACTCAAGACCCGCACGCTGGACTAGCAATCTGCCCAGAACGAAGGAAAGGAGCCATTGCGTTATTACGTTTGTTACATCACCGGGGCGCGATAGTCCGAGCAATCCGCAAATTAAACACAATCCGCATACCAAAAGCACTGCAGTGTCTATTCTTGACAGTCTCCACGGGTTGCGAGCGAATGCCCCGCCCAGCACGACAAGTCCAGCGAGCGAGCTAGCGGGCAAATAGAATGGGTTGTCAACTCCAATCCAGAATGGAACGAAGCAGCACACTACGAGCCAAAATGTCAGCGCAAACTTAGGATGTGTTACTGATAACGAGAATATGGCAATAGCCGAGATAATCGCAAGTGCAGCGAGCCAGCCCATTAGGGCTGGTAGCAGAAACGAGAAGAACACAAGCGCAATCACCCAGACCGCAGCCCATCGTTTACCACTTGGCGAAGAGGATTTAGGTGTCCAGTTTGGTGCCCAGTGTACGGTTTTCACCTCCAATCCTCCTTAAGAATTTCACGCGCAAAGAATAAGAACTTAATGTAACCCGGATCGGCGGTGGGTCGTTTTCGTCTGAACACAGCTTTCGCTCCGAAAGAATATGCCCTCGTAAGCATCCCTGCAAAGAAAACATACTTCCAAACAAAGTTCTGAACTGCAGAATGCGAGATATCGGACTTGTAGAGCTCGTATAAATTTGTCATCCAGTCTGTACTCGGCAATTTCTGTACGGATCCGCTGCTTTTTCCAAGACCATGCACGCCCACCGCGTCGGCACTCAGCACTACAGCTAGGCCAGACCTATGAACTCGCAAGCAGAATTCGACATCCTCCGCGTACATGAACCACCGCTCAGTAAGGCCGCCCTGCGCGGTCCAAACCGACCGTGGAACCGCCATGCACGCACCCGAGACCCACTCGACGGGAGTCGTTTGGAAGTTCTCTCGTCTTAAGATGTACAATCCGCGCAACCCGTGGTTGTCTGGTGAAATCCTTGATAAACCAAAGTAGTGACAGAAAACACGCCACAGCGATGGTTTCATTCCCGCCTCACGGACTGCAAGGTTCAAGCCAGGATGTTCGAGCAATGGTGCGATCACGCCGATGTCGGGTCGCCTCAACAATGTGTCGCGGAGAATTAGTATGTTTTTGACATCAACTATCGCGTCGGGATTGAGAAGAAGAATTACCTCACCGTTTGCGATACGAGCGCCCGCGTTGACGGCTTTCGCAAACCCGTTGTTAACATCGCTTCTGATCAGATTTACCGATGGGTATGCCTCTGCAACGTGTTGCGCCGTACCGTCTTGCGAGGCGTTGTCGACAACAATTATTTCTATGGCAGAAACGGAAGTCAACGGTGAAAGGCTATGTTGGAGCAACTCACGACTGTTGTAGGTCACCATCACGACCGACACTAGTTCGCTTCTCGTAGATTCAAGAAGTGGTTTCGAGGATCCAGGCTGATCGATCAATTACACTCACCTTCGACCTTTGTCAATGCCGCTCTTACGAGATTTCAGTAGCTGAGCGACATGTCCAGCTATCTCCTTCCGGTACCGCTGAACTCCGAAGCGGTCGACGGCGCTTTCGTAAGCGTAATCGGCAATTCTTAATGCATCAGCCCAGTTGTTAATCACATGCGATACCGACGCCGCAAGCGCGTATGGGTCGCCCGCAACGGTCAGGCTTCCGGTATGGCCGTCTTCGACGATCTCCGACAAGCCCTGGACATTGGTGGCAATCAACGGCCGGTTAGCGAGTTGAGCCTCAACCGCGACGTTTCCGAACGGCTCCGCGAGAGAAGGCACCAAGATGATGTCGGCATCTCTTAGCTTTGTTTTGGCGTCCTCCACGTATCCCGCGAACACTACCCTGCCTGATAGGTCTGGCTTGAGCGCCCGTCGCTTTAGTTGTGATTCGAACCATTCATAGCCAGGAAAACTGTCACCATAGAGAGTAATTTCGACGTTGTAACCTTCGGCCACCAAGAGGCCTAATGCGTCAAGGGCGATGTCGGTACCTTTACGGGGTGATAACCGCCCAACCAGCGCTAATCGGTACACGCCCTTGCTCGGCGCAGCCGGGGCTGGCTTGACGTCGTCGTGCGATATCCCGTTGTAAATGACGACTGCACGGTTTTTTAGCGCTGGGAAAGTGCGGACGATCACACGGTACGACGCCTTGCTATTTATGATTAAAGCCCGACAAAGTACCAATGGCAGAAGCAGCGCTCGGGTCAGGGTCTTGTTGGTTAGCTCTTCCGCTTCATGAACGTGACAGATGACGGGCACTCGGCAGATACGTCCAACCAGAAACCATACGGGGGCCGTGATTGTGTTGGCGTATATGACGTCAGGTTTGACTTGCTTTAAAACTGCCGTAAGCGTGATGACTGCAATCACGCTCTGGACAGCGTACTTGGGGAGCCCTTTCACTGTCAGGTGAGACTTCCGACTAACGGGGAAGTCCATGACTTTCGTGGTTGCCCCTCGTTGGCGGATTAATCTCTGGAGTGGACCAACTGATGGCAGCACAACAATGACCTCGCAGTTGAGTTCGACCAAGGCATCTATGGTCTCCAGAAGCTGCAAGTCTGATCCATAAAGGTCTGGCGAGGGATGAGATACGAGTATTTTGCGTGCTGCTGCCATCAGCGCGCTCTCAGGAACTTTGCTGGGACTCCTCCATAGATGCAATTCTTCTCATAATCCCCCGCGATCACAACGGCGCCTGCGGCTATTATGCAGCCGTCCCCGATGCGCGCACCGTCCAGTACTGTGACGCGCGCTCCAATCCAGCAGTCGTTGCCGATCGTGATACCAGAATGGCTTACACCCTGTTCACGAATGGGTATTTCTAGCGAGCTAGAGTTGTGATTTTCTGAATGAAACGAGCAGAAGTTCCCTACGATTGTGTTGTCACCTATTTCTATGCCGCCGGCGCATCCGTAGAACGAATCTGTCCCGAGCCCGACATTGTCGCCCGCTGTAAGACCCATACCCAGGTGCTTCAGGCTTCCGACGCATTCGATGCGGGTGTTCTTTCCAACAGTTGTGTTCCTTCCGAGCGATACACCTTGTGACGACATCGCGTCAATGAACGAACCGTCGTCCAGAGAGACGCCCGGAGACACGGTAAGTCTACGTTTCCCTCGAAATCGGACGTTCCGACCGACAAAGGGTGAGCCATTTATTTTCTTGAAACTAACGACCCCCCTGACACGCATTGCAAGCCGTCGGACAAGTTCGCTTATCAAATAGTCAGTGTGGATCTTTGGGTCTACAGTATATTCGTGGCCCTTTACGGCGGTAACAAGTTTGTTGAACCATCGCTCAGTGAGGCTCATGCGTAGCGTCCCTTGCCGTGGCTATTCAAAGATGTTAGTGCGTCAACGTACTTTCTGCACACCTCGTCCCACCCGTAAAACTTTTGAGCACGTTCGACAGCTGCAGCGCTCAAAGTCAGCTGTTGTTGGCGATCTACCATCAGTAGCTGAATCATGGATGCGATGGCAGTCGCGTCGGGTGAAACGAATAGCCCGGCGTCTCCAATCACTTCACGGTTGTAGACCGTGTCACGGGCAACTATGGGCGCGCCGCATGCCATTGCCTGCACTAATGCCGGATTAGTACCTCCCACACTGTGGCCATGAAAGTAGGCGCCGGCGTGTTTCCACAAAGAGAACAATCTTCGGTCGTCGCTCACATGACCAAGCCAATGCACACGAGGAGACCTGTCCGCGAGACTCTGCACAGTTTGTTCTAACTGGCCGCCGTAGCCCGAACTGCCCACTATTACGACGTCGTGTCTTTGACTTAAATCTTCTGCGGCCTTTACAAATTCTGCCACTGTGTTTTCTGGCACGAACCGTGCGACCAACAGAACATAGGTGCCCGCGCGGAATTCCGGGTCATCATCTGAAAATGGCGCTTCGTCGCCTCCGTACGGTATGAAGTGTCCGTCCCTGCCAAATTCGACCGACCATCGACGTTTGATCTCGACGGAGTCGCAGATGATTTCGTCAGCGAATCGCGCTGTTAACTTGGCTCCTGAATGGAAAACTTTCTTGGCCGTCTTACCCCACTTTTCGCGTTCCCATTCCATTCCATCAACATTTACGATCGTCCGCACACCGCGAAACCGGAGAGCAGGTAAGAAGAACCCGTTTGCTACGTTCATCACCAACGCCACGTCCGGCTTTTCGTACGCGGTGTGCGCACAGTTGGTCAGGCCGCTCGTTAGAGTTGAAAGAGACTTGGTCTCAACCCCTGGGATGACGATTGACCTTACACGTTCATCCCGGTTTGGATCATCTGCCCGAATTGCGCCTTTTCGGCCGTAAACCGATACTGCCCAGCCCTCGTCTGCCAAATATGGCGCTAAACGTCTGACAAGCGTCTCGAAGCCGCCGTAGTAGCTTGGATATCCCCGAGTACCGATAATTGCCACTTCTTTTGCGGTCATTTCCGACTTTCGTACGTTGACAGGTCTAATTTTCCGGTCTAGCGGTTCGTGGCGTATCGAAATACTTCAATACGCGCCGTCGCTGCTGACAACTGCTTTTACAGTTTTCGCGATAATCAGAAGGTCACCGACCATCGACCAGTTCTCCACATAAGAGAGATCAAGCCTCACGGTCTCTTCCCAGGAGAGATCGCTCCGTCCGCTGACCTGCCAAAGTCCTGTGATGCCAGGCTTCACCAACAATCTGCGACGAACCTCGCCGTCGTAAGTCTCGACCTCACGACGCAGCGGCGGTCGCGGTCCAACCACGCTCATCTCACGCTTCAACACATTCAGGAACTGGGGTAGCTCATCGATGCTGAAGCGGCGCATGAACTTACCGACCGTTGTGACACGCGGGTCGTCGCGCATCTTGAAGAGCACGCCACCCTCGCTCTCATTCTGCGCGAGGAGCGCGTCCACCTGCTTGTCGGCATACTGCACCATGCTGCGGAACTTGATCATGGCGAAGGGCTTGCCGTCGATACCCATTCGTTCCGATTTGTAGAACACAGGTCCGCGACTCGTCAGCTTCACCGCCAGCGCTGCTATCAGTAAGATCGGTGCGATCACGATCAGTACAGCAGTGGCGAAAACCAAGTCGAAGGCAGTCTTGCTGAAACGCGTCGCACCGTTGTACTGAGGCTTTTCGACGTGGATGAGCGGGAAGCCTGCAACGGGGCGCATCACCAATCGCGGGCCGGCCACGTCAACCACGCCAGGCGCGACCACGAGGTCCACGTTCTTCTTTTCGAGGTCCCAGACCATCTTGCGGATGCCTTTGGTACCAAGGTGCTCAGTGGCGGTCACGGCGACGGTGTCGGCGCCGGACTTTTCGATTGCGTCGACCACGCTGTACTCGTCACCGAGGATCGGGATCTCGAAGCCGTCGACCGTGATGGCATCGCGCTCGGGCTCGTAACCGGGCAGGCACATTCCCACCACGCTGTAGCCGGCGGCGGGGTTCCGCTCGAACTGTTTTGCCATCGACACTGCCGCCTTGCGGCTTCCGACAATCAGCACGGCCGTCTGATATTGACCTTTACTTCGCTTCGCGGCGACAGTCTTCCGCCACGCCCATCTGCTGAGCAGGAGACCGAGGAGTCCAACCGGCAGCGCGATCGCCAGATACAGCCGCGCGATGTCGATCTTGAACAGAAGCGAGAGAATCGCGATGACGCCGAACAGTCGGAACGTCGCGGACACGATACGGCGGTATTCTTCCGCGCCGTTGCCGATGACCCTGGGCGAGCGGGTACGGAAGATCGCGAGAAACGAGATCCAGATTGCTGCCAGCAAGACCGACACTCCGGTGTAGCTAGCGAAGGCGCGTGCTCCCTCGGACTGCAGCTCGCCGAACCTGATCAATTGAGCTGCCGCGACTGCAGCGACGACAACAACGACGTCCGTAACACGAAGCCTGTCGACGTACTGATGCTCCCAGACACGGCGCGAGGTAAGTCGTCTCTCACGCTTCGGTGCCTTCTGTAGCGTGCCCCCGCCCGGAGTCCGCTGCACTGATCCGATAGTTGCCACCGACTCCCCCTCCTCACTCTGCTCCCGCAGCTCGAAGGCCGGCGGACTGTCGTCAATGAACCGTGGTTCGACACATCTGCACTGACGTGAGGGAACCGATCGCTACCTGCCCGCTGCTCGAGCATTCAAATTTTCGCACGCAATCGGAAAAGCGACTCTCCAAGTGGGTCACATCACAGAATGATTACGCCGACCCAACTGGTTTACCACACCCGCAATCCCGCCCGTGGGCAAGTTTGTGAGATTTCCCGACGCGAAGTGCATCGACAAGAATTCAACTTTCGTTACACCAAGCTCGGCCATAGACCACGTTTTGTGAGTCTCACTGTGACACAACAGAAGTCTGCGTAAATTTCACAACTTCGACTTGGTGAGCCAGCTGATTTACATCGCCGAAACATGCAAGTGCGCCTGATTTTTACACAGGCCACTCAAATGCTTTGACAAACCTTCCTTGCGGCGCGCGGTTGCGCACAAGCGGTCATTGTGCCGGTTTTGCATGTCCCGCACAAACGTCGAATGGAAATTTTTAATTCACATGAATGACGCTGGTTTCAGGCAATCTTCAAAACCCGAGTTCAGCGTCTCGAACGGGCTGAAACAAGCACGAAGAACGGTTACGGACGCCCTAGCCCGCGGTAAGTCCATCCCGCGGCTCGCCACTCGTCCGGGTCGAGGCAGTTCCGTCCGTCGATCAAGGTTTTCGACCGAACCACTCCATCGAGGTCAGCCGGCTTCAGTGCCTTGAACTCTTTCCACTCGGTCAGGACAAGCACAACGTCAGCACCCTCACACGCCTCGAGCGCCGTCGTGCTGTACGACAAGGTCGGGAACAGTGCACGTGAGTTCTCCATTGCCCGTGGGTCGAAGACATTCACGGATGCGCCCTGAAGCTGGATCTGACCAGCCACGTTCAGGGCGGGAGAGTCCCTTACGTCGTCGGAGTCGGGCTTGAAGGCTGCTCCCAGGACAGCGACACGAGCACCAAGCAATGACCCGCAGGCCTCCCGAGCAAGCTCCACCATGCGCGTCCGTCGACGCATGTTGATGTTGTCCACCTCGCGTAGGAACGTCAGGGCCTGATCAGCACCGAGCTCGCCAGCGCGAGCCATGAAAGCTCTGATGTCCTTGGGAAGGCAACCACCGCCGAAGCCGATGCCCGCATTCAGAAACTTGCGGCCAATCCGGTCGTCGTGGCCGATCGCATCCGCCAAAACCTTCACGTCGGCGCCCGAGGCCTCGCACACCTCTGCGATTGCGTTGATGAACGAGATCTTGGTGGCCAGGAAGGCGTTGGCCGACGCTTTGACCAACTCCGCCGTGGCCAGGTCGGTGACCAAGAACGGGATCTGCTCGTCGAGAAGCTGGGCGTAGACCTCACGAGCCAGTCCCTCTGCCCGTCCCGGACGGTCCCGGTCCACACCGAGGACCATCCGATCGGGGTGCAACGTGTCCTGCACGGCAAATCCCTCGCGGAGGAACTCCGGATTCCACGCGACCTCGACATCATCACCAGCCGGTGCAAGTTCGCGAGCACGGGCGCCGAGCCTAGACGCTGTTCCGACGGGAACCGTCGATTTTCCGAAGATGACTGCCGCTCTGGTAAGCAAAGGCGCAAGAGTCTCGATCACGGAGTCGACGAACTTCATGTCCGCGGCATACTCACCACGCTTCTGTGGAGTCCCGACACCCAGAAAGTGGATGTCAGCGAATTCCGCGGCTTCGCTGTATGACGAGGTGAAGCGCAGTCGACCCGCGGCGATATTGCGCTGAAGGACTTCCTCTAGGCCAGGCTCGTAGAAGGGGACCTGGCCGGCTACGAGCTTGGCGAGCTTCGACTGATCGGTGTCGACACCCAGCACGTCGTGCCCGAGCTCGGCCATGCACGCCGCATGGGTCGCGCCCAGATACCCGATCCCGAAGACTGTCACTTTCGCCATTGCATTCCCCACTTGTCGACGCACTGCACAGGACTGCCTGATATCCGCTACGGCCCCCGTCAACACATCCGGTCTGGAACAAGGCGCGGAGGCGCACGTCGCAATACGACTACAGCGGTCGACACGGACGGTGAAGGCAACGTGGACGCGCGACCAACTCGGGTGGTCGACTCAACGAATTGGGCGGTTATGAATCATCACGATTGCAACGGTGGCCCTACTGTGCAGGTTGCCGGAGTATGAGCACTCCCCAGCCGAAAAGAGGTGACACCATGTCCGATGCCCCGCACACGCACATCGAAGACGACGTCCAGATCCTCGTTCGGCTGTGTGGCTACTCCCCCGACCATGCCCGCGCGGAACTGACTGCCTTCTCCTACCGCGAGCGAGCCGGGTTGATCCCTGTCGGGGATGCGCTCGCGACTCTCGCCCGTACACCGGACGAAGGCAACGCCGTCGGTAATCGTCGGCGTTGGCGGGATGCCCTCCGGGGCTCGGCCGCCGCAGGCGAACTGGCAGCGTGACGAGGCTCGCTACCGGCGTCGCCCAGCCGTGATAGTTCCAGCGGTAGACCGTCGCCGGATCGGCTCAGGCCTGGGGCGCAATGGTAAATTTCCTCCGCCAGCAGACTGCCTGGGAACAGGTGGTCAGGGAATCCGGTGGGAATCCGGAACTGACGCGCAGCGGTGAGATGGACCGGCGGGGCGACACGCCACTGAGCACGAACGCTCGGGAAGGCGCCTCGTCGGGATGAATTCGAGTCCGAAGACCGGCCGGCAACGCTTCGCCGAAGGCGGAGTGTTCATACCGAGACGGACTCCGCGACCCGAGTCCCCGACGAAGCGA
This sequence comes from Rhodococcus sp. 14-2470-1b, assembly GCF_002259415.1. Taxonomy (GTDB): domain Bacteria; phylum Actinomycetota; class Actinomycetes; order Mycobacteriales; family Mycobacteriaceae; genus Rhodococcoides. The sequence continues at coordinate 14,306 of NZ_NPFY01000011.1, forward strand.
GCGTTCCTGCATGCGCATGGCCACACCCAGATTCACCACCACCGTTCTCGCCGTCCTGATCGCCGGATCGGCAGTTGCCTGTTCCTCTGACAGCGGCGACGCACCCACGGAGAACGACGCCGCCGCGTCTGTGAGCAACTGCGATCGAACGGTCACCATCGACGAACCCATCGAGCGAGCGGTTGCCGTCAACCAGCCCGCTGCCGAGCTACTGCTCGCTCTCGGCCTCCAGGACCGGATGGTCGGCTACGCAATCAGCGACGACGGTGTGCTTCCCGAGCTCGAAGACGCGCTTTCACAAGTCGAACCCCTCGATGCCGAGTTCCCGTCGTTCGAAACCGTCCTCGATCGAGACCCGGACTTCGTCTACGCCACCTTCGACTACACCTTCACCTCCGAAGGCATCGCCAGCCGCGACCGGTTCGACGAGATGGGTGTCGCAACCTACCAATCTCCCAGCGAGTGCAGCGGGCAGGAAGCAGAACAGACGCGACCACTGACGCTCGACGACCTCTACGCGGAGATCGGTGAGGTCTCCGCTCTGTTCGGGGTCGAGGAACGCGGCGAAGAACTGGTCACGAGTTTGCGCGATCGGGCTGCCGAGGCGACGACGGATCTCGGTGCCGAAGACGTCAGCCTCGCCTGGTGGTACGCCGCCACCCGCACTCCATACCTCGCGGGCTGCTGCGGCGCGCCCGGACTCATGACATCGGCGGTCGGCGCCATCAACGCCTTCGCCGACAGCAACCAGTACTGGCCCGAGATCAACTGGGAGGCCGTCTACGACCGCGACCCCGACGCCCTCGTCCTTGCCGACCTCGACCGCGGTGGCGACGGAGACAGCGCGGCCGCCAAAATCGCGTTCCTCGAATCCGACCCCGTGGCAAGCCAGCTCACCGCCGTGAAGAACAAGCGCTACATCATTCTCGACGGCACGACCATGGATCCGTCCATCCGCAACGTCGGCGGCACCGAGCAACTTGCGGACGGGCTCCGCCGGTTCGGGCTGGCCGGATGAACTCACAGGAGATCCTGGCGAGCTGGGACGCGCAGCAAGCTGGCTGCACTCGTCGAAGCAGGACTGCAGCAGAAGATCGGGAGGAAGCGGTTGTCCATCAACCGGGATTTCCTCGAACTACTGGTGCGGTCCGAAGAAGCCCAGGTCGAGAGGACGTAGCAAGAAACTTGCCACATCTCGGGTGCATGTAAAAATTTCGGCCAAATCTTTGCATGTCATAACCCGGCCGGGCTCGACGTGCAGTTGCGTCGCCTCACGCTGACCGGGCCTTCCATTGATTCGCTCTACCACCTGGTGAATGCGCGCGGCCGCCTCACGGAACTTGCGCTCGGCTTCTGCCGGTTACGAGTCCACTACGATGCGAGACATGTCCGATCACAGTGACGCCGCCACCAAAGTCGAGGCCCTGTCCGCTGAGCTACGGCAGTTGGACGAGCGGCGTATCACGATCGGTGCCGAGTTGGTGGACCTGCAGTTCGGGCTCGACGCCGAAGCGAAGATCGCCGCAACCTCAGTGCTGAACGACGAGTACTTCGGTCGGCTGTTCGCGCTCGCCGACGAGTTGAAGAAGGACCACTAGTACCGACTCACACACAAGACGAGAGGATCCACCCGTGGCGACGATCAGGCCCGGAACCGCAGCTGACGCAGGCGAAATCGGTGAGATCTTCAGCGAAGCATTCGAGGACGATCCGGTGTGGGCGGCGCATCTCCCCGATTCATCGTCCCGTCGTCGCGCACTCGCCGAGTTCTACGCAAGCGAGGTCGAGAGCGAACCCGAGCACGTCGATGTCGCAGTCGACGAGGACGGACAGCTGCTCGGCGCACTGATCTGGGAACCTCCCGGCTCCCGCGAAGAATCCGACAGCTTCAGTCCCACCGAAGCCGGACAGGCACATGATCGAGCGATCGACGATCAGCGGCCTGACGAACCACACTGGTACATCCACGACATCGCTGCCCCCGGCACGAGCCCGAGGCACCGGAGTCGGCACCACGTTGATTCAGCACCGATTGGACCACGTCGGCTCCGCGCCGGCCTTCCTCGAATCCACGACTCCCGCGAGCCGGAGACTGTACGAACGCTTCGGGTTCGAAGCCCGCGTCACCGACGACATGATTCCCGGCTCGTCGGCGATGACCCGCCGCCCGTCGAACTGAGCCACACCTGGTTGTGCAACGTTCCTCAGCCGAAAGACGTCAGGTGACTGCGCCCTCTGGCTATGAGCAGACTGGCGCTCGTTTACTCGCTCGGAGACCGCGCTGGAGCCCGATACGCAGCCGGTAACAATCCGCCGGTTCATGTGCGAAACAAAAGCTTTCAGACTTTTATGCTCGCACCGGTCGCGGGTGCGTGCTGGCTCTGATACCAATGGAGCCGGTACCGGCAGATCACCGATCTCGCTACCTACACCGACCCCAACTCTCGAGGAGCTCAACAGTGTTTTCGTCCAGTGAAATCACCCCTTCCCTTCTGCTTCTGCTCGCTCAGCTGTTCTCGGGAAGCTCCGACACCGCGCCTACCGGCGAAATCTGAGCGACCGAACACCTGGCACCGGCGGTCATCGGCAACGGTGACCGCCGGTGTTCTCGTTTCTCCCGAGCCACCGAACGCCTCGAGACCCGGATCGCCGGTCCGGGGATAAGCAGGGTGTGGTTCGGTAGCCCGAACGGGCGCACAGTCGAAGCATGAACTTAGACGGAAACAACACGATCTTCATCCCCGGCGCTACCTCGGGCATCGGCCTGGGTCTGGCCCTTCGACTCCAAGCCGAGGGCAACACCGTCATCGTCGGTGGACGTCGAACAGCGCTGTTGCGCGAGATCGCAGCCGCCCATCCGGGAATCGACACCATCGAAATCGACACGTCGAGCACGGAGTCCATCTCCGCCACTGCAGCCACCCTCACCGAGCGGCACCCGGCACTGAACACCCTGGTCACGATGGCAGGAATCATGGAGCCCGAGAACCTCCTCGACCCTGCGTCGATCGACGTCGCCGAACGTACGGTCACCGTCAACCTCCTCGGCACCATCCGTCTCGTCCACGCGTTCCTGCCGCACCTGCAGGCCCAGCCGAGTGCCACGATCATGACGGTCAGTTCCGGGCTTGCATTCGTTCCCCTCCCCGTGACGCCCACCTACAGCGCGACCAAAGCAGCCGTTCACTCGTTCACCGAATCGCTGCGCGTGCAACTCACCGAGACCGCTGTCCGTGTGGTCGAGTTGGCACCTCCGGCCGTCCAGACAACGCTCATGGGCCAGGAAGACAGCCCGTCGGCCATGCCGTTCGACGAGTACCTCGACGAGGTCATGTCCCTGCTCGCCGCGCAGCCCGAGGCCAAGGAAATACTCGTCGAGCGCGTAAAGTGGCTACGCAACGCCACTGCCGAAGGCCGTTACGACGAGGTCCTCCAGGCCCTCAGCGGCCGCAGCCACTGACACAGATTGCCAGGCCATGCCCCAATTCCAGCAGCAGCAACTGGGAGCGTTCCTCCGCAACCGGCGTGACCGCCTGCGGCCCGCCGAAGTGGGACTGACCGCCGGTCCGCGTCGTCGAACACCGGGATTGCGCCGCGACGAGGTGGCGATGCTGGCGACCATGTCGACCGACTACTACGAACGCATCGAGCAAGGCCGGGGACCACAGCCATCCCCGGCCATGCTCGGCGCCATCGCACGCGCACTACGCCTGACCCTCGCCGAACGCGACCACCTCTACGTCCTCGCCGGACACCACGCACCCGAACCTGCCGTCGCCCTGGGGTTCGCCGACCCCGGGCTGATGACCGTCCTCGACGCCCTCGCTCCCCGCGTGCCGGCGTTGATCGCCGACGACATGCACAACATCGTCGGACAGAACTCACTCAATATCGCGCTGCTCGGCAAACTCGTCGGCGAAAGCGGATTTCACGCCAACTTCATCTGGCACTGGTTCCTTGACCCGGACTACCGCGCGCTGTATGCGCCCAACGACCGAGACCACCTGAGCCGCAACTACGTCGCCGACCTCCGCGTCGCAGTGACACGGCGGCCCGACGACACCCGTGCAACCAGCCTGATCGACGAGTTACACCGCGAGAGCGACGAATTCACGCGGATCTGGGAACTCGGCGACGTCGAAACAGCAGCGAAAACCCGAAAGCGGTTGCAGCACCCACGCGTCGGTTTACTCGACTGCGAATGCGACGTCGTCATCAGCCCGCCCTCTGGGCAACGGCTCGTCCTCTTCCGCGGAGCGCCCGGCACCGATACCCACGAAAAGCTCGAACTGCTCGGGGCAATCGGCACGCAGGAGATCGGATCCGCTCGTCTCGATTAGGTTTATCTCGAACAAGTTCGACAGGAAGCGGCAACCGAGGTCCCGAGCCGTCTACGTACTGCGGCCGATGTTCACCGCTGCTACGCAGTTCATCGAGCTCCGCTCACGGGAGATAGGGGTGGGTCAGTACTTCGATGAGATGCCCGGACGGGTCTTCGAAGTACACGCCTATACCGCCATGATGGTGATTGACTCGGCCCTCCTCGGTGTGGTGGGGGTCGGCCCAGAACCTGACTCGTCGATCTGTAAGCCGTGCGACGACGACATCGAAAAGGTCGTCACTGACGCGGAATGCGTAATGCTGCGGCTGGATTTCCTCGACCGGAGGTTCCGCGAACTGGATCAGTGACCCGTCGCTGAGCTGCACGTTCGTGAACGGCCCCCACGACGGTGCCTCTGGTAAGTCGAACAACGAACGGAAGAACGAAGCAGATGCCGCTCGGTCCTTCGATACGACAATGGTGTGATCGAACGCAACGCACATAAGAGTCTGCCTCCCGGCAGTTCCACGCCTCCATGCCTGACGCTGTCCGTCATCGACACGCGACGCTGGCGATGATCTTGCCGATCGGCGCAGGTGTTCGCAACCGCTGCCGAACACAGCCAGCCGAACTCGGATGCGTTCCATCCCGATTCCGAATCGAGAACGTCGGACATCGTCCCCCGAAGGGCCGGCCGGTCGGCGTTGCTCGATCGACGACGCTGTACCAAGATTGCTCCCGTGCCCATCCTTGTAGAACCTTCGCTCCCGGATGGGGCATTGTCCGGGGTCGCATCGTGTCGCGTTGCGCATACGGCTCGATTTCAGACCGAAGGCGTCCGGCGCAGGTCCGCACGTCACGTAGATGGGTGGCATGACATGCACGTACACAGTTTGCTCCGGGGAGACGCACTGTGAAGACGGTGACTGTTGACGTACCCGATGGTTGGTACTCACTGGTATCGACCGGGCACCGGGTGGACGCGGTTCCCGACCCAGCATCGGTCGTTGCGGCGTCGGATACAGGTGTCAACGTCAGTGCTGCCCGGCCCGGTCAGGTCGCGGTGAGCATCGACCTCGCGTACCGTCCCCCGACTGATCACGTTCCGAACGGGTGGACCCTCGAGTCGTCCGGAACATTCATCGCGGCGGCGTTGCTGCGCGTCGAGACGCCGGACGGCGTCGTGCACGACGAGTTCGCAGACCTTGCGCAGATCATCCTGCCCTCCGAGATCACCTATCGAATGTTTCGACGGTTCCGTGAAGACACTGGTCTGGAGCAGCATCTCTTCGAGCTCACCCCAGCGATGATGCTCGATCAGGGCCGACCAGCGCGCATCGACGTATCCGCACACGCGTCGCCGAATCCCGACGCCGAGACCCGATGGCAGGTCGCGTGCCCGACGTCGACACCGGGCGCGTCTGTGCTGACCAGCGGGTGCGAGACCAACCGGGCCGACGCGTTGCACGCCCTGGTCGACGCCGGCCTTACCTTGTTGCAACGCGAGACGCCCGACGCCGGTCCGTCGGCGCCGATCTTCGTGTCCTTGGGTGCAGAGTTCGCCTGGGTCAAAGGTTTTGGTGATCGCGCTTTGTCGGACGCGGATCTTGCACAGGTGGTGCTCGACGGAATACAGGGTGAACGGAACCGAGCAGTCGAACGTGTGGCTGCCGCTGCCATCAGTGCATCACGACCTGCGGTCCGGAATGCGACCGAGCCGTCGAGCGTCGTACGGCAGTGGAAACGGATCACTGCTTGGTTCGAAAAGAATGTGCCGAGTTACATCATCGAAGGAGCCGGTGAGTCTCGCATTGCCGATGCCCAGAAGCGAACCGGAGTGGAATGGCCGAGCGAGCTCGTCGAACTGTTCCGCTGCGTCGACGGCCTCCCACGCGAGCCGTGGATGGCGTTGTTGCCCAACTACGAGTTGTTCGGTCTCGATGCGATGCTCGACCAGCGCGAAATGATGACTGATATTTGGCAGACCGGTGATGCCGAGAACGATCCCGACCGTGTGATCTCCAAGATCGCAGGCGAATACGCGTGGACCTTCCTCGACGAGTTCATTCCGATTGCGGGATTGGACGGCTACTTCCTGTTCGTGGACACCAGACCGGGTGAGATGAACGGCTGCATCACTGTGTTCGACAAGGTGAACTCCGATGAGTCCGGGCCGCAATGGCTTTCCGTTAGCGCGTTGCTCGACGACCTTGCAACGAGTCTCGAGACAGGTGCTCCGTTCGACGGAGGATGGCGTCACGACATGAGCGACGGCCATTTGCAATGGGAGTTTTCGGCTTGAGCTGCCGCGGGCGCCAGGGCCCTATCCATCCTCCAACCGGTACGCGCGCGGACTGCACCCCGATACGCTGACTCGATGGCGCGAAGGACATCGCTCGACAGTTGGGTCTATCGGCGGCTGACGGCCGAGCCGACCCTAGCCAAGCCGCCTGGCCCGATACTCCTGACCTTCGTGACGGTTGCCGCCGCGGTGTGGATCTGCGTCAAGCGAAACTTCTGGCCGTCGCCGTTCGGCGCGCACACCTGGCTCGACCCGCTACTCGCCCACCTGGTCGTCCTCGCAGTCCTGGCCGTCACCGGACTGATCTGGGCCATCCGAACCCTGTACGTGCTGGGCCGCGACCGCCGGTGGTCCTGGTGGGTAGTGCCTGCGCCCATTGTCGTCCTCAGCGCTTTCGCGTTCGTGGTGTGGGGACCTTCCACCACATTCCTCGACAAGCGCGCCGAGTTCGAAGCCATCGCCGTCGACCTTCGGGAGAACCCCGGCACGTCCCGCGACGAGTTCGAGATCGGGCCCTTCGACATCAGACGCGACCAGCTACACGCCAGGCGAGGTCTACTTCGTCGACAACTCGACCGTCTTCTTCAGCTTCACGAGCGGCTGGGTGTACTCACCGGACCATCCACCGACCGGATCCTCCAGCGAGGACAGCTCCTTCACTCACCTCGACGGCCCGTGGTACGAGTACGAATCGGTGTACAGGCTCTGATCGTCGTCGCGCCCTCGTGCGCTGTCGCGGTTATCGGAACGCCGCTTCTCCCGTCATTGCCCTGCCGATGGTGAGTTGGTGCATCTCCGTAGTGCCCTCATAGGTCAGCACGGATTCGAGGTTGTTGGCGTGCCTCATCACTGGATATTCCAGTGTTATGCCGTTCGCTCCGAGGATGGTCCGACACGTCCGTGCCACGTCGATCGCTTCGCGGACGTTGTTGAGCTTGCCCGTACTGACCTGCTCCGGAGTGAGACCGCCACTGTCCTTGAGCCGACCCAACTGGTACGCCAAGAGATGACCTTTGCCGACCTCAAGCGTCATATCTGCGATCTTGGCCTGCGTCAGCTGATAACCGGCGAGGGGCTTGTCGAACACTTCACGGGACATCGAGTATTCGACGGCCGTTTCCAGGCAGTCACGCGCTGCGCCGATCGAGCCGAACACGATCCCGAAGCGGGCTTCGTTGAGACAACTCAGCGGGCCGCGCAAGCCCTGAGCGGTCGGGAGCATCGCCGACGCCGGCAATCGCACACCGTCCAGAACGAGTTCGGAGGTATTCGACGCACGGAGCGAGACCTTCTTCTTGATCTCCGGCGCGGAGAAGCCCGGGGTGTCGGTCGGAACGACGAATCCCCGAATACCTTCGTCTGTTTGGGCCCAGACCACGGCGACGTCAGCGATCGAGCCGTTGGTGATCCACATCTTCGTACCGTTGAGAATCCAGTCGTCGCCGTCTCTCTTCGCATTGGTTCTCATACCGGCGGGGTTGGATCCGAAGTCCGGCTCGGTGAGCCCGAAACAGCCGATGGCCTCCCCGCGCGCCATGGGCGGCAGCCACGTCTGCTTCTGCTCCTCGCTGCCCCACCGGTGAAGTGCGAACATCGCCAGTGAACCCTGCACCGACACCAGGCTACGGATACCGGAGTCGACGGCTTCCAACTCCAGGCATGCCAGACCGTAAGCCGTAGCACTCATCCCGGCACAGTCGTATCCCTCGAGGTGCATTCCCAGAACGCCCAGGGACCCCAGCTCCTTGGCAAGGTCCCGCGCAGGCAGGGTGCCCTCCTCGAACCACTGGGCGACGTGTGGCCGGATTCGATCCGACGCGAACTTCCGCACCGCAGAACGAATTTCGATCTCTTCGGGTTCGAGAAGCGAATCGAGACCGAACAATTTTTCCATCGAGACAAGAGCGGACAAGATTCCTCCGTATGTTGTGCGTTTCGTTCGGCAAGAGAGTTCGCGAGTCTTCGCGTCGGCGACGTCCGTAATAGGTGACAGTCGTCAGAGGTGACGGTCCTCCGAGAATTTGGCCATGACCTCGTCGGTGTCGGCGCCGAGTTCGGGAGGGGCGCTTGCCATCGTGGGCCGAACTCCCCCGAAACTGATCGGCGACGCTACCTGCTCGAGCGGGCCGATCGACGGGTGCTGCACGGTCTCCACCATCCCCAATGCTGCGGTATGCGGGTGTTCGTAGATCTCGTCGAGATGCAGGATCGGCGACACGGGAACCGCATGAGCGTTGAGCTGCGAACACCAGTACTCGACCGACGCCGTGACGAACACCGACGACAACTCTTTCTCGAGAGCGTCGCGATTGTCGACACGGTCGCGGTTGTGCAGAAACCGCGGATCCGCCCCCAGATCGTCGCGTCCGATGGCACGGCACAACTGTCCCCATTGAGTGTCGTTGCCGACTGCGACGACGAAATGCCCGTCCGACGCAGGAAATGCCTGATAGGGAACAAGGTTGAGATGTGCCGACCCCATGGCGACCGGCCGCTCCCGGGTGGCGAAGTAGCTCGTCGCCCAGTTCACGTGCAGCGCCAATTGGCACTCGTAGAGCGAGGTCGTGACGTACTGCCCTCTACCCGTCCGCGAACGTTCGTGCAGAGCAGCGAGAATACCGATCGTGCCGAACAGGCCGGCGCCCAGATCACCCATCGCAAAGCCGGCTTTGACCGGCGCGCCGCCCGGCTCGCCGGTGAGAGACATCAGCCCACCTGCTGCCTGGGCGAGAATGTCGTAGCCCGGTTCGTCACGCAGTGGTCCTTCGTCGCCGAAGGCCGAGATGTGCAACACGATGAGGTGGGGGTGCCGCTCGGACAGTGCTCGGTAATCGAAGATCTTCTGTAAACCACTGCCGGGCTTGAAGTTCTCGACCACGATGTCGGATTCAGCAAGCATGCGGTGAATCACCGCCTGCCCCTCGTCCGACTTCAGGTCGACCGTAACCGACTTCTTCCCACGGTTGATCGCGAGGTAATAGGCGGCGTCATCGCCGACGAACGGTGGTCCCCACGCGCGAGTCGGGTCGCCGCCGTCGGGATGCTCGATCTTGGTCACCTCTGCACCCAGATCACCCAGGGACATGGTGGCGTACGGTCCGGCGAGGATCTTCGACAGATCGAGCACCTTGATACCGGCCAGCGGTGCCGGCCCCTGACGGGTGGCGTTGTTCATCGCAGCGCACCCACCGTCGAAGCCGCCAAAGAGCTGACGTGCAGTGCGGATTCACGATCGACGGAGGTTCCGTCCGCGACAGCCTCGAGATGGCGCAGCGCTTCGGCCGAGACGTCGTCCGAACGGTCGAGGTATGCGTTGGCCACCAACAGTCCGCGGTAGTCACCCGTGGTGGTGATGGAATGGTCTGCCAGGTCGAACAACAAGGTCTGCATGATCGTCTGCGCGAGCGCGTTCGCGTACCGCGCACACCCGGCCTCGGCTGCGTCGTTCGAACCAGCCAACAGACGGTCGCCTCTCTCGACAAGTTGTTCCCACGCGTCGACCAGAACCGCCCGGCCGTCTGCGCACTCGGATCCGAGGTCGGTCAGCATCGACGTCATGGCGGCGGCAATGTGCCGGTGCGCGTCGAACTTTCGCAAGCACCGCAACACATCCAGTGCGATGACGTTGCTCGAACCCTCCCAGATGGAACCGAGGTGCGAATCGCGCACCAAACGCGCATGCGCCCACTCCTCGATGTATCCGTTTCCGCCCCGCACCTCCATCGCCTCCCCGGTGACCACGCGCGCCTTCTTGCAGATGAAATGCTTTGCCAGCGGCGTCAGTACGCGAATCAGCTGCTTCGCAGCGGGATCGCCGCCGTCAGCTGACTGCAAGCACTGCGCGCTGTAGCCGACCATCGCCAGGGATGCCTCCGATTCCAGGCAGAGCTCGAGCAGGGTGGCACGCATCAGCGAATGCTCGAACAGGGGTTTACCGAACACGATTCGTTGACGTGTGTGGTCGACGGCGTCACGAACCGACCTGCGCATCAGAGCACTGGCGCGCATCGCATTCGACAGTCTCGACGTGTTGACCATCTCTGCCATCTGCAGAAACCCCCGGTCCAGCTGCCCCACCTGGAGCGCGAACGCTCCGGCAAGAGTGACCTCGCCACTCGGCATCGACCTGGTGCCCATCTTGTCCTTGAGGCGGTCGATCGTATAGCTGTTGCGTGTGCCGTCGGCGAGTGTCTTCGGCACCATGAACATGCCCACCCCCCTGGTGGAACCGTCCTCGCCGCCGGGGAACCTGGCGAGCGTCACGATCACGTCGGCGTCGGGGTTGGACGCGAACCACTTCTTGCCCGTGAGGCGCCATTCACCGTTGCGCGACTCGGCCACGGTCTCGGTCATCGCAATGTCGGTTCCCGCTTGCGGTTCGGTCATGAACATCGCGCCGGTCATCGAGGTGGCCGGATCGGTGGAAGTGAGACCGTCGATCCACCGATCGAAGACATCAGGATCTCCGAACAACTTCAGAACACGCGCTGCTGCGTCGGTCATCGACACGGGGCAGGCAAGGCCGAACTCTGCTTGAACGAACACGTAGGACGCCAAATACTTAACCAAGTGCGGAGGGGCCGCATCCCAGCCGTGCAATCCTCGGTGCGAGAGAGCCGAGAGGCCGTATCGACTGTAGGCAGCGTCGCACAGTTCGAGATACGCAGGGTGATAGTCGATGTCGTCGACACGGATGCCGTCGCGGTCGAACTGGCGGAGCACCGGCGGGTTCTTGTCCGCGACGGCGGCGAGAGCATCGAGTCTCCCCGCCGCGTCCTCTCCCAGGGTGTCGAGCAGGGCGTCGAGCTTCACTCGATCGTCCCCGTCGGTCCAGCGACGGACAACGGCGTGGAGCGCAGGGTCACGGCGTGCGTAGTTCATTGCTCAGGCCTTTCCGGTGGTGCTGAGTGCCGGTGGTGTCGACGGGTCGTCTGCCGCGATCAGTGCGAGCCGCTTGCCCCGGCGCAGCAGCGCCGTCATGCAGACAACCGACAACAGGACGTAGAACAGCCCGAGACCGACGACCACCCAGATCGAGCCGGTGGCAGTGAGAAGGAATTGCGAGAGCAACGGGGCGGTACCGGCGAAGATCGCCGTCGAGAACTGGTAGGACAGGGAGATCCCGGTGTACCGGACGTTGGTCGGGAACACTTGCGCCAAGATGCCCGCGAGAGCCGCGTAGTACATGGCGTGCGGTGCGGTGGCCAGGATCATGCCGACCATGGCCCACGCCACCGACCCGGTCTGGATGAGGAAGAACATCAGCGGCAGTAGCACCAACTCGGGCAACAGCATCCATTTGATCGCCCTCGACGGGTCGATCTTGGTCGCAAGGATGGCGCCGAAAGGTTGGATGATGACCTGCGCGACCAAAGCAAAGGTGATAACCAGGAGAAAATCTCCGCGGTCGAAACCGAGATCCGTCGTCGCCCACGACAACGCGAACGTGGTTTTGACGTACGTGATAGCAACGCCGGCGACCACGGCCCCGACGCCCAGGACCAACTCGATCGGGTGCGAACGTAGCACCTGGACCAGCGGCAAACGTGTTCGCTCCTGCTTCGCGACCGCCTTCTGCATCTCAGGAGTCTCGGAGATGTGCAGACGGATGTAGAGGGCGATGACGACCAGCAGCGCCGACGCGACGAAAGGTATACGCCAACCCCATGATTCGAAGACGCTGTCCGACATCGCGGTCAAGGCGAGGAAGGCGACGGTCGCCATCAGGTTGCCGACGGGCGAACCCTGCTGCGCGAACGCGCCGTAGAGGACCTTCTTCTTGGGTGGAGCGAACTCGGTGGCGATGAGGACGGCACCACCCCACTCACCACCCATAGCGATTCCTTGCACCACACGAAGCGTGACCAGCGCGATCGGCGCCCAGATGCCGATGGTCTCGTAAGTGGGTAGCAGCCCTACTCCGACCGTGCCTACGCCCATCATCGCCAGCGTGATGACAACGGCGTTCTTACGGCCGAACTTGTCGCCGAAGTGGCCGAAGATTATGCCGCCGAGCGGACGCGCGAGGAACCCGACAGCAAACGTGGCGAAGGCAGCGAGAGTGCCGACCGCAGGCGAGGCATCAGGGAAGAACAACTTGCCCAGCACAAGCGCCGAAGCGGTCCCATAGATGTAGAAGTCGAACCATTCGATCGTCGTGCCCGCGAATGCCGTGATGCCGGCCTTGCGCGCCTTCTTCACATCGTGAATCGGCGCCGCGGCGCCGTCACCGTGTTCTGGGAGAGTCACTCGAGTGTCCTGACGTTGTGATGGGTGTCCTACTTGTCTGCCGAATGCGATACAGATCACTATTCACGACCGATCTTGTAGAGTCCAAGACGTAATTGAACGCAATTGAGTAGCACACAGTCTTGATGCTGAATTTGTGCCATTCGCGGGGGGAAAACATGGAGCTGCGGCACCTCGAGGCGTTTCTCGCCGTTGCTGAAGAACTGCACTTCGGCCGCGCAGCAGACAGGCTCCACGTCGCACAGTCACCCCTGAGCCAGACGGTTCGCGCACTCGAACGCGAACTCGGCACCGAGTTGTTCACCCGAACCACCCGCTCGGTGCAGCTCACCGACGCCGGCACAGCACTGCTGGAACCCGTGCGAATGGTCAATGCTCAACTGGATGTCATTCGCAGTGTGGCCCGGTCTGCGCGGACCGGCGAACTGGGTTCGGTCCGAATCGGCTTCGGTGGAGCGAGCGGCTATCAGGCCCTCTCGCGTCTCGCCCGATCCATCGCGGACACTCACCCGGGTATCGACCTGCTCCTTCGGCCTCAGATGTACTCGGGGGAAGTCATCGACGGCTTAGCCGACGGCACACTGGACATGGGAATCGTGGGCCTGCCTGCACCGCCTCACCTGGCCTCCGTGACCGTGAGCGACGAGACGCTCATCTTGGCCGTCCCGGCGGGGCATCGACTGGCCGGGGCGCGTGAGGTCGACCCGGGCGAACTGGTGGACGATCGGTTCGTGTTCTATCCGGCAGAGCACGGGTCGATAGTGCGCGCCGCGACACTGGCCATGTGCGCCGACGCCGACTTTCTCCCCACGATCGCGCACGAGGCACCCGACCCCTACAGCCTGCTCGCGATGGTGGGCGCGGGCGTCGGCGTTGCCGTCGTCGTCGCGTCCACCCGACTGCTCACGATGGACGGCGTCCACTACCTCCCGCTGGCCGGGCCTGCGCGCACCCTCCGAATCGGGATGGCCTGGGACCCTGCCAATCCCTCACCCGCACTCCACGGCGCCGTCGATGTCCTTCGACACTCGTTCGGCGACAACAGAAGTTCCGTACCGCTACCACCGTCACTACCTACACCTCCGTGAACGGGCCGTTCACGCGGAACCGGTGGGCGATCGCCCAAAAGATGCCGACGAAGTAATCCCTCCGAGCGCCCACACCCTCGCTGCCATGAAGGTGGCCGAAAGAACAAGCACCACAACGAGAGTTGACGCCACTGCTACGTACGGCCGGGTGGTGAAGTCGGACAACCATGCCGGTCCCACACCACAGGCCGTCGCCACGATGCCACCGACCGGCAACAGCACGGCCACACGCTTCGTCGTGCGAGGCCCGAGATCGTCGCCGGTGACACGAAGAATCGACCACACCAACAGCAATGCCGCGCAGAACGCGAGAACCGCCCGGGTTGCCTGGACAGGCATACGCAGCAGCCCGCTACCGAGCGGCAACGCTCTCGAAGAGCGCTGCAGCTGCGGCGTCGGTTCGGTTTACATCGCCAGTGGCGAACCGGTCGACAAGAAGACCACGGAATGCCGCGCCCAACACCGTCGCACGCTCCAAGGCATCGTCGAATCCACACCTTCGGAGAGACTCAGCGAGTGCATCGGTGAGCGAATGCACTGTGGCTGCCGCGAAATCACCGAGCACACCACTGTTGATCGATCCGATTCCGATGACCTGCATCAGGATTCGTGAACTGACGACGTCGTCGCCTACCGTCATCGATGTCCACAGCTCACTCAGTCGGGTTCGCAGGCCGCTGGCGTCGTGGACGTCGCCGAACATTTCCGAGAATGCGGGTCGCTGACTCGCGAGCGCTTGCACGATCAGATTCTCGCGCGACTCGAAGTAATAGATCAGCATGCGCGAGCTCGTTCCGAGCGCTGCAGCGAGAGGCCGAAGGGTCAGATTATCGAGCCCATGCGTCCCGATGTAGTCCACTACCTCGGCGAGGAGTACCGCTCGCTTCTGCTGATCCATTGGCCGCGCCACAGGTTGACTGTACCGGTCGCTACATGTACTCATGGAACGCATGAGTGAACCGATCGCTACACAAACTCTGGCCCGCAACGCCGTCATCACCGGATACACCGCCACGACAGCGCTGGCGGACGACGCCGACGAGACCTGGAAGCTGTTGCTCGACGGCCACAGCGGAATCGGAAAGCTGGAACGCGACTTCGTCTCCGAGTACGACCTGCCAGTCCGAATCGGCGGCGTTCTACAGTTCGATCCGGCCGACCAGTTGACGCGTGTCGAGCGTCGACGGCTGTCGTTCGTCGAACAATTGGCCGTCATCCTCGGCCGGCGGCTGTGGGTAGACGCGGGACTCGAAGACATGGACAGAGACCGACTGGCAGTCGCCGTCGGAACAGGGCTGGGCGGCGGCGACGCGCTGATCGGCGCGGTCGACGCCATGCGCGCCGGCGGACACCGGAAGGTCTCGCCCATGTCGGTTCCGATGGTGATGCCCAACGGGCCTGCCGCACACATCGGCCTCGAGATCGGCGCCAAGGCCGGAGTATTCACACCCGTGTCTGCGTGCTCGTCGGGATCCGAGGCATTGGCTCATGCATGGCGACTCGTTTCGACCGGGGAAGCCGACGTCGTCGTCGCGGGTGGCGTCGAAGGGAACATCGACGCGGTTCCCATCGCAAGCTTTTCGATGATGCGAGCGATGAGCACGCGCAATGACGAACCGACGCGGGCGTCACGACCGTTCGACCGAGACCGCGACGGATTCGTGTTCGGCGAAGCAGGGGCGCTGATGATCGTGGAATCGGAAGAGCATGCACGCGCACGCGGCGCTCGCATTCATGGTCGACTGCTCGGTGCGGGCATCACCTCCGACGGCTACCACATCGTGGCCCCGGACCCGGAGGGCAACGGAATTCGCAAGGCCATGACCAAGGCCTTACACGTCGCAGGTCTGGAGAACACGGACATCACGCACGTGAACGCCCATGCCACCGCGACACCGATCGGCGATGCATCCGAGGCCACCGCCATTGCAGCCGTAGCGAGGCATGCATCGGTCTATGCGCCGAAATCTGCTCTAGGACACTCGATCGGCGCAGTCGGTGCGCTCGAAGCAATCCTGACCATGCTGACCATCGAGCACGCCGAAGTGCCGCCCACACTGAACCTCGAAAACCTAGATCCAGCAATCGACCTGGATGTGGTGACTCATCGTCGTCAGCAGAACATCGACTACGCCCTCAGCACGTCCATCGGTTTCGGCGGGCACAACGTCGCGCTGGCGTTCGGGCGGGCGTGAGCCCACCGACGAAGACGTTCCGCAATGATCTGTGTAACACGCGCCGGCCTCGAACCGACCAAGTGGAATGAAAATGATCCGGCTTGCCCGCTATGCCACCGTCCTCGCTGCCTGCGCAGGCGCGGCGGTGTTCGCTGCCCCGAACGCGTCCGCAGAGGTCGTCTCACTCGACATCCTCCCCGGGCTGAGCTTCGGACCGACAACCCAGTACGGCGTCGGATGCACCTATGTCGCGGTCGCTCGAACCGAGAGCTTCTCGGAGCCTCGAACGGACATCGGGCCGATGGATTACAGCATGGTGATGCCCATCGAGGAATTCATGTGGCAGTTCGACGGATACTGGTACTCACCAACGATTCTCGGGCACAAGTTCACTCTGGTGACACCCACCGCACCCGGTGAACACTCACTGATGGCCTACCAGACCTCGGCGGGCGGACCGATCGCGACCATCGACGTCAACCCTGCAGTTCCGGTGGGTCCCATATGTCTGGTCGCTCCCTGAGTTGGGCCGATTCTGCACAACGATCCCGTCACAATGAACCACCAGGCCGAGCCCACACGTCACACTGAGAAGTGCTCACCCGGGTTCGGGTTCGGGTGCGAGTGCAGCGAGGATCGGAGACTGATGATTCGACTCGGCAAGGTCGCGGCAATGGTCGCGGCCGCAGTCATGGCCATCTTCGTCGGGTTCGGCGCCGGCGCCGTTGCGCACGCAAACCCGGCCGTCGATCCGGTTTCGGCCCTGCGCTCGGCCGGCGTACCGGCCGAGATCGCTGCGCTGGCCACCGCGCCCACACCTGTCGCAGGCACCGTCGACACCGTCAACCTCGCCCACCCGACGGGCGGATTTCCCGGATCGCGGGTCGACGCCGTCATCGATCACTCGGCCCGCTCCATCACCGTCGTGCAGCGCTGGCTGGAGTACGAGCCGTCGGAACTCCACGCAGGATGGGTCAACCTCAGGACCGGCCAGTCGGGAATCACCGAATTCCTCGGCACCGCACCAGGAACGATCGACGGCCTCTACCCGACCATCGACAGGACCGCCGTATTGCCAACCGGCAGCGGCCCGGTCGTCGTCATGGTCTACGGCCGCATACCAGGATGGTCCGGATTGATCCCCTTGGCGCCCGAATACTTCGGCATCCTCACCCCAGCAGTCGCCCTCATCCAGGTCTAGACGAGCAGCGCAGTCACGCCGGCGTCACCCTCGAAGTCCCCTCCTCCGCCGAAATACGCAATACCGAGCGTGGCTCCTTCGTATCCGAAATCGTCGTCGGGCCCGGTTGTGACCACCGTGTATGCCGCTGCCGAGAATGTCACCACGGCAACGACCGTCGCGAGAATTGCTGTGCGTGTACTCATGCGAACACCGACCCCGCTGTCTGCACGATGGACTCGCGTCGGTCCACACACGCTGGTTCCCCACCCGAACTCCGTCGGTAATCGAGTCGACCCGCGGTCAGCCGCCTGGAACACGGCCATGAGACATCGCAGTGACGAGCTGGTCGATCACAGCCCGCGTCGCGGCGGGCGACGGCGCGTGCGTCAGAAGACCTTCGACGACAAATGTCCCGATGCGGATCATTGCATCTGCCTCCCGCCCGGCGAAGCCCGAGGCGGCTACGTCGACAGCGAAGATCGATTCGGCATACGCGTGAAAGCCGTTGTGCCATATGTTGATGACATCGGACTTGGTCGCGCGTTCGTGCACGGTGGACACCAACGGACCCACCCGTTGTAATCGCTCGACAAGCCATTCGAGACGTTCGGCGAGAGGGCGATCGGCGATGTCGGCGTAGTCCGCTGCATCCTCGGCCACGATCGCCGTCAGAACGGCGACCAGGATGTCGTCCTTGTCCTCGAAATACCAATACAAGGTGTTAGGCGTGATGCCGACGGCTTTGGCCAATCGACTGACGGATGTGCGCTCGAAACCGTCGGTCACGAACAGCTCGCGAGCGACGCCGATGATCTCGGCCCGCTTCGCCTCCCTGTCGTGCAGTCCGCGGTTCTTGGGCATGCCCGACATTCTATCTTGAACGCCCATCAAGACACTGCTACCGTTCTTGAAGACCATTCAAGAGACGGGGGCCTGCAATGAGCACGACCGGACGAACAGCGCTGATCACAGGAGCATCGGCTGGCATCGGCGCGCAATTCGCGCGCCACTTGGCCGCGGAAGGACACAACCTCGTTCTCGTTGCACGTCGCGAGGAACGGCTCGTCGCACTTGCGGACGAACTGGCGAAGCGGCACGACGTACGCTGCGACGTCGTCGTCGCCGACCTGACCGACAGCAGCGCCCCGCGCACGATCATCGAACGCACGAACTCCCTCGGCATCGACGTCGACATCTTGATCAACAACGCAGGCATGTCGGGCAACTCGTCGTTCGCGGACGCCCCGTTCGACGCGCTCGCCGCCGAGATCCAGGTGATGATCACCGCTGTCACCGAACTCGCACACCTGACCGTCCCCGGCATGAAGGAACGCGGATACGGACGGATCGTGAATCTGTCGTCGTTGGCTGCCTTCATGCCGCCGGCAGCCAGCCTGCTCTACACCGGCATCAAGTCCTACGTCCTCGATGTCTCGCAAGCTCTCGACATGGAGCTTCGTCCGTACGGCGTCCACGTCACCGCTCTCTGCCCGGGCTTCACCCACAGCGAGTTCCACGATGTCATGGGGACACGCGATGCAGCCACCTCGAAACTACCGTCGATTCTGTGGCAAGACCCCGAAGCCGTTGTGCGGGAAGGCTGGCGGGCAGTCGAGGCGGGCAAACCGGTGTGCATACCGGGCGTCGTGAACAAGGTGACCGCAGCCGCCGCGAAGCCGATTCCCACCCGGCTCGGGTACTTCCTGGGCAAGACCTTGAACCCGTTCAAACACTGAATCGCTCATCGCGAATCGCAAGGAGATACTCGATGACCACCCACGAACGTTCCAAATTCACCCGCACCGAAGCTTCGTTCACCTCCGCCGGTATTCGCTGCGCAGCTACCGTATTTCGCCCCCAGGAAGCGAGCGCAACACCGCTTCCGGCGATCGTCATGGCACACGGATTCGGCACACCCCGGGCAATGCGCCTCTACGCGTACGCGGAACGTTTCGTCGCCGCAGGCTACGTCGTGTGTGTATTCGACTACCGGCACTTCGGTGACAGCGACGGCGAACCACGACAACTGCTCGATGTACCGAAACAACTCGACGACTGGCGTGCAGCCGTCGCCTTCACGCGGACGCTCGACGGAGTCGATTCGAGCAGGATCGTCGGATGGGGAACGTCCTTCGCCGGAGGCCACGTACTCACCCTCGCGGGCACCGGCGTCGAATTTGCCGCTGTCATCGCGCAGGTACCCCACATCGACGGGATCGCCGCCGTCCGTGCAGTCGGATTCCGGCACACGCTGCGTGTCCTGCCCTCGGCCGTCAAGGACGTCGTTCGAGCACTTCGCAAGAAGTCACCGCATTACATCGACAGTGTCGGCCTGCCTGGAACGCGCGCTGTGATGGTCTCGCCGGATGCGAACGCCGGGCGCGATCGGATGATGCAGGAATCCGGCCTCACCCACGGTGACTATCCCCAGACCGTGGCAGCTCGGATTCTGCTGAAAATCGGTTTGTACTCGCCCGGCCGAACGGCGTCGGCGATCGGCTGCCCCACGTTGGTGCAGATCATGTCCGAGGACACGGTGACTCCCGCCTCGGTCGCCCTCCGTGCTGCGCAGAAGATCCGCACAGCCACGGTCCGCACCTATACCGGCGGTCACTTCGATCCCTATGTCGATTTACTCTTTTCGGCAGTGATTCGCGACCAGCTCGCCTTCCTCGCCGAGAACGTGCCGCTCACTGGGCGCTCAGCCCCCACCGCCTAGCTGACCGGTTCACCGCTCTCCTTCGTTTCCAGCCGATAACGTGTCGGACATGTCCATCGATCAGGTACCTGTAGCGGGCGGGAACATCGCCGTCGAGACTCTCTCCGGCACCACCGAACCCATTCTCGTGGTGCACGGGGTCTCCAGCCAGCGCACACTGTGGGGTTGGCTGCACGCGGAGGCTCCGCACCTGACACTCGTCGCACCGGATCTGCGCGGGAGGGGTGACAGTGCGGACGTCACAGGCCCGTCATCACTGGCTCAGCACGCCGAAGACCTGGACGCGGTTGTCGATGCACTGGGCCAGGATGCCGTGCACGTGTGCGGAATGTCGATGGGTGCGTTCGTGGCGGTCGAGTTCGCAGCCCGCTACCCGTCCAGAGTGAAGAGCCTCGTCCTCGTCGACGGCGGCGTGCCGGTAGGACCGCCCGAGGGTCTGACACGAGAGAACGTTGCAGCAGTGTTCGGGGACAGGATCGCTCGAACACAGCAGCAGTGGAACAGCGTCGACGACTACATCCAATTCTTGGTCTCGACGTCGTTGCCCCTACTCGACCCAGCCGACCCGCTGTTACGTCGGTACGCCGAACACGACCTGGTCGACGGCGCCGTCCGGCTGTCGGCGGATGCAGTCGTCGCAGACGCCACGGACGTGTTCTTCGGCCACTCGAGGTTCGAGGAACTGACGGTGCCCATTCGATTCCTGCACGCGCAGTGGAGCGTCGGAGCCGATTCTCCGCCGATGTACTCACCGCAGAACATCGAGGCCGTCGACATGACCTCCGTCCGCCCGTTGGCCGGACTCGATCACGCCGGAACGATCATGACCTCGGTCGGCGCCGCCGCCGTAGGCGCAATGATCGACGAGGCGGTGCGGGGAGGGTAATCGCGTGCGATGACTGAGCTCGTCGCGATACTTCTCAAGCACGTTCACGTCGGCGGGTTTGCGGAGACCTGCAACCGGGCAAGTACCTCCACAGTGAAGTAACTTCGTCACAGCGATACCTAGGCGGTTCGCGGGAGGAACACCATGTCGAGATCGGATCAACGGCCCACGCGGGTCCTCGTCACCGGCGCGAGCATCGCCGGACCCACCTTGGCATGGGGTCTGGCCAGAGCCGGATTCGACGTCACCCTTCTCGAGCGATCTCCAGCTCCGCGCGAGACCGGGCAGAACATCGACATACGCGGACTCGGGCGCGAGGTGATACGTCGGATGGGCGTCGAGAACACCATTCTGGAAAATTTGACCGGCGAGCAGGGCACGCGGTTCGTCGACCGGCACGGTACGCCCCACGCGGTGTTTCCTCGCGAGGAGGGCCAGGACGGACCGACCGCAGAGATCGAGATCCTCCGCGGACGGCTCGCACAGATTCTCGTCGACATCGTTCCCCGCGAGGTGGATCAGCGGTTCGGCGACTATGTCGTCGGTGTGGAGCAAGACTCGTCCGGTGTCGACGTCACCTTCGACGGTGGCGGCGCCGAACGCTTCGATCTTGTACTCGTCGCCGAGGGCCGTAGCTCTCGGACCCGACGCATCGTGTTCGACGACGAGACCACGCTGCGGGATTTCGGGGTCAGCATCACGTACGGCACCATCGATCGACTACCCACCGATGTCGATACCTGGGATTGGTGCACTGCCGGCGGAGGTCGCGTCGCGACGCTGCGGCCCGACAACGAGGGCACGATACGAGCGACTCTGTCCTTCGAATCCGAGCCCTTCGGATTCGAATCCTTACCGGTGGATGCCCAATTGCACATCCTGACGGAGCGATTCCGCGGAGCGGGCTGGCAAACCGGACGCATCCTCGACGGCTTTCACGAGCGGCCGCAAGATTTTTACACCCAGCGTATGGAACAGGTACTCGTTTCCACGTGGAGCAAGGGCCGCGTCGCGCTCATCGGCGACGCTGCATGGGGATCCGGCCCGACCGGCATGGGCACCACACTGTCCCTCGTCGGGGCACATATCCTTACCGGCGAACTCACAGCCAACCCCGACAACCATCGAGAAGCGTTCAGCCGCTACGAGAAGCAGATGCGCGCGTACGCAGACAGCGCGCAAGGAATGCGACGAGGGAGCGCTCGGCTACTCCACCCGTCGTCGAAAATGGGTGTGAAAGCCTTGCATTCGGCATACAAGGTCGCGGCTTCGGCACCGGTACGCCGGTTCTTTCAAGCCAACCTGCTGACGCACGAGAAGCAGGTTCCGACGCTTGCGGACTATCCGCTTCTGCGCGCCTGATCACCGCCTGGCCGAAAGGATCGACCGATGTCGACAGTGAGAACCGAAACGCTCGAAGCGCTTCGTCACTATGCGGTGAGCTACCAGGAGTCCGCGTATCAGCTGGCTCGCTGGATGAACCTGCCGACCAGCGACGGCAACGCGCTCGGCGAGATCATCTGGGCCGAAAACGAAGGCACACCACTGTCTCCCGCTGTGCTGTCAGCCCGGATCGGGTTGACCTCCGGGGCGACGACCGCACTGATCGATCGCCTCGAAAGGCAGGAGCTCGTGCGCCGCAGCCGGGAAAGCACCGACAGGCGAAGCGTGGCATTGCGCTCCACGCCGCTCGCGCGCGAACGAATCGACCCGTTCATACGCCGGGCATCCACCGAGCTCGAAACCGCGCTCACCGACTACGACGACACCACACTCGTCGTCATCCGTGACTTTCTTCTCCGATTCGCCGCCGTTCTTCCCCGGGAACGACGGAGCTGAACTACACGCTGCCGTTCCGTCTCCGCTGCAGCACCATCACGCCGACGGCCGATGCGGCGACAGCGACCAACGACGTCGCCCACAGCCATGAATAGGGGGAAGTCAATGCACTGGTCAGGGGGGTGTACGCGGTCCACCCGTACTGGACGGTGATCGGTACTGCCGCTGCAAGCGGGAGCGCGGTGACGGCAATTACCGTCGCCGGAGCATTCGACGGACGCACCGACGCATACAACATCCCCAACGCCAACGGCACGAACACCATCCCCATGAGGAATACGCCCAACGCCTCGGCGACGACCCCGACAGCCAACAGCGCCAACGCAACCACAGGTCGCGACCACCTCCACCCCACCCCAAGACCTGCGAGCAGAGCGGCCAGCAAGATGACGCCGGACTCGGACCCGTACACCGGAGACACCACCGACGCCAGAGTCACCAGCGCCGCGAGCACCACCATGCCCGTCGACCCGGGCAACACGAACGCCGCACCGACGAACACGACGATCATCAGCAGGGCAAGTGGCCACCGCTCGAAGAAATCGAACGACGAAGCAGCCACAATGCACGCCGGCAGCCCGAGTCCGGCGACGATGAACCGTCGTCGATCCGCAGCCGTGATCGGGTCACCTGTTTCCGCCGACTGGAAGAGGCCAGCCCAGAACGCCGCAAGCAACAGCACCGCGAAAACGCCCATCGCGACGTAGTGGGTCGTCGGTACGACCGGCTCCGGGAGGTAATCGGCATACCGCCGCGGGATCGACTCGAACATCGGTGACAACGCGAAGCCCGCGACGGTGCCGACCACCAACGCGCCCAGCGCTGCTCGGGTCCCGGCAAGTCCGGAGGCAAGACCACCGACCACCAAACCCGCAGCAACGCCCGTCACCGGTTCCGAGAACGGAACAGCCAGAATCAGAACACCCAACACCGCAGCTGCACAAGCAGTTCTGCCACCGAGGACCATAGCCGCCGCGAAAGCCACAACCGCACACACCACACCCGACCCGACACTGCCCTCCATCGTCATTCGCAGCGCGACGACGAACACACCACTCACCGACGCCAGAACCGCGAGAGCAGGTTTCATGCAGTGACCCTAGCGCGCCGAGCAGAAGCCCCGACGCTGCCCATTTCCCGATGTACCCGACGGTCCCTCCCTCGCACGATGACCGATACGCGCTGTTCTACGGGCTAAGCTTTGCTGGTGCGAGATACCCGGCGACGCGGTGGCGTGTGGATCGACGTCCTGGTCGTGGCGGCTATAGTGACCGGCGGGACGGCGATTGCCGGTGCGACCAACAACCCACAGCCCGACGCCATGGCGATACCTGGCTGCGATGTGGTCCAGCCCGCCCAAGACGGTGTCTCCTTCGCCATCGGCACGTATGGCGGTAAATACGACAATCCTGACTATCCGTGGCTGACGGCATCCAAGGCGACGGCGATGTCGGATGCGTTGATCGAATCACTGCCCACTGGAGTCGAACTGCAGTTCGCGGCTCCGTCGACCTCGTTGGTGTTCCAGCCGATCGATGTTTATCCGTCCGACGCATCGCTACCGGACGGAATCACCGTCGAGGACATCAGCGGCGACAGCACGGCCTCGGGCATCGTCGAAAAATCCGGTGTCTCCGCGCGCCTGAGGGTGTCGGTCCAGGAGTGGGACCGCGGGGTACCCGCGTGTGTCGCGGAGCAGCTCGACGAACGAACTACACTCCCCGGCGGTACCGTCGTCGACACGTCAGACGCAGTCTCTGTGCTTGACGGCGAGCCGACGCATCGCCGGTATGCAACTGCGTATTTCGCGGACACCATCGTCGGTGCAACGATGTCGAACGACGGCGAGAATGCGGCGCTCCCACTCGAGGTCGGCGAGCTCCGAGACATCGTCTCGAATCCGGAATTACGTGTCAGCGCGACGGTGCCCGATGGAACTCCGCTGCCGCGTCGTGACTGCGGCTCGTCACGTGAGAACCCTGTTCCGCCTCTGCCGAGGGAACAGATAGAACGCATCGGCAGCGCCCTTGCCGACCGATGGGCAAGATTTTTCCCCGACGCCCGCACAGACCGTCCGCTGAACGACCTCCTCCCCGGCAGATCCGGCAGTGGAAGTGCCTGCACCAGTGTCACTGTCGTGACGCCGTCGGGACCGTCCGAGTTGACCGTGGACATCTCGGTCCAAGAGGGTAGCGCATGGCGTGACGCTGGGGAGTCGAGCAGCCCCAGGGTGAACGGAACAACTTTGCCCGACGGGGGTGTCGTCACCCGCTGGTCCGACGAGTTCGCCGCCGGTGCACGACCGTCCGAGTACGTGAGCGTGCTCCGGCCGTCGAACACGCGCGTGCAGTTCGGCTTCGGCGAAGGAATCGATGTCGACACGCTCGTTGCTCTCGCGTCGTCACCGGGACTGGATCTGTAGAAAGCTCCCGATCGGCATGCCGGGACAGCATGGTCCAAAAACGATCACCGTCTCATTCGACGAGCTTGACGATCGAGCTGGAGCTCACGAAGTACACCCCGGATTCCGCCTCCACAACCGTTCCCGACGCAGTGAACCCGTCGACATCCACTGGCAGTGACCACGCCCAGAACACATCCCCGGTTTCACGGTCAGCAGCGATGATCGAACTGCCGTCCTGGGAGTAGACAGTCTGTCCGATCGTCTTCTCGACCGCGTACGGATCCTCCAGCTTCCATACCTCGGTGTCGGAGTCCGTGTCGAAGACTGTTGTTTGCGAACGTAATTCGAGGCTGTCGACGGCCGATCCCGTCACCGTATCGAAGAACTCGGCGTCGCTACCGAGAGTGATGACGCCCCGATCGTCGTGCACGTGTATCAATGTCGACTCGATACCGTCCCAGGTGGCGAACCCGGTGACGGGTAGAGACCAGGCGCCGGCCAACGCGTCGACGCTGCCACCGTGCAGGACCGATTCACCGTCCTCCGGGTTGCCCTCCAGGATGAACACCGATTCGCCGTCGGACTCGATCCCGTAGGTGAACCAACCCTGCGGCAGGGGAACTCGGCGCAGGGCCCCATCCTGCGCATCGATGGCGACGATGGCCGGCACGTCCGCGTACGAATCCAGGCACACCAGTTCTCCGCGAGTGAGTCGACTTGCGCAGGTGTCGACACCTCCGGGCGACGCCGACCAGCGCACGGTGCCGTCACCGGCGTCGATTCCCAGCAACTTCGGCGAATCGAACGAGTACGTTCGTGGGTTGGGCAAGCCGACGGCGGTGATCAGCACGTCGCCACCGTCGACGACGCCGTAGAGGCTGGAATCGAACAACAGCCCCGCCGAAGGCGCACGCAAGGCTGCGAAGTCACGCCCGTACGCGGCCGACGCGTCGGTCGACCATTCCGGTGTGTGCGCGGGACCGGGCGAGGCCTCGGTGGTGGTCGCGGACTCCACTTCGCTGTACTCGGCCCAGTCGCCCACCGACGCATCGTCGGTGGGCGCATCGGGGGTGGTCCGAGTGAGGGCGACGCCCGCTGCCGCGACGGCAGCCACGGCGACCACCACTGCTACTGCGGTCCGCAGCGTGTCCTTGCGTGCTCTGCTCACGGCCACTGTCCGATCGGGGTGTTGGCGACGGCGTCGAGCACTTCCGCCGACAGAGGCTCGGGAAGCGTCAGGGGCGCTCGTCCCCCTGCGGCGATCTCGACCGTCGACCGCGCCGACACCTGCACACCGGACGGGCGAGTGACCGTCACCGATCGCGACAACAGCCCGGTACCGTCCTCGGACGTCATCATCTGAGTGATGTCCGTGTCCAGAAACTCGACGACCGATCCGTCGGGCAGCGTTCGGAGAACCGGTAGTTGGCCGTAAAAGGATGGATCGTAAGGGTCCGGGGCAGTCGGGAGGGGTTGTCCGCCGGCAACCGACACCGCCAATCGAATGGTGCCGTCCCCGACGCCCACGTCGGTGCAGATTCCCGACCCGAAACCGTCCGGGACCAATGATCCGATGGGGCGGTCCAACGCCGGTGCGTCCCGAATTGCCGCCCAACTCGCAGTGAATGCTGCGTTCGCTGCATCCACGGCCTCGCGGCTCAGATCTTTCACCGTTCCGTCGCCCGGCGGATACACCGAGCAATCGACCTGGAGCACCGGGCTTTCCGCCGGAGATGGAGCCGACATCGCCAGCTCCGGTATCGAAGCAATGGCCGCAGCTTCTTGTTGCTCCAGCGGCATCGCCGGCGACGAACCGGCACTCTGATACACGCTGACGCGCGTGCCGTCCTCGCGATAGGCGGTGGCCGAGCGTGAGTAGGTCCGCACGCCGTCGATTTCGTACCATGAGTCACCACTGTCGACGACGGTTCCGTCGGCGTCGATATCGCGCCGTTCGAGAGCGCCCGCGACACATGGGGGCACACCATCACTCGACGGCCCGACGTTGACCGACACGAACGCCGTGACACCGTCACGCGTCAACTCCGCGTGCGCGGTGGTCATCGGATCGAACTCACTGTCGCCGAAATCGGTGACAGGAGCGAAGTTCAGCGAATTGGAGGGTGCAGCCACATCGATCTCGACGTCGGCCGGCAATGCTGCCCGCACGGCCTCGGACATCGCCGCGGCCTTGGCAGTGGTGAACCACGGGAAATCAGGATTGTCGTAGGTGCTGTCCCCTCCGAAGGAAGACGTGGCGAACAACTCGCCCTCGTCCTCCACCGGAGGTTCGACGGTGTCGCACCCCGGGATGTCCGCGGACACGTCGACCGGCGCGCTGACGAAATTCCCGGTGGTGGACGGACCGGTCTCCCCCGACGGGATGAAGCTTGCGACCACGACTCCCACCGCAACGATGGTGACGACCACCGAAATGGTCCTGATTCGATCGAGCAGCCCGCTGTCGGTCACCGTATGACAGTACCGACCAGTGCTACCGCGACACCGAGCGTGGTCCCACCACATCGCTCCCCCACGATGGCCTCGAGCGTTGCCCCGACGCACGGCGCCGGAGACCTTCGCAGCACAGTGTGTCCACGCGTTTCCGTCACGGACCCTGCAAGTCCGGTTCATCGCCGGTGATCGGCTCGTACGCGAGAGTCGACACATCGCGGAGCAACTCGGACGCATCGACCATCCCGATGTTCGGGTTGGTGACGAATGCCTGGACTATCTTCTGCTCGGCCCACATAGCCGGGCTCGCCACGTTGAATCCAGGGAAAGCCAGGATGACAGCGACCGTGTCCTCGTCGACTCGCTTGCTGATAGAGATCTGCGCGCCCTTGTCCTGCGGTTCTTCGCGTTCCCACCCGAGCCGCTCCAACGCGAGCAATTGAGAAGTTGCAACCTTGGTGTTGTCCAACACCGCCAATCCCGAGGACACATCGTCGCGGAAGACGTCCCTGTCCACCTGCTCGAAAGGCTGCACCAGGTGAGCATCAGCGAAGGCAAGTCGCCACAACTCGATCTCGACACCCATTGTGACGGGGTGGATGACGAATACGTCGTCGGCGTCGTCGATGCTCAGGTCGGACCCATCCCGACGCACTGCGTTCCGTGAGGCCGAGAAAGCGAACTGGTCGCCGCTGTCGGTGGACCACACGAGCCGACCCACGATCTGCCATGCCACCGGGTGTCCGACGAGATGCCGTCGAACCTGCCCGTATGTCCACCTGCGGCCGGTGACCATGGCGCGTTCGAAGCGCTGGATCAGCTCGCCGCGCGCTGCGTCGAGGTCCCGTCGCAACGTGGTGTACCGCTTGAACTCCTCAGCCGCTTCATCCGCATCGTCGGGACCTGGCCGCGGCATTCGAGCGCGCGTTTTCCCGTTGCTGTCGGTGATGGCGATCTTCAACGCATGGTCCAGCGACAACGTGAACGACCTCGACCCATAGTCGAACATCGTTGTGCCGTCGGCGTCGAGGCCCAGATCGGGAATGAGTCGGTCCGCGAGATCGGCCGGGGTGAGGGCCAGTTCGTCTGCGATCTGCCGAATCCGAGCGTCGGCTTTCGCGCGTAGAGCCGGGAACCGCAACCCCTGCGATATCGCCCAGATGTGTCCGAGCGCCGCATCGGTTCCGATTGCGGCGAGCACGTCCAACCCCGCCGCTGCTCGCCGGTGTGCGGACTGCAGCGGCCATTTCCGCACGAACGGCGCCAGACGCCGTGCAGTTTCGTCGTCTCCGACTATTCCGAGCGCGTCCAAGCACCACCGTTGCGCATCGGGACATCCAGCGCTGGACCAACGTTCGAACAGATCCCATGCAAGTGACTCGAGACTGCCGGGAGCGACGAGCGTGCGAACCACCGCAACGCCGGCATATACCTCGTCCAACTTCGACAACGCGAACATCGTGCAGATGTTCCCGACCGCCTCCGGAGGCAACGGCTCTTTACTGTCGACCAAAGTGACAGTGGGCAGCAAAGCGGGATCCAGCCATGCGGGCAAGGTAGGTGTTCGCGTCGGTAGATCGAACAGCGGGTCCGAGTCCACGAACGCGGTGACGGCAGCGGCAGCCGAGGATCCGAACTCGGTCGCTGCCGCAACCAGTGCGTCGCGGTGCCCACGCTTCGCGAGCGTGCGAAGTGCTGCGAGGGCAGCTTTCCTCGCATCACTCGATCTCCCCGATGCGGCCACGACTACGACTGGCGCTGCACTGTCGATATGCCGATCGAACCACTGCAAGGCGACCGGCCGCATGGCTTTCGAGCCGAGCCAGGTCGCCATAGTCGAAGCCACCGAAGACCCCGTCACCGGCAGCAGCACCGATGCGCTGAACGTCGGCCTGGTTACCACCACCCGGAAGACGTAATCCACTGCGTCGTCGCCGAATCGGACCAACAGCCGCCGGAGATCGGCCTCGGGGCGAAAGATCCAGCGCGGGATCGCGGCGTCGGCAAGCAGCGGTCGTAGTAGTTCTTCTGGACCGCGCGAGATCTCGTACAACTGGTAGGCGTCGGAACCTTCCGCGACGGGACGGAGAATGTCCGACCAGGTACGACGACCGAGATACATCGGGTAGTCCGGCTCAGGTTCTGCGAAGTGGTCTCGTTCGTCCTGAAGCCACGTGACGGTCAACGCATCGCGCGGAGCCTCCAGGTCGAGGACGGGCATGCGGGCTTGTCTACGATCACCCGTCCACGGCGGTTCGGTAAGCAGGGTCGGCACGGGGCCCGCCTGCGGTACCGACGGCTCGTTCTCATCGCGGTCCCCGGAAAGGTCGGGGTGGAGCCGTTCGAGATCCAATTTCAGTCGTGCCGCCTTCGGGCCCGCTGTGGCACCGAGCAAACGGTGAGCGCGGAACGGCGCGGCTTCCATCGCTGCCAGGACAGCGGGCTCGACGTACTTGCGACCGAGACGTTCGACCAGTTCGAGGAACCCGTCATCGGTGTCGAACTCGGCGAGAATCGCAGCACATCGCTTCTTGTTCTGCGAGGACAAGTTTCCGTCGAAAAGCTCTCCGACAAGTGGTTCGACGCCAGGGCCAAGGTTCGCGCAGATCGCGTGCACGAGATTCATCCGCATCCCGAGACTCCACATCGCGTCGTCGCGTGTCCTGTGCGCGTCGAGTATTCGTTCGACATCACGGGCGGAAGTGACACACGCCAGCAGCGGCATGTGGTCTTGCTCGTGATACCGAGGGAGACCCGAAGCAGCAGCCAAGTCCTCCTCGACCCAGCTGGACTCGGTCGGCAGGAGGAACGAGATCGACAGGTCACGTGCATAGCTGGCGCCTCTCAGCGTTGCCAGGACATCGACGACGCGCCGGTACTCCTCGTCCGGCAGTGCGGCGACCGCGGTCCGCACACGAGAGTGCGTGTCTCCTATGCCGAAGTTCAGCATGTCCATATCGCGGCGTCCGGTTACCCAGATCGTCAGGACGTTACCGCGAGAACTCCGCTCCGACCTCATGTCGACCCGCATACCGGCCGCGGCGACGATCACTTCGGCAGCGAACGCTGCTCCCCTGGTGACGATGACCTCGTCGACGAAAGGAACACTCTGCTTGTAGTTGGTGTGATCGATCGTGGCCCTGAACGCAAAAGCAATGGCGCGCGCTGTTGGCGCCGTGCCATGCGAATGCGCGTCGAGAAACTCCAGACCCGCTGCAGCCGAGACTGCGTCGGTATCGGGGTGGCGGATGGCGTCGCCGATACGCGTCGCATCTCCGACCAGCCCCTGCACGACCGATGACTCCCGCACCCGCACCTTGCTTCTCGCCACCGGAGTCCGGCCATGCACGGCCTCGCCGCGACGCCACCACGCTGGAGGGACTGCCCAGGGCCGTTCACCGATCGTCACGAACACACCCTAGTGTGCCAACTATCTTTATATGACCTCTCGACCGCCTGCAGCATACGTCGCCCGGAGGTACTGCTCGGCACGATCCGAGCCGATGATACCCGGGCCCATTTTGTTCATCATGTACGAGAACGTCATTCGGGTATCCGGGTGCATGACGATGAGCGATCCGCCCCATCCTCCCCAGAAACAGATGCGCCCGTCCGGGATGTAGGGCACTGTGTCCAGTTGCGGGAGTCCGAAGCCGATACCGAATCTCAGGGGCACGCCGAGAGCGAGGTCGATTCCGTTGCTCTGCTCCTGGAAGATCAAATCGATCACGTCCGGCCCCAGCAGGCGCACGCCGTCCACTTCACCGCCCCGCGAGATCACCGACAGGATCCGGGCGACCGATCGAGCATTGCCATGGCCGTTGACCGCACCCATGTCCGCGCGTCTCCAGTCGGGCGTGTTCGCGGACGCAGCCTGAACGAGTGGGCCGAGGAATGTTCGACGCCTGATCCTCAGCGGATCGGAGTACGTGTCCGCGGCCGGTGGCGGCGGCGGTACGACGTCGGCGATGCGGTGCCAGTCCTTCTCGTCCGCCCCGATCTGGAAGTCCGCGCCCAGTGGCCCTGCAATCTCGTCGGCGACGAACGAGCGCAACGACTTTCCGGTGACGCGTCGTATCAGCTCCCCGATCAGATGTCCCTGATCGGCGGCGTGATAGCCGGATGTAGTCCTGGAATCCCACCACGGCTCCTGAGCCGCGAGCTTCGACGTCGCCAAGTCCCAGTCGTACATGTCCTCGGTGGAGAACGGCCTATCCCACCCGGAGACGCCGGAGGTATGCGACATCAGGTGCCGTACCTCGATCTGGTCCTTCCCCGCGGCGGCGAACTCCGGCCAGTACTGCGCAACAGGCGAATACGGGTCCAGCAATCCACGATGGATCAGCATCAGCGCCGCCAGACTGGTGACGGTCTTCGTCGTCGACCAGACGTTGGTGATCGTGTCCTCGGTCCACTCCGTCGTTCGGTCCACGTCGCGGTACCCGCCCCAGATATCGACGACGCGCCTGCCGTCGATGTCGACGACGACCGACGCACCGAGCTCGTCACCCGAATCGATGTTGGCGGCCAGAGCATCTCGCACACCGCTGAACTCTGCAAGGCACTGCCCGTGAACCGTCATGCGCGGGCACCCAGAAGGCGGCGAACAGCGAGTTCGACGTAGTTGTCCGCGACGTCCTCGATGCTCAGTTCACCGTCGTCGTGGAACCAGTTGCTGATTCCGTTCAGCATGTCCGTCAACGCGAACGAGGCGAGCCGCGCATCGGGCACCGTGAACTCACCTGTGCGCATCCCCGCTGCCACCACGTCGCGCACGCGACGCTGATACTGACGGCGATAGTCCTCGACGATGGCTCGGTGTTCCGTTGTCAACGACGCTAATTCGTGCAAACCGACGATGTACTCGACGCGTCGAGAATTGAGATGCACCAGATGTGCGCGCACCAGTGAGGACATTCGCTCGGTCGGTGTGCCCGGCGCGTCGAGCAGCGGAAGAGTCTCTTCCACCGGGACCTGCGTGACCGTCAGGCAAACAGCGAACAGGATGTCTTCCTTGGACGGGAAGTGGTGATACAGGCTGGCGCCCTTGATGCCCACGGCGTCGGCGATATCGCGCATCCCGACGTTCGCGTACCCGTCGCGCGCGAAGATCTCGGCGGCTTTCGCCGCGATGTCTTCCTTGCGGCGCCTGGTGCGGATCTGGCGAGGGACCGCCACCTCCGATTCGTCGGGCGCGGTCACCCGACCTCCGTCGCGACACTCATCTTCCGCAGTTCACGCTTGAGGATCTTGCCCTGCGCATCCACCGGGAGCTCCTCGATGACGTGCACGGCCTTCGGCGCCTTGTACGAAGCCAGCGACGTCCGGCAGTGCTCGATCAGCGCAACCGGATCCGGCGTCGACCCCTCCGCCGCGATGACGAACGCCGTGACGGCCTCGGACCAGTACGGATCCGGCATCCCGACGACGGCAGCGCGCAGCACGTCCGGGTGCGCGTGCAGGGCGCGCTCGACTTCCTGGGACGACACGTTCATACCTCCGGATTTGATCATGTCCTTCATACGATCGTAGAAGAACAGATTTCCGTCGGCGTCGATGCGCACCATGTCACCGGTGTGCACCCAGCCGTCTGCGAAGACATCAGCCGTCTTGGCCTCGTCCTTGAAGTACCCGAGCATCACCGACGGTGTCCGGCACAGCAGTTCACCGATCTCCGCCTCGTTGCCCTCCGCGTCGACCACTTTGATCTCGAGGTGCGTGACCGGCTTGCCGATCCACGAAGCATCACCGCCCGGAATGTCGTCGAGAGTGGTGAACCAGCCGACCGAACCCAGCTGAGACAGCTCCGACTGACCCCAATACGTTCCCCAGATCGCCTCCGGCGCAGCCTGAGCCCACGCGGTGATGGTGTGCGGAGAGACCTGACCACCGTAGGTGAGACAGCGTCGTACCTGCCCGACGGCGGCAGGCCCGAAGCTCGCCTCCCGCGCCAGCGCCAGATAGAACGTCGGAGTCTGCGCGATGACGGAGATGTTCTCGTCGGCGATGATCTGCAGCGACCTCGTCGGATCGGCCGTCGCAGGCAGGACCAGCGTCGCCCCCATCAACGTCAACGTCGTCATCGAACCCAAGCCGGCGATGGTGTGGAACGGCATGACGAACAGCCACGTGTCCTCCGGCCCCGTCCGCAGTCCCCAACTCCATGCCGGAGCCGTCGAGATCAGGAAGTTCCGGTGCGGAATCATCACGCCCTTGGGCGCTGCCTCGGTACCCGAGGTGTAGATGACCATCGCGACGTCGTTCTCGTCCATGTCGACGTCGGGTTCCGTGGTGGCCGTGTTCGCGGTGAGCTCGTCGTAGTGGGCCCCGAACCCGACGAGCGTCGCGGAATCCGGCTTCACCGACTCGATGACGTCGAGGAACTCGGGATCGGCGACGATCACCGTCGGCTCCGCGTGCTCGAGTTGGTGCTTCACCTCCGGCCCCCGGTAGAGCACGTTGATGCCCGTGAACGCGGCACCGACCTTGAGCGTGCCGTAGTACGCGACGACGACGTCGACGCTGTTGCGCGCCATCGACGCGACGCGGTCACCGTGCCCGACGCCCAGATCGAGAAGCAGGTTGGCGAATCGATTGGCGCGTGTGTCGAGGTCCGCGTAGGTGGTGACCACACGGGCACCTGCTGCGTCGTAACTGATGAACGCCGTCTTGTCGGGTTGGGTTCGCGCGTGGCGACGAAGTTGATCGCCGATGGTCGCGCGGCCGATAGCGGCTCTGTGCTGGGGGGCGGGTCCGGGCACGGTGGGCTCCTGAGATCTTTAAGTGCGGGGAATCTCTACAGTGCGGGGGACAGATCGAACATCGGCTGCGAGAAGGTCTCCAGCGCAACGATTTCCTCGACCGGGCTGCGCGTCAGCTTCTTCGGGAAGTTCTTCTCCGGGTAGCCGACGGTGATGTGCGCGGCGGTGATGTACTCGTCGGGGATCTCCAGCATTGCGCGGACAGCCGGCTCTTCGTGACACAGCAGGGTGGTGACGGCCGTCGCGACGCCTTGATCGCGAAGCGCCAGGCACAGGTTCTGCACAGTGGGGTAGATCGACGCACCGCCGACGACGGAGAGTCGGCCGAGCTCGTGATCGGTGGGATGAAGCCCGTCCATCGCGGCGCAGACAACCACGATCGCGGGAACCTCCGCAAGGTGACGGGCGAAATAGTCCGCATCCTGCACAGTCTTCGGCAAGGCCCCCACCGCGACGGTGCCACCGGTGATGCCGGCGAAGTAGGCGTCCCACATGGGGAGATACAGATCCGCGAGTGCTTGCTTGCGCGCAGCGTCACGGACGACGATCCACCGGACCGGCTGACGATTGCCGCCCTGCGGACCGAAGCGGGCGACGTCGAACGCGCTCTTGAACACCTCGTCGGGTACCGGCTCGGTCGAGTAGCGCCGACACGTTCCGGTGGTGCGCATTGCCTCGGTGAGTTCCATGGGGAGTTCCCTTCGCCTGTCCACTGTTAGGTAGTGGTGACAGCATTGTGTGGCGCAAGCCACATTGTCAAGGGTCAAAATCCCACATTGTTCACCTATTGCGTGAATTTGCCTAACTGTGGTTAGTTTGCGAGAGGCCCGTGCGACTCGTGCCACGAAGGAGGTTCCGGTGACCGTCACAGCCCCGACTGCACTGAGAAGAGATCGGCTGGTCCGAGCACTCGACGCGGCCAACATGCCCAGTCTCGTCGCCGTGCTCTACCAACTCACCGGCGACCGCACGTGGCTCGAAGACCCGTACCGCCCGACGCGCAGCCGCGGCATGGACGACAACGACAGCGGTGGGTTCGCGCCCCATGTAGCCGACCTCATCCGGGCTGCCGCACTGGACGCGATCACCGACGGACGACCCCCAGCACTGCCGACGCCGACGGGAGACGAGTTGGTCGAGATGATCTCCGCCGCCGTCGGCGAATCCATCCCTCCCGAGTTCGCGGAGATGGTCGCCGAGGACATGGGGTTCACCTCCGAACCCTCGCCCCAGGATTCTTCTGCGCCTGCGACGCAGTGCGACTTCTCGGTCATCGTCATCGGAGCCGGCGTGTCCGGCATGCTCGCCGCCATCAAGCTGCAGGAAGCCGGTATCGAGCACATCGTCCTCGAGAAGAACTCCGACGTCGGCGGTGGATGGCTCGAGAACACCTACCCCGGCGCGGGCGTGGACACACCGAGCCACCTCTACTCGTACTCGTTCGCACCGCGGTCCTGGACCACACACTTCGGCAAGCGCGACGAAGTGTGGCAGTACCTCAGTGATGTTGCGGCCGAAAATGATCTGCGGGAGCGGATCAGGTTCGACACCGAGGTCGACTCCGCCGTGTATCAGCCGGACACACAATCGTGGACCGTCACCACGATGGACGGCGACACCCTGACGGCCGACATCGTCATCACCGCCACCGGCCAGCTCAATCGTCCCAAGGTGCCGAACATTCCGGGACTGGACACGTTCGACGGACCCATCTTCCACACCGCCGAGTGGCCCGAGGGCCTCGACCTGCAAGGCGAGCGGGTGGCCATCGTCGGCACCGGCGCCAGTGCGATGCAGGTACTACCCGCAATCGCCGAGACCGTGGGGCACGCGACGGTGTTCCAGCGATCACCGCAATGGGTGGCGTCGAGCGACGTCTACTTCGAACCCATCGACGACGACGTCAGCTACCTCATGGAAGCCGTTCCGCTGTACCGATTGTGGTACCGAGTGCGGCTTGCCTGGAACTTCAACGACCGCGTTCACCCGTCGCTGCAGGTCGATCCCGAGTGGGAGAACCCGAGCCGCTCCATCAACGCCATCAACGACGCGCACCGCCGCGTCTTCACGAGGTACGTCGAGAAGGAACTCGACGGTAGGCCGGACCTCATCGAGAAGTCTCTGCCCGACTACCCGCCCTTCGGCAAGAGGATGCTGCTCGACAACGGGTGGTACGCCGCGCTCAAACGCGACAACGTCACGTTGGTGACCGAAGGAGTCGCATCCATCGGACCGGACTCCGTCGTCGGATCGGGCGGACACGTCGCCGAGGTCGACGTCGTGATCCTCGCGACCGGATTCGAAACTCACAAGCTGTTGAGCCCCATCGACATTCGAGGACGATCCGGCGTATCGATCAAGGACTTCTGGGGACCCGAAGACGCCCACGCGCACCTCGGCATCACCGTCCCCGACTTCCCCAACCTGTTCCTCACCTGCGGACCGGGAACCGTGCTCGGTCACGGCGGAAGCTACATCACCATCGCCGAATGCCAAGTGCGTTACATCGTCGACCTGCTACGCACCATGGCGGACAACAACATCGGTGCCGTCGAATGCAAACCAGAAGTGGAACAGGACTACGTCCGACGCCACGACGACGCCCATGCCCGCATGATCTGGACCCACCAGGGCATGGACAACTGGTACCGCAACGACGCCGGCCGAGTCGTCTCCACACTCCCCTGGCGCATCGTCGACTACTGGAACATGACACGACACGCAGATCTCGACGACTTCGACGTCGAGAGCGCGAGGAGATAAGCGCACACCGGTCCTGGTGTAACAGTTGCGCACGCGTGAGCCGGGATCCCGCCTGACGGGTACGCAACTGTTACGGCAGTCCCGGGCCGTTCGTGGGGTAGACCGACAATCCTCATCTGTGGTACCAATTTCCCATGACTTCATTCGACACGTCGAAAGGCGCATGAGCGCCTTCACGTTCACCACCTTCGGTCCCAGCGAACCGGGGTGTAGATCATGAAACTCGCAGAAGCGAGCACGTTCCGCGGTCGGCGGACATCGGACCGACCTCTTGCGTGGCGAGAAGCGCCCGAATAGACACTGGCTCAGCATATTCGACGCATCACGGTGTAGCGCGCACACCACAGTACGACTCGATCCACTCACCGGGCATGCGTCTCCGTCATGACGCATCGACTATGACCCGCGTACAGCACAGAAGCAGGCGACCACGCACGAACAACGGGACCCTCGACCTGCTCGAGCAGTGGCGCCGACGCGTGGAACGCGTCGAGCGGCGCGTAGCTTTCGAGTGCCGTCCCACATCGAACTTCGATACCTACCCGGCCATCGTCGCGGGACCGACCGGCTGTCCCGCATGTGACAGCCCGTTCACGGGCAACGGAACCCGAGACCGCCTCGAACGGATAATGCGGGGCAACAGCCGCAAAGCCCACCGCCTCAGGGCAGCAGTCACTCATCTCGACGAGAGGTACCGCGAGGCAACGATAGAAGTCGACGCACCTGCCGGGTTGCAATGGTGGGACCGACGCTTGCCATGGGCATGACGGCGCATCAACAGTTTTGGAGTAACTTCATTCGGTTCGCGTCAGGATCGACAACACATCGGCGGGGATTGCGCGGTAATACCCGAACCCGGTTGCACGTTGACAACCATCGAGCTCGAACGACACGAACGAGCTGCCAGAGCCGTCTGGACGGCGCAATTCGGTCGACGCAATGCGGCTACTTCGTCTGTCGCAGGCCGGCGCCAAGGGCGCGTTCGCCACGGATCTCACAGTCGACGCACTGTCCTCTCGGCTGAGCGTCATCGCCTGTCCGACCACCGAGATAGAGGGGTCGAGGGGCTGTTCGGTCGATGTGGGGACGGTGCACAACTGGAGTTTGTCCACATCGTCCATCGGCATCACCAGGGACGGCACCACAGTGCTGTCGGGGGACTGTTCGCGTTCCTCGGCGGCAGCTACGTCCTCAGGTGTTGTGTTCTCGAATTCCCATCCATAAGCACCGGCAGCGCACGTGGTGTCGTATCGGTCGGTGTAACCGGTCGGGTGAGAGACGCGAGAGACTTCGGTGAGGTCGGCGAGGGCCTCGATCGGTGCGTTCTGAAGTCCGCACGGGCTCGCCGGCCATGCCGGTCGAAACGCCTTGCCGACGTCGTCGACGAACCACAGACCAACCGGAGGACTCATTGCATACGCACACGACGCCATCACGCCGTCGGGAAAGCGCTCCGATTTCGCAGAGAACGCAGCATCCACGGCGTCGATGTCACCTTCGAGCCGCACCGAATCCACCGTCATGAACCCAGCGTCGTCGGTGCCACGCTCGCAGCGAACCACCGCAACAGGCACAAACGCAGCCGGCGGGTATCCCGGAGGCGACGCATCGGACGTCAACGCCGGATCCCACGGTCCCAGGCCGGTCAGGTCTGTGTAGATGTTCTCCGCCAGACAGTCCGGGGACGAGTCCACCGTTGCGGTCGGTGGTCGGTACGAGACGCTGTCGACGAACGGATTCAGACCAGATGAGCACGATGAAGACACCACCGCCAGAACAGCTGCAAGGCACAGGAGAGACCTCACGCTGCTCATGATCGAAGGGTAGTCGCAGACTTTCGTCTTGCCAGTCGTATGAGGGCGCTACAGGAGCACAACCGAAGGGAAAGGCAGGACGAATACGGGTGCTCAACGACCGTTGACGTCCCAGATGTACAGCGTGGGTCCGAGGATGCCGAAGGGATTCAACAGATGCTTACGCCCCTGCGGATCCAGCTGATACGCCGACGTCTGCCCGTGGAACGACGAGCAGCGGATGTCAGCGGTTCCGTACGGACTGATCACCGCACTGCGCTCTCCAGTCCACGCATCCAGCGACCAGGGGACCGCGAATTGGTCGCTGCATGGGTAGTCACTGAAACCCGCGTCCTGCGCCGACGCCGTCGGCGCAAAGAACACACCCAGACCGACAGTGAGTGCACCTGCGCCGAGTACAACCTTGATCCTCATACGACCTCCCGATGACGAGAACGACACGACTTCAGCTCGATCCGAACATGATCGGGAACGGGTTGACACCCTTGTCGGCGAGATATCCGAACCACCACAGCCACGACCACACGGGATAGAGGAAGTCGGGGAGCCACTCGTACTGCGGAGCCGACGGACTGCCGGGACTCGCATTGGCGGGTCCGGACGTGACGACCAGGATCACTCCGATTACACATGCAACGAACGTGGCGCGCACCGTATTCATACTCACGTATCGCCCAGTCCGAATCCGTGTTACGAGCCTCCGGGAACCTCACCTACATCCTCAGTGGTGCCGTTCGGCCGCCCTCGGCGCGCTTGAAGAAGCAGGTACGCCCCCGCCGCGGCCAGGACGGAACCGACGCTGATTGCCGTCGACGTCCACTCCCACCCGCTCGGAGAAAAGACAGGCGGCACGCGTGTCAGCGGCGTGTAGGCCGTCCACCCGAACTCGGCGACGATCGGGACCGTCACTGCGATCGGGGTGGTCACGGCGATCACCGAGGCCGGCGGGCTCGTCGGAAGCAGTGACGAGAAAAGGAGTCCAAGGGCGACGGGCAGGATCACTACGGTGACTGCCGATTCGATGGCGTCCAGCTGAGAATCGGCGAACAGTCCCATCGCTGCAACCAGCGCGATCAGTAGGAAACCCACTAGGGGAAGCGGACGCCGCCACCCCACCACGACGCCCACGACCAACAACGCAACGAACACGACGGCAGAAGCGAATCCCATCGAACCCGTCGTCGGAGCCGCCACAAACGCCAATGCGGCGAGTACAACAGTGCCGGTCGTCCGGGGCAGAGCGAACGCCGCGCCGACGAGCAACGGCACCACGGCGATGCCCAGAAGCCAGCGATCCTGCATCGCCCCGTCCGCACCGAGCCGGTCCACCGAGCGTACGAACAGCCAGTACAGAACCAGACCGCCGACGGGGACGAGCACTCCCACGGTCAACACTCGTGTGCGGTGCTGCACCCGCTCGACAACCCCCTCGACATTCGAAAAAGCCAACAGAACAGCCAACACCGCAAGAGCTACGAGAATGTAGTGCCCGGATGAATCGTTGGAGAGGTACTCGGCATAGCGGACCGGGCTCGATTCGATGTGCGGCACCAGCACCATGCCGGCGAGCACACCGACTACCAACGCGCACTGCATGGTTCGACGATTGCCACAACCGGCGAGCACCGCACAACCACCGAGAATCAACCCACCCGCGAGCGCACGCAGATGCATCTGCACGTCGAACGAACCGAAAGATACAGCCGCGAGCAGCACGACGCCGATACCCGTTGTCGCGTAAAGAGTTCGACGGCCGGTCACGAACACAGCCACCACGACGGCCACGACGGCTGCCACTGTGGCCGCCGCAGCCGCACTTCCGACGAAGACGTCGAGGCGGTCCCCTCCCGCGACGTACGCGAAGTTACGCGCCGGCGTGACTACCACCGCCCACACTGCCGTGAACGCGCCGACGAAAACGGTCAGGTGAGCGAGTACGCGGGCTGCCATTCCAGAGATCTCAGGCGACCGTGAATCTGACAGTATTCGCCAAGGGGTTCAGGTATGTCGTGCTCACCGCGTTGGGCGTGACGACGACCGAGCCTCCACCGGATGGCATCGGAAAAGTGACTTCACCGGTCAATGGAACGAACGCCCGGGAATCGAAGGGAAGCAGGATCGACGGATTTCCACTTCCGGGACCATCCGAACCAGCAGCGGACAAGTAGTTCACTGAGATTGCGTTGTGGCACGGACCGGAGAAGAACGGAAGCACGTGACGCTTACGGTGACTTGGCCAGGC
This sequence comes from Rhodococcus sp. 14-2470-1b, assembly GCF_002259415.1. GTDB lineage: Bacteria > Actinomycetota > Actinomycetes > Mycobacteriales > Mycobacteriaceae > Rhodococcoides. The sequence goes on from NZ_NPFY01000011.1 coordinate 55,508, forward strand.
CTGTCGTGCGGGGTGTGCACAAAACCGGTCAGCTGCCCGCTGCACGGGACCGAGAAATTCTCGCCCAGCGAGTACGCCACCGGTAGTGGCGTGAACTCCTGGTGATGCGCGTGCGCCACGGCCGGTACACCGACAGCCGACACCACGACTGCGCCGACAATCGCCACCGCCCTCGCCACAGCTGTTCTGATCATGAAGGCGGACATTACAGCCTGGGCAAATCCGGCACACCCCGAACTTTGCCTACGCACGCTCGACAGACGGGCAGCTCGGGACCGGCCGGACGCAACAGAAACGGCCGCCGGAAAACCGGCGGCCGGGATACACAAGTCGATTCAGGTGGTCACAACTACGCAGCTGCGACGTCATCCGCGTCGAGAGGCGGAAAAACTGTGAGGGACCGAGCTTCGGGAGCCAGCCCGAGAATCGATTCCCACCACGCCTGCCGCTGAACGTTTTCTTTCCATACCACTACGTCGTGCTCGTCATGCATACGTTTACTTGCCCTCCGCCGTCTTCGGTAGCCGTGTCGCGCAAGTGCAGGAGTGCCCCGAAGACTGCGGTACCAAACCGGACCTCCGGTCGGATGTGATGTTTCTCCCTGCCATCCAGGGGTATAGCCGGAGTGCTGATGCATTCCCAGCACGCCTTCGAAGGCGGAGAAGCGACAGTCAAGTCTCGGCGTCGCAGACAACCCGATCGTTCACGCTCGATGCACTGCTGTCCTAGGGAGAATCGTGTATCTACACACCGAACAATTGATCAACGACATCGCCGTCGACGAGCCGGATCCGGCCGCTGCCAACGCCCTTCAGGAGGGCCTGGGCGGACAGTTCGGCGAAATGCGCACCATGATGCAATACCTTTTCCAGTCCATGAACTTTCGTGGAGATCCGGCATCGAAGCCGTACAAGGACCTGTTGCAGGGCGTCGGTACGGAAGAGATCAGCCACGTCGAACTCATCGGCACCACCATTTCCCGTTTGCTCGACGGATCCCCCGAATACAACGGCAAGAAGACGGACCCCGTCGACAAGCCCGGAGCCAAGGGCGCGACCCCGCTGAAGATCGCTCTGGACACCAGCAACATTCACCACTACCTCGTCGGCGCACAGGGCGCCCTGCCCGTCGATGCCGCAGGAAACCCATGGTCGGGCTCCTACGTCTACAACAGCGGCAACCTCGTGCTGGACCTGCTGTACAACCTGATGCTGGAATCGACCGGCCGCCTTCAGAAGTGCCGCATCTACGAGATGACCGACAACAAGACTGCCCGCTCGACGATCTCCTACCTGATCGTCCGCGACCAGGCGCACGAGAACGCGTTCGCCAAAGCACTGGAAAGCCTGGGCGTGAACTGGGGCTCGGTGCTGCCGATCCCCAAGACCAACGCGGAACGGTTCCCTGAGGTCAAGAAACTGCTGGACAAGGGCTTGCAGAGCATCCAGTACACCTTCAGCGCCGACGACAAGAGCCAGGCGGCCAAGCTCTACCGTGGCGCTTCACCGTCGAACGACGGAACCGAATTGTCCACGGCCATCATGCCGGAAGGCGTCCCCATCAAGATCTCGCCCGAGCGGCGCGAGGAGTTCTCACCGGGCCTCGACAAGGACCTGCTGGCGCTGATCCAGGCCACCGCCGAGGTGGAGATCGCTGCAGCGAACGACCCGAAGGTCAAGTAACACAACTGAATCAAGACAGGTGGAGGCGACGCGGTGACACCGCGTCGCCCTCCACGTGTTTCCCCACCACATCACGGAGGTTCGCATGCGACCGAGACGGACCCACGACGAGGCGATCGACGCGACGCAGGATCGGCAGGACACCACACCTCTCGCTCGCGCGATCAGCGGCAAGATGCTGTTCGTCTTCATCCTCGGCGATGTGCTGGGAGCCGGCATCTACGCCCTCGTCGGCGAAATCGCGGGAGAAGTCGGCGGCGCCGTCTGGGTCCCCCTCGTCGTCGCCCTGGTGATGGCGATGCTCACCGCCGCGTCCTATGCAGAACTGGTCACCAAGTACCCCCGCGCCGGCGGCGCCGCCGTATTTGCTCAGCGTGCCTACAAACTCCCGATCGTGTCGTTCATGGTCGGCTTCTGCATGCTGGCAGCCGGCGTGACCAGCGCAGCCGGCCTGGCACTTGCCTTCTCCGGCGACTACCTGCAGGTCTTCGTGGGCGTTCCCACCGTGCCCGCAGCACTGGCATTCCTGGTCATCGTCGCCCTCCTCAATGCACGCGGCATCACCGAGTCTCTCCGCGCCAACCTCGTCATGACGGTGGTCGAGGTGTCCGGCTTGGTCCTGATCATCGCGCTTGCAGGACTGGTGCTCGGGCGCGGCGACGGCGACCCGTCCCGCGTTCTCGAGTTCGACGACAGCTCCACGCCCGCCCTGGCGGTGCTCGGTGCAGCGTTGCTGGCGTTCTACTCGTTCGTCGGATTCGAGACCTCCGCCAACATCGCCGAGGAAGTGAAGGATGTCCGTCGCGTCTATCCGCGGGCACTCTTCGGGGCACTCGCCGCGGCCGGAGCCGTGTACGCACTGGTCGGCCTCGCCGTCACCACCGTCGTACCGCCGGAGGCCCTCGCCGCGTCGAGCGGGCCTCTCCTGGAAGTGGTCGACGCCGCCGACGCCGGCATCCCCGCGTGGTTCTTCAGTCTCATCGCACTCGTCGCCGTGGCGAACGGAGCGTTGTTGACCATGATCATGGCCTCACGGCTGACCTTCGGAATGGCTCGCGACGGCCTGCTCCCCTCCGTCCTCGCCAAGGTCCTTCCCGGACGCCGCACGCCGTGGACGGCAATCATCGCCACCACCGTCGTCGCGATGGGACTCTGCCTCACGGGATCGGTAGCAGCCCTGGCGGAAACCGTCGTGCTGCTGTTGCTGTTCGTGTTCGTCAGCACCAACGTCGCCGTCCTCGTCCTGCGTCACGACCACACCGGCGAGGACCACTTCCGCGCGCCGACGATCCTGCCGATCCTCGCGCTCGTGACCTGCGGAGTATTGGCCACCCAGCAATCCGCCGAAACCTGGCTTCGCGCAGCACTACTCCTGGCCGTAGGCGTCCTGCTGTACGTCGTTCGCCGGTTCACCACCAACTCGACGACGAAGGGCGTTCCCGCCGAGCGGGTCTAGGTCAGAACCGCAGACAGCTTGGGCACCAGCAAGTCGGCGAGCTCTTCGTGCGCGAGAGGGCCGACGGACCACGCTCGACCGAAGTGACCCGTGAAGTCCTGACGCTCACCGTTGTAGGTGACAGTGTTGTCGGCCGCCAGGTTCAGGACGACGGTCCGGTCCTCCTGCACGCTGGGCAATCGCTGGAGCAGGGGGCTCGAATACCAGGCGTCGAACTCCGCCTGGTCGGCAGCCTGATTGGAGATCACGAGAACGTCGCCGGTCAACGAGCCCAGCAGCTCGTCGCTCAGTTCTCCGTCCTGCGGCAGCACTGCGGCGTTGGTGTTCTCCGCAAATCCGAAGGAGGTCAGCAGCGCCTCGGGCTCACTGTCGACGGTGTTCATGAAGCCGGTGCCACTGCCGCCTCCCCAGTACACGAGGTAGTCGACGGTCTTGCCCTCGAACTCGGGGTGCTCGGCGCGGATGTTCTCGAAGGTGGTGCTGTATTCGTCGATGAACTGCTCAGCGCGGTCGGACAGGTCCAGAGCTTCACCCAGAAGACGAAGCCGGTCTTCCCACAGGGGTGCCTCGATGCCGGCCGGTGCGCCGACGACAGGTGCGATGTCGGCCAACTGCTCGGTGTCCACGGGGTCCGCCGCCAGGGTGTCGACGACGAGGTCAGGCGTGGTGTTGGCTACCTGTTCCGCCGGATACGCGGTGTCGCCGATGGGCCAGACCGTCTCGATCTCACCCGGGATCTTCTCGACCGCCCACGGATAGAAGTCGATCTGCTCGTCGGTCCCCACCGGCGTAACACCCAGTGCAGCAAACAGGTCCGCGTCCCAGGAACTTGCCATCACCACGCGCTCGGGACGCTCCTCGATCACTGCCGGACCGGTCGCAGTGTCCACGGTGAGCGGATACTCGGTCTTGCCCTCCGGCGCCGGCAGCAAAGAGTCCGCAGCCGCGGTGGATTCCGCCGCCAAGTCGCTGTTCCCGGAGCACCCCGCAAGAGCGATCACGGTAATCGACGCGACCGCGACACCACGAAGGGCAGCAGACATCCTGGTGGAAACGTTCATCGTGGTGGGATCCTCCGGACTCGTCGAACGCCACAGCGGCGCCCGAGAGGGAGGTTAGACTAACCTTCCTTAGCTGTCCAGATTGTCGGAGTCAGACCTCGGGTGGCTCGTACTGGCCGTACAACCCGCGAGGCTCACCACGCAGGAACGCCTGATGCTCGGCGTCGGCGCGCGACCGGAGATCCGCGCGACGGCGCTCCTCGAGCTCGCGTCGAGCCTGACGTTGAACCGCACTGTCCTGAATCAACCACAGCGCGACGGCCAGGATCGCAACCGCACCGAACAACAACCAGAACCGCAGAACCAGGCCCAAGGCCATGACGGCCACCAGCAGAGCAGTGACGACCAGCCTGACGTCGCCCGCGTTCCATCGCCACCCGCCCGCGCCGTAGCGCGAACCGTCGTCGATGGTTCTGCTGGCCATATCACCCACGGTACCGGCGCAGACGGAACAGCACCGCCGATCTGTTACCTCGATGCGAGATACAGCTCCACCAGATCGGTGAAAACAAGAGGGTTGCGCCCGGTCAGCTCGTGAATCTTTCGGGCTCGCAGCGCAACTGTGTTCACGTGTACGTACAGCTCCTTCGCAGCTCTGGATTGGGACATGTTGCACGTCGCCAACGCCGCGACGGTGTCCATCAGATGATCCAGACCTGCAATCGCCCCCACGCGGGAGTCGACGAAGCGCTCGCGCACAGCGGCGTCGTTACCGATCAACACATCGAGCAACACATCGCTGTAGCGCAACACGGAGTCGCCGATGTGATTGCGAGCCGCGACGTTCTGTACAGCCAGTGCCTGAACGTAGGAGCGGTGTCCGGCACGCAGCGTCTGCACTTCGTCTCCGATGAAGATCCCCGCGCAGTCCCCACTCGACCTCAGCAACGAAGAGAGGCATGCGTCGATTCTCGTCAGCGATGCACTCGTCACCACCGGAATGAACACAGTGACGCTGCCGTCCCCCTCCCAACAGATGACCGGCTCGATTCCCGCCGCGGCCAGATCGGTGATGACACGACGTCGAAGGCGTTGACTGAGAAGCGGATCCGACCTCTTGGACAAGGCAAAGATGGCGCTGATGTGGGGAAGGTTCTGATCGACACCGAGGACTCCGGCCCAACGTTCGGCGTCCGCGGGTTCGAGTTCCCAACCGTTGGTGAGCGCTGTCGACAACTCGTTCTCGGCTCGACGACTGACAGCCGCGATTGCAGACGATGCCTCGCGATACGCGTCGATCATCGCGTTGGTGAGGGCGTCGAAACAGGACAATGCCAACTCGGTCGCACCGGCCCCTGAGCCACCTCGGTGAGCATGAAGGACATGCAGCAACATGACCCTTTCGGTGGATCGAAACGCCTGGATGACCGACTCGAGCGGAACACCCTGCTGCGCGCGTTGCTCTCCCAGCTCACGAGCGTGCTCGAGTTGGTCGGTGCCGAGCGGACTTTCCCGATCGACGCACTCCAGCACCACGACGACGTTCATCCGCACGAAATGAGTGAGCTCACCTCGGTCGAACACCTCGCTCGTGTACCCGCGGTACGTGTTCCAGATCAGAGCCACGGCCTCGTCCACCAGACCCTCGATGAGCTGCTCGTTCAACGCCACAACACCACCATACTGTGGGATTCCCACAGTCCTCCAGCGATACGACTAGGGAATCGCCTGGTTTTGCGCCGCGTCGATGTGTAACAACATGTATGTCGTACGTCACAACGAAAGGAAAACTCAGTGAGCATCGTGCACGACACACCGCGAACTCGGACGACTTACGACGGCGTCGACGCCATCGAGAACGCGCTTGCCGAACCAACGCAGGGCCTGATCGACGCGATGCCATCGATCACGGGTGACATCGCCGTCCTGGGAGTCGGCGGCAAGGTCGGACCCAGCGTCGCGGTGATGGCCAAGAGGGCGGCGGAAGCGGCAGGCGTCGACAAGAAGATCTACGGTGTCGCGCGCTTCAGCGACCCACACAGCCGCGCATTCCTGGAACAGAACGGGGTCGAATGCGTGGCCGCTGATCTCACCGATGACGACCAACTCGCGGCGCTGCCGTCCGCGTCGAACGTCATCTTCATGGCCGGCAACAAGTTCGGAACCACTGGCAACGAGTCCTTCACCTGGGCCATGAATTCCTACCTTCCGGGACGGGTAGCGAACAGGTTCCGCGACAGCCGCATCGTCGCGTTCTCGACGCTCGTCGCATACCCCCTGGCCGACGTCGCCACCGGCGGTTCACGTGAGATCGACCCTGTGGGCCCGATCGGGGAGTACGCAGCGTCATGCGTCGGGCGCGAACGAGTCTTCGAGCATCACTCGCTGAAATTCGGTACACCACTGCTGATCTTTCGGCTGGGTTACTCGATCGAGACGCGCTACGGCGTCCTGCAGGAGATCGCGCAAGCAGTGCAGGACGGCATCGAAATTCCGTTGGAGATGGGCCACGCAAGCGTCATCTGGCAGCGTGATGTTGCTGATTACGCCATCCGATCCCTCACCTTGGCCACCTCACCACCGCGCCGTCTCAACATCACAGGACCCGAGATCGTGTCGATCAGATGGCTCGCTCACAAATTCGGCCGGATCCTGGGCAAAGAACCTCGCTTCACGGGCACCGAAACCGGCACCTCGTACGTGATGGACGGTTCTTCCATCCAGTCGGAGTTCGGCTTCCCGTCGACGACACTGTCCACCATGATCGACTCCGTCGCGGCGTGGGTGGCGGCCGATGGCGAGACGCTCGGCAAGCCCACGAAGTTCCAACAGCGTCAGGGCAAGTTCTGATGACGACGTTCGCCCGCACCAACAGCCAGAACCGGCCGGACACCGAGGTGAGAGAAGGTTCCTTGATGAACGTCATCGCAGTCGATCGCGAGGACGTAGCCGAGTTCGACGACTGGTACTCGAGAGAACACTTCCCCGAACGTCTGGCGGTAGGCGGCTTTCGAAACGCACGTCGATTCGTCGAACATCCGGATCGCGGGGCGGACCGCGTCGAGTACTTCTCGATCTACGAGACGGATTCGACCGACACACTCACCAGCGACGAGTACCTCGCCGCACTCGACTCGCCCACTCCCCGCACGACTACGAGCGTCGGCCTGTTTCGCGAAAACGAACGCACGGTGGGAAGTTTGATCCTTCGAGCAGGAACGGGCCGGACCGGCACCATCGCTCTTGCGCGGATCACCTCTCACCGCGAGCACCTCGACGATCTGATCGAGCACCTGTCCAAGGTCGCCCACGCAGTAATCGCCGACGGAGGCGCGGAAGGTGTTGCCTTGTACGAGTCCGACGCGCGTGCCACGTCCGCAAAGGACAACACCGCCGAGGGTCGGACGGCTGGGCTCACCGGTTCGGCCGAGGACGGCCCAGGTTCACTGTTTCTGGTAGTGGATCTCCACGGTTCCGTGAATCCACCACGGACGCAGAGCCTCTGCACCGCAGTCGAGCAGATCGGTGCTTCTGTTCGCTGGTCGATGTACCGGCTGGTGTCCGACCAGACCTCCCACGCAGAACAGGACTGAAAAGATGCGAATCGCTAATCACGATGGCCGGCTGACGATGCTGACCCGACACGGCGCAATCGATGTCGCCCGCGCGAGCGACGGTCTGTTCGACCATCGCGTCGAGGCAATCTACGACCGATGGGAGGAATTCGTCGACTGGAGTCGAACGTGCGAATCCGATGCTCCTGGTCACCGAGAGCACCCGATCGCGACAGTCGGGCCGATCAGCCCGCGACCTCGGCAGATCTTCGGCATAGGGCTCAACTACGTCGATCATGCACGCGAAGCCGGTTCACCCTTGCCCGAGGTTCCGTTGATCTTCACCAAGTTCCCGTCCTCCATCGCCGGGCCCGACGCAGTCATCGAACTCTCCGGCCCGAGTGTCGACTGGGAGGTCGAGCTCGTCGTCGTCATCGGACGAGAAGCTTCGAACGTATCCGGGAGCGACGCCTGGAGTCACGTCGCAGGGCTCACTGTTGGACAGGACGTGTCGGATCGAGACGTTCAGCTGCAGGGTAAGACAGCACAATTCAGCTTCGGGAAGTCGTTTGCCAATTTCGCACCGATCGGCCCGGCACTCGTGACACCCGACGAATTCGACGACCCGAACGAACTGACCCTGAAGTGCTGGATCGGCGACGAACTGATGCAGGACGGCACCTCCTCGGATCTGGTGTTCTCGGTCGCCGAGCTGATCGAATACATCTCCGCGAAGGTGACCCTCTTTCCAGGGGACCTGATCTTCACCGGAACCCCCGCGGGCGTCGGGTTGGGCCGGACCCCGCAGAGGTACCTGGCGGACGGAGACATCATCACCAGCGAGATCGGCGGAATCGGAACGATGACGAACAAGGTCACTGCGCCGCAACGAGTGACATCCCGCCCCGCCGTGGACGTAGGTGCATTGTGAGTGCCCCGGACGCCTCTAGAGTTTCATCCGCCTCCAAGCAGCTGAACGCCGAGAACGCGTACTCCCCCAGGGAACGCAAGGTGGTGCTGACTTTCGCTATCGTCGGCGCGCTGATCGAGAGCATGGAACTGAACCTGCTGAGTTATCCGCTCCGCGACCTGTCCGATTCGTTCGCCGTCTCGACGCAGGCCGTCGTCGGTGTCATCACGATGCAGTCGATCGCCTCGATCGCCGGCGGCTTCCTGTTCGGCTGGATCGCCGACCGATGGGGCCGGCGCCCCACGTATGTCGCGTTCACCTCGATCTACGGAGTACTCGCGGTGGTCGGCGCATTCCTGAACAGCTTCGAGGCGTTCACCGTCACCAGAGTTCTTGCCGGGGTCGCCATGGGAGGTGCCTTCGGCGTCATCTTCGCGATGTTCACCGAGACCTGGAAAACGAAGAACCGCGGCCTCATGGGAAGCGTTCTGCAGGGAATGTTCATCTGCGGCACATTGATCACGCAGGCAATCCTGTTCTCCACCATCACAACTCTCGGTTCGGACTCCGGCTGGCGCACCGGATTCGTCGTCATCGGTGCGATGAGTGTGGCGGTGGGACTCGTCGCCTTCAAGATGCTGCCTGAATCCAAAGTGTGGCGTGCAGCTCGAGACGGCACGTCACAGCCCACCGTCGACGACGCCGCTCACGAACCCGTCAGCGCACAGGAGCGGAAGCGAACGATTGTCGGCGGCATCTTCCTCACCATCGCCACAACCGGAATTTTCGCGGCCAGCTACTGCTACATCACTTTCGGTCCGACCTACCTTCGCGAGTACGCCGGCTTGTCGCTCGGATGGGCGACCGTGGTTCTCACCGTCGGAACAGTGCTCGGCATAGCCTCGTACATCACCTTCGGCGCGGTGTCCGACGCGATCGGTCGACGCGGTTCCACCTTCTGGTCGTGCGCAGTCGGCGTCGTCGGGTTCGGCTTGTTTCTGTGGATCGGATCGGACACCGAGACGGCCGCTGGGTCAGGATCGATCGTATCGGCGGCAACGATCGCCCTGGCCGGCACCGCAATCGGATATGCCGGGTTCGGGGTAATAGGTACGTGGATCTCCGAGTTCTACCCCACCCGCTACCGCGCTTTCGGCTCCGGTGCGACGTACTACGTCGCCCGCGGAATCGGATCGGGACTGTTCCCTCTGTTCGCACTGATGCTCGCAGACGGGAACATCCACAAGGCAATGGGATTCGGAGTCGCGGGTGCGCTTGTCGGGATGCTCGGATGCCTCCTGGTCCCGGAAACTCGCGGAAAGGTCATCACGACTACGGACTGACCAGCAGCCATCAGCAGCACGCGAGCCGTGGTGACCATCATGATGGTCACCACGGCCGCCGTTCCATCAGAGGAGCCAGCGATGATCCACACCAAACCATCCGTCGATCGGTACTGGCGCCGACACGCTCGATGCCGCGGGTTCGGCTACCTCTTCTTCGGCGTCGAATACGAGTCGCGAGCCGACCGAATCCGCCGGGAAAGCCAAGCGAAGCGCCTGTGTGACGGATGCCCGGTGATCGAGAGGTGTCGACGCTACGCTCTCGCACAGTTCGAGGCTCACGGGATTTGGGGCGGGACGACCGAAGTCGAACGTACGAGGCAGGTGGACTGTCGCACGCGAGGGAATCCCCCATGTGTGTCTTCTCCGGCAGGATAGAGGAATCGACTCACCCGAGGAGAAGGACACCATGGCCAAGCTGAGCGCTGGAATCATTTTGTACAGAACGGTGAACGGTGAGGTCGAAGTCCTCCTCGGCCACCCAGGAGGGCCGTTCTGGGCGAAGAAGGACGCAGGCGCGTGGTCGATCATCAAGGGTGAGTACGAGGACGACGAAGATCCCTGGGCCGCAGCTCAGCGCGAATTCCTCGAAGAAACCGGCTCACCGGTGCCGGCGGGCACAGACCCGATACGGCTCACACCCGTCAAGCAGCCCAGTGGAAAAATCGTGACGGCCTTCGGCGTCGACGGCGACCTCGATGCGGCCGGCGCACAGAGCAACACCTTCGAAATGGAATGGCCGAAGGGATCGGGAAACATCAAGACATTCCCGGAAATCGACAGGCACGAATGGTTCACCTCCGACGAAGCCGAAGCCAAACTGCTCAAAGGCCACCGCCCGATCCTCGCCGAGCTGCTGAGGTATTTGCCCATCTGACGCGGTACGTGCGACTCCTTGCCTAAGAACCGGTCCGCTGGAGCAGGGTGGTGGCGGCGTCGAGGACCACATCGCGGTCGTAGGTCAGTCGGTAGTCGTACATGCAAGTACCGTCGGGTGCCGCGCCGACGGGAAGGGCAACGAGCGCGACGGTCAACACGGGCGAAACCACCACGATCGAATGTTCTTCGGCAAGTGGCTCATCGGGTCCGACGGCTACCTCGCGAAAGCGATGACGGGCATCGCCGGTATCGGGACGAACCGACTCCGGATCTCGTGTGCCGAAGACGACCGTCAACGCACTGTTCGCCGCAACGTCGTTCACTTCGGCGGCGTGAATTCGGTTGAGAGAGAGCGACGATCCGGTCGTCACAAGGACGATCGTCGACGGTCCCGCCGTCATGGCGCTGAGCAGCAATCCCGATCCGAGTGCGCCGACGAGAGCTTCGTCCGCACGCCGCGACCGCGTTGCCGCACTGACCACTCCGTACGGGGTCACTGCCGCCGGGGCGCGGACGGTCACCGCGACGTCGCGCGCTTCCGGATCCACACTCCTCGCCCCACCGCCGAACGCCGGAAGCGGCGCGGGCGGGCCGAACAGATAACCCTGACCCCAGCTGGCGCCCATGTTCAGTGCCGTCCGCAGGTGTTGCTCGGTTTCGATGCCCTCCGCGACGATCCGCGCACCGGTCCGATCGGCTTCCGCCGCGACCGCCGACACGACAGCTGCGGTGTGCGCCGTAGGCCGGCTCTGCACGAGCCCCATGTCGAGCTTGATCACGTCCGGTCGGAGGAACGGCAGCAGCGCCAGGCTCGACGAGTCCGCACCGACGTCGTCGACGGCCACGCGCCAACCCAGGTGCCTCGCGTGTTCGACGGCTCGCAGCAGACGCGCAGGATCTCGGAGGAGGTTCCGCTCGGTGATCTCGATGACGATCGACATCCCACGGGCCTGAGCGAGCAGTGTCGACGACTGACGAGGCGGCGAACTCTCGAGCGCGACGGGCTCGGCATTTACGAACAGCATCAACCCATCCGGCAGACCTGCGTCGAGAGCTCCGCGCAGAGCCGTCAATCGGCATCGCCAATCGAAGTCGGCAATCACGTCGTACGATTCCGCTGCCGACAGCAAACCTGGCGTCGTCGGCCAGGGACTACCGGGGCCTGCCCGGGTGAGGGCCTCGAACCCGACGATGCAGTTGCTGTCGAGGGCAACGATCGGCTGATACACCGAATCGATGTCGACCGTGAGCGGTGAGGCCGCAGCCGTGTCGTGGTGGCGCACGTGCCCGTCCTCCTTGCTGAAACCCGACGAAATCCACCCCACCCGGCCTTCATCATGCCCTGCGCGTCGCCTGGGCACCGGGTGCGGGGCGAAGACACGACGATATGGTTCGACGTAATCGCACACTCGGATCGGACGGACACATCGATGGTTGGATCGGATCGGCACCGTCCATCGGACGAGCAGTTCCTGTTCGCCGGGCGGTATCGACTCGGCGAGGTTCTCGGCCGCGGCGGCATGGCCGAGGTGGTCACGGCCGTCGACGACGTGCTGGGCCGATCGGTGGCAGTGAAGATCTTCGCCCACGCCGGGCCGCAGGACACGTCGGGACGCATCGACGCCGAGAAGCGCACACTGGCCTCGCTCACCCACCCGAACCTCGTCGCGCTGTACGACGCGGGCGAGGCAGCAGATCCCGGCGGCGTGGTCGTTCCGTACCTGGTGATGGAACTCGTCGACGGCCCCACCCTGTCCGCATTCCGATACGGCCGCGCACTGCCGCCGCAGGTCGTAGCCCGAATCGGCGCCGAGTTGGCCTCCGCGCTGACCTATATCCACAGCCGCGGCATCGTGCACCGCGACATCAAGCCAGCCAACATCCTGATCGCAAGTCCCGACGGCCCGGACGACAACCAGTTCACCAAACTCACCGACTTCGGAATCGCTCGCATCGTCGACGGCATCCGCCTGACCGACCACGGCACCACCGTCGGAACCGGTCATTACATGAGCCCCGAACAGGCAACCGGCACCGCCGCCGGACCGGCAACCGACATCTACAGCCTCGGACTGGTCCTCATCGAATGCCTCACCGGACGCATGGCCTTCGAAGGCAGCGCCGTCGCCGCCGCGATCGCACGCCTGCACCGCGACCCGGTGGTTCCCGACGCTGTCGGACCCGAGTGGGCGGCGCTGCTCACCGCCATGACGGCACGCGACCCCCAGAACCGTCCCGACGCCGCCCAACTCAGGTCGCGACTGCAGGACCTCACCCGCACCGGACCCGCAGCTGGGGCCACCGCCGCACTGGACCCGCAGTTCCTGACGGCCTCGGTGACCACCGACCAGATGCCAGTCCAGCCAATGACCACCCGACGACGCAAGCTCTGGATACCGATCGCTGCCGCAATGACCGCACTTGCCGTTGCCGTTGCCGTTGCCGTTGCCGTTGCATGGTCGAGCTTCGGTAGCGACGACACCCCTGTGCCCGACGCCGTGCAGACATCGACACAAACTCCCACCGCGCCATCCCCTGTGACATCCACCGAGCCGACGCCGCCCCCGACAACCGTTCCTCCGGAACTGCCGATCACCACGCCACCGGCCGCAGTCACACCCGCACCCGCTCCCCAACCTCAGGCACCCGTCGTTCCTCCCGCGCAGAACGGCAACGGTAACGGCAACAACGGAAATGGGAACGGCAACGGAAACTCCGGGAACGGCAACTCGAGCAACGGAAACTCGGGCAACAGCAACGGCAACGGCAACTCTGGAAACGGCAGGAACTGACCGATTCCTCGTCGCATGACGGGGGTCCACCGACCCGAAGACTTGGATACCCCCCGGGGTACTTGCATACCCCCCTAGGTATGTGTCACAGTGGGCATCGGCAGAGCATGTCGCCCCAACCCTCGCGGCTCACCCACCCGAGAGACAAGTGGGCCCATGTGTATACCCCCACCCGTATCAGGAGAAATCATGGCCGAGTTCGACACCGCGCCGGCGCCCAGCCGCGTCGCCCCTGATCGAGCCCGCACCCTCGGTGCGCTCGGTCGCCTCGGAAGCGTCATGGTTACACGCCGCCGATGGGTGTTCGGGATCTGGCTCATCGCGCTCGTCGCACTGGGTTCTGCAGCGCCGTCCGTCTTTTCGTCGCTCGCAGGTGCCGGTTGGCAGGCCAACGGGTCCGAGTCGGTTCAGGTCCGTGAACTCGCCCAGCACCATTTCGGCGGAAACTCCTCCGCCGCGGTCCAGGTCGTCGTTCACTCCGACACCGCAGCCATCGATGACCCCGCGGTGCAGCAGACACTCACCGACGTTGCGGCTGTGTTCGACGGCGACACCCGCTTCGGCGACGTCATCGCCCCACAGCCGGGGATGACCATCAGCCCCGACGGGCACACCGCGATACTCATCGCCGGCGCCAACGCGAGCACCGACGATATGGTGAAAGCCGTCGACGACGTCAAAATGCAGCTCACTGCACTGTCCCGGGACGGTATCGAGGTCTACCCCACCGGATCCTCAGCGCTCTGGTCGGACTTCAACAAAGCCAACCACGATGCGATGATTCAAGCCGAATTGTTCTCGTGGCCGGTCACATTGGCGATTATGGTGCTCGCCTTCGGCTCGCTCGTCGCCGCAGGTTTGCCACTGCTGCTCACCGTCGCCGGTCTCGTCGCCTCCGCAGGCGGATTGGTGCTCCTCAACGAGGTGACGCCCATTTCGGTGTGGGCGATGAACTTCGCGATGATGTTCGCGCTCGCACTCGGTATCGACTACGCCCTGTTCATCGTCGCCCGTTTCCGCGACGCTCTACGTGCGGGCGACCCACGCGCCGCGGTCGCCGAGACCATGGACACCGCAGGCAAAGCAGTGGTCCTCTCCGGACTGACCGTGCTGGTCAGCCTCTCGGCAGTGTTGCTCGTTCCCGCGCCGGCCGTCCGCACCATGGCCGTGGGAATCATGCTCGCCGTCGGCTTCGTCCTGGTCGCGACCATGACACTGCTGCCCGCCACACTGGGCGCGCTCGGCACCAAGGTCAACTCCGCCTCGTTGCCGTTTGCCAAGCGTCAACACCATCGCTCCCCGAAATTCGCTGCATGGGGCGAACTGCTCCACAAACACCCCTGGCCCTTCGCACTCGTCTCCGTCGGCATCCTTGTTGCCCTCGCACTGCCGGTGCTGGGACTGAAGGTCGCGATGCCGTCGATCGCTGTCGTCCCCGAAGACGCACCGGTCAGGCAAGGGTACGAACTGGTGCAAGCGCAGTTCGGCAACGGCGCACCCGGTGCACTGCAGATCGTCGTCCCGACCACCGACGCAGCCACGACGGCGGCCACAGCGAGCGAGGTGGACGGGATCTCGATGGTCACTCCACCTCAGCTCGCAGCGGACGACTCCGATTACGCACTACTCCAAGCTCTTCCCGACGTGGACCCCTCCGACGCTGCCATGGGCACGATCCTCGGCGACCTCCGCGCACACCTGCCGGACTCCGCGCTCGTCGGCGGCGCACCGGCGGAGAACCTGGACCTACAACATGCCCTGAACACCTACCTCCCGCTCGTCATCGGGATCATCCTCGTGCTCGGCTTCCTCCTGCTGCTCGCTGCTTTGCAGGCACCACTGATCGCGATCCTCGGCACCGGAGTCAGCCTTCTCTCGACCGCTGCGGCATTCGGCGTCGCGAAGTCGATATTCCAGGACGGGCACGGCGCGTCGCTACTCGGTTTCACGCCGCAGGGCTTTCTCGACGGCTGGGGACCTGTGTTCTTCTTCGCGATGATTTTCGCGATCGCCATGGACTACACCGTGTTCTTGCTCGCTACCGCCAAGGAGCATTACGAACGTTCCGGCGACCCGAAGAAGGCCCAGGTCGACGGTCTCGCTCACTCCGGACGTGTCATATTCGCCGCCGCCGCGGTCATGGTCGCAGTATTCTTCACCTTCGCGCTCTCCGATCCACTCCCACCGAAGGAGATGGGCATCATCCTCGGGGTCGCGGTTCTGCTGGACGCGTTCTTGATCAGGCTGATCCTGCTCCCGGTCCTGTTGCGGCTGAGCGGCCACGCCGCCTGGTGGTCACCCTCGTGGCTCCGCAGGGTCCTGCCGTCGATCCACTTCTCGCACTGAACACGTACTCGAAAGGAATCTCAGCCATGAGCATCGCACTGTCCACCACGTTGGCCGACACCGACTTCGGCACCGTCGTCCAATCAGTCAAGGCAGCACTGTCCGACCAAGGATTCGGCGTACTGACCGAAATCGACATGCAAGCCACCTTGAAAGCCAAGCTCGGCGAAGACATGGAGCAGTACCTGATCCTCGGTGCGTGCAATCCGACACTCGCGCACCGCGCCGTCGGAGTCATGCCACAGATCGGTTTGCTCCTGCCGTGCAACGTGGTCGTCCGCGCCGACACCGCAACGCCAGGATCGGTGATCGTCGAGGCAATGAACCCGGACATCATGGTTCAGGCCACCGGCGAACCCGGGCTCGCCGATGTCGCCGCCGAAGCCACCACCAAGTTGCAAGCAGCAATCGATGCACTGGGGGCATGCCCCCGGGGGTAACCTGGGACGCACTTCGCTACACCGCACCACGAGGAGCCTCACCATGATCGGCGACGAAGACAGCATCGCACTGGTACTGAACCGCCTGCGCCGCGCCCACGGACAACTCGCCGGCGTGATCGGCATGATCGAGAACGGGCGCGACTGCAAAGATGTCGTCACCCAACTTGCCGCCGTATCCCGCGCGCTCGACAAGGCAGGCTTCAAGATCGTCGCAACGGGTCTTCGCGAATGCATGACCGGTGAGACCGCCGACAACAGAGAGCCGATGACCGAAGCCGAACTGGAAAAACTCTTCCTCGCATTGGCCTAGGTTTCACTCGGGCCTTGACGCCTGATTCGACAAGAGTCAATATAGACGGATGTCGAACCAGACCTTGCCGATCGAAGACGTCTCCGCAGGAGAATGCTGCTCGCCACTGGTTCGCGAGCCGCTGACGGTCGATCGGTCGGTAGACCTGGCTCGCATGTTCAAAGCCTTGGGTGACCCGGTGCGGTTGCGCTTGCTCAGCCTGGTCGCCAGCCACGACGGCGGCGAGGCATGCGTCTGCGACATCTCGCCACACTTCGACCTGTCGCAACCTACGATTTCCCACCACTTGAAAGTGTTGCGGGAGTGCGGACTGCTCGACTGCGAGCGACGCGGAACCTGGGTGTACTACTGGGTCGTTCCGACTGCACTGGAAGAACTGTCGACCGTCCTCGGCACAACGACGTCGGTGACCTCGTGAGCACCACGACCGTCGTAGGGAAGCTCTCGACGCTGGACCGGTTCCTCCCGGTCTGGATCGGCGTGGCCATGGTCGTCGGTCTGCTGTTGGGACGGTCGATTCCCGGATTGAACGACGCTCTGGCGGCCGTGTCGATCGACGGCGTCTCGCTGCCCATCGCGGTCGGCTTGCTGATCATGATGTATCCGGTGCTGGCGAAGGTGCGCTACGACCGGCTCGACACCGTCACCGGCGACCGGAAGCTTCTCGTCGGTTCGCTTGTACTGAACTGGATCCTGGGTCCGGCACTGATGTTCGCTCTGGCGTGGATCTTCCTGCCCGATCTGCCGGAGTACCGAACCGGACTCATCATCGTCGGCCTCGCCCGCTGCATCGCCATGGTCATCATCTGGAACGACCTCGCGTGCGGAGACCGTGAAGCCGCCGCCGTGTTGGTCGCGATCAACTCGGTGTTCCAGGTGATCATGTTCGCCGTTCTCGGATGGTTCTACCTGTCGGTCCTTCCCGGATGGCTCGGGCTCGAGCAGACCACCATCGAGGCGTCACCGTGGCAGATCGCGAAGTCGGTGCTGATCTTCCTCGGCATCCCGTTGGTCGCGGGCTTCGCATCGCGCTACTTCGGCGAACGCGCCAAGGGCAGGGAGTGGTACGAGTCGACGTTCATTCCCAGGATCGGACCGTGGGCGCTGTACGGCTTGCTGTTCACCATCGTCGTTCTCTTTGCGCTGCAGGGTGATCGGATCACGTCACAGCCTCTCGACGTCGTACGCATCGCACTTCCGCTGTTGGTCTACTTCGCGGTGATGTGGGGCGGCGGCTACGCCCTCGGCGCCGCGATGGGCCTGGGGTACCAACGCACCACCACACTCGCATTCACCGCTGCGGGCAACAACTTCGAGCTCGCCATCGCCGTCGCGATCGCCACCTACGGCGCCACGTCCGGGCAAGCACTCGCCGGCGTGGTCGGACCACTCATCGAAGTACCGGTCCTCGTCGGACTGGTGTACGTGTCCCTGGCTCTACGCAAGCGGTTCACACTCGAAAGGACGTACCCATGACGAGCGTGCTGTTCGTATGCGTGAAGAACGGCGGCAAGTCGCAGATGGCTGCCGGACTGATGCGCAAAGCCGTCGGCGATTCCGTCGAGATCCACTCCGGCGGAACTGCGCCCGGAAGTACTGTCAATCCTCTGTCTGCGCAGTCGTTGCTGGAAGTAGGCGTCGACCTCACCGGCGAACGCCCCAAGCCCATCGACCCCGAACTCCTCGCCCGGATGGACTACGTCGTCACCCTCGGCACCGAAGCGAAAGTCGACGCCGTGGAAGGACCGACGTTCGAGAACTGGGACACGGACGAGCCGTCGGAACGCGGAATCGACGGTATCGAACGCATGAGACTCGTGCGCGACGACATCGCCACCCGCGTCGACGATCTCGCCCGACGCATACTCCGTTAGGCCTCGACGAAAGGACGTCACCGTCATGTCCGCTCACCCAGTAGTCGTCATCGGAGCAGGACCCATCGGTCTTGCCGCCGCAGCTCACCTCACCGAAGCCGGCACTCCCGTCCTGGTCCTCGAACGTGGACACTCGGCCGGTTCTGCTGTTGCACAATGGAATCACGTAAGATTGTTCTCGCCGTGGTCGGAAATCGTCGACCCGGCCGCCGCACGCCTCCTCGAACCCACTGGATGGCGCGCACCGGACGGTAGCGCGTACGCAACGGGGCGCGAGTGGGTCGAGAAGTACCTCGTACCGCTGGCCGCAGTTCTCGGCCATTCGGTGCGGTTCGGCTCCGAGGTCGTCGGCGTCGCCCGCCGCGGGCGCGACCGTGTCGTCGACGCCGGTCGTGACACCGAACCTCTCACCGTTCACATCGGAAGAACCGACGGCACCGAGGAACGCATCCTCGCCAGCGCAGTCATCGACGCATCGGGAACATGGGTAAGCCCGAATCCGCTCGGGTCCGAGGGACTCCCCGCCGTCGGGGAACATGCTGCCGCCGATCGTATTTCGTATCGCGTCCCCGACCTCTCGGACGAGTCGGTACGCAGACTCTTCGCCGGCACACACGTCGTCATCGCCGGAAGTGGCCATTCCGCTCTGACCGCGATTATCGCGTTCGCCGACCTGGCTGCGGCCAACCCCGGCACGACGCTGACGTGGGCCGTGCGGCGCGCGGTCACCGAATCGGTCTTCGGCGGAGGCGAATCCGACGAGCTCGCCGCTCGCGGTGCGCTCGGCCTCCGCGCGAAGAAAGCCGTCGACGACGGCCTCCTGCAGGTCGTCTCCGGTTTCCGGACAGAGACGATCCTGCACGACGACGGCAGACTCGCGCTCGTCGGCGACAACGGAACCCGGATCGACGGCGTCGACCACGTCGTCGCGCTGACGGGGTTCCGACCCGACCTGAGCTGGCTGTCCGAAGTTCGTCTGGACCTCGACCCGACACTGCAGGCACCACGGTCGTTGGCGCCGTTGATCGATCCCAACGTCCACTCCTGCGGCACCGTCTACCCGCACGGCGTGGACGAGCTCACCCAACCCGAGCCCGGGCTGTACCTGGTCGGCATGAAGAGCTACGGCCGGGCACCGACGTTCCTGGCGATGACCGGCTACGAACAGGTCCGCAGCATCGCCGCCGAACTGTCCGGCGACCCCGAGAGCGCTCGCACCGTCGAACTACGTTTACCGGATACCGGCGTCTGCGGCGGAGCAGGGTTGTTCGACGATCCCGAAGCCGACGCCTCGGTAGTGGGCGGATGCTGCGGCACGCCAGGACCCGTCAGCGTCGGACTCGGGTCAGGATCCGGTCGCTGAGTCCGCGTCGGAGTCGATGTCGGGCGCGGACATGCCGAGATGCTCGATGTGATAAACCGCCTCGTCGAGCAGCATGGCGACGTGATTGTCGTACAAGCGATAGATGACGCTGCGGCCGGATCGCGCGCCGGTCACCAACCCCATCGCTCGGAGCAGTCGGAGTTGATGGGAGACAGCGGACTGCTCCATCTCGACGGCGTCGGCGAGGTCGTTGACGCCGCTGGGCCCCTGCCGGAGCTGGGTGAGAATGCGTAGCCGACTCGGCGTCGCCAACGCCTGAAGCGTCGCTGCCACCGTCGCGGCAGACTCCGCATCGAGCTGCGCCGGAGGAGTGGTGCGTCCCTCGACTCCATGTCCCATTCGACGATCATAGTTTATGTTCACATGTATAGGTCTTCATGTGATGAGGTAGCGTGACGTCATGACTTTCATCGGGACCGCCCCGTCTCCGTCGATCGACAGCGCTCGGACCGGGACCGCCACCCGCACCCGGTTGCTCGCAGTCGCCGAAGTCCGGTGGGCACTCGCCGCCACCGCACTGTTCGCGGCAGGGCTGCTCGTGCAGATCACCGGCGGGCCGACGTGGCTCTACTGGGCGCTGTACCTGGCGTGCTACGCCGTCGGCGGCTGGGAATCGGCGCTCGAAGGCCTACGCGCGCTTCGCAACAAGACGCTCGACGTCGACCTGCTGATGATCGTCGCCGCCATCGGGGCTGCGTCGATAGGGCAGGTGTTCGACGGGGCACTGCTCATCGTCATCTTCGCGACGTCCGGCGCGCTGGAGGCGGTCCTCACCGAGCGAACCGCGGACTCCGTCCGAAGCCTGTTGGGCCTGACGCCCGACACCGCGGTCCGGCTCGACGCCGGCGGCACCGAACACCGAATCGACGCGACGGATCTGACCGTCGGAGACATCGTCGTCGTCCGTCCCGGCGAGCGCCTCCCCGGTGACGGAACCGTCGTCGACGGTGGATCCGACATCGACCAGTCCTCGATCACCGGCGAAGCCGTCCCGGCCTTCAAGACGGTCGGCGACGACGTGTTCGCCGGGACCATCAACGGCACGGGCGTGCTGCGAGTCCGAGTCGACGTCGACCCGTCGGACACCGTCATCGCGCGAATCGTCACGATGGTCGAGCGCGCATCCGAGACCAAAGCGAAGAAGCAGCTGTTCGTCGAGAAGGTGGAGCAGTACTACTCGACCGGTGTCGTGGCCGCCACGGCAGCGGTGTTCACGATTCCACTACTGCTCGGCAGCGACCTGCAGTCGGCGTTGCTGCGCGCGATGACCTTCATGATCGTGGCGTCGCCGTGCGCGGTCGTCCTCGCGACCATGCCGCCCCTGCTCGCCGCGATGGCAACCGCCGGCCGCAACGGAGTCCTCGTCAAGTCGGCCGTCGTGATGGAACAGCTGCGCCTGACCGACGTCGTCGCCTTCGACAAGACCGGAACCCTCACCGAGGGAACACCTCGCGTCGAACGGGTCGACGCACTGGGCGGATTCGATCACACCGACGTCCTGCGATGGGCCGCGGCCGCCGAAGTGGGAAGCGAGCACCCGGTAGGAGTCGCAATAGTCGACCACGCCCGTAACCGCGGGCTTACGCTACCTCCGGCATCGGATTTCGAATCGACACCGGGCGTCGGCGTGCGCGCACAGGTCGACGGACGGCACATCAGGGTGTCCAAACCCGATGCCTCTCACACGTCTTCGTTCCCGTCGGACATCCGAACGCACGGAACGACCGCCGCCGTCGTCACCGTCGACGACGTTCCCGCCGGAGTGATCGCTCTGGTCGACACCATCCGCCCCGGGGTGGACGGCGCCGTGTCCGAGCTCGAGCGTCTGACGGGCGCCCCGTCGGTGCTGATCACCGGCGACAACCTCGGATCGGCGCAGGACATCGCCCGCCGCGCCGGAATCTCCGACGTGCGAGCCGGATTGCTGCCGGAGGGCAAGGTCGACGCCGTGCGTGGACTGCAAGCACGCGAACAGCGGGTCCTCGTCCTCGGCGACGGCATCAACGACGCACCTGCTCTCGCTGCCGCCGACACCGGGGTTGCCATGGGCCGCAAAGGTTCCGACCTCGCACTCGACACCGCCGACGCCGTCCTGGTGCGCGACGACGTCGCCGCGCTCGCCAAGGTGATCGAACTGTCGCGTCGAGCCCACCGCATCGTCGTCGCCAACCTCGTCATCGCCGGCACGTTCATCGTCGTGCTCGTGGCCTGGGACCTGATCGGAACCCTGCCCCTGCCCATCGGTGTCGCCGGGCACGAGAGCTCCACCGTGCTGGTCGCTCTCAACGGCATGAGACTTCTGTCCTCACGTGCGTGGCGAGGGACGAAACACCCTGGTTGACGGCCGAATCCAAAACCTGTCGGTGGGTCGCGGTACCTTTCCCCCTATGCAGAAGTTGGGGGACTCGAGCACCGCAGCGGAACTCTCGGACAGAGACGTCATCGCCGCCATCACCGAGCTCACCCACGCCCAGAATCAGACTGCCGCACGTAAATACGTTCTGCTCGACGAGTTCGCCCGGCGTGGCCTGAACCTGAAGACAGGGCATTCGACGCCACAGCATTACATCGCCTCGGGCACCCGTGTCACCCTCGCCAACTCGACCCGGCAGTTCGTCACTGCCAACTGGCTCAGCCGATGGCCTTCGGTGACCGAGGCCCTCGCCACCAGCGACATCTTCGTCGACCACGTCAAGGAAATCCACGACGGCTACACCAACATCAGCGGCGCGGACTCCACGCTCTCCGAGGAAAGCCTGGCCGCAGCCGTCGCAGACCTACTCGCGACCGCCATGGACGGCACAGCCCACCAGGTCAAGCAGCGCGCTCAGGTCTTGGTGCACGCAGTCATCGACGACGCCCGCGCCCGATACGACAGCGCACTCAGACGACAAGAAGCACGCAAACAGAAAGAACGCGAAGCAGAAGAGCAAGGACAGCCCCTGCCCGACGACGATGCTGGGGATGATCCCGACCCTGACACCGATGTGTTGAACAACCCTCCGCCACAACCGGTATCGGAGAACACTACGCTCAACAAGCTCGAGCTGTTCCTCCTGGCCAACGGACGCCTGGGCTTCAAGGGGGACGTGGACAAGGTTCTCGGCGAGAAGCTCCGGTCAGCACTGTCCCCGCTCTCGCGGCCACAACCTCAACCCGACGGCACCCGTGATCCCCGCAATGCATCCAGGCGTCAGGCCGACGGGTTGTCGCGGCTCCTCGACATCGTCGGTGGCGGCACGCGTTCCACCGGGCCGGGAACACCACCGGCGACGGTCAACGTCACCGTGAACCTCAGTGACCTTCTCGCCGACAGAGCCCGTTCGGCATCACCGGACACCACGAGTGGCACAGACACTTCCGGCGCCACACACAGGTCGCCGAAGATGGGCGACCCGGACTGGCCGTTCCAGCTCGAATGGACAGGGCCCTTGAGTCGCAGCCTCGCACGCCTTCTCGCCTGCGACGCGAACCTCAACCCAATTATCCTGGACAACAACGACGTTCCCCTGTCGATGGGGAACGAAGTCCGGCTCGCCACTCCTGAGCAACGCGCAGCCGTGGCCGTCCGCGACAGATGCTGCGTCCGATGCGGCCTCCCCGCGCAGTGGTGCCAAGTGCACCACATCGTCTTCTGGGAGGACGGCGGGCCGACCGACCTCACCAATCTGGTCCTGATCTGCGGCGACTGCCACCGCCTCGTTCACAATCACGGCTGGGACATCGACTTCGGCGCCGACGGCCACCCCCGCGTCATCCCACCCGCCGCCATCGACCCCCAACGAAAACCGATACCCAGCTTCCACCGACAACGCCGCCCCGCTGCCTAGTCGGCCAAGCCCAGAGGTGTTGCGCAAGCACCGCGGCGTCCGAGCAAAAATCGCTAGGCTGGCCGGGTGTTCTTCCTCTTCGGTTACGGCAGCAAGCAAAAACACCTCGGCGCAGGCCAGACCCGAACGTGTCCCCGGTGCAACAACACCACCCAGTGGTCGCGGATCCGGACCTACACACAGTTCACGGTGTTCTTCATCCCTGTCGCGCGGTGGAGCCGCCGGCAACTCGAACAGTGCAGCATCTGCGGCGCCTCCGTCGAGGCCTGACCACCCCTTTCGGCGCCGGATGCACCTACATCGCCGTCGCTCGCACCGAACGCATCGACGAGCCGCGCACCGACATCGGACCGCTCGATCAGAACTCGACCTTCCCGATCGAGGAGTTCATGTGGCAGTTCGACCCCTACTTCAGCACCCCGACCGTCCTCGGGCACAAGGTCACCGGTGGACCCCACTGACTCCCCGGGAGCCCTTGCTCATGGGCTCACGGACGAACGCGCCTTCACCCGTGCCTGCGGCGGTACTCCGCCTCGGCGCCCGGGTGGAGCGGGATCGCACCGGTCATGACGAGCGACCGGGCGTCGAGGAACTGACTGCCGATCGCCTGGCGAGGAACCAACGCCGACGAGCTGTCCAGCAGCACGCTCACCAGCGCTGCGACCGTCTCGTCCGGCACATCCGGGCGGACCAGCAGCAGATTCGAGATGCCTACCGTCGTCACCTCGGGGTGCTCGCCGTACACACCTGCCGGCACCGGTACCGCCTCGTACGCGGTCCCGAACTCGCTCCTCAGACCCGCGACCACTCCGCCCAGATCGAGTAGCCGCACCGGTGTCGGAGGATCGGCGAACGCAGGCGTCGGCAACCCACCCGCCCACATCACCGCGTCGACGTCGCCGGCGTACAACGCATCTGCAGCCTCGTTCATCGACAACTGCACCTCGCGAACAGCGCCGGGCAGCCCGGCCGCATCGAGCACCCGGCGGGACACCAGTGTCGCGCCGGAACCAGGAGCGCCGATGCTGACGGACAGCCCCCGCAGGTCGTCGATGGACTCGATCCCCGAATCGGCGCGCACAGCGACCTGGAAGTAGTTCTCGTACACACACCCCACCGCCGTCAGATCCCGAGCGGGGTAGTCGTAGGCCGCGTCCGCGAGCGTCATCGCCAACTCGGCTCGCCCGGCCTGCAGCGCATCGAGGTTGTCGACGGAGCCCTCGGTCGTCAGCGGGACGAGGTCGGCTGCTCCGGCACCCGCGGCCGCGTCGGCGAGCAGTCCGCCGAACTCCCAGAAGAACCCGCCGATCTCACCGGCCGCGAGACGCACCCGAGGCGACGGCTCCGACGAGCACGACACAGATGACCCTGCCACCGAACCGGCGGCAACTACGCCGACAGCCCGCAGAACTGCTCTTCTCGAGAACAGCGCTGCGGGCTGGGCCATGGTTCTCACCCTAAGACGAGGTCGCTTACTGGAAAGCGCGACCCTGTTCCCGGTCCAGAACAGTCTCGGACTTGTTCCGCAGAACGAAGATGTAGACCACCAGCGACACCGCGATCACCACCGTCACGTAGAGGATGAACCACGGGACGTGGCCACCGTTCTTCGCGGCCTGGTAGATGAGCGGCGCAGTGCCACCGAACGCCGAGTTCGCCAGCGCATACCCGAGGCCGACGCCCAGCGCACGCACGTGCGACGGAAACAGCTCCGCCTTCACGATCGCGTTGATCGAGGTGTAACCGGTCAGGATGACGTAACCCACGCACACCAGTGCGAGCGACTCCACCACCGACGTCGCGGACGGCAGATAGGTGATGAGTACGTAGGTGTACAGGACACCGCCGATACCGAAGAACACGAGCAGCGGCTTGCGACCGACCTTGTCGCTGATCATTCCGCCGATCGGCTGCAGCAACATCAGGAAGATCAGGCCGAAGAGATTGATCCACGTGCCGGTCATGCCGCGGTCCTCGTACGCCGTCTTGATCATCGACGGAGCGTTGACGCTGTACGTGTAGAACGCGATGGTGCCGCCGATCGTGACCATGAAGCACACCAGCAGCGGGCGCCAATGGTTCAGCACCAGCTCCTTCATCGAGCCCGACGCACGGTCGGCACCGCTGCGCACGGCCGCCAGCTGATCCTTCGTCAGCGATTCGTCCATGCTGCGACGCAGCCAGAACACCACCACCGCAGCAACACCGCCGATGAAGAAGGCGATGCGCCAACCGAACTCCTCGATCTGCCCCCGGTCCAGGAACGCCTGCATGATCAGCAGCGTCACCTGCGCGAGCACATGTCCACCGACGAGGGTGACGTACTGGAACGACGAGAAGAATCCCCGACGCTCCCGCGTCGCGGCCTCGGACATGTACGTCGCCGACGCGCCGTACTCGCCGCCCGTCGCGAAGCCCTGCACCAGACGGCACAGGATCAGAATGACCGCTGCCCACACACCGATGCTCTCGCGTCCCGGCGTCAACGCGATGACCAGCGAGCACGCAGCCATCATCGAAACGCTGAACGTCAGCGCAGCACGTCGGCCGTTCCGGTCGGCGTAGCGGCCGAAGAACCACGAACCCACCGGACGCATGAGGAACGTGACGGCGAAGATCGCGTACACGTACACGGTCGAGTTCTTGTCCGCCGAATCGAAGAACTGATTCTCGAAGTACGTCGCGAACACCGTGTAGACGTACACGTCGTACCACTCGACGAGGTTGCCCGACGACCCGCGGAGCGTGTTGAACACCGCACGCCGGGTCGCCGCGGGAGACGAAACGGGTGCGGACCGCGGTGAGTCAGCGGTCGAGGTGGCCTCGTTGGCCATGGGCAGTCCTTCCACACAGGGGCTCGTGCTGGTCGCCGCGAGGTGTACGGCAACCGTCTGCCCCTACTGTGACCCCAGGCACAGCCCCGAACAAAACCGTTTCCGATTTCCTAACACTCTCTTAGGAAAGGACCGCCGGTACTGCCAGCTCGACGCGCAGACCCGACGGCACACCCGCACTGACCTGCAAGGACCCTCCTGCTCGCTCGGTCAAGGCGTGGACGATCGACAGGCCGAGCCCCGTGCCCTCACCCCCGACCCCCGGCGCCCGATAGAACCGGTCGACCACCTTCGGCAACTCACCCGTGGGTACTCCCCCTCCCGAGTCCGCCACCCACACGAGCACGTGGCCGTCGCTCTCTCGGCACCCGATCTCGACGGACGAACCCGCGCCTGCATACTTCGTGACGTTGCTCAGCAGCGCATCGAGAATCCTGATCATGTCGTCCTCCGGCAACGCTGCGCACGGCACATCGTCGGCGACGGCGAGCGAGAAGGACATCCCCGCGACGGCCAATGTGGTCGACCAGAATTCGACGCGACCCAGTATCGCCGCCCCGGCGTCGCACCCTGTCGTCCGCGCGCTCGCCGGCGTCTCGGCAGCCGCCAGGACGAGAAGATCCTCGACGACGGTGCTCAGTCGGTCCACCTCCAGAGTCGTCTTCAGGTGTGCCTCGGATGCCGACTCCGGCACCCTCATACCCAGCACATCCAGTCGAATACGCAGCGCAGCCAACGGATTACGCAAAGCATGGGCGGTGTCCGCGACCAGTCGGCGCTGAGCCGCAGTGGCCGCCTCCACGTCGTCGGCCATGGCGTCGAACGCACCGGACAGCTCACGCACTTCCGGCGGCCCGACGTACTCGGTCGACTCCGGCCTCGGCGTCTCCTCCGCCGGCAGCTCGGCGTGGAACTTGTCTCCGAACGACTGCACACGCGACGACAACGCCGTCAACGGCCGAACCACCCAGCGCGACAACGCAGCAGCGATCACTGCCACGGACACCAGGATCAGCAGCGCACCTGCGCCGATGACCACCCACGCCACCGCCACGTCTCTACGCGCCGCATCGGTCGACGCATCGATCACCACCGCACCGTCCACCTGTGTTCCACCGCCGACGGGAGCCGCGACCAACACCTCGGACTGGGCCCACGGCGTCAAACTCGAAGGGACGTCGCCGCGTTGGTTACGTAGTGCTCCCGACACGGCCTCCTGCACGTCGGGCCGGCCGACGTCGATACCCGCCGACGCACGCACCACACCGCCCCGGTCGACGATGGCGAGCCCCTCGCCGTACAGAGAGTGGTAGCGCTGCACGGACTCTCGTAGTCTCGGAACCCCGGACTCGTCCTCCCGCGAGGACAACTCCGCGAAGAACGTCGCTGCCGCAGCACGGTTCTCGCCGAACCTCTGCACACGTTCCCGCCCCACCAACACCGCCAGAGGCACCGCAAGCGCGAGCACGACGACGATGGAGTAGATCATCAACACGACCAGCACCCGGCGTCGCACGTCAGGTGTCCCAGCGGTAACCGAAGCCGCGGATGGTGACGATCGCCCCGGGGCGCCCGAGCTTGGCCCGCAGCGCCGTCATGTGAACATCGAGCGTGCGCGAGATCGCCACGTACGCATCACCCCAGATGGCGTCCATCAACTGCTCGCGGCTCACGGCTTCACCCCGCCTCGTCACGAGGTGAGCCAACAGGTCGAACTCCTTGGTCGTCAGCCCGATGTCCGTGCCGTCGACTTCGACGCCGCGGCCCACGAGATCGACCACGACATCGCCGAGCACCACTCGGTCCGCCGAGGACTCCGCCGCCGCACTGCGACGCCTCGCCGCCACCTCCAGCCGCGCATGCAGTTCACCGAGCCGAGCGGGCTTGACGACGTAATCGTCGGCACCGCCGCGCAGCGCCCGCACCACCGACCGCTCGTCGTCCCGCGCCGTCAGCACCACCACCGGCACCGGGCTGAGAGTTCGGAGCTTGCGCAGCACCTCGAGCCCGTCCATGTCCGGCAGCCCGAGGTCGAGCAACACGACGTCCATGTCGTGGTAGCCGAGCAGTACATCCGCTCCGCGGCGCATCCGAACGGGCGCGTGGCCGACTTCGGTCAGCGCCTCGACCAGCGCCTCACCGAGTCCGTCGTTGTCCTCCACCACCGCGATACGCATCCACCACAAGATATATCCGACGCCGGCGCGGCGGCCCCGGGACACCCGAACACGTCACAGCGCAGGAAGCGCCTGGGGTGCCTCGGGACCGTCGTACCGGGCGATGGGCCGGATGATCTTGCTGTCCGCGGACTGCTCGACGATGTTGGCGCACCACCCCACGATCCGGCTGCACGCGAAGGTCGGCGTGAACATGGACCTGGGTATCCCGCACAGCTCCATCAGCACGCCCGCGTAGTACTCGACGTTCGCGTAGAGCTTCCGGTCCGGTTTCAGATCCGCCAGCGCCGCGGCGATCACCTTCTCCACCTGCGCGGCCTTGTCGATCAGTTCGCCTCCCAGCTGCTGCGCCGTTTCGCGGAGCATCACCGACCTGGGGTCCTCGGTGCGATACACCGGGTGACCGAACCCCATGATGCGTTCACCCGCAGTGATTTTCGTGCGAGCCCAGGAATCCGCGTCCGCCAGGTCGGCAATCTGATCCAGCCCGTCCAACGCCCGATCCGGCGCACCTCCGTGCAGCGGACCGGCGAACGCGCCGATCGCCGCACACACGGCGGAGGCGATGTCCGACCCCGTCGACGCGACCACTCGCGCCGTGAACGTCGACGCATTGAACCCGTGATCGATGGTCGCCGTCAGGTACCGGTCGACCGCCCTGGCATGAGCGTCGCTCGGAACGTCGCCACTGATCATGAACAGCCAGTTCTGCGCCGTCGTCAGATCCTGCCGCGGTTCGATCGGCTCCTGACCCGACCGAAGGCGATGGACCGCAGCCAGAACGGTGGGCGTCACCGCACACAGACGCAACGCCGTCGCTCGTTTGTCGGCCTCGGTGGATTCGTACAGCGGAACAGCGCCGGGCATGCCGGACAGAACCGTGCGCAGCGCCAGAAGCGGCTGCTCCGGGCCGGTCGCGGCGACCGACGCCACGGCCTCGCGCACCTGGGCCGACAGGACCCGCAGCGGCGCGACCGTACGGCTGAACTCTGCTCGCTCGGACAGGTTCGGCAGACGACCCTCCACCATCAGGAACCACGCATCCTCGAAAGTGCGGCTCTCCGCGATGTCGATCGCCGAATACTGACGGTAGTGATAGAAACCCTCGTCGCCTCGGACGTCACCGATCGACGTGGACGTGACGACGACATTGTGTAGCCCACGCGGGGCGTCGAGAACGCTCATGACATCTCTCCTCTGCTGGTCACCCACCACGATCCGCGTTAACATTGATCGTTGTCAATGTTGATAGAGTCAATGTTCAGCACGCCGAACCGAGAGGCGAACATGCCATCCCCCGACGGCCGAGATCTCCTCACCACCGCCCAGGCCGCCGCCCGGTTGGGGGTCAAACCCGAAACTGTCTACGCCTACGTCAGCCGCGGGTTGCTGACCAGTAGTCGCCTCCCCGGCGTCAGGGGCAGCGTCTTCGACGTCGAGGAAGTCGAAGCACTCGCCGGTCGCGACACCGCACGCCGCACCGACATCGGGACGGTGGAACGGATCAGAACTCGGATCACCCTGCTGGACGACGATCACCTGTACTACCGCGGCCGCAACGCCGTCGACCTGACCGCCTACTCGTTCGAGTCGGTAGCGCACTTCGTGTGGACGGGACAACTGGACTCGGAGTGGTCTTTCCGCGTCGATTCCGTTGTGGCACAGAAATGCCGAGATGCCGCTGCCTCACTGTCGCCGGAGTGCCGGTTCATCGACCGCATCCGCCTCGCCGTCGACGTCGCCGCGACCCACCGCCCGATGCGAGTCGACATCAGTCCGAAATCGGTTGTCTCCGAGGCCGGCCAATTGTTGGCGACCGTCGCCGCCTCGCTCACCGAGCGTGCGCCCGCCACCTCCGTCGCGGAGTCGATGTGGGCTGCAGTGCGATCGGAGACATCAGACCCTCGCGGGCTGGGCGTACTGCGATCCGCCCTCGTGCTGATGCTCGATCACAGCCTGGCGGCGTCGACGCTCGCCGTGCGGGTCGCGGCCAGCACGCGCGCCCACCTCTACTCGGTCGTCGCCGCAGGCTTGGGGTGCATCGACGGACCGCTGCACGGATCCGCGGCCGAGCCGGCGTACCGGTTCATGATGTCTGCACGCGTCGACCCGATTTCCGCACTCGCACAACACCTTCGATCCGGCGAGCGGGTGCCGGGGTTCGGCCACGTGATCTACACCGACCGGGACCCGCGCGCCCAGGAGTTGCTCCGACTGCTGCGCGACCCGGCTAGCGGCGCGGACCCCGCCGTGGTGGCAGCCGCGGACATCGTGATCGACGAGATGCGCGATCGGTTCGACACGTTCCCCAACTCCGATTTTGCGCTCGCCACGTTCACGTGCGCCTTCGGTCTCCGGCCCGATACCCCGGAGGCACTGTTCGCCTTCTCCCGTATCGCCGGGTGGACCGCGCACGCCCTCGAGGAGTACGACGAACCGCCCCTTCGCTTTCGAGTGCCCGGTATCTACACAGGTATCCGGCCGCGCACCTGATCAGCTCCCTCGAGTCCTGTGTAGTTTCCGCCGAAACGGGCACACTCTCCTCGACCGCGTCCGCGGCGCTAGACCGAGCTTCGAACCCCAGGAGATCTCATGACGATGCCCAGCGACGCCGACGCCGCAGTGGAATCCCACGGCACCAACGACGGCCCCCGCGACCACCCGGCCGACGAGAACACTGCCGTGGGCGCACACGTCGACGACGAGAACGTGCCACACCCACCACGCGACGACGAGTCGACGGGCTAGCTCGACCGAACTAGGGAACGTAGAAGGTGGCGAACCCGGGAACCGTCGTGGCGTAGGCCGGAACGGCGACAACAGCGACCTGCCCCGGCCCGGTCGTGAGTACTGCCTCGCGTTGTGCGCCGCCCAATCCGTCGGACATGCGGGCCGTACCTGACGCCCCGGTGGAGAGGTTCAGCCAGCGCACGTCGGCGACCTGATAGCACCCAGGCCTGCCGTCGGCCGGGCTGGTGATCCTGGCGACCCCCGGTTGTTCGCCGAGTACCGCCACGCAGCGGACCTCGGGCGAATCGAAGCTGCCGTTGGTGTTTCCGTACGGCGCCGGGTCGATCTGGAACGGCACCGTGACCTCCGCGGACGCGACTGCCACCGGACCGAGAACCGCACCGATCACCACTGCCCCACACACCGTCAGTTTCCGTACGAACGTCTTCATGGGTTCGATCCTCCACCCGATGACGGTACTGCGCGCCTTATTGGACCCAAATGCCGTGCAACCCCGCGGGAACACGGATGGGCAGCTCGATCGTCGCCAGCGGCCCGTCCGCTGGATTGTCGGCGTCCAGGATGTAGAAGCGGGATGTCAGATCCTCGGGGTCGGTGCCGATCGCACCCCAGTAATCGTGTGTCTCACCCGGAATGTAGATGGGCTCGCCGATCGCCACTCCGGGAGACCACACCTCGTCGCGCCCGGAGTGCACGTCGTGGAAGAACAGTGATTCGAGGAATCCGTCGTCGACCTCGGATTTTCCGACGGTGGCGATGCGGCCGTGATCGAGCGTCAGCAACCTGTCGTCGACGCGCGGGAATTCGATACCGAACCGGTCACTGATCTGCGTACGGCTCACCGCACCGGTGGCAGGATTCAGCAGTGCCCGCGTCAACGCCGGGTTGTTGACGCCCGTCGGCTTCGTGAGTCCGCCGGGAAAGAGATGCTCGACGTAGTCGACGGTGACGGTGCCGTCGGGATTGTCGAAGGCGTTGGCGAAGTGCCACACCCAGAACGCCTCCGTGTCGATCCACCGAATTGCACTACCGTCCCGAGGAATCAGCGCGATGCGGGTGCCCCGCTCCGGCTGCCACGACAGCAGCGCTCCACCGGTCATCGCGGCGGCGAGGTCGAACACCAACGGATTGACGAACAGCACCACGTACTTCTGCGTCAGCGCCATGTCGTGAATCATGTAGGGCTTGTCGAGACCGTCGACGGGAGTCGGCGACAGCAACACCCTGCCGTCGGCGCCGACGATCGACCACGTCAGATACGGCGCTTCCAGCGAATAGTTGAACAGCACCATCTCACCGGTGTGCGGATCGATCTTGGGGTGCGCCGTGCTGCCGACCCGCATCGCACCGTCGCAGTCCTCCTGCGCGAGCGTCGCGAGCTTCTCGCGGTCCAGCAGGTACGGCCGGTCGCCTTCTGCCATCGCCAGGAGCTTGCCCGCGTGATCGACGATGTTGATGTCCGGTAGCTGACGGGTGGTGCCGGCGAGAGCATCGCCGACGACCGACGCCGGCGGCGTGTACCCGTCCATCACACCGGACCAGATCGCCTCTCCGCGTTGCTCTTCGAGCTCGACCATCGGCGTCCGAACGAATCGATTGGTGTACGACGCTCGGCCGTCGGCGATGCTGACCCGGTGAACCATCCCGTCGCCGTCGAGCGGAAAGACGAACGATCCGATCGGGTCGAAACGCGGATTGGGTCCGTTCCGCAGGTAACTGCCCTTCAGGTCGGCCGGGATCTCGCCGACGACAGGCAGATCCACGACGTCCACCTCCTCGCGCTGCGGGGCGAACACACCGTTCAGGTGAGTGTGGTGGACGACGTCGACGGGCGCCGGCCGGTGCGGGTCGGTGGTGAGCGTGTCGTTCGTCATGAGGGGACTCCCGTTCGTCGGTGCGATGCTTCGATCCTGGTCTTCGGCACCGTGGAGGAACATCGGTCAGAGCACGTAGATATCCCTGCCAGTCACTCCCGGCGGCCGGCGACGAGGGCGGCGAGTTCCACTCGGGTACGCAGGCCCAGCTTGGTCAGTGCGTGCGAGACGTGCGTCTGCACGGTGCGCTGGGAGATGAACAGGCTCTGCGCGATCTCCGGGCCGCTTCGACCGCTCGCCACCATGTCCGCGATGGTCGTCTCCGTCCGGGTGAGGCTGTCCCATCCCGTCCGTGGTCGCTCTCGGACGGTCCGTGGATCCAACCGCACGCCCAGCGGGCGCAGGCGCATGGCGATTCGCGAGGACAACGCGGTGGCGCCCATGTTCTGGGTGATCAGCAGCGCGGTCCGTGCATGTTCACGTGCAGTGGTCTTGTCGCCCGACGCCGCGAGCTCGCACGCTGCTTCTTCCCAGGCTGCGGCCTCGGCGATGACGTTTCCTTCCCGGCGAGCGTTCTCCGCGCTCCGAACGGCCTGCGCGACGACGGCCTCCGAATCACCCGCGCACAGTGCCCGGGCGAGTGCGACCGGTCCGACGCTCGCGACGGGCAGTGGATCGGAAATCTCCGCGAGGGTGTCGACGATCTCCGCGGCGAACTCACCGTCGTCGGTCCGCCGAGCCAGGCGAGCGCAATCGACGGCGAACGACGGAAGCCACCCGTAGATCCCCAACGCCCTGGCCCCACCCCAATACCTGCGGGCCGCGGCCACCGCAGGCAACAACTTGCGGCCGGACTCGAGCAACGACACCCGCGTCATCCCGCAGATCGGGAGTCCGAACTGATGCGGCTGGCCCGAGCTCTCGAACGCATCCAGCCGCGCGAGCGCCGCCTCCACGTCGCCTCGGTACACGTCGATCTGAGCGCGGGTGCCCTCCGCGATCGACGTCCACCCCATGTCCGCCGAGCCCGCGCGTTCCAACCCGGCGTCGATGTGCGCGGCCGCGTCGTCGAGCCGGCCTCTCTTCATCGCGATGCCTCCGCGGGTGAAGTCCTGGTACGCCGTCATCCACGCCGCGCCGCGGTCGGTCCGCAGCTGCTGAGCGCGGTCCATCAGCGCTTCCGCCGCGACAGGCCCGTGCGCGTACAGCTCGATGAACGGCGGCCACACGTCCGCCGACGTGCTGAGCTGAAAGCCTGTGCCCACCGCACCTTCCTGCTGGGACGCTTCGAGCGCCAGGTTCAACCCACTGTCGACAGCGCCGGAGAGAAACCGTCGCAGCGCCTCGGTGACCAACACACTGACCGGTCCCTGGACGGCCCCCAGCTCCCCGCCGGGCACCGGGGTGACGCCCTCCAACAGCGAGACGTACCGCTGCGTGTCCAGCAGACCCGCGCGGGTGGCGTCGTCGACGGGCATCTGCAGCGTCGACGAGATCAACCCGAGCGCGTGCTGCGACTTTCCTTGCGCGATCGAGGTGAACAGCAGCGTTCGGTACAGCAACGGCACGACGGCGGGATCGGTCGCGTTCGACAGACCCTGTGTCGCAACCTCGGCCGATCGGGCGAGCTGGCCGCTGCGCGCCAGTGCCGTCGCCAGGTCCAGCTCGAACGACCCTGCCACGGTTGCCGTCGCCGTCCCCAACAGGTCGACGGCGACCGCGGGAACGTACTGCAATTCCTCCTGAGCCCGGCTCACCGCCACACCGAGAACCGACTCGTCCCCGCCCGCCGCGAGCAGGTGATGCGCCACCATCTGTCGGTTGCCCGCGGCCTCGTGGTGACGCGCGACCTCCGTGTGCAGGATCGCCCGAAGCGGCGGCGCCAGACCGTCGTACGCCACGTCGGCATAGACGTCGTGCGTGAACGTCAACTCCCCGCTCGGCGACGCGTCGACCATGCCCGCGTCGATCACCGTCTGCGCCGCCCCGACCATCACCGCGGCCGACGTGTCTCCGAGGTCGGCCAGCTCGGCCAGTGTGGCAGGCCCGCCCCACACCGCGAGCTTGCGAACGAGATCACGTGAGGATGCGTCGAGCAGCGAAAGCTGTTCCGCAATGGCGGATTCCAAGCTGCTGGACGCCGACGCGTCGAGCATGCTCGGCGCGGTTGCCCTGCCGTCCTTCACGACGACGGTGCCCTGCGCACGCAGCTCCGTCAGCATCGTCAACGCGTGCATCGGGTTACCACCCGACCGCGCCAGAAGTGTCGACAACGCGGCATCCGGCCACGCACCGAGTACCTCGTGGGCCAGCACCTCGAGATCCGCGGCGTCCATTGCCGGCAGATTCCACTCGCGGACGGTCGGACGGGCCAGCATCCGAGTCAACAGCTCACGGGTGGGCAGGTGACGCCGCGCGACGAGCACCACCAACGGCAGATCCTTCGCCGCCGCGGCGAGGTGGGACAACACTTCCAGGCTGCCCGCGTCCGCGTTGTGCGCATCGTCGACGACCAGCAGCTGCGGCCGAACCGCGCACAGCGAGTCGACCGCTGCATAGAGCTCGGTGTCGAACCCGGCCGGGGCCGTCGTCGGCACGGCGACGCCGATGAGAGCCGCGGCCACCGCATAGGGCTGACGCCAGGACAACTCGTCGGCCGTCGCCCACCGCGTTTCGATGCCCCGGCCGGACACGAGTCGACGCAGCGTATGCGACTTGCCACTGCCCGGCCCGGCGGTGACCACCAGCGTCCGCGGACCGATGCCGTTCATCGCCAGGTCCAGCGCGGAGTCGATCTCGTCGACGATCGACCTGCGCGCCCCGGTGGACGGCAACTTCATGCATACGACGGTAACGCCGAGGCAGCGCCGACCTCGGCGGAACGCGTCGATTCATACATATCGGGTGAGTGGCAGCGAATCGTGCGTGCCTACACCGATGATCTGCCACGCCGATCGTTGGAAGCTGATCTCATCGAATTCCGCTAGTCCGGCGCAGTGCTGTCGAAAGGCTCCCACCATGAACGGCAAAATGATGATCCTCGGCCTGGCGCCCTGGGCGCTGTTCGCCATCCTGACCGAGAGAATGGGCGCGAGCGCAGTCGGGATCGCCGCACTGCTGGCGTGCGTGAGTTCGCTCGCGCTGGCGTTCGTCGGCCGCAGCAAGTCCGTGGCCAGGGGCAACGGCGGCATCAAGATCATCGACGCGGCCGGCATCGTGACCTTCGGGATCATCGCGTTGCTCGGGTTCCTCGGCAACAGCGGCCTGAACGACGCCCTGGCCGACTTCGGCCGCGGCGGCGCGACGTTCGTGCTGGCCGCCGTCATGGCCGTCTCGGTCGTGACGGTGCCGTTCACCGAGCAGTACGCCCGCGACTCGGTGGACCCGCAGTACTGGGGCACCCCGCGATTCCACGAGAAGAACAAGTCCATCAGCGCGATGTGGGCGGGCGTCGTGTTCGCGATGGCCGTCTGCCACGTCATCGCCGGTGCACTGGCGTCGTCCACCGAGATGACCAACAACCACCCGGGCAACCTCCTGCTCAACTGGGTCGTTCCCATCGCGTTGATCGTCTGGGCGGTCAAGCGCACCGGCAGGATCGCGGGCGATCACTCCGCTGCGCCTAACAGCGCGACGCCTCAGGCCACCTAGGCCGTCGATCACGGCCGCTGGAGCACCTGCGTGATCGCCGCCAACGCGGGTAACGCCGCTGCCACCGCACGCCGATCGCGCTCGGGGAGCGTCGCGAGGGCGTCGGACAGCACTTGCGAGCTCGACCTGTCGTACCGCGCCAGCAACTCGACCGCCTTCGGCGACGCGCAGAGCTGCGCACTCCGTAGATCCGTCGTCGCCGCGGTCCGCTCGACGAGCCCGTTGGTCACCATCGCCTTCACCAGGTTGCTGACCGTCGATCGCGCCAGATCGAGACGGGTCGCCAGCCCACCCGGCGTCGACGACGGATCCTCGACCAACGCGCGGAGGACTTCGATCTGGGCATCGGGGATGTCGGGCAGGTCGGCAGCGGTCCGGGTCGCGCGCAACAGGGCGCGTCGCAGCGGGCCGAGCCGACGAGCGAGTTCGCTCGCATCTGACGTCATGTGACCATGCTCCCACAGGATAGTTTTGTGACCATACTAGTTTTGTGGCAAAATCAAAGTATGACCACAGTGCAGAATCCCATTCCCCCACAGGATCTCAGCGGAATCGTCGGACACCGCTTCATCTACACCTACGCCAACAATTGGCAATACGAGATGTACGTCAAGAACGCCACCACCATCGACTACCGCATCCACACCGGCATGGTCGGCGGACGATGGGTCAAGGATCAAGCCGTCGACCTGGTGCAGCTCGACGACGACGTCTACAAGGTCTCGTGGAACGAGCCGACAGGAACCTCCGTCGTCGTCAACGTTCTGCCGGGCAAGCGACGCCTGCACGGCACCATCTTCTTCCCACAGTGGATCGAGCTCGACGGCACCAAAACCGTTCTCTACCAGAACGATCACCTCGACGAAATGCGTGCCTACCGCGACGCAGGGCCTACCTACCCCATCTACGTCGTGCCGGAATTCGCGAAGATCACTCTGTTCGAGAACGTCGGGGCCGACGACGACACGATCATCTCCGCCGCGCCGTCGGACCTGCCCGCCGGATTCGCCGACCGCGTCAACTGACCCGCGCACGACAACGCCGCGCCCACCACCCGTCTCGATACGAGGGCAGTGAGCGCGGCGGAGTCAGGACTACGTCGGGCTGAGGACTACGTCGGGCTGGGGCCGATCAGGTTGTCGCTTCCGCGTCCAACAAGGACAGCGTGCTGTTCAACTGATCTTCCGTGACCAGCGGGAACTTCACCTTCTCGAGAAGCTTCTTGTCCGTCACCTTCGACCAGTCGTACGTGTGGCGCACCAGCGTCTCGTTGGGACCCTGAGATTCCAGCTCCCACAACCATTCCCACCCGGGAGGCTCGGTGCCCGCAGGCGCGGTGGTCCACGCGAGCAGTTTGTCCTTGGCGTAACCGGTGACATGGTTGTCGGTCTGGTACTCGCCGCCCATGTGATCGCCGGCCATGTTCATCGTGAACACCTCACCGACCTTCTGAATGCGATCGGCATGATCCACGCCGCGAATGAAGCCGGAGGCGTCGATCTTCTGATGCCGCTCGGGGTTGGAGAGCACATCGAACACCGCGTCGACGGGAGCTTCGATGGTGCGTTCTACGGTGACCTTCGTTGTGTCGCTCATACAACTACGGTGCCCGACGATGAGTCTGCCTAAACGTTCCCCGGCCGATCCGCACCCTCAAGTAAGCGAAGGCTAACCTGAAGGTCCGCATCGTTCGACGTACAGGATCTTCATGAAGCTACACATCACCGCAGTCGCCGTTGCTGCAATCGCGTCCCTCGCACTGGCCGGATGCAGCGCCTCCGACCCCGCCGACAACTCGGCTGCCACAGCAGCAGCCGAGGGTTCCTTCCCGGTCACCGTCGACCACATGTACGGCGAGACAACAGTAGAAGCACTACCGGAACGCGTCGCAACCTGGGGATTCGGCACCACCGACGCAGTCCTCGCCCTCGGCGTCGTACCTGTCGCCATCCCGTCGGCCGAATACGGCGGAGGCGACGACCTGATGTACCCGTGGGTGTCCGACGCCATCGAGGACCTCGGCGGGCCGACCCCGGTACTACTCGACAACTCGGCGTACGAACTCCCCGTCGAACAACTCCTCGCCACCGACCCGGACGTGCTGATGGCACCGCACTCCGGCCTCACCCAGGCCGAGTACGACGCAGTGACCGCGGCAGGCATCCCCGTCGTCGCACCGCCGGAAGAACTGTGGTCGACGCCGTGGCGTGACGTCATCACCACCACCGGGGAGGTCCTCGGCCGCGCCGACGCAGCCCGCGACCTCGTCGCCGACCTCGATCGACAGGTCACCGACGCCGGCGATCAGCACCCCGAATTCGACGGTCGATCCATCGCCTACGTGTCCGAGGCAGCAGACGTCTACTACCTGCTCTTGCCGACGGATCCTCGCGTCGAGCTGCTCGAGAATCTCGGATTCACCACGCCCGAATCGGTGACGTCCCTCTCGAACGGTGAATCGCCGTTCTCCACCACCGTCTCGGCGGAGAACATCTCGAAGATCGACGCGGACATCGTGTTCACCCAGGTCGACACCGACCAGGCGTTGCAGGAGTTCCTGACCTCGGACGTGTCGCGGCAGATTCCGGCCGTCGCGAAGGGCGCCGTCGCCGGATTCGTCGGCCAGGAGGCCGGTTCCGCAATCGGTCCGACGGCGCTGTCCATCCCCTTCTTCCTCCCGACCCTCATCGACGGTCTGGGAGGCGCAACAGCAGTCGCTGGTAGCTGACGCAGCCGCGGGTGTACGGTTACTCGCACGGTGACCCGACGCCCGTGACGCTTCGCCGCACGGTTCCCCTAGTGCGTCGGGACTGACATGAGCAAGCCAGGAGTGGAGCCCGCGGAACGACCGAAGGCTCTGCGCATATTCGTCGCAGGCTGGGTCATTCAAGACGGGTCGTTCCCACGTGCATCGGTGGGCGACGTGGTCGACGTCGCCCTCGAGCACCACTCGGCGGGCCCCGTCCGCTCGGTGCTCGACGACAAACGCAGGGCCACAGCCCGTCCCGCCTTCGGAGCCGGTCCCCGAGGGCGGGACGGAGAACTCCGGTGGTTGCACCTCGTCTACGGCGACGGCTGGAGCGGGCAGTGGTGGGCGGATTACCCCACGAACGGGTCGGTGATGCTCGACGGGAGGCTCAGTGCGGTCCTCGACGACCGAGCGATCGACCGACCCGCGCGGGTGCACGGTCGAATCGAACGAATGCACCTCGTGCACAAGCAAGTCGAGAATATCGACGGCGGCTGGCACGGAGTCGACGGAACCGAACGCCTCGACGAGATCGACGCCGTCCCCACGGAAAATCCTTGGTGGGACCCCGAGCCCACCGAGGACGGCCACACGCTCACGACAGGCATCCTCGTCGACCTCGATCTCGACGTACTCTCACCGCCAACGCCTTTCGTCGCCGGAGCCGTGTCGGTCGACGGCAGCGACGTCTGGGTCATGCATGCGTCGGACCCCGTCCTGTTGCGTGTACAGACAGCAGGCGCCGTTTCCGCGATTACCCGGTTTCTGTTGCCGCTCACCATCGAACCCACCGACAACCGCTGGACCCGACGCCTCCACGCCGTGCCCGGCGGGTGTTGGATCACGTCCGAACACGACGTCCACCGATGCACTGTCGTCGACGAGAACTCCGTGATCATCGACCGGTACGCCACGACGGGCTCCAGCGCGTCGGCCGTGGTCGGCGGGTCCCTCTATCTGATCGACGCGTCCGGATCACACATGACCGACGACCGTCGACACGGGGTGATCCGAACCTGGCCGAGCACGAAGGTCCGGGTCCTCGACGAGCACCGCCGGCGCACAGTCGATGTTGCAGAGCAGGATCGGCCCGACATGACGTTCTCCCGAGCAGATCGCGCCTACGGCCCGCACGGAATCGAATGGCAGGTACACGGCACCGACGAGTTGCTGAAGCTCGACTTCGAGGCGGGAACGACGACGCGGATCGACCTGAACCGAGGGGTGGTTGATGGGCAGGTGCGAAACATCACGCCCAGCGCCTGGGACGACCCCGCCAACGCGGCACTCATCGCCTCCATCACGGTGCCCCCGCCGAAACGCGCGTGAACTCGGCGCCGACGTGGCACAGTGTCGTGGATGACCGACAGGCCCAGGGGGGCGCCGTGGTGGGTTGGACTGACGATCGTGGTGGCGGCACTCGCCGCTCTCGTGTGCCTGCTCGTGCTGTGGGCGTACGTACCGCCCGAACGTAACTACCTGTACTTCGGCATCGCGCAGGGTGCCGTGCTCGCCGTGGCCGCGGTGTGGCTGCTGCTGGGCCTGGTCGGGTGGGCGAAGTATCGGACGCTACGGCTGACGGCGATCGCGCCTGTGTTTGCGCTGGTCACCGCCGTCCTCGTGTCGTTGTCCATACCGTCGGCCTTTGCCTTCGCCGTGTCCGAAGGCGCCCTGACTGCGACCGCCGAAGAGTGCCCCGACGTCGACACCGCCGAACGACGGGTGGGGCTGTACCGCGTGTGGCACACGATGCCGGTCGATCCAGATGCGGCAGGGCACGGCGGCTGCGTGCTGTACGTGCGGGGCGGTGGCCGAGTCGACGGCGTGGGCCTGGCCTACCTCCCGCTGGGAATCCCGAACACGTACACCCACTATGCCGGACGACCGGACATCGAGTACTCCCATTACGACGGTGATTGGTACCAGTTCACGCAGGTGTTCTGAACAGCTCGGCCAGCGCCGCGTCGTCGCCCCGAAAAGCGTTGGCGTCGATGAATTGACCGGCTACCGAGGCACTCTCGGAGAACTGCAGGATCTGCACTGGCTTGCCCCCCATGTCCGCCCAGCCTCCGAAACTGCCACCACCACCACGAGCCGGTGCCCAGTTGTCCCCGGGATACAACCGGGAAGCGAAGTCACGCCCGGTCACGTAATCGCTGTTCCAGACCCCCACCGGCAATCGCTCCAGAGGCGCACTGCCCATCCGGGTTTCCCAGAACCAACGCGGAAGATACACCGGGAGAAACTGCTGGAACCCCACCGCGCGGTAGGCGTCGAACCGCCGGAGAAGATCGTTCACCGACCCGCCGTTCGTCGTGTCCTCGTAATCCACCTGTAGCGGAAAATCAACGCCACCAGCGTGATTGCGAAGCGTCTCCGCTTCGGAAGCCGGGTCGGTGTTCGTTCGACAGAACACGTACCCGCCCCACCGTCCGGGAAAATACGTCGCCATCTCCGCAGCGGCCCGCGGCCAGAACGGATCGCGATACCCGGACCCCTCGGTGATCTTGTGCGTCGCGAACGCGAACCCTTCGGCCTTGGCCGCGGCGAAATCGAAGTTGCCCTGATGATTGCTGACGTCGATACCGAACAGTGTCACACCGACCACGGTGCCACATGGCTACGACACGAACCCTCGAGCTCATCCTTGTCGACGACTGGGTTAGGGTTGCCTGACCAAATAGGCGGAATCACAGATCGGGTTGATGAGTTCGATGAAAATCGGTGCAGCGATAGCCGGCGCGATGCTGCTCGCAGGCGTTCTGACAGGGTGTTCCAACTCGGAAAGCGAGACGACGTCCACCGCTCCCACCGGCGAGTTCCCCGTGACCATCGAGCATGTCTTCGGAAGCACCGAAGTGCCGTCGACGCCTGAACGAATCGTCACCCTCGGGGTCTCCGATGCCGACGTCGTACTCGCCCTCGGCCACGTTCCCGTCGGAAACAGTGGTTTCGCGTTCTATGAAACCGGGCTCGGCCCGTGGGCGCAGGAACAAGTCGGCGACGCCGAACTCACC
Organism: Rhodococcus sp. 14-2470-1b; assembly: GCF_002259415.1. Classification (GTDB taxonomy): domain Bacteria; phylum Actinomycetota; class Actinomycetes; order Mycobacteriales; family Mycobacteriaceae; genus Rhodococcoides. The sequence goes on from NZ_NPFY01000011.1 coordinate 98,305, forward strand.
CGCATCGAGTCGGACTCGGAACCCAACCTCGAGCAGATCGCCGAGCTCGCACCCGACCTGATTCTCGGCCTCAACGCCGGGTTCGACGAGGCGACGTACAACAAGCTCAGCGAGATCGCACCCACCGTCGCGCGGCCGGAGGGTACGGCGGCGTATGCGGTGCCTCGCGCTGCTGCAACCGAAACCATCGCCACCGCAATGGGAATGAAGGAAGAAGGGGTACGGCTCAACGAGGAGACCGACGCTCTGATCGCCGACACCGTCGCCGCGCATCCCGAGTTCGCAGGCAAGACCGGCGTCGCCGTCATGTCCTACAGCGGCGTGTACGCAGGCTTCCTCCCCGGAGACGGACGCGGACAGTTCCTCACCTCCCTCGGGTTCGCGACGCCGCAGCCCGTACTCGACGGCGACACCGGCGACACGTTCTACGTCGAATTCTCGGCCGAGAACGTCAACATGCTCGACGCCGACGTCCTGCTCGTCCTCGGACCCGACGAGACATTCGACATCGTCGCCGAGAACGCTTCGTTCGCCAACACCACCGCCGGCCGCAACGGAGCGATCATTCCCGCCACCCTCGACCAGCGCGGCGCGATCACCTACAACTCGGTGCTGTCGATTCCGTACGCCATCGACACTCTGGTTCCCCGCATCGCGGACGCTCTTCGCTGAGTCCGGATTGACCGGTTCCATAACGGGGTACCACCGTGCATGCCGTCGCTACGACACCTGTCCCTCGCGCCCCTCGCCGCCGTCGCCTGCGCATTCGCAGCGGCGGCACCGGCGTCGGCGCTCCCCGGTCCCGAGAACTTCGCCGACGTACCTGCTCGGACCTCGATCTCCTTCTCGCACTCGCCCAGCGGACTGCGCTTGGGAACCGCCAACGAGAACGACGCCCGACCAGGGTTGTCGACGGTCAAGCTGTACCTGGCGGACTACGCACTACGACACGGAGACGGGTCGGCCGGTGACCGCGATCTCGCAGCACGGATGATCCAATCCAGCGACGACGGCGCCGCGTCCGCACTGGACTCGAAGTACCCGAACGCCATCGACGCCACCGCCGGTGAGTTCGGATTGCCGTCGACCTCGCGCGGAGGTTTCTGGGGTAGTTCCTACACCAGCACTGCAGATACCGTCCGCTTCCTGGAAGCGAAGAAAAGAACCGACCCGGCCAGCCCGATCCTGGGATGGATGAACTCATCGAGTCCCGTCGCCACCGACGGCACCCAGCAGGACTGGGGCACAGGCGAGCTCGTCGATGTGACCGGAACCAAATGGGGCTGGGCCGACGACGCATCCAGCGTCGTCGCCTCCGCATCCATCGGCGACGGCTTCTCGATCGCCGCCAACACCTACGGCTCGGCCGCAGCCCAGACCGACGACGTCCTCGGCGCCCTCGGCGGCATCGACCTGTCCCCGGAAATCACGGCACCTCCCGCGGTACCCACCCTCGAGCAGTTCCTCGAAATGTTCGGGCCCTAGATCGAACCTCTCGACCGAAGTTCAGCCGCCTGCCACAGCGGGGGCCTGCACCGCACCGAAGCGGGTCGATCTACATGTGGACCCGAGTCCAACAGCGCCTATGGCCTTCGCGCGGAGTGGAATCAAGTAGGGTCGGCGACCATGCCTGCATCCGATCGGACCTGGTGGAACTGGGCGTCCGCCGTCACCACGGTGCTGGTAGCGCTCGGGTGTGGCCTCGTTCTGTGGGCCTTCACGCCTCCCAGTCCCAACGGCCTGTACCTCGGTCTCGCGGTGGTCCCGCTCGTGGTGATCGCGGTGCTGTGGTCGGCATTCGCCCTCATCGGCTGGTCCAAGTACCGGGCACGGGGGTGGAGTGTCGTCGCACCCGTTCTCGTACTACTCACCGTCGGCGCGGTGGCGTTGTCGCTGCCCCGGACCGTTGCATTCGCAGTATCCGAGGACGCGCTGACGGAGACTGTCTCGCAATGCCGTTCCGCATCCGGGGGTCAACGAATCGGCGTCTACACCGTGGTGGCCGTCCGCCCACTGGGGACGGGGTGCCTTGTCTTCGTCGACAGCGGACTGGGCGGCTCCATCGGATTCGGCTACCTCCCCGACGGTCCCCCGGCGCCGGGCCGGCCACAGTACGACGAGGCCATCGAGTTCTACGACTTCGACGGAGACTGGTACCGATTCGAGCAGGACTTCTGACCGGTCACTTCGGAGACCACCGCTTCCATCGCCCATCCTCGGGCATCGCGACACGTAACTCGGGAATCGGGCCACGACCCGAATTGCGCCAATTACCGCCTTCCCACACGTGCTCGACCATCGAATCGACAATGCGCTCGTAAAACTGCCCCGAGACGAGAGCGGAGAGGTACCTGTTCAGGTGGCCGATCAGATTCTCGACATCCTCTTCGCACGCATCGCACCCACACGCGGGCAACGCGATTCGCTGTGATGCACCCACATCGAGAAGCACTCCGGGAAACGACGTGAACGAGACGATCAACGGCGCCTGATCGTCCTGCGCTGGTACGAAGTGAACGGCCTCGACCACCTGCGAACCCGGGTCACCGGCCACACAAGTGACATCGACGTCGAACCGTGTCGCCACATCGTCCGCAAATTCTTTCGCCGCAGTCACCAGCGGCGCGAACCGCTCTGGATCGGTCACCCGTCCGTACGCCTCGTCCGACACGACTCGTTACGATACGCACCGTGCGTTCACTCGTGCTGCTGCTGAGCCTTACCGGTGCTGTTGTCGGTCTTCTCCCTGCGGTTCTCGAGCTCGTTCAGCAGGCATACTTCGCCTCCGAGGTCGAGTACAACGGTGTGTACGAACCAATGCGGGGAGTGCAGATGAACGACGCCTACGAGACCTCGCAGGACATCTCGTTCCAGGTTCGATCGGGGCTGTTCCTGCGACGGGCCGTCTGGTTCGCCCCTCTGATAGGTGCGGCGCTCGGGGCTGTCGCAGGGATCATCGCGTACCGATTCGGATTCCGGCTTACCAGGGGTGCCTGACGCTCCAATTTGTTGCGTCATATGCCTGGATCTGCCCTTCAGCACCGAATAGTGGAGCTTCAGGCCCGGTCCCGAGCCCTCAAGGGAGGCTCCTCAGCACCAAGCGGATACCCACGACGCCGGCGAGGGGGAAGACGGCGGCCACGAGCCAGGGCGTGCTCGACCCCCACCCAGTCGATGGAGCCGCGTCGATGACTGCCCCGATTGCGACCGAACCGATCAGAACGCCGATGCCTCCGAGTGATGCCATGAAGCCGTAGTAGGCACCCAGTCTGCGCTCACCGGCCAATCGCGGGACGATGTCACGGGCCTGCGGCATGGCGATCATCTGCCCGAGTGCGAGCAGGGCAACGAAACCTGCCGCCGGGAGCAGGCCGACGAACCCGCTGAGCCCGAGGGGAGTCGTCAGTGCCACGACCACGAACGACAGTGCCATGACTGCCAATCCGGCCGGCAACGTGACCCGGGGTGATCGTGCGCCGACCATGCGGGTGATGCCCATCTGCGAGGACACCACGAACACCGCGGAGATCGCGAAGAACCACCCCAGCACTGCCTGCGATCCCCATGCCCGTTCGACCTCCAGGGGCAGCAGCAGATACAGCTGGTTGTACGCCACCAGTTGGCTGCTCATCGCGACCGCGAACAACACGAAAGTCTTGTTGCGCACCACGTCGTTCCACCCGGAGAGCCACGACTCGCCTCGGTGCTCGCCCGGTTCGTTCGGCAGCCATCTCAGGTGTGCTCCGATGACGCCGACGAAAATCACGGCAGCGACCGTGCAGGCGACACGGAAGTCGACGACCAGCAGTACCGATCCGATCAGCGGGCCGGTGAACGAGCCGATTTGATTGCACACCGACAGCAGCGCGAACGTCTCGACCCGGCTGGGCCCGTCGTCGCGCTCACTTCTTCCCGCCTCGATGGCGATCGCGGACTCGACGGCGGGCGAGAACAATGCGGCTGCGAAGCCGATGGCCACCGTCGCCACGACCACACCGGCCAGTGAACCTGCGACCGCCATTCCGAGGAATCCGAGCACCCGGATGCCGCAGCCGACGAGAACGACCGGCTTGATACCCCATCGGTCCGCCAGGGTGCCGCCGATGAAGAACAGCCCCTGCTGAGAGAACGTGCGGATGCCGAGGACCACACCCACCACCGCCGCACCGAGCCCCAGATCGGACGTCAAGTGCACCGACAGGTACGGCAGCACCATGAAGAATCCAATGTTGAACGTCATCTGGGTCAGCACGAGAAGCCGGATCGTCGGGGTTGCCCCCGCCAACTCGGTGATGAACGACCAGCGCCATCTCGAATGTCGGCCGTCGACGCCCGCCGCCACGATCAATCCCCTCGTTCGTTCAATAGTCCCAGCGCGATATGACTTCGGGGATCGGCATAGGTTAGCCTATCCGCGTTCGTCGCCTCGTACGTTCTGCGCGAGTGGATCGCGCAGACATGGCGCGTCCACTCACGCATTGTGCCGTCCCAGAAAGTGTTCATCGTGAGTGCATTGCTCAGGCGCGTCGGCGCCATGGCCGTCGTCGCTGGACTTCTCACCGCGTGCGGTGAATCCGAGGCCGTCACCGATTCCGACGCCGTCGGCGGCAACGGCGACACGGCCTACCCACTCGTCCTCGACAACTGCGGCGAGTCGGTCACCGTCGATGCTCCCCCGCAGCGCGTGGTGTCGTTGGACCAGAATTCGACCGAGATCCTGTTGTCTCTCGGCCTGCAGGACCGCATGGTCGGCACCGCGTCGTGGACCGACCCGGTGCGAGAGAACCTCGAAGCGGCGAACTCCGACGTCCCCCGCCTCGCCGACAACGCACCCACCTACGAGGTGGTGCTCGACGCCGACCCCGACTTCGTCACCGCGTCGTTCGGCCGTCACTTCAAGGAGGGCGGCGTCGCCGAGCGTGCCCGCTTCGCCGAGACCGGCGCCGAGACCTACCTGTCGCCGACCGACTGCGACAACGGCCTCAGCATCAACGGCGGCAACACCAGAACCAACCCCTTGACAGTCGATGCGCTCTACCAGGAGATCACCGAGCTCGCCGAGATCTTCGACGTGCAGGACCGCGGCGCCGCCCTGGTCACCGAACTGCAGGATCGCATGACCGCCGCGACCGCCGAACTGGCCGAGACCGGTGAGACCATGGCGTTCTGGTTCGCCGACACCAAGAGTCCCTACGTCGCCGGCGGACTCGGCTCCGCCAACCTGATCGCGACGACAGTCGGGGCCACCAACGTCTACTCCGACCTGGACGACGACTGGCCTGCCGTCGGGTGGGAGACGATGGTCGACCGCAGCCCGTCCGTGCTCGTGCTCGGCGATCTGCTTCGTGCGCGCTTCCCCGGCGACCTCCTCGCCGACAAGATCGCGTTCCTGGAATCGGACCCGGTCACCAACACCATGCAGGCTGTGCAGGACAAGCGCTACATCTCCCTCCACGGAGCCGAGATGAACCCGTCCATCAGGCTCGTCGACGGTGTCGAGAAAGTCGCCGCGGGCCTGCGCGAGATGGGCCCGCAGTCCTGAACACCACAGTCCTGAACACCACAGTCCTGAACACCACGGCGCCTGCCGCACGTCGCAAGCTGGGTCTGCCCGCCGTTCTGGTGGGCGGCCTCGCCCTGCTCGTGGCATCGGTCGCCATCGCGATGACGCTGGGGCCTGCGAGTGTGTCACTGGTCAACGTGCGCGATGTCGTCACCAATCATCTGGGTCTGACCGACATTCCGGTGAAGGTGTCCAAGAACGCGATCGTGTGGGAGGAGCGACTACCTCGCAGCCTCGTCGCCGCCGCCTGTGGGAGTGGTCTGGGCATCTGCGGTGTCATCATGCAGTCGCTGCTGCGAAACCCGCTGGCGGACCCGTTCGTTCTCGGTATCAGCTCGGGAGCCTCGACAGGCGCTGTCGTCGTCGGCATCCTCGGAATCGGTGGTGCCGCACTGGGGCTGTCCGGTGGAGCGTTCGTCGGCGCCCTCGTCGCGTTCGGACTCGTCCTACTGCTCGCCCACCTGTCGGGCGGAAACAACGACCGGGTCATCCTCGCGGGTGTGGCCAGCACACAACTCTTCTCGGCGTTGACGTCGCTCGTGATATTCGCGTTCGCCGATTCCGACGAGACCCGCGGCGTCATGTTCTGGCTGCTCGGATCACTCGAAGGCGTTCGCTGGGACGACGTCGCCCTGTGCGTCGCGGTGGTCGCCGTCGGAGTCGCGCTCTGCTTCTATTACGCCTTCGTCCTCGACGCCTTCAGCTTCGGGAACGAGGTGGCGTCCTCCCTCGGAATCAACGTGCGCGCAGCACGTACTGCACTGCTCGTCGTCACCGCGCTGATCACCGCGACGCTCGTCAGTGTCGCAGGCGCCATCGGATTCGTCGGCCTCGTACTGCCGCACGCCGCACGGTTTCTCATCGGATCACGACACAACCGGCTGATCCCCGTGACCGCGCTGATGGGCGCGGTATTCATGGTCTGGGTCGACGCCGTCTCCCGCGTCGCCTTCGCGCCGACGCCTCTGCCCGTCGGCGTCGGCACGGCGCTGGTGGGAGTTCCTGCATTCATCGCCATCCTGGCCAGACGGAAGAAGTCCGCATGACACTCGCAGCGTCCGACGTGCGGTGGCAGCGTGGGGGTGCTCTCGTCGTCGACGGGGTGACCCTGACACCGGCGCCCGGCGATACCGTCGGACTGCTCGGCCCCAACGGATCCGGCAAATCCTCACTGCTGCAACTGATGAACGGCGCCGTCAAGCCGACGTCCGGCGTCGTCACGCTCGACGACGCGGAACTGGCCGGCATGCGTCGACGCGACATCGCGAAAGCCGTTGCCGTGGTGAGTCAGCACGCCGACACGGATTTCGACATCACCGTCGCAGACGTCGTTCGGCTCGGCCGCATCCCGCACCGTGGCGCGTTCGGCGGTAATGCGTCGGCGGACCAGAAGGCAGTCGACGCTGCGTTGAAACACACCGGGTTGACCGACAAGGCGCACCGATTGTGGCACCAACTGTCCGGTGGCGAGCGGCAGAGGGCACAGATCGCGCGCGCCCTCGCCCAGGAACCGCGCGAGCTTCTGCTCGACGAACCGACCAATCACCTCGACATCCATCACCAGCTCGAATTGCTGTCCCTCGTTTCCCGGCTGCCCATCACCAGCGTCGTTGCGTTGCACGATCTCAACCTCGCAGCGATGTTCTGCACCCACATGGTGGTGTTGTCGCAGGGCAGAGTGGTCGCTGCGGGCACCCCGGCTGCGGTACTGACCGAGGATTTGATCTGGGAGGTGTATCAGGTGCGAGCCCACGTGAGCACCCACGGGCCGAACGACACAGTGTTCATCCGTTTCGACTACCGGTAGGAGCCGAACACCGGAACACGACGCGGCCCACTACTGTGACGAATATGCACACCTGGCTCGAGAAGCACCAGATCGCTCTGTATCTGGCTGCTTTGACGGTGGGAGCCGTGGTGGGGTTGGCGTCACCGCAGTCGGCGCCGGTGTTCGAACACGCCATCAACCCGGTCCTGATCGTGCTGTTGTACGCGACGTTCCTCGCAGTCCCGTTCGCGTCGATCGGAAACGCGTTGAAGGACAGTAGGTTCCTGACAGCTGCGGTAGTACTGAATTTCGTGGCAGTACCGGTCGTGGTGTTCGCTCTGACGCGGTTCGTCTCCGGCAACGAGGCCGTTCTCGTCGGGATCTTGCTGGTGCTGCTCGCACCGTGCATCGACTACGTCATCGTGTTCAGCGGACTGGCGGGAGCCGCTTCACAGCGTCTGCTCGCCGCCGCACCGCTCTTGATGCTGCTTCAAATCGCGTTTCTGCCACTGTATCTGTGGATTTTCGTCGGCTCCGACGTCGTGGCTGTCATCGATGTGACGCCGTTCGTCCACGCGTTCTTCCTACTCATCGTCGTTCCGCTCGGATCGGCGGCTGCGACACAGGCCGTGGCACGCCGGCACGCGATCGGCCGGACAATTATGGACACCGCAGCGAAAGCGATGGTTCCGTTGATGATGGCCACGCTGCTGGTGGTGGTCGCGTCGCAGATCGACTCGGTTCGTGACCGCGGAACGGAACTTGTTTCCGCCGCAGCCGTATTCATCGCGTTTCTGGTGGTCATGGCGTTCGTCGGTCTGGCTGCGGGACGGATCGCTCGCCAGGACGTACCTGCGACGCGTGCGCTCGTCTTCTCCGGCGCTACCCGTAACTCGCTCGTCGTGCTGCCGTTGGCGCTCGCTCTGCCGGATTCTCTGTCGGTAGCCGCGGTGGTCGTGGTGACGCAGACGTTGGTGGAGTTGGTCGGCATGGTGGCGTACGTTCGACTCGTCCCGCTACTCGTACCCTCCCGAAAGCGAGGTCGTCGTGTATGAAGTGGTGATCGTCGGCAGCGGTCCGACGGGGTTGATGCTCGCCGCCGAACTGAAATCGGCCGGGGTGGACGCCCTTCTCCTGGATCGACGCTCGTCCCAGGACCTCGTGGGTTCCCGAGGCGGCGGAATACACTCCCGCACAATCGAACTACTCGATCAGCGAGGCATAGCCCAACGGTTCCTCGACGAGGGCACTACCGTACAGGTGGCGTCGTTCGCCGGTACGCGGCTGGACATCGGACAGCTACCCACCCGCCATCCGTACACCCTTGCGCTGTTCCAGAATCACATCGAGCGTTTACTGCTGGAACACGCCCTCGAACTCGGCGTGACCATCAGACGTACCAGCGAGGTCACCTCGGTCGACTGTTCAGCCGTCGACAACGCTGCAGTCGTTCTCGATTCAGGCGAGAGACTGGACGCGCAGTACGTCGTCGGCGCCGATGGCGGCCGGAGCGTCGTACGTCGGGAGTCCGGAATCGACTTTGTCGGACCCGACGCCACCCGCAGCAGTCTGATCGCCGACGTATCCGTCACCGAAGAACTTCCCACTGCCGGGAAGATCGACGAACGCGGTGTTCACGGCCTGCACGCCATGGGCGACGGCACGGTGAGAGTGGTACTGACCGAGAAGGAGCTACAGCGAGGCACCGAGCCCTCGCTCGACGATCTCCGGCGCGGTCTCGTGGAGGTGTTCGGCACCGATTTTGGCGTTCACTCACCCACCTGGCTGTCCCGATTCACCGACGCCACGCGCCAGGCGGCGTCGTACCGGAAAGGTCGAATCCTGCTCGCCGGCGATGCCGCACACGTGCATTCGCCGACGGGAGGCCAAGGCATCGGTCTCGGACTGCAGGACGCAGTGAATCTCGGGTGGAAGCTGGCTCAGGTAGTGCGGGGCACCAGCAGCGACGCACTGCTGGACACCTACCATTCCGAACGGCACCCCGCCGGCGCACGAGCATTGAAATACACGATGGCGCAATCGCTCTTCCAGAAAGCCGACCCGCGGCAAGAGGCAATGAAGGATCTGCTCGACGAGATAGTCGTCGGCGATGGGGCAACTCGTATGGCAGCGTTGATCTCCGGGCTCGACGTGACCTACGAGATGGGCGTCGGACATCCGCTTCTGGGGCGGCGCATGCCGGACCTGGACCTCGTCACCGATACCGGGCCGACCAGGGTGTTCGAATTGCTGCACTCTGCCGCGCCGGTACTACTCGAATTCTCCGGGCCGTCGGTGAACGGAGTGCGCGCGCAATGCGACGGGCCGTGGGAACTGCCCGTGATCGGCGAAGTTCCGGCGCCGACAGCCATACTCGTGCGGCCGGACGGTTACGTCGCCTGGGTGGGAGAGGGCACCGACGACGGATTGTCCGCCGCACTGACCACCTGGTTCGGGGGGATTCTCCCCGGCTGACTCACCCGCCGGAGGCGGCCTTCAGCACCGCGTCCACTGCGAAATACAGTGTGGCGGTTTCGGTGTGCAGAACCGAATGGTCGATGGGCACCGCCCGATCCAGCGACAGGCCGGTGACGACGGTGTTGAGGAACATTGCCTGCTGACCCAGGTCGCCGTCGGCGCGGGCTCCCTCCTTGTCCAGGACGCCCAACCAGTGTTCGACCCTCCGCCTACCCTCGTCGGTGATCGCGGCGTACGAGGCGCGAAGCCGGTCGGTGGGTTCGGGTTCCACGAACGATGCCATGAAGTTCAACCAAGCCTCCCGCGCCTTGTCGCCGACGAGCGGGCTCAGAATCAGACGCAGGCACTGCACCAAGCGGTCGCGCGCCGGCACTGTCTCGTCGTGAATGACCTGGTCGTCCGTCGTCACCACGTCGTAGATGGTCTCGAGAACAGCATCACGAAGCGCGCGCTGCGTCGGGAAGTGGTGCCGTAGCGACCCCATGCTCACTCCGGCGCGCGCGGCCACCGAGCGCACGCTCAGCGTCGACGCCTGATCCTCGCCGATCATCTCGCACGCCGCGATGATGATCTTCGCTCGCGTATCGAGCACCTCTGCCATCGTCTCCCTCTTTCCACTCGACTAGCACGCCGTGCTAGCACAGTGTGCTAGTGTCGGCTCATCGCTTACGACAGTACAGCGTGCTAGTGCTTTCACCAGGAAAGGAAGAGCAGTGTTCGACGAATGGAAACAGCACCGGGCCACCCGCCGGGTGCGAGTGGGCGACGGACGCGGACTACAGCCATTTCGCTGGTGGCAACTGCCCGGCCGCGCGCTGTTCTACCTGAAGCGCGAGAACACGGAGTACGCGATCGACGTCAGGCACTGGCAGAACCAGAGCTCGGGAGACGTCAAGGCAGACCTCTACCGGGACGGGCGCCACCTCGCAGAATCGAAACTGCCGGCGGCGTTCACCGTCGACGACGGCATCATCGACGTCGCGATGAGCGGCTTCGGCCTCAAACGCTGCCACTTCATCGCCGACGACGGTACCGAGAAGCAGCTCGTGCCGGACCCCGCGTCGGCAGAGGGTCGTCGGGCGCGCCTCGACCGCCACCACCCGACCGCCAGCCGCGCCATCGGGGTGGTATCGGCAACGATGCTGATCGTCGGAGTCGTGCTACTGCTCCTGCAGCTCGCCGACGCGGTGTCGAAGGTACCGCCCATCGCCGACTCCCTCGGAGTCTTCACCTCACCCGTCAGCTTGCCGGTGTGGCTGAACATCACGCTCACCCTTGCCACCGCCGTCGCCAGCATCGAGCGCGGCCTTCGCCTGCGCTACCACTGGCTGCTCGACGCAGCGGCCAACTGAACCGAAAGGAAACACACCATGAAAGTGATTCGCCCAGCATTGATCCTCGCGGCGTCCGGAGCGGTGATCGCCGGTTGTTCGGCGTCCTCCACCCCGGACACGGACGCACTCCCACCTCCCGCCTCGGCCTCATACGACTGGACTGCACAGAACGAACCGATCACGTGGGCGGCCTGCCCCGACGGCTTCGACAGCACCGGATTGCAGTGCGCGACAGTGCCCGTACCTCTCGACTACGATGACCCGGACGGCGAACGGATCGACCTCACCATCTCCAAGCTCGCGTCGACGAATCCCGACGAGCGACGCGGCTCGCTCATGCTCAATCCCGGCGGGCCCGGCGGCACCGGACTGGACCAACCCAAGTTCCTCGTCGAACGCGGAATACCACAGGAGACACTGGACAGTTACGACCTCATCGGCATCGACACACGCGGAGTCGGACACTCGTCGCCCATCAACTGCGGAATAACCGACGACATCCAGTATCGCGGGGCAGTTCCACCGTATGCCTACGACGACAGCGCATTCGAAGAACAGAACACCGTAGCGAGGCGCGTCGCCGAGAACTGCGCCGAAGGCGACGACGGCCGCATGAAGCACGTGACAACGGCCAACATGGCGCGCGACCTCGACAGCATCCGCCAAGCACTCGGAGACGAGAAAGGCAATTTCCTCGGGTACTCCTACGGATCCGCCCTCGGGGGTGCGTACGCATCGTTGTTCCCGGACAAGACCGACCGAATAGTGTTGGACAGCAACATCGGTGACACACACCTCGACCGCGACGGTATGCGTAGTTACTCCGAAGGCATGGAGGACACCTTCCCCGATTTCGCGAAGTGGGCAGCGGAGCGCAACGAGCAGTACCGATTGGGCAGTACGCCGGAGGAAGTACGGCAGACGTACTTCACCATCGCCGACAAGCTGGATCGCGAACCTGTCGAGGGACTCGACGGCCGCAGCTTCCGGCTCGGAATGTTCGTGGCGCTGTACAACCCGGCCTCGTACGACGCGACGGCGCAGATGTGGAGGACAGCGCTGGACACACTCCCCTCCGAGGGCCCACCCGTCGGACAAGGAGCGTCCGCATTCGACAACACCTGGTCGGTCTTCCTGGCGGTCACCTGCAACGACGTCGAATGGCCCCGCGACCCGGAGGTCTACAAGCAGGCAATCGAAGAAGACCGCGAGAAGAACCCACTGTTCGGCGCCGCAGCCGCGAACATCATGCCCTGCGCGTACTGGCAGCTCGAGCACACCGAACCACCCGTACCCGTGGAGGCCGACGGTCCGACGAACATCCTCGTCGCACAGCACCAGCGTGACCCGGTCACCCCGTTCAGCAACGGCGAACGAATCAACGAGATGTTCGGCGACCGCTCACGACTGCTCACCGCCGACGGCAGCGGCCATGGCGTCTACGCTCTCGGGCAGAACCAATGCGCCCAGGACGTCATCACCGACTACCTGGTCGACGGGGTCATGCCGAACGACGACGTCAGCTGCTGACTCGGGCTACGAATCCCCACGCTCGATTCGCGGACCCGACCTACGCGTCGCACCCACTGGTACCGGTGCGACGCGTAGGTCCCTGGTGCGTACGTGAATTGCGCGTCAGGATCTTCGCGCGAACCAGCATCAGAACCACCAGCGCCGCAAGCCAGCCGACCTGGGACAGCAACACTCCCACGCCTGCCTGCCCTGTCGAATCGGTGCTCGCGCTGACCGCAAATGCAGTCGTGAATCCCCCTGCGGTGCCCAGGGCAGCGACCAACCCGCCGGCACGGGCCCACCTGGAGAGCCGTGCTGCGCCGAAACACACTCCGACAACCGTTGCGCCGCAGGCTACTACCTGCCACGTCGGAAACTGGTTCGGCGCGGGCAATCCGGGCCCTCGGATCTCTCCCCTGTAGTCGGCCGACCAGCTCAGCCATCCGGTGCACGCCACGAACCCACCGACGAACGCAATCGAACCGGTGCCCCACACTCCCACTCGTCCACTACCCGTCTGCCCGGCGAATCGTGCCCTCTCCGACCACAGCGCTGACCACACCGCACAACCGCCGATCACGGTCGGCACACAGACGAAAATCAGCACGATCGACGAGAACTGCGACCACGTGAACTCGTCTGCCATCTCACGAGTATGCATCCTGACGCAGCGTTTGACCTCGAGTGCACTCGAGCTTCTACCGTCGACTACATGAACACGACACGGGACATGCAACCGCCGGAAAAGCAACCCATAGGATTCTGGACCGTCCGCGCAGGTGAAGCGATCCGCACCCGGACCCAGGGCGCGCTCCGCGACATCGATGTGGCACAACCCGAATGGTGGCTTCTGCACCAACTTTCTCTGCACCCGGGAGGCGTCGATCGTGATGCGACAATCGAGCTGATCGGCCACAATGACACCCCACAGGCGATCGTCGACGCCATCGACTCCGCAACGCACAAGGGGTGGGTGACGCAAACAGACACCAGGCTGACGTTCACCGACGCGGGCGCCGACAAGTTCCGCGACGCCGCCGACGTCCAACGCGACCTACACACCGAACGGATGCAGGGGGTCAGCCCGGAGGACTTCGCGACGACCATTCGAGTGCTGCAGCAGACCATCGAGAACGTCGGCGGTGACGCCTGGCATTGGTAGCATCACCGACAGTTCACGGCACGGAAAGTCGAGAATCCACACTGGGAGCACTCCTATCGTTTCGGTCAGAACGAAGGAAGGCAGGACGGCATGCTCGGTCGGTGGAACGATGCTCTCGGTTACATCGAGGACAACTTGGCGGGTGAGATCGACGCGACGGAGCTTGCGCGGATCACGCTCACCTCGCAGTATCACTTCCGACGCGTCTTCTCGGCGCTGGCAGGCATGCCGCTGTCGCACTACATCCGAGCCCGCCGAATGACGTTGGCAACGGCGGAGATTCTCGACGGTGTCGGAATTCTCGACGTCGCATCCAAGTACGGATACTCGTCGTCGGACGCCTTCACTCGGGCGTTCCGCCAGATGAACGGCCTGACGCCATCGGCGGCACGCAGGCCGGGTGCAGTCCTTCGTTCGCAGCAAGCGGTGACATTTCACCTGACCATCGAAGGACGGAGCACCATGCGATACCGAATAGTCGACCTGCCGGAATTCCACATCGTCGGTAGAAAAACGCGAATCCCCTTGAAGTATCAGGGCGAGAACACTGCGATGACGGAGTTCCACCAGAGCCTGAAACCCGGAACCGGGCAGGCGCTCGAAGCGGTCGCCGACGTCCCGGAGTTACCCGAGATCTTGTTCGTCAGTGACGGATTCGAGCCGGATCGAGAAGACGGGAGCCTGTTCGACTACTACTTCGCGGTGGCGTCGTCGACGCACCATCCGGAGTGGGACTCGCTCCGGGTGGCGCCGTCGAAATGGGTGGTGTTCGAGGCGCAGGCGTCGGAGAACTTTCAGTCTGCACTGCAACAACTCTGGGCCGATGCGTTCAGCGAATGGTTCCCTTCCAACCCCTACCAAGTGGTCCCGGGGCCGGAACTGCTGACCGTCACCGAGAAGAGCGCCGACTGGACTTCGGGACGCGGCGAGCTCTGGATTCCCGTCGAGCGACGCTGAGTATGGGAGTGGCGCGGAGCTCGGTACCGCCCAGCTCCGCATGCCGGAAAGGCTACCGTTGCTCGGTGACCGCCTACTCCGATCGTGTCGCCGAATACGTACACCTGCTGGACTCGATGGGCGCGGTGCATCCGTCGGATCGGCAGTTGGTCACCGAGTGGGCGACGTCGGTGTCGGGGCCCATCGTCGACGTCGGCTGCGGCCCTGGCCACTGGACGGACCATCTCGCGTCCCTCGGCCACGATATTCGAGGGATCGATCCGACGCCTGAGTTCGTCGAACATGCGTCTCGCAGGTATCCAGGGCGACGGTTCGACGTCGGGGTCGCCGAGAAACTGCAGGGACCCGTCGGCGGGATCCTGGCCTGGTACTCCCTCATCCACCACACACCGGACGAGATCGCCGCGCCGCTCGAAGAATTCGCACGGGTGCTGCGACCAGGTGGAAGCCTGCTGATCGGATTCTTCGAAGCGCCCGAACTGGGCCCGTTCGATCACGCGGTCACGACGGCCTATCGGTGGCCCGTACCTGCGCTGACGGACCGGCTGGGAGCGTTCGACGTCGTCGAAACACACACTCGAACGGGCGTCGGCTGTCGACCACACGGGGCGATTTTCGCTACGGTGAAGTCGTGAACACACACATGTTGTGGGGTTTCGCGATCGCCGCGGCGCTGGCGTACGTCATTCCAGGGCCCGACTGGTTCGTGGTGCTCAGACACTCGTCGCGATCACGAGCCGACGGTCTGCGCGCCGCGTTGGGCGTCCAGAGCGGGCTGATGGTCCACATGACCGTGGCGGCACTCGGGCTGTCCGCGGTACTGCTCGCGAGCTCTCAGGCGTTCACCGTCGTCAAGCTCCTCGGGGCCGCGTATCTCGTGTTCCTCGGTGTCCAATCTCTGCGCGACGCCGTACGCGGCAGACCCGCGCCGGACACCACCGACCGATCCGGGCGGATCTGGGCTCAGGCATTCCTCGCCAACGTCCTCAATCCGAAAGCCGCACTGTTCTTCGTTGCCGTACTGCCACAGTTCATCGACCCGTCCGCGGCCGTGACCCTGCAGATCGTCGTGCTCGGGGTGGTGGACATTGCCCTCGGTGCACTGTGGTGGCTGCTGTTCGTCGTCATCACCGTGCATTTACAGGGCCTTCTCCGACGCAGGCGCGCCCGGATGGCCATCGACGGCACCGCAGGTATCGCCCTCTGCGGCCTGGGTGGAGCGCTCGCCTTCACCTCCCGCCCCTGACTGCGCTGTGGGTTCTATGAGCACCGAGCTCCCGTGACCTTCGTCGAAGACCTCGACCCCGACGACCCCGGTGTGCGGCGGATCAACTACGCCTTCGTCCCCGACGACGACCCAGAGCTACTGGCGCACATCGAGCGATTGGCCGAGCGCCGCAACGAACGTGAATCGGCGCGCCGATCGCGCACGACCGTTCCGAGTTTCCGGAAGCCACCGCGGACTCGGGCACTCCGAACACTCCCGCCGAAGACTTTCCCCGCGCCTCCCTCGTCGCCGCATCGCATCCACCTCGAGAACATCGGGGTGCATCCCACGGGTCTGGTGTTCGACGTCGTCTCGCAGGCCGGTGACGGGATGTACCTCGGCATCGTCCTGGACGACGGCACCGTGGTGTCCAACCGAACGAGCTCGCTGTACTACGCCCCCGAGGACGGCGACCGTCGCACACCATGGTTGCACCGTGGGAAAACACACAACGCACGTACTCGGTATTTTCTCAGCCCGCTGCCGGCGATCGATCTCGAAATTACTATTTCTTACCCAGAAATTGGAATCGATCGCGCAATGACAGTGGCGGTGCACAACTCGATCGACGTCACGAGAAGCTGAGAACAGCTGTCAGTTGGCGGCTTCGTACGCCTCGACGATTTCCGCGGGAATACGGCCGCGGTCGTTGATTTCGTAACCGCTGTCCGCGGCCCACTGCCGGATCGCACGAGTCTGTGCCGGATCACGCTTCGTGGTCGGGGCGGACACAGCAGGCGCGCTCTGTGCTGCACCGGCCGGTGCAGCCTTGCGCTTGCGCCCACCGACACGTGTGGCGTATTCGACGTAGAATTCGATCTTCTTGCGAAACTCGTTGGCGTTCTTGTTCTTCAGGTCGATCACGTAGTCGACACCGTCGAGCGAGAATTCGATGGATTCCCCTTGACCCTCGTCGATCGACGTGCCATCGATGTCATCGATCAATTCGTAGATAACCTGCTTCGCCACGGTGCGAGGCCTTTCGTATCGAGGGATTTGTCTTCAAGGCTATCCAACAGCGAATGGAAAAGCAGAATCGGGCCACGAATCGTTATCGACGAAAGTCCGCCGTGGCGACCGTTCGGTACGCGAGTACGCGAATGCGAAGGATTGATTCCACCCGAAACGGGTAACAGTGGTCGCGGACAAGAAGGGACTTTCACCGATGACGCTCGACCGCGCTGCACACGCTGACGACAGCAACCAATCCGAGGAGTCGATACTTCTCGACGCCCTCCCGACGAAGATAGTGCTCGACATCGTCGGCGCGACGACGCTGTTCACCGCCATCGCACTCGCTCTCGACGTGTCCGACGGGGTCCTGGTCACCGCGATGGTCGGGGCGCTCGTCGTAGCCTCACGGCTCCTGCGGCGGCGTGTGCCCGACGAAGTGTGAAACAGGTCGCCGGCGGGTAGTACAGGGCACATCTACCCAGCGAAGGACGTTCCCCATGCCCACCTCACGTGAGACCACCGCCAGCTGCGACGACGTGTGGGAAGTGCTCGCCGACGGGTGGACGTACGCCACGTGGGTGGTCGGGGCGAGCCGCATCCGCGCAGTCGACGAGAAATGGCCCGCCGAGGGATCGAAAATTCACCACTCCGTCGGAGTCTGGCCAGCAGTGTTGAGCGACGAGACTCGGGCTGTCGGAATGCACGAGGGACGTGAATTACAGCTCGAAGCCCGCGCATTACCATTCGGAAAAGCCCACATCACACTGCGTCTTCATCCTCAGGCGTCGGGCTGCACAATCGAAATGATCGAACATGCGTCGTCCATGCCGGCCAGCATCGTTCCCGATTCGGTACAGCACCTGTTGGTGCATCCACGCAATTCCGAGGCATTGCGACGTCTCGCCCTGCTCGCCGAGAAAAGAAACGGCTGAGAACGCTTCTTCAGGACGGCCGCCCACGGGAAACGAATCCACGGCGAACGAAGGACCGCGCCGTGTCCGACACGGTCCTCTTCCGCATCGGCGGACCGTCGCCGAACGCGCGGTCCTGCATTCCGCGCACCGTCTCCCTCAACACTGCCGGACCGTCTTTTCTTGCTTGCCAACCCAATTCGTCGCGGGCACGGGTGGCGTTCAACAAAGGCGTCGCGAAGGCCAGCTCCACCCAACCGTGGTGAATCGGCAGGACGTGTGCCGTGAAACCTATCCGGACAGCGCTCGACAGCACCCTCTTCGGGGTCGGAACGATTCGAACACCGAATGCATCCGCGACCGTCTCGGCCCGAACCGGCGTCGGGGCAGCAAGATTGAACGGACCCGACGCACGACGCTGCAGTACCTTGACCACCGCGTCGGCGACGTCGTCGCTGTGCACTGCGGGAACGACGAAGGATCTGTCGATGGGTAGGAACGGAACGACGTCCACGACGGAGGACGGTACGAGATCCGGTAGCGCATAACGCAACAACGCACTGCCGAACGAATACTGACTGATCAGCCCGGGACGAAGACGAGCAACACGCATTCGAGTGGACAGACCGTCCAGGACGTCCTCGGCAGCAGCCTTGTCCATGCTGTACGTGGACGCCTCGACCCCTGTCCTGGGCCAGGATTCGTCGACCTCGACGCCGTAGGCCCCCGGCGCATAGATGCCACCGGACGACAGATGAACCAGCTGTCCGACGCCTGCAGCCTCACAAGCCCGCGCCACACGTGCGGTGCCGTCGACATTGACCCGCCGCAGATATCGACGATCCCGCATGGGCTGGAATGCAATGGCGAGATGAACCACCGCGTCGACCCCACTGAAGGCGTCGAGCAGGGTTTTCTCGGAGTCCTCGGATGCAAGATCGACCTGAACCCAGGTGACGCCGTCGAAGGGCGACTCCTGGGGCGGGCGCCGTCGAGACAACCCGACGACCTGCGCATCCGGGTACGCATTTTGAAGAGCCCGCAGAACAGCGGTGCCCACGTTTCCGCTCGCACCGGTCACCGCGATGCGCACTGCGGTCCTCGTATTGCCTTCACACAGCGTGGAATTCCCGGGTTGGAAGAACCCAAACTCCGTGAGTGGAGATACATCGATGTACCTCCACTCACGGACGTGGACTAGAGGAAGGGACTAGCGGACGTCGAACCGATCGTTGTCCGCGACCTTGACCCAGGCCGCGACGAAATCGTCGACGAACTTCTTACCGTTGTCTGCCTGCGCGTAGACCTCGGAGATGGCCCGCAACTGCGAGTGCGAACCGAAGTTCAGATCGATGGCACTGGCCGTCCACCGCTGCTCACCGGTCTTGCGTGTCTTCCCGACGTAGGACCCGTCGTCGGCCTTGCTCCACTCGGTGTCCGAATCCAGCAAGTTGACGAAGAAGTCGTTGGTCAACGCACCCGGACGGTCCGTGAACACGCCGAGCTTGCTGCCATTGTGGTTGGCGCCCAATGCACGCAGTCCGCCGACCAGAACCGTTGCCTCGGGCGCGGTCAGGTTCAGCAGGTACGCGCGATCGAGCCACAGAACTTCCTCCGGCGTCTCCTCGTCGCTCTTGTAGAAGTTGCGGAAACCGTCGGCGCGGGGCTCGAGGTATCCGAACGACTCGACGTCCGTCTGCTCCTGCGAGGCGTCCGTGCGACCCGGCGTGAACGGAACGGTCACCTCGTGCCCGGCATCCTTGGCAGCCTTCTCGATCGCCGCGGATCCGGCCAGAACGATCAGGTCCGCGAGCGAAACCTGATGTCCGTCAGCACCGTTGAAATCGTGCTGGATCTGCTCGAGCTTCGGCAGCACCTCCGCGAGCACGGCAGGCTCGGATGCCTCCCAGCTCTTCTGCGGTTCGAGCCGAACACGTGCGCCGTTGGCGCCGCCACGGAAGTCCGTGTGGCGGAACGTGCTTGCCGACGACCACGCGACCGACACGAGCTGCTGCACCGTCAGTCCCGAGTCGAGGATCTTCGACTTGAGCGAAGCGATATCGGCGTCGTCGATCGGCTCGGACGTCGCCGCCGGAACCGGATCCTGCCACAGCTGCTCCTCGGGAACCCACGGACCGAGGTAGCGAGAGATGGGGCCGAGGTCGCGGTGCAGAAGCTTGTACCAGGCCTTGGCAAAGGCGTCGGACAGCTCCTCCGGGTGGTCGAGCCAGCGACGGGTGATCTCGGCGTAGACCGGATCCTCACGCAGCGAGATGTCGGTGACGAGCATGGTCGGTGCGCGTCCGGGACCGCCGAACGGGTCCGGGATCTCACCGGCGCCCGCGCCGTCCTTGGCGACGAACTGCCATGCGCCCGCCGGGCTCTTCTGCAGCTCCCACTCGTAGCCGTACAGGTTCTCGAGGTAGCCGTTGCCCCACTTGGTCGGCGTCTTGGTCCACACGACCTCGAGACCACTGGTGACCTGATCCTCGCCCTTGCCGGTGCCGTGGCCGTTCTTCCAGCCGAGACCCTGCTGCTCGATCGGTGCGCCCTCGGGCTCGGGTCCGATCTTGTCCGCGGGACGGGCGCCGTGCGTCTTGCCGAAGCTGTGACCACCGACGATCAGCGCAGCCGTCTCCTCGTCGTTCATGGCCATACGGCCGAACGTCTCGCGGATGTCGTGCGCGGCCTTCACCGGATCCGGCTCGCCCTCGGGCCCTTCGGGATTGACGTAGATCAGACCCATCGTGGTCGCGCCGAGCGGCTTCGCGAGCTCACGCTCGCCGGTGTAACGCTTGTCGGTACCCAGCCAGCTGTCCTCGGGACCGTAGAAAACTTCCTCGGGCTCCCAGATGTCCTCACGACCGAACGCGAAGCCGAACGTCTTGAATCCCATGGCATCCAGCGCAACGTTGCCGGCGAACACCAGCAGGTCGGCCCACGAGATCTTGTTGCCGTGCTTCTGCTTGACCGGCCACAGCAAGCGGCGAGCCTTGTCCAGGTTGGCGTTGTCCGGCCAGCTGTTGAGCGGTGCGAAACGCTGCGCGCCCTGACCGCCACCACCGCGGCCGTCGAACACGCGGTACGTACCGGCCGCGTGCCAGCTCAATCGAATGAACAGACCACCGTAGTTGCCGTAATCCGCAGGCCACCAATCCTTCGAATCGGTGAGCACAGCCGTGACGTCGGCCTTCAACTCGTCTACGTCCAGCTTCGCGAATTCTGCCTTGTAATCGAACTTTTCACCCAGCGGCGTCGACTTGGACGTATGCGCATGCAGGATCGACAGGTCGATCTGGTTGGGCCACCAGTCCTTGTTGGTCAGCGGAGCGCCGCTCTTGGGCTTCGGCGACTCGATGACCGGATTTTCGCTCTCGCTGGTGCTGTCGGTCTTCGTGTCGGAGTGGGGTGGGCGGGCGTCGGAGGTCACGCGTGGTCCTTTCCGGTGGGCTGCATTTTCGGGCTGTGATCAACGCCTGGCGATGATCAAGATCTGGTCGCGCAATCGGGACAGAAGCCCCAGAACGTGACCTCGGCCTCGTCGACGACGAAACCATGGCTGTGGGACGGCGTCAGGCACGGAGCCTCACCGAGCGCACAATCCGCGTCGGAGATGAGACCACAACTGCGACACACGACATGGTGATGATTGTCGCCGACGCGCATCTCGTAACGGGCCACATGACCCGCCGGTTGGATACGACGCATGAGACCGACGGCCGTCACCGCATCGAGAACGTCGTAGATGGCCTGACGGGACACCGCTGGCAGGACTGTACGAGCCAGCGTGAAAACAGTATCCGTGTCGACGTGTGGATGACTGTGCACAACGTCCATGACGACAATGCGAGGCTGCGTGACCCGTAGACCGGCTGCACGTAGCCGATCCGCATTGCTCAGGTCCGTCGTCATGACACCGACGATAACCAGATCCGACCCAAAAATCTCGTGTTTTCTGGAATTAGTCAAAATTTCATCGCGGGGTTGCAGACGCCTCATCGGCTGAGCAGGGAGGTTGCGTATCCCCTCCCGCCCCCGGACCGAAAGCGACCTCTGGTCAGTCAGACGGACCGAACCCCACTTTCGCTCCGACGAGGGGGAGCGCTCCGACTGGGTCAGCCCCTCCCCCCGGACCGAAAGCGGACTCTGGTCAGTCAGACGGACCGAACCCCACTTTCGCTCCGACGAGGGGGAGCGCTCCGACTGGGTCAGCCCCTCCCCCCCGGACCGAAAGCGGACTCTGGTCAGTCAGACGGACCGAACCCCACTTTCGCTCCGACGAGGGTTGCGCTCCGAGTGGAGCGCTCCGTTGGACGGGGCTCGGGCTGTCAGCCGATGCGGCAACCGCCGGCAAGGGGGACGTCGTTGAGCCGGTCGGTGATGTAGTTCAGTGCCAGTCCGGTGCCGTAGCCGTCGATGAGGTCCGGGCCGAAGTGGTTGGGCAGGACGGCGCCGGGGAGGATCGGCGGCAGGTCGTTGCTGACGAAGTCGACGGTGGCACCGTTGTCGCACCAGTCGACGGCGAGCTGTCTGGCCTGCTCGTAGGGGACGGTGTCGTCGTTGCGTCCGCTGGTGACCAGCACGGGGGTGGCCGGAGTCAGGGTGCCGATGCGCTGTTCGTCGAAGATCGGTGCTGCTTCCGGAATCGTGCGCAGATTGGCCAGCAGGGGCTGTCGGTCGGCGGTGAACGTCTCGGTCCGCAGGAAAGGTCGGCGGAGGATGACGTCACCGATGCAGGCGTCGCTCAACTCGGCCATGACGGCTTTACCCTCGGGGGTGAGGCGGGCATTGAAGGGATCCAGCAACTCGGGCCTGCGAGCAACGAATCCGTTGACCGCGAATCCGATGACACCACCGATGAGCGTTCCGTCGACCTGCCCGAGTGTCGCCAACAGGTCCGCCGGCGGTGCACCCGCCCAGGTGCCCTTGACGTTCAGTTCCGGTGCATACGTCGGCTGCATCTCCGCGGCCGCGGCGACGGCGCCACCGCCTTGCGAATAGCCCCAGAGCGCAAGCGGAGTCGACGTTCCGGTACCACTGAGGACGTTCGCGACGCGGGCTGCGTCGAGCACTGCATGTGCTTCTTCGATGCGGTTGACGTACGTGTGCACACCGGGCGTGCCGAGACCGACGTAGTCGGTGACGAACACCCGCGCACCGCGTGCGATCCAGACGGACGCCGCGAGCTGTTCCTGGTTGGCCGAGAACGAGACCGGATCGAGTGTGGCATTCAGTCCCGTCTGGAACGCCTTCGACGGTGCACACTGATCCCCCTGCCCGACGGTTCCGGGTGCCACGATGATCGTGGGGCGCTCCCCGGTGCCGCGCCAGGGCTGGCTTGCCTCGATGTACGTCCCGGTGACGGCGACCGGCGAATCGTCCTGCAACCGTGAGGAATACATGACCCGCTGGGCCTTGCCGGGCCAGGTGCCGTCGGCGCCGGGAAACGACGCGAGGAGAGGGATCGGCTCGGTGCGGACGAGCGAGCCCGGAGTCGAATCGAATTCTGCGGGTGGAGAATAGAAGTCCGGGGCCGGGTCGGCCGATGCCGTCGCCGCCGGAATCAACACCGCGGCAGCTAAAGACAGTACGACCGTGACGACGCGCAGATTCACCGTATCCCCCAAGGATGACCCAGTCGCGGGTGGCTTGGATCACACGCGAAGTGGGCTAAACCTAGACAGAATCGGCGGCGAGTGTCAAGTTCCGCAGAACGTCTGGAACCCACTCGCGAAGACCGCAGGCGCCGGTCCGGCGAACTCCGCCCACTCGGGACGAACCTCGAACGGATGAGTGACAACCTCGAGAAGCGTCGTGAACTGGCTCATATCCCCGCCCGTCGCAGCCACGAGGGCCGCGTCGACGAGGTGATTTCGCGGGATGTACACCGGGTTCACACGATCCATCGCATCGGCCACGGCCGCGGGATCGCCGACCAACGCTGAACGCCACCGCGACTCCCACCCCGCCAGCCACGAGGGAACGAAAAATCCAGCCCCCACGGTCGTTCCTGCCGGCTCCACTCCTGCCCCCACGGTCGTTCCTGCCGGCTCCACTCCTGCCCTCAACGAGTTCGCCAGCATGCGGAACGTCCCTGTCCAGTCCGCACCCTCGGCCTGCAGGACCGCCAGGAAGTCGTCGATCAGACTCCTGTCCGGTGAGGCCAGGCCGAGCTTCGAGGCCATTCCAGCCGTGAAGTAGCCGTCGTACCGCGTGTCGAAACTTTCCAGTACTGCGGTGACCTGGGCGATAGCGTCGTCGGGCACCTCACTGATCAGCCGCAGCAGGGTCTCGCCGAACCGCGCGAGATTCCACTTCAGCACCGCGGGCTGGTTGCCGAACGCGTACCGCCCGCCCTGGTCGATGGAGCTGAAGACGGCAGCCGGGTCGTACCCGTCGATGAACGCACACGGTCCGTAGTCGATGGTCTGGCCTGAGATGGTGGTGTTGTCGGTGTTCATGACGCCGTGCACGAACCCGGCGAGCATCCACTTGGCCACCAACGATGCCTGTGCATCGACCACAGCCTCGAAGAACGCCAGGTAATCGCCCGTCGCGGCGGGGTAGTGACGCTCGATCGCGTAGTCCGCCAACGGTTGAACGAGGCCGTCCCGACGAACGGCGAACTCGAACGTTCCCACCCGGATGTGGCTGGCCGCGACGCGCGTCAGCACCGCACCCGGCTCCGGCCCGTTTCGGTACACATCCCGCCCGGTGGCCGTCACGGCCAGCGAACGCGTCGTGGGAATCGCCAACGCGTGCATGGCCTCGCTGATCAGGTACTCGCGCAACATCGGGCCGACGACGGCAAATCCGTCGCCTCCGCGGGAGAACGGCGTCGGGCCGGATCCTTTGAGATGAACGTCCACCCGCCCGTCGCCGACGGGCACTTCCCCGAGCAGCAGTGCGCGTCCATCGCCGAGAAGCGGTGCGTAACCGCCGAACTGGTGACCCGCGTAGGCCATGGCCACCGGGCTGGCCCCGGAGGGAGCGCTGGCGCCCGCCAGAACGTCGACACCGACGTCGGGGATCCCCAACTCGCCGGCGAGGGCGTCGTTGAACACCAGCAACTGCGGACTCGGTGCGTCGGCGCCCTGCCAGGGCAGCACGAGCGCATCCAATCGATCGGCGTAGGTGCTCTCGAACGTCATACTTCGACAGTAACCTCGAGCACGGTCGACTTCCGACTACTGCGACACCGATTCGGCGGCCACGAGTTCCGCGGCAACGTCGTGGAGTCGCTGGTTACGTTCTTGCGACAGCTTGACCAGCAGGTCGAAGGCGCGGAGGGCGTCGATGGAGTACCGCTCCATCAGCATTCCCTTGGCCTGGCCGATGATGTCCCGTCGTGCGAGCGCCGACTTCAGTTGGTCCCGCTCGCGCGCGGCCAGAAGGGCCAGCGCTGCGTGGGTCGCGACGGCTTCCCCGACGACCAGATCGTCCTCGTCGAACGCGTCGGTGCATTTGCTGTAGAAGACCAGGGCGCCGAGGTCGCCGTCACCGGAGTACAGCCGGAACGCAGCCAGGGATCGCACCCCTTCCGCCACCGCGATCTTCGCGAACTGCGGCCACCTCTGCTCACCGTCGAGCTCCCCGGACACGACGGTGTCGAGGTGCCGGAGTTCGTTGTCGATGGGACCTTCGTCCAACTCGTACTGCAGGCGGCACATCTCCTCGGCGACGGAATCCGTCGAGGCGACCACGGTGCGTTTCCCCTTCTCCAGGGTTGTGACGCATCCGTGGTGGACATTGCCGATCAGGTCGATCGACAGCGCCAGGATCTGCTGAACGGTCTCCTCGACCGTGCGGTTGCCCTTGCGCAGGTCACGCGCGAAGTCCGCGAGTCCCGACAACGTCGGCGAATTGTCCGACGCTCGCGCGGTGGGTTCAGCCATCGTTCACCTCAGTCCGAGCTGCATGCAATCAACGTTGATGCAGGTAGCAGCGCGGAACCATGGCGTGCACCTGCTCCGGGTGACGACGCCGCTGCTCGACGGATGCCCCTCCGGTTCGACCACGAACTGCGATCGACGACGCACATCATATCCGGCGTTCTAGAGATCCTCGTCTTCGTCGTCCCAGTTGCCGATCGATCCGAGTCCACGGCTGATGCGCAGAGCGAAGATGAGCGCTATCACGATCCACAGCGCCACGATGCCCAGAATCCACCACCACATTTCGCCAGTGTGCAGGGAAACGAGCAGGTTTGTCGGGCGAAAGGACGAAGTGGTTCGAGTCCGCCATCGTTGGGTATTCGACGGCTCTTGTGCGCTCCCGTGGATTCAGTACTTATCGACTGGACCAGGCCATACCATGTGTTGTCGACTGTCAGTTGGCCTGAAAGGACGGCTATGCCGGATCCGACCGATGACCTGGCCGTACTGCAGGCGTTACTGGACCTGTCGCCCGATCTGATCGCATTGTCGGAATTCTCGGGTGAAGTGCTGTACGTCAATCCGGCCGGACGCGCGCTCGTCGGCCTCGATTCCCTGCCGGACGACGAGGGCCTGACAACCGACATGTTTTTCACCGTTCGCGGCCTCCTGGTGGCCGACGAGGTCGAGGCGAGTCTGAGGCATACCGGTCAGTGGCGGGGATTGAGCGAACTTCGCCATCACCGCACGGACGTCGCCATCCCCGTCGCAGTCTCGGCTTACGTCCTCGAGAGCCACGACGGCTTCCCCGGCAAGATCGCCACGATCATTCGGGACAGGACGGCCGGGCACCACCGCGACGAAGAATTGCAGGCCGTGGCCGCGACGGCCAGACAGCACGCAGCCGAGCAACAAGCGCTCGCCGAACTCAGCCGACTAGCCGTGCACGCAGACCTCGCGCAGTTGATGTCGGCCGCAGCTCTGGCCGCTGCGACGCTTCTGGGCGTCGAATCCGCAGCCGTCGTCCATCAGACGCATGCCGGGGACAGCACCCTGAACGTTCTCGCTGCAAGCCGGACCCTCTCCCCGCGCACGTCCATTCCGGCCGGCAACCATTCGATGGCCGGTTACGCACTGCAGCACAACATCCCGGTTATCTGCCCGGACATCGCCACCGAGGATCGCTTCGACACCTCGACAATGGCAGGACTCGAGATGCGCAGCGGGGCAGCGGTACCGGTGCCTTTCGCCTCATCGGAGCACTGGGGTGCACTGGCGGTGTACGGACACGAGCCACGGATGTACAGTGCCGACGAGATGAGCTTCCTCGCCGCCGTCGCGAGTGTCGTGACGTCAGCGCTCAAACGCGTGGAGCTGGACCGACAGCTGTGGCTCAAGAGCATGCACGACGCCCTGACGTCACTCCCCAATCGGACGCTGGCGTACGAGTTCGTCGACGATGCGCTCATGCGCAACCACTCGGAATGCAGTCACGTTACGCTCTTGCTCCTCGACATCGACGACTTCAAGATCATCAACGACAGCCTCGGACACGAGAGCGGGGACCGTGCACTCGTCCGATTCAGCGAGCGCCTCACCGACGCCGTGGGAGAACGAGGCACCGTAGCCCGACTCGGGGGCGACGAGTTCCTCGTCATGTACCAGAACATCCAGGGACCTGACGAGGCAGAAGAGTTTGCCCGCCACATCATTTCGATGCTGGGCGCGCCTCTGCGCCCGGGTGACGGCCCCATCCCGATGAGCGTCAGCATCGGCATCGCCCTGTCGGAGCCGTCGATGACCCGGCGCGATCTCATTCACCGAGCCGACCTGGCAATGTACCGCGCCAAGGACAGCGGCGACGGCGGGTACGCACTTTTCGACCGCGACGACCTGTACGACGCGGACCGCGTCCGATCGTTGTCGATCGACCTACGGAACGCCCTGGCCGCAGGGGATCTCAGACTGCATTATCAACCGCTGATACAGATCTCCACCGGCAGGATCGTTGCAGTCGAGGCACTGGCACGCTGGAACCATCCGGAGCGAGGACCGATCGAACCGACCGAGTTCGTCGCCGTCGCAGAAAGGACCGGCCTGGCCACCGCCCTGGGCTCGTGGGCGCTCCGCACCGCGTGCGCGCAGGCGGTCCAGTGGAGAACGTTCTCGGACATCACCATCCGTGTGAACGTAAGCGCTCTTCAACTGCGTAACAGCGCTTTTCCCGACGACGTCGCCGCCGTGCTACGCGACACCGGGTTACCTCCGGAGGCCCTCGGCCTCGAAATCACCGAAACGGTATGGGTCTCCGACACCGCCCGCGTCTCCGCGACCCTGGAAGCCCTCGGCGCGATGGGCGTTGCACTGCTGCTCGACGACCTGGGCAAAGGGTACGGCTCCATCGCCTACCTCGACCGCTACCCGACGTTCGAGTGCCTCAAGATCGACAGGTCCTACATCGCCGAACTGCCCGGGGAACGTGCCGAAGCGGTCGTCTCCGCGATCGTCATGCTCGCCACTGCATTCGACGTCACCGTCGTCGGCGAAGGCGTCGAGAACCAGGCGCAGTACGACGCCCTCGTGGCCGCCGGATGCCATCTGGCCCAGGGCTTCCACCTGGGTCGACCCGTCGATGCGGAACGCACGACGGCGCTACTGCGACAAGCGTGAGCACACCGCGTGCCCGAAGGTGACTCCGTTTACCGCCTCGCCCGACGCCTGAGAGCGGCGCTGGACGGGCGAACACTGCGCATCGGCAGGTTGAATGTCCCGGCGCACGCGACCGTCGACCTCGCCGGGCGGGTGATCACCGGGCACCGCACCCATGGCAAACATCTGTTCACCGACTTCGACGACGGGACCGCGCTGCACACCCACCTGAAGATGACCGGATCCTGGACCGTCACGCGTCCCGGCCGCCGACTACCCGCACGCTTGACCCCCGACGTCCGAGTTCACCTGTCCTGCACGGACGGACCCACCGCCTATGGTCTGACGCTTCCCGTCGTCGACTACGGCTCCCGATCCGACATGAACCGACTTCTCGCGCACCTCGGGCCCGACCCGCTGCACGACGATTTCGATGCCGCGTTGGCCACATCGAACGTCAGGGCGCAAGGCGGCGTGCCGATCATCTCGGCCTTGCTCGATCAACGCGTCATAGCCGGGCCCGGAAACCTCTGGGCCAACGAACTCTGCTTCTTGCGTGGACTGCACCCGCAGCGACCAGCCGACTCGGTGGATGCACCCGCGCTCGTCGCGTTACTGCACCGCGCGATGACACATTCCGCAACAGTCGACGGAGTCCATCAGATCACCACGGGTGACCGACGAAAAGGACGGCAGCACTGGGTCGCCGGCCGAGCAGGCAAGCCCTGCCTTCGCTGCGGGACCATCATTGCAGTCACTGCCGAAGTCCCCGGTGATCCCGCGCGACGCCGAACCTGGTGGTGCCCCTCCTGCCAGCCGGCAGCATCGGGTTAGGGCATCAGGACAGGCGCGCGACCGCGTCCTTCTCCACGAACAGCGGCACGAAATCACGGATCGACCCACCGTCGAACTTGCGATGCGCTTCCGCGACGGCCGCGTCGACATCTGCCTCGGGGAACCGGGCAGCAAGCCTCGAACGGATCTCGTCGAGGGCGCGCTGTTCTTCTGTGGTGATGGTCTGCTGCATGCCACAGATGATGCCCGTGCGACGCTCGGTTTTCAAAGGACATCCGTGCACTAACTTGATATTCGTTCAGCTCAGCGGCGCTGTGCGCTGCAGCGATGCGGTGAACGTCACGTTCGGCGCGACAGGCCAGCATCTCCCACATCCCATGCGAAATAGAGTAGCGTAGCCTAACCTCTCGTCCGAATTGTCTACTTCGAAGGGGCCTGTCCATGCACTCCACCACTGCGAAGCGTCGCTGGTCGCGCCTGATACCCGTAGTCGCCGCGACGGCCGCGCTGGCGCTCGTCGGATGCTCGTCGTCCGAGAACCCGGAGGAAGGCGGTACCGATTCCCCGACTGCCGGCCTCCTGCCCGACGCCGAGGGCACCACGCAGTACCCCCTCACCGTGGACACATGGGCGGGCGATTTCGTCATCGAAGAGCGCCCCGAACGCGTTGCCGTGATCGGCTTCAACACCGGCCTGGACGCCCTCCAAGCACTCGACGTCACGCCGGTGTACGCGCTGACAGAGGATCCGGTCTGGGAATGGCGAGACACCGACTACTTCTCGCAGATCGAATTCGTCGACGGAGCGACCCGCAGCGACCCGGTGAACTTCGAGAACATCGCCAACACCAACCCCGACGTCATCATCTCGCTGAACTACGGACTCGAACAGACGGACGTGGATCGCCTCACCGACATCGCACCCTACGTCGACCTGTCCACCGTCCCGGGTGACAAAGCGGACTGGCGCGAGGGCCAGCGCGTCGTCGGCGAGGTTCTCGATCTTCAGACTGCTGCGGAAGCCGTCATCGACGAGGCCGACCGCAGAATCGCCGACGTCGCCGCCGCACATCCCGAGTACGAGGGCAAAACCGTCACGATCGCAACGGATTACGCCGGCAGCGGCATCGACTACTACTCCGTCGCAGGCGGCACCGCCGAATCCTTCATGACTGATCTGGGATTCACTCCCAATCCCATCGCCGCCGAATTCACCGACGATCCCGCCGTCGCCGACGAAGCACTCGAGAAACTGGACGGCGACATCCTGATCGTCTCGTACTTCGACGACGCCACCCAGCAGGCCAGGGAGTCCTCCGGGCTCTTCCAGCGCCTCCCGCCCGTCGTCGACGGCCGCTACCACGCCGTCAACGACGCCCAGCCGAACTCGGGATCACAGGCCACCTGGGTCCTCCGCCGCGGCGCCAGCGCCCTCAGCCTCCCCTGGGCCGCGGACACCATCTCCGACATCTGGCTCGCCGATGTCGTGAAGTAACCCTCCGTCACCCGTGCGCGCCGAACCGCCTCATCCGGCCCGCACGGGTGCAGTGGGTGCACTCTCGATCAGATGTCGGGTGTACTCGTGTTGTGGGTTCCGGAACACCTCAGCGGCGAGCCCCTCCTCCACCACTGTCCCGCGCCGAAGTACGACGACCCGATCGGCGACGCTGTCCACCACAGCCAGGTCATGGCTGACGAAGAGGCAGGCGAAGCCGAATTCTTCCCGCAACTCGGCGAACAACTCCAGTACGTGAGCTTGCACCGACACATCGAGCGCGCTCGTCGGCTCGTCCGCTACCAGCAGCTTCGGCGACAGCGCGAGAGCCCGAGCCAGTGCGACGCGCTGACGCTGCCCACCCGAGAGCTCCGACGGTCTGCGGTCCACGAAGTCCGCTGGTAAACGGACCGATTCGAGCAGTTGCTTCGTCCTCGACCGCACCTCGGCGCCGGTGGCCACTTTGTGCACCACCAGAGGCTCACCGATGCTCTGCCCGACGCTTCGGCGCGGGTCCAGCGAGGCCGCAGGATCCTGATGCACCAGGGCGACGCCTCGCCGAAGCGCCCGCAATTCCGACGCACGCAAGTGTCCGACCGTCGCCCCGAGTAGCTCGACTCGGCCGGTGGTCGCAGGCACCAACCCCAGGGCCAGTCGACCGAGAGTCGTTTTGCCCGAACCGGATTCACCGACCAACCCGAGAACTTCGCCGGCCGAGAGCGTCAGGTCGACGCCCTCGATCGCGGTGAAGGACGCCGCACCGAAGCGACCCGGATACACGACGGAAACGTCGCTCAGACGGAGGACCTCGGCGGATCTTTTCTCGTGCACCCGATCACGGACCTCGTGCAGTCGTGGAACCGCGTCGAGTAGATCGCGGGTGTAAGGGTGCGACGGATCGGAGAACAACCGGTCCACCGGCTGCCTCTCGAGCACTCGGCCCTCGCGCATCACCACGACCGAATCGGCGATCTCCGCGACGACCCCCATGTTGTGGGTGATCAACAGAATGGCTGTGCCACGAGTCTTACGCAGCCGCTGCAACAGGTCGAGTATCTCGGCCTGCACGGTGACGTCCAGCGCTGTGGTCGGCTCGTCGGCGATCAGAAGGTCAGGTTCACCGGACAGTGCGAGGGCGATGACGACACGCTGCTTCTGACCCCCGGACAGCTGATGCGGATACCAATCGACCCGGGATGCGGCGTCGGGAATCTCCACCAGTTCCAGCAGTTCGATTGCCCGGCAGCGAGCCTCGGACTTGGATATCCTGCCGTGTGCCTGCAGAGCTTGCGTGATCTGCCACCCGATCTTCTGGACCGGGTTGAGAGCGGTCTGCGGCTCCTGGAAGATCATCGCTGCCCGGACGCCTCGGACGGACCCGAGCAGAGCCTCGTTCGCGCCGATCAACTGTGTGTCTCCGAGAGTCACCGAGCCGGTCGCGTCGGCACCGTCGGGTAGCAACCCGAGAATCGTTCGGGCCGTGAGCGACTTACCGGAACCGGACTCACCCACCAGTGCGACTATCTCACCGTCGTCGACGCCGATGCTCACTCCGTCGACGACCGGTGCAGCCGTCCCGAACGCGATGGTGAGATCTTCGATCTTCAGTAAGGTCATGACCGGCGCTCCCGTCCGATGCCCTGGGCGATGAGGAGAAAGCCGAGGACGAGCAGTGCGACGACGACGAGCGGTCCGACAGCGAACGCCGCGTTGATGTCCAGATTCGGGATGGAGTCGGAGA
The DNA here is from genome assembly GCF_002259415.1 of Rhodococcus sp. 14-2470-1b. GTDB lineage: Bacteria > Actinomycetota > Actinomycetes > Mycobacteriales > Mycobacteriaceae > Rhodococcoides. The sequence continues at coordinate 130,764 of NZ_NPFY01000011.1, forward strand.
TGATCGACCCGAGCGACGGTTCCGGCGGCCGGACGCCGATACCGATGAAACTCATCGCACTCTCGACGAACACGGCGAGGGAGAGCGACAGCGCTACCTGAACTCCGATGGGCTCCAGCGAGTTCGGCAGCACGTGCGTGCGCAGGACGAACAGTTTGCCCGCTCCGATGACCTCGGCCGCTTCGACGTACGGTTGTTCCCGCACCTTCAGCACCGATGTTCTGATCAACCGACCGAAAATCGGCAGCTCGGCCAGGACGATCACCACGCCGACGGTGAACGCACCAGGACCGATGATGGCGGCGAGCGTGATGGCGAGGATCAAGGCGGGGAAGGCCAGCACGACGTCGAAGATTCGTTGTGCGGCAGTGTCGGCCGCCGGATGCAGCGTCGACACCAACCCGACGAGACCACCGATGATCGCACCGATCGGCACCGCGACAAATGCGATCTCGAGATCGATTCTGATGCCGTACAGCACTCGCGAGAGCACGTCGCGGTTGACCTGGTCGGTTCCCAGCCAATGATCCGCGTTGGGCGCCAGCAAGTTTGCGCCGGAGATCTGTTCCAGCGGATCGTACGGAGCCAACAGCGGAGCGAAGATACCGGCCAGCGCAATGACACCGACGATGATCACTCCCACCAGCCCCTGACCACTCGTCAGGCCACTCCACCTGGTCCGCGTCCCTACTGGTTCGTCGAGGACGGTCATGACGGTGCTCCGATGCGAATCCGGGGGTCGAGGTAGGCGTGCACCACATCGGTCAGGAGCTGGACTGCGACGAACACCGTCACGGACAACAGCAGCAAGACCTGCACGACGGGGTAATCACGCCGGCTGATGCCCTGCTCGATCAACTGACCGATACCTGGCCACGCGAAGATCGCCTCGACCAGAACAGCACCCCCGAGCAACTGCCCGGTCTGCAGACCCAACGCGGTGACCATCGTGGGCAGTGCGTTTCGCAGCGCCGAGCGCGACACCAGATTCCACTGCGACACTCCCAGGGACCGAGCTGTGGTGATGTAAGGCTGTTTCAGTTCGGTGCGCAGGGACTCCGTCAGAAACCGCGTCAGAGCGGCCGCCACCGGTAATGCCAGGCACACGGCGGGGAGAAGCAGATACTGCACGGTGATGTCGGGACGAGCGAGGAACCCGTCGGGCGGTACCCCGCCCGCCGGCAGTACCGGCAGCAACACAGCGAAAAACAGAACGAGCAGCACACCGGACACGAACGGCGGCAACGCCACGGCAACGGTGTTGGCACCGTTGACCAGCGCGGTGAGCCAGCGTCTCGGCCACGCCACGGACGCAACCGAAAGCCCGACCGACACCACGACCGCCAGCAGCAGCGCCGTCACCGACAGCACGACGGTGTTGAGCAGGCCGTCGAACACCAGGTCCGCAATGGTTCCGCCGATGACGTACGAGCGCCCGAGGTCGAACGTGACCACGCCCCAGAGCCAGGTCGAGTACTGCACCGGGATCGATTTGTCCAGTCCCAGTTGCGCTCTGATCGCGGCGATGGATTCCTCGGACGCGTCGGGCCCGGCCAACGTCGTCGCGGCGTCACCCGGTACCAGGCGAAGCACCAGGAAGATGACGACGGACGCGAGGAACAGTACGAGCAGTGCCGACGGAATCTTGTGCAGCAGGTAGCGCGTCATGACAGAAAGACATCCGTCAGCAGGACTTCCGATCGCTTCGTCCAATCGAGACCGTGCACGCTGTTGGCGGTGACAACCTGGTTGAACGTCACGCCGATCTCGATCAGGAACAGGCTTTCGAGCAACTCCAGGCTGACCGCCGAGTACTTCTCCTTCGCCTCGTCGCCGGTGCCGTCGGCCACTTGCCACGCCGCGTCGGCAGCAGCCTGATACGAGGGCGACTCGTACCGTGACGCGTTCTTCAGTGCATTGAACGGATACGCGCTGACCGTCAGCGTCGACGGCGTGTACTGCGCCCAGGAATGGAACGTCACCCACAGCGCGGGGAACTGTTGCCCGATCAGCTGTTTCACGAACGCGGCACTCTCGACCGGATCGAGTTCGACCGTGACGCCGATCTCGGCCAGGTTCGCCTGCACGATCTGCGCGGTCGCCTCGTAGTACGGGTTTCCCGCCTGATAGGTCAGCGGCAGGGCGGGAATGTTTCCGACCTCGGCGACCAACGCTTTCGCGCGGTCCGTATCGAGAGTGAAGGTCGCGTTGAGGTCCTCGTCGTACGCGGGTGACGTCTTCGGCCACGGAACATTGATCGGGTATCCGGCACCCCGGAATACCTCGGTGATGATCCGGTCACGGTCCAGCGCGAACGCGATCGCCCGACGCAGCCGGACGTCGGACAGTGCCGGGTTCTGCACGTTGGTGCCGACGTAGATCTGCAGCTCGGCACCTTCGAGGTTGTTGCTCGTGTGTGCTCCGCCGTTCGCGAGCGTCTCCGCGTCGCGGTAGTTGATGTTGGTGACCGCCTGCACCTGACCCGACCTGATGGCGTTCGTCAACGCCTGGGCGTCGGGGATGATCGACACTTCCACGCGGTCCAGATACGGGCGCTCCGGCACCCGGTAACTGTCGTTGCGGACGAAGGTGAGCGACTGGTTCGGCGTGCGTTCGGTGAGAACGAAAGGACCGGTACCGACGAACTTCTCACCCGTCCTCAGCTGGTCGATCGATTCGCTGTCCAGGATCGGGACGGTGTCGAGGAGATCGAAGATGTTGCCCAGGGGGTGCGCGAAAGTCAGTACGAGCCGGTGCGGATCGGTGGTGTCGAAGGCCGTGATCGCCGCCGCGGTACTGCGCAACTGCGCCGTCCACGTGGGGTCCGCATAGGTGCGAATCGAGAACTCGGCATCCGTCGAGGTGAACGGCCTCCCGGAATGGAACGTGACATCGTCTCGCAGTTCGAGCGTGAGCGACAGGCCGTCGTCGGCGAGTGTCCACGACTCTGCAAGCAAAGGCGTCGGCGATACCTCGTCGTGCGGATACCGGATCAAGCTTTCGTAGACGAGGCCGATGACCGTTGTCGCACCCGCAGTGTTGGTCAGGAAGTTCGCCGGCACTACGTCCTGCGTCACCGCAGTTTTCAGCGTCCCGCCGCGCACCGGGGTCGCGTCGGACGAGCCTGCGTCCTGCTGCTCACCCACCGCGGACGAGCATGCGGCCGCACCGAAGATGGCCAGCGCGCTCAGGCCCGCACCGCGCAGCAGAGTGCGCCGGTCGAAAGACATGTTTGTACTCAAGAGGATTCGCTTTCAAGGAGAGACGCAAGTGTGCAGCGAAGCTAGCACCGGCACCTCCGGAACCACAACGTTTCGAGGCACTTGCAATCTTCGTGATCCAAACTGTGGATTGCTCGACGGTTCTATGGTGCGGTGATTCAATCCCGCACTGCGCCTCAGTTTTTCGCGCAGTGCACCTCCGACGGAAAGGCTCGCTCCATGTCAGTAGACACCGTTCCCGCGACAACCCTTCGGGCAGTGAAGGTCGGCGGCAAGATCGGCGCGCGTATCGAGGGTGTCCGCCTGGGCGGTGACCTGGACACGGAGACCGTCGACTTCATCCGGCGCGCACTGCTCGAACACAAGGTCATCTTCTTCAGCGGACAGGACCACCTCGACGACGAAAGTCAGTACGCGTTCGCCGAGCTTCTCGGTTCTCCGACGACGCCGCACCCCACCGTGACGTCGCGGGGCACGAAGACCCTTGCCATCGACTCCGAGTACGGCAAGGCCAACAGCTGGCACTCGGACGTCACGTTCGTCGACCGCATCCCCAAGGCTTCGATTCTTCGCGCCGTGCAGCTCCCGGAATACGGCGGAAACACCACCTGGGCATCGCAGGTCGCAGCCTACGAGAGCCTCCCGGACTCGCTGAAGGCTCTCGTCGACAATCTGTGGGCGACGCACTCGAACGCCTACGACTATTCCGCGACGTCCGCAGAGAGGATCCAGAACGAGAAGTCGGCGGAGTATCGAAAGGAATTCCAGTCCACGTACTTCGAGACCGAGCACCCTGTGGTGCGCGTCCACCCCGAAACCGGTGAGAAGACCCTCGTTCTCGGCCACTTCATCAAGGGATTCATCGGCCTGCCGACCAAGGAATCACAGGTGCTGTTCAACCTTCTCCAGGACCGGGTGACCAAACTGGAGAACACCGTTCGGTGGACGTGGTCACTCGGCGACGTCGCGATCTGGGACAACCGCGCCACCCAGCACTACGCCGTGGCCGACTGGGACGACCAGTACCGACGACTCGAGCGCATCACCCTCGCCGGTGATGTCCCGGTCCACCCGAACGGGCAGAAGAGCCGCGTCGTCGCCGGCGACGCGGAGCACTACTCGGTCATCGACGAGCCAGTCCTCATCTCTCTCTGATGTCGATCCCGCCCTACGCGCGGGGGTACGACGGATTCGAGGGTCGAGTCGGCAGAACGGCTGCCGACTCGACCCCGGCCTGGGCCTATCCTCCGTCCGCACCCCCTGGTGCCCCCAACATCGTCGTCATTCTGATCGACGACATGGGCTTCAGTGACACCGGTCCTTACGGCTCGGAGATCGACACTCCACACCTCGACCGGCTGGCCGCGTCGGGTGTGCGTTTCACCAATTATCATACGACTCCGCTGTGTTCACCGTCCCGCGCGTCACTTCTGACCGGCATCAACGCTCACCGCGCGGGCTACGGTTACGTATCCAACGCCGACCCCGGTTTTCCGGGTTTACGTCTCGAGCTCGCGGACGACGCGCTGACACTACCGGAGATGTTGCGTGACAACGGGTATGCCACCTATGCCGTCGGAAAATGGCACCTCGTCCGCGATGCGAACATGGGCCCTGGCCGAACAAAGGATTCGTGGCCGACGCAGCGCGGATTCGACCGCTACTACGGGTCGCTCGAAGGGCTGAACTCGTTCTTCCACCCCAATCAGTTGACCTCCGACAACGGCGCGGTCGAAACCGAGGAATACCCCGAGAACTATTACCTCACGGACGATCTGACCGATCACGCCGTCGGCTACATCAAGGATCTACGAGCACACTCGCCGAAGCCGTTCTTTCTGTACTTCGCGCACGTGGCGATGCACGGCCCACTACAGGCCAAGCAAGCAGATCGTGCGAAGTACCGGGGCAAGTACGCCGCCGGGTGGGACAGGCTGCGCGAAAGTCGATTTGCCCGGCAACTCGCGGACGGACTCTTCCCCGAGGGAACACGGCAAGCACCGCGGAACAGCGAACCCGGATACGACGTCGAACCATGGGACTCGCTCACCGAGGATCAGCAACGACGCTTCGCGCGCTACATGGAAGTCTATGCAGGCATGGTCGACAGCATCGACCAGAGCATCGGACGTGTACTGCAGGTCATCGAGGACCTCGGTGAACTCGACAACACCATCGTGGTGTTCACCTCGGACAACGGAGGGACAGCGGAAGGCGGGCCGGAAGGGACACGGAGTTACTTCGCGGAGTTCGCAGGCGTGAAGGATCCGGACTGGGTCGGCGACGTGCCCCACGACGAAGATCTCATCGGGACAGCACGGTTGGGAGTGCACTATCCGCGTGGGTGGGGCCAGACATCCAATACGCCGTTCCGGTTCTACAAGGGTCAGACATTCGCCGGCGGTGTGCGCGTGCCCTTCGTGCTGTCGTGGCCGGCAGGGCTACCCGCGCGCGGAGAAATCCGCCATCAGTACGCGTACGTAACCGACCTGGCGCCGACACTACTCGACCTCGCAGGACTGAACGTGCCCGCCGAACGGCAAGGTCGTCCTGCCCTGACGTTCGACGGTGTGTCGTTCGCCGAAGTACTACGTTCCAACGACCCGTCGCGACACCTCGAACAGTATTCCGAGATCACCGGACATCGCGGCTTCTACCGAGACGGCTGGAAGCTACTCGCCCTCGCGGGAGAGGACGTCGGCGCCCCGCAGTGGCAACTGTTCGACGTGCATACCGACCCGACCGAACTACACGACGTATCCACGGACTTTCCGGACAAGGTCGCCGAACTCGCAACTGCTTGGGAGCGCGCTGCGTGGGAGAACACGGTATTCCCGTTGGTCACGCGCGCCGACCTCGCACGGCGCAGGCCCGAAGAAGCGCAGCTGTCCCACCCTGTCACGCTCCTTCCTGGAACGCCCACCCTGGAGCGCTACCGGTCGTCGAAGCTGATCGCCTACCGAGACTTCTCGATCGACGTTGCTCTCGGAAGTGTCGCCGACGGGGTACTCGTGGCGCACGGCGATCCGCAGGGCGGGTACATCCTCTACGTGGAGGACGGACAGATCGTGTTCGGCTTGAACAGTTTTGGACACTACAGATCGGTGAGCGCGTCACTGCCACCGGATGCCTCCCTCGTCACCCTCGACGCCGTGGTGGCACCGGGATTGCGATGGGACTTCGCCGTATCGGTCGACGCTGTGCACGTAGCAGCACTCCCGAACCAAGTCCAACTGGTCGCGATGGCACCGTGGACCGGCATCTCCGTCGGAGTCGACTCGAGAGGACCGGTGTCCTGGGACCTGCGCGAACGCCGAGGAGTCTTCCGATACACCGGTGCACTGCAGTCGGTCACCTACCGCCCAGGACCGGTACGGGTTCCCCCGGTGACAGTCGACCGCATCGAGACCGAGGCAGAGATTCTCGCGGACTAGGACATTCACGGCTCCGAACAGAAAGGCTCACATGATTTCCCGCAGAGGATTCCTGACCGGCACAGCGGGAGGAGCAACGGCATTGCTCCTCGCCGCGTGCTCGTCGGCGGTCGAGGAAGCGAAGAGCGGATCGGGAGAGACAGGCGGCACACTGGTGATCGGAACACTCAGCGACCTCAACCCCGCGACCATCTTCTCCCAGTCACTGACCTCCATGACCATCGGCGGACTCGTCTTCGACACACTCGTCCGCCTCGACCCCGATACGCTCGAACCGACTCCGCGCGTCGCCACCTCATGGGAGGTTTCCGACGACGGCCTCACCGTGACCCTGCAGCTCCGCGAGGACGTCACATTCCATTCGGGTCGACCCTTCACGTCCAAGGACGTCGAGTACGCGTTCACGAACCTCGCGAAGGACACTGCCGGTTCGCAATTGCAGGCAGCCGCGCGCACGATCGAGGCGGTGGACACCTCCGACGACCACGTCGCCGTACTGACCTTGACGCATCCCCTGGTCAACCTCCACGACCTCCTCGAGTTCACCCTCCTCACCGACTCCGACACCGAAGCCGCACTGCTCGCAGGCGAACAGTTCGTGGGCACCGGCCCCTTCGTCTTCGATTCCTGGCAGCGCGGCCGGCAGTCGGATTGGAGTCGCAACGGGAGCTACTGGGACACCCCCGCATTGCTGGACAAGGTCACCATCCGAGTGGTACCCGACAACTCCGCACTCCTGTCCTCGGTGCGCTCCGGTCAGACCAACGCCGTCATCGGTGTATCCGCCCAGGACGCCAGGCCCTTCTCGGGCGACGGATACCAGGTCGAGAACGAAGACGTGTTCGACGTGGCGTACTACGTCGGGGCGAACGTCGTGGACCCGGCGTTGGCCGACAAACGAATCCGACAAGCAATCTCCTACGCAGTCGACCGCGAGCGAATCCTCGACGAGGTACTCGGCGGCGTCGGTATCGCCTCCAGCGCCCCCTGGCCGGAGTCCTCGCCTGCCTACGACGAGGCCACCCGCGACTTCTACTCCCGCGACCTCGACAAGGCACGCCAGCTACTCGCCGACGCAGGAGGCCCACCGTCACAACCCGTATTGCTCTCCTACGGAACCGGTCTCGCACCGGCACGGAACATCGCCGCGATCATCGAGAACAATCTCGCCGACATCGGATTCACCGTCACCCTCGACCCACGCGAACAAGCGACACTGTCACCGTTCCTGAACAGCGGCCAACACCAACTGTGGATCAACCCACACGGCTTCGCCCAACTCAACCCGTCGACCCTCGCCACCGGCGCTGCACCGTTCAAGCCTGCAAAGAACCTGTCGGGCTACACCTCACCCGAATACACTGCCATCGTCGACCGCCTCTGGACGCAAGCCGACCCGGAAAGCGACACGGCCACAGCGTCGTACACGGAGTTCTCGAATCTTCTGCTCGACGAGCAGTTCGTCATCGACCTCGCCATCACCACGAACACCAACGTCTACTCCGCCGGCGTCTCGGGCATCGAATGGAATCGATACAAAAATTTGATTCTGAACCGCGCAACGGTCTAGGAACTCGGCGCCGATGGTTGACATCGGCGCCGAGGTCTGTCACTAATTAACTACAACATTAGTGAAAGGGTGTTGGTGATCGAGTTCAGGATTGATCGGAAGTCGGGAATCCCGACGTACGTGCAGCTCGCCCTGCAGGTCAGACACGCTCTACGACGCGGCGACCTCGCCCTCGGCGACAAACTGCCCACAGCCAAGGACGTCGTGTCCACCCTCGCGATCAATCCCAACACGGTGCTCAAGGCGTACAAGGAGCTCGAACACGACGGTCTCGTCGAGGGCAGGCCAGGCCTGGGTACGTTCGTCGTCGGATCGCTGGCGAAAGCCGGGATGGCCGAAAAGAACGCCCTCGCAGGTGAACTCGACACCTGGGTGAGCCACGGCGCGAGCGCCGGACTCGACCGCTCCGATCTCCAAGCGCTCTTCGAGGCTGCACTCGACCGCGAATTCCCCGAACCGGAAGGACGACCGACGTGACCGAATCAGTGCTCGAGGTGTCGGAGGTGAGCAAATCCTTCCGCGGCACCACCGTCCTGGACTCGTGCTCCTTCGAACTGCAACGAGGATCGATCACCGCCCTCGTCGGATCCAACGGTGCAGGCAAGACAACCCTGATGTCGGTCATTGTCGGACTTCTGAGCCCCGACTCCGGGTCGGTCACCGTCCTCGGCAACACCGTCGGAGATCGAGGAATTGCACCCGGATTGTCCTACCTCGCACAACACAAACCTCTGTTCGCCCGGTTCACTGTCGCCGAAATACTGCGATTCGGCCGCGCCACCAACGACATGTGGGACGACGCCTACGCATCGAGGATCGTCGACGAGGCGGGCATCGCAACCACCAGCAGAATCAGGACATTGTCGCCGGGCCAGAGGACTCGCGTCGCCGTCGCCCTAGTCCTGGGCAGGCTTCCGGAGATCGTCCTGCTCGACGAACCACTCGCCGATCTGGACCCGGCTGCCCGACGCGCAGTTGCGCAAACCCTGATGCGCGACGCCGCGGAACGAGGAACCACCATCGTGCTGTCCTCGCATGTGCTGGCCGAACTGGTCGACGTGGCCGACCGACTGCTGTTGCTGCGCGGAGGTTCGATGCAGCTGGACGGAGAGACCGAGAACATCGTGAACGAACACTATGTGCACATCGATCCGGACCAGCCTCCGACCGGCGACATCGTCGGCTCGACAATCGGATCGACGTCGACCACCCATGTAGTGCGAGGTCCGCGTCCGACCGATGTGCGTACCTCCCCCGCCACGCTCGACGATGTCGTGCTTGCGTACCTCGGCGAGGTGAGCTGATGTTCTGGGTCACGTATCGCCAGTTTCGCGCTACTCTGCTCGGCACGCTCGGCGTCATCGCACTCGTGGGCGCCCTGTCACTTCTGGCGTCGCTCAGCCTTCGAAACTATGCCTTCGGCAGTTCGTTCGGTCAGCTCGACCTCTGCTACGGCACCGGATCTACCGCGTGTGTTGCCCAGACAACTCTGACTGCAACCACGTTGCTCACTGCCGCGCTACCGTTCCTCATCGGACTCTTCGTCGGAGGGGCAACGTTCTCCCGTGACATCGAGCGCGGCACTCACGTACTGTCGCTGTCTCAGTCAGTCGGCCGGCTCCGCTGGTACTTCTGCCGAGTACTGATCGTGTTCGTTCCCGTCGTTCTCGCGATGTTGGTGCTGGGAATCCTGTTCCTCAGGGTGCGCGCCACGAACAACGTGTGGTCGAGTTTCTCGGGGTTCGAGCACTCACGCTTCGTGTTTCCGATCTTCGAGACGTCAGCCCTTGCACCCGCCGCCTACACCCTGGCAGCTCTCCTGATCGGCAGTGCGTTCGCACTTCTCCTGCGGCACAGCGTCGGAGCGATGGTGCTCACGTTGATCACCACCGTCGGGCTGCTGGTGTTGTTGACGGCAGGCTTGCGCCCGCACTACGCCACCCCGCTCGTCGAGGCCAGGCCACTGGTCGATGTTGTCACCACCGGTGAATACCTCGGCTACGGCTCCTCGTCGCGGTGGACAGTGGACTCCAACTATGTGGACGCACAGGGCAACAAGCTGACCATCGACTACAACGCGTGCAACGAAGACCAATCGTTCTACGAACAATTCGACCAAGATCCCGACGAAACGTACGCCGCGTACGAGGCTCGGACGGACGAACTGAACCGGCAACAGATCGCTCGCCGCGCCGACTGCCTGGCCGCCCAGGGCGCTGACCGATTCGAGGTCGAATACCACGTCGACAGCCAGTTCTGGAGATTCCAGGCGACGGAAGCTGCCTTGTTGCTGACGCTTTCCGCGCTTGTCCTCGGCGTGTCGACCCTGCTCGTCCGTCGCCTGAGGCCGTGACGTCCCTCGATACCAGCTGGCCGGGAATCACTCTCGATTCCCGCCTCGCAGGCGGATCACGAACCGAGGCGTGGACCGGTTTCTACGCCGGGTCCCGCGTGGTCGTACGGAAGTCGACACGATCGCCGGAATCTCGCCTCTGGGAATGGACGTTGCTGAACCATCTCGTGCAGCAAGGCATCGGCGTCCCGCACCTCGTTCGCACGGCCGACGGCCGGCTCGATCACGACGGTTGGCATGTCTACCCCTTCGTCACCGGAGAACACCCCGACCAGGATGACCCCCGACAGGCGGCTGCCCTGGCAGCGGTACACGCCGCCACCACCTCATGGCCGCAACGACCTGGGTCTGCATCAAGCGTGGACCTGCACCTCGGCGATCGAGGCGGCGACATCGACTTCGGTTCGATGCCAACGGAACTGGTGGCGACAATTCGCAATGCGTGGTCGCAGGCGGGGTCCGGGGTCACCAGTGTCGTCCACGGTGATGCCGGACCCTCCAACGCCATCATCGATGCTCGCGGCCGATGCGTACTGATCGATTGGGACGAAGCGCGTGTGGACCACACATTCTTCGACCTACCCTCAGGCCCGTTCGAAAAGCGGGCAGCGCTGGCGTGGGAGGTCGCTACGTGCTGGGGTACCGAGCCCGACTACGCTCGTCGACTTGCCTCCAGGCTTCGGACGCGGGAGTGATGTAACAATTGCGTCGATTACAGACGGTTTCCCGGCTGAGATCGACGCAACTGTCACACAACGCCCGACCACAGCAGTTCAGGGTCCAGCGCCAGGTACCGCAACTCGTCGAGAGACAACGGAATACCGTCACTGCCCGACGACGACGCCACGACGTTCGTTCCGTCCGGTGCGTAGACACGCACGATGTTGCTGTAGGACCGCACCCCGTCCCACTGCATCCACGTGTTCTGGGTATCGACAACGGTTCCACCGATCAGGGTCTCGCGAGCATCGAGCCACCCCGCTCGGCACGGTTCCGGTCCGTCGAACGAGCGGGTGATGTTCACGTGCACCTCACCCTCGACGTCGCCGCGGAGCACCGTCGCCTCCGCCGATGTACCCGCGTCGTACTCGTCCGTCACCCCCGGCACGGGCTGGAACACGAACTGTTTGCCGTAGAACGGCCCGCGCGAACCGGACACGATCACCACGTCGTCGGGTACCGCCTCCTGAGCAGCACGTGACATGGCATTGGCCTTCTCCGACGTCAACCACGGGTAGTCCGGGTGGTCGTAACCCAACGGTCCCGAGAAGCCGATGCCATACGACACCCCTTCTTCAGGCGGTTCGACCGAGTCGCACCCCGGAATGTCGACGGGATACTCCACCGGCTCGGCAACGTAACCGGATGCGGGGTCCACTGGATCGTTCGTCACCCAGCCCGCCACAATCCCCACCACCACTATGGCCACGATCACGGCAGCATCGGACAACCCGAATTTGTTCTTCATCGACTTCATCGTCGGTCCCCGCTGGCCTCTCGTTACTGGCCGGGAATAATCGCTCGAAAGTTACATTTTCTCCGACCAAACAGCTTCGATGGTCCATTCGAGCGACACCGGGTTCAGATGGAGCTGAATGCCGCCCACATGCGTGAGCCCAGGTCACGCTGCCCCGCGGCGTTGTAGTGGATTTTCTCGGTTTCGCTGTTGTAGAGGCCCTCCGGGCCGGGGACGAAGGCGACGCGGGGCCGACGGTGGGGGGTGTCTCGGTGCACGGCATCGATGACGGGATAGTCCTGGTGTCCCGACGCTATTTCGTCGGGAACCATTTGGCCGATGACGAAGGGTATGTCGCCGAATTCCTCTCGGACGGTGTCGATCACGCTGTCCAGTTTCTGTGCGTACACGGGCCCGGGTGTCAGCGGCACGTCGGATTCGCCTTGGTGCCACAGCACTGCGGCCAGTTCGTTGCCGGGGTGCAGGGCGAGGGCGGATCGGATGCGCTCCATGCCGTTCCAGAACAGGTTGAGTCGGGCGGCGCGGTCGGCGGGGTCCCAGGTCACTCCGTTGACGCGCGCGAATGCCGAGTCGCCCCGTGCGTACGGGACCAACAGCACGGGCCGGCCCGTCGAGTCCGCGAGTTCCCTGGCGAAGACGGGTGCGAATCCGACTGCTTTGGAGGGCACTTCGTGGAACAGGGGGTCACATCCTGCGACGATGGTGTTCTTCGACTTCCCCGACGCAGCCCACTGGTGGACTCTCGGATGCGGCGCGTCGAGTCCGCTCATGTCCAATCCCACCCCGGCGCCATGCGCGTTGGACTGCCCCAGGACGGCGACGACCAGGTACGGCTCGTCGAACACCGTGACGGGCAGACCGGTTCCCAGTCGCCGCTTGATCACGTCTTTGGCACGCACTTCGAGGTTCTTCAGACGTCCCACGGCTCCACCTTCAGTTGCAGTCGTCGACGGCGGGAGTGCCGGCGAACCGTTCACCTATCCAGTCGTTCACTGCGCCGCCGTCGACGTCGCCGTGTCCTTTGCCTGGTTGACGGTCGATGGTGATCACGTCCCCCAGGGAACATGCCTTGGCGAGCGCCGCATCCGTCCATTCGGCGTCGATGTAGGTGTCCGCGTCTCCGTACACCACCAGCATGGGCGCCGACGCCTTCTGCTGCGGCACAGCCATCTGTTCGAGGTAGTACCGCAACAAGGATTCCGCGTCAGGCGTCTTCGGCGCGAAGTCACGAGCACCGATCCGTTCCGCCGCGTCCGCACGTGCCGACGCCTGCGCCGGGGTGCAGCCGCTCAACGCAGCCCAGTCCTCGGCCGCCGATCCGCTACGGTACTGATCACGATCGAAGCCGGGGAACCTCCTGGCCAGAGATTCGATCACCCACTGCATCAACGGCGCTTGGTCGTCGGTCAGAGTGCCCTGTATCGCCTTGTCCACCAGGCCCACCATGTTCGCAGCCGGCGCCAGGCTGACCGATCCCAACAGTTCGAGTTCCGGTGCGTATCCGGATTGTTCGTTCGCTGCCCACGCTGCACCGCCGCCCTGGGATCCGCCGAACGCGACCCACCGGTTGGACACGTCGGGGAACGTATGCCGCAGTGCCCGAACGGCATCGATCATGTTGTAACCGGCAGTCGGGTTGTCCAGATAGTGGTGGACACCCTCATGGCCGAGACCTTGATAGTCGGTGATGGCCACGGCGAACCCCGCCGAGGTGAATCCAGCTGCCAATGCGGCACTTCCGAGCAGATCCCGTGACAGCGACGGCCCGCACGCATTCTCGATTCCCGTGGTGCCGTGACCGAACGAGATGACGGGCCAACCGCCCTCGGGTGCATCTCCGTCGGGCACGAATACGCTCGCCGAGACCTCGGTGGCGCCGCCGTCACCGGATTGGATGGACCGATACACCACGCGGGCTGCCTCGGAACCACGCTGCACCGCCGACGGAAGATTGGGCATGGTCTCCGCACTGATCACCGACCCGGCTCCGGTACCGGGGTCGGCAACAGCGATCGGCTCTGCGGGCCGAAGCTTCTGCGATTCCGCGAAGATCGCGGGCATGCTCGTCACCAGCGGTACCGCCGACGAACAACCCGTCAGCAGGACGATCCCGAGTACCCCCGCTGTCCACGCCGCGTGAAAACGTGCAAGCCTCATCGCGACTCCACCGTCGCACCGGATTCGGGAGACCAACGGATGGTGCCGAATTCGAAATCCGACACGAGCATGTCGCCGTCCTGGTACTCATCGCTCACCGGGAAACCGAACTCGGGAGTCCACGCTTCCAGAATCGCTCCGCGTACGACGAACGTTCCGGCTCGGTCGCTGTGGAACACTCGTGCCCCACCGTCGACGTCCAGTTGCTGCATCCCTTGCACGTACGGGCCCGCAGGAAGATACCCGGATGCGAGTACCGCAGTGGACACGGCCGACGGCGATGCCACGTAACCCTGTTCGGTGCCGAAGAGAACGCCACCGGCGAACTGCTGCGCGAGGTACTTTCGTCCGATGCCGTCGTGTGCCGGATACACCGGCGTCAGTGCTTCACCGAGGTAGTCGAACTCCTTCGACACTTCAAGCATCGCCAGATGTTCCGGGTCCGAGCTGAACCCCACCTCGATGGCTGCCACCAACGCCTCGTACGCAGGCTTCGCAGTGAAATCACGGTGCAGCACACCGAAATTGTCCTCGGGATTTGTCGATCCCGCCAGCCGATCACGAATTTCGTGCACGTACATCGGTCCGGCGAACGGCAACTGACTCCACTCGTGCACGAACGCCGTCATCAACTCACCCTGGCGAGCTTCGTCGATTCCGGCACCCTCGTCGGTCGGCGAGCCGAATTCCGTTGCCCACAGCTCCTTGTCGTCGTCGCCCCGCGCGATCATCTCCCGCCGCATGTCCGCGATCATGTGCAGAGCGCCGTCCGGAAACTGCTCGGTCCCGACGAGCGTCCCCGGGTACGAGTACGGATGCACCGACAGGGCGTCGAAATACCCATGGGCCCCTGCGCCGTACATGCGCCTGAGAAACGTGAGACCGTTCATGGTGTTGTGGTTGTCGCCCACGGCACCGATCGCACCCCCGATCACCAACGCATCGGGATCGGCGGCACGAATAGCGCCGAACGCCTCACGAAGCATCTCCGCGTACAGCTCCGGATCGGCCCACGGAGCGAAGAACACCGATCCGTTCGGCTCGTTCCAGATCTCGTACGCCGTGACCCGGCCAGCGAAGTGCGCTGCAACACTGCCTGCGTATCGGCCGTATTCCTCCGCCGACGCCGGCTTGCTCGTCAACCCGAGGGCCGGGTCCGCCGCGGCCCAGTCCGGTGAGTAATCGAGAATGGCCAGGACGTCGATACCCCGGTCGAGTGCAGCGTTCACCACCCGATCCGTCGGCTCCCAGACTTCGAGTCCCCGTTCGGGTTCCAGGAGTGGCCACGCCACATCGAGCCGTAGGCGCGTCGAACCGGAGGCCGCAACGGCGTCCAGACTACGAGCGAGGTCCTCGTCGCTCGCCCACAGCAGTGGCGCACCTCCGGTGAAACCAATGGGACGCAGCGGAAGTGGATCGAGGGACGCAGGATCCGGGCCCTGCACGAAACCGCCGACGAGGGAGATGTCCACCGGCCGCGACCCTGCCACGTCCGGTGCACCGCAGCCGGTGAGCAGTAGCACCGCAGCGGACAGCGCCGCCCACGATCTCGGCACTACTTACCGGACTTGTACTTACGCGCCAACATCAACGCAGGCTTCTCGACGAGCCGGTACGTGATGGTGCCGAACAGGACGCTCACCGCCGTCACGACGACGAAGTTCCACAGCATCCCCACCGGACTGTCCCCGGCCATCCAGCCGAAGCGTCCCACCATGATCAGGACCGGAAAGTGCCACAGATAGACACTCAGCGAAATGGTGCCGACGTATTCGAGCGGCTTCCAGTCCGCACGTTCGGCGAGCTTCGACCTCTCGCCTCGCGCAAGGGGAGCGATGATGAACAGGATCAACAGTGCGGATCCGAGCGAGACGAACGTGGTCTGCCAGCGCGAGTTGTCGTCGATGAGCTTCAGCGAGATGGCCGCAACGGGCAGCATCGCCAGGCCCGTCCACCACCGCATGTTCTTCGCGGTCCAGCCTTTCAACACCCCGGTGTCGACGGCGACGAAAATGACAGCAGCTGCCATGCCGAAGGTGAAGTTGTCCGCAAGGGAGAAGAAGCTACGGCTGAGGACTGCAACCTCGTTCGGTCCCCAGTCCAACAGCAGAGGATCGGTGATTCCCGACGGCTCGACCCGGCTCGCGGTGTAGAGCTTGCCCGCGACTCCGATAGCGAACATCACCACGACGGGGATCAGCACGAGTACGGAGGCACTGATGCTGGTCCGGCGTGCGAGATAGAACGCGATGCCGGTCAACAGCGGCAATGCGATGTAGAACATCAGCTCCAGCGTCAGCGACCACGATGGATTGATACCGGTCTGCAGCATCGACGGCACATAGGAGTGAACCAACGTGAGGTTGCCGAGCAACGTCACCGGGTCCGTGATCATGCCGAGCCCGGCATCGGTGAAGTGTTCCTCGGCCACCGCCGCGTTCTCGGTGAACACCGCCCGCATCACGAAGTTCGCGAACAGGAAGATCACGATGTACGCCGGAAACACCCGCAGAATGCGGTGTACTGCATAGCTTTTGTTGTCCGGCATGGGTTTACCGGCGAAGAGCCGTCGGACCATCGGCAGAAAGATGAGGAAGCCGGACAGCGCGAAGAAGAAGATCAGACCTTGCCCGAGCAGGCCGAGTTTGTAGTTGGCCACCGTCACGGGGCTGTTGTGACCTCCCACGTGCACGGCGAGGACGCACAGGCAGGCGAAGCCCCGCGGGCCGTCCAAACCGAGGATCCTGGCCGGTCTCTTCGTTCCGGACGTCGAACTCGGTGCAGTCGAACTCGGTGCAGTCGAACTCGGTGCCGTCGCTGCGGCAGCGGTGCTGTCCGGGGTTGCTGTCATGGTTGGGCCTTCACATCAGGGTGCGGCGGGCGGAGGGCAGTAGCTGACGGCAGGTTGCCCCGCGAATCTGTCGTTCAGCCACGGAAACGCAGCAGCACCGTCGATGTCTGCGTGGCCGGCCTCCGGCTGGAGTACCGACTGGATGGAGTCACCGCTCGCGCAGCCGGCTGCGACAGCGCCGTCCGTCCACGCCTGCGATACGAGTGTGTCCTTGCCACCGTAGAGCACCAGCATCGGTGCGGCAGCGCGTGTCTGCGGAAGACTCATCTCCCGTAGGTAGCCTTCCAGTGCGCGTTCGGCTTCCGGGGTCGACGGCTCGAGATCCTCGTCGTCGATCTGCGCGGCCAGCTCCGTGCGGTCGGCCGCCAGGGGTCCGCCACAGGCGGACAGTTCGTCCCATCGTTCCTCGACGATGCCACGCCGGTAGTCGGCCAGGTCGATCTCGGGATGGGACTGCGCGAGCCCGACGAGCACCCATTGCAGCAGCGGCTTCTGATCGGCGGTCAGCGTTCCCGCCGCCGCCGCGCGGGCGAGACCCGAGATGTCGGCGGCAGGAACGAGACTCACCGATCCGACCATGTCGAGTCCCGAACCGTACGTGTTCGCGAGTTCGTTCGCTGCCCAGGCCGCCTGGCCACCCTGCGAACCCCCGAACGAGGCCCATCGATCGGACGTGTCCGGCACCAACTTCTGTGCAGCACGCACCGAGTCGATCAGGTTGTTGCCTGCTGTCCGCGCATCGAGGTACGGGTGGTAGTTCCCTTCGATCCCCAGGCCCTGGTAGTCCGATACCGCAACCACGTACCCGGACCTCACCAGCGCCGTGACGATGGGGGAGCTGCCCAACAGTTCGGGATCGGTCGACGGCCCGCAGTCCGGCAACACTCCCGTGGTTCCGTGTCCGTAGGCGATGATCGGCCATCCGCCGTCCGGCGCGGAGCCCTGCGGTGCGAAGACGGTCCCGGACACCTCCGTCGGGGATCCGTCGACGCCGGACGTCGAGGTGTAGACGACCCTGGCTGCCAGCGAGGAGATCGCGCTGACTCGCCTGTCGATGGTGAGCAGTTCCTCTGCACTCTTCAGACTGCCAGGACCTGCGTCGGTGAAGTCCGCCTCGATCGTTCCCCCGAAGGCCACCGAATTCGCTTCCGGCGACGTGTCCTGACCCCCGCACCCGGAGGCCAAGAGAATCGACACCACTGCAACAGTCCCCACTGTCTTCCTCATCGACTAGCTCCCCCTGTGTAATCGAGCTTTTCGGCCACACGTTCCTCGGCTAGAAGGTCGGTGACCTGTCGCCGCGAGGTGATCGAATCGCGTCGCACCCCCGCCCCGACGACCAGCACTGCGGCAACAGTAGCGCCCATAGCCCCACCGAGCATCAGAGCAGACATCAACGTCGACGGCGGCGACGGCACGCCCGCGGCGTCGATGAGCGTCACCTCGGACACGGGCCCGTTCGCTCCGAGGTCGATCTCCTCGGCGAGCTGGATCAAGTTCAGCGCAACGGAATTGGCCACGTCACGCGCACGCGTCGGATCGTCCTGCGTTGCACTGATGTCGATCAATGCGGACCCGGGGGTCGACACGACGAGCAGATCGGCTTTCAAGTCGTCGGGAGAGACCGGCAGACCCACGTCGACGATGGTGCGCCTCAGGACTTGCTCGGACGTGGCCAGCCCCACGTAGCTCTCCACCCGTACCAGCGAACTGCGGTTTCCCTCCATCGCCGCACGAGGTGACGACGGACCGGGCGCAGTCAGGAACACGCGCGACGTCGCCGTGTACTTCTCTGCGACAAAGGAATCAGCGATCCACGCGGCAGCGACCGAGAGTACGGTGGCCGCGAGAATCAAGGCCCACCCGCGGACCAGCATCCTGCCGTAGTCGCGCAACGTGGGAACACCGACAGGAGTGATCATTCGACCTGCTCACACGTGTTCACCGCGCGCTGCCCGGCGAACCGAGCCTTCACCCACGGCACCGACCGAGAACTGTCGAGATCTCCGTGGCCCTCGCCGCTGTGCAGCTCGTACTCCACCACATCTCCCGCGTCGCATGCCCGGGAGAGTGCCTTCTCCGTCCACGACTCGAGAATCAGGTCGTCCTCCGACCCGTACATGACGAGAAGCGGTGACGTTGACTTCTGCGTCGGAAGAGCCATGTCCGCCAACCACCCTCGCAGCCGATCGGTGGCCTGCTGATCGACCGGACGCAGATCCGACGCCTGCAGCCGAGCCACGAGCTCGGGAACCTGATCCGACCCAGGAGGAACGCACTGCATGAAATCGTCCCAGCGTTCCCGCGCCAGACCGGAACGATAGTCGTCCAAGTTCATCTCCGGGTGCGTGATCGCCAGTCCGTGCAGCGCGTACATCAGCAACGGATACTGGGCGCGCGTCAGGGTTCCCGACGCCGCCGCGTCGGCCAGCCCGGCCATGTCCGACACCGGCACGATGGCTGCCGTCCCCACCAGTTCGAGGCCACCGCCGTACTCGGCGTTGCGATCGCTGGCTGCCCACGCGGCCATCCCACCGAGCGAGACGCCGTACGCAGCCCACCGGGTGCTCAGCGTGGGAAGGAAGTTACGGGCAGCGCGTACGGCATCGATCATGTTGTAGCCGAACGTCTTCGAATCCAGATACGGGTGGTAGTTGCCGTCCAGGCCGAGACCCTGATAGTCCGTCATCGTCACGGCGTAACCGTTCAACACCAGAGCCGCGACGATAGGAGCACTCCCGAGCAGGTTGACGTACTCCGACGGACCGCAGTTGTTCAGAACCCCCGTCGTACCGTGACCGAAGGACACGACCGGCCATCCACCCTCCGGGGCAACACCGCCCGGAATCACGACGGTGCCCGACACATCCGTCGGCTCACCCGTGACACCCGACGTCGACCGATACACCACACGGGTTGCTGCAGCGCCTAATTCGGTGATGTCCACCGCGATGTCCTCGATCGGTTCGGCCGAGATCAACGAGCCGGGCGCCGTCCCACCGAGAATCGGAGCCGGGCTCGGCTCCGGAGGCGTCACCGACGCCGTCACAGGCGTCGTCGGAGCATCAGGAGGGAGCACCAGTTCCTGCCCCTGGGCGCAGCCGACGAGCATCACTGCAGCCGCGCATACTGCACCCACCCGCACCGACCACGTCCGAAGCCCCGAACCCGGTCGTTCCGCAGGCTCCACTCCCGCCCCACCCGGTCGTTCCGCAGGCTCCACTCCCGCCCCTAGCCTCTACCGACGGTGGCCGCCGAGGACTCTCGCCCCTCGACCTCGATCTTCGGCTTCGCCACCGGCCCAGCAGAACCCGGGTTGGTCCGTCGACGACGATGTGGCTCGAATGTCGTGACGACACCCAGAACCTTCCCGCCGACTCCGCCCAGCGTCTTGATCGCCTTGCGCAGTTGATCCCGCGTCGTGCTGCCGACACGGGCGAGCACAAGACTTCCGTCCGCAAGAGCTGTGAGAATTGCCCCGTCGGAGACCGACAGGAGCGGCGGAGTGTCGACGACGACGTAGCGGTAGTCCCCGCGGACTGCTTCCAGCAGGATCTGAGCGCGATCGGAACCGAGGAGCTCGCTCGGGTTCGGCGGCACGGGACCGGCGGGGAGAACGTCGACCCCGTCGACGACGTCGCGCTGAACGGCGTCGTCCAGTCGGTGTTCACCGGACAGAACCGTGCTGAGGCCGCGCTCCTGCGTGATGTCCAAACGCTCGGCCAAGGCGGCCGTTCTGATGTCACCGTCGACGAGCAGAACCTTGTGACCGGCCTCGGCGAGGACGGCTGCCAGGTCGATGGCCGTGGAGGTGCGGCCTTCACCCGACTCGGCGCTGGTGACGGTGAGCACCCGCGGCGGAGATCCGCCGCCGAGGAAACGAATGTTGGTCCGCAAGGTGCGGAGCGGCTCACCCATCTTGGAGAACGACGCCACCGGAGTCTTCGGGCGCTCGGCGTCGATCGGGAGTCCGCCGAGGACTGCGTTGCCGGAGATCTCCTCCGCCTTGGGGCGGTCACGAATCGAACGGTCGACGAGCCCGCGAGCGAGAGCGATCACGACACCGAGAGCAAGACCTGCCACTGCGCCCAGCCCGAGAAGCGTCACCAGGCCCGCGCCGAGCGGCGACGTCGGCACGTCGGCCTGATCGACGATGGTGGCTCCGGCAGCCGGGCTACCGCCGCGCTGCGACGTCTCGAGTTCCTGAACCAACTGCGTCAGCTGACCGGCGACCGCATTGGTCAACGCACGTGCGACGTCGGGGTCGGAATCGGTGCCGCACAGGTCGAGCAGAACTGTGCTCTCGATCGGTGTTGCGGTGATCATGGCACGCAAATCGTTCGCGGACAACGGCAATTGAAGCTGATCGACAGCACGCTGTGCCACCTGGGTACTGGTGGCCAGTCCCGCGTAGGACGTGACACGTTCCTGAGAGAAGAGGTTGTTCTGATAGGCCTCGCCCACGGAACTGCCACCCTCGGTGGTCACGAACAACCGGGCGCACGCCTGATACTGAGGCGTCGAGAAGAACGAGTAGGCCCACCCCCCGACGATGCCGAGCACCGTCACCACCGCGACGATCCACCAACCCGCACGGAGAATCCGTCCGTACTCTCGAATCTCCACGAATGCTCCAATCGAAAAATCCTGGTTCGCCGATGAGAATAAAGTGCCGTCATCGATTCGGCATCACTTAGCAGTTGCAGAGGTGTGAAAGCGTGACAACATCAGTGCCCATGAGCATCTCGAAACGAGTCGACGCGGCGGTCATCGTCGTCGTCCCGGTGATCGTTACATTCTTGATGATTCTCGGCGGAACACCCGGAAAACTGGGCGCGTTCGCACTCGTCGGACTGACCGTTGGAGCGTACATCGGCCTGCGCCACCCACTCTATTTGACTCGTGCTCTTGCATTTTCGTTGGGCGCATTGCCATTCGGTTACGTTCCGGGGGTGCACGCTCCCCTGGTGTTCACCTTGGGCGCGGCAGTCATCCTCGCATCGGTGATTCACCGCACAGCCGTGACTCGCATCACAGTCGGTGAAATGGCCGTCATCGCACTGATCGTCACTTCGGCGATTTCCGTCTTCGCTACGGCCGGCACGACAGTGGATTATGCAGAATTCGGTAAATGGCTCGTTTCCACACTTGTTGCAGTGTCACTTCTCCGACTCCCCCGCGAAGAATTGGAACTGTTCGGGCGGATCTACGTCTATTCCGCGTCGGCAGCAGCCGCGTTCGCACTCGTCATCCTCGTCGCCGACCCGTCGGGCAGATTGATTCGGTATCTGTCGCCGTTCGGATACGGCACCGAGGAGGAAAGCACCCGCTTCGTCTACACCGACGGTGCCGCGACGGTTCGACTCGCCGGTACCTATATCGACCCGAACGCCGCAGGCGTCGGCCTGTTCGTGGCCCTCATGCTGTGCGTTCTGCTGATCCGCGGGCGTCTGCGGATCGCGTTGGCGCTGCTGCTCTTCGGGTCCATCGTGCTGACGCTGTCCCGTGCGGCGCTCTTCTCCGTGGTCTTCGGCGTGCTTCTGATGCTGCTCTTCCAGAACCTGCGCACCCGGGAACGCGTGGCCATCATCGGTGGTTTCGCCCTCGCGTTCGTCGGCGCACTTGCCGTCCCCACCGTCCGCAACCGCGTGTTCTCGTCCTTCGGCAGCGGCGACGCCGGATCCTCGGCCCGTGGCGATGCGCTCGTCGATTTCCCAGGTCACATGGCAGGGCATTGGCTCTTCGGGCTGGGCTGGGGGCGCGAGGAATTCAAGGATCCCGGCACCGCGTTCGACGTCAACTACGTCGCGAATGCTCCCCTGCTGTCGGTCTACCGCGGCGGAATCTTCACCGGACTCGCATTCCTGGCCATCATCGTCGTCGGGGCCTATCTGGGTTATCGCTGTCTGCGCTCGCGCAACTGGGAACACGGATTCATCGGCGGCGGATTCATCGGATTCTCCGTCGTCGCGCTGCAGTTGGATTTCCCCGTCGTCACCATTCCGGCCACGACGATGGCCTTTTCCGTACTGATCGTTTTTCTCATCCTGGCGCGCGAAAAAGCAACGGATAACCTGCCCGACGACGGGGAAATGCCCGCATTCTCATCCCGAAGACCGGATACAGCAAAGACAGCTTGACCAGCAGTTTCGTCCCGTCAACCGTGATTGTTTTCGTTTGTACAAAACTCCCTGTCGGGTGCAATGATTTCCCACAATCGGCTCGCGACTCCCCTCCGACGAGCCCCTTGCGGAGAGATTCACCATCATGAGAAGGACTCGAATCGGCGCGCTGATTTCTGCCGCGACCGTCGTTCTGGTCACTGCCACTCTGACGTGGAGTGGACCGTCGCTGCTCGCATCGCCCGAGGCATCCGTCGGACCTGGGGTCGCGCACGCGCAGACAACGCAGCCTCCACTCGGAGTCTCCGACAGCGGCGCACTTCTCTGGTCGTCCGACGCCGAACTGAACACCACCCTGTCCATGCTCTCCGCAGCAGGGATCAGCTCCATTCGACTGTCCATCCCCTGGTTCAACGTCGAATACACCCGGAACCAGCTCGACTGGTCCTCCGTCGACCGCGTCGTGAACGCCGTCCACGCACGCGGGATCTCGATCCTCGGAATCATCGCCTACACACCCCCGTGGGCAACCTCACCCGCCGGTCAGCCGCTCAACACCCGACCGGCGTCACCAGCGACGTTCGGGCAGTTCGCCGGCAAGGTCGCCGCGCGATACGCCGGTAAGATCAGTGCCTACGAGATCTGGAACGAGCCCAACGGGGCCATGTTCTACGGACCGTCACCCGACGCCGCGGGCTACACCCAACTCCTGAAGGCCGCCTACCCGGCGATCAAGGCAGCCGACGCGTCGGCGACAGTCATCGGCGGTGTTCTGGGGGCGGTCGAGGACGGACCGGGGATGGTCAACCCCGTCACATTCGTGAACCAGATGTACTCGGCGGGCGCGGCCGGCTACTTCGACGCCTTCTCCTACCACCCGTATCAGTACTCGTTGAAATTCGGCGACGGTGTGTACGTCGACCACTCACCTGCCCGTCAGGCCATGGACATCCACGCGGCCATGGTCGCGAACGGCGACGGCAACAAGAAGATCTGGGCCACCGAGTACGGCGTCCCGACGGCGTACGCGTCGGAGACCGCCCAGAGCGACATGATCACGAACTTCATCACGAAGTGGCGAGAACTGCCCTACGCCGGGCCGATTCACCTGTACCAGCTCCGCGACCAGCAGACCGGCAGCAGTGACCCGGAAATGACGTTCGGCCTCCTGCGTACCGACTGGAGCGGCAAGCCGGCACTGTGGGCCGTCATGTCGCAGATCATGAACGGATTCCCGACGTCGGCCGAGCACACCCGCTTCCAGAGCGTTCCCGCCTCGTCGGGCGCCGCCCTCTCACCGGTGTTCCTCGTCCGCGACACCTGGGCACAGATTCGCCAGAACGCCGTGGTCTTCGAGATGCCCGGCGGATTCGTCACCTCCCCGAGAGCCGTCGCCGACGCCGTGCGCTACAGCGGATTCCTCCCCACCACCAGCTTCAACGGCACCTACCAGGACTTCGACAGCCCCTTCGGGCTTCGCGTCTTCTCGACGCAGCTCGGTGGAACCCGGCTCATCGGCGGCGGCATCGTCGCTGCCTGGGACCCCACCCTCGGCCCCGCCACCTCCGACGAAACACCACTCCCAGGCGGCGGCGTTCGCGTGAACTTCCAGTACGGCAACATCACCTGGATTCCCGGCGCAGGCACAACAGTCACTCGCTGATTTCCACCGCTGGAATTTCGAGCGCGAAGAAAAACATTCCCAACGAATGTTTCACCGTCTGAATACTCGACCGAGAGCCTGATACTCGGTACGCTTTCCTCGAACTGCCCACCCATTCGTCATTGGACATGAAAATCGAACAATGCCGGTCGGTTTCCCTTCGCATCACCCGTGCCGAGCATCATGAACCGGCCCGCTCGGAGCAAATATTTCGCCGATGTTAAATCTGGACGAATGACGAGTATCCATACATGCGTTGTCCCGAATTCGCACTGTGAACCACCTCACTTAGCGCTACCAATTACGGCACTTAACGGATACTTATAGAGCGAACGAATGACACGGAATTTCTTCCGTCGACTACTGTTCCATCCCAGTCGGGGGATGCACGAAGGATCGCCGCACCAATGTTGGTGTGGCGTTTCTGGATTAACCAGCACTGCAAAGTTCAAGCACCGCTGACTGATTCACGTTCTTCTGGGGGCTCGACCACTGTTTTGTGCACGGCTCGACACGACGGGTTGAAGATGCAATTAGCAACAATCGCTCCACGGCATTGCTCCGCCCATTTCGCGGATACCGGGAAGGAACGCGAATGACCGAGGCAGAGACCACGATTCGCGTCGCGATCGCCCATGACTACCTGACACAGCGAGGCGGCGCCGAGAAAGTAGTACTGGCCATGGCTCGCGCTTTTCCGGACAGCCCCATCTACACCACACTGTTCGAGCCGTCGACGACGTTCCCCGAGTTCGCCGACCTGGATGTGCGGCCGTCACGGCTCAACAACATCGGATTCCTGCGCAAGAACCACCGCGCTGCCCTTCCGCTCCTACCGTTCGCGTCGGAGTCCATCACCATCGACGCCGACGTCGTGCTCACCAGCACCAGCGGGTGGGCACACGGCTTCAGGACGCCCGGTCGCAAACTCGTCTACTGCTATTCACCTGCACGTTGGCTCTACGAAGCCGAGATGTACCTGGGCGAGTCGAGCAGCCTTGCGAAGCGAATCATGTTGAAAGTTCTCACATCTCCGCTGCGACGCTGGGACAGACGGGCAGCGAAGTCCGCGGACCGATATCTGGCCATCTCCACCGTCGTGCAGAAGCGGATCACCGATGCATACGGGTTCTCCTCCACGGTCCTGCCTGCGCCGTTCACCGTCGACAGTGCACCCGAGGAACCGATCGCCGACGCGCAAGCCTGGCTCGGCGAGGATTCCTTCTACCTGTGCATCTCGCGTCTGCTTCCGTACAAGAACGTGGACAAGGTGATCGGTGCATTCGCCGACGGATCTCGTAAGCTCGTCGTCGTCGGCCGAGGACCGGAGGCCGATCGCCTGCGAAAGATCAAGTCCGACAACGTCCTCATGCTCAGCGACCTGTCCGCCGGCCAGATGACCTGGTTGTACCGCCGCTGTAACGCCGTCGTCGCCGCGAGCTATGAAGATTACGGACTCACCCCCATCGAAGCCGGCTACCACGGCAAACCGTCCGTCGTTCTTCGCTG
This sequence comes from Rhodococcus sp. 14-2470-1b, assembly GCF_002259415.1. GTDB lineage: Bacteria > Actinomycetota > Actinomycetes > Mycobacteriales > Mycobacteriaceae > Rhodococcoides. Next base: position 157,121 of record NZ_NPFY01000011.1, read on the forward strand.
GGGCGGATTCCTCGACACCGTCGAGGAAGGTGTCACCGGAGTCTATTTCGACCAGCCCGATCCCGAATCGATTCGAGCCGCAGTAGACGCACTCGAAGCAACGACCTGGGTGCCACCCAAGATCCAGGCTCACGTGGAGCAGTTCAGCGAGGAACGCTTCGCGGCAGAACTGATTTCGGCAGTCACCGACATACACGAACACACAATCGAGAGGACTTTGTCGCGATGACGAAGCGGGCATTGATCACAGGAATCACCGGACAAGACGGCCTCTACCTTGCCGAACTGCTACTGAGCAAGGGATACAAAGTTTTCGGATTGCTTCGCGGACAGAACAATCCGAAGGCAGCAATGCTGGACCGAGTCCTCCCTCAGGTAGAGGTCCTCACCGGTGACCTGCTCGACCTCTCCAGCCTGATGCGTGCCTTCGCAGTCGCCGACCCGGACGAGGTCTACAACCTCGGCGCAGTCTCCTTCGTCGCGTACTCGTGGGAGAACGCACGCCTGACCACCGATGTCACCGGCGGCGGAGTGCTGAACATGCTCGAATCCACCCGCCTCTACCAGGATGTCGCAGGCAAGCAGGTCCGCTTCTACCAGGCCTCGAGCTCGGAGATGTTCGGCAAGGTCCAGGAGGTTCCGCAGCGCGAGGAGACCCTGCTGTGGCCCCGGTCGCCGTACGGTGTCGCCAAGGTCTACGGCCACTACATGACCATCAACTACCGTGAGTCCTACGGTATGCACGCGAGCTCCGGCATCCTGTTCAACCACGAATCCCCGCGTCGCGGCATCGAATTCGTCACCCGCAAGGTCACCCAGTCCGTCGCCAGGATCGCCCTGGGCTTGCAGAGCGAGATCGCACTCGGCAACCTCGACGCCAAGCGAGACTGGGGATTCGCCGGCGACTACGTCGAAGCGATGTACGCGATGCTCCAGCAGGACGAAGCCGACGACTACGTCATCTCCACCGGCGAGACCCACTCGATCCGCGAACTGCTCGATCACGCGTTCGCGGCCGTGGACATCAAGGACTGGTCACAGTACGTGCGCATCGACCCGCGGTTCTTCCGCCCCGCCGAGGTCGACCTCCTCGTCGGCGATTCCACCAAGGCGCACGCACAGCTCGGCTGGAAGCCCAAGGTCACGTTCGAAGAGCTCGTGAAGATGATGGTGCAGAACGACCTGGCGGAGCAGTCGCCTCACGCCATCAAGATCGCGTGACCGAAGGGCAGGAGAGAAGCCTGCAGGGAGGATCCAGGGCAGGGGCACCGACGGCTCTGGTTACTGGGGTCGCGGGACAGGACGGTAGTTACCTGTCGGAGGCTCTCGTCGAGATGGGCTGGGCCGTACACGGTGTGGCCAAGCCAGGGTCGACGGAGGTCGTCGACGATGTCACGATGCACGCGACCGACCTCGGTGAGCCGGGGGCGGCCTCGACGCTCGTACGCGCGGTGGACCCGGACTACGTCTTCCACCTGGCGGGCATCTCCTCGGTCTGGAGGTCGTGGAACGATCCTGTGCTGACCACCCGTGTCAACGGTGTCTCGGCAGCGTCGCTCCTGGATGCCTGCTTCTCGCATCAGGAGGCGTCGGGCAAGCGTGTGATGGTGATCAACGCGTCCAGCGCAGAGATCTTCGCAGGCTCGGGAATCGCGATGCAGAACGAGGAAACACCGATCGCTCCCACCTCACCGTACGGCGCATCGAAAGCACTCAGTCACAACATGGTCCAGGTCTATCGCGCGCGCGGGCTGGAAGCCACCAACGCAATTCTGTACAACCACGAGTCGCCGCGTCGGCCGGAGACGTTCGTCACCCGCAAGATCACCAAAGCAGCGGCAGCGATCGCACGAGGAACGCAGAGCGTCATCGAACTCGGCAGCACGTCCGCACAGCGCGACTGGGGTTGGGCGCCGGATTACGTGGCAGCCCTGGTCAAGATGGCGGAATACGCCAAGGGAGACGACTTCGTCGTGGCGACGGGACGAGCTCACTCCGTCGCGGACTTCGTCGCCGCTGCACTGTCGACCGTCGGAATCACGGACTGGCAGAGCTACGTACGCGGAGATCCCGACATGCTGAGGCCGGCCGATTCGGCGAGAATGGTCGGCGACGCGTCCAAGGCACGCGAGATTCTGGGGTGGGGGCCGACCATGAACTTCGAGCAAATCGTCGAAGCCATGGTCCAATTCGACATGAGCGAGGAGTTGGCAGCATGACAGCGGTAGAAAAGCCCCAGGTCCAGGGTGAGGTGCAGGGTGAGGTTCACCATGTCTCGGACTACAAGATGCAGGACATCTCGCTGACGCGCAAGATCCGAAATCGGATCGGCACGTTGGGTTTCAACATGATCGTGACCTACATTCCGTCGCACTTCGTTCGCCAGAACTTCCTTCGGGCCTTCGGCGCGACGATCGGCAAGGACACCTCGATCTTCCGTGGAACGACGATCCTCGACATCGAGAACCTCGTCATCGGTGAGGCGTGCTCCATCGGCTTCCGGTGCATGTTCGACGCTCGCGGCGGAATCACCATCGGCGACAACGTCGTCATCGCCAGCGACACCCACATCATCGGCGGCTACCACGATCACAACGATCCCACGTTCAAGCCGATTCTCGAACCGTGTGTGATCGGCGATTACGTGTGGATCGCCAGCCGCAGCACGGTGCTCAGCGGGGTGACCATCGGACGTGGCGCCGTCGTCGGTGGCTGCTCGATGGTGCGCAAGGACGTCGGCGAGCTCGAAGTCGTGGCCGGGGTTCCCGCGCAGGTCCGCGGCACCCGCGATCCCGACGCTCTGCAGTACCGCCCGAAATATCGTCCACTGTTCTACTGACCCCCTTGTGAGTGGAAACGTAGGCCACAGACCACATTTCCACGCACAAGGCTCCGAAGGAGCACCCGCCGTTGATGCTGAGCGACTACCGCCTCGTCTACGTCGCCCCCCGATCCGGGGTGGGCGGCGTGGGCGACTACGCCGACGACTTCGTCGACGCCGTGCGTCCTCACTTCCGGGATGTCGTGGAGCATCGCCACGACGGCCCAGGACACGACTCGGTACGCGATATCCTCCGTCACCGCAGGGCAATCGAAGGACTAGTCGACGACCCGGAACGCACCATCGTGCACTGCGAACTGAGCGGTGGATCCGTGGTGCCCTTCTGGGCGACGTGGAAGCTCGACGGTGATCCGGTCGCGACGGCGACTGTGCACGATCCTCCCGGTTTGGTCTGGTGGCCTGCACGCACCAAGTTCCTCGCCGGACAGAAGGTGCTCAACCACGGGTTGCACTACCCGCTGCGTGCGTTGTGGCGAAGGCTCGAGACAGCGGTGGCGGGCGAGCGTACGTTCTTCGCTCTCACCGCGGCAGGCGCGGATTCACTGGCACGCGAATATCCCAGGGCCACTGCCGCAGCGAGCACGCTGTTCGTCCCCGAACGCGCCGATCTCACCCCCGCCGAAGACCGTCCCCTCGCCGTGGGGTTGTTCGGTCTCGTGTACCGCGGCAAAGGCTTCGATCAGATCCAACATCTGCGCGATCGACTTCCTCGCGAGATCGCCATCCGCGTCGCCGGTCGAGGCACCGAGCAGCTTCCCCCTGTCGACGGTGTCGAGATCGTCGGCGAAGTGAACGGTCCCGACGAGGATGCCTTCTTCGCCTCCATCCGCGCGCTCGTGGTTCCATACGGCCGACGGACCATCTACGGCGACGCCTTCCCCGCCTCGTCCGTCGTGACCAGGGCGATCGCCTACCAGACACCGATCGTGTGCATGAAGTACGGGGCACTGGCCGAATCCGACGGCGGCGCAGTGGTCGTCGACGGTGACATCACCGACGTCGCCGACGCCACCGCGGCAGTCGTCACCGACAAGATCGCGCTCGGCAAGCTCCGACGCGAGGTCGAGGCACTGCGCCGGACGAACACCCCGGAGTTCGTCGTCCAGGACTTCCTGTCCGAGTGGAACAAGGCCGTCGGCGCCGGCGCCAGCAGGTCGGGTGCGCAGTGAACAGCAATCTGATCAAAGCAGGTGTCGCGGCACTGTGGACGTACGGCGGGCGCGGGATCGGTCTGCTGTGGACGGTGGCGCTCATCGCCCAGCTCGGAATCGCCGACTACGGCCACTACGCCATGGCGTTCGCACTCGCCGCGATCGTCGCCGCACCCCTCGATCACCCGTTCGGTGTCCGCTCCATCCGAGTCACCGAGGACGATTATCTGGGTGAGCGCACCACTCGATCCTTGATCGGCGTCGGGCTGATCGTCGTCGGTCTGTGCATGATCGAGGTCAACTACATCGCGTGGTTCGCGCTGGTTGTCGCCGGCGGCGAGATGACGTTCAATGCGTTCAAGAGCCGGGCGCTGCGTGACGGGCACCCGAACATCACCCAGCGGATGGACACCGCGCGTCAAGCTGCGAGTATCGCACTCGCGACCGCGTACCTGTTCCTCGTCGCCGAGCCGACCCTGTTCGTCGCCAGCCTGCTCTATGTCAGCCCGTACCTTCTCATCGCCGTTCTTGCACTCGCACAGTCCAGGACCTCGCGGCCACGAGCTCCCGGGTCACGGCGTGAGATGTCGCTGCTGTTCTCGGAGAATCTGGCCAACGCCGTCTACATCCAAGGCGATGTACTGCTGCTCGGATACCTCACCGACAGCACCATCGCCGGGTACTACTCGGTCGCGTCGGTGACGGCGTGGGCCGTGGCCTTCGTCGGCCAGTCGTTCGGCCACACGTTCCACGAAAAACTCCGTGAAGCAGGTGGACTCGTCTCCGCGGGACCCGCCCTGAAACACACGGTCCTGCTCGCGTCGGCGGCAGGTTCGCTGCTCCTCGTCGCGGGCGTCGTATTGTTCTTCACCCCCGCGCCGTCCGAGGTCGCCGGCGCCCTGGCCGTCATGAGCGTCTTCGTCGTCATGCGCGTCGTGAACTACGTGTTCACGACGGTTCTCTATCTGCAACACCGCGATCGGACTCGCGTCCTCGCCGCCGCCACGCTCGCACCGCTGAAGATGGTGCTGATCCTGTGTCTGTTCCCGCTCGGCGCTGTCGGTGCGGCGATCGCGTCGGTGATCACCGACGCAGTGCTGCTTCTGTGGTTCACCCGAGCGCTCTACCGCGTCCCCGTCGAAGAAGAGGTGCTGTCGTGAGACGAGCGACATTCCTGCTGTCCAAGGACCCCCTGACCGAACACGGTGGCGATATCGCATTGTCGCGCTTGATGATGCAACTGGCTCGCGAAGCCTTCGAGGTCAGGTCGCTGTGCCTGTCCCAGGAGACCGAGCCGTCACCGGACCCGGATGTCACGCGTGTCGCGAAGCCCACCGTCGATGCCAGGCTCCTGCTGAAATCGCTGCGGCTCGATCGAAGTGTGGTGCACGGGCGCTACGACGTCGACGCGTTCGTCGACGCAATCGACGCGTCCGAATCCGACGTCTATGTAGCAGAACACAGTTACATGGCCGAACCGTTCATTCGGTCGGCGAAGTTCGGATCACCGTTCGTCATCAACACCGTCAACACCGAGTCGCAGGTGTGGAAGGTGACGCGCGGACTCACCGGACGAATCGAAGCGCCACGCATCCTGCGCGACGAGATCAGGGTGGCCAGGAAGGCCGACGCCGTCGGCACCTACGACGCCGAGGAAGCCGAGATGTACCGCGCCAACGGCGTCGGTGACGCTCGCTGGATCGATCTGACCCTCGAACCCGCACCGAGGCTCGATCTGAGCGAGACCGCAAAGCGACTGGTGTTCATGGGCACTCGCGGATGGCCGCCCAACCAGGAGGCCTTCAAGATCGCGCTGCAGTACTGGCCGCAGATCTCCGACGGTATCGACGGCGCCGAACTGTGCATCATCGGCGCCAAAGCAGACGGCGCCACCGACCCCGACTATCCCGACGGTGTCCGCGACCTGGGGTTCGTCGACGACCTCCAGGAGTTTCTGGGCACCTGCCGCGCACTCATCGCGCCGGTCGCCACCGGTGGCGGCGTGCGCGTGAAAATTCTCGACGCAGCCAGCAAGGGCCTGCCCGTCGTCGGAACATCGGCCGCCGTCGGATCTCTCGGCTCGATCTTCGAACTGCCCACCTTCGACGACCCGGAACAGTTCATCGCGGAATGCAGGCGGTACCTGCTGGACCGCAACACGGCCGTCAAAGCCGGGGAGCGACTGTACGACCTCAACGCCGAACGGTGGGAACAACGCGCTCCGCACACCTCGGTCGCATCACTGGTGGGCGCGTCCCTCCCCGGCACCTTAGGATCATCGTCATGACGCTCAGAGCCCGCCTGATCACCGTCGCCGCCGCCGTGGCGCTCGCACTGGGTGTGACGGCACCGGCCGCGCAGGCCGCCCCGCCGTCGGGACTCGGATTCTCCAGCGGTGCACCGTTCCTGCGCCTCGACAACGCGACCCTGAACAACGAGCTCGTGGCCGGACGGGAAGTCGGCGCATCCTGGGTGCGCGTCGTGGTCAACTGGGCTCAGATCGAGACGGCGCCAGGCGTGTTCGACTGGGGCAACACCGATCGCGTCGTCGATGCTGCACGCGCGCAGGGGTACTCGGTGCTCGCGGTTCTGGCCGGAACTCCCGCATGGGCACAGGGACCCATTCCCAGCCTTCTTCCCGGAGCAGTTCCGGTCGACCCCAACACCTACGGCGCCTTCGCCGGTGCCGCGGCGGCGCACCTGGGCAACCGCGTCGACTCCTACGAGGTCTGGAACGAACCCAACATCCCGTCGTTCTTCGCACCCGTCGACGCCGCACGCTACGTCGGGCTGTTGCGTGCCGCCTACCCCGCCATTCACACCGCGGACCCCGGTGCGACGGTGCTGAGTGCGGGCCTCGCGACGACGATCGACATCGGAGCGTGGACCGTCGCGCCCGTGACGTTCCTTCAGCAGATGTACGCTGCCGGAGCCGGCGGCTTCATGGATGCCGTTGCGCTGCACCCCTACACGTTCCCCTTCACCGTGGAGAACGACCCCAACGGACAGTGGGCACAGGTCGACCAGGCGTACGGAACGATGGCAGCCAACGGTGACGGTGGCAAGAAGATCTGGATCACCGAACTGGGCGCTCCCACCGGCAACGGCCCGATGGCCGTCACCGAGGAAGCCCAAGCCGCGATCATCGGCAGCAGCCTGGCGCAGGCGTCACGGCTCCCCTACGTCGGACCGGTGTTCGTACATGCGTTGCGCGACGCCGGAACCGACGCCTTCGACTCCGAGCAGAACTACGGACTGCTGCGAGCCGACTTCAGCCGGAAACCGTCGTTCGCCGTCGTGCAGGGGTCCTGACGACTGCGGTGTACACCCCGACCACCAACGCAGCGGCGACAGCCGTCCACCCCACCGTCGCGTTGTCCAGGTCGCCCGCCAGCCTGCCCTGCGCGATCCACATAAGGCCCCACACGATGCCGAGCGCCGGGCCGATCGCGCCCCGGGAGTAGGTCGCCAGCCCGACGCCCACGACGGCGGCGACGACGAGAACCACCACGGCCCACATCGTCGCCCAGCCCTCGATGCCGAGGTCGACGAGAAAGGCGGTCACATTCGCGATCGTCGCGACGCACACCCACCCGAGATACAAACCCATCGTGCCGTCGGTGACGACCGCGTCGAGCCTGCTCTCCGGCCTGATCGCCTGCGTCGAGACGAACACACGAACGAGCACCACGAGCAGTAGCACGATGATCGGCACACTCAGCCACAGCTGATCGAGCTGGATCGACAGAATCCACACCGCGTTCAGAATCATCGACAGGGCGATCGGCCCGCGAAGCGTCTCCTGCCTCGGTCCCGCGAAGAATTGCCAGATCGCATACGCCGCGAACCCCACGTAGATGACCGACCAGATCGAAAACGCTGGTCCCGACGGCGCCACCAGCGTCGACGTCGCACTGAGCGCACCGCCCGCAGCCTCCGCGATGGGCGTGCCCACCCACGCCCCCGAACCGATGAACGAGCCCACCACGGCCACGATCGCACTGACGAGTATCCCGACTTTCATGGGCCGGAGAATGCCCCGTTCAGGACGTCGACAAACGGGTGGGGTGTGGTTCTCCCGACCCTCGAACGAGCAAGCGCCCGGAAAACTCGTTTCTCGCACGCCTCGTCATGGGCAGGAGCACCACAAATCCCGCGGCGGCAAAGGCCAGCGTCAGGTAGTAGACCGAGTGCACCGAACCGGAGGCATCGATGATTACACCACCCAGTGATCCGCCGAGAAAGATGCCGAAGCAGATGATCGATGTATGCACGGTGTTGACCACGAACGACACCCCGCCGACGCGCATCACCCGCACAGCGAAGGCAGGGTTGAGGCTCACCCCGGCGAGTCCCAGGGCAAGCTCTGATCGAAGCCCGCACGGTCGGTCAGAATCGGTGAGAAGTAGCTGAAGATCGCGAACACCGCGCCGATGAGCAGCCCACTGGTCGCGTAGGCCAGCCACAATCCCCCGTTCCTCAACTCGGACAACTGCGCCCGGATCTTCGGTGGCGCAACCGCATCCACGGTAGGCACGAACTTCACAACGACGGGCACGCTAGCAATAGCGTATCGATCTGTCCATACAAAACGACTCCCCCTATTGTGAGTGGAAATGTAGGACCATCGGGTCGCTCCGCAGGGCCTACATTTCCACTTACGTGTCAGGCGAGCCGGACCGTCGCCGTAGCGCGGTGGCCGAAGATTCGCTTGCCCTCGAAGGTGGCGTTGAGTGCCACGACCGCGGTACGCGTCTCCGGGTCGAGGGACTTGATCTTTCCACCGAACTGAATCTCGGCGGCGCGGTGACTGTCCACGGGAATCGGCGCGGTGAAACGAACGGTGTAGTCCTTCACCGCACCCGGGTCACCGATCCACTCGGTGAGGTAGCCACCGCCGAGGCCCATGGTGAGCATGCCGTGGGCCAGCACGTTCTCGAGGTCGATGAGCTTGGCGAAACCCTCGCTCCAGTGAATCGGGTTGGCGTCGCCCGCAACTCCGGCATAGTTGACCAGATCGCCCCGAGTGAGACGAAACGACTTGCCGGGCAACTCGTCTCCGACAGAGACGTCGTCGAAGTTCACCGACGCCGACGACGGCACGTCGACGGCGGTCAGCGGCGGGTGCTCCACCTGATCCTCGTCCTCGTCGTGATCAGCTGCACCCGCGCGCGCCGCGAGAGTCGTCGCGCCCTGCATGACGAGATTCTCCGCAGCCTCGACGATCCCCTTGTCCACGTCACCGTCGCGCCCGATGAGCAGCGTCGTGTACGTGGTCTGCACCAGCTCACCCCGCTGATTGGAGACGATGTTCTTGGTGACCATCATGTCCTTGCCCATGACCTCCTTGTAGGAGTCGAGCGAGACGTCGCAGTACAGGTGATCGCCGGCAACGATCGGCTGATGGAACTGGAGGACCTGATCGGTCTGAAGCATCTGACTCAAGTCGAACCCGACGGCGATCTTCTGCAGCAGGCGCTTCTGGGCCAGCGTGCCGACCAGCGACATGAACGTCAACGGCGCGACGACACTCGAATAACCGAGAGCCTCGGCCGCGTCACCCTCCCAGTGGACGGGGTTGAAGTCCTGGACTGCACGTGAGTATTCGCGAACCTTCTCGCGTCCGACGTCGTAGTAGTCGGCAGTGCGGTAATGCCGCCCTACCATCGCTCGCACATGTTCGGCAGGGTCGAAGGTCTCGGCAGGGTCGAAGGTCTCGGCGACTGTCGCATTCTCACTCATTGGACGCAACATACCGGCAAGAGCGCCGCCAGTACACGCGCGGCGCGCAGCTTGTGGCACGTCATAGGCCCATCGGGCTTACGCCGTTCACCACACGAACATCCTCACGCCGACCGATGCCTCGGCATCGCCTGGTACGCCGTGGCACCGAATGCCTCATGTGCCCTGATGGTCGTGACCGCCGCCAGCGGACGACTGGTGCGCTGCCGAACCTCGTCGGCAGCGAGAAGAGCGGCACCATGAGCGGTCAACGATTCCGGCGCCGACGGCACGAACACCGGCAGGCGGAGATCCCGCCTGAAGACCCGACGGAGCAGCGGTAGGTGCGCGCAACCTCCGACCATGACGAGTGCGTTCACTGCCCGCGGGGACTCGACGATCACACTGGCGGTCCAGTCCTCGATGGAATACACGGCCCGCTCGACGATCTCGTCGAAAGAGCTGCGCCACAGCCGGATCGGGCCAGCGACGAACGGACCTGGCACCTCCGCGACGCGGAGGCTGGACAGCTGCTCACGCGCGTACGCAATGGCCACCATCAGACTGTCGATTCCAGAACTGGTGATCAGCTCGTCCGCACCGTAGGTGGCGAGCAGGTAATCCCGCACTGCCTCGTCGCACACGGTTCCACCGAACGCACTGGTTCGCTCCGCGCAGTACACGCGGCCACTCGCCGGATCGACGACGGACACCGTCGTGCCGGATGCACCGACGTCGCACACCGCGACGGTGCGCAGCCCGTCCAGCTGGCCGGATCCGCGGAGAAACCGCAGCTGCGCGCCGAGTTCCGACACGAGGTTGTACCTGTCCGACCGGTGCACCGAGTACGCGGAATTGCGGGTGCGCGACGCCGGGTCGTCCGGAACAGCGAGAACGGCGTCCTCGCGGTCGACCTGCTGCGCCTCAGCCATGGACTCGAGCAGCTCCAGCGCTGCGGCAACGTGCCCCTTCGCCTCGAACGACCGGACAACGTTGGCGGACCGCACCGAGTCGTCGGCGGAATCCAGCGCCGTCGCGCGAGCAGTGGCAGAGCCCACCGACACTCCGAGCACCGTTCTCATGGTTCCCTCGACTTCTGCCCCGTCACGTCCGACTCCTGCACGGATGGTAGCCAGGAAATCCTTCGCTGGGTAGGCCTAGGGCGCTCTTTTCAATCTTTCAGTTTGTTTTCACTCCCGAGCAGTGACCACGCACAACGCCGCTCATGCGACCCGCCGACGCTGCGCCAACAGATCTCCCCACTCCTGCGTGGCAGCACCGACAGGCGCTGCATTCGTCGCTGTCTCGCGTGCAGCCGCGACGAGCGAACGAGCCGATTGCAACAAGCTGACATCGAACGTGAAACTGTGTGTCACCAATTCTTCGAATGCCTGCTCCGGGGAATATCCCCGCAACGCAATGAGAACTCCGACAGCCCAATCGATACTGGTCCGAGAATCGTCCATCGAGCCAACCTACAATCCGTGAGATGTGAATATGCGTCGGTAACAACAACTTCGAGAATGCGCCAGACAACGATGCACGAGTTACGGACAGCGCATACAACACACACGCGGCGTCGAGCCGGCTCGTAGCCGAGGCGAGAGGCCGCTGAAAATCATGGACCGATGGTAGCCCGGAATTCCCGCCGACTGCCACCGATGTTCGATGACAATTCACTACTCCGCGGATAATTCACACGCGGTTCACACGACCGAATCGTCATGTACTCATGAGGCTTCGGGAGCGGTACCGAACGCAGACGACGATGGAGCTACGAGTCTCCACTCCCGCCGGTCTGGTCATCGGAAGTGTCGGTCGGCTCCGGGGTGGTCTCAGAAGACGTGGGCTCGGAGGCAGACGACGTCGTAGTCTCAGGCTCGGGGCTCTGCACGTCCGTCGTCGTCGCCCCACCGTTGCTCGGCTTGGTCGAACCCGGCCGCGGCGGGCCTGGTTCTGTCGGGACCGGTCGGACCGGCGGGGCTGCTGCGCCCGGACCGGCGGACTCGGGTTGCCGGTCTTCCGGCTGCGGCGCATCCTCACCGACGGGCGCGAGGGGTACGACGACGACGACAGCACCGGGATCGACCGGAAGCGCGTCGGCGCCTGGCACGCCGTCGATCGGCGCCTCCGGAACAGCGGTCGTCGTCGCACCGACCGGGATGGATGCAGGCCGCGTCGGCGACGCATCCGAGGCTGGGACATCCGACGGATAGACCATCTCCGACGGGACCGAACCGCCGGCCTGCGACGGCCCGGCCGTCATAGCCCACGCGGTGACGCCTCCCAGAGCGGCGAGAACGCAGGCGCCGACGGCGGCAATCGGCCAGACTCCGCGGTGTGGCTCCCGCGCCGAGTCGGGAGCTGCGGTCGCCGGCGCGAGCGAGCCGACGAGAAGTGCGGCGCCGACGTCCGGGGTGTAGGCGTCGGACAAGCGATCGTCGAAGATGTCGACGACGGGAGTCGGCTCGGATTCGGTGGCCGCCAGGGCATCGGCAACGATTTCCCGTTGAAGCGCGTTCTCGCACACCACCGCTGCACCGGCGACGTTCAGGTCGTGTTGCATGGCCTGGACGCGCATGAAGCCGAGCGCGGTGGACACGGCCCCGGCGATTCCGCCGGGAGTTGCGGCGACGGTGACCGTGCGGGTCGCGACTGGGCCGAGCTCAGGGAGGGTTGTGTCCACCAGCGACGCCGTGACCTCGTACGTGCTGACGTGCACGCCAAGCGCGATGTGCATGCCGCTCGTACCCCCCGTGTAGTGCCGTGACCGATTACCCGACGTCAATCCGGGCGATCGGTTGGTTTGATCGGCAATCAGACTACCCGGGTACCGGACAATCGTCGCATTCAGATTCCGGGCTCTGTTATCTCCGCTCGGGACGCCGCCGCCGCGGCGAGTTCCTGCGCGTACAGCAACCCGAACGTGAACCCGTTCTCACCCGGCGTCACACCCGCCTTCCGGCCCAACTCGAGCAGAGTAGCCGCGGCAACCACGGCGTCCTGGTGCTCCCCGAGGATCTCCTGGACGTTCTTGTAGCGGGCGATCCTCGCCTTCGACTCCTTCTTCCCGACGATCGGCTTGACCAACTCGGCGGCGTAACGCGCCCGCTTTCCTGCCTTTCGTGCTCGATGCAGCGCCTCGTCGTCGCCGGCCTCGGCCGCAGCAGCCACACGCTTGGATGCTTTCTTGCCCGCCTTACGCGCGAGGACGTCGAGATCGTCGTCGTCGATCTTGTGCGCGCTCTTCGCCAGCGGTAAGCCGCGCGTCCACTGCGCCAGTTCGGTCAGCAGGGCGAGGTACCGCTCGCCATCCAGTTCGGCGGTCACCACGGCACGGAAGCGAAGCTGCTCGGCAAGCAGATCGTTCTCGATTCGTGCGGCAACGGGCCCGAGCACCAGGTGATCCGGGAGCTCGCCCAGGGATTCCGCAAAGCGGGCGCGCTGCACCTGACGATCCCGCACCTCACCCAGAAGCCCGGCGTACCAAGACAATTCCGCTTCCAAGAACGCTGCCCTGTCGTCGTCGAACACGTCGGCGAAGACGCGGAGCGTGCTGCGGTAGCGGCGAATCGCCACCCTCGTCGAATGAATCGGATCCATACCGCGGCGCAAGTACACGTCGCCCGCGAAGATCGCCTGGGCCTGCTGATCGAGGTAGTCCGCGACGACGCCGACGGTTCCCGTGTGGACCGGCTCGGCCGAAGAACGCACCGCGCGATGGAATTTGGACGGATGCGCGCCAGGACGCGCACCTGCCGCCTTCAGCTTCTTGCCCACCTGCTTCAGATCCGACTCCGAGCCGTCGGGTCCGAGCTCGACCTCCACCTCCCGCCAACCGTGCCCGTCGGCGCCGGACAGATCGACCGTGACGGTGTCGTCGGCGAGTTCGGCAACCACACGACCTTTGCGATCGGACAGAACGTGAAGTCTGCGCAGCGACGTCAACGTAGCCACAGAGGACAACGGCTTGCCGAGCGTGGCACCGATCAGAAGCTCCGCGAGTTCACCAGGGACGGTCGCATCCTCACCACTACCCAGCGGCAACCTGATCTCGGTCCGCGCCTTGTCGGCCGGAACCTTTGCGTGCCACCCTGTGTCGGCGTCACCGCGGCGGCGACGCACCGTGATGCCGCGCTGCAGCAAATCCAGATCCTCGGTGTCGAAGTACGTGCTGACGAGCGAGACCTCCGACTCCGTCGCGGAACCGCCCGCGGGAATCAGCTGGTCCACATCGGGAAGAACGAAGTCCGGGTCGACGTCGAACTTGTCCTCACGTTCGGTGTGTATCGAAGCCATGGAACGAGTCTGCCGTAAACAGGTGAACAAACGGAGGCAATCGATCGCGTGGCAGGTCTACCGGCTGGGTTCTACCGGCTCGGTTCTACCGGCTCGGGGACGTTCGCGGAGGCATCGACGACGGTCGCACGGTCGATTGGGGCGATTGGGGCGATGACCGCGTCGTCGTGGTCGGACGAGTGGCCCGCGGTGGGTCGTCCCGGTGGCTCTGCACCGCGATCGCTCGACGCCGCCGCAGTCGACACGACCACACCGCCTGCGATCAACGCAACGACGCCCAGGTACCGCGATGCGCGTAGGCGCGTCAGACGCCGCGACGACGTGTCGCTGTGGCGGGGACGTGCGGCACTCCCGGTCGCGCGGGTCCGGGCTTCTCCCTGGGAATGCTGGGCTGCCGCGACGGCGAGTCCCCGAGCCATTCCTATCGCACCTCGCGCAGCCAGAGCTTCCGGCTCGCGCGGGACGAAGACGGGCACCGACCAACCGTCGATCAAGCTCTGTCGCACTATCTGCATGTTCGCGCCTCCGCCGACCGCGAACAGGGCGTCGACATGAGGCGCGTCGGTGATCATCGACGACGTGAGGGTGACTGCGTCGTACACGCTGTCCCGAACCAGATCCTCCATGGTGGATCGATGGAGAGTGGCGACGCCGGCCGGGGTCGCCACCTCCACGGCCGTGACGGACGACAGTCTCTCCTTGGCCTCGCAGACGGTCTCGACGAACAGCTCGCGAGCTTCCGGGTCCAGGACGTGCGACCCGAGAAGATGCCGGGACAACCTGGCGTCGCACCCGTCTCCGGACAGCACGGTGCTGCGCCGCGAACCGAGGACGTGGCCGGAGTGGCATTCCACGATCGACACGGTGACCCCGCCCGCCCCGACATCGAACAGCGCGACAGTCTGATCTGCCGTGAGATCGCCGGACTCCTGCAGCGCGCCGATCTGCGCACCGATGTCCGACACGAGTGCAAGGCCGTCCACATGCTCCACCCCGTAGACCTCGCTGGGGTTCTTGTCACGAAGAGCCAGTACGGGGACAGTGCCCGACGCGCCGTTCTCGCGCGCGAACTTGTGGACGGCCCAGGTCACCGCGCCCCACGGATCCTGCGAACGCTCGGGTACGGCAATGATGGTCTCGGTGCTGAGCTGGGGATCTCCGCGCACGTCGCTACATGCTGCGCGTATTCCGCTCACACCGAGCGATGCGCCGAGTACGGCTGTCATCGAAAACCTCGCTCCGGTAAGCCCCAACCCACTTCGGCAAGGGTCGAGACTACCGGAGAAACCGTATGCGCGTATTGAAAATCAGCCTCAAACAGACCAGCGGTTCAGTCGACAGGCGATTGAACGAAGTTGAGGTACGCCTTCGACGGGGTCGGCCCCCGCTGGCCCTGATACTTCGATCCGACCGCCGCACTGCCGTACGGATTCTCCGACGGGCTCGACAACCGGAACAGACACAGCTGCCCGATCTTCATCCCCGGCCACAACGTGATCGGAAGATTCGCCACGTTGGACAGTTCCAACGTGATGTGCCCGCTGAAACCCGGATCGATGAAGCCTGCGGTCGAATGCGTCAGCAAACCCAACCTGCCCAGGGAACTCTTGCCCTCGAGGCGACCCGCCAGGTAATCCGGCAGTGTCGTCAGCTCGAGCGTCGACCCGAGCACGAACTCGCCCGGATGGAGCACGAACGGCTCGCCGTCCGCAGGCTCGACGAGCGTCGTCAACTCGTCCTGCTGCTTCGACGGATCGATGTGCGTGTAGCGAGTGTTGTTGAACACCCGGAACAGCTTGTCCAACCGAACGTCGACGCTCGACGGCTGCACCATCGCAGAATCGAAAGGCTCGATACCGAGGTTGCCGGTGGACACTTCAGCGCGGATGTCGCGATCGGAAAGCAGCACAGTGCAGGCTATCGCTCCGGCGGCACACCGTTCCCGCTGACCACCCACACGACACCCGACTGCTAGAGTTGCTCGGCGCGGACAGCCTCGACGTCCGCCGTGCCGGTGTAGTTCATTGGTAGAACGCGACCTTCCCAAGGTTGAGAGGCGGGTTCGATTCCCGTCACCGGCTCCCTTCGTCCTTCCGAGTTCTTCCGATCGACAAACAGACCGAAACACGGTCCTCGAGGATGGAATTCGAGAATCCGACCGTTAATTCGGCGGAATCGACCCTTGCATCGAGAACAAATATTCATATTTCGCTTTCCAGTGCAGCAAGCAGGCTGCATTGTGTTAGACATCCCTCGTGCTTTTGTTACCCCTCGACAATTGATACGAAGGACCCGAAATGAAGTGGTTCGCTCTCGTAATGGCCCCGATCCTGATTGCGGCGCCTTATACATATCCGTTTCCCACCTACCCGCGACCGACGGTGTTTCCGAAACCTCCGACCACCACGGCGCCACCGCCCACGACGACGGCCCCTCCTCCGGTAACCACGGCTACTCCACCACCGAGCGGCGGGCAGACGACGGTGCTCTGGGAGGACCAGTTCAACGGGTCCGGCGCCGTCGATCCTGGAAAGTGGGGTTTCCAAACCGGCAGGTGGGGAGCAACTTCGGGTGAACAGCAGTACTACACCAACTCGACCAGCAATGCGTCGGTCGCGGGCGGCTCGCTGAACATCACGGCCAGGAGGGAGACGACTCCGGACCGCAAACCCGCGCCGAACAACTTCACCAGCGCTCGTGTCGTGAGCTTCGGAAAACAATCCGTAACCCCGCCAGTTCGCCTGGAAGCGTCCATAAAGATGCCTCGCGCGGCCGGATTACTACCTGCTTTCTGGTTACTCGGCCTCGAACCGGGTAATGAATACAATTGGCCGCGGCAGGGAGAAATAGACGTCGTAGAAATTCCCGGCACAAACGGCCCCTCTTTCAACCTGCACGGCCCGGCGCGAAACAACTCCAACACGGACATCAAGACCGGCAGCGGAATGAGCCCGATTTCCGACGGCTTCCACACCTATCGGGTCGACTGGTTCCCTGACCGAATCACCTGGTTCGTGGACGGTGTCCAGAAATTCACCGTGACGAAGGGCGACTACGAAGCCAAAGGGGGCAACTGGAAGCCGTTCTCCGGTGCATGGCCCCACTACGTCCTCTTCAACGTGGCAGTCGGCAACGACTGGGTAGGCAAAGCCCCCGCCTCGACTCCGTTTCCGCAAACCATGAGCATCGACTGGGTCAAGGCAAGTCGGATCAATTGATTCGACTGTGATACGTCAACAAAACAAACACGTTTCATTGGTACATCGCACAGCACATCGGCATAGGGTCGAGGGGAACCCACAACCCGAGGTGCTGTGTGAGCTACCGATTCTCGACTACGTCGACCGCCACCGTTCTGCTCCTGTTCGCCGCGTTCGGCGTCGCTCATGCGGCGCCGCCGAACGCGCCGGACGTACCGGGGCCGGCCCAGAGCACTCATGCCGCCGCGATCGCGTACGCCGCCAACCACCCAGATTCGGTGCCTCCCGGCATGAACCCGGTGGACTGCGTCCCGTCCGCAGAGCATCCGAATCCGGTCATCCTGGTCCATGGCACCGACGCGTCGGTGTACGCGGATTGGGCCGCACTGTCGCCCGCGCTGGCATCGGTCGGCTACTGCGTCTACGGACTGAACTACGGCGCCTCCCCGGACGGAACCAGCTTCGGCTACACCGACATTCGCGGTAGCGCCGCGCAGCTGAAGGACTTCACCGACGGAGTTCTGTCCACAACCGGCGCCGAGCAGGTCGATCTGGTCGGATACTCGCAGGGCGCGGCAGTCACCCGATACTTCACCAACCGCCTCGGCGGCGCGGACGTCGTCGACAAGTGGATCGGCATCGCGTCCCCCGCCTACGGTGGAACCGTCTACGGAGTGTCACCGGCGATCCAGGCCGTGCCGAGCGCCACGCGACTGGTGTCCAGCGAGTTCGGGCCCGCCTTGGTCCAACTGATGGAAGGCTCGACATTCCTCCAGGACCTCAACGAAGGCGGTGACACCGCCCCTGGCGTCGAATACACCAGCATCGCCACCGACGTCGACGAGGTCATCCAGCCGTACACCAATGCGCTGCTTCGTGATCCGGACGCCCGCAACATCGTCGTCCAGGACGTGTGCCCACAGAACAACGTCGCACACTTCACGTTCACTTACGACCCGACGACCATCGCCCTCGTTCTCGGCGCCCTCGACCCCGGGGCCGGAATCGTCCCGCCGTGCGCACCGGTTCCGATCGGTGCCGGTGTTCTGGACGTGGTGATCGCCAGCAACGCGCCGCCCGCCGGATGATCGCCGGATGATCGGCGGCGACACCGATCCCGCACTCACCGCGCCGCGTGACGTTCCAGCCACTCGATCCCGAACGCCGTGATGGGTCCGGCGTCGACGACCACGCTCTCCGCGAGCCCCACCAGCCCACGAGCTCCGGCTCCGGTCGCAAGAAACTCCCGGACCACCGTCGCGAAGTAATCGTCGTCCAGGCCCGCAATCACGGGATCGGACGTGTCGAACTCCTCGGACCATCGCCAGACGGTCTCGCCGTCCGGACCCAGAAACGGGTACTCACGCCTGACCCGGCGCTTGGCCGGGACATCCGCCAACGCCTCCGCGTGATGCAGCAACGTCATCGTGTCCAGCGGCGCACCCACCATCAACACCCTGCCACCGGCCCGGACCAGACGGGCGAACGGCGTGCCCTCGCCGTATCCGTCGTCCAACGGGTGATCACGCGTGAACTCGTCGGCCCTCGCACCCAGCGCGGCGACCGAGGCACCCGGGTTCGCGCTCCGGAGGACTCCCGGCCTGGTACCGATCGTCGACGCGAGTATCCCGTGGTCTCGCGCCGCCCGCGCGGTCGAAGGATCGAACGGCGGGACATGCGGCCGAATGTCGGCCGCAACCGTGCCGTCGGCGCCCCAGATGTCGAGACCCAACTCCCAGTCCTGATACGAGAGAACGGTTCCCGACGGTCCCACGATGTCCAGAACCGCATCGACCAGTGCGTCGGGGCCACCGAGGATCGTCCCGACGCGTCCACACGCGGCATGCACCATCACGGCGTCGCCGTCACGGATCCCCAGGGCGCGGACGTCCGTGCCGAGGCTCGCTCGCGTAGCGATCATGGACGACGACCCTAGGGTGTGTCGACCTCACTGTCGAGCTTGAGCACACGCTGCCCGTCGGACTGTTCGATCAGGTAGGCGGGCGTCTTCTCGGTCCCGTTCCTGGTGATCTCGCTACCCGAGATCTTTCTGGTCACCTTGTCGGTGTGCACTTCGACGATCTTGCCCTCGGCAGTGCCCTGTCCCCAGTTCCACTGCACGGTCGTGCCTTTTCGGTGCGTCATGCCGCCGGACTACCCCATCCGGGGGAATTCGACGCATCACCCGCCCGGACGCCCCCACCCGACCGAAAAGCGGTCGCAGCGGGCGTCGCGACTGCTACCTTTCCCTCGGGCGCTGCGAAGAGGGGAAACGAATGTCACTGGTTGCAGATTACGTCGTGGTCGGCGCAGGTTCCTCGGGCGCGGTGCTCGCGAACCGGCTCAGCGCAGACCCGCGGAACACTGTCGTCCTGCTCGAAGCAGGGCCGGAGGACAAGAACAAGTTCGCGCACATCCCCGCAGCCTTCTCCAAGCTGTTCCGCAGCGAGGTCGATTGGGACTACGACTCCGAGCCGCAACCGGAGCTCAAGGGCCGCAGCATCTTCTGGCCACGAGGCAAGATGCTCGGTGGATCCTCGTCGATGAACGCCATGATGTGGGTTCGCGGTTTCGCCGCCGACTACGACGAGTGGGCATCGCTGTCGGACTCGTCGTGGTCCTTCGAGAAGATCGTCCCGTACTTCCGCAAGATCGAGTCCATCGAAGGAACGACGGCACTCGACGCCGGCACGACCGGGCCGTTGATCGTCTCGCACCAGCGAAGCCCGCGCGCGCTCACCGCCAAGTTCCTCGAGGCCGTCGAACAGGCAGGTTATCCGGTGGAACCGCCGAATCTGCCCGAGCCCAAGGGTTTCTCGCAGACCATGGTCAACCAGAAGCGCGGAGCCCGCTGGAGCACAGCGGACGCCTACCTGGCGCCGATTCGCACACGGAAGAATCTCACCGTCCTGACCGAGGCGCAGGCCACCAGGATCGTGTTCGACGGTTCGGCTGCGGTCGGCGTCGAGTACGTGTCCAGTGGCCACACCAAGACGGTCCGAGCAGCGCGGGAGGTGGTACTCGCCGGTGGCGCGATCAACAGCCCGCACCTGCTGATGCTCTCCGGAATCGGCGACCGTACGGTTCTGCAGAACCTGGGCATCACCGTCCAACATCACGCCCCCGAGGTGGGCCGTAACCTCACCGACCACCTCGCAGCGCTCATCGGCTGGAGCGTCGACAGCGATTCCTTGTTCTTCGCCGAGAAGATCCCCGAACTTCTCAACTACCTGATTCGCAGGCGCGGAATGCTGACGTCGAACGTCGCCGAGGCCTACGGTTTCATCAAGAGCAGAGACGACCTCGCTCTGCCCGACGTCGAGCTGATCTACGCCCCCGCCCCGTTCTTCGACGAAGGCCTGATCGCACCCGACGCCCACGCCGCCGTCATCGGCTCCGTCCTGCTCCGTCCGCGCAGCCGCGGAGAGATCACGCTGCGCACTGCCGACCCGTTCGCGAAGCCGATCATCGATCCGCGGTACCTCAGCGACGGTGACGGCGCCGACCGCGCAGCCATGCTGGAGGGACTGCGCGTATGCAACGAGATCGCGTCCCAACCGGCCCTGAAAGGTCAGCTCGGTGACGTGGTACGACCACGCAACGCAGGCGACCTCCTGTCCGAGGCGCTCGAGCAGAATGCGCACACGCTCTACCACCCCACCAGCACCTGCCGGATGGGTAACGATGCCTCCAGCGTCGTCGCGCCCGACCTCCGAGTGCGCGGCGTGGACAACCTCCGCGTGGCGGACGCGTCGATCATGCCCACCATCATCCGCGGCCACACGCACGCACCCAGCGTCGTGATCGGCGAAAAAGCGTCGGACATGATTCTGCGCGGCTGAACACCCCTGATCGTGTAGGTCGGAAAAAACCGGACCGTCGGATAACCTCCTGTTTCGGGCCTTTGGATAACAGATCGGTAACAGAGGGGTGTCGAACAGGACACGGCCCCACTACGAGTGATCGATTCGGACATTCTGGTCACACAAGACGTCTTGGACGTGAGAGCCTTTGTGTACCAAAGCCATAGGAACGGTTCGGCAGCGGCGGACAGAGTCGTGACGCACAGGATTCGCAGATCTCCCGTGCCCAAATCGCCTCTGTTTCGCAAATGGTCGAAGACCTCACCCATCCGGTACCGACCCGGTGGCGAATTACAGACAACGCTCAAGACATGAGCACGAAAGGTAGACACACAATGACCTCCATCCGTAAAGTCATGGCCGCCACTGCAATTGGCGCACTCACTCTCGTACCTCTCGCCGCATGCTCGTCCGACGATTCCTCGTCCACCGCGGAAACCACGTCGTCGGCCGCCGCCGAGACCACCGAGTCGACACCAGAGCCCGTGGCAGAGGTCGACGACCTCTCGAACGGCGTCAGCACCGCAGTCCTCCTGGACCCAGGCTTCACCGGCGCCCTCACCACCCTCGGCCTCACCCCCGGTGTCATCGGAACCGCAACTCTCGCAGACGGTTCCATCAGCTTCCCGATCACCGGCGGAGACGTGAAGTACTGGGAGCCCGGCACGGTCGACCCCTACGTTCAGGGTGAAATCATGCACGACGGAAGCGGCCTGTCGCTCACCGCAGGCGACACCGTCGTCGAACTGACCGACTTCGACATCGACCCAGGCACCTCGCTGCTCACCGGCAACGTGTCCGTCAATGGTGAGGTCGCTGCAGAAGATGCAGTCATCTTCGACCTCGACGGCCGCACTCTGAACCCGTTGGCAACCGGTCCCGACAACACCGCGATCCTGCAGGGCACGCAGGTCAAGATCTCGGAGACGGCTGCCGGCCTGCTCAACGACACCTTCCAGACCGATGCTGTCACCCCCGGCCTGCTCGTGGGCGTTGCCACCATCACCATCGCCACTGCGTAATGACCGAACCCGAACGCGCGAGATCACCGCTCCAGGTGGCCTCGCGCGTTCGGCGTCGTCGCCCCACCCCTCCGACGTTCCGTAGCCCACTGCGGGGGCCGTGGCTGACGTCCGTCTTCGGCGCAGTACTGCTGCTCGGCCTGCCCATCGTCATTGTCACAGGACTGCTGTCCTACATGGCCTACGGCCCGCAGTTCGGTCAGGCGATCCCCGCCGACGTCGGCTTTCTTCGTCTCCCCCAGTTCGACTGGCCTACCGACCCGTCCTGGCTCTACCGACTCACGCAGGGGCTGCACGTCGGCCTCGGGTTGGTGCTCGTACCCGTCGTCCTCGCCAAACTGTGGTCCGTCATACCGAAATTGTTCACGGTCCCTCCGGTTCGCTCGATCGCCTCTGCGCTGGAGCGCCTTTCGCTGATCGCTCTCGTCGGCGGCATCATCTTCGAAACCGTCACGGGCGTCCTCAACATCCAGTACGACTACATCTTCGGCTTCAGCTTCTACACTGCGCATTACTGGGGCGCATGGGTGTTCATCGCCGGATTCGTCAGCCACGCCATCATCAAGATCCCCACGATGGTGACGGCGCTGCGCTCCCGATCCCTGATGCAGGTGCTCGAAGACAAACAGACACAACAAGAGACCGGCGAGTCCGAACTGATCGCCGAGGACCCCCACGAACCGACGATCAGCCGCCGCGGGGCACTTGCACTCGTCGGAGGAGGCGCAGTGTTCGTCGCCGCGCTCACCGTAGGTCAGACGACCGGCGGATTTCTCCGGAACGCAGCAATTCTCCTGCCTCGCGGCCGATCCTACGGAGACGGACCCAATGACTTCCAGATCAACCGCACAGCCGTCGCCGCGGGAATCGGCACCGACAACACCGGTACGGACTGGCGGCTCGAGGTCTCCGGCGGCAGCACGCCACTGACATTGAGCAGGGATCAACTGCTGAGCATGGAGCAGCACACCGCCGAACTTCCGATTGCCTGCGTCGAAGGATGGTCGACGGTGCAGACCTGGACCGGAGTTCGACTCCGTGACCTCGCCGCCGCAGCAGGTGCCGACAACATCGCCTCGACTCAGGTCGTCTCACTGGAGACGAACGGGCCGTTCAGTCGGGCGACCCTGCAATCCAATCAGTCGCTTCACCCCGACTCGCTCCTGGCGCTGAAGGTCAACGGTGCCGACCTCTCGCTGGATCACGGCTATCCGGCACGCATCATCGTCCCCGCCATGCCTGGCGTCCACAACACCAAATGGGTGGCGAGCATCGAGTTCCGGGCCGGCACATGAAACGTCTGTACGGCGCAGGACCAACGCACCTGCTGCTCATGGGTTTCGTGTTCGCCCTCATCGGTTATGTCGTCCACGTGGCCGGCATCGCAACCTTCTGGAACCGCGATGTGTGGTGGCAATCCATCGCCGTGTGGTTCGCGGGCGCCGTCGTGCTCCACGACCTCGTTCTGGTGCCGCTCTATTCGGCTGTCGACCGCGCACTGCGGACATTGTCACGTCTGATCGGACCGAGTGTGCCGGTCCTGAACCACATTCGAATACCCGCGCTCGGTGCGGCCCTCAGCTTCGCACTGTTCTTCCCCGGAATCATCGAACAAGGCGCTGACACCTACCGGACCGCGACGGGCCTGACCCAGGAGCCGTACCTCGTCCGATGGCTGCTGCTGACCGCCGCACTGTTCGGGGTCAGCGCGGTCCTCTACACCGTCCGGATCGCAACATCACGTAGTGCACGAAACAGGAGAAAACCATGACAGTCACTGCGGACGAGATGTTCGGCCGCGCCGCATCAGGGCTCCCCTGTTGGATGGGGTACTCCGATGGTTCACGCACAGCACTACCGACCGCACGATGGATGGGCGGCGCTGCGGCGAGCCAGGAGGACGTCGCAGCCGATCACGAAATGTTGCGGCACTGCATCGGACCGACACTCGATCTCGGGTGCGGGCCCGGCCGCCTCACCGAAAGCCTCGTACGTCGCGGCGTCTCCTCCCTCGGAGTGGACACCTCGAAAAAGGCCGTCGACCTCACCGTCGGCCGCGGTGGCCGCGCCGTTCTACGCGACCTGTTCGACGCACTACCCGACGCAGGACGATGGGCGTCCGTGCTTCTCGCCGACGGGAACATCGGCATCGGCGGAGACCCGGTGCGCCTGCTGCGCCGCGCCGCCGAATTGATCCGACCCGACGGCACGGTCATAGCCGAAGTCGATGCGCCTGGATCGAATCACGTGATCGAGCAATCCGTTCGGTGGGAAACCGACACGACAGTCGGCGAGTGGTTCGCGTGGGCCCGGGTCAGCGTCGACGCGACGGCCGACCTCGCGCACGCAGCGGGCCTCACCGTCGTCGACGTCGCACCCGTGCACGGACGGTACTTCGCGCGTATGAGCCTGGCCGATCACCAATTCGTGAACAGCAGATGATTGATCGCGAGTGCGGCGATCACTTGCAGTGCCAACCAGAACTTGTGCGAACGCTGCGGCAGAACAGCGGGGGCCAGCAGCATCCACATCGCGAACGGAAGCCAGATGCGTTCGGTCTCGGCTTTGCTCAGCTGACTCAAGTCGGCCATCACCACCGCCGCGAGGCCGGCGAGGACAAGCAGGTTGATCGGCTGCAGCCGTGTGAAGATGCGGGGCAACGCAGCCGGAACAGCCAGGCCCAGTGCACAGAACAACGCCGCGAAGTTCGCCCAACCCCAGTACGCGAACGGACGATCCGTCGCGATGCCCTGGTAGTAGCGCTCCTGGACCAGCTCGTAACCGTCGAACCACCAGAATCCGTAGACCGTGAACACAGCCGTGACGACGAGTGCACCCGCCACCGCTCCGAGGAGCGGCCAGGCCGTGCGCGCCGCAATCAGAACAGCCACCGCGGGCAGGCCCATCAAGACCAATCCGTAGTTGAGGTAGATGCCGAAGCCGAGCAGTACACCAGCGGCCACGGATGCGGGCCAGAGGTAGTTCGAGTTCTTCCGTGTCGATATCGCCAACAACGCGATACCCCAGGCAACGACGCCCATGTAGAAGGCGTCCGCGGACACCGCGACCCAGATTGCAGCGGGCGCGAGCACCACGAAGGGCGCTGCCCGACGGGCCATGTTCTCGTCACCCACGGCACGGACGGTCACCAGAACCGCTACTGCAGCGCTGGTTCCGACCAGGACACACAGCGACGCCGCCCACGCTCCACCGCTCAGCCCGAGGCGGTCGAGCCACACGAACGTCAGCAGAGCGCCCGGTGGGTGACCGGAGACGTGGGTCGTCCAGGAATCGACCTGGTAGTCCAGAATGCGATCGGAGAAGCCTCTCAGCGTCTCCGGGATGTCGGTGATGCCGGGTACCTCGTGCAGATACTCGTCGGTGGACGCGAGCCGGTCGACAAATCCCCTACGCCATCCGTCGATCATCGCCAGCGACATCGTCCACGCCGCCAACGATCCCCACACCACCAACAGCAGCCGACGCCACGGCAGACGTCGCGCGATCTCCGGTCCCCACAGAACACCGGCGATCGCCAGCAGAATCGCGACCGGGGTGCCCCACCCGTAGTGAGGTTCACGGAAGCCGAAAAGTGGTGCCGCGTCGGCAAAATCACGAACCTGCTGAGGGGTGCGATTGATGATCGGGGTGATCAGTTCGTTTCCCAGGTACGGTACGACGAACGCCACCGCGACCAGCACGGCGGCAAGTCCGCCTGCCAGAGCTTCTCTCCAGTATCGGATAACGTCCACCCATTTCTCGTGCGATACAGCGTCGCCCTGAAGCATAGAAGAGAATGACACCATGAGTTCACGACAACGAGCGGACATCGCCGTCATCGGCGGCAGCGGCTTCTACTCGTTCTTCGGTCCCGACGCCGAGAGCATCGAGATGGAGACCCCGTACGGAGCGCCCAGCGGCCCCATCACCGTCGGCGACGTCGACGGTCGACCGGTCGCATTTCTGCCTCGTCACGGAGCGAACCACGAGTATTCGCCCCACACACTGCCGTATCGGGCGAACATGTGGGCACTGCGAATGCTCGGCGTCAGTCGGATTTTCGCACCGTGCGCCGTCGGCAGCCTCGTTCCCGAGTTCGGGCCGGGAACCGTGGTGGTGCCGGACCAGCTGGTGGACCGCACGAGCGGGCGAGCGCAGACCTACTTCGACCGCGGCGGAGTACACGTGGAGTTCGCCGATCCCTACTGCGGTGACCTCCGCGCCGCAGCACTGCAGGACGGTGTGGTCGACGGCGGCACCATGGTGGTCGTCGAAGGCCCTCGCTTCTCCACCCGCGCCGAAAGCCAGTGGTTCGCTCGGCAGGGGTGGACCCTGGTCAACATGACCGGCCATCCCGAAGCCGTGCTCGCCCGGGAGTTGGAGCTCTGCTACACCCCGATCGCCCTCGTCACCGACCTCGATGCAGGAATCGAAACCGGGCAGGGTGTCAGAGCCGTCGATGTCTTCGCGGAATTTCAGAAGAACATCGAGCCGTTGAAAGCCCTGGTGCGCAGCGCTATCGGTGCCGCGCTGATGGGGCCGTGCGAGTCCTGCCGGGTGCACGACGGCGTTACCCTCCCGATCGAGCTGCCATGACGCGCGTACTTCTCACCGGCGCAGCCGGATTCATCGGCGGACACATCCGATCGGCACTCGAGCCGAATCACGACGTCGTCGCCATCGACGCGATGCTCGCCTCGGCTCACGGCCACAGCGGTGAACACGGGAGCGGTGAATACGGCAGCGGTGACACCAGCAGCGGCGAATCCGGGAGAGACATCACCCGAGTCGACGTACGCGATCATGCTGCACTGGTCGAGCTTCTGACGGGCGTCGACGTCGTGTGTCACCAGGCTGCCGTCGTCGGCGCAGGCGTGAACTCCGCCGACGCGCCTGCCTACGCCAGCCACAACGATTTCGGGACCGCTGTTCTGCTTGCAGCCATGGCGGAAACCGGCTGCACCCGGCTGGTGTTGGCATCGTCGATGGTCGTGTACGGCGAAGGAAAATATCGCAACGCCGCCGGCGACCTCGTGATGCCGGGCCCCCGTACGAGGTTGGCCGACGGCATCTTCGAGAACACCGACCCCGCCACCGGCGAGGTTCTGGACTGGACTCTGGTGGAGGAAGACGCGGAGCTGCGGCCGAGGAGTACCTACGCAGCGAGCAAGGTAGCCCAGGAGAACTACGCCCTTGCCTGGTCGCTCGCCACCGGGGGCTCGGTGACCGCACTGCGGTACCACAACGTGTACGGGCCTCACATGCCGAGAAACACCCCGTACTCCGGTGTCGCCGCCATGTTCAGGTCCTCGCTCGAAGCCGGCAAGGCTCCCCAGGTCTACGAGGACGGGCACCAGGCGCGAGACTTCGTACACGTCAGCGACATCGCCGCCGCGAACACCGCAGCCATCGACGCCGCATTACCGGGATTCACTGCCCTGAACGTCTCGTCCGGTCACCCGATCACCATCGGGGAAGTAGCCTCGACGCTGTCCGACGCCTGTCACGGCCCTGCTCCCGAGATCACCGGCCAGTACCGCCCCGGCGACGTACGACACATCGTCGCCAGCCCTGAAAAAGCGAGGCGGACGCTCGGATTCGTCGCGGCGATATCCCCGGAACAGGGTCTCCGAGAGTTCGCGACGGCACCCCTTCGCGACGCGGAAGGCACCGGTGCACCCCGTGTCTGACGTGACGGTCGTCCTTCCGTGCATGAACGAAGCAGGATCACTCCCTGGCGTGCTGGCACGGATTCCCGACGGATACACCGCGCTCGTCGTCGACAACAACTCCACCGACGGCACCGCGGACGTCGCGAAAGCACACGGCGCCACCGTGGTACACGAATCGGTTCCCGGATACGGATCTGCTGTGCACGCAGGAGTACTCGCAGCAACGACCGACATCGTCTGCGTGATGGACGGAGACGGGTCGATGGATCCGCAGGACCTCCCTCCGCTGGTGCGCGCACTGGACACCGTCGACCTGGTCGTCGGGCGCCGACAGTCCGGTCACTCCCCGCTGCACGCACGGCTAGGGAATGCCGTTCTCTCCCTCCGACTGCGAACCAAGTACTCGCTACCTGTGCACGACCTGGGCGCGGTGCGGGCGATACGCCGACGGACACTGCTGGACCTGAACGTGACGGACCGACGATCGGGATACCCCCTGCAACTGCTGGTGCTCGCATCCAAGGCCGGGCTGACCGTCCGCGAACTGGACGTCTCCTACAATCCGCGAACCGCCGGTAAATCCAAGGTATCCGGCTCGATCAAGGGGACGATCGTTGCCACACTGGACTTCTGGAAGGTGTTGTCATGAAGGTCACCGCCCTGGTCGTCGCTAAATCCCCCGTCCCCGGATTGGCCAAGACAAGGCTCGCCGCAACCCTCGGCAACGCCGCCGCCGCCGACATCGCCGCCGCCGCACTGCTCGACACCCTCGACGCCGTGTCCGCCGCCGACTTCGATCACCGCGTCGTCGCCATCACCGGCGACCTCGACAAAGCAAGCCGCCGAGACGAATTGGAGGCAGCACTGGCGTCGTACACCGTGGTGAGGCAGCGCGGCGACGGGTTCGCCGAGCGCCTGATCCATGCACACGAGGACGCGTCGGGCACCCCTGTCTTCCAGATCGGGATGGACACCCCGCAGGTCACCGCAGAACTGCTCGACGCGTCGGCGATACACCTGACGGAACCGGAACAGTCGGTGCTCGGACTCGCCGAGGACGGCGGATGGTGGGCACTGGGACTGCCGAATGCTGCTCTTGCACAGTCACTGCGAGACGTCCCGATGTCCACACCCACCACCGGAGCCGCGACTCGCACCGCCCTGGAGAAGCTGGGAGCCCGCGTGCGACCGCTGACTGTCCTGCGGGACGTCGATCACGAGAGCGACGTGCAGTACGTGGCCGCGGAATGCGCGTCGGGCAGTCGTTTTCGGGCCGCGGCCGAGCGGTACGTACCGCGTCTGCAATGATCGATGGATGCTCTCGGAGAACACCAGTGTCTGACAAGAAACCCGCTCGGATCCGGTTTCCCCGTCGGCTGAGACAAATCGATCCCGCGCGCCGCGGAATTGTCCTCGCGTGGTTGGCCTTCACCATCACCTTCGGCGGGGCCAGGCTGGTCACGTGGTTGATCCAGATCGACACCCGCGGCGTCGGCGATCTCAGTGCCGGCGGGGTTCACCTGCACCACTATCTGTGGGGAATTCTCCTGCTGGCGGCGGTCGCGATCTTCGGGTTGGTCGACCGCAGCCCGAGAACTCGCTCCTGGATGGGCATCGCACTCGGCGTTGCGTTGGGGCTGATCGTCGACGAAGCAGCTCTTCTCATCACACTCGAGGACGTGTACTGGCAGAACGAAGGGTGGTCGTCGATTGCCATCGCGGTGACTCTGATCGGCGTCGTCGGAAGTGCTCTGGTGCTCACACGGAGCGGTGCGACTACCGAAGACTAACCTGAAATGCCCTCATAGGGTAGTTTAGGGAATTGTGGCGAACGACTTCTACACCGCCGAACAGGTCGCCGAACTGCTGGGCCTTCACGTTCGAACGGTGCGCAACTACATCCAGGACGGACGTTTGCCTGCCGTCAGAATCGGCAAGCAGTACCGCATCACCCCCGCCGGGTTGGCTGCCCTGACCGGAGGCGACACCCCCTCGCCGGACGTCGACGTCAGCGTGACCAGCATCGTCGACGCCACCGCGATCGACGAGCAGACAGCGTCGCGCCTCGCACTGTTTCTCTCGACCGCTGCTACCGGCCGTGGGCCGAGCGCTCGGCGGCTTCGGATCGACACTGCATACGACACCTCGACGTCGACGCTGAAGATCGTCGCCTTCGGCGGTGCAGGCGACGTCGCCGAGGTCCTGCGCTTGATCGACACGTTCATCGAGGGAACCAAGTGAACGTTCTCTACGTACCAGCTGCAGGTGACCCGATCGGAACGGAACAGGACGCACTGGACATCGTCGGCGATGCGTTCGGCATCGAGGCGCGCGTCGCCGTAGTGCCGGTGCAGCGGTTGATGCCGGAATTCTTCGATCTCAGCACCCGCCTCGCCGGTGAATTCGTACAGAAACTAGTGAACTACCGGATTCAGCTGGTGATCGAAGGCGATATCCAGCCATACACCCAGGTCAGCGAGCCGCTACGCGCATTCGTGGCCGAATCCAATCGGGGCCGACACATATGGTTCGTTCCCAATCGGTTATCGCTCCAGGACCGGATTGCAACAATCCGATAGCCGCTTTCGCAGTCATTTCTCAGGACCAGGTGCTACAAACGATGTGTGACCGGGGTACTCATAGGCGTGGCGATCTGGATGGCGATGGCTCTCATCGTCGCCGTCGTGCTGGGTCGGGTCTCTCAGCGCGCGGACAGCGAGGAGCTCGGATCGACTCTGAGCTGGGACACCGAAGAGATCGACGAGGCCGTTCAGCACGATCGATAGCCGCCACTTCCACTACCTACTCGTTCTTCTCCACGATTTCGGTCAGTATCCGTGCCGCCTCCGCCAGTGTGGTGCGCTCGTCGTCGCTGAGCTCACCCAGTCTCTCGGCGAGTACCCGCTCGCGCTCGGCGACGTCACTGTCCGCCACGGCCCGACCCGAGTCGGTGAGAGTCAGAACCACCTGTCTCCGATCGGTCGCGTGCGGCACTCTCTCGAGCAAACCCATCTCCACCAGGGCATGCGACGACCTCGACACCGACGGCGGTTTGATCCGCTCACGCACGGCCAGCTCACCCGTCGTCATCGGACCCTCCCGAAAGATGGTCGTCAGTATCGACAACTGAGCGACAGGAATTCGGTCGCTGGCGTGCCGCAGACGAAGCCGACGATTCAGGCGCATCGCCGACACCGACAGGTCCCTGGCCAGGTGCGTGTCCGATTCCGAGCTCATCCCGACAGGTTAGCGTGCCGAACGAACAGGTCGCGCACGGCCGACGCGTCGAGCACACGGATTCTGCGGCATCATCAGGGGATGGACGCCGAAGACTGGGACCGAAAGTACGAACGTCGCGAACTGGTCTTCGGAGAGCCGCCCAACCAGACACTCGTCGAGATCGCGACCTCGCTTCCCCGGGGACGCGCGCTGGACCTGGCGTGCGGCGCCGGCCGCAACTCCATCTGGCTGGCCACCCGCGGCTGGGAAGTAACCGGCGTCGACTTCTCGTCGGAGGCACTCACACGAGCACACCGCGTCGCGTCGGCGTCGCCTGCGTCCGTCCGAAACAGGCTCACCTGGGTTCACGCGGATGTGACGACCGTCCTACCGGAACCGGGATACGACCTGGTTCTCGTGCTCTATCTGCATCTGCCCCACGAGCAACGCCGTAAAGCAATCTCGACGGCACTCGATGCGCTGAAACCTGACGGAATCCTCATGATTCTCGGTCACCATTCGAACAACATCGCCGACGGAGTGGGCGGACCCCAGGAAGTCGAACTACTATATACGCCAGAGGAATTGGCGATCGATGTCGGGGATCGAGCCGTCGTGAACCTCTGCGAAACGAGCCTCAGGACAACGGCCGGCGGTACCGCTATCGATTCGTTACTACTCGCCAGTAGGTCCCGCCTTGGCAGCGCGAATGAACGGGGGTAACATGCCTCTATGTTACCGACGAGTAGCTATACCGAGTAGCTAAATGCTTGGGCGGTACTCACGAGACCGCACCACCGACTGGAGAGACGCAATGGGCCATTACAAGAGCAACCTTCGGGATCTCGAGTTCAACCTCTTCGAGCTGTTCGGGCTCGACGAGTCCCTCGCAGGTGACAACTTCGGAGACCTGGACGGTGAAGCTGCACGCGACATGCTTCGCGAGGTAGTACGCCTGTCCGAGGGTCCCCTCGCAGAATCCTTCGCCGACGCGGACCGCAACCCGCCGGTGTTCGACCCCGAAACTCACACCCTGAAGCTGCCGGACTCGTTCAAGAAGTCCTTCAAGGCGCTCTACGACGGCGAGTGGTGGCGCGTCGGCCTCGACGACGAGGTCGGTGGCATCGCTGCTCCCCGCAACCTCGGCTGGGCCCTCAACGAAATGCTGCTGGGTTCCCAGCCGGCCGCGTTCATGTACTCCGCCGGACCGTCCTTCGCCAACGTCCTGTTCCACAACGGAACCGACGAGCAGAAGGAATGGGCCAAGGTCATCGTCGAGCGCCAGTGGGGCGCCACCATGGTCCTCACCGAACCCGACGCCGGATCCGACGTCGGCGCCGGACGAACCAAGGCCATCAAGCAGGAAGATGGCTCCTGGCACATCGAGGGCGTCAAGCGCTTCATCACCTCGGCCGTGTCCGACGACCTGTTCGAGAACATCTTCCACCTCGTTCTCGCCCGACCCGAAGGAGCAGGACCCGGCACCAAGGGCCTCAGCCTGTTCTTCGTCCCGAACACCCACTTCGACTTCGAGAAGGGTGAACTCGGCGAACGCAACGGCGTCTTCGTCACCGGCGTCGAGCACAAGATGGGCCTCAAGGCGTCGGCGACGTGTGAGCTCACCTTCGGCGGACACGGAATCCCCGCTCAGGGCTGGCTGGTCGGCGAGGTCCACAAGGGCATCGCGCAGATGTTCGACGTCATCGAGCACGCACGAATGATGGTCGGCACCAAGGCAATCGCCACCCTCTCCACCGGCTACCTCAACGCACTCGAGTACGCCAAGGAGCGTGTGCAGGGCGCCGACCTGACACAGATGACCGACAAGGCAGCACCGCGCGTCACCATCACGCATCACCCCGACGTGCGTCGCAGCCTCATCACGCAGAAGGCATACGCGGAGGGCCTGCGCGCGGTGTACCTGTACACGGCAGCGCACCAAGATCCCATCACCGCCAAGCAGGTTTCCGACGCCGACGCGGACATCGCCTACCGCGTCAACGACCTGCTTCTCCCGATCGTCAAGGGTGTCGGATCCGAGATCGCCTACCACCAGCTCGCGGAGTCGCTGCAGACTCTCGGCGGATCCGGCTTCTTGCAGGACTACCCGATCGAGCAGTACATCCGTGACTCGAAGATCGACTCACTGTACGAGGGCACGACGGCCATCCAGGCGCAGGACTTCTTCTTCCGCAAGATCGCTCGCGACCGTGGCGTTGCGCTCGCTCACGTAGCAGGACAGATCAAGTCGTTCATCGACAGCGAAGCAGGAAACGGTCGCCTCAAGGCCGAGCGTGCACTGCTCGCAACCGCTCTCGAGGACGTACAGGCCATCGTCACCACGATGACCCAGCAGCTCATGGGTGCTCAGGAACAGCCCACCGAGCTCTACAAGGTCGGCCTCGCATCGGTGCGTTTCCTCATGGCATTCGGCGACCTGCTCATCGGCTGGCTGCTGCTGCGTCAGTCCGAGATCGCCATCACGGCACTGGACAACGGCGCCGAGGGCAAGGACAAGGCGTTCTACGAAGGCAAGATCGGCGTCGCGTCGTTCTTCGCCAAGAACATTCTGCCGCAGCTCACCGCGACGCGGAACATCCTCTCCAACATCGACCTCGACGTCATGGAACTCGACGAAGCAGCATTCTGATCCCTGCTGTCACCACGGCCGCACCCTTGTCGAAGGGTGCGGCCGTTGTCGTCGGTGCCGACGCTCACCTGCGTGCCGGACGCTCGCCTGTGTGCTGGACGCTCGCCCAGGTGCTAGCACTGGGCCGTGCGTCCAGCACGTAGGTGAGCGTTCACAGGCTCTGCTCCAAAGATCCACGTGGAGCAGGCATCCGATCGGCCTGTGCGATCGCTCGACGCACGCGTTCCGCTACTCGTTCGAAGGCGAACAGATCGGCCCAAGTGAAGCGCACCACTGGGTATCCGAGCCCGCGAATGCGATCCTCCCTCTGCTTCTCCTCGAACACAGCGTCGCCGGCACTTTGACCTGGCCGCAGGTACTTCTCGTACTTCACCTTGCCGTCGAATTCGAGAACCACCCGGGCGCAGACGACGAAATCGAGGCGTCCGACGAAATTTCCGTCCTCGTCGCGAATCTCGACTTGCAACTCGACGTCGGTGAAGCCACTGTGCAGCAGTCGAATTCGCCCCAAGGACTCACCGACACTTTCACTGCGACCGTCCAACATGGCCACTGCTCGACGAGCCTGGGCAACACCCTTCCGCTTCCTGGCCAGATCCAACTGATGCAGTAGTAGATCCGGATGCAGACCGCTGCGGAGCGCCATGTCTCCCATCGACACCGACGCATCGAGCGAGCGGGTTCGCGCCACGTCCGCAATGGTCCTGGCTACCGACGTCACCCGCATGCCGTTCACCTCGACGACATCCTCCACCGCTGCGCAATGAACGACGACGCGTGCGGTCGTACGGCCACCGCCGCGCCGGGCTCTGGTGACATGCACCTTCGTCAGATCCAGTCCATACAAGGGTAATCCGTGAAGAACAGCGGCGGAATCGTGACTCACGATCGAATCGTTCGCTAGATTCGGCAGCAGCGCAATTATGCGAAGGACATGACGCTCCCGCTCGTCCAGCGTCGAATGATGGTCGCTGAAGACATAGGCTCCGCGCGCCAGACGCTCCCACCCACCACTCGAGTACAACGCGCGGAACTCGTGCAGCGCCAAACCGGATTCGAGCGCATCGGTACGTCGCAGCAGTCCGGTCGGATCGAGTTCCATGGAGCAAGACTGCCCGCCGGGATAGTCGTTCGGGTAGCGGATTCGCACTTTGTGGATGAAAGCGGGGGTTGTGGATGAATTCCTGGACGGAGGTACCACAGCGGCTGATCCGCACACCGGCGGGCGTCGGACGTGGATGGCCTGGACGCTCACCTGTGTGCCGGACGCTCGCCCAGGTGCTAGCACTGGGCCGTGCGTCCGGCACGTAGGTGAGCGTTCACATGCTCTGTTCCAAGTGCCCCGGGAGCAGATGGCCCATTCGGTCACGTTTGGTTTCGAGGTAACGCACGTTGGCGGGTGCTGCTCCGACGAGTAGTGGAATGACCGCGGTGACTGCGATGCCGTTCTTCCGCAACCCATCCACCTTCAACGGGTTGTTGGTGAGCAGCCGAACGTCAGCAACGTCGAGATCCTCGAGAATGGCTGCGGCTCCGCCGTATTCTCGACCGTCGGCCAGTTCGTCGAGTTCCAGATTGGCCTGCATCGTGTCGAAACCCTGATCCTGCAACCGGTAGGCAGCGAGCTTCTTGAGCAGACCGATGCCGCGGCCTTCGTGTCCGCGGAGGTAGACCACAACGCCACCTTCGCGAGCGACACGCGCCAGTGCAGCGTCGAGCTGCGGTCCGCATTCGCAACGCTGGGACGAAAACGATTCACCGGTCAGGCATTCGGAGTGAACACGCGCGATCGGTGACCCGGCGAGCTCACCCTTGACCAGCGCGATATGTTCGGCCCCGGTTTCCTTGTCCGCATATCCGATTGCTCGGAAATCACCGTGCGCGGTCGTCAAGACCGTTTCCGCGACTCGTTCGACGCGTCGCGGAGCGGAAACTGCCGTCACTCCGTGGGCCAACCGGTAGTTGATCAGCTGTTCGATGGTCAGTACCGGAAGCTGCATCCGACGCCCCAGACGCTCGATGTCCGGGAAGGTCATCATCGTTCCGTCGTCGGCGACGAGCTCGGCGATGACACCGACAGCGGGCACTCCTGCCAGGCTGCACAGATCGACCGCGGCCTCGGTGTGGCCCGGACGCTCGAGGACTCCACCGGGACGCGCACGCAGTGGGATGACATGCCCGGGCCTGATCAAATCGGTTGCACTGGAGGAGGGATCGGCCAACACCTGCAGGGTGCGGGCACGATCGGCCGCGGAAATACCTGTCGTCACGCCCTCGGCAGCATCCACCGTCACGGTGTAGGCCGTCTTCTTCGGATCCTGGTTGTCCGCCACCATCGGCGGCAGCTCCAAAGCGTCGGCACGTGCTCCGGACATCGGCGCGCACAGCAATCCCGAGGTGTTGCGGATGGTCCACGCCGTCCATTCGGGCGTCACCCGATCCGCAGCGAGGATGACATCGCCTTCGTTCTCACGCCGTGCGTCGTCGGTCACCAGTACGGGTTTGCCTGCACGGAGTGCGTCGAGCGCTTCCTTCATCACTGCTCGACCTCCACGGCCAGGCGACGGAACTTGCTGCCGTGAAACACGATCGGCGCAACATCCTTGATCTCGAGTTCGTTGATCCGCATCAGCACGATCGCGTGATCGCCTGCGGGTACCTCCTCGGTGACGGTTGCGTCCAACCACATGCTCGCACCGCCGATGAACACTGCGCCGTCCTCGGTGGTGGTCACGTCGAGACCGTCGAATCGGTTGCCGGTCTTCGCGGCCAGCGTCCGAGCAGCGACATCGTGCGCCTCACCGAGAACACTGATACCGATCCGATCCGCAGCAGCGAACTTGGGCCAGGTCGTCGACGTGTTCTGAACGCAGAAGGCGACCAGAGGTGGGTCGATCGACACGGCGACGAAACTACTGGCCGCCATACCCACTGGTACACCGTCGATCTCGGCACACAGCGCGACGACACCACTGGGAAACTGACCGAAAGCCGAACGGAGAACGGCCGAGTCGAGGGAAGTGGTAGCGAGAGTCATGAGATGTCCGTTCGTGTCGTGACCGCATCGGTCAACACGCGGCCCCAGCGTGCGACGTAATCGGCAATTGCGGTGTCTGTTGTGTACGTGGTGTCGATCAGATAGAGACCGGGGGCGGGAGTGACAGCACCCAGTTCGACGAGGGTGTGCTTCAGAAACAGATCCGGCGCCATCGCGTGTGCGGGGCCTGCACCGAGCATCACCGGCACGACGACTACGTTCTCGAGGCCTGTTCCGGTGGCGAACTGGTCGAGAAACAGCTTCAACACACCGGTGTAGGTCGCCTTGAAGGTCGGGCTCGCCACCACCACGAGGTCCGAGTCGCGGACCGACTCGACTGCAGACGCCACACCGGCGTCACCCCACCCGAGAAGGCCTGGGCCGAGGGTGATGACGTCGATGATCTCGTCGACCTCACGGCCCGCCACGGCCTCGGCGACGATGCGCGCAGCATCCAACGTGCGAGAGCCGGGTTTCGGGTTACCTGCAACCACTGTCAGTTTCACTTCGGGCCTCCAGCCACATCGATTCCTGATGTGACCGCTACTCAACACCGAGGTCGTGTCGAATATGCAACCCGAATGTGGCGGACGTATTGCGCCGCGTCCGTACTTCCCGTCGTGCGACCTACCAGGGCGCGAGCCCGCACCAGGCCGCACAACGCCGCAGCGGCTACGCCGCCCAACACGGCAGCGGCTACGCCGCCCAACACGGCAGCGGCTACGCCGCCCAACACCGCAGCGGCTCCGCCGCCCAACGGTGCAGCGGCTACGCCTGAAGCTTGCGGAACTTGCTGCCGTGGAAAATGATGGGATCGATGTCGCTCTGGACCTTCAGCGAATGGATGCGCAGCAGAACGATCAGGTGATCTCCGGCCGGAACCTGCTGGTCGATCGTCGTGTCGAGCCACGCCGTCGCGCCCTCGATGAACACGGCGCCCTGCTCGGTGGTCGTCAGGTCGAGCCCGGCGAAGCGGTCACCCGTCTTGGCTGCAAGCGTCCGCGCAGCATCGTTGTGAGCCTCGCCCAGAACACTGACTCCGATGTTGGGGACGCCTTCGAGCTTGGGCCATGTGGTCGACGTGTTCTGAATGCAGACTGCCACCAGCGGCGGCTCGATGGACACCGCGACGAAACTGCTCGCGGCCAGCCCGACCGGAACCCCGTCGATCTCCGCGGCAACGGCGACGACCCCACTGGGGAACTGCGCGTACGCCTGGCGCAACGTCGCCTGGTCGAGGTCGGTGTGTGTGAGCGTCATGCCGAAGCTCCCTTTCGTGCGTCTGCGGCGGCCGTGATGACGGGTCCCCATCGCCGCGCATAGTCCACGATACGAGTGTCCTCGGTGAAAGTGGTATCGACGAGGTACAGACCGGGAGCCGGTGTGATGGCGCCGAGCTCCACGAGGACCGGTTTGAGCAGCAGATCCGGAGCCAGCGCGTGCGCCGGTCCCGCCCCGAGCATCAGTGGGACGGCCACTACATCACGCAAACCCTCGTCGGTGGCGAACTGGTCGAGAAACAACTTCAGCACACCCGTGTACGTGGCTTTGAACGTCGGGCTCGCGAACACGACGATGTCGGACGTCGCCACCTGGTCGACAGCCGCCTTCACCGCGTCGTCACCCCAGCCGAGCAGCCCGGATCCGAGCGTGATGACGTCCACCTGACCGTCGGCCTGCCCTCCGGTGATCTCCGACGCCAACAGATGCGCTGCCGCCAGAGTCCTGGATTCGGGTTTGGGGTTGCCTGCCACCACGGTGACCGTCATGAGCCTTCTTTCGATCCGAGAACACATTCCCCATCAGCCAACACCTCACCGCGGACGGGTGTCCAGGTTCTGAATCACGCAGATCGAAACCCGGGAATGAACGGCAGAGTCCAGGCGTCGTACTCTGAGGTAGTTAGCAGAACTCACAAAGGACGGTCCCGTGCCGACAATCGACACCTACATCGCTCTCGGCGACTCATTCACCGAAGGCGTCGGCGACCCCGACCCGTCGAGCCCCAATGGAGTCCGTGGCTGGGCGGATCGAGTGGCCGCAGAACTCGGCGCTCACAACCCGAACTTTCGATACGCCAACCTCGCAGTGCGAGGGAAACTTCTGGACCAGGTCATCGAAGATCAAGTCGGCACCGCCATCGACGTCGCACCCGACCTCGTCACCGTCTACGCGGGTGGAAACGACCTGATGCGGCCGAAGGTCGACATCGACGGAATCATCGAGCGCTACGACGCCGCGCTCGCGGGCCTGAAGTCGACCGGGGCGCGCGTACTGGCATTCACGGCATACGACGCCGGATGGTCACCGATCTTTCGCAGCCTCCGCGGTCGCACCGCGATCTACAACGAACTACTCCGCGAAGTTGCCGACAACCGCGGCGTCGAACTGATCGACTACTGGCGATTCGACGGTTACGACGATCCTCGAATGTGGGACTGGGACCGACTGCACATGTCGACCCGCGGGCACACCAGAATGGCTGCCGAAGTGCTCGACTTCCTCGGCGTCGAACACTCCATCTCGATGCCGGCCCTCGATCCGCTGCCTCCTGTCGAGAAGGCGATCCAACGACGCGAGAACGCCGAATGGGTCAAATCGTTTGCCGCGCCATGGGTGTCCCGACGCCTCCGCGGCGCATCCTCGGGCGACGACATCAGCCCGAAGCACACTGCCCCGCAACCGATCACGGTCTGACTATTCGCCGTCCTCCGCGGACGGCGCGGCCGGAGGAGCTGCTCCGGCCGGTCGGTCGGCCGGCTCGTCCTCGGGCTCCGGTTCCGGCTCAGGCGATTCACACCGCACGATCGGGATCGGGTCGTACTTGACCGTCCTCGTGTCACGGGAGACTTCGTTGCCGGTGGCGATGTCCGTGATCACCCGAGTGTCGCTGGCGGTGAAACCGGGTCCACCACCGGACGGCACACACGCGTTACCGGCCGGGAGAGTGATGGTGTTCGGACTCGTCGGATTGGAACGCGGCCCGGTGATCGACTCCACGTCGACGGTCTTGGTGCCCCAGAGCCGCACTGTCACATCCGAACTCGACCCGAACGACTCGATCACCACACCCGTCTTACCGGTGTTGGTGAACTTCAGATCGATCGCACCCTCGAACACGGTCGCCTCGCGGGCCTCCGGGTACCGGCTGATGTAGTAGCTGTGTTCGGTGTGCCCGGCATCTTCCATGCCGCCGAAGTAGGCGGCGTTGTACAACGTCGTCGCGAACTGGCTGATCCCGCCTCCGACCGCCCTGTCCGGTCGACCGTTGTCGATGATGCCCGATTCCACGAAACCCTGAGCCGTGCCGCGAGGGCCCGTGTACTCGTTGAGCGAGAAGGTCTCACCCGGCTTCACCAACGCGCCGTTGACGATGTCGGCGGTCAGCCTGATGTTGACACCGGACGCGTATTCGAAACCGCCCGTGGTGTATTCGGCCACCACCTCCTTGATGCCGAGCGCCTGAGCACCCTCCGTCGTCAGTGCAGGTTGCGCCTGCTCGTAGACGGCGTCGGTGGAGCGAGAATCAACCGAGGCCAGGAGGGCGGGCAACTGCTCCAACGATTTCGGCCACTGCACCAATTCACCGACGACCGCCGGAACAACAGTCGGTACTCCGCCACCGAGAGCGAACGTCGCATCCTTCGGAGGTGTTTCCGTCGACGCCAACTGCGGCGCGAGAAGCGCCGTCGCCGCGGGCGTGTCGTACCTGGTCGCCAGCTGACCTTCGCCGTCCGGCTCGAAATGCAGCACTGCTGCCACGTTCTCGGGCGAGAGCACCGCACGAGCACCGTCACGACCGGTGAACACCACCGGCGCGGACACCGCGGGAGTCGCGACTTCAGCCAGAACACGATCGACCTCATCCTGGTGAACGGTCACGTCGACGGTCTCCACCGGTACCTCGACCTCACCGAACGCCCAGTTCGCCTCGAGCTCGTCCCGCGCCGCCTGCACGTCCATCGTCTGACCCGGCGCCGGGGTGACACCGACCGGAGTAGTGCCCTCGAACACGACGTCACCCTCGGACGGCGCTCGATCCGTCTGTGCCCTCATCGATTCGACGCCGGCGTCGAGCAATGCGGCATCGACGGTCGACTCGACACCGATCTCGCGGCCGGTGAAGAACGACATCACACGTGTGAACGGATTGATCGGCTGCGACCCGGCACGATCGAGCGTCGTCACCCAATCCACACCGAGACCGGCCTCCGACGGCACCACCTCGAGCTGCTGGTCGCCCGCGTCGACCCGAACCGCCTCGTTCACACGGGGGCCGAGCTCGGACACGAGCTTCGCCTCGGCATCCTCGTGGCTCAGACCGCCGACCTCGATACCGGCGACGGTGACGCCCCGGGGAACCGAACCACTCGTCGAGAGCATGTCCGCCGTGTAGAACACTCCCAGAATCGCCACCGCAGCGCCGGCGAGAACGGCAATCTTCATTCGAGAGAACTTCTCTTCTTCCTTGCCTGCGGGCTGTCCCTCCACGTCGCCGTCAGCGGGCTCGGCAGGTACGAACTGCTCGGCAGGCACGAACTGCTCGGTCGGGGCAGGCTGCTGTTCGGACGACGCTGCGACGACGGGAATCGCGACGGTGGCGCTGTCCTCACCCTCGGGCTCCGGGGTCATCGGCCCCCGATCACCGGGCGGTGTCACTGCGGAATACGCCTGCGTCGGAGCAGACTCGACCGGACCGGGCCGGACCGAGCTGACGTGCCCTGCTGCCGGAAGCCCGGAAGGGGGTGTGGGTTGGTCCTGCGTGTCGGCCTCGGAAGCAATCGCTTCGTCGACATCAGGCTCTTCGGGGGTGAGCGGAGTCGACGATCCTTCACCCGGGAGGCCCGCGACTGGTTCGTCCTCGAGTCGATCACTCTCAGCGACAACGTCCTCAGCGACAACGTCCTCAGCGGCAACGTCCTCAGCGGCAACGTTCTCAGCGGCAACGTTCTCAGTGGCAACGTTGTGAGATGCAACGGCCCCAGCGTCCGTGGCCGAAGAATCCTCTGCCGGAATGTCGTCGCCGTGTTCGTTCTCGGCTGTTACCTCATCAGCTGGCAGCTCGTCGGCTGGGATCTCATGGGCTGAGACCTGATCGGCTGGGGTCTCGTCGGCTGGGATCTCGTCGGACAGGCCTTCCGCCACCGGTCCCTGCTCGGCCGACTCCTGCTCGACGCGCTCCTGGACGGGTGGCTCCGGGACAGGGGGTTGAGGGACAGGGGAAGCGGCAGATTCGGACGGCTGAGCCGGGGAGTGCCCGGGAGGGGGCTCGTTGGGATCGATGGCACGCATCACCTCGGTGATGGCCTCGTACGGCAGAACGTGCTCGGGCTCGGCATCGACCGTTTCGACGTCGTCCCGTGGGTCGCCGTGCGCACCGACATCACCCGCATCGCCACGAAGCGCCTCGTCACGGGCTTCCTCGTCGGAATGGGAGCCGCGCTCGTGCTTGCCCTTGCCGTCTCCACCGACGCTCACGTTCTCGACCCTCCCGAAACCCCGGACGAACACCGACACTGTCGCGCACGAGCTTACGCATCGACACATGAGGGGATCGACTCGAGCATCGGGAAACCCCGGCCGCCGCAAGCCCACGAAAGAGGCTCCACACCGCTGCCGGGTCGGGGGTCGGGCAGCAGTGTGGAGCCACTACGAGTATCGCGCATGCTTGTGAAGCGTTACAACCGATCGTGCGGTGTCTCGTCAATTCATTCAGGTGAATGATCGGCGCGGTGTCGAGCTGTCACCCTGTCCTACGGCACGGCCCCAATGTCCGGTCCTCACCAGGGCGAGCGTGAGCAGCAGACGATCCCTCGGATCGGTGAGGTCCTTGCCGGTCAACTCCTCGATCCGTCGGACTCGATAGATCACCGTGTTGCGGTGGCAGTACAGGACCTTCGCGGCATTCGTCGGCGATCCGTCGCTGGCAAGCACGTGAGCGAGCGTCTCGAGTAACGTCCCACGCTGAGGTTCCGGATGCGTCCACATGTTTCCCAACGCGTGGTGAACGAGCAGATCCGACGATTCCTCGTCGGCTGCCATGATCACCCGGGGCAGCCGATCGGTCGCCAACGCCACCCCTGCCTCCTCCGAGATCGTGTCAGCGGTGAGCGTCGCCAGCCGATACGCCGCCGCGAACGAGGACACACCGTCGGGCGAATGCGCCACACCCACCGGGCCCACGGCCCTGACCGAAAGCGCGTCGACGACCGAATTCAGTGATCCCTTGGCCAACGCAACGAGCGCGAACTGATGCCCGTCGCGAATGTTCCAATGCGATACCGCACCGATCTGATCCAGCGCATCCTCCGGCGCCGTGAGTGGAGGTGATCCCTGGTCGTCCACGGGCCCGACGACACACGCGATCTGCTGCGACGCCGAAAGACCGAGCGTCGCACGCGCTTCGAGCACGAACGACGGATCACCTCCACGCCCGGAGCGAAGCCCGTCGAGCACCACCAGAACGTTCGCCAGGTCGCGTTGCTGCATCCGTGCACTCTCGCGGCGATAGGCGTCGACCAGGGTCTCGTACTGCCCGTCGAGTGCACGCCACAACTGCTGGCCCGCCACCAGCAGCAAATGTTCGTCGATGTCGGACCGTCGACGATCACGTGCGTGAACCAACTCTTCCCACAGTGTCCGACTGCCGAGCGTGTACGCCTTGAGCACCAACTCCATCGGGATGCCCTGACGCGCACGTTCCCGCCCGGTGCGGCGCCAGACCTCACGGGTGTTGTCGTCGGCGGCCGCCACCCCGGACAGCGTCCGCAGCCCCTGGCGGATGTGCTCGCGGGTGCTTCGCCTGATCTCGCCGGCGATGTCAGGCGTCGCACTGGCCAGGTACGCGGGCTCCTGCTCGATCAGCGCCAGCGTGATGGAGTCCGCTATCGAATCCGCCCGATCGATCAGCGCAGACCACGCACGCTGAATCTTCTCCTGATCCGATGCAGGCACCCGAGCACGAGGGGCACCCA
This sequence comes from Rhodococcus sp. 14-2470-1b, assembly GCF_002259415.1. Classification (GTDB taxonomy): domain Bacteria; phylum Actinomycetota; class Actinomycetes; order Mycobacteriales; family Mycobacteriaceae; genus Rhodococcoides. The sequence goes on from NZ_NPFY01000011.1 coordinate 200,771, forward strand.
CCGAAGATCGGTCGGCGGGTCGGTCGGAGGCAACCATCGACACAGTTTTGCGCATCCCGCCCAGTCGACAGGGCGATTTGACCGGTACTGGTGCCGCGGGACCCAAACATTCTGTGCGCTGCGCCCATACCGCCGGTTGTGCGCGGCAACCATAGTGAACGCACACAGATTGTGAGGTGGATCACTTGAGTTCGACGGTTACCCCAGCCCCGATCTTCACCATGACCGACGTCGACGTCACGTTCGGCGGCGTGGTCGCGCTGTCGAGCGTCAGTCTCGACGTGCGGCCGAGCGAAGTTCTCGGCGTCATCGGCCCCAACGGCGCAGGCAAGACCACGCTGTTCAACGTTGCCTGCGGACTCGTCCGCCCAGGAACCGGAACACTCACCCGGAACGGCGAGACCCTGTCCCGGCTGCGACCCCACGACCTCCCGAAGCTGGGCATGAGCCGAACACTCCAAGGACTCGGACTGTTCGACCGGATGAGCGTCGTCGACAACGTCATGATCGGCGCGGACAAAGGGGCACGCACCGGAATCCTGGCAGGACTGCTCGGACTTCCGTCGAGTGCATCCGACGACGCCGAAATCAGATCAGCCGCAATGGCCACGCTCGAACGCCTCCGAATCGACCAGTACGCCGACCGCCTGCCACCGAGCCTGCCCTACGCCGTGCGCAAACGCGTCGCCCTCGCCCGCGCCCTCGTGAGCGAACCATCACTGATCCTTCTGGACGAACCGGCGTCAGGTCTGTCATCGGACGAGATGGCCGAACTGGGCGAAGAAATCCGATCCCTGGCCCACCCCGAAACCGGTCATTCCGCAGGCTCCACTCCCGCCTCCCCAGGTCATTCCGCAGGCTCCACTCCCGCCTCCCCGGCGTCGGTGATGCTCGTCGAACACCACATGGACCTCGTCATGAGCGTGTGCGATCGGATCTTCGTCCTCGATTTCGGCAAGGTGATCGCTCACGGCTCGCCCGACGACATTCGTCAGGACCCGGCCGTTCTGGCCGCATATCTCGGGAACGAGGTGAACCACGGTGAGTGACTCGGCCCAGATTCGCATCACCGACCTGACCGTCCGCTACGGACCGGTGACAGCGCTGGACTCGGTGACCATGACGGTTGCAGCCGGCGCGATCACCGCGGTGCTCGGCGCCAACGGCGCGGGCAAGACGACCCTGCTCCGCACCGTGTCAGGCCTGCTGAAACCCGAATCGGGCAGCATTGAGCTGGCCGGGACCGAGCTGGTGGGAGTTCCGCCGGACCGCATGTCCCGCAAAGGACTTGCCCACGTCCCCGAAGGCCGAGGCGTCATCGCCGAACTCACCGTCGAGGAGAACCTCCGGCTAGGAGCATTGGGCCGCAACCGAAGTCACGACGCCGTCACACTCGACCGGGTCTACGGCATGTTCCCGCCACTCGACGGGCGTCGCACGTCGTCGGCACACACGCTGTCCGGCGGCGAACGTCAGATGCTCGTCATCGGACGCGCCCTGATGGCAACCCCATCCGTGCTCCTCCTGGACGAACCATCTCTGGGGCTCGCGCCGAAAGTCGTCGCGCAGATCTTCGACACGCTCCGCACGCTCGTCGAAACAGAGTCCATGACAGTACTTCTCGTGGAACAGAACGCACGAAGCGCCCTGTCGATCGCCGAACACGCCGTTGTCCTCGATCTCGGCAAGGTCGCCGTCGAAGGCCCGGCAGCCACCCTCGCCGACGACGACGCCCTCCGACACGCCTACCTCGGGTTCTGACGCGAGCTGAAAGGACGCCACCTCAAGTGCAGCAACTGCTCACCATCCTCATCAACGGAGTGACGACCGGCATGATCTACGCCGCGTTCGCCCTCGCCCTCGTTCTGATCTGGCGGTCGACACGCATCGTCAACTTCGCCCAAGCACCGATGGCCATGATCACCACCTACGTCGCACTGGTGGTGATCGACGCCGGCTACTCGTACTGGGTCGGCTTCGGCGTCGCACTCGTCAGCGGTCTCATCCTCGGAGCTGCCGTCGAACGACTCGTCGTTCGGTTCGTGGACAGCTCGTCGCACATCAATCCCGTCATCCTGACGCTGGGGCTGTTCATCATCATTCATGCGGTGGCAGCCATCGTGTTCGGCAACCAGTTCCGTTCCTTCCCTGCGCCCTTCGGTCTGACCGGTCAAAAGGTCGGGGATCTGAACATCGCGCTCACCGGGTACGACGTCTTCAAGATCGTGGCCGTGCTGATCGTCCTCGGACTGCTGGTTCTGCTGTTCCGGTTCACCGATCTCGGCCTGAAGATGCGGGCGAGCGCCTTCGAACAAGAGGTGGCGAAACTGCTCGGTGTTCGCGTCGGCCGCATGTTGACGCTGGGATGGGCTCTGGCCGCCGTCGTCGGATCCCTGGCAGGGCTATTGATCGCAGGAGGCTCGCTGGTCCACCCCGGATACATGGATTCGATCGTCGTATTCGGTTTCGTCGCCGCCGTGCTCGGTGGACTGGACAGCCCGGGTGGTGCCGTCGTCGGCGGGCTCCTGATGGGCGTGGGGCTCAGTTTCGTCAGCGGCTACCTGGGCCAGGACCTGGTGTCCTCCGCAGCTCTGGTCATCCTCATCGTCGTACTGCTGCTCAGACCGAGCGGGCTGTTCGCCGGCACCGCGGCAAGGCGGGTGTGACATGAACGCAGTCGTCACCCGAATGACATCCACACCGGTCCGACGCCACTTCCTCTGCGCAGTACTCGGCCTGGTCGTCGTCGTACTGGCTCTCGAATCCCTGAGCACGTTCCGGCAGAGTCAGCTGACGTCGGTGGCCTACCTCGCGATCGCAGCCGGCGGCCTCACCGTCCTCACCGGTTTGAGCGGTCAACTCTCGCTCGGTCACGGCGCGTTCATGGCCGTCGGTGCCTACACCGCGGCACTGATGCTCCGTGCCCAGGATTCCGGATGGTCCGTCCCGTTGGTTCTCCTCGCCGCCACCGTCGTGACCGGCATCGTCGGAGTCGTCGTCGGCGTCGCCGCAGCCCGACTCCACGGCCCCTATCTCGCAGGCGCGACACTGGCGCTGGCTGTCGCCGTCCCCGGCCTCGCGTTGTACTTCAAGGACTATCTCGGCGGAGAGCAGGGCCTCGTGGTCCCCGCTCCGAAAGTGCCGGGACCCATCGACGATGTCATGTACTTCATCACCGGAAACGAGCTCGGCGGAACGAAATTCGTCGCCTACGTCAGTTGGATCCTGCTCGTCGTGGTCTTCTTTCTCCTCGCCAACGTGTCCGCCAGCCGAATCGGACGACGGTGGCGGGCGGTACGGGACGACGAGGTGGCCGCGGAACTCGCCGGGATAAACCTCGGGCGCGCACGAATACTCGCGTTCGTCGTCAGTTCCGCCTGCGCCGGAGCCGCCGGCGCGGTCCTCGCGATGTCCGCCCGCATCGCAGCACCGAGCGGATTCACCCTGACACTGTCGCTGACATTGCTGTCGGCGGTGGTGATCGGCGGGCTCGGAACGCTGTCGGGCGCACTCATCGGTGCAGCCCTACTTACTTACATTCCACCGGTCGTGACGAACCTCGGACTCGACGCCGGACTGAGCAGCCTGCAATCCGCCGAGCTCGCACCACTCGTCACGGGAATCTTCACGGTTCTCGTGATCCTGTTCGCTCCACTGGGTTTGACCGGAACCTACCGAAAGTGGCGTCTCACACGGAACATCACGAGAAAAGGGGAAAGATGAACAGAACCAGATCGCTGGCAGCGCGGGCGACCGCCTTGGTCGCGGTGGTGTCACTGGCCGCTGCCTGCGGCGCGGGAGGTAGAGACGAGGCCACCGAAACGTCGGAAGGTTCCACCGTCGGCATCACCGACACGTCGGTGAAAATCGGCGCCCACTTCCCTCTGACCGGTGTCGCCGCTCCCGGATACAGCGAAATCCCCACCGGCGCACAGGCATACTTCGACTACGTCAACGCCGCGGGCGGAATCAACGGCAGGCAGATCGAGTACGTCGTGCGCGACGACTCCTACGACCCGACGACCACGACGCAGGTCGTCAACGAACTCGTGCTGCAGGACGAGGTGTTCGCGGTGGTCGGCGGACTCGGCACCGCGACGCACAGCGCCGTCATAGATTTCCTCAACGAAGAAGGCGTGCCGGATCTGTTCGTCTCCTCCGGCGCGATCATGTGGGGCAACGATCCGGCCAAGTATCCCAACACCTTCGGCTGGCAACCCGACTACCAGGTCGAGGGCAAGATCATCGGCGACTGGGTCAAGAAGAACCGCCCGGATGCCAAGGTGGGCTTGTACTTACAGGACGACGACCTCGGACGGGACAGTGAGGCAGCCGTCCGGCAGTATCTCGACGACCAGATCGTCGAAGTAGTCCGCTACACCTCCGGCAACACCGATGTCGCACCGCAGATCGCTGCACTCCAAGGTGCAGGCGCAGACCTGGTGCTCGGATTCGACGTCCCGTCGTACACCGCCCTGAGCCAGTTGACGGCGATGCGCCTCAACTACGACCCGGAATGGTTCTACTCCTCGATCGGATCCGACGTCGACCTCGTCGGTTCACTCCTCGGGCGGTTCTCCCAGGGCGCCGTGACCGACGGGAACCAATCACTCGAGGGCATGATCTCGCTCGAGTACATCCCCGGAATCGACTCACCCGAGAACCCCTGGACTCAACTGTGGCAGAAGGTGTGGGCGGAGAACGGCGACGGCCAACCTCTCACCAACTACCGCATCTACGGCCTCAGCCAGGCATACGCATTCGTTCAAGCGTTGGAAGCAGCCGGCGAGAACCCCACCCGCGAAGGGATTGTCTCCGCAATCCAAGAGGGCGGCATGGACTTCGAAGGACCGCAACTCGCGCCTTTCCGATATTCGGACGACAGCCACCTCGGCATCTCCGGCGCAAGCGTGTACCAAATCGTGAACGGCGTACCCGAGTACCTGACGCCGGTCCTACAGACGGACATCGGAGACTCGGAAGTGGTCGAGTACACCGGAGAGGAGTCCACCCCGCCCGAAAGCGGAATTCCGGGCTGAGGCGATTTCCCGCACGATTCACGATCGGCAGATCCGTAAACCCCTCGCTGACGGATCTGCCGACCATGTGCCCCCGGTGTCGAGCGCCTGTTCAGCGCTCGAAGTTCTTGCGGCTCAACGCTCGGTTATCTAGCGCTCGATGATCGCGGTGACGCCCTGACCACCGGCTGCACAGATGGAGATCAGGCCACGGCCCGAGCCCTTCTCCGCGAGCATCTTGGCCAGCGACGCAACGATGCGGCCACCAGTGGCTGCGAACGGATGGCCTGCAGCCAACGACGACCCGTTGACGTTGAGCTTGCTGCGGTCGATGGAACCCAGAGCGCCGTCCAAGCCCAGACGCTCCTTGCAGTACTCGTCGCTCTCGAATGCCTGCAGCGTCGCGAGCACGACGGATGCGAACGCCTCGTGGATCTCGTAGTAGTCGAAGTCCTGAAGCGTAAGCCCGTTGCGAGCCAGAAGACGCGGAATGGCGTAAGTCGGTGCCATCAGCAGTCCGTCCTTGAACGAGCTGTTGCCGTGGATGTAGTCCACCGCAGCGGTCTCGGAGTCCACCAGATGCGCCAGCACCGGAAGGTTGCGCTCCGACGCCCACTCGTCCGTCGACAACAGAGCGGCCGACGCGCCGTCGGTGAGAGGCGTCGAGTTACCTGCCGTCATGGTGGCGTCGCCCAGCTTGTTGCCGAACACTGGCTTGAGGGTCGACAGCTTCTCGACGGTCGAGCCTGGACGCAAGTTGTCGTCGCGGGTAAGCCCGAGGAACGGCGTCACCAGATCGTCGAAGAATCCGCGGTCGTAGGCGGCGGCCATGTTCTTGTGGCTCGCCGCAGCCAACTCGTCCTGATCCTCGCGGCGGACGCCGAACTCCTTGGCCGTGATAGCGGCGTGCTCGCCCATCGACAGTCCGGTACGAGGCTCGCCGTTGCGCGGGATCTCGATACCCAGCATGGACGGACGAACGTTACCGAGCAGCTTGATGCGATCGGTGGTGGTCTTCGCGCGATTGAGCGACAGAAGGAACTCACGGAGCTCGTCGTTGACGCCGATCGGCGCATCCGACGTGGTGTCGACGCCGCCGCCGATGCCCGCATCGATACGTCCCGACGCGATGGCGTCGCCGACCGCGATGATCGACTGCAGCCCGGTGCCGCAGGCCTGCTGGATGTCGAACGCCGGGGTGTACGGACTCAATGCGCTACCGAGCACGACCTCGCGGGTCAGGTTGAAATCACGCGAATGCTTGAGGACGGCACCTGCAGCAACCAGACCGAGCCGCTCACCCTGCAGGCCGAACCGGCTGACCAGCCCGTCGATGGTGGCAGTGAGCATATCCTGGTTGGAAGCCAGGGCGTACTTCTTGTCGGAGCGCGCGAACGGGATGCGGTTGCCACCGACGATTGCGACCGGTCGTAGCTGCTTGCTTGTCACTTTTCGTCTCCAAACATCGTGGAAAAAGACCCTGGTGGAGATTCATCTTACTGGCGAGTAAGTTGGTTGTCGACACCCGGTCGTGCGCTCCCTGCTCCACACGAGGGAGGCGCCAATTCGAAAGGTAGGACAGTGGCAGCCACCAAGGGAGCCCCAGACCTTTACTCCACGTTCCTGGCGTCCGCGCCCGGAGCCTTCATCGCCAAGCAAGCAGGTCTGCCGCAGCCCGAGAAGCTGCGCCGCTACAAGGCGGGGGAACCGCCACTTGCCGGGCCTGTGCTCATCGGCGGAAGCGGCCGACTCGTCGAGCCGCTGCGCGAACTGCTGTCGGACTACCCCCAGGCGCAGGCACACGACACCAAGTACGGCGCCCTGGTCTTCGACGCCACCGGCATCGGCAACGTCTCCGAGCTCGAACAGCTGTTCCAGTTCTTCCAGCCTGTCATCCGCAACCTCGCGCCGTCCGCACGCGTCGTCGTCATCGGCACGACGCCGGAAGAGACCGCGAGCGTCGACGAGCACGTCGCCCAGCGAGCACTCGAAGGATTCACCCGCAGTGTGGGCAAAGAGGTCAAGCGCGGCGCGACGGCTCAGCTCGTCTACATCTCCCCGAAAGCATCGACCGGGCTGTCCGGCCTCGAATCCACACTTCGCTTCCTGCTGTCGGCAAAGTCCGCATTCGTCGACGGCCAGGTCATCGCCGTAGGTGACGCCGACTCCGAGGCACCCGCATCCTGGGACAAGCCCCTCGCAGGCAAGGTAGCGGTCGTCACCGGCGCAGCCCGCGGCATCGGTGCCACCATCGCCGAGGTTCTCTCGCGCGACGGCGCCACCGTCATCGCAGCCGACATCCCCGCCGCCGGTGAGGCACTGTCCGAGACCGCGAACAAGGTCGGCGGCACCTCCCTCGCCCTCGACGTGACGGCGCCCGACGCCGGCGAGGTCCTCTCCAAGCACCTGCTCGAACGCCACGGCGGCGCGGACATCATCGTCCACAACGCAGGCATCACCCGCGACAAGACGCTCGCCAACATGGACGACAGCCGCTGGAACTCGGTCATCGGCGTCAACCTGGCTGCGCCGCAGCGCATCACCGACCAACTCGTGGCATCAGGAGCACTCAAGGAAGGCGGACGCGTCGTCGACGTCTCCTCCATCGCAGGAATTGCAGGCAACCGCGGCCAGACCAACTACGGCACGTCCAAGGCAGGCGTCATCGGCCTCGTGCACGCCTCGGCGCCGGTTCTCGCGAAGAAGAACATCACCATCAACGCCGTCGCACCCGGATTCATCGAGACCGCGATGACGGCCGCGATTCCGTTCGCGACACGCGAGGCAGGCCGACGCATGAGCTCGCTGTTGCAGGGCGGCCAGACCGTCGACGTCGCAGAGCTGGTGTCCTACTTCGCCTCTCCCGCATCCAACGCCGTCACCGGACAGATCGTCCGAGTCTGCGGCCAGAGCCTTCTCGGCGCATGAGCGTCGTCCAGCTCACGGAGCAGCCGAAGACGTCGGAGATCTACACTTCCGCCGCGCTCGGAGCCCTGCCGTTCCTCGGCTCGAAGTCCACCACGGCACCGTCGACGGTGTACGAACTCCGCGGACTTCGCGTCGACCCCGACAACCTGGCCGCGTACAGCCGGGCCACCGGTCTGCGGTTCGGTGACACTCTGCCGGTCACGTATCCGTTCACGCTCGTCTTCCCGACGGTCATGAAACTGATGGTGTCCAAGGCATTTCCGTTCGCCGCCATCGGATCGGTACACGCCGAGAACGTCATCGAGCAATACCGGGCCATCTCGTCGTCGGAACCACTCGACATCAGGGTGCACGCAGAGAACCTGCGCGAACACCGCAAGGGCCTGCTGATCGACGTGATCAGCGAAGTCAGCGTCGGACGCGAGCTCGTCTGGAAGCAGACCTCGAGCTTCCTGAGCCTGCAGAAGACCTCCCTCTCCGGCGGTCCTCGTGAAGCTCCACCCGCCGACGAGGTCCCGCCGCCCCCGACGCGCACACTGCGAGTGGATCAGAAGACCATCAGCAAGTACGCGGCCGTCTCCGGCGACCGCAACCCCATCCACGTGTCATCGTTGGGCGCCAAAGCTTTCGGCTTCCCGCGGACCATTGCACACGGAATGTGGAGCGCAGCAGCGGTACTGCAGGTCATCGAAGGTCGCATCCCTGACAAAGTGACCTACAATGTCCGCTTCGGCAAGCCCATCGTCCTGCCCGCAACGGTCAACCTCTACGCCGAATCCGTCGGCGCCGGCTGGGACCTGTCACTCAAGAACCCCAAGAAGGGTTACCCCCACCTCACCGCAACCCTGCGATAGGTACAGTTCCACCCCCTTCCGGGACCGAACGTACCGTTCGGTCACTTCAAGTGACCGAACGGCACGTTCGCTCCCACAACGAGGGGTGCGCCGACTACTGCGTCGGAGCGGTTTTCTTACCTGCCAGACCGCGCCACGCGAGGTTTTCCAGCAGGTCAGCGGCGGCGTCGACTTCGATTTCCCCGCCGGCGACGCGGTCGGCGACGGCTTCGCCTGCACCGACGAGGGCTACTGCCATGAGGGAGAAGTTCTGATCCGGATCCGGTTCCTTGGTGCTCATCTCGAGCAGACGGGCCGTCAGTTCGATCAGTCTGTCCCGACTGCTCTGGACCTGTGAGGCGAAGGCGCTCTGACCTATCGCCTGCCGGTACAGCACCATCCAGGACTTACGGTTCTCGCCGACGAATCCGAGGAAGCCGAGAAGTGCGCGTCGGAGCTGTTCGCGTGGAGTGAGGGTGGGGTCTGCAGCGGGTGTGAGTGCCTCGACGAATTTGACGCCTTCGCGGTTGATGCACGCCGCGAACAGCTCGTCCTTCGAGCCGTAGTACAAGTACAGCATGGGCTTGGAGATCGCTGCCTTCTTGGCGATCGCATCCATGGAGGTCTCGTGAAACCCGTTGTCGGAGAACACGTCGACTGCCGCGTCGAGCATCTGCTGCTCACGTACGGCGCGCGGCAGTCGCTTGGTGCCACCAGCCATGAGTCCTCCAAACCGATATCGAACTCATGACCTTACTCCACGGTAAGGAGGCCTGCGTCACTACTGTGCCTGCCCGATGAATGCCGCGGCGCCGGAACCATCCAGCAGGCACCCGGATAGTTCTAACAGACGCCCTTGAAGCGAGCGACCGTCGCTGCGGACTCGTCGACCTGCGCTGCATCGAGGCGTCCCGTCGCGACGGCGTCCTCCAGATTGTCGAGTACCTGCGGAACGTCGTCGGTGGTGAGCCACAGAGCGACATCCGCGCCTGCGACGAGAGCTGCTTCGACGGCCGCGACGATGCCCAGCCGGTCGGTGATGGCCGCCATGCCGCTGAGGTCGTCGGTGAAGATCGGGCCGGTGAAAGGCGCCGCGCCGTACCCGACTCCGTCGCGCAGCAGCGACATCGCCGCTGGGCTGATGCTGGCAGGTTCACCCGGCTCGGTCAGGCCCGGTACATCGAGGTGACCCACCATCACGCCGACACCACCGGTGGACAGTTGCGCGAACGGGATCAGATCCGACTGGATCAATTCCTCCAGCGGGGGCGTCGTCACCGCACCGGTGTGCGAATCTCCGGACGCGGAACCATGTCCGGGGAAGTGCTTGATGACGGGCTGAACGCCGGCGTCGCGCAAGCCCTGCGCGTAGGCACCGGCGTACGCGACGACCTGAATCGGGTCCGCGGAGTACGAACGGTCGCCGATCACCGAATCGTTCGGTTGGCTGCTGACGTCGACGACCGGCGCGTAGTCGACGGTGATCCCGAGGTCTCGCAAACCACGGCCGCGTTCGAGGGCCATGCGGTACGTGGCGTCGACGGACATCGTCAATGCCGTCCGGCGTGCCGACGGGTCCTCGCCCAGCAGATCCGCGACGCGGGACACTCGCCCGCCTTCCTCGTCGATGGTGACCATCGGAGGCACTGCTGCTGCGGCATCGATCTGCGGAACCTCGCGATTGGCGAGCGTCGCCGTATCCGTCCAGCTTCCGATGAAGATCCCGCCCACTTGTTCCCGAGCCATGATGTCGACGGCATCGGCCGTCCCGGTGACGCCGACGGTCAGCAGCTGGGCCAATCGCTGACGCTCGCTCAGCGTTTCGACGAAGGCCTCGCAGGAATTCACCGGAGCGTCGGTGGTGGGGGGAAGGGTGGTCGTGGTGGTCGTAGTCGGCGGCAATGCGGACTCCGTAGCCGCAGGAACCGGGTCACCGGACGAACACGAGGCCGTGAATCCGACCCCGATCACCACTGCAGCGACCGCGACGGGCGATCGGAATTTCCTCATGCCCCGACCGTAGCGGAGTGGTCCCACACAGCTGTACGCGCGCAGTAACCTAGGGACAAAAGCGACACGAGGAGGGACTACGAGATGCCCGCAGACCTGATTCTCATTGCCTACGACGGCTCCGACAACGCCAAGCGTGCCATCGAGTACGCCGGCCGATTCCTGACGACGACGAGGGCGATCGTCGTCACCGCATGGGAACCGATGGTGCGCCAAGCAGCGCGAATGTCCGGACTGTCCGGGGTCATGCAACCCGAGTGGGTTCCCGACGACGAGGCCGAGGATGTGGCGCTCACCGACGCGAAGGTGACCAACGACGAGGGCGTTCGCCTCGCCCAGCAGGCCGGCCTTCAGGTCGAGGGCCACTGCACGGAATGCACGACGGCGATCTGGAGCGCCATCGTGGAGAAGGCCGACGATCTCGACGTGGACATCATCGTCACCGGCACTCGCGGCACGACGGGGTTGCGTTCGCTTCTCCAGAGCTCGGTCGCGGACCATGTGCTGCGCCACAGTCACCGGCCTGTCCTGATCGTGCCGCCTGGAAAGTAGACGCGCGTGCGCTCCGGCTATCGGGCCTGCGGGTGATAGCGTGAGCCGCGCACGCGTGCCAGTCGACGAAAGTGGAGAACCGAGATGAAGTTCGCTGTCCCGGGAGTTGTTGCTGCGGTAGTCGGCGCTGTGCTCGGTGCCGGGGTGGTATTCGGAGTAACTGCTGCGGCGGCCGACAACACACGTCCCGAGATCGATCGCTCCGGCAATGCTGATTCGTCCCTGCTGAACCAGGTTGAGTACGGCAGCCGCTGACGCACCTGCTCCGATCTCTTCCGAACCACTCGGTCGTAGGTGGTTGCTCGGCGTCTCCGCACTGGCGTTTCTCCTCGCTTTTCTGCAGGTTCCCGGTTACACCGTTGCCGATACCAAGTACGACCTGACGCAGAATCCCCTCGGATTCCTCGCACGCGCGTCGCATCAGTGGACGTCGCAAGCTCCCCTCGGCCAAGTACAGAACCAGGCGTACGGCTACTTCTTCCCACACGGCGCGTTCTTCGCGCTCGGTGACATCGCGTCGATTCCCCCATGGATCACCCAGCGCATCTGGTGGGCGCTACTTCTGATCGCCGGGTTCTGGGGAATCGTCCGTCTCGCCGAAGCACTGGGAGTCGGCAGCCGCAGTTCGCGGATCATCGCCGCCACCGCGTTCGCCCTGTCCCCGAGAGTCATCACGACGCTGGCGTCGATCTCGTCGGAATCCATGCCGATGATGTTGGCGCCATGGGTACTGATTCCCATCGTTCGAGCATTCCGCAGCAACACTTCCACCCGCACACTCGCCGCGCAGTCGGCGTTGGCCGTGGCGTTGATGGGAGCCGTCAACGCCGTCGCGACCGCAGCCGCCTGTCTCGTCGGCGTGATCTGGATTCTCTGCCACAGACCCAACCGACTGTGGATCGTCTTCAGTGCGTGGTGGGCCGGCTTCCTGGCCCTCGCGACCCTGTGGTGGATCGTTCCGCTCCTTCTGCTCGGCGCCGTCAGCCCGCCGTTCCTGGACTACATCGAGTCCTCGGGGACGACGACCCAGTGGGCCTCACTGATCGAGATCCTCCGCGGGACGAGCAGCTGGACACCGTTCGTCTCGCCCGAGCGCGTCGCCGGAGCGGTGCTCGTCACGCAACCGGCCGCGGTCGTCGCGACGGGAGTCGTCGCCGCAGCCGGTGTCGTCGGTCTCGCGATGCGGTCGATGCCCGCCCGTGGCCGCCTGACCGTCATGCTGTTCGTCGGAATCCTCGGTCTCACAGCCGGATACGTCGGTGGACTCGGCTCTCCGATCGCCGACACCGTCCGCGTGTTCCTCGATTCCGGTGGCGCGCCGCTCCGCAACGTTCACAAACTCGAACCGCTCGTCCGCATTCCGTTGGTCCTCGGACTTGCTCACCTCTTGGCGAAGATCCCGCTCCCCGGTGCCGTACCGGCACGCACGTGGCGGACGGCCATCGCACACCCGGAGAAGGACAAGATGGTGGCCGTGGCCGGTCTGGTGCTCGTCGCGCTGACGTTCTCGACGTCGCTCGCGTGGACCGGCAAGCTAGCACCTCGCGGGGCGTACCAATCCATTCCGCAGTACTGGCACGACGCCGCGGACTGGCTCACCGCCCACGCGTCGGGCAGCTCACCCGACGGCTCCGATGCCGAGCGCGCGCTCGTCGTTCCGGGTGCTCCCTTCGCGATTCAGACGTGGGGACTCACTCGCGACGAACCCCTCCAGGCCCTCGCGACGACGCCGTGGGCCGTCCGCGACTCGGTACCACTGACTCCGCCGGGCGCAATCCGTGCCCTCGACTCCGTTCAACGATTGATCGCCGACGGCCGATCCTCGGTCGGCTTGGCCGACACCCTCGTCGGGCAGGGCATTCACTACGTGGTCGTCCGCAACGATCTCGATCCCGAGACGTCACGTTCCGCTCGCCCCGTCCAGGTCCACGCCGCACTCGACGGCTCTCCCGGTCTCGAGAAGGTCGCGGAGTTCGGCGAGGACATCTCGCCGGGAACGGTCGACGGCATCACGGTCGACGGCGACATGCGGCCGCCGTATCCGGCTGTCGAGATCTATTCGGTGAAGCTGCAGGAGCCAAGCTCGAAGGAATCCGAGGTTTCGGGGCCCTACACCGTCGATCTGGACCGTGTCCCGTTCGTGCAAGGCGGGCCGGAATCCGTTCAGCGACTGAACGAACAGCGCCGATCCGGTGTCCCCGATCCAGTGCCTGCAGGCCCGGTCATCCTTGCGTCCGACGCTACCGCCGCAGGCCTGGACGTCGATTCGGTCACCGTCACCGATACTCCGATGAACAGGGAGACGGACTTCGGGCAGGTCGACAACCACAATTCGGCGCTGAGAACCGCCGACGATCCTCGTCGCTCGTTGAACGAAGTCGCGGACTATCCCGTCGTGGGCGCGGACACCGTCGACGGGGAATGGGAGGGTGCGAGCATCACCGCGTCGAGTTCCGCGTCGGATTCGACTCAGATCGGCGGCACCAAACCGGGAAGTGGGGTCGCGGCGGTCGTCGACGGCGATCTCGCGACGAGCTGGGTCAGCAACGGCATCGAAAGCGCTGTGGGACAGTGGCTTCAACTCGACTTCGACGAGCCCATCTCCGGCGGACTCCTGCATCTGCGTACCAGCCCGGGGACCATCGGCGACCCGGTGAAGTGGCTCGAGATCACCACGCCGGGCGGTAGTACCGCGGCACGAGTCGACACTGCGGGCGAGCCCATGACCGTCTCGCTCCCCGGCGGGTCGACACCGTGGGTGCGCATCACGGCGAAATCGACCGTGGACGGCACCCGGGGAAGTCAATTCGGAATCAGCGAACTGTCGGTGGAGGACTACTCGGACCGCGACAATCCGCACCCTGTGTCGATCGTGCATCGTGCCGTGCTGCCGGGCGTCACCCCCGGAGCGGACGTCACGGCTTGGGAGCTCGGCCAGGAGTTCCCCGGCAGGCCGGCCTGCCTGGACACCGAGGACCGAATCCGGTGCAGCAGTGGACTGTCCGCCGCACCCGAAGAACTCGGAAGGTTCTCGCGCACCCTGTCGGTGCCTACCGGAACCGCGGTGCTGCCGGAGTTGACTCTGCGCACCCGGCAGAGCCCCGAACTGGAAGCACTGCTGGCGCAACCGGGACGACCCGTGGCCACGGGCGCATCCGACGTCGGCGACCTCCAAGGATCCGCCTTCGCGGCCACCGACGGCGACGATCGAACATCCTGGACCGCGCCCGAGAAAAGCATCGAGCAGCGGGCCGGAACGCAGCCGACACTGACGATCGACCTGCCCGCGCCGACGCTGGTGGACGGCCTCACCCTGACCCCGAGCCTCGGCGACCTTCCCGCGCACCCGACGACCGTCGCCGTGAACCTCGGCGGGGGACCGCAGGTGCGCGAGGTGGATCCCGACGGTCCGACGACCATCGATCTAGCGCCACGGGTGACGGATCGGATCGTGCTCTCCATCGTCGACTGGGACGACCGACTGGACAAGAACTCCCTCGGCTTCGTCCTGCCACAACCGCCCGGTCTCGCCGACGTCGCCGTGCTGTCGGGCGGCAGCGACATCGGCGCCGCACCCGACGCCGCCGATGACCGCACGATCACGGTCGCCTGCGACGTCGGGCCGATCATGTCCATTGCGGGCCAGACCATCCGGGCGTCGGTGACGGCGACGGCGCGGCAATTCCTGTCGGGCGAACCACTGCAGGCGACCATCTGCGAGGGTCCCTTCCCGGTTCCCAACGAGACGCTCAACCCGATACCCCTGCCGGAAGGGAGACAGGACGTCGTCGTCGACCCAGGTGCAGCCTTCGTCGTCGACGGGGTGCGACTCCGCACGATGCCCGTCCCCGCCGTCAGCGCAACGAGCTCGTATCCTCGAACCGCGGAGACGACAGCGTGGAACGCCGACCACCGAGAAGTGACCGTTCGTGAATCGGACGTCGATCAACTGCTCGTGGTACCGGAGAGCAGCAACACCGGCTGGCACGCAACCGCAGCATCCGCGGGCTCCACTCCCGCCCAACCCGGTCATTCCGCAGGCTCCACTCCCGCTTCAGAACTGCAGGCTGTCACCGTCAACGGCTGGCAGCAAGGCTGGATCGTGCCGGCCGGGACATCGGGAACGGTGACGCTCGAATACCCGTCGGACAAGTGGTACCGACTCGGAATCTTCGGCGGATTGCTCCTGCTGATCCCGTTGGCGTTCTTCGCTTTTCGTCGAAGCCGCGTCACGCAGGACTCAGCACCACAGCCCTGGCGCAGCGCGGTGCTCGGCTGGGTCGGACTGACCGCGGCCGTCGCCGTGATCTCCGGACCGGGCGGAGTTGCCGTCGTCGCCGCAACCGCGGCCGTGGCAGTGGCTGTCGGCCGACGCTTCGGCCGATCGGTGGAAGCCAGGACGGCGGTGTGGGTCGCCGGAATCGGAACACTCTTGGCGACAGCCCTGCTGTCGAAGGGCCCGTGGCGATCCCCCGACGGCTACATCGGCCACTCGTCACTGATTCAACTCGCCGCGTTGATCGCACTCGTCGCCGTGGCAGTGAGTGCTCTGCGGGCTCGCCAATAACCGGCGGTCACGTCACCGGCGCCGAAGCCACACGCGCATCGGTTCTTCGATCAGCGCGTAGCTCGCGGCGGCGACAGGGATCGACAACGCGACGGTCACGACCAGAACCAGCAGGAAGTGTCCGCTGAAGGGGATGATCCCGAACACGGGAAAGACCATCGCCAGGATCACCAGATGCCAGATGAAGATGCCGTAGGACCAACGTCCCAGAGCAAGAGTCACCGGGTGCTCGAGGACGCGTCGGGGTCCGTCGGCCAGGACGAGAGGCGCCAACAACGCGAACGCGAGGAGTGCACCGAGCACGATCTTGACCTCGAATTGCCACGGTTCGGGACGCACCAGCCCTTCCGGCCCGGCGATCGGCGTCACCGACAGGGCGAACGCCACCAGGGCGATCGCGGCCATCAGCAGTCGGCGACTCGCCAGACGGTGCAACCACGTTCGTGGGCTGGTCGTGTACTCGGCCAGGAGCATTCCGGCCGCGAACCACGGGAAGTATCCCGGCAACCAGTTGTCGTGGTGAATCGCTTCCGGCGTGGACACGGGGACGAACGCCCAGCAGAGACTGATCGCGGCGACGGTTGCAACGACGGGGATACGGAATCGCGCCCGATCACCCCGTAAGCCCGCCAGAGCCAGACCCAGGAACGGCAACAACAGATAGAAGGCGACTTCCACCGACAGAGACCACATCTGAGTCATGCCCTCGGTGAGAGTCAGAGGCACGAAAACCTGCGTCAGCGACAGGTTCGCCGCCCACACACGCCAACTGCTCCCCGTGTTGGGCAGGAACAGCAGAACCAGCGTCACCACGACCCAGTACGCCGGAAGGATGCGCACGGCGCGCGACCACAGATAACGTCCGATCGGCTGAGCACGACCCATCCCCCTCGCCTGGGCGGCGTGCGGGCGCCACAGCAGAAAGCCGGACAGGGCGAAGAACAATGCCACCGCGAGGTCGAACCGGCCCCAGATTCGGCCCATGACCGGCGAATTCGCTGCACCTGTCTGAAAGGCCACGTGGGTGACGATGATGCCGATCGACGCGAACGCGCGCATTCCCTCGAGCGACGGGATGAATCCGTGCAGCGGCGCGACGGATTTCGGCAGCGATTCAGTGGACGTAGTCATGGCACGACCAGTCAAACACTCCGCACCGTCCACTTGTGAAACTCCACGGTCGTCGGGCGTGCCCGCGACTGTACGACGTGATGACTGTTACTGTCACCAGCGACGTGGCGATACCAATCGGACACTCCAGGAACGGGCGTTTCCTACCCTGACCTGTCGGGGGTGGAAGCAGCGGCGCGCCAAGGAAATAAGACTAAGGAGATTCTCACATGGCGGAGCGCTCAGGGCCGAGCCGGATTCTTGCCCTCGTACTCGTCGGATTGGGTGCATTCCTGCTGGTAGCAGCGATCCTGATCCCGACGTACACCGTGCCCCGCCTGGAGAAGACACCGCTGGATCTCGAGGTCACGACGGTATCGACCGGCACCGGAAGCGTTCTCAACGCTGCATCACTGGCCGCGGGCCGCGCCGAGGTGGACGAGAACGTGAACCTGGTGTCGCAGCGTTTCGTCACCACCGAGGAGCCGTCGAACGCCGACGACATCACCGTGCAGGCCGGGCAGACGCTGCGCCGCACCGACAAGCAGGGCGACACCGGGCTGCTCACCGCCAGCGTCGACCGTGTGACGCTCGATCGTGTCTCGTCCGAGCCCGTCGAGAACCCCGTCGGCACCATCCAGGTCCAAGGCGACAAGCCGGCCGAGGAAGTTCCGCACACCGGCCTGCAGTACAAGTTCCCGTTCAACGCGGAGCAGAAGGCGTACCCGTTCTTCGACATCAACGCCCGCGCGTCTCAGGACATCGACTTCGTCGAAGAGACCGAGATCAACGGCACGCCGGTCTACAAGTACGAGCAGACCGTCGGCCCGGTCGATCTGTCCGGCGTCGTCAACATCCCGACCAACAAGGTCACCCTTCCCGCCGACACGTGGGGCGTCGAGGGCGGCGAAGCTCCCGTCACCATGACGCGCTGGTACGAGAACACGCGAACGGTGTGGGTCGAGCCCAAGACCGGCGTCATCGTCGACGGTGAAGAGCAGATCCACCAGTACTACTCGCGCACCGCGGGCCAGCCCGAGGTGGACGTGCTCAACGCACCGATCAAGTTCGACGAGAACACCGTCGAATACCAGATCCAGCGCGCCAAGGACGGCCAGGACCAGCTCTCGACGTTCGGACGTACCGTGCCGATCATCGCCGGAATCCTCGGCGTCATCGCATTGATCGCAGGTATCGTGCTCGGACTCCGCGGTGGGAACGGCCCGCGTCGTCCCGTGCGTACCGGCGGACCGCAGCAGGGCGGAGGCGGCGGCGCAGCACCGGCAGCTCCGCAGAACCGCGACTGGACGACCGATCGGACCGAGGTCATTCCGAGGACCAACCTCTCCAAGGAGTAGCACCTCCACGAACAACAACGGCGCGGCCCATTAGGGTCGCGCCGTTGTTCGTTTCCGGGCAGGGTGGCCGGCCCCAGTTGCACACAGAACGCTGCTGCAGGGCCGGATGCGCCGTCGAGGCGGACTGCGGTGGCGGACTACAGTGGCGGACTGCGGTGGCGGACTGCGGTGGCGGACTGCGGTGCACTCAGGAACGTAGGGCTGCCACGCACACCGCGAGTGCGGTTGCAGCGGCCACGGACACTGCGACCACGACGAACTGCAACACCGTGGACGCGCACAGCGTCAACAAGACGACCTCGGCGGCCAGCCCGAGCCACGCCAGGATCGCAAGGGTCGTGCGTTCGCCTGCAATAGCCCAGAGCAACGCGCTCTGGAGCACCGCGAGGCAGGCCCCCTGCAACGCGAAGATCCACAGGTATCCCTGAACGGCCGCGTAATCCTCACCCACGATCAGCGGGATCAGTCCCGCGGCGACGGCCGCCCCGACGATCAGAACCGCACCGATTCCCGCGACGACGGACAGTGCCGATCGCAGCGCCGACGCCGAGTGTGCAGGGTTGGCCATGCGCGGATACAGCACTACCCCTACTGCCTGCGGAAGCCAGAACGCTGCCTTCGTGGCGACGGCGCCGAGGGCGTAGATGCCTGCGTCGGCTTCGGTCAGCAGTGCGCGCGCGAGGAGCAGATCCACCGACGACAGCAGAATCAGCACCAACTGAACCTGCGAGGCCCGCAGCACGGTGGCGACACCGATGCGCACGTCACCGGTGAGCAGGCCGCCGGACACGGATGGCTCTCGGTTCGCCAGCCGCGCGCCGAGGGCGACCAGTCCTGTGCCGGCGGCACTGACCGCGAGCACGGTGCCGGGACCCGCGCCGAGGAACAGCGCCACGACGGCGGGAACGACCTTGCCGAAGCCCGCGGATGCCAGCACGATACTCAATCGGCCGAACCGCGCGGTGCCCTGCAGCAGCCCTTGTTCGGTCGCGAGTAACACGAGCAGCGGGGCGACTACCAGCGCCGATGTCGTCGCCAGAACACTCGTGTCCATCGCGACCGCAACTATCGGTGCCGCGAGGACGGACAGGACGGCGACCACGGCAGCGCAGCGGTATCCGAGGCTTCGGAGCTTGCCGGCGCTTCGACCGCGCACCACTTCCCTGGCGACGACCGACTGCAACGCAAGCGCCGGAACGGCCAGCACCAGCTGGGCGGCGAGAAGGCTCGCGAACTCGCCGTACTTCGCCACACCCAGCAGACGGCTCGCAGGCAGATGCAGTAGATACGACGCAACGTTGGCCGTCATCGATCCGATGGTCACCATCGTCATCCCGGCTACCATCGCTCTGCCTGCGGACCCGGATCCGGAGGCGGAGACAGCGCGAGTCGGCATGCGCCCACGGTATAGGGTGCCGAACATGGCGTCGGGTGGTCGGTGGGCTGCGCGCGGGTACCGGTGGGCGCCGCCGCTCTACAGCGTCGCCCTTGCGTTCGTGGTGCTCGGCCCATTATTCGGCAACGGCTATCTGCTTCTGCGCGACGCCGTCAGCACACCCAGGTCCTACTTCACCGACTCGGCACTCGGTGTCGGCGACGCCGCCGCCCGGGCCGTCCCGCAGGACGCGGTGGTGGCCGCCCTGTCCACGGTGGTCGACGGGGGACTCGTCGTGAAAGCTGCTCTGCTGCTCGCGGTGTGGCTCGCCGGCTGGGGTGCCGCGCAGATGTCGCGGACTGTGCTGCCGTCGGCACCTCTGCCCGCACTGCTGGTGGCGTCGACGGTCGCGATCTGGAATCCCTACGTCGCCGAGCGTCTGCTACAGGGGCATTGGAGTCTTCTGATCGGCTATGCGGCGTTGCCGTGGACGGTCGTCGCCGCTCTCGATCTCAGGCGGACGGGCCGGTGGGGGTGGCTCGCAGTCTGCCTCGCTGTTGCGGGCCTGACGCCGACGGGTGCGCTGCTCGCCGCGTCATGTGCGTGGTTATGCGCATCCAGGCAAACATTTCCGCTCACAGCGGGATTGACAGTGCTCGCGTCGGCGCCCTGGCTCGTCGCGACGGCGGTATCGGGCTCGGGGGCCACCGGTACCGACCCCGCAGGCGTCGCCGCGTTCGCAGCCCGCGCCGAACCCGGACTCGGTACGGTCGGTTCCCTCGCGGGACTCGGCGGCATCTGGAACGCCGACGCCGTCCCCGTCACGCGAACATCGGCGTTCGCTGTCGTGGGCACCGCTCTGTTGCTCGTTGTCGTCGCGCTCGGAGTCAGGCCCCTGTGGCGACGCCGACGCAACCCCGTCGTGACCGCTCTGGGCATTCTGGCCGCGCTCGCGATCGTCGGTCCGGCCCTCGCCGCGACGTCTCCAGGGATTCGCGTCGGCGAATGGGCCGCCACCGAGGTACCGGGCGCCGGACTGCTCCGCGACGCCCAGAAGTGGGTTGCGCTCGCCGTGCCGTTCTACGTTCTCGCCGCGGCGGCGGGTGTCACGTGGGCTGCCGCGAGACTCGGGAACCGCTGGCTTCCCGGAGTCGCAGCGGCGCTGGCCGTGGTGATCACGTTGCCGGACCTCGCGTGGGGCGTCGGAGACCAGGTGAAGCCCGTCGAGTATCCGACGTCGTGGTCGGTGGTCGCCGACGAGTTGGCAGGGGAGGACGGCGACGTAGCCGTGCTGCCCGCAGGTATGTTCCGCCGGTTCCCGTACAGCGGCGACGCCGCCGTTCTCGATCCTGCACCTCGCATGCTGCCGCTGGACGTGCTCCAGACCGGGGAGCTTCTCGTCGCAGGCGGTTCGGTCCGCGGAGAAGGAAGCAGGGCGGAGGCCGTCGAACAGGTTCTTCTGGACGGCGGAACTCCCGACGACTTGGCCGGACTCGGAGTCGGATGGGTGCTCCTCGAACGGACGACGCCCGGCCAGATGGGCAACTCGGTTGCGACGCTGCAGCAGCTGACGGTGGAGTACGAGGACGGCGAGCTCGCGCTGTACCGCGTGCCGGGAGATGTTCGAATCGAACCGACGGACAACCGGGCAGTCGTCGCTGCCCACCTCGCGTGGCTGCTGCTACTGGTGGGCGGCTTCGGCTGGGCGGTCCGCACCCGGAAGTCCGGCCGACACGAGGCCTGACACGTGCGAGCCGCGCATCGACGACGCGAGAACGCTCTGCACACCGCGAGCGGTCTGCACCCACGAGAATTCGAGCGCACGGACCCTGGCCTTCTCCCCCAGATCGGCACGCATGTCGTCGTCGAGCAGTAGCTCGGCGAGAGCGTCCGTCAGCGCGGTGACATCACGATCGGCGCCGTCCGAGCCGACGAGCACACCGGTGACACCGTCGATGATGGAGTCGGTGAGGCCCTTGGAGCTGCGGTACCCCACAGTCGGCACTCCGTGTTGGGCCGCCTCGACCACAGCGAGACCCCAACCTTCCTTCCGTGACGGCATCACGTGTACCCACGACTGTCCGAGAAGTTGGTGTTTACGAACCTCGTCGACGTGGCCGTGGAACGTCACCGCGCTCGCGATGCCGAGCTGCTCGACCCGCTCACGCAGGTTCTCCTCCCACCAACCTCCCCCGATGATGTCCAAGTGCAGTCCGGGGACTCGGAACCGAAGAGCGGCCACCGCAGCCAGTGCGTCCTCGATCTGCTTGTGCGGAACGAGCCGCGACAGCACCGACAGCGACGGGTACGGAGTTCTGGTGTCCACCGGCGTTCCTGCAGGAATCTCGTCCGCGCCGTTGCGCACGACGGCAACTCGCTCGCGATCGACACCGAGGGCAACAAGCTCGTCGGCCGACGGCAAAGACACCGTCAGGTACTGGTTACGACGGTGGATCCGCGGAGAGACCGTGCTTTCCAGCCACCACCCGAGCTTGGCCATCAGGGGTCCGGCGACGGGCCACTGCTCACGGTGACAATGGTGCACCAGCAACGTCACCGGTGCTCCGGACACGATCCGCGAGAAGAAGGGAATGCCGTTCTGGGTGTCGACGACGGCGTCGGGGGCTATTCCGCGAAGCGAACCGAACCCGAGACGCCCCGCGACGATCGACGCCAGCGCCCGCGGATACACACTCAACCGTCCACCGGCACGACTGATACGAATTCCGTCGACGATCTCCTCGGCGGGCGCGCCCGGATACGACGCCGTCCGCAGCGTCACCTTCACTCCCTGCGCAGCCAGCCCGGCCCCGACCTGCTCGAGATACCGCTCGCTGCCGCCGCCCTGGGGATGCCCGGTGTCGCGCCAGCACAGCAGCAGCACCTCGCGCACGCCCGTACCCCCTTCGCGGCCGACACCATCACCCAAACGTCCGAACAGCTGAAACTTCTGGACACCCTAGCCGTTCGTGTGGCCCAGCGGTCGCTCGACATGGACGCTCGCCTAGTGTTCTTGCTCGTGCGTAGGGACCGGGTCACTCGACTGTTCGCGAAACGCGCCACCCTCAGCAGGTCGGTCGGGCTGCTCCGGGACTTCGGGCACGAGCAGACCGCGCCCGACATCTTCTACGGCGCACTCGCCCGTGACTCCGTCGAATTGATCGGCGACCTCTACCGGGGCATGACGGGCGATTCGCTCGACAATCGCGTCGTGCTCGACGTCGGCGGGGGCCCCGGCTACTTCGCGGAGGGCTTCGAACGCAGCGGAGCTCGGTACTTCCCCGTCGAACCCGACGCGTCCGAACTGCACGCTGCAGGCCTGACCGTCCACGGCAGCGTCCGTGGCTCGGGAATGGCACTGCCGTTTCTCACCGACAGCGTCGACATCTGCTTTTCCTCGAACGTCGCCGAGCACGTCCGCGAGCCCTGGATCATGGCAGAGGAAATGCTCCGCGTCACCCGTCCCGGCGGATTGACGGTCCTGTCCTACACACTGTGGCTCAGCCCGTTCGGCGGGCACGAAACACGGCCGTGGCACTACATCGGCGGCGAATACGCGGCCCGGCGATACCTGCGCACACACGGCCACGAGCCGAAGAACAGATTCGGCGAATCACTGTTCGACATCGGAGCAGGCGACGGATTACGTTGGGCTCGAAACACTTCCAGCGGAACCCTCCTCGCGGCGTTCCCCCGGTACCACCCCCGATGGGCGTGGTGGATCATGCGGGTTCCCGGCCTCCGCGAACTCCTCGCCAGCAACCTCGTCCTCGTCTTCCGCGCCGACTGACGCGAGCACCGCCCACCCGGCTCATTCCGCAGGCTCCACTCGCACCGCCCACCCGGCTCATTCCGCAGGCTCCACTCGCGCCGCCCACCCGGCTCATTCCGCAGGCTCCACTCGCGCCGCCCACCCGGCTCATTCCGCAGGCTCCACTCGCGCCGGTACGTTGGAACGATGACAGCGCTGGCACTGGATATCGGGGGAACCAAGATCACCGCGGCCATCGTCGGCGACGACGGAAGGCCGGGGGAACCGCTGACCGTGCCGACCCCACAGTCGGACGTGTGGCGAGCCTGCGAGGAGCTGCTGGACGCGGTGTCCGTCGGCTCGGACGTCGACGCAATCGGGATAGCGTGCTCCGGTCCGGTCGACACCGTCGCGGGCACGGTCGCGCCGATCAACATCCCGGAATGGAAGGACGGCTTCGCCCTGACCGACGCCGTACGGACGCGGTTCGACGGCGCATCGGTCACGCTGGCGATGGACGGTGGGTGTGCTGCGCTCGGCGAACACCGCTTCGGGGCTGCCGTCGGCGTCGACGACGTACTGAGCCTCGTCGTGTCGACCGGAATCGGCGGCGGACTGGTGCTGGGAGGTCGCATCGTGCACGGGCGTAGCGGAAACGCAGGTCACATCGGACACATCGTCGTACCCGGATCGGCGACGCCCTGTACGTGCGGCGGCCTCGGCTGCGTGGAGACGGTGTCCAGCGGGCCGTCGGCGGTCCGGTGGGCCCAGGAACAAGGTTGGACCGGCAGCACAGGCGCTGACCTCGCACAGTCCGCGAGCGACGGGGACATCGTCGCCATCACCACTCTTCAGCGTGCAGGTGTGGCACTGGGTCAGGCGATCGCGTCGACGGCAGCTCTGGTCGACGTGAACCTCGTTGTGATCGGTGGGGGTTTCGCTCAGGCAGGCCCGCCGCTCTGGGATCCCATCCAGGAGTCCGCGGCCCTGCACGCCAAGCTCGAGTTCCTCGACGGCCTCGAAATCGTGCCGGCGAAGCTCGGAGCCGTCGGGACCCTGACGGGCGCAGCGGTGTTGGCGTCCGGTGGCTGAATCGGCTCAGCGGCTGGGAACCTGACACCCTATTTACGAGGCTGGCACCCCTGTTCGCATCGGAACAGGGGTGCCAGGTCTACAAAAAGGGTGCTAGCTACGACACTCAGGCACCCAAGCGCTGCTTGAGCGCGTCGAACTCGTCCTTGATGCCGGTGGGGAGCTTCTCGCCGACGAAGTCGAACCACTCCTCGATCAACGGGATCTCGGCCTTCCACTCGTCGACATTCACCGCGAGCGCCTCAGCGACGTCCTGGGTGGTGGTGTCGAGCCCGGAGATGTCCAGAGCGTCGGCTGTGGGGACGACACCGATGGGCGTTTCGACACCTGCAGCCTTGTGCTCGATGCGCTCCACGATCCACTTCAGGACGCGGGAGTTCTCACCGAATCCTGGCCACAGGAAGCGCTTGTCGTCGCCACGACGGAACCAGTTGACGTAGAACACCTTCGGCAGCTTGGAGTCGTCGGCGTTCTTGCCGAGGTCGATCCAGTGCTGGAAGTAATCGCCCACGTTGTAGCCGAGGAACGGAAGCATGGCCATCGGGTCGCGGCGGATGGTGCCGACCGTGCCTTCGGCGGCGGCCGTCTGCTCGGAGCCGACGGTGGCGCCCATGAAGACACCGTGCTGCCAGTCACGAGCCTCCGTGACCAGCGGAACCGTCGTCTTGCGGCGTCCGCCGAAGAGGATCGCGGAGATCGGGACACCCTTCGGGTCGTCCCACTCGTCGGCCATCGACGGGCACTGAGCCATGGGCACGCAGTAACGCGAGTTCGGATGCGCGGCGAGCGAATCCGAATCAGGCGTCCAGTCGTTGCCCTTCCAGTCGATCAGATGATCCGGCCGGTTCTCCAGGCCTTCCCACCACACGTCACCGTCGTCGGTGAGGCCGACGTTGGTGAAGACGGAGTTGCCCTGGTCGATGGTCTTCATCGCGTTGGGGTTGGAATCCCAGTTGGTTCCCGGTGCAACACCGAAGAAGCCGAACTCCGGGTTGACGGCGTACAGGCGGCCGTCCTCACCGAAGCGCATCCACGCGATGTCGTCGCCGATGGTCTCGGCACGCCACCCCGGAATGGTGGGCTGAATCATCGCGAGGTTGGTCTTGCCGCAGGCCGACGGGAATGCCGCGGCGATGTAGTAAGCCTTGTCCTCCGGCGAGATGAGCTTGAGGATCAGCATGTGCTCGGCGAGCCAGCCCTCGTCGTGCGCCATCGCCGATGCGATGCGCAGCGAGTAGCACTTCTTGCCGAGGAGGGCGTTGCCGCCGTATCCCGAACCGAAGCTCCAGATCTCACGATCCTCGGGGAAGTGAGTGATGTACTTGGTGTCGTTGCACGGCCACGGCACGTCGGCCTCGCCGTCGGCGAGCGGAGCGCCGAGCGAATGCAGAGCCTTGACGAAGAAGCCGTCGGTGCCGAGCTTCTCCAGTACAGCGGCGCCCATGCGGGTCATGACACGCATGGAGACAACGACGTACTCCGAGTCGGTGATCTCGACGCCCAGCTTGGGGTCGTCGGCGCCGAGCGGTCCCATGCAGAACGGAACGACGTACATGGTGCGGCCGCGCATGGAGCCGCGGTACAGGTCGGTCATCAGAGAACGCATCTCCGACGGGTCCATCCAGTTGTTCGTCGGACCTGCGTCGATCTCACGCTCGGAACAGATGTAGGTGCGTGACTCGACGCGAGCGACGTCCGACGGGTCCGAGTTGCCGAGGAACGAGTTGGGCTTCTTCTCGTCGTTGAGACGCGTGAAGGTGCCGGCGTTCACCAGCTGGGTGGTCAGACGCTCCCACTCCTCGTCGGATCCGTCAGCGAAGACCACGCGATCCGGCTCGGTGAGTTCCGCCACCTGCTGCACCCACGCAAGGAGTTCCTTGTGCTGGGTGGGAGGCGCGGCGTCAGTGCCGTTCAAACCGGGAATGGTCGCTGAGGTCATCTAACTCTCCTGGGGTGAGCCGGAACCAGATTCTGATGTCTGCTCGCACACAGGTCAGTTCAGCGAGGCAGACGCAGATCCGATCTTCCCCTCTCGGTGGGGAACTGCCCGATCGCACGATCTGCGTATACCGCATCATAGCGGCAACGTCAAACCGAGGACACGGGCGCCGGGTGTCCTGGTTTCAGGTTAACGCCGTGAGTTGCCAATCAGGAATCAGGCTGTTGTCCGATTGGTCACAAGACCGATTCAGCTACTCCTACGTGCACTTCGAGGCCTTCCAGCAGCCCGTTCTCCTTGTCAGGACATCAGCAACAATCGGTCATCCTTACTCGAAGGTCTCCCCCGATGCCGTCTGCTCCCACCTCGCCGTGCCGTCGTCGGCACGAGAAATCTCCCAGGATTGGTAACGGCCACCACTCTGGATGGAAGTGAACGTATCCATCACACCGTCCCCATCACGATCCCTGGCGACGGTCAGGCCCGCCTCGGTGTGGCTGACCCTGGTCTCCTCGTACCCGTCGTCGTCGAGGTCGAACAACTCGACCGAGCCGACGCCGGATGCCCCCGAGAGCGAATCGTCCGCAGGGTCGACAGCAGAGCCGTCGCCGCCGCCGTCGAACAGCTCGTTCCACTCCACGCCTGTATCTCCGATCTCCGCGGACACCACCTCTACTGGTTCAGACGCATCGGCGGCGTCTCCGGTTCCGCGCGGCCGCCGGCGGTGAACCTCTCCACGCCGCGGTCGAGTGCCGCGAGGTCTCGGTCGCATGCAGCGAGGACGGACGCGCGGTTCTCCGACACAACCCGCAGCTCGGCTTCGACCCTCTCGAGTTCGGTGTCGGCCGCGCGCGCAGCTACGCGAGAGGTCTCGCGTGCAGCGGCCGAATACGCGGACTCGGCGGTCAGGATTCGGGCCAGGACACGCTGCTCGAGCGTCGACCTCGCCGCGGCCGACGCGTCGGCGACCCATGTTCTCAGGTGAGCCCGGTCCGCGACGAGCTTCCTCGACCCGACGAGCCACCACGCACAGAACGCACCCAACACCAGCGACAGCGGAATCACCGCGATCTCCAGCGCCGGGACGACAGACAGAGGCGACACTGCGAGGCGCGAAAGACCTACTCCCGCAGACGCACCGAGAACGATCATCATCTTGTCCTCGACCCCTCCGCGCCGAATCGACGGCTCGGGGTGCGCGAGTGGCGAACCGGTGACCGAAGAGAGTTCGACGGACAGTTCCAGATCGGTGTCGATCGCGCGAAGCCTGTCGGACAACCGCGCGTCGACCGCCGACGCAACCGCGTCGAGCCGTGCTGTCATCTCCGGATGGAGGTGACGAAGCTCGGCGCGGCCGGCGATGTCGATCGATTCTCGTGCGGACGAGGCGAATTCGCGAACGGCCTCGGACACGTCGTGCACCGATTCCGCACGGGCGAGTTGTAGCCCGGTCCGCAGTGCAGCGGTCCGTTCGGCCCTGGTCCGATCGCGAATATCGGTCAACCGGGCTCGTTCGGCGCGCAGCGCTGCGGTGTTCGACGCGCTCGTGACCGCTCTGGCCTTGCGGACGATCTCCTGCCGCGCCCCGGCTGCGGCATGCCGAACGGCCGCGTCGTACTTGCGTCGTCGGAGCACCTCGGTGTGCTGCGTCGCGGCACTCTCCACGAAATCGAGGACGTCCCTGATTCCCGATTCCTCGACCATCGCCGTACGAGTCAGCGGATCCTGCACTGCCCGGGCCTTTTCGGCCAGAAGAGCGGAAGTGGGCAGCACAACGATGTCCACTGCCCGCGGAACGAACTCGGCGATGGAATCGGTGACCGAACGAACCACGTCCCGCCAGCCGCGATGCGCGTCGACCTTGTTGACGAGAACGCCGGTTGCCGTCGATTCGAGCACGGGCTCGAGAGCGGCGAGCGTTGTCCGACCGATGGGCGCCGACGCGTCGAGGACGAACAGCACCACCGCCGCCGACTCGATGTCCGGCGCCCGGTCGACCCCGTCCACGGACCACAGGTCCAATTGCGCGTCGACGGTGGACACACCGGCCCCGCTCGATCCGTGCACGAACACTCCTACGGGATCCGCTGCGCGGCCCGACGCGATCTCGTCGACTCCTGCCGGGTACCACCGTTTGATCACGCCGTCCATGTCGCTCGGGAGGTCGATCACCGCGACAGCATCCTCAGGTACCCGCGGCCGACGGCTGTCGCTGCTCGCGCGGCCGCAGGTTCGAGAGCAGTGTCGCGGCGTTCGCGCCAGGAGCGGACGGTGGCGAGGGTCGGGTTGGGGTGTTCGCTTTCCCCGAGGGTGTGCAGAGCCGCCCGCATGCCTGCGAACACGGCTTCGTCGGACGCCAGATACCTCTCGATCTCCATCGCCTCCTGGTGCCGGGCTGCGAGTTGGTTCAGCCGAACCAACAACCGGCCCTGTCGTGCCGCGCGAACGTCCTCCACTGCTCGCCGGACGGCTTTCACGACGGCGTCGAGTCCACTCTTCTCCGCCAGCAGCAACCGAACGGTGGCGTCGTCCATCCCGGGAGACTCCGTCAGAGCCCGCGCCGCGATGCCGACTCCCGCCACCTCGACACTGCGAACGAGCTCGGCCCGTGATTGCTTCGACATGGGAATGCCGGCTCGAAGAAACCGCTCGGGAGTCAGCAGCATCTCCGGCGTCACCGCCGCAGCCGACTCTCGCAGCGGCTCGAACGTCGGCGGCCGGCTGCTCATGACACTGATCGCGATCGTTCCCATCAGCGGGTGAACAGTGCACCCCAGCTTGGACGACACACCGTCGACGACGTCCTGAAGGCGGTCCACGGCGTCTGCCTTCGCAAGAACGGGGACCACGACGCCGCGTGCGCCGCGTGCCGCGTCGATGTCGACGGCCTGGGCGTCTCCCGCCACCACGTACACGACGACATCGCCGTCGAGCTCGGGATCCGGCACCCGTGGGACATCGATCGACGCCGTCTCCTCGATCGCGGCGTCCGTCGTGCGTAGCTCGTGATGGGCCGAAAGTACCGACCGAACCGTCGTCTTCCCGACGCCTGCGCGTCCGGTCACCTGGATGCGGATCTCCCGAAAGCACGCGTCGGCCTCGGCGTCGACCTCCCGCCTCAGCACGGTTCCGCTCGGAGCGAGCGCTCGCACCCGGCCCTCCGAGATATCGCGATCCCCACCCGCCTCACGATTCCCACCCGCACTGTCCCCACCCATGTGATCCCCCTTCACATCGTCACGCGTACGCGGTCCCCACCCCGTCGCGCGGGGCAATTCTGGCACACATTCGGCGACACGGGCGTGAGGTCGCGGGCTCTGGCCTGCGCCTTCACGCCAAGTCTCAACTTCAACTCGAGACCCACCTGTCACACAGTCCGTCGATGCGCGACAATGGTGCGGTGAACGACGCACGGAGCACAGCCAAACAACTCGATTCGGAGACCCCGGACACGCCGGACGTGGCCGGTGGAGACTCGAATCGAGGCTCTCGGCTGTACCCGCGTGTCACCAGTTTCCGGTCCAGGCGCGGTGCGTTGACCGATGCTCAGCAAGCCACGTGGGATTCGCTGTGGCCGCGCATCGGCCGTGACGTCGCCGACGAGAAGATCGACGTCGACGCTTGGTTCGGTCGCTCCGCCCCGGCGATCCTCGAGATCGGATCGGGAACCGGAACTGCCACGACGTCCATGGCCAAGGCCGAGCCGCACGTCAACCTGATGGCGGTCGAGGTCTACCGGCCCGGGTTGGCTCAGACCCTTCAGCAGATCGAGCGCGACGACATCGAGAACATCAGGCTGCTCCGCGGCGATGCGATGGACGTTCTGGAGAACATGTTGACGCCCGAGTCGCTGACCGGCGTCCGCGTGTTCTTTCCCGACCCCTGGCCGAAGGCGCGTCACCACAAGCGTCGCCTGTTGCAGGCCCCCACGTTCGCGATGATCGTCGACCGTCTGAAACCGGGCGGAGTACTGCACGTCGCGACCGATCACGCGGACTATGCGGAATGGATTGCCGAAGCCGGGAACGCAGAGCCCGGTCTGACCGTTCTCGACTGGGAATCTCCGATGACACACGAGCGGCCCGTCACCAAGTTCGAGGGCAAAGCCCAACTGGTGGGTAGCTCGGTGACGGAGCTGATATGGGGGAAGAGTCCACGATGACGTACAGCGAGCAGAGCGTCGACACGTCGCTGGCCCCGATCCCGAACATCGACACGGGTGATACTCGACACACCAGACGAGTACTCCTCGTGTGGGATGCGCCGAATCTCGACATGGGCCTCGGCGCGATTCTCGGCGGTCGGCCGACGGCTGCCTACCGCCCCCGATTCGATGCGCTGGGCCGATGGCTGCTTCAACGGACGGCGGAACTGTCCGCCACCGGCACGTCGACGCTCGAACCCGAGGCGACGGTGTTCACCAACATCGCCCCTGGCAGCGCCGATGTGGTTCGACCGTGGGTCGAGGCATTGCGTAACGTGGGTTTCGCGGTGTTCGCCAAGCCGAAGGTCGACGAGGACAGCGATGTCGACGCCGACATGCTGGACCACATCGAACTGCGTAATCGCGGTGGCGGGCTGGCGGGCGTCATGGTCGCGTCTGCGGACGGCCAAGCGTTTCGTGAGCCGTTGGAGGACATCGCTGCAACTGGCATCCCCGTCCAGG
Source organism: Rhodococcus sp. 14-2470-1b (assembly GCF_002259415.1). Classification (GTDB taxonomy): domain Bacteria; phylum Actinomycetota; class Actinomycetes; order Mycobacteriales; family Mycobacteriaceae; genus Rhodococcoides. Next base: position 231,970 of record NZ_NPFY01000011.1, read on the forward strand.
TGCTCGGATTCCGCGAGCACGCAAGCTGGGCGGTGACGTCGGAGACGCTGGAATTCCTCGACCTGGAGGACATCCCCGGCGTCTTCCGTGAGCCCCTGCCACGGGTGAGCCTGGACTCGCTTCCGGACGAGGGCGCATGGTTGCAGCCGTTCCGCCCACTGTCCGCCCTGCTCGTCGGGCGCCAAGGAGTTTCTTAAGTGTTCGCCAGATGGGGAGATCTCGTCTACCGCTTGCGGTTCACGGTCATCGGAGTCATGGTGGCCGCGCTTCTGGGCTTCGCCGCATACGGCCTCGACCTGAACGACCACCTGAGCCAGAGCGGTTGGGACGACCCGGGCTCCGAGTCGGTGCAGGCCGCGCGCCTCGCCGACCAGACGTTCGGCCGCGACAAACAGGGCGACGTGATCGTCCTGTACACGGCACCCGAGGGCAAGACCGTCGACGATCCGGAGTTCAACGCCAAGGTCACCGACAGTCTCAACTCGCTCGTCGCGAACAACCCCGAGCAGATCGAGAAGATCAACGGCACCTACTTCCGGGTCGACGGTGTGGTCAGCGTCAACGCATTGGCGACCGAGGACCGCACCCACGCGATCGCCAGCATCGCGATGCTCGGTGACAACGACACCGAACTCACCAACAACTTCCAAGCAGTCAAGGACGTCTTCTACATAGACGGCGTCGACGTGCAGGTGACGGGACTGCAAGCCGTCGCGGGTGCCCTCCAGTCGACTATGGCAGGCGACATCCACCGCATGGAACTGCTGGCCATTCCGGCGGTAGCGGTGCTGCTGTTCTTCATCTTCGGTGGCGTCGTCGCCGCGGCCCTTCCGCTGATCGTGGGCGGCCTGACCGTCGTCGGCGCCAACGGCATCGTCAAGGTCTTCACCAATTTCACCGAGGTCAACAGCTTCGTCGCGCCCGTGGTCTCGCTCGTCGGACTCGGTCTCGCGATCGACTACGGACTGTTCATCGTGTCGAGATTCCGCGAGGAACTCGGCGACGGCTATTCGACGAAGCAGGCTGTTCGACGGTCGGTCATGACCGCGGGTCGGACCGTCGTGTTCTCGGCGACGATGATCGTCGCCAGCCTCGGCGGCCTCCTGCTGTTCCCGCAGGGCTTCCTCAAATCGGTGGCCTACGGATCGATCGCGACGGTGGCACTCGCGGCTCTCACCGCGGTCACGATCCTGCCTGCCATCCTGGCGATCCTCGGTCCACGGGTCGACGCGCTGGGCTTCAAGTTCATGCGCAAGACCAAGTCGTCCGAGGAAATCGAGAACGGCATGTGGGGCAAGCTGACCCGGTGGGTCATGAGCAACCCGCTGAAGGTCACGATTCCCATCGTCCTCGGCCTGGTTCTGCTGACGCTGCCCGTCGGAAACATCAAGTTCGGCGGCATCAACGAGACCTACCTCCCGCCGGACAACGTCACCCGTCAAGCCCAGAACGAGTTCGACGAACTGTTCCCCGGTCAGCGCACCGAGCCGATCAAAGCCGTCATCGAGAACGCGCAGGGCCCGAACCTCGCCGCGATCACCAGCCAACTCAACGAGGCTCCTGGGCTGATCGAGAAGTTCTCCCCGACCGGCGCCAGCAAAGACGGAATCATCGTCTTCAAGGCCGGCCTCGTCGATCGAAACGACTCGAAGCCTGCCATCGACTACCTGCGCAGCATCGATGTCCCCGAGGGCTCGTCCGTGCAGATCACCGGCACTCCGGTGATCGAGCAGGATTCCATCGCGGCCCTCATCGACAATTTGCCACTGATGGCGATACTCGTCGTGTTCGTCGTGACGCTGTTGATGTTCCTGACGTTCGGATCGTTGGTGTTGCCGATCAAGGCAGTGCTCATGACGACGCTGGGACTCGGCGCGACGATGGGCATCCTGACGTGGATATTCATCGACGGCAACGGCGCCAGTTTCATGAACTTCACACCCGGGCCGATCATGGCCCCGGTGCTGGTGTTGATCATCTCGATCGTCTTCGGATTGTCGACCGACTACGAGGTCTTCCTGCTCTCACGCATGGTCGAAGCCAGGGAGAGAGGTGCGTCCACAAGCGAGGCCATTCGCGTCGGAACCTCGCATACCGGACGCATCATCACCGCTGCCGCCTTGATCCTCATCGTCGTGACCGGCGCATTCGCATTCTCCGACCTGGTGATGATGAAGTACATCGCCTACGGAATGATCGCTGCGCTCATCATCGACGCCACCCTCATCCGCATGTTCCTCGTCCCGGCGACCATGAAACTCCTGGGCGACGACTGCTGGTGGGCACCGAAGTGGATGAAGCGAATTCAGGAGAAGCTCGGCCTCGGCGAGACCATTCTCGAGGACGAACTGATGCCGACCGACGTCCCCGAACTCGCCACCGCGGGCGCACCTGCACCCGTCGCACCCCCGGTGCGCACCGCCCCGCGCCGAAGCGAACCGTTGACCGAACCCATCCCTGTCGTCGCACCGACAGGATCCGGGCCGATCCGCGCAACGCACGCCGCCAGAGAGGACGAACGTCGATCGGCCACCGGCAGGCCGTCCGCAGCCCCCGAAACTCAGGATCACTCCACCGGCTCCGCTCCCGGCCCCCTGGATCACTCCGCCGGCTCCGCTCCCGGCCCCCTGGGTCACTCCGCCGGCTCCGCTCCCGGCCCCCTGGGTCACTCCACTGGCTCCGCTCCCGGTCTCTCGGGTCACTCCGCCGGCTCCGCTCCCGGCCCCCTGCCGCCGGCCACCCAGAAACAGCCCGCCGTCGAGAGACCGACCCCTCCGCCGGTGCCGCGTCCCGAGCCGCCGAAGCGTGAACCGGTCCGCGCACAGAGCACCCGAAGCTCTTCCCCCGACCCGCGATCCATCGAGAGCTGGTTAGCCGACCTTCGCGCGCCGTCGGAGCCACAGAAACCCGAAACGCAGAAACCCGCGCCGAAGCCCGAGACTCAGGCGCCCGTCAGCTCGACACCGGACGACACCAGGACCGACGCCGACCGGACGTCCGTCAACGCATCCAGTCGATCGGACGAACCACGCCGCAACGGTTCAGCTGCGTACGGTCCTACTCCGAACGGCTCAGCGACCAACGGCTCAGCGACCAACGGCTCGAGCGCGAACGGATCCGGCACAAATGGCTCCGGACGAAACAGCTACTACGGCCCCGGAGTGAACGGCAGCAGCTCGAACGGCAGCGGTTCGAACGGCAGCAGCTCGAACGGCAGCGGTTCGGGCGGCCGCAGTACCTCCACGTCGGGCAGCAACGGCTCGGGATACCGCTCGAGCAACGGTCACGCTGAAGGCTCCAACGGCTCGGCCTATGGCGCACGCGGCACCGGCCGGCCGCCGGAAGCAGGGCCGACTGCGCCGAGGACCGGTGGGATTCGCGGGTACTCGCAGGATCAGAGCCGTGACGCTGAGGCTTCTTCTGCAGCTTCACGCCCGGAGGCCTCGCAACAAGAGCAGCCGACGCCGCCGCGGACGCAGGCCGCGCCCCGAGCTCGCTACGACATCTCGACGCGCAATGCTCCGCGCACTCCTGCGCCGGAAGATCAGTCGACCAGGTCGTGGCCTGCACCGACACCGACACCGACACCGACACCGGACGATCGTCCGGTCGGTTCGTCACGCCGCGCGGATGAGCAGACTGCACCGGCCGACGGTAAGGCCGTTACCGAGGACCCGGACAGCGGCCGGCACCGCGGAGGCGACAGCCGTCAAGCATTGAGCGTCAGCGAGCTGTTGGCGCGCGAGCGTCGCAAGTAGCGATTCTTCACACGGTCGGAGGCCACTCGAGGAAGCTCGGGTGGCCTTCGTCGTGTTCGGGCACAGATTCGCCGGCCAGCATTGTTCGGTGTCACAACGCTCGATCGGAACGCGGGCGCATCCTCGACCGTTGTCCCCTAGGACCCCGCCACGCTGCTCGTTCGTCGGCGTCGGTGGCCGATTTTCGACGACAACGAGGAGCAGACTGAGTGTTCGCCACCTGGGGAGATCTCGTCCATCGCTGGCGGTACACGGTTCTGGGTGTGATGGTCGCCGGACTGCTTGCCATGGCTGCGTACGGAGTGGGTTTCGAGAACCATCTGAGCCAGGGCGGGTTCGACGATCCAGGTTCGGAATCGGTGGCTGCAGCGACACTCGCCGACACCACCTTCGGACGCGACACCGAGGGTGACGTCATCGTTCTGTACACGGCGCCCGAGGGCAAGACCGTCGACGATCCGGCCTTCACAGCGGCTGTGACCAGTAGCCTCGGCTCGCTCGTTGCCGACCATCCGGATCGAATCGCCAAGATCAACGGCACCTACTTCCAGGTCGACGGCGTCGTCAGCGCTGCGGCGCTCGCGACCGCGGACAAGCGTCACGCAATCGCCAGCATCGCCATCGTCGGAGACGACGACACACAGTTGACGAACAACTTCCAGGACGTGAAGGACGCGTTCTACATCCCCGAGATCAATGAGCAGGGCGGCGACGTTCAGGTGGCCGGTCTGCAGGCGGTGGCGGGGGCACTGCAGTCGACGATGTCCGAAGATATTCACCGGATGGAAATCCTCGCCATCCCTGCTGTCGCTGTCCTGCTGTTCTTCGTCTTCGGCGGTGTGGTTGCTGCGGCGCTGCCGTTGATCGTGGGTGGCCTGACGGTTGTCGGAGCCAACGGAATCGTGCGCCTGTTCACCGATTTCACCGAGGTGAACACTTTTGTGGCCCCGGTCGTCTCGATGGTCGGTCTCGGCCTCGCCATCGACTACGGCCTGTTCATCGTGTCGCGTTTTCGTGAGGAACTAGGAGACGGCCGCACCACCGAAGACGCCGTCAAGCGGTCGGTCATGACCGCCGGACGCACGGTGGTTTTCTCGGCGACGATGATCGTGGCCAGCCTCGGCGGTCTCCTGCTCTTTCCGCACGGCTTCCTCAAATCGGTTGCTTACGGATCGATTGCGACGGTTGCGCTTGCGGCCCTGACCGCGGTGACGGTGCTCCCCGCGCTGCTCGCGATTCTCGGGCCACGCGTGGACGCGCTGGGTCTGAAATTCATGCGCAAGACCCGCTCGTCCGAGGAGATCGAGAACGGAATGTGGGGCAAGCTCACTTCCTGGGTCATGCGGCGTCCGATCAAGGTGGCCGTCGTCATCGTTCTCGGCCTGCTGGTACTGACTCTTCCTGTCGGAAAGATCGAGTTCGGCGGAATCAACGAGACCTACCTGCCGCCGGACAACCCCACACGCGTCGCCCAGGCTCAGTTCGACGAGTTGTTTCCCGGGCAACGTACCGAGCCGCTGAAGTTGGTCATCGAGGGCGCACAGGGTTCTTCGCTCGGGCAGATCACCAAGCAGGCGAACGAAGCACCCGGTCTCGTCGAGAAATTCTCGCCGACGGGCACCAGCAAGGACGGCATCATCGTCTTCAAAGCTGGTCTCGAAGACAGGAACGAATCGTCCGAGGCAATCGAGTACCTACGCGGAATCGAGGTTCCCGACGGCGCGACGGTATCCGTAACCGGTACGCCTGCAATCGAATACGACTCCATCGAGGCGTTGGAGGAAAGACTTCCATTGACGGCGGTCCTCGTCGTCCTCGTTGTGACGTTGCTGATGTTCTTGACATTCGGATCGCTGGTCCTGCCCATCAAAGCCGTACTGATGACCGCCCTGGGGCTCGGCGCGACGATGGGGATCCTCACCTGGATCTTCATCGACGGCCACGGCGCGAGCCTGATGAACTTCACACCCGGGCCGATCATGGCGATGATTCTGCTGTTGATCGGCGCCATCGTGTTCGGGTTGTCCACCGACTACGAAGTGTTCCTGCTCTCACGGATGGTCGAAGCGCGAGAGAAGGGTGCAAGCACCACGGATGCGGTGCGCATCGGGACAGCCCATTCCGGGCGAATCATCACCGCTGCGGCGCTGATTCTGATCGTCGTCACCGGGTCGTTCGCATTCTCGGACTTGGTAATGATGAAGTACATCGCGTACGGAATGATCGCCGCACTCATCATCGACGCCACGGTCATTCGGATGTTCCTCGTGCCGTCGGTCATGAAACTGCTCGGTGACAGCGCCTGGTGGGCACCGAAGTCCATGAAGAAGGTTCAACAGAAGCTGGGTCTCGGCGAGAAGTACCTGTAGAACCACCGCTACCCGTCGCAGCTCCTGATCAACAGGAACCGCGACGGGTAGCGTCGTGCTGGTTCAGCTCGCGGCGCGGTCTGCGAACACCTTTGCGTAGCGTGTGCCCGCGAAAAGCAGCAGCAGACCGACAACGATGAATGCTCCGACTCGGAACAGTCCATCCAAGGCAACGAGATCGAAGAGGAACAGTTTAGCGACGGACACCGCGGTCAGAGACAGTCCTGCCAACAGGGCAGTGTGCGCATACTTTTCGCTCCTGAGGCCGAAGGCCAACAGTGCCATCGCGATCGCCATAGCTTCGATGGTTGCGGCGCAGTGTCCGGCGACGAATCCGGTGGTTCCACCGATCGCCGCCACACCGAGGGCAACCGTCGCCGACGCCAGTGCGTAGAGGGACGCCAGTCCGGCAACCACCGAGCACGCTTGCGCGTTCTTCTCCACGATCTTCAGATGGATACCGACCAGCACCAGCCCGGTCGATACGACTGCCAGCAGCACGCCGGCGAGCACGATACCGAATTCGTCTGTCGCGTATCGCGAATCCATCATCGCTGCGGGCGGGGAGACCACCAGATATCCCAGTGCGCCGAACAGGCCGAACGCCAGGGCCGAGTAGTACGCCGGCTTCGAGGTTCCGCGGTGCGCCGCAGCGAGCAGTACAGCGGACACGACCAGGAGGGCGAGCGGCCGCAGTTCGGTCGTCGTCGGTACGAGCACTGCTTGCAGCAGCGCAAGCGAGCCGACGATCGTCAGGATCGTGCGGGCGAGGGCAGGCAACCAGGAGACCATCGCGATCACGACGACGCAGGCCATCGCGACCACACCCTCGACCAAGGTCACTGTCCACGGCTCGAACAGCGTTCCCACCGCGAGGACTGGAACGGCGGAGACTCCGGCCATGACCGACGCCATCACGTCGGCTGCATTGCGACGCAACAACTCCACCGAGCTACCAATGCCGAACGCGGCGACGATGGCCGAGACGATCAGGAGCGGCAGCGCGTCGGTCCCGACCATATCCAGGCTGACCGCCTGTGCGATCCCGACAAGGGTGGCCACCACAACGGGGAGCGTCCGCACGGCTGCAAGGTACGGCCAGTCGCGGTCGAGTTGCGCAGCGAAGCTCGCGATGAACGTAGCGGTGAAGAATGCGATGAGCGACAACGTGATCCCACCGGTGACCACCGGTCCACATACCGCAACGCCGGCGAGAATCAGGACTGCCATCGGTTGCGACCGCCACGAGACGGCCAGCCCGACGCCCGCCGCTGCGATCCCGAATGCCGCTACGAGTCCGATCGCGGGCTCCAACCATTCGTAGATGACGGTCACCGCCACGACGTCGAGATACAACCCGGCGATACCTGTTGCTGCGGTTGCGATTCCACCGACCCGTCCACCCGACTTGCGGTAGATCCGCGACCCTGCGTACAGCAATGCAAGGGAGAACGCTCCCCCGGCTACGACCCTGAGCTCCGGGCCGAACCATCCGGCCTGCGCCGCGAGGACGAGAAGCATGACCACGCCGACCAAAGTGACGCCCGCGCCCGCGACCGCGAGTACGCGGCTGATCACACCGTCGCGTTGCCACCAGGGCTCCGCCTTCGGCGCCGGCGGCCTCGGGGAAACAGGAGACGTCACCGGCGTCCGAGGCTGCGTCGATACCTGGGGGCGTACCAGCGTTTGCGGATGTACGGGCGTTTGCGAATGCATGGATGCCTGCGGGTGCATGGGCGCCTGCGGGTGCATGGGCGCCTGCGGACGCATCTGCTGCGGCGAACCCGGGTACGCATACGACACTCCCTGCGGCGGGTACTGAACCACTGGCTGCGAAGCCGAGCTGGGCTGTTCTGTCCGAGGCACAGTCAGCTGGCTCTGCAGGACGCCGAGGTCGCCGGACACCCGACGCATCTGCTCGCTCAAGGAGGCGAACTGGCTCGCGAGGCCGGAAACCAATCGCGGATCGATCCCTGGTGTTGTCATGCGGTTCAGTGTTGTCCTCGCCCACCCCCGAGTCCTGAGTAGAACTACCCGGGCGACGTGGGTAATTCCTCGGCACCTGTTCACGGCTCAGGCTCAGGCCAACTTCACCTCGCCTTGTCGCGCTGTCGGCCGCGATGATCGACGTTACGGCCTGCTGCCCATCGCTTTTCCTGCTGCGGGCCTGACTGTGAGCGGCACACGTGGAGCGTGTGTGCCGCTGACTGTCTGCTGGTGGTCATCGACCTGGTGGCGGATCCTGTTCCGGTGGGCTCGGTTCAGTGGCGCTGGGTGTGGGGGTGCTGGGTGTGGGTGGGTGTGTGGGTTGTCCGTCCTGGGGTCGGATAGTGCCGTTTCGAGTGGTGCCGGTGGTACCGGTGGTGTGGTTTTCGAGTCCGGGTAGGGGTATGTCGGAGGAGACGATGTACTCCCCGGGGTGGTGGAAGTGATTGACCCGACCGCGGCGCTGGGGGTCGACCGAGACCGGTGAATGCCACAGTGTCCGCCCGGGATAGGGGTGATCGGGTCCGGCTTTCGTCGTCGCCCACTCGTTGTCTCCCGGTCCGACGAGTGGGTGGTGGATATCGCAGCCGAACGTCAGATCCCCGATGTCGGTGTGCCCGCCCTGCGCCCATTCCTTGATGTGGTGGGTTTGCGATCGCGTCGCCGGACGGGTGCAGCCGGGGAAACTGCAGCCGCGGTCGGCGGCGATGAGCACTATGCGTTGATCAGCGGAGGCGAGTCGTTTGTTGCGGGCCAGGTGCAGAGGCCGGCCGTCGTCGTCGAAGAGCGCGAGGTACTGATACGCGTGGGAGGCCATTCGGATCGCATCACGCATCCGGATGGTGGTCCCGGCCGCGGTGACTGCATGCCCGGTACCCGATTACAGGTCCTTCCACTGCATGACGATGACCGCGGTGACCGGCAGCCCGCGGTGACTGCCGAGCTTCCCGGACGCCAACATCTGCCGCGTGATCGCCTTGAGCGCATCATGCTGTCGACGTCCCACACTGCGACGATCCCGCCGCGCCCGCTCGACCACCTCAGGATGCTCCTCCGAACCGGCGCTACCACTGGACCCACCGGAACCCTCAGCATCACCGGCGCTATCACCCCCACTGCCCCCACCACTGCCGCTGCCGCTGCCGGTGGCGTCCTCGTCACTGTCACTGGCACTGTCTTTGCCGTTGCCGTTGCCGTTGCCGTTGCCGTTGCCGTTGCCGAACAGTGTCGGTTCGGTCGAGGCGGTGTCGGCTGTGTCTGTCTTCGGTGTGGGTTCGGGTGGGTCGGTGAGGGGTGAGGCGTCGTCGGGGTCGAGCATGCCGGGTTTGGCCCATTTCTCGAAGATCGCTTCCATGTAGGCACCGGTTTCGGGGTCGACGACGAAGCTGCCTTTGCGTAGACCGTCGGGCCCTGGTTTACCCATCCGCACGTAGCAGCGGTCGGCGAGAGTGCTCTCGTCGGTCAGATCCCCGTCCGGGTCGAGCAGGTCGTACAACCGGCGCGCGGCAGCGGCGAACTCGTCCGGACCGAGCTCCCGAGCCAGCTGCGCCAACTGCCGCTCCGCGCTCGCCCGCGTCTCGACATCGCTTTTGCTACCCAGACGCCGAAAGAACTTGCGGATCACCTCCTGCGGCTCCTCGTCGAGCACCCCCTCCTGCGCGGCAACAGCTGTCGCGGGCAGTTCCGGAGCCAGACGTTCCCCCGTCATCGCTGTGCGCGTACCGAGAGTCTCCGCCAAACGGATACGCTGCCCGGCCCGCCTGCGGGAGATCCGCAGCAACACCGCCAGAGCGTCGGGGACCGATCCCCAGATGTCGTCGAGACCATGCAGATCCATCAGATCCGCCAGCCAGGTGTGCGACTGCCCGAACAACGACCGCGTCACCGCCTCGGTACGCACCAACACCGCACGCTGATCCGCCGTGCTGGCGCCGCGCATGTTCATCCGACTCAGAATCTCCACCTGACGCTCCAACGTCGCCACCACCTGAGCCAGATACGCCGCCTCGATCGGCAACACAGACCCCGCACCGGTCACCCCCGACCCCGCGCTCTCGACCGCCGAGCCATCGACTACCGAGCCATCGACTACCGAATCACCGACTACCGAGTCACTGACTACCGAGTCACCGACTACCCCGTCACCGACTGCTGTCCCCGAACCCTCATCCCCCATGAGCATGACACCACCATAACCAGACCCACCGACAAGTTTTCGAACACACGTTCCCATGCGGTGGGGATTGCTCGATGCTTCGGCCCGGCCGCGAACACAAGCGAACCGGACGAGGAAGCTGATCGAGCAACAGCCTGAAATTTGCTCTCCATCAATCCAATTCGCCGTTTGCCACCGACTCGATCCAGTCGACGGCGGTGTCGGTCAGTTCCGACTGATCCGCCGAAGAATGCCCGGCCCACCACGACGGGTCGGGCGAATCTCCCGCGACGGAGAGAAGTTCGGCCTCGACATGCGGGTCGAGCGGCTCACCGTTGTGTTCGATCAACCACGACCGCGTACGGACTGCCAGTAGTGGCCACACTTGTTGGATCTGCATCGCTTCATCGTTTCGCCGGGTCCGGGCGTCGTCAATCGGGGTCGACCCTGAGATCCACCCCGATGCGCGATCAGTGTCCGAACATCCGTCGGAACGAGGTTCCGAGTGGGTGTTTGGCGGTGACGGAGCCGAAGCGAACCTTGCCACGCACGACCACGTGCAAACGGCCGATGGGCGGGCCGGTGCGGACCTTGTTGTTCGCGCTGCCTCCCACTGTGTCGAGGCCGTTGAGGTCGACCGTCGCCTCCTCGGGGACAACGAGAGAGATTGTGCTGCAGTAATCGTCGACAGTCACCTCTACCACCTGGGTCGACATGATGCCCTGCGTGAAATCGAGCGTGATCGTCGACATCTTGCTCTGGATCGACAATGTCGGCGGTACGTGCCACGGCCCTTTGCGCGACACCGTGGACATCGTTCCGCGCACCACGTCGCCCGGACCACCGTGAGCGTTTCCTGCATGCCCCTGCCAGGGCGAATGCGTCGGCGGCTGGTAGGACGGCGCCGTGCCGGCGTTGTACGGGGTGGGACTGGGCGGGCGGTGCTCTTCGGCGATCTGCATGCCAGGCAGGTCGGCGAGGACGGAGTTGAGTTCACCGCGGGTCTTGGCCGCCAGAGCCGTGTCCATCCGCTCGGTGAATTCGCCGAGCGACAGCATTCCCTGCCCCACTGCGCGCTGCAGGAGCTGGCCCACATGCTCCTTCTCTGCGTCGGACACTCGTAGATCCCTCGCCTCCATGGGTTCCAGGATAGATGCGTTCCAGGATAGGTGTCGACGCCGAACCTGGCCATCATGCGGATTCGAGCACGCTCAGCATCCCCGCCACCGACAGCGGCCAGCCGAACTGCTCCGCCCTCGCCCGCGACGCCGTCCGACGGGCTGGAGCGGGTAGGTCGAACACCCTCGACAGCTCCGTCGCCAATCCGTCTGCGGTGTCGTCGAAGCGCCCACCGCAGTCCGTGGTCACGATGTCGGCCAGCGCGGACGACCGCGATACGACGACGGGGGTTCCAGTTGCCAGTGACTCGAGCGCGGCCAACCCGAACGTCTCGTGCGGCCCCGGCGCCACAGCGACATCCGCCGACGCGAGCAGGGATGCGAGTTCCTCACGCCCGTCGACGAATCCGAGGAACTCGATGGGGAGTCCTCGGGCTCTACGTTCGAGCCCGGCGCGCCTCGGTCCGTCGCCCGCAATCACCAATCGGACGTCGAATCCGGAATGGTGAAGCGCAGCAACCGAATCGATGCTGCGGTCCACCCGCTTCTCCACCGACAATCGGCCACAGTGGACAAGCAGTCGCCCAGAGCCCCGATGCCAGGGCGACAGGGAATCGCCGACGCGCCGGCCCGGATGAAACATGTCGAGGTCGACGCCGAGTGGAACCTGAGAGACGTTGGTGGCGCCGATTCGCTCGAACTCGCGTCGCGCAAAAGCAGTGGTGCACACGACGGCGTCGTACGTCTCGGCTGAGCGACGGTTCGCGACGTCGGCGAGTGCTCGTGCCGTCGCGTCGGGCATCATCTGCCCGAGTAGACGATCGAGGCGCTCGTGGGAAATCATCACGCTCCGAACTCCGCGCCGGGCTGCCCACGTTCCCATTCCGCGCAACGTGAGGCGATCCGATACTTCGACGACGTCCGGGCGCAGCCCGCTCAGAAGTCCGGCCGTGGATCGAGGATTGACCGCGCGATAGCCACCGGTGAACGGAATCTTGCCTGCGGGACGGGTGATGCGCAGGACTCCCGACGGCAAGATCGTCTCGGTCGCTCGCTCCCCCGGCACGACCAGAACCACCTCGTGGCCGGACGCCGTGTACCCAGCCCCCAGTTGATCCACGGCGGTCCGCAGACCGCCGGAACGCGGTCCGTAGAAATTGGCCAGCTGCACGATGCGCACCGCGTCGAGTGTGACCACGCGCCGTGACCGGTCGTCGACGAGGAGGAGAACTTTGAACGTCGAGAGTCGGGACAACGATCTGCCCCGCATTGCCGAACCGCCAAATAGACCGCTCACCACGTTTTTCCCGGCAAATCGCCGGGTAAATTCGTGAGATGGAGATCACGATCGATGCCGTGGGGGAGGCAAGAGCCGGTGCGGTGTGGGAGCGATACATGGACCCACGCCAGTGGTCGTCGTGGGCAACGCAGATCGTGTCCGTCGAATATTCGATGTCGCGCTTGTGCACGCAGTCGTTCGGCCGGCTCGAAGGCCCACTGTGGCTTCGACTGGACTTCGAGGTGACCGAAGTGGACGAAGCAGGCTGGACGTGGACATCGAAAGTCTGGTTCAAGAGTCGCAAGCTGGGGCTGACGCTCACCCACGGGGTGGCGTCGCGGCCGGACGGGAGCCGCACCTGGTTGACCATGGACGGTTCACCGGCCTTTGTGCTCCCGTACCTGCCGTACGCGAGGTGCGCCATCGGCCGACTGGTCCGCCGCTGATCAGCACCTCAGCCTGAGGCCTCGAGGCGTCACTCGGTGCGGGTGGTGGTTTTCGGGTCCGTCGGAGTGTCCGTGACGTCGTCGGGATCAGGCGTCGGGAACGACGGTTCGTCACCGGATCCGTCGATGTGCTCGTCGAACTCCTCGATTGCGCGTCCGCGCTCGTTCGCGCTCTGCCCGGTGTCGGCATCCTGACCGCGCGTCTTCTCGGTGGGATCGACGGTGGTGTCGACGGGCTTGTCGGTATCGGTCATGCGTTCTGGTGTGCCCGTCTGCCCGGGCATGCAAACACTCGGTTACAGACCCTGTTCGATCGCGTAGCGCGTCAACTCGACTCGATTGGCGAGTTGCAGCTTGCGCAGAGTGGCCTGCACATGGTTCTCGACGGTTCGATGGCTGAGCGTCAGCTTCGTCGCGATCTGCTTGGAGCTCAATCCTTTTGCGACCAAACGAAGAACCTCGGTCTCGCGTTCGGTCAGGGTCGGGCGAGAGTCTCGTTCCCCCTCCGGCGCGCTCGACATCCGCCGGTACTCACCCAGAACCAGCGCTGCAAGTCCGGGTGTGAACACCGCCTGCCCCGCAGCGGTGGAACGAACGGCCTCGTACAGTTCGTCGGCCGACGCGCTCTTGACCAGGTATCCCGTCGCACCCGCTTTGATGGCGTCGAGTACGTCCTCTCGTTCGGACGATGCGGACAGCACCAGTATTCGGCTGTTCTTCGAGCCCTCGAGGACCTTGCTCGTCGCGTCCGCTCCGTTTCCGTCCGGCAGATGCATGTCCATCAGCACGACGTCGGGCTGTGTGGCTTTCGCCCGCCTTCCTGCAGCGCCGACGCTGTCCGCCGTCGCGACGACGTCGAAACCCGCGGCCTCCAGGTCCCGTGCGACGCCGTCTCGCCACATGGGGTGGTCGTCGACGACCATCACGGTAATCTGCTCCTGCGTCATCGCTTGCCCCTCGGGTCGTTCCGCTGTTTCGGCACCTTGATCTCCCATTCGGTTCCGGCGCCCACGTCGGTGTCCAGCACAGCCGTGCCGCCGATCGACGAGACCCTGCCCAGTATCGACTTCGACACGCCCATCCGCCCTTCGGCTTCCGCGGCCGCCAGTCGGCCGGGAGCGATACCATCGCCGTCGTCGCGCACGCTGACGATGACCATGTCGTCGACGTCCTCCAGTAGGACGTACGCTCGAGCACCCTCGCCTGCATGAAGCGCGACATTGGACAGTGCAGTGTCGACCACGGCGGAGAGCTCCTCGGCGACCGACCTGTCGACCAACACCGGATCCGGCGGTGAGGACACCGAGACAGTGGTGCTGCCGTAAGGGCGCAGAAGGCTTCGCAGATCCACTTCAGCCTGGGTGGCGTCGACTCTGCTCGGCTCTCCTTGCTCGGAGATCAGCATCCGCAACGCTACCTCCTGTTCGCCCGCTAATTCGGCGAGTTCTCCTGCTACGCCGCCGATTTCCGATCCACGACGGCGAACGAGCGCGAGAACCTGCAGCACACCGTCGTGCACCTGCCGGGCGAGACGCTCTCTTTCCTCGGTGATTGCCGCGAGTCGGGCGGCGCGCTGGAGTTCGGCGTGCGCACGATGGGCGGTGTTGCTCGCCAACCCGAGGGCAAGACCGACGGATACCAGAACCGGTGCGGTCGCATCGGTCCACAGATCCAGATCGATCTGATCGCGCACCACAGCGCTGACCGCCGCCAGCAGGATGCCTGACGCAATACCTCCCTTGGGCCCGAACAGAATTGCCGCCGAAATGACCGCATTGGTTGCCCACAGCGTCGTCGGGAGGGTTTGGTGAGTGCTGTACCAATCGTATTCCGACACGAGGCGAGTCGACGCCATCAGCCCGATCACGACGATCTGGTCGGCGAGCACCACCTTCCACCGCGGCAACGTCGCCCTCGACAGCAGTGCCGCGGACAGACCGGTCCACACCGCCATGAGCGCAACGAAGAACCAGCTCAACCGAACGTTGCTGTAATAGGACATCGAGGCCACCTGATAGCTGATCGCGTAGATCAACGTGATCAGACGAAACGCCTGCGACGCCCGCCACAGCGGTGTGACCGCATCACTCATCGGTCGGCTTCCGTTCCGAGCCGGTCTCTTTCGACAAATCCGGGGTGCTCAGACTGCCCGGATCGAGTTCGCGATTGTGGGGGTGCGGGCTGTCAGCTTCGGCCGGGAACAGAGGCTCCCCCGGATCGTGCTCCTCCAGTTCCTCGTAGACCTCGTCGGGATCGTCGGCGAGCAAAGACCGAACTGCAGTGTTGAGGACGGCGACGATGGGGACGGCCAGCAGGCCACCGACGATTCCAGCCAGAAGAATGCCGACGGTGATGGCCAGTACCACCGCGAGCGGGTGCAGCCGCACTGCACGGCCGAGCAACAACGGTTGCAGCACATGCCCTTCCAGCTGCATGACGGCGACGACGATGCCCAGCGTGATCAGTGCCGTCAGCCAGCCTTTCGTCACCAAGGCGATGAACACGGCCACGAATCCGGTGAGGAAGGCACCGACGATCGGAATGAACGCTCCGATGAACACCAGCGATGCCAACGGAAGTGCGAGCGGCACGCCGAGGATCGCGAGACCGGCACCGATTCCGATGGCGTCGGCAGCGGCCACGGCGACCGTCGCGCGCACGTATCCGACGAGGGACCCGAATCCTTGGCTGCCGGCGAGGCGGATCCGCCGTCGCGCTCCGGTGGGGGCGAGCCGGGTGACGAACTCCCAGATCTGGTCGCCGCCGTACAGAAAGAAGATCAGGATGAACAGCGTCAGAGCGGCGCCGGTGAGTATTTCGCCGATGACTGTCGCAGTCGTCAACGCACCCGACGTCACCGCGGCCTGGTTGTCCTGGATGACCTTGACGAGGTTCTCGCTCGCCTGACTGATCTGATCCTGCGAGATGTGGAAGGGCCCGTCGGCCAGCCACCGCTGGACGTCGTTTATCGAGGTGGTGAATTGATCACCCAGCTGCGGCAGCCCTTCGATGAACTGCTCGACGACGAACGTCATGATCCCGGCGACGACGCCGATGCTGGCGATGATGACGACCACGACCGCCGCGGCTCTCGGTACACCGCGTCGTTGCATCCAGTCGACGAGTGGGAGCAGCATCGCCGACGCCAGCAACGCAAGGCCGAGGGGGATGACCACGGTGTCCAACCGTGCGACGACGTAACAGAACGTGATGAAGCCGGCGAAGATGACCAGCAGTCGCCAGGTCCATTCGGCGCCGATCCGGACGAGAGGATGCACCGAATCGGCAGGAGTGGAGCCTGCGGAATGACCGAGGGGGGCCGCTGTTGGAGGGGGTGCTGGACGGCTGGGAAGTACCTTTGACGCTTCTGCCTGCGGCTCGCGTTCGGTCACCCGGTAAATTTAACCCGTGCTGGCATCTTTGAGAGCGGTCTCGCTCACCCTGAAGAGTCGCTGGCCTCTCTATATGTTGTCGATGTTGCTGTCGAATCTGTTCGGCGCGGTGTTGGTGTTCGCGTTCGTGCGGTACGGGCTTCCCATCGAGGAGTCGCAGTCGATCGTCGCGGATCGTGTTCGCGATGTGTACGTGTTCGGGGCGTATCTGGTCGCGGCCGGTGCGGTGAGTCTGTATTACGCGGCTCGGACGTTGCGGAGTGTGATTCGGTGGCAGTTGCGCGGTGGGCCGCCGAATCGTAAGGAGCAGATGGCGACGCTGCATGCTCCGCTGCGTCAGGCGATCGTGCATCTTGTCCTGTGGGTGATCGGCGGCGTGCTGTTCGTGCTGCTCACGGTGACGGAGATGCCGTCGCTGGCGGTGGCGGTGATCGTCACGGTGATCATGGCGGCGACGGTGACGTTCGGCTTCACCTACATGCTCGGCGAGAGAATTCTGCGGCCGGTGGCTGCGATGGCTCTCAGTGAGGGCCGATTCGACCGGACGATGACGCCGGGCGTCGGGACCAGAATGGCGATGACGTGGGGTCTCGGCACGCTGATGCCCGTCATCGGCATCATCTTGCTCTGCGCGACGCAGTTGACGACGGATCTGGTGTTCTCCACCGATTCGCTCGCCGTCGCGATCATCCTGCTCAGTGTCCTGGCGGTCGGTCAGGCGTTCATTCTGTCGATGCTGACGGCGAGTCAGATCTCGGATCCCATTCGGCAGCTGCGCCGGGCGATCGAGCGTGTTCAGCGCGGAGACAACGACGTGGAGGTCGACGTCTTCGACGGCAGCGAGATCGGTCGGCTGCAGGTCGGCTTCAACCGGATGATGGAGGAATCGGCCGAGCGTCGGGTGCTTCGGGAGCTGTTCGGCCAGCACGTCGGTGAGGACGTGGCCCGACGCGCATTGCAATTCGGTACCGAATTGGGCGGAGAAACCCGCTTCGTCGCGGTCCTGTTCGTGGACATGGTCGGGTCGACGGCCACGGCGTCGGAGCGCCCGCCGAGCGAAGTCGTCGAGCTTCTGAACGAGTTCTTCCGCGTAGTGGTCGACGTGATCGATCAGCACCACGGTTTCGTCAACAAGTTCATGGGCGACGCTGCCCTCGCGATCTTCGGGGCGCCCCTCGACCGGCCCGACGCTCCGACGGCAGCGCTGGCTGCGGCGCGCGACCTGCGGTTTGCTCTCGATGACATCGTCGGACTCGACATCGGCATCGGTGTGTCGGCCGGTCTCGCTGTGGCAGGAAACATCGGCGCGAAGGAGCGGTTCGAGTACACAGTCATCGGAGACCCGGTCAACGAAGCATCTCGTTTGACTGAATTGTCCAAACTTCGGCCCGGCCGCGTGCTGGCGTCGACGTCCGCTCTGTACTTCGCGAGTGACGAGGAACAGGAACATTGGGAGCTCGGAGATCAGGTCCAACTACGCGGCAGACGACGCCTCACTCACCTTGCCTGGCCTGTTGAGCACCCATGAACGTTCGTCTCGTGTGGTTACCCTGTGAAGGTGGCCGAACCGAGACCCGAGCACGTAGCCGGCGCTCCTGAGGCAGGCAACCGAGGCCGGAGAAACCGCCTCCGCTGGCTGAAGTGGATCGCCGGGGTCGCGTTGATCGCTCTTCTCGTCGGCGAGGGCATTTACCTGTGGCCGCGGTTGCACGAGTCCTGGCAGGCGCTCACCGAGATTCATTGGGGGTGGCTCGCTGCGTGTGTGTTCACCCAGGCCGTGTCGCTGAGCGCGTTCGGTCGGGTGCAGAAGCAGTTGCTTCAGGCAGGTGGTGTGCGGGTTCGCCAGGCCAAGTCCGTCGCCGTCATCTACGGCAGCACTGCGATGTCCCTGACGCTGCCCGCCGGTCAGGTGTTCTCGACGGCGTTCACCTACCGCCAGACCCGACGCTGGGGTGCCAGTCCCGTCGTCGCGTCGTGGCAGCTCGCGATATCGGGTGTCATTGCCGCTGCCGGGCTGGCCGTCCTCGGCGTCGCGGGGGCGTTGCTCGTCGGCGGGTCCGTCAACACGTTCACGCTGGTGCTTCCGATCGCCGGCGTGCTGGCGATCGTTCTGGCCGTCCGATACGTCTCGGCGCACCCACGGTCCATTCGCAGTGCCGCACGGTGGGTTCTGCACAAGGTGAACGACTTTCGCAATCAGCCTGCCGACGCCGGGCAGGAGCGGATCGACGAGGTCATCGAACAGGTCCAGTCGGTACAGCTCGGTAAGCAGGACGCCGGTCTGACTCTCGGCTGGTCGGCGTTGCATCGTGTCGCCGACGTCGCCTGCCTTGGTTTCGCATGCTTCGCCGTCGGCTCGGATCCGCGCTTGTCGGGGTTGCTGTTCGCGTTCGCCGCCGCCAAGGCCGTCGGATCGGTCCCGCTCGCTCCCGGAGGACTCGTCATCGTCGACGCCACCCTGATCGCGTTGCTGACCAGCGCGGCGTCGATCAGCGCCTCGCAGGCCGTGGCTGCGGCGTTCGTCTACCGCGCCGTCAGCTTCATCCTTGTCGCCGTCGTCGGCTGGATCGTCTTTCTCGTGTTGTTCCGTAAACACCAGCACGAGGATCTGGGGTACGACATCGCGTTGGAGAAGCAGGAGGCCAAGAACCTTCACCGCGATGCGCAGCCGAAGATCGACAGATCGGATCCGGAACCCGCCTGATTACCTTGCGAGCGTAAGGATTTCGACTCCGTCGTCGGTGACGGCGATGGTGTGCTCACTGTGCGCAGTGCGACATCCGGTGGAGCTCTTGAGGGTCCATCCGTCGGTGTCGGTGATCAATTTGTCGGTATCGGCCATCACCCACGGTTCGAGGGCGAGCAACAGCCCCGGCCTGAGTGCGTATCCGCGGCCCTTGCGGCCGTTGTTGGAGACGTGCGGATCCTGATGCATCGTCGAACCGATTCCGTGACCGCCGAACTCGGTGTTGACCTTGTAACCCGCACCGGTGAGAACCGATCCGATGGCGTGCGAGATGTCACCCATCTTGACCCCTGGGCCCGCAGCCTCGATTCCGGCGGCCAACGCGCGCTCGGTGGCGTCGATCAGCGCGACGCTTTCCGCGGGCTTCGTCTCGCCGACGACGAAGCTGATGGCGGAGTCCGCGGCGATACCTCCGAGGAGAATTGCCAGGTCGAGCGAGAGCAGGTCGCCGTCGGCGAGGGTGTAGTCGTGAGGGCGGCCGTGCAGAACAGCGTCGTTGACGCCCGTGCAGATGTAGTGACCGAACGGGCCGCTACCGAAGGACGGCGCGTAGTCGACGTAGCAGGATTCCGCACCGGCCCCGAGGATCATTTCCTTCGTCCACCGGTCGATGTCGAGCAAGTTGGTGCCGACGACGCTACGACTCTTCATGGTTTGCAGGATCTCGCCGACGAGCGCGCCGGTCTCACGCGCCAGGGCAACCTGGTTGGGGTTCAGTATCTCGATCACGGTAGCCCTTCCCGAGCGGTCCAATAACTATACCGGCCGAACTATACCGGTCCGGAAATCGAAAAGTATCTGCGGGAATAGATGCGGACCGCGGTCCGGTTGTGTAAGATACAACTTGAACCTTCAACCAAACAGGAGTTGTCATGACCACCGCCATCGCATTGCCCGAACTGTCCGCAGGCACCTGGAACATCGACCCGGCGCACTCCACCGTCGGATTCTCGGTACGCCACCTCGTCGTCAGCAAGGTCCGTGGCCGCTTCCAGGCTTTCTCCGGCGCCATCACGGTTGCCGAGGACGGCACCCCTTCGGTCAATGCCGAAATCGACGTCACCTCCATCACCACCGACAACGAGCAGCGCGACGGCCACCTCAAGACGGCTGACTTCTTCGAGGTCGAGAAGTACCCCACCGCTACGTTCACCTCCACCTCGGTCAAGGCCGACGGCGGCGACTTCGTGGTGACGGGCGACTTCACCCTCCACGGCGTCACCAAGTCCATCGACCTGAAGCTCGAGTTCAACGGCGTCAACCCCGGAATGGGCGCAGGCCCGGTCGCAGGCTTCGAGGCCAGCACCACCATCAACCGTCGTGACTTCGGCATCTCCATCGACATGCCCCTCGAAGGCGGCGGCGCAGTCGTCGGCGACAAGATCGCACTGACCCTCGAGATCGAGGCCGGCCTCGCTGCTTGATGCAGCCCGCCTCTCTCCTCTTCACCTGAGCGCCGGGTGACCTCTTCGGTCGCCCGGTGCTCTCGTGTGCCCGCAGGAACGACCCACTTGGACGGGAGTGGAGCCGGCAGGAACGACCCGTTTGGACGGGAGTGGAGCCGGCAGGAACGACCCATTTACTCTGTGTGGGTGACCAAGCGCAGCCCGATCATTGCCGCCGTCGTCGATCTGATTCTCGTGATCGTGTTCTGCGCGATCGGCCGGCGCAGCCATGACGAGGCGGGTGCGATCACCGGCCTCGTGCACACTGCGTGGCCGTTCGTGGCGGGTGCCGCGGTCGGCTGGGCTGCTACATGGGCGCTGTATCGAGACAAGTTCGACGCCTACCTGATCCTCCCGACGGGAGTCGTCGTCTGGGTGTCGACGGTTGTCGTCGGGATGATTCTCAGGGTGATCAGCGGGCAGGGAACGGCCTTCAGCTTCGTCGTCGTCGCGGCGACGGTGCTTGCTGTTTTCCTGCTCGGGTGGCGCGCACTCGCGAAGTTGTTACCGACCCCGAAAAACTGACCGTATCTCCCCCAATTCGCCGCCTGAGCATGGGACAGTTCACTAATGGCCGATGTTCAGAGCAAGCAAGACACAGCGTTCTTCGGGCAGCCGTTCGCGCTGGCGAACCTCTTCGGCGTGGAGATGTGGGAGCGGTTCTCGTTCTACGGGATGCAAGGCATCCTCATCTACTACCTGTACTACTCGGTGGCCGACGGCGGACTCGGAATCGCCGAGAGTTCGGCGACGTCGATCGTGGGCGCCTACGGCGGCACGGTGTATCTCTCGACCATCCTCGGCGCATGGATCGCAGACAGGCTCCTCGGCTCGGAACGCACGCTCTTCTACAGCGCCGTCATGATCATGCTCGGTCACATCGCCCTGGCGCTTCTTCCCGGGTTCCTCGGAGTCGGGGTCGGTCTGGTCCTCGTCGCATTCGGTAGTGGTGGCCTCAAGGCGAACGCGACGTCCCTCGTCGGCGATCTGTACGACGAGCACGACAATCGTCGCGACGCCGGGTTCTCGCTGTTCTACATGGGCATCAATCTCGGTGCATTCGTCGGCCCGCTGCTGACCGGCCTCGCGTGGGACACTGCAGGCTTCCATGCCGGATTCGGCTTGGCTGCAGTCGGTATGGCGCTCGGACTGATTCAGTACACCCTCGGCCGCAAACACCTCGGCACTATCGGAGCCACACCTCCCAATCCGCTGCCCAGCGCAGAGCGTGCGCGGTGGGCGATCATCGCAGTCGTTGCGATCGTTGCCGTCGCACTACTCGCGATCTTCGGCGCACTCACCGCATCGAATCTGTCCGACGTGGTGGTGGGAGTGACCGTCGTCGCTGCAATCGGATATTTCGCAATCATTCTCTCCAGCAAGCAGATCACCAAGATCGAGCGTCGCCGCGTCATTTCGTTCATTCCCATGTTCATAGCGAGCGCGGCGTTCTGGTCACTGTTCCAGCAGCAGTTCACCACCGTCCCGCTCATCGCCGATTCCAAGCTGGACCGCAGCCTGTTCGGCTGGGAGTTCCCGCCCAACTGGGTGCAGTCGATAAATCCGGTGTTCATCATCATCTTTGCCGGCGTATTCGCGGCCGTCTGGACCAAACTGGGCGACCGCCAACCGTCGACGCCTCTGAAATTCGCAGCGGGCGTATCCATCATGGGTCTCGCGTTCCTGGCGTTCGTGCCCTCACTCGCGGGTGCGTCGATGCCGTTGCTGGCGCTCATCGGCATTCTGTTGCTGTTCACGTTCGCAGAACTCTTCCTGTCGCCGGTCGGACTTTCGTTGTCCACCAAACTCGCTCCCGAGAACTTTCACACGCAGATGGTCGCGCTGTTCTTCCTGTCCGTTGCGCTCGGCTCGGCCATGGCAGGCACGCTTGCGGGTTACTACGACCAGGACAACCCCGATCCGTTCTTCTACACGGTCGGCGGTGTGTCCATTGCCGTCGGTGTCGTCCTCGTCGCACTCACGCCGTGGATCAAGAAGATGATGAGCGGAGTTCGCTGAGCGGAGTTCGCTAACCCCGGTACAGCCACACGGCCAAGCCGAGTCCGAGCACTCCGACGGCGATCCGCAACACCGTCGGCGGGATGACTTTCACCACCGGGGGGCCGCAGTAACCGCCCGCGAACGCCCCGAGGGCGAGGGCAAGCGCAGCGAGCCAGTGCACGTCACCGGAGAAGACGAAGACCAGGGCCGCAACTGCATTGGCTATACCGAGGAAGAAGCTCTTCAGAATGCTTGCGCGCCAGATCGAGTCGGACGTGCAGATCAACGCCAGCGCCAGGAAGATCACGCCCGCGCCTGCACCGAAGTAGCCGCCGTAGATCGCCACGAAAAACAGCGAGACGGGATACAAACGAGGAAATTCGCCTCCGGCAGCGAGCTTTCGAATACGCGGCTGTGCCAGCAATGCGATCGCAGCGAAAGCAACCAGGAACGGCACGACCGCCTCGAACGAACCCTCGGGCGCGAACAGCAGCAACAGTGCACCCGCTAGCCCACCCGCAGCGGAGATCGCCGCCAACCGAACGAGTTTCTTTCCGTCCTTGGCGATCTCGCTCGACGCGTTGGTGGTGGCCCCGACTCCGACCGCCACCATCGCCACCGTGTTGGTGACATTCGCGGCGACCGGCGGTACGCCTGCCATCAACAGCGCCGGATAGGACACCAGTGACGCCAACCCGGTCACGAAACCCACGAGGCCGGCGAAGAAACCGGCGACGACGAGTAGTCCGAATTCGAGCAGAGTCACGAAGGGTAAAGCTACTCGGTGGTGCCGGAGTCCAATGCAGTCAGCATCTGCGTGCCCATCTTCACGGCCTGATCGGTGCCGTACGCGTCCTCGATGTACACCGCGAACGCCAGGTCACCTCGGGTGCCGATGAACCAGCGATCATCGTCGCTGTTACCGGCGAAACCGGTCAACCCGTCGTAGGCCGCAAAGCCTTCGTCGTGCGCGGAGTTCTGGAAGATTTCGCGCAGACGCTGCAGTGCAGACTCCGGAATCGCTGCAGTCTCCTTGCTGGCGGTCGCCGTCTGATCCGAGACGATCGACGGCAGCGTCGCGCCACCTCGCGCCACGGCAGCACCCATCTGGGCCAGCCCGAACGGGGTGACCGTGACGTCGGACGACGTGTTCCCGACGTTCCGGAACCGGTCGATGGAACTAGTACTCGACGGGAACTGCCCGGTGTAGGCGTTCAGGCCCGGCATCGAATAGTCCACGCCGAAACCGAGACTCGTCGGATCCACTCCCTCGACGGCCAGCAGATCGGCCGCCGATCCGACGGGATACATCGCCGAGAACGCGATCTGTCCCTGCTCGTTCGCATAACTGTTCTGCGCGGCGGCGACTATCGCACCGGTCGAGGGTGCAATCGCCACGATCGAGGCCGACGACGGAGCACTGACCACGGCTTCCTCGGCCGCGAGCTGGACCCGCGGATCGAGCGTCGAGTGCAGATCCGGACCGGCAGGCCCCTGGAAGCCTGCCTGCCGCACGTACGTCCCATCCGGGCCGATGACGTCGACGGCCCAGCCTGCCGTCGCATCGCGGTTCTGCTGCCATGCGTCGCGCAACGAGTCCAGCAGCGGCGAGGTGATCCGGCGGTCCCCCGCGATCAGCTTCGGCGTCTGCGTGATGACAACACCGGGAATGGCCCTGAGATCGTCTTCGAGCACCGCGAAGTCGTCGTCGCGCAGATTGACGGCGAGCACCGAACTGCCCGGCGTCGCCGCCAACTCGGTGAGCAACGAGTCCGACGTGATCAGCGGTGCGACGACGTCGATGACGTCGGCAAGCTGCGCGGCGGACGCCGCTGGGTCCGGCATCTGCGCAGGGTCGAGCAGGACGGCGTTGATCGTCCGCTCGTTCATCAGCACGTTCCGAGCCGAATCGAAGACCAACGGCGGTGCGGCATCGGTGCGTACGTACCGGACCGAACCACCCGGCACCATGTCCGGCGCCACGACAGCCGGCTCCCACGCGATGCGCCAGCCGACACTGAGCTTCTTGGCCGTGCCACGAGTGTCGTAGGCCCAATCCTGACCGTCACGGAAATGCCAGTCGGAATCGACGGTGAAGAATCCCGAGTCGCCGCTCAGATCGATGAACTGGCCGACCTCGAAGTCGCCCGTCGACTGCCCGCCCGCCGCCAAACCGTCGAACATCTGCTGAAGACTCGCAGCCGCAGCGTTGGGATACGTGGTCAACGCCGCCGCGGCTTGGACATCACGGTCGTTGAGTGCTGCAACGAACTGGTCCACGACGCGCTCGCCCTCACTGGGCGGACTGTCCAGCGTCCAGAACGCAACAGTCGACGTCACGGCAAGACTTGCCCCCACAGCAACCACGTAGCGGCCGCGTATCCGGCGCACAACCGGCATCCCCACAGAACTCATGAGTCACAATATTCACTAGAGTCACACGAGTAACAAGCACGGTATTCACTCGCTACGGTCACGATTCGGCGTCGCCGGCTCCCCTTTCCGGATCGAACGGCACGTTCGCTCGTGTTTCATCGCCGACTGCGCGGGTTGTTGCCCAGCGCAGGGGTTGCAACCTGCGCACCCGCTGAAACCTGCGCGGCCAGGGGCAAGACGAGCGAATGTGCCGTTCGGTCAATGCACCCGTCAGCGGATCAGCGCAGGAATCGACCCGCAGCGTCGACGGCCGGCGATGAGCTCTGGGCGTCGTACACGAAGACCGCCAAGGCGAGGTCATCCTGGATGCCGACGAACCAACCGTGAGCACCTTCGTTGTCGGGGCCGAATTCGGCGGTACCGGTCTTGCCGAGCAAGCCGGGGATGTCCTGCAGTTGAGTGGCTGTTCCGCCGGTGACCGTTTCTCGCATCATCGTCTTGACCTGATCGGCAACGGTGACGTCGACCGGCGCCACCGTCTTGTCGGCGACACCCGGTTGACCCTGGACCAGGGTCGGGGGCTTCAGCGATCCACCGGCGATCGACGACGCCACCAGCGCCATCCCGAACGGTGTTGCCGTGACCGCTCCCTGACCGATGGCCGACTCGACGCGTGCTGCCGGGGTGTCCGCGAGAGGGACGCTGCCGGTGACGGAGGTCAGGCCAGGCGTCACGTAGTCGACGCCGAGGCCGTACTGCAGTGCCGTCTGCTGCAAGCCGTCGGCGGGCAGGCCGACGCCGAGGCGTCCCATCGTCGTGTTGCACGAGCGCGCGAACGCCGTGTGCAGGGGTACGTCGCCCAGATCGAAGTTGTCGTCGTTGGGTATCTGCCTACCTTCGATGTTCTCGGTGCCGGGGCACGGCAGGACCGTGTCGGGGGTGGCCGTACCGGCTTCGAGCGCGGCGGACGTGGTGACCGTCTTGAATGTGGATCCGGGCGGGTAGAGACCGGTCAGCGCGATCGGCCCCTGAGCATCGGCTGCCGAGTTCTGCGCGACCGCCAACACGTTGCCGGTGGATGGTTGCAGCGCGACGATCGCCGCTTGCTGCGGGATCGACGCAAGCGCATTCTCCGCTTTGAGCTGCAGGCCGGTGTCGAGCGTCGTCGCGATGTCCGGCGCGGGGGTGGCGTCGAGCCCGGCGAGCTGCGTCACCGTGCCGTCGGCGTTCACCGACTGAACGGACCAGCCTTTGTTGTCGTCGACCTGGGACTGCCACAGCTCGGACACCCCGGTCAACGCGGGCGACGCCAACGCTCGGTCGGTGGTGAGCAGTCGAAGCTGCGGGGCAAGCGTGACGCCCGGCGTTGCGGCCAAGGGCGCGGCGATCGGATCGATGTCCGACTGCCGGAGCGACACCACCGTCGTGGAATTCCCCTGAGAAGCAGCCTGATCGGTGGCGATCGACTCTGCGGTAATGGTGGGCACGATCGGCGTGATGAACGACGCGACGGCCGCCGGATCGGCGGTGGAGTCGACGTTCACCAGGGTGACCGTCTGCTGCGACATCAACTCGGCGCCGCTTCGATCGAACACTCGCGGAGCGACGAGCGCGTCGGTCGGGGTGTATCTGACGGTGGTGTCCGCGGACAGTCCCGGTGCCAGTACGGCCGGGTCCCATTGAATGCGCCAGCCCTGCTCCGTTTCGGTTGCCGTGGCGGAGGTGTCGTACTGCCACTGCTTCGGTTCGCCGTCGGGTTCTTCGGTGCCGTCGTCGGTCGTCGAGAACCGCCAGGTGGCGTCGAGGGTCACCGCGCCGCCCTCCTCGGATGCCGAGGCGACCTCGAAATCGGGAGTCGCCGTCACGGTGCCGCCCCCGCTCAAACCGTCGTACAGGCCGTTCAGCGACGCCGTCGCGGCGGCGGGGTCGGTGGTGAGCGCGGCCGCCGCGTCGGCCGACCCGCTGTTGATCGCGTCCACGAACGCTTGCGCGGTGGTCATGGGTTCCGGTGGACCGTCGTCCCCGCAGCCGGCAAGAACCAGTGCCACCACAGCACAGAGAGCGGGAACCGTCTTCATGGATGTGCGCACCCGTCCGATCATGCCCGATTCCTACGTGAGTGGAAATGACAGGTGATTTCTGGTCGCTTCGCAGGCTCCGCTCCTGTCCGCTGGCCTATATTTCCACTCACGTAAATGGGTTGCGGGGGATCCGACGCGGGTCTATCGTGGTTCTCGCCTTGCTGCCAACAGAATCGGAGAGGCCGTTGCTCTTCTAGAGGTTTTTCGCCTGCATCCCTGCACGCACACTTCTGGAGCAATCATGTCTACTTCTCCCTCTCTCCGTATGTCCGATCTCACCTTCGCTTGGCCGAGCGGCGATCCTGTCTTCGACGGTCTCGACGCTGTGTTCTCCTCGGGCAGAACAGGACTCGTCGGATCGAACGGGGCCGGTAAGTCCACGCTGCTGAAGATCGTCACGGGCCAGTACACACCGACCCGCGGTTCGGTCACCGTCGACGGAGTAGTCGGATACCTTCCGCAGGACGTCGCCCTGCACACCGATCGCCGGGTCGACGACATCCTCGGGCTGCGCGTTCTCCGAGAAGCGTTGCACCGCATCGAATCCGGGAACGGATCCGAGGACGACTTCGGCGTGGTCGGCAACCGCTGGGACGCCGAGGACCAGGCCGTCGCTTTGCTCGGGCAACTCGGCCTCGGTCACATCGTTTCTGTCCGAACCGATCTGGATCGGGTCATAGGAACCCTGTCGGGTGGTGAATCGATGCTGTTGGCTCTGACGGCACAGTTGCTGGCGGAGCCGGACGTACTGCTGCTCGACGAGCCGACGAACAACTTGGATCTGCGCGCCCGCGCCCGGCTCTACCAGGCAGTTCAGTCGTTCGACGGCGTCCTGGTGGTGACGAGTCACGACATCGAGCTTCTCGATCTCATGGACTCCACGGCCGAGCTGAGGGCCGACCGATCCGGGCCCACTCGGCTGCGAATGTTCGGCGGCAACTACACGCACTATCGGTCGGTGATCGATGCCGAGCAGGAGGCTGCGCGGGCCGCACTGCACGATGCCAAGAACGACGTTCGCAAACAGGAACGCGAATTGGTCGAGGCCAGAACGAAGATCGATCGACGGGCGCGGTACGGCAAGAAGATGTACGAGCAGAAGCGCGAGCCCAAGATCGTCATGGGTGCACGTAAACGGGCAGCTCAGGTATCGGCGGGCAAATTGCGCAACAACCACATCGAGAAGGTCGACGACGCCCAGGACGTACTTGCTGCTGCCGAGGAACGACTCCGTGACGACAAGGAGATTCGTGTCGATCTACCCGACACGGAAGTGTTTGCCGGTCAGCAGATCTCGGTGGTCGACGAACTCGCCATCGTCGGTCCGGAGCGCATTGCGTTGATCGGGCCGAACGGCAGTGGGAAGACCACCCTGCTGCGCACGATCGACAGGGCTGGACCGTCGGTACCGTGGCGGTACCTGCCGCAGCGCCTCGATGTGTTCGACGAGTCACGAACGGTGGCAGAGAATGTCGCCGATGTGGCCGTTCACGCCACCAACGAGCAGATCCGCGCCCAGCTCGCGAGATTCCTCTTCCGCGGCAGCGACGCGGACGCGGTGGTGTCGACGTTGTCGGGCGGGGAGCGCCTGCGGGCGGCGATCGCCCGAATCCTGCTTGCCGACCCTGCCCCGAAACTGCTCATGCTCGACGAACCGACGAACAACCTCGACCTCGCCAGCAAGAAGCATCTGACCGAGGCGCTGGCGAGCTACCGGGGCGCACTCGTCGTCGTCAGCCATGATCTGCCGTTCCTACGAGACCTCCAGCCGACGAGATGGGTGGAGTTGGGCCGAGACGAGGAGACCGATTTGCCCGAGTCGCTGTAGGTTCGAGCGATGACCGTAGCGGGAATCGTCGGCCGGCTGCCCGGAGTAGTCACTGCCCGTGGTTACCGCCGCGAGTGGCTACGCAACGACATCACGGCAGGCCTGGTACTGACGGCTCTTCTCATTCCAGCCGGGATGGGATATGCGCAGGCAGCAGGGTTACCCGCATACGCCGGGTTGTACGCCACGATCGTTCCACTGCTCGCGTACGCCGTGGTCGGTCCGTCGAAGATTCTGGTCCTGGGGCCGGATTCGTCGCTGGCGCCGCTCATCGCCGCCGCCGTCATCCCATTGGCCGTCACCGACGACCCGGCGAGCGCTCTGGCGTTGGCGGGGATCCTCGGCGTGCTGGTCGGCGTGATCCTGATCGCGGGCGGTTACCTTCGGCTCGGGTTCGTCACCCAACTGCTGTCGAAACCCATCAGGCTCGGTTATCTGAATGCGATAGCACTCATCGTCATCGTCGGCCAGCTGCCGAAAGTACTGGGGTTTTCCGTGGCTGCGGACGGTGTGACGGGGCAGTTCACGGAGATCGTCCGTTCCGTTCCGGGCGGCGACATCGACCCGGTCGCCGCTGGTGTCGGACTCGGATGCCTCTTCGTCATTCCCGCTTTCCGACGGTGGATCCCGCGCATCCCCGGCGTTCTCGTTGCGGTGGTCGGCGCAATGGTCGCAGTCGCGTTTCTCGATCTCACCGATCGACTGTCGATGGTCGGCGAACTACCCCGCGGTCTGCCTCTCCCCTCGTTCGGTGGGGTCGACTGGGGTGACGTCGTGTCGCTGATCGGGCCCGCCGCAGCGATAGCCCTACTGGCGTTCGCCGACACCGGCGTTCTGTCCCGCACTTTCGCCGCCCGACACGGCGAGGAGGTGAACGGCAGCACCGAGATGAAAGCCATCGGCGTGGCCAACGTCGCCGGGGGGTTGTTCGGCGGATTCCCGATCTCGGCGAGTGGATCTCGGACACCGGTCGCCGAACAGAACGGTGCTCGAACTCAACTGACCGGGGTCGTGGGAGCTCTCGCTGTCCTCGCGTTCGTCCTCGCTGCTCCCGGGATCACCGCCTACCTTCCTGACGCGGCGCTCGGTGCCGTCGTGATCGTGGCCGCGACGTCGTTGATCGACGTGTCCGGTCTCGTACGGATGTGGCACATGAGTCGGGTCGAATTCGGTCTGGCGGCAGCCGCTTTCCTCGGCGTCGTCCTCGTCGGGGTGCTGCAGGGAATACTCGTCGCGATCGCCCTGTCGTTCTTCGCCGTCGTCGCGCGCGCCTGGCAGCCGTACCGCACCGAGCTGGTCCGAACGTCGGACCGTCCTGGCTTCCACGACATCGACCGGCATCCCGACGGTGAACGGATCCCGGGTCTGCTTCTCGTCCGATTCGACGCGCCGCTCTTCTTCGCCAACGGCGACATCTTCGACCAGTACATTCGCACTGCCGTCGCAGCTGCTCCGGTGCCGGTGGAATGGGTGGTCGTCGCCGCCGAACCCATCACCGGGCTCGACACCACAGCCGTCGACGAACTCGTCGAGCTCGATCAGTTCCTGGAGGACAAAGGAATTCGCCTTGCCTTCGCCGAGATGAAAGGCCCGATCAAGGATCGGCTCATCCGTTTCGGCGTGGGCAGCAGGTTCGACGGGTCCAGATTCCACTACACCGTCGAAGCAGCCGTCGATGCCTTCCATCGCCGGGGTGGAGCACAATGAACACGTGGACTTCGCTACCAACCCCGCCGACGGAACCCGCATCGCCTTCCAGGTCGTGGGATCAGGACCACCGTTGCTGCTGGTGCACGGCAGCCTGCTGACGCACACGATCTGGCGAACCTTCGGCTACGTCAAGGCACTTCGACCCAGCCGGACGTTGATCCTCGTCGACATGCGCGGCCACGGGCGAAGCGACAAGCCGCACGAGATCGAGGCGTACACGATGGACTCCATCGTCGGCGACCTCGTGGCAGTCCTCGACGCGGTAGGCGTCCCCAGCGCTGATTACTGGGGCTACTCCTACGGCGCCCGGGCCGGCCTGACCCTGGCAGCACGCGCACCCGAGAGGGTGACCAAGCTGATCTCCGGCGGCGGTTCGCACGGACCGCAGAAAGGCGCCTTCGACCGGCTGTTCTTCCCCGGTTGCGCCGACGTCCTCGCCGACCGAGGAATGGACGGATTCATCGAGGAGTGGAACAAGCACCGGCTGTTCCCCGTCGACGCAGCCACACGTGCTGTGTTCTCCGCCAACGACTCGGACGCCATGGCGGCCTACTTCCGGGCATCCGACGCAGAACCCGGACTGTCCGACGCAGACCTGCGCGGCCTGAAGATCCCGTCACTGTTCTACGTCGGATCCCAGGACACCACGCGGCTCGACGACACCGCAGCCGCAGCCGCACTCGTGAAGAACTCCGAACTGCACACCATCCGCGGATTCGACCACTCGACCACCCCCGCCGCAAGCGCTGAAGTCCTCGCCGTCGTCGAACCGTTCCTGAAGCTTTAGCGTCGTACCCGCTTTCGGACACCCGCTTTTCCGACACCCGCTTTCGGGCACCCGCTTTCGGACACCCGCTTTCGGGCACCCGCTTTCGGACACCCGCTTTTCAGGACCGAATGTGGCGTTCGGTCACTTGAAGTGACCGAACGCCACGTTCGGTCCGGAATAGACACGGTCAGAGGTACAGATCCCGCTTACGGACGAGGGCTGTGGCGATGACGCTGATGACGGAGGTTCCGACGAGGAAGGCGCAGGCAAGCCAGGGTGATCCGCTGCCTGCTGCGATGAGAGCCGTCAGGATCAACGGTGTGACGCCCGAGGCGTAGATGCCGGAGAACTGGTAGACGATGGACAATCCGGTGTAGCGAATTTCCGTCGGGTAGAGGCTTGCGTAGAGCGTTCCCTGTGCGCCGTAGAACAGGGCGTGGACGAATCCGAACACCAATACCAGTCCCAGGCCGAACAGCCACAGACTGCCGGTGCCGAACAAGGCGAAGACCGGGAACACTGCGATGCCGTACAACGCGATACCGATGATGTAGATCCGCTTGGCCCCGAATCGGTCGACCAACAGACCGGAAACCGGCAGGAGCACTGCCATCACCAGCGCGGCAACGGTCACGACGAGCAGGACGGGCACCTTCTCGTAGTCCAGTTGTGTCGTTGCGTAGGTGATGGCGAAGACACCCCAGGTGTTGAACGCGGCCCCCTCGCCCCACCTGGAGAGCAAACCCAGGACGGTGCTGCGAATGGATTTGCGTGCGAATACCTCGCGTACGGGCGCCGACGAGCGTTGCTTCAGGTCGGTAACCGCTTGGAAGGCAGGGGTTTCTTCGACCTTCAGACGCACGACCAACCCGACGGCCACCAACACAAGGCTGAGAAGAAAGGCGATACGCCATCCGTAGGCGAGGAAGGCCTCGTCGTCGAACACGGTTTGGAGCAGTGCGAACACCGCTGTCCCCAATGCCAAACCGAGTGCAAGTCCGATCTGCGGGATGCTGCCGAAGAGTCCGCGCTTCTTCTCGGGGCTGTGCTCGACGGCGAGCAGCACTGCTCCCGCCCATTCGCCACCGAGTGCGAAGCCCTGCAGAATCCGAAGCAGAAGCAGAAGGATCGGCGCGAGTACGCCGATCTGTTCGGTTGTCGGCAAGGCGCCCATGAGCGCCGTGGCGATTCCCATGATGAACATCGTCAACGCGAGCGTTTTCTTTCGCCCGATCCGGTCGCCGAAGTGCCCGAACACGACGCCGCCGATGGGTCGCACGACGAATCCGACGGCGAAGGTCGCGAAGGACAGCATCGTGCCGACGAACGAACTCTGATCCGGGAAGAACAGTCGGTTGAACACCAAGCTGGCGGCCGTCGCGTAGAGAAAGAAGTCGTACCATTCGACTGTCGTCCCCAACAGCGACGCGGCAACGACGGTGCGTAGTCGCTTGCGTCGGGCCGGCTCCGATTCGGCCGACGCGGCCTCGGCAAATGTGGTCATGTGGAGCCAGAGTAAGACGACAGACCGACTGGTTCACCCATTGAAATCATGCTGATTCGAACGCTGGACCTGCGCATCCCACCCTGCCAGACTTGCTCAGCATGTCTGCGCGCTTCCATTGGTTCCTGCCCACGTACGGCGACTCCCGCAATCTGATGGCGGGTGGACATGGATCGTCGATGTCCGGGGATCGACCCGCAACGCTGAAGTATCTCAACCAGATCGGCGCCGCAGCGGAGAGCAACGGATTCGAGGCGGTCCTGACGCCGACGGGTGCGTGGTGCGAGGACGCGTGGTTGACGACGGCGATGATGATCGACACCACCGAGACCCTCAAGTTCCTTGTCGCTCTACGGCCAGGTCTGCTCAGTCCGACGTTGGCCGCTCAGATGGCCGCGACGTTCCAGTGGCAGTCCGGCGGACGCCTCCTGCTGAACGTCGTCACCGGTGGCGAGGACCACGAGCAGCGACGGTTCGGTGATTTTCTGGACAAGAACCAGCGCTACGAGCGCTGCGGTGAATTCCTCGACGTCACCCGCCGCCTGTGGGCGAACGACGGGCCGGTGTCCTTCGACGGCAAATACATCAAGGTGGAAGACGCTGTGCTGCAGCGTCATCCGGATCCGGTGCCGCCGATCTTCTTCGGCGGTTCGTCTCCGGCCGCGGGGACGGTGGCGTCGCAGTTCGCGGACACTTACCTGACGTGGGGCGAACCGGCAGCGGCGGTGGCATCGAAGATCGCGTGGATCAGAGACCTGGCGGAGGTGCAGGGCCGCACCCTCGATTACGGCATTCGGCTGCACGTCATCTCACGAGACACGTCCGAGCAGGCGTGGGCAGAGGCGGACCGCCTGCTCGGTGCCCTCGACCCCAAGACCGTCGAAGCGGCGCAGGAAAGCCTGTCCCGCTCGGTGTCCGAGGGCCAGCGTCGTATGCGTGAACTGCACGGCGGCGGCAGCGCGTACACGGCAGGCGCCGACGCCCGCTCACTGGAGATCGCGCCCAATCTGTGGACGGGTGTCGGCCTGGTCCGCGGAGGGGCGGGCACAGCTTTGGTGGGCTCGCACGAGGAAGTGGCCGATCGCATCGCCGAGTACGCGTCGATCGGGCTCGATCACTTCGTTCTCTCCGGCTACCCGCACCTCGAGGAGGCCTACCACTTCGGCGAAGGCGTGCGGCCGATCCTCGAGAAGCGCGGTCTTACGCGGGCCCGTGACTCGAGAAATGTTTCGGTCGGAACACCTTTCATGTGAGTGGAATGCAGGCCCTGGCCTACATTCCACTCACATGCGGATGGTGTCGTCCCGATACTCCCCGGACAGGACTTCACCGGAGTTCTCGCGGGCTCGAAGCTCGACGCGTCGAATCTTGCCGGAGATGGTCTTCGGAAGCTCGAAGAACTCGATTCGACGCACCCGCAGGTACGGCGCCAGATGTTCGCGGGCGTACTTCAGAATCTCGATTGCTGTGTCCTCGTTCGGTTCCCAGCCGGCGGCGAGGGCAACGTAGGCCTTCGGCACGGCCAGGCGCGTCTCGTCGGGAGCAGGGACCACGGCCGCTTCGGCCACGGCCGGGTGCTCGATGAGCACGCTTTCGAGCTCGAAGGGCGAGACCTTGTAGTCCGACGCCTTGAACACGTCGTCGGTGCGTCCGACGTACGTGATGTAGCCCTTGGCATCCCGCGACGCGACGTCCCCGGTGTGGTAGTACCCGCCGGACATGACCTCGGCGTTGCGAGCCGGGTTGTCCAGGTAGCCGGTCATGAGGTTGAACGGATGCTGCTCGAGGTCCAGGCAGATCTCACCCTCGTCGGCGCGCTCACCGGTCACCGGATCGATGATCACGACGGGCACACCGGGGAGCGGTCGACCCATCGAACCGAACTTCAGCTCCGCGCCTGGCGTGTTCGCCACCAGCGCAGTGGTTTCCGTCTGACCGAAGCCGTCACGGATGTTCAGCCCCCACTGCTTCTGCACGTGCGAGATGACCTCCGGGTTCAACGGTTCGCCCGCACCGATGGCCTCACGCAGCGCACCCCGGCCACCGGAGATGTCGGCCTGAATCAGCATGCGCCACACCGTCGGCGGTGCGCAGAACGTCGTCACCTCGGCGCGACGGATCTGCGCGAGCAGCGCCGTGGCGTCGAACCGGGTGTAGTTGTAGACGAAGATGGTCGCCTCGGCAATCCACGGCGCGAAGAAGCAACTCCACGCGTGCTTGGCCCACCCCGGTGAACTGATGTTGAGGTGGACGTCGCCCGGCCTGACGCCGAGGAAGTACATGGTGCTCAGGTGGCCGACGGGGTAGGACACCTGAGTGTGCTCGACCAGTTTCGGCTTGCTCGTCGTTCCCGAGGTGAAGTACAGCAGAAGGCGATCGTCGGGGGCTGTCACCGTCTCGAACGGTTGTGCGTCCTGGACGTCGTACGCCGATCGGAAGTCGGTCCACCCGTCGTGCGCACCGACCGACAGCTTCAGATACTCACCCGGCACCTCGTCGAACTTCGGTGCATCGGCGGGGTTGACGATGACGGCCTTGGCTTTCCCTCGCTGCAGGCGGTCGGTCAGGTCCACGGAGCCGATCGCCGTGGTCGTCGGCATCAGAACGGCGCCGAGCTTCATGACGGCCAGCATCGACTCCCAGAGCTCGACCTGGTTACCGAGCATCAGAATCACCGAGTCGCCGCGGCCGATGCCCAGAGATTCCAACCACCGCGCCACTTGGTCGGAACGCCGGGACATGGAGTCGAACGTGAACTTGCCCTCGGACCCGTCCTCCTCGACGATCCACAGGGCAATACCGTCGTTGCCGCGTGCGTACGCGTCGAACCAGTCGATCGCCCAGTTGAACTTCTCACCGAAGGTAGGCCACTGGAAGTTCGCCGTCGCGGCGTCGTAATTGCCGTAGGCGTCCAGCAGCAGGTCGCGGGCCTGCTTGAATGCGGTGTAGCCCGTTCCGTCCGTCATGATCACTCCCTAGCTGTGGCGCACATCTCACTTACTCTCCACGCTATTGAGTCGAGTGGTGAGCGCGCTACCCCCGAACAGGGGTACGGGGGTAGCGCCCTGCCGCAGAGTGATCAGATCCGCTCACCCGATTCCGGGTGGAACAGGTGAATCGCACCGTCCAGCCGTGTGAGGGCGACGCTTTCGCCGATCTTGGCGGGAGCGCGGACGGCCGAGCGTGCGACGAGGGACACCGGTCCGCCGTCGAGTCCCTTGACCTTGGGGTCGTCGAGGTGGGCGTAGACGTACGATTCGCTGCCCAGCTCCTCGATGAGGTCGACCTTGCCCTCGAAACCTTCCCCGCTTCCACGCGTGATCCCGAGCTGCTCGGGCCGAAGCCCGACAGTCACGTTGTCCAGTCCGAGCGAGGCGAGCTTGGTCAGTTCGTCGCGTTCGAGAGGCAACAGGAAGTTGCCGATCTGCACTCCGCCGGACCCGATGGGCACCGTCATGAGGTTCATCGCGGGTGAGCCGATGAAGCCGGCGACGAAGGCGTTGACCGGATTGTCGTAGAGGTCCGTGGGCGACGCGAACTGCTGCAGCTTGCCACCGCGCAGCACGGCAACCCGGTCACCCATCGTCATGGCCTCGACCTGGTCGTGGGTGACGTACACGGTCGTGGTGCCGAGACGACGCTGCAGGGCCGCGATCTGCGTGCGCGTCTGCACGCGCAGTTTGGCGTCGAGGTTGGACAGAGGTTCGTCCATGCAGAACACCTGGGGCTCACGAACGATGGCGCGGCCCATGGCAACTCGTTGACGCTGACCACCGGAGAGCTTGCCCGGCTTACGGTCGAGGTACTCCGTCAGGTCGAGGATCTTGGCGGCCTCCGCGACCTTCGCCTTGCGCTCCTCCAGCGGGACGCCGCGCATCTTGAGCGCGAAGCCCATGTTCTCCCCGACGGTCTTGTTGGGGTAGAGCGCGTAGTTCTGGAAGACCATGGCGATGTCGCGGTCCTTGGACGGCACGCCCACCATGTTCTTGCCACCGATCTCGATGGCGCCGCCGTCGATCTCCTCGAGCCCGGCGAGCATGCGCAGAGCGGTGGACTTGCCGGAACCGGACGGTCCGACGAGGACGACGAACTCGCCGTCCTGGATGTCGAGGTCGAGTGAATCGACGGCGAGCTTGTCGGCACCTTCGTAGACGCAGGATGCCTTCTTGTACGTGATTGCAGCCATTTCAGTGAGCTCCTGTACCTATTTGATGGCGCCGAAGGACAGACCGCGCACGAGCTTGTTCTGCGCGAACCATCCGGCAAGGACGACGGGGAGGGCTGCGAATGTCGCAGCGGCGGACAGCTGTGCCCAGTACAGGCCCTGTCCGGTGATGAAGCCGACGAGGTAGACCGGAATGGTCTGTGCCTGAACGGCGGTGAGGTTGACGGCGAAGAAGAACTCGTTCCACGAGAAGATGACGCAGATGAGCGACGTCGCGGCGATACCGGGAGAGACGAGCGGCAGGATCACCTCACGCACCGAGGTCCACAGCGAAGCACCGTCCATGCTGGCGGCCTCGAGCAACTCGCTCGGAACTTCCAGGAAGAACGACCGCATCATCCACACCGCGATGGGGAGATTCATTGCGGTGTAGAGGATCACGAGTGTCCAGATGTTGTCCAGCATGCCGATGTCGCCGACGATGACGTACAGCGGAACGATTGCCGCGACCAC
This sequence comes from Rhodococcus sp. 14-2470-1b, assembly GCF_002259415.1. Taxonomy (GTDB): domain Bacteria; phylum Actinomycetota; class Actinomycetes; order Mycobacteriales; family Mycobacteriaceae; genus Rhodococcoides. The sequence goes on from NZ_NPFY01000011.1 coordinate 269,611, forward strand.
CGGGAGCATCTTGGTGGAGATGAAGAAGAACAGCACGTCCTTCGTCTTCTTCACCGGTCGCAGCGACAGAGCGAACGCAGCCGGAACACCCAGCAGCAGAACGAGAAGCGTCGAGACCACGGTCGCGAACGCCGAGTTGAGCAGGGTGGTGCCGATACCGCTCTCGAGCACTCCGCGGTACTGATCCAGCGTCGGGGTGAAGAACAGCTTCGGTGGGTCCGAGTAGGCGTCGGCCTCCTGCTTGAAACCGGTCAACACCATCCACAGCACGGGGAAGAAGAACGTGATGCCCGCGACCCAGGCGACGAACGACCAGATGGTGCCCGGGCCCCACTTGCTCTTGCGCTTGATGGCGACACCGTCGGATGTTTGCGGTACTGCTTTCTTGTTCGTGGTAGCGGTACTCATCACGCAGCCTCCTCGTTTCCACTGAAGCTCTTGAAGATCAGTCTCAGCGCCAAGGTGCTGACGATGATGGTGGCCACCACCGTGACCACGCCCATGGCCGCGGCCTGCCCGATGTCGAATCCGAGGAAGGCGCGCTGGTAGATGTAGAACGGCAGGTTCGCCGAGGCGACACCCGGGCCGCCCGAGGTCATCATGTACACCGCGTCGAAGGTGTTGACCAGGTAGATCGCACCGAGGACGGCACCGAGTTCGATGAACCGCCGCAGGTGCGGGAGGGTGAGCTCCCGGAACAGCTTGAAGGGCCCTGCGCCGTCGACTCGCGCCGCCTCGGAGATGTCCTTGGGCATCGACTGCAGACCGGCGAGAATCAGCAGCATCATGAACGGCGTCCACTGCCAGATCAGGTTGGCCATGACGGCCGGCAGCGGGTAGCGAGAGACCCAGTCGATCTGGTCCACGCCGAACGGGCTGAGCACGAAGTTGATCAGGCCGAAGACCGGATCGAACATCGTGGTCTTCCAGATCAGCGCACCGGCGACCGGAGTGATCAGGAACGGTGTGATCAAGAGCGTACGGATCAGGCTGCGGCCGATGAATTTTCGATCCAGCAGCAACGCCAGGAACAGACCGAGGATCACCGAGATGATGACGGTGCCGACGATCATGATCACCGTGTTCAGTGCGACTTCACGAAACTGACTGTCGCGGAACACGTCGACGTAGTTGTTGAGCCAGTTGAACTCTCGCGAACCAGGTCGGACGAGGTTCCACGACTGAGTCGAGTAGTACAGCGTGAACAGGAAGGGGATCTGGGTGACGACGATAGCGAACACCATCGCGGGCAGGAGCGGGCCGCGTCGACGCCACCCCTCGGCCTTGGAGATGGTTCTCGGTCTCGGTACGAACTTCTCGGAATCGGCTTCCGCCGATCGCGTTTCGGTGGTGGTCATCCCTGGCCCTCCTGGTACGTCTTACCGACCACTTCGGCGTACTGCTGCGCTTGTTCGAGCGCGTCCTGGACGCTGATTCGTCCTGCTACTGCTGCACTGATCTGTTGGCTGACACGGGTTCCGAGATCCTGGAATTCGGGAATGGTCAGGAACTGCACACCCGTGTACGGAACGGGGTCGACCGTCGGATTGTTGGGATCGGCACCGTTGATGGAGTCCAACGTCACCTGACCGTAGGCTGCGGATGCTTCCTTGTACTCGGGAATCTCGTAGGTGGACAAGCGGCTTCCGGGCGGAACACGCTCCCAGCCCAGCTCGTTGCCGACCTTGTTCAGGTACTCCTTGCTGGTCATCCACGACACGAACTTCCATGCGTCGTCGGGATTCTCCGAGGTGGTGGGGATTCCGAGCGCCCAGGAGTACAGCCAGCCGTTGTCGCTCTTGGCCTCGCTCGGCGCCTTGGCGTATCCGATCTTGCCGACGACGTTGCTCGACGTCGGGTCCTCCAGCACCGACACGGCGGAGGTGGCGTCGTACCACATCGCGGTGTTCCCCTGCGAAAGCTGCGTACCGCATTCGCTGAATCCGCTGGTTGCGGCGCCGGGCTGGCCGTGGTCGCGGACGGTGTCGACGTAGAACTGAACGGCGGCTTCGGTTTCGGGGCTGGTGAGCTGCGCGTTCCAGTTCTCGTCGTACCAGCGTCCACCGAACGAGTTGATGACGGTGTTCAGCGGGGCGAGAACCTCACCCCAGCCGGGCTTTCCGCGGAGGCAGATTCCCGAGACGTCGGGGCTGTCGAGTTTCGCGGCGGCGTCGGCGACTTCCTGCCACGTCGGCTCCTCCGGCATCGTGATGCCTGCCGCTTCCATCAGATCCTTGCGGTACATCAGGAACGACGACTCACCGTAGAACGGGACGGAGTACATGCTGCCCTCGTAGGACAGTGACTCCTTCAGCGTCGGAATGAAGTCGTCCTCGTCGTAGCCAGGCGTCGCGTCGGCGTACTCGGACAGGTTGGTGAGCCAGCCGTTCTCGGCCCACTGCGGGGTCTCGAAGTTGCTGATCATCACGACGTCGAACTCACCGCCACCGGTGGCGACGGACGCGGTGATCTTGGCACGAGCCTCGTTCTCCGACAGAGACACGAACTTCAGATTGATACCCGGGTTCTCGGCCTCGAACTCGGGCGCCAACGAGATGGCGTCGGACATCTGCGAGTTCGACACGATGGCGACGGTGATCGTCGTGCCGTCACCGTCACCACCGATCGAACCTGCGCCGGCACAGCCGGACAGCGTCAGGGTCGTCGCGAGCGAGGCCGCGACGACCACCTTGGGTAATAACCTCACTGGGACACACCTTCCGTTGTATGCGCCATCAACCAACGCGCACTTTCGATGTCGGTGACGAGTACGGAGGCGAAGCCACCGCGAAGTGCACCGAGTATTGCCTGGTGTTTCTTCACACCACCGGAGATCAGAATTGCCCGGTCGCACGACCGAATGGCGTCGAGTCCGACGGACACCGTTCGGTCCGGAAGCGAACCGCCCGTCGGGGTCCCGTCGGCGTCGAAGAATCGTCCACCGATTTCACCGACGGCGCCTAGACTGCGGAGCTCGTCGATGATCTCCAAGTCGATGAAGCTGCCCTCGAACAGCGTGGTCGACGTGGAAACGGGACCGAGGCCGTACATCATCGCTTCGGCCTCGGTCCCGGCTTGTAGGGCGCGAGATATCACCGAATCCTGCTGCAACGCCGTCACTGTCGCCGGATCGGCGTACAGCGGCGCGTTCAACCGGACGGGCCGTGCCTGCAGATACTCCGCGCAGCGGCCCAGGGTGTACTCCACACCGGTCTGGTAGTCGGCCGAACTCATCGACCCGTCGAGCTGAACCACCTGGGCGCATTTCGCGCCCCTGGACTTCAGCGAATGCGCGACGGCCACGGTTTCCGGGCCCCACGTGAATCCGAGTGTGTCGGTCGACGCCAACCGCCTGGACAGCACGGCGGCCGCGGCACGCCCGAGCGACCCGTACCCCCGGTCGGTGCCGTCGATGACGTCGGGAACGACGAGAGCTTCCGTCAGCCCGAAGGTTCGCTCGAGATCGCGCTCGATATCGGCGTGCACGGTGCCCTGCAACTCGTCGGGCACGTTGATCTCGATGGTGACCAGACCGAGTGCTCGCGCTTTGGCGACCAGCCGTCCTGCGGTGGGGCGGGAGACCCCGAGCTTGGCGGCAATCTCCGCCTGCGTCGCCCCCTCGACGTGATACATCGACGCCGCACGGAGGGCGAGCCGCAGGTCGTCGGTGGTTTTCGACGAACGCTGCGGTCCCGGAACCTCGGGGACCGAAATTGTCACGACATCTCCTGCAGGCGGTGAGCATATGCTCAGGGTGTGTTCTTCTGCTCATTAAGCTAACATTCAGGTGTGATCTACACAACACCGCCCCATGAAGAGTTCGAGGTGCCACAGTCGATGCAGGTCAGCGTTCTCAGCGGACCCCACGAGATTCGACTGGAGGAGCGACCGGTTCCGACCCCGGCGGCAGACGAGGTGCTGGTGCGGGTGACCGCGGTCGGAGTCTGCGGGTCGGACGCGCACTACTACCGGGAAGGCCGAATCGGCGACCACGTCGTGAACGGCCCGTTGGTACTCGGACACGAAGCTGCAGGCGTGATCGTCGGAGTCGGTTCCGCAGTGGCCGACACCCGAATCGGCCAGCGCGTCTCGATCGAACCTCAGCGCCCGGATCCGACGAGCGCACAGTCGCGCGCCGGCCGATACAACCTGTGCCCGTCCATGGAGTTCTTCGCGACGCCGCCGATCGACGGCGCCCTCGCCGAGTACGTGTTGATCCAGTCGGTCTTCGCGCACACGATTCCCGACGAGATCTCCGACGAAGCCGCTGCCCTCTTCGAACCGTTGTCGGTCGGCATCGCGTCGGCCCAGAAGGCACGAATCACCGCCGGCTCCAGCGTGTTGATCGCGGGCGCGGGCCCGGTAGGCCTCGTCACCGCACAGGTCGCCCGCGCATTCGGCGCCACGACCGTGATCGTCAGCGACATCGACGCGGCTCGTCGGGTCAACGCATCCACCTTCGGCGCGACGCAGGTTCTCGACCCTGCAACGGACGACGTTCGAGAGTTCGAGGTCGACGCGTTCATCGACGCGTCCGGTGCGGCCCGTGCCGTCGTCGACGGCATTCATGCTGTTCGGCCCGCAGGTACCGTGGTGCTGGTGGGTATGGGTGGATCCGACTACGCGTTGCCGATCTCGTTGATCCAGAACCGCGAACTGGTACTGACCGGAGTGTTCCGCTACGCCAACACCTGGCCCATCGCTCGTGAACTGGTGCTCGGAGGCCTCGTCGATCTCGACGCCATGGTCACCGCACGGTTCGATCTCGCTCACGCCGAGGACGCGTTGAACGCGGACAAGGTCGCTGGAAGCATCAAAGCTGTTGTCATCCCAGGATTCTCGAAGGAGACCGACGTATGAAGCTGAACTCGCGCACTCTCGACGACTTCATCGAGGACGTCGCGGTACCCACCTACGATCGGTCCGAGGTGACGGCCGGGATCGTGCACTTCGGTGTCGGTGGGTTCCACCGCGCCCACCAGGCGATGTACGTCGACCGGCTGCTTCAGCAGGGCGAAGCGTCGGAGTGGGGAATCTGCGGCGTCGGAGTCCTCCCCGGTGACCGGAAGATGAAGGACGTCATGGATGCCCAGGACTGCCTGTACACGCTGGCGCTCAAGCACGCGGACGGCACCTGGGACACCCGAGTAATCGGATCCATCGTCGAGTACCTCTTCGCACCGGACGATCCCGAGGCCGTGATCGAGAAGATGGCCGCGGAGTCGACGCGCATCGTCTCGCTCACCATCACCGAAGGCGGGTACAACTTCTCCGCGACGACGGGCGAATTCGACGCCGCGAATCCCTCCATTCAGGCCGATCTGAAGGACGGGGCCGTTCCGTCGACGACGTTCGGATTGGTCGTCGACGCGCTCGCGCGACGCAAGGACCGCGGACTGAAGCCGTTCACCATCATGTCGTGCGACAACATCGAAGGCAACGGGCACATCGCGCAGTCGACGTTCACTGCGTTCGCGCACCTGAAAGATCCCGAGTTGGCGCAGTGGTTGACCGCCGAGGGGGCATTCCCCAACTCGATGGTCGATCGCATCACGCCGGTGACCACTCCCGAAGTGGTGCAGAGCCTTTCGGAGCGTTACGCGCTGGACGATCAGTGGCCTGTCGCGGGCGAGCCGTTCACGCAGTGGGTCCTCGAGGACAAGTTCACGCTCGGTCGCCCTCCGTTCGAGGACGTCGGAGTACAGGTGGTCGAGGACGTCACGCCGTACGAGCTGATGAAGCTGCGACTGTTGAACGCGAGCCATCAGGCACTCGCGTACTTCGGCTACCTCAGCGGCTACCGGTTGGTGCACGAGGTAGCCCAGGACTCACTGTTCTCCGAGTTCCTGCTGGCCTACATGAACAACGAAGCAACTCCGACGCTGCAGCCGGTCCCCGGCATCGATCTGGATGACTACAAGAAGACACTGATCGAACGCTTCTCCAACCCGGAGATCCGCGACACCGTCGCGCGGCTGTGCGCGGAATCGTCGGACCGAATTCCCAAGTGGCTGTTGCCCGTCATCCGCAAGAATCTCGAAACGGGCGGAGACATCCGGTTGTCCACTGCCGTCGTCGCCAGCTGGGCGCGCTACGCCGAAGGCGTCGACGAGCAGGGTCAACCGATCGACATCGTCGACGCGCTGAAGGACTCGCTCGTTCCGATCGCCTCGAGCCAGCACCAGGATCCGACGGCCTTCATCGCCAACCGCGCGGTCTTCGGCGACCTGATCGACAACGAACGCTTCGTCGCCGAATACCGCACGCAGTTGGACTCTCTGCACTCCGAAGGCGCCCGCGCGACCCTGGAACGCCTCCGCCTCACATAGGGGTTACTTGCCGAACTCCGCCGTGCCGATGGTCCAGGCCTTGGCCTGATCGCTGAGCGTGAAGCCGAGGCCCGGACGGTCGGAGAGATGCATTCTGCCGTCACGGGTTTCGAGGTGCTCGTTGAACAGCGGGTCGAGCCAGTCGAAGTGCTCCACCCAGGTCTGCAGCGGGTAGACAGCCGCGAGGTGCAGATGGATTTCCATCGCGAAGTGCGGCGCCATCTGCAGGTTGCGATGCTCGGCCAGGCCGGCGAGTTTCAGGAACTGTGTGATGCCGCCGATGCGCGGGGCGTCGGGCTGAATGATGTCGACGGACCCCGCCTCGATCAGGCGTACGTGCTCGCCGACGCTGGCGAGCATCTCACCGGTGGCGATCGAGGTGTCGAACGTGCGGGCTAGCATTGCGTGACCTTCGGCGTCGTACGCGTCGAGCGGCTCTTCGATCCAGACCAGGTCGAACTGCTCGAGGATTCGACACATTCGGTTGGCGGTGGGGCGATCCCACTGCTGATTGGCGTCCACCATGAGCGGCACGCCGTCGCCGAGGTGCTCGCGGACAGCTGTGACGCGCGCGATGTCGGTGCGCCAATCCGGCTGACCCACTTTGAGTTTGATGCCGCCGATTCCGGCTGCGAGGGATGCCGTCGCGTTGTCCAGCACTTCCTCGATAGGCGTGTGCAGAAAACCACCCGAGGTGTTGTACGTCTGCACCGAGTCACGCGTTGCACCGATCAGCTTGGCAAGCGGCAGCTGGGCACGCTTGGCCTTGAGGTCCCACAGCGCGATGTCGATAGCCGCAATAGCCTGTGTCGCAACGCCACTGCGTCCGACGGATGCTCCCGCCCACTGCAGCTTGGTCCAGATCTTGGCGATGTCGCTGGGATCTTCACCGATCAGGACGGGGGCGATCTCCTGCGCGTGCGCGAACTGAGCCGGTCCGCCTGCGCGCTTGGAGTAACTGAATCCGATGCCCTCGTGCCCTTGCTCCGTGCGGATTTCCGCAAACAAGAATGCAACCTCGGTCATCGCCTTCTGCCGGCCCGTCAACACCTTGGCATCACTGATGGGGTTCTTCAGCGGCAGCGTGATCGACTTCAGCGTGACGTGTGCGATCCGGTCGATGGTCGCGTCGCCTGCCGCGAGGGCCTTGATCGCCGCGTCGGGTGCGGTGAGTCCGCTGGTGGGCTTCGAAGTTCTTGTCTCTACGTCGATGGACACTGCGACTGATCTCCCTTGAACGGCTGGTGGTGTACCTCACACGCTATGGGGTTGATTCATTCAAGTCCAAGACTATTTGTGGATGCATCGATACGGGTTCGGCATCACCGCCATGGGATGGAAATACACCACGCTGCATGCATTTCCACCCCCGGGAGCCTGTCAGTCGACGAGGCGTTCGCCGGTGACGGTCGAGAACAGGTGAGTGCGCTCGGCGGCGTAGGACAGGGTGATCTTCTCGCCACGGCGAGGCGGGATGCGGCCGTCGGCGCGCACGACGATGGGCTGCTTGGTGCCGTTGATGTCGGCCTGGCCGTACACGTAGGCGTCGGCGCCCAGTTCTTCGACCACGTCGATGGTGACCTCGAGACCCGCGCCTGTGGTGAGTTCGAGATCCTCGGGGCGGACGCCGAGGGTGACCGAGCTTTCGCCGATGCCGGCGATCGCGGAACGCGGAACAGGGACGACCTCGCCGCCGAAGCGCACTCCGCCGTCGACGAGGGGAAGTTCGAGAAGGTTCATCGCAGGGGATCCGATGAAGCCGGCGACGAAGACGTTGTTCGGATGCTCGTACATCCGGCGAGGAGTATCGCACTGCTGCAACACTCCATCCTTGAGGACAGCAACTCGATCACCCATCGTCATGGCCTCGACCTGATCGTGCGTCACGTAGACGGTGGTGGTCGCGAGACGCCGCTGCAAGGCAGAGATCTGCGCGCGAGTCTGTACGCGGAGCTTCGCGTCGAGATTGGACAGCGGCTCGTCCATGAGGAAGACCTGGGGCTTGCGAACGATCGCTCGACCCATCGCCACGCGCTGACGCTGACCGCCGGACAGCGCCTTGGGCTTGCGATCGAGGAACTTGGTGAGATCGAGAATCTTGGCGGCATCCTCGACTCGACGCTTGATCTCGGCCTTGTCCTCACCTGCGATGCGCAGGCCGAAGCCCATGTTCTCGCCGACGGTCATGTGCGGGTAGAGGGCGTAGTTCTGGAACACCATCGCGATGTCGCGGTCCTTGGGCTGGAACTCGGTGACGTCGTTGCCGCCGATGGTGATGGCGCCGCGGTCGACGTCCTCGAGACCGGCGAGCATGCGGAGCGACGTGGACTTGCCGCAGCCGGACGGTCCGACGAGGACGAGGAACTCGCCGTCCTCGATCGCGAGGTCGAGCTGGTCGACGGCGGGCTTGTCTCCCCCGGGGAAGAACTTGGTGACGTTCTCGAATGCAACTGTTGCCATGATGAGTGTGCTCCTTCACCGGCAGGAACGTGCCGGACGATCCGAGTGGGAGTATCGAACTGTGTTCACGTGTGTTCATGTATGTGAACTTGAGTCAACATGGTGACTTCGTCTCGAACTATGCACTAACGTGATGCGCAGCACAAGACTTTTCGATGGAAACGAGGAAACATGACGACGCTGTTGATCACCGGCGCTGCCGGAAACATGGGAAAGATGCTCCGCCCGCTACTGCGTAGGCCGGATCGCACGCTCAGGCTGTTCGATATCGCTGACATCACCGATACCGACTCGGCCACAGAAGAATTCGTCCAAGGATCGGTCACGGATCGCGCCGCGGTGGCCAGGGCAGTGGACGGCGTCGACGCCATCCTGCACCTCGGCGGATTGAGCACCGAGGACTCGTGGGCGAACATCCTGTCGGTGAACGTCGACGGCACGCAGGCGATCTTCGACGCCGCCGTGGCGCACGGAGTCACCCGCATCGTCGCCGCATCGAGCAATCACGCCGTGGGCTTCTGGACGCACGCGGAAGCAGGCGGCGAGCCCTTGGCCGGCGATGTGACTCCACGTCCCGACGGCTTCTACGGTTGGTCGAAGGCTGCAGTCGAGGCACTGGGGAGGCTGTACCACGACCGCTTCGGCATCGATGTGGTCAACCTGCGCATCGGCTCCAGCTTCGAGAAGCCACCGAACTACCGCGGCCTGGCCAGCTGGATGTCGCCGGCCGACACCGCACGCCTCATCGAAGCGTCCCTGTCCGACAGCGCCAAGGGATTTCACACCGTCTGGGGTATCTCGAAGAACTCCCGCGCCTGGTGGTCGGGCGAACAGGGCGCCGCCATCGGATACGAACCCCAGGACGACGCCGAGCAGTTCGCCGACGAATTCCTCGCCGACCACGAATGGACCTTCGACGACCCGATCCTCCAGCGCGTCGGTGGTGCATTCTGCGACCACCCGCTGGGCACACGCATGCACTAGTGGGCTGCCCTGTTCGCACCGAACGTGGCGTTCGGTCACTTGAAGTGACCGAACGTCACGTTCGGTGCGGCGGGGGTGGCGGCTAGGAGTAGTTCGCGATGACGGAGCCGAGCGAGTCGAGTTGCGGCTTGTTGACAAGGCCGAGGTGGTAGAGGTGCAGTTCGTTCGCTCCGGCTGCGACGGTTGCTGCGACGTGGGCGTCGACCTCGTCGAGTTTTTTCGGCGGCAACACGGAAACGTATGCGCCGACGGCAATGCCGTCACCGACCAGCGCGCGAGTCTTCTCCACGACCGACACCGTCTCGGCAGTTCCTGGCCAGGCCGAGACAAGTACCGCGTCGGCGTCGGATGCTGCGGTGCTCGTGAGGGCAGGAGACGGACCGGTCTTCCAAGGATCGGGGTGCCCGTGGAGCGTGACGCGAACGTCGGGAACTTCCGCGCGCACTGCTGCGAGCACTTCGCGGCGCAGCGTGTCGGCGTCGGCGTGACGCACTGCCAGCACAGCGCCGGCTTCATCAGGAGTGAGGACGTCCTCGATCGTCGACGACGAGGCCAACGTTCCTGCGGACAACGCGTCGATACCGTCGCGCAGTCTCGCGACGATCTTGTCCGAGTCGACGCCGTGTTCGGCCCACGCGGCCAGCTCGCGAGGAGTGCAGCTGATCGACATCAACGTGTCACCGATTTCGGGGTACGCCCCGTCGGTCTTCTCGTGCGGTCCGACGTGGGCGAATCCCAACTGACCCGCGGCTTCGATGGACACGCCGTACAGGTCGACGCCCCGGACAGCTTCCGCGGCGAGGGTGCGTGCGTAGGCGACGATGTCGGGGTGCCCGGGTTGAAGTGCGTACGGGTACCGGTCACCGTACGCGTTGACGACGGTCGTATCCGGATGGGCGTGACCCAGAATCGTGCTGTGCGACAGGACGATCCATGCATGTACCTTGATTCCCGCCGCGACGAGTACGGCTGCGGCGTCACCGAATGCGTCCTCGGATCCGCCCCAGGCGGCCGACCTCGCCTGCACCGTGAGCCCGCCCCACGCCTCCGGACGCACCGGGCGGTACAGCGCCGCGTGGTGGGCGTCGACGACCTTGTGCGACGGGTGCAACGGGGTTGCGGCCCTGGTCGAGTGATAGCTGGCAGCAAGCGCTATTTCACGGACGCCCAGGGCGTGTACGCGATCGACGAAATGGGGATCGCCGAGCACATCCCACGGATAGGCGTGCGCGACGATGCGATCGACGGAGTTCTCGGTCATGGATGGCCCTTCAAGCATTCAACAGACAGGACAGAGTTCACACATGGGAACACATTCAGAGTCGAACTGTCCACGATCCAACCGACGTGCCGCTATCCTGCACGCGTTGGGCACCTCCTCCAACCTGCACCACGACCGTCCCGAACCGGTCGTCGGCCGCACCTGGCGCCGCGACGGCGTAGTCGGAACCGAACTGACCTGGGCCACCCCAGAGCAGGGCACACCGACCGAGGCATGGTTTCTGAAACCCGCCGACCACGCTGGTGGCGTCCTGCCCGCGGTGCTCCTCATGCACGGTCACGACGGGCTGAAGTTCTACGGCAAGGAAAAGGTCGCGGACGGACCCGATGGGCCCGATGGGCCCGCTCCCGGCGTCTCCGAACTGCGGAAACAGGGTTACGACGGTCAGTCCGTGGCGGCGGGACTCGTCGACGCCGGCTTTGCGGTTCTGGTTCACGACGTCTTCCCGTGGGGCAGTCGCCGTATCTCATGGGCCGACTTCCCCGACCGCGCCCGCAAAGCCGCCGACATGAACGAGGAGCGCTACGAAGTCGCCGCACGCGAGCACGAACACGGGATCGCCAAGGCCGCGGCGCTGACCGGGTCGTCCCTGGCCGGAAAGGTTCTTCGCGAGGATCTCGTCGCGTTGAACGTCCTGCGCGGACTTCCCGGAGTCGACGCCGCCCGCATCGCTACCACCGGATTCTCCGGCGGCGGAGCCCGCGTCGCGCATCTCCTTGCCGCGACCGACGTGAAAGCCGCCGTCATCACCGCCATGATGAGCACGTTCGCCGACATCGCCGACGGTCATGCCGACGACACCACCTGGTTGATGATCACTCCGGGATTGCCGGCCGTGTGCGATTGGCCCGCGGTCGCCGCCTCCGCCGCACCGACTCCACTTCTGGTCCAATTCGCCCAGCGCGACAGCCATTTCGGGCTCGCTGGAATGCGCGATGCCGACGCAGCGCTGGCGCAGGCGTACAGCGGCACCGACGCCCTGGTCACGCAGTGGTTCGACGACCGACATGTGTTCAGCGCGGACATGCAGGGCGCCGTGACCGACTGGCTGCGCCGGACGGTATGACCCGTCACGCTTGACATGCCTTGTGACTGCCGTCATAGTGAATCCCAGTGATTCACATAGACGATGTGAGTTCATATATGTGAACGGATACGGATGAACGAGCACAACGTCCCATCACGTTGAGCCCAGGTAGGCCCACCACTGACATTCTCCCGTACCTGCCTCTCTCCGGCACCCCACAGTCTTCGCAAACCCCGCCAGATCCAAGACCTACAGCCCGTCGGCCCACCACAGGCCCTCACCCTCGGAGCGTCACCCATGGTCACCACCACACCACCCAGGTCGGGAGGGAAGCCTGCACCCGCCGCGGCCGTCCCGATCCGGAAGAAGCGCCGCATCTCGGCGCCCTACATACTCATCGCACCCGTCGTCGTACTGCTCGTGGTCTTCATCTTCTACCCCGTGGGCAGTGTCTTCTACTACAGCCTGCAGTACTACAACCCGACGACGCCGTGGGACAACGGTTTTGCCGGTCTCGAGAACTTCAAGCTCATGTTCGCCGACGACGCTTTCTGGAACAGCCTGGTCGTCACCGCCAAATGGGTCGGCGTCCAGGTCGTCTTCCAGCTGATTCTCGGCCTCGGACTGGCGCTGCTGGTCAACGAGGTATTCCGCGGCCGCGGCCTCGCTCGCGCCCTGGTGTTCTCGCCGTGGGCCGTGTCCGGCGTTCTGACTACCGGTATCTGGCTCCTCATCTACAACCCGTCGACCGGGTTGTTCAAGCTTCTCGGCGACATGGGGATCGGCGACGGCACGGCCGCCCCCATCGCCGATCCTGACACCGCCTTCTGGGCCACGTCGGTGGCCGAACTGTGGCGCGGTGTCCCGTTCTTCGCGATCCTGATCCTCGCGGAACTGCAAAGTGCACCGAAGGATCTGTACGAGGCTGCGAACGTCGACGGCGCCAACCGCTGGCAGCGGTTCCGCTTCGTCACCCTCCCGCACCTCAAGGCCGTCATCATTCTCTCGACGCTGCTTCGCGGCGTGTGGGAGTTCAACAACGTCGACCTGCTGTACACACTGACCGCCGGTGGACCGGCAGACGTCACGACGACGTTGCCGCTCTACGTCTCGCAACTCGCCACCACTGCCCAGGACTTCGGATACGGCTCGGCACTGACCACCGTGGCATTCGTGATCCTGCTCTTCTGCTCGATCCTCTACTTGCGCCTGAGCAAGTTCAACAGCGACAAGGCCTGAGAACATGACCACTACCGCCGATCGACCGGTGATCGCCACCCCGGCACCCGATTCCCACACCGAACTGCGTGTGCACAAGACCAAGCCGCGTTTCTTCAGCGTCGGTTTCCCGCTCGCGCTCTACCTTTTGTTCACGCTCGTTCCGTTCTACTGGATGATCGTGTTCGCGTTCCGTCCCGCGGGCTCCAACTCGATGCTTCCCTGGCCCATCACGTTCGATCATTTCGACACCGTGTGGAACACGCTGGGCTTCAGCTTCTTCTTCAAGAACTCCCTGATCGTCGCCGGACTGTCCCTGGTCCTGACGACCTTCGTTGCCCTGGCAACCGGATACGCGTTGGCGCGCTTCAAGTTCCGTGCCAAGATCCCCCTCGTCATGGCGCTGTTGTGCAGCCAGTTCGTGCCCGGCGCCATGCTGCTCATCCCGCTGTTCCAGGTGTTCCGCGAAATGGGACTGGTGAACAACCTGTTCGGCCTCATCGTCGCCGACACCGTGTTCCAACTACCTCTGGCCGCGATGCTGATGGCGGGTTTCATCTCCCAGATCCCGGTGGAGCTCGAAGAGGCGGCAATGGTCGACGGATGTTCGCGCATGAAAGCGTTCCGAATCATCATGTTGCCCCTGCTGCGGCCCGGCCTCATCGCCGTCGGCTCGTTCGCCTTCATCGGTAGCTGGAACAACTTCCTGTTCGGCCTGATGTTCATCAGCAGCCAGGAGAAGTTCACGTTGCCAGTCGGTTTGAGTTACACCATCGGTTCCTACAACGTCGACTTCGGTGTCCTCGCGGCCGGCGGTCTCATTGCCGCTGTGCCTGTGGTCGCCGTCTTCGCCGTCATCCAGAAGTACCTCGTCCAGGGCCTCAGCGCCGGAGCGGTGAAGGGCTGATCATGACCAAGACACATTTGGCCAGAAGAACGTTCCTCGTCGGCACTGTGGCCGCGCTCGTCCTCGCGGGCTGCAGCTCGGAAACATCGTTGCCCGACGGCGCACTGGGCGACCCGAACAGCGGCACCCTCACCTTCTGGGACAACAATGCCGGACCTGATCGAACTCCGTTGTACGAAGAGCTGATTCGCCGTTTCGAAGCTGCGAATCCCGGTATCGACATCGAGTACGTCGGCCTACCGTCGGACAGCGCGCAGCAGAAGTACCAGACGGCGCTTGCCGGCGGTTCGGCCCCGGACCTCGGTATCGTCTCCACTGCATACCTCGCGCCGCTCGTCGCTCAGAATGCCGTCATTCCGCTGGACCAGTTCCTCGACGCATCGCCGCAGAAGACCGACTACGACCCCAAGATCATCGAATCCGCTCGCGAGTCCGGCGGTGGTGAGGTTCTCTACGGCCTGCCGTTCACCAGTAACAACGCAACACTGTGGTACCGCGCCGACTGGTTCGACGAGGCAGGACTGGAACCACCGGACACCTGGGACGAGTTCTACGAGGCGTCGGACGCACTGACCGACAAGGCCGCCGGCCGGTACGGATTCACCATCCGCGGCGGAGCGGGATCGATCTATCCGCTACTGCAACACATGTTCGCGACGACCGGTATCGAGAACTTCTTCGACGGCAGCGAATCGACGGTCAACCGCCCCGAGATGGTCGAGGCCATCGAACGATTCGCCGCCCTGTACGACGTCGACACCCCCACCGCCGACGTCAACAACGGATTCCCGCAGATGGTGGCCAGCTTCGGGGGCGGGTCGGTTGCGATGATGCAGCACAACCTCGGCTCGCTCAGCAACCACAGGAAGGCGCTCGGCGACAAGGTCGGCGCAGTCGCACTTCCGCTCGCGGACAACGGCGTCCGCACGGTGATGACCGACCCGTTCCCGTCGTACACGGTCTTCAAGTCCAGTCAGCACCAGGCTGCAGCCTGGAAGTTCCTCGAGTTCATGACGTCTCCGGAGTCGCAGGCGTACTGGAACGAGAACGTCGGCCAGATTCCGGTCAACACCGTCGCGCGGTCGGCGCCGTCGTTCCAGACGATGCCGTCCGTGCAGGCCGCTCAGGCCGCACTCGACGACCCGAAGACCGTCCTGGTCACGCCGCCGGACTACCTGCCGGACTTCGGCAAGATCGTCCAGGTGCAGATGCTGGGCCAGTGGCAGAAGGTTCTGATCGGGCAGCTCAGCGCCCAGGACTTCGCCGACGACTTCGCCGAGAAACTCAACCGTTCCAAGGCCAAATACGATGCCCGTCAGGGCAAATAGGGGATAAGCACCATGTCCAGCGTCATCACGGAAGTTGCCGTGCAGGTGTTCAAGACGGAGGCGCGCACGTCGGTCGACTCCTACGGACACCGTCACCCCGGCCCGTCCAGCCAGTCCACCCAGGCGTTGCTGCGCATCACCGATTCCGACGGAGCCAGCGGTTACGTTCTCGGCAAGCCCAACTACTTGCGTCAGGACCAGGTGGAGCAGTACTTCCAGTCGGTCCTGATCGGGACCGATCCGCTTGCGCGTGAGTCCGTCGAGAAGAAGTTCGCGATCCGGCAGCGCACCAAGGCCGTCGAACTGCCCGAGCACACGCTCAGCTACGTCGACCAGGCTCTGTGGGACCTGGCGGGCAACAAGTTCGACACTCCGGTGTGGAAGTTGCTCGGTGGAGCCCGCTCCGAGGTGAAGGCGTACGCGAGCACCATGTGCGGTGACGACATCGAGGGCGGCCTGTCCTCGCCGGAGGACTTCGCAGCCTTCGCTCGTGATCTGAAAGCACGCGGCTACCAGGGCATCAAGCTGCACACCTGGATGCCGCCGCACCCCGGCGCCCCTGACCTTCACCGCGACATCGACGCCTGTGCCGCGGTACGCGACGCCGTCGGACCCGGCTTTTCACTGATGCTCGACGGCTACCACTGGTACTCGCGCACCGAAGCCCTCACGTTGGGACGCGAGCTCGACCGCTTGAAGTTCGCCTGGTTCGAGGAGCCGATGGACGAGTTCTCGCTGCGCTCGTACAAGTGGCTCGCGGACCAGATCGACACCCCCGTCATCGGTCCCGAGACCACTCCGGGACGGCACAAGTCCAGGTCGGAGTGGATCGCCAACGAGGCCTGCGACATCCTGCGGGTCGGCGCGATGAACGGCGGCGGGATCACGCCGGCGATGAAGACGGTGCACATGGCCGACGGATTCGGGCTCGAGTGCGAGATCCACGGCAACGGTGCTCCCAACCTCGCGCTCGTCGGCGGGGCGCCCAACGTTCACTGGTACGAGCGGGGGCTGCTGCACCCGCACACCGACTACGACTGGGTTCCGCCGCACCTCAAATCCATCGTGGATTCCATCGACGAGAACGGAATCGTGCACATGCCCGACCGTCCTGGCCTGGGGGAAGAGATCGATCACGAGTACGTCGCAGCCAATCTCGTACAGGAATACTGAGTCAAGTGGTGTCCAGGAGTGAAACTGCGTTCCATATGAGGGACACTGTCCTCATGGTGAACGACGTGAAGACGGTTACTGCAGGCTCCACTCCGGACACCCAGCCGGTGAAGTCCGCGGAACGGACCATTCACATCCTGGAGACGCTGGCGGCCTCGCCGACTCGCATGAGTCTCGGCGAGCTGCAGGAGGCGTGCAAGTACCCCAGATCGTCCTTGCACGCCCTCCTGCGCACTCTGAAGGATCTGCGGTGGATCGAGGCCGACGAGTCGGGTTCGCGCTACGGCATCGGCACTCACGCTCTGCTGACCGGCACGTCCTACCTCGACAAGGATTCCGTCGTCGGTAGGGCCGCCGCGGTTCTGGAAGCACTACGCTCCGACGTCCGCCACACGGTCCACTTCGCCCGACGCGACGAGGACCACGTCATCTACCTCGCCAGCCGAGGCTCCAAGCTCGAGGTCCGGCGCATGCACCGCGTCGGCCGCAAGCTGCCGTGTCACGTCACAGCTCTGGGTCAGGCGTTGCTCGCCGAGCTCACCACCGACGAGGTGACTCAGCTTCTTCCCGAGACGTTGGAGCGATACACCGACAACACCATCGTCGACCGCGACGCGCTCATCGCGGAGCTGGCCGAGGTCCGCAAGCGCGGATGGTCACTCGAACAGGAGCAGGGCACACCCGGCGTGGTCTGCATCGCGACGGTGGTGCCCTACCGCATTCCCGCCACCGACGCGCTCAGCGTGTCGATGCCCGCGGAGGTGGCGTCGTATCCGGGTGAACTCGAGCGCATCGCCGGTGTCCTGACCAAGCACGCCGACGCCTGGGCTCGTGAGCTCCGCGCCGAGGGCGTGCGCTGACCCGCACCAGCGTTCACGCGTTCACAGGCGTGAGATGTTGGCCGCGACGTCCGCGACTCTCCCGACGAACGTGTGGTGGGTGACGCCGGACGAATGCGGGGTCATCAGAATGTTGTCCAGGTCCGCGAACGGTAAC
The DNA here is from genome assembly GCF_002259415.1 of Rhodococcus sp. 14-2470-1b. GTDB lineage: Bacteria > Actinomycetota > Actinomycetes > Mycobacteriales > Mycobacteriaceae > Rhodococcoides. The sequence goes on from NZ_NPFY01000011.1 coordinate 287,315, forward strand.
GTGCTCGGTCGACCGACACCGTCGGCGCCGGGGTACTGGTACCAGACGTCGATGGCTGCAGCCGCGATCGTGTGCCCGGCCAGCGCATCGAACAGAGCCTGCTCCTGAACCACAGGCCCTCGACCGACATTGACGAGGATGCCGCCGCTGCCCAAACTGGACAACTCGTCCTCGCCGATCATGCCGCGCGTCGAGTCGGTCAGCGGCGCCGACACGACCACGACGTCGGACCAGTGCATCAGCTTTCCGAGATCAGCGGTGCTGGACAACCATTCGAGGCCGACGTCGGCTGCTGTACCACTACCGGTCACTGCGGCTCCGTGCGCTCCGTAGGCCTCGAAGAGCTTCCATGTCCGCTTGCCGATGTGCCCGAACCCGACGAAACCGATGCGGGCGTCCACGAGCGACAGAGGTTGCGGAATCGACGAGTCGTAGACGGCGGTACTGAACACGCCTGCTCGCAGCGCACGATCCTGAACGAGAAAATTGCGACGTAGCATCACGGTCGCGGAGACGACGTACTCGGCTATGGACTGTTCGTGGTGAAAGGTGTTGCATACTTCAACGTCCGGACTCAGACCGGACCGGTCGACGTTGTCGGTTCCAGCACCGACGACGTGGACCATCTTCAACCGGGACCCGGCCGCACCCATCGCTGCGCTGAACTTTCCGCCCACGTACACGTCGGCGTCGGGCAGTTCCGCGAGCACACGAGCCTCGTCGAACGGAACGACCCAGATCACGTCGGCGTCGTCGGGCAGTCCGTCCTCGAACTGCTCTCGGTACGGCAGTATGTTTCCGTCTCCGACGACGATCTTCATCGACCGTGCTCTCATCGAACCAGGGCCGGGCTCTTGCTGTCGAAGGCCCATCCGTCGATCAGATACTGCATACCGATGGAATCGTCACGCGCACCGAGGCCTTCACGCTGATACAGCTCGTGCGCGGCATCCACTTGCTCCCAGTCGAGTTCGACACCGAGACCGGGCTTGTCCGGCACCGTGAGGTAACCCCCGTCGATCTCGAAGGGCTCCCTGGTCACTCGCTGACCGTCCTGCCAGATCCAGTGCGTGTCGATCGCGGTGATGTTCCCCGGTGCTGCCGCCGCGACGTGGGTGAACATGGCGAGCGATACGTCGAAGTGGTTGTTGGAGTGCGACCCCCAGGTCAGACCCCACGCGTCGCACAGCTGCGCAACCCGCACCGAGCCACTCATGGTCCAGAAGTGAGGATCGGCCAACGGAATGTCGACGGCGCCGGTGCGGATGGTGTGGCCCATCTCCCGCCAGTCGGTGGCAATCATGTTCGTCGCAGTGGGCAACCCGGTGGCCCGCTTGAACTCCGCCATGACCTCACGGCCGGAGAATCCACCCTCCGGACCGACCGGATCCTCGGCGTAGGCCAGTACGTCGCGCAACCCGCGGCAGGTCTCGATCGCATCCTTCAGCAACCATCCACCGTTGGGATCCAACGTGATTCGAGCGTCGGGGAAGCGTCGATGCAGCGCCGTCACGGCAGCCGCCTCCTCGGCGGCGGGAAGTACCCCGCCTTTGAGCTTGAAGTCCTGAAATCCGTAGCGCGCCTGAGCGGCCTCGGCGAGTCGAACGACGGCATCGGGGGTGAGCGCCTCCGAGTGACGGATGCGAGCCCAGTCGTCGGCACCGGCCGACTCGTCGGATGCCGTCCGGTACGCCAGATCCGTCTTCGCGGAGTCGCCGACGAAGAACAGGTAGCCGAGGGCTTGAACCTTCTCGCGCTGCTGACCCTCGCCGAGCAGCGCGGCGACGGTGACACCGAGGTGCTGCCCGAGCAGGTCCAGCAAGGCCGACTCGACCGCGGTAACTGCGTGGACAGCGATCCTCAGGTCGAACGTCTGCGCGCCGCGACCGCCGGAATCCCTGTCCGAGAACGCTGTTCGCATCGACTGCAGGATCGCGTTGTACGTACCGACCGACTGGCCCTCGACCAGAGACCGGGCATCCTCGAGGCACCGGCGAATGGGCTCACCACCAGGGACCTCGCCGACGCCGGTGCGGCCGTCCGAATCCGTCAGCACCACCAGATTCCTCGTGAAATACGGTGCGTGCGCACCGCTGAGGTTGAGCAGCATGCCGTCGTGACCCGCGATGGGAACCACTCGCATTCGGGTGACGGCAGGGGTGGTGGCGGTACGCGCGTTCATCGGTGGAACCTTCCGTGGTCGTGACTCGGCTCACACGAACCCTATGGTTCCACACCTATGCGTGTCCAAGACGAGATAGGCATGGATCGATGCACTGCGGGTATCGACACGGGGCGATCGTCGGGCAAAGTATGGCTACCCTAATATCGAACAGGTCAGAGTTGAACAGGTCTCGACAGGAAGCTGCCCGGATGCCCCCGACCGTTCCCGCCGAACGCCGCCCTTCGGAACCGAGGACGTTCGACGCCGTGACCCTGTCGTCGTGGTACGTGACGCCCTCCATGCTCCGCGTACGCCTCGGCGGTGCCGACCTGTCCGGCTTCGCGACCACCGGCGTGCCCGACGAACGTCTCCGCTTGATCTTCGAGGACGACACCCTGCGTAGCTACACCGTCCGCCGCTTCGACCCGGCCGGCCCACACCTCGACATCGACTTCGTAGTTCACGACGGCGGCGTTGCCGCGCAGTGGGCAGAACATGCGCAGCCCGGTGATCGGATCCGCGTGTCGGAGCCGCACGGATGGTATCGGCCACCTACCGACACCGAGTGGCAACTGTTGGTTGCCGACATGACCGGACTACCCGCTCTCACCCGTGCCGTCGAACAACTTCCCTCAGGCGCCACAGCGCACGTCATCGCATCGGTGCCGAGCCGAGCCGACGAGCAACAGGTGCCGAGTGCAGCGACCGTCACGTACGAGTGGACGACCGACCATGAGTTGCTCGAGACAGTCCGATCCTTCGACAGACCCAGCGGCGGCGGTTATCTGTGGGCGGCGACCGAAGCGGCCGACGCCCGAGCGATCCGGAAGCTCTACCACCGCGAACTGGGGTGGACTCCGGACCGGTTCGACATCAAGGGCTACTGGCGACGCGACAAAGAAGCCTGGCAGCAGCGGTTCTCCGAGGTCCGAGAGCACATCGATTCCGTCCGCGACCGCGCACTCGCCCAGGGCCTGAGCGGACACGAGCTGACCCAGGTCGTCGACGCCGCCCTCGAAGAATCCGGCCTCTGACCCACCACCCCACCAGGAGAAGACATGATCACCCTCGCCCACACACCCGTCACCGACGATCTCTCGCGCAGGCGCTTCGGAGCCGCGGCAGGCCTCGCGCTCGCGTCGCTGATCACTGCCTGCGCAGCCGACGGCGACACCACACCCGCCGCAGACGACGGAACACGGACCCTCTCTACGCCCATGGGCGACGTCGTCGTGCCGGCCGGCCCGACGCGAATCGTCAGCCTCGACGCGTATGTCGGCCTGCAGACGCTCGACGAACTCGACGTTCCCGTCGTCGCGACGGGCACTCTGGGCGGAGGTGTCCGCACGCTGGTCGGCGAGGCCTCGCAGCAACTACCGTCCATCGGCGTCACCGCCCTCGGCGATGTCCAACTAGAGGCCATCGCGGCAGCGAACCCCGATCTGATCGTCGGACGTCAGCCCATCGGCGAGCCGTTCTACTCCGAACTGTCGACCATCGCCCCCACCGTGTTGATCCCGTTCACGTACTGGCGTGACCAGTACATCGACGTTGCCGACGCGGTCGGCCGCAAGGACGATGCCGTCGGTGCATTCGTCGGGCTCGACGATCGCATCGCCGATCTTCGGGCCGATGTCGCACAGGCATGGCCCGACGGGCTCAGGTTGTCCGTGGTGCGCGTCTCGGACACCTCGGGCGACGTCCGGTCGTACAACACGCTCGCGGCGTCGTCGACGTTCTTGTACGCAGACATTCTGTCCGGCGCGGGGATCGCTCCGACCGCCGACACCGCGCCGGGAGCAGACCCGACCAAGGTCAACGTCGCCGTCAGCTCGGAGAACCTGCCGATGATCGACGCGGACGTGATCCTCTACTACGTCGGCGCAGGCGGTCAGGCCGATGCAGGCGACGAGGTGGAGCAGTCGCTGGTGTCCAGTCCACTCTGGTCGACGTTGTCCGCAGTGCAGGCCGGTCGCGCCTACAAGGTCGACTCCGCGCCGTGGTTCGACGGGTACAACCTCACGGCCGCCGCTGCGGTCATCGACGATCTACGACGCACTCTGCTCTCGTAGCTCACCTCTTCGGAAGCCCTCGTCGATCGATGCCGTTCAGGTATCGAAGGTAAGACTTTTTGACTTGGACACGTATCGATCGGACTCCTAACGTTGACGTCGAGTCCGAGCCTCACCCTCACGCGGTGTCGCCGATCGAGTCGAGTACAAGGAGTCACCCATGACAGCATCACTGACGCAGTCCACCGAACTGACCGGCAAGTTGATCATTGCGGGCAAGGCGGTGCAGGGTTCCGGAACCGCCATCAACGGCATCGATCCGAGCACAGGCAAGTCACTCGAACCTGCTTACCACCACGGCGATCTGGGCGACGTCGACGCTGCCGCTGCTGCCGCCTGGTCGGCGTTCGCGGATTACCGCGCCACCTCCTCCGAGACCCGCGCACAGTTCCTCGACGCGATTGCCGACAACATCGCCGCACTCGGCGACACCCTGATCGAACGTGCAGTCGCCGAATCCGGACTGCCCGTCGGACGCATCACCGGCGAGGTCGGCCGCACCACGGGACAGCTTCGGCTCTTCGCCTCCGTACTCCGCGAAGGCAGCTGGAACGGTGCGCGCATCGACCCCGCTCAGCCTGATCGCGCTCCGCTTCCCCGCGCCGACATCCGTCAGCGGAAGATCCCACTCGGGCCGGTAGTCGTGTTCGGCGCCAGCAACTTTCCTCTCGCGTTCTCCGTCGCGGGCGGAGACACCGCATCCGCACTCGCCGCCGGCTGCCCCGTCATCGTCAAGGCTCACGACGCGCATCCAGGAACGTCCGAGTTGGTCGGACGCGCGATCTCCGACGCGGTGGCCTCCACCGGAATGCCGTCGGGCACCTTCTCGCTGCTCTACGGCTCCGGTCGCGGCCTCGGCACGGCCCTGGTGACCGACCCACGCGTCAAGGCAGTCGGATTCACCGGATCACGTTCGGGTGGAACCGCTCTCGTCGCCGCTGCCGCCGGGCGCCGCGAACCCATCCCGGTGTACGCCGAGATGAGCTCGATCAACCCGGTGTTCGTCCTCGACAAAGCTCTCGAGACCCGCGGAGCGGATCTCGGTCGCGCGTTCGTCGCGTCCCTGACGCTCGGATCGGGCCAGTTCTGCACCAACCCGGGACTGGTCATCGCCGTCGACGGCCCCGGCCTCGACTCGTTCGTCGACGCCGCGCGTACGGCCGTGTCCGAGACCACCCCGACCACGATGCTCACGCCGAACATCGCCGCCAGTTACGCGAGCGGCGTCGAGGAACTCGCGCAGTCGGCCACCGAGGTCGCGCGCGGCACCGAGACCGACGCCCCGAACGCCTGCCGCGCAGCGCTGTTCGTGACCGACGCAGATTCCTTCCTCGCGTCCGAGGTGGAGCAGCAGGAAGTCTTCGGTGCATCGAGCCTCGTCGTCAAGTGCACCGATGCGCAGCAGGTTCGAGACGTCGCGGCACTTCTCGAAGGCCAGCTCACCGCAACGATCCATGTGGACGACGCCGACCACTCCGAGGCAAGCAAACTCCTCGAGGTTCTCGAACTCAAAGCCGGACGCATTCTGTTCGACGGCTGGCCCACAGGCGTCGAGGTCGGCCACGCCATGGTGCACGGCGGACCGTTCCCCGCGACATCCAACTCGGCCACCACGTCCGTCGGGTCCCTCGCCATCGAACGTTTCCTTCGGCCAGTGGCCTACCAGGACGTTCCGAAGACACTGCTGCCCAGCGCCATTGCCGACGGTAATCCAGAGGGAATCTGGCGTCGCATCGACGGCCAGCTCACCCAAGACTGATCCCTTCCCCTCACCACACAGGAGATACGAAATGCTCGACGGAGTCCTCTTCTTCCCAGTCACCCCCTTCACTGCGTCCGGCGAGGTCGACTACGACCTGCTCGCCGCCCACGTCGCCAAGGGCGTCGACGCCGGCCCGGGTGGAGTCTTCATCGCCTGCGGCACCGGCGAATTCCACGCACTCGAAGCCGAGGAGTTCGGCAAGATCGTCCGCACCGCAGTCGACGTCGTCGCCGGCCGCGTCCCCGTCTACGCAGGTGCGGGCGGATCCGTCGCGCAGGCAAAGGCTTTCGCCCGGAGCGCGAAGATCAACGGCGCCGACGGCATTCTGCTCCTCCCGCCCTACCTCGTGACGATGCCGCAGGCGGGGCTCGTCAGCTACACCAAGGCCGTCGCCGAGTCCACGGACCTGCCGCTCATCGTCTACAACCGCGGCAACGCGCGCTTCACCGAAGCCTCCGCGGTCGAGGTCGCGCAGTTCCCGACCGTCGTGGGATTCAAGGACGGCACCGGCGATCTCGACCAGGTCGGTCGTATCGTTCGCGCGGTTCTGGACTCGCTCGAACCGTCGGGCAAGCCTTTCCAGTTCTTCAACGGTCTGCCCACCGCCGAGGTGTCGCAGCAGGCGTACCGGGCGATCGGCGTGACGCTGTACTCCTCCGCGACCTTCGCGTTCGCGCCCGAGTTGGCTCTGGCTTTCTACCAGTCCATGGAGAGCGGCAACGACAAGCTCACTGCTGCACTGCTTCGTGAGTTCTTCCACCCACTCGTGCGCCTGCGCGATCAGGTTCCCGGCTACGCCGTCTCTCTCATCAAGGCCGGCGTCACCATGGAAGGCATCGAAGCAGGACCCGTCCGTCCGCCTCTGATCGACATCAGCGCACCGCACCTGAGCGAGCTCACCGAGATCGTCGCAGCCGGTCGTGCAGTTCTGGCGAACGAGCTCGCGGTCCACTGATGTCCGGCAGTGTTCGCGGACCGGTCCGCATCACCGGCGCACGGATCACACCCGTTGCATTCGTCGACCCTCCGTTGCTGAACACGGTCGGTGTGCACCAGCCGTATGCACTGCGGGCGATCATCCAGTTGGACACCGAGGCCGGCATCGTCGGCCTCGGTGAGACCTACGCCGACACGGCGCACGTCGCCAGGCTCGAAGCAGCCGCCGAGGCCATCACCGGCCTGGACGTGTTCGCGCTCAACGCGATTCGCACGGCCATCGACACGCAGCTGGCGACGTCGACGATCACCGGTGGCGACGGCGTCGCAGGCATGATCACGACCGCGAGCACTACCGATCGCGTCTTCTCACCCTTCGAGGTCGCATGCCTCGATGTGCAGGGCAAGGCCCTCGGGCGTCCGGTGTCGGACCTGCTCGGTGGAAAAGTGCGCGACTCCGTCCCGTTCAGCGCGTACCTGTTCTACAAGTGGGCCGCGCATCCCGGCCGCGAGCCCGACGAGTGGGGTGAAGCGATCGATCCCGACGGCCTGGTTCGTCAGGCACGGAAGATGATCGACGAGTACGGCTTCGGCGCGATCAAGGTCAAGGGAGGCGTCTTCCCGCCCGACGAGGAGATCGCCGGAATCAAGGCGCTGCGCGAAGCGTTCCCCGACCTTCCGCTGCGGCTCGATCCCAACGCCGCGTGGACGGTCGACACGTCGATCCGCGTGGCGTCCGAGCTGAACGGCATCGTCGAATACCTGGAGGATCCGACACCCGGACTCGACGGCATGGCCGAGGTCGCTCTGGAAGCGAAGATGCCTTTGGCAACCAACATGTGTGTCGTCGCGTTCGATCAACTCGCACCGTCGGTGTCGAAGAACTCGGTGAAAGTGGTTCTGTCGGACCATCACTACTGGGGTGGGCTGCAGAGGTCTCGGTTGCTCGCCGGGATCTGCGACACCTTCGATCTCGGACTGTCCATGCATTCCAACAGTCATCTGGGGATCAGCCTGGCCGCCATGGTCCATCTCGCCGGTGCGACGGACAACCTCACCTACGCCTGCGACACCCACTGGCCGTGGAAGAACGAGGATGTGATCGAGCCCGGTGTCCTGACGATCGTCGACGGATCCGTCGCCGTTCCCACCGGACCCGGGCTCGGCATCGAGATCGACGAGGACGCACTCGCCGCGCTGCACCAGCAGTACCTCGATTGTGGCCTCCGTGACCGCGACGACACCGGGTACATGCAGAGCATCGATCCCAGCTTCGTCAACACCAGTCCTCGCTGGTAAGTGCGTCGAACAAGGCCACTCGTGGGTTAGGTTGATACCAGACCTGACCGCGAGTGGCCTTCTTCGATATCGGGAGTGAATGGGTTGTTTTCCCTCAATCGCCTGACCTGCTTCATCGCCGTCGCCGAGGAGCTGCACTTCGGGCGCGCCGCGGAACGCCTCCACATGACTCAGCCCCCGTTGAGCCGACAGATCCAGCAGCTCGAGAACGAACTCGGTGTCCAGCTGATCGACCGCACCAGCCGATCGGTGATGCTCACCGCAGCAGGAATCGCCTTCCTCCCCGACGCCCGACGCATCCTCGACCTCGCCGAAGGCGCGGTACTGACCGTGCGGCGCGTGCCCACCGGAGACCTCGGTACCGTCGTCGTCGGTTTCACCGGTGCATCGGCACACGCAGTGCTGCCGCAACTGCTGGAGAAGGCCCGAATCGAACTACCGGACGTCAAAATCGTTCTCCGCGAGATGGTGTCCGCGGTGCAGATGGAATCCCTCGCGATCGGAGACCTCGACCTCGGTCTGGCCCGACCACCGCTCAAGCGCCCCGGGATCGCCTCCAGGCCGGTCCTGCACGAGGCACTCGTCGCTGCCCTGCCCGCCGATCATCCGCTTGCAGAACTCGACAAGCTCACCATCGGCGACTTCGACGACCAACCGACCATCATGTACTCACCCGTCGACGCCCGGTACTTCCACGAACTGCTGATCAGTACGTTCACCGTCGTCGGCGTCACGCCCCGGTACGTGCAGTACGTGACACAGGTGCACACCATGCTGGTCCTCGTCCGCTCCGGGATCGGCATGGCACTGGTCCCGGAATCGTCCACGACCATGCAACCGAGCGGCGTCGTCTTCCGTCCCGTCGAAACCACGCCCCGACGCCCTGTCGAACTCAACGCCGCCTGGCGCGTGGACAACGACAACCCGGCACTGCACCGCTTCATGTCCGACGTCCTCCCGTCCCGGGAATGGCAGTAGGTCAGCGGGCGTGACGTAACAGTTGCGCCCGCGGCAGGCGGGATCCCGTCCGAAAAATACGGAAATGTCACATGACACCCGGACGGCGCGCCTTCCTGCGTCGTCGAACCACCTCGATGATCCGACGAGCGACCGCTTCCGGATTCGACAACACATCCAGGGCCGAGAACCGAAGGACCAGCCAACCTTCCAGGACCAGGTCGTTCTGGCGTCGACGGTCCCGGCTGAACACATCAGGTGCTATGTGGAATTCTCGGCCGTCCACCTCGACGATCACCATCGCCCAGACGTCCACGAAGTCGCACAGGTACCGGCCGACCCAGTAGTTGGTCTCGAGGCGCAGACCCAGAACGATGAGCTGGCGGTCCAGCACGCGCTCGGGCTCGGATGCGAACCCGGTTGCCGCAAGCTCGAGCTGCCGGCGTGCGCGACCGTTTCCCTTGCGCCTCGGGAATTCGTTCAGCAAGGCAAGGACCTCCTCGGAGGGAACGTCGCCCACGAGGCGCTCGTCGACGAGGCGCGCTACGACCTCCGGCGCCATCACCGAAACGCAGTCGATCAGCGTCCGGGGCCGAGCGACCACCGGGAGTCCCTGCGATTCGGACAGGTCCCCGACCTCCAACGTGCGTCGGTGAACTGTCAGCCAGTCCGGTGTGCGCGCGGCGCTACCGACGGGCAGCGTGAAGTCGTGCTGCGCGGGGGCCTCGATCCATCCGAACAGCCATGCCGCAGTGCGATGACTCAGCACAGCCCTGGGCTGCCACAGCGTGATGGCATGGCACCGGGCAATGACGGTGGGTTCACCGGAGCAGTAGATCCGGGGCAGAATCCGTCGAAACCTGCGGGAGATGGCGCTACTGGAGATACCCGACGCCAGCAATTGCTCTCTGGTGGCCAGTCCGTGAGGATGCATGCCTCGAAGTGTCGGACACCCGACTACGCGAGATTCGTCGTCGACCTGGTGTTTCGGCAAGGCTGTGGACAACTCGAAGCCTGTGGACAACTCGAAGATTGTGGACAACGGGCGCCGTGTAACAGTTCCATGCGTCTCAGGCGGGATCCCGCCTGAGATACGCGGAACTGTGACATCTCACCCACGAGACTCTAAACTGATGTGTCCTTACACAATCTCGGAAAGTGGATCTCACATGCTCGGAATCTTGTTCTCCCTGTTCAGCGACGCATTCAACATCTTCTCCAACGGACAGAGCCTCGGCTTCTGGTGATCCGTCGGATCAGCGGGGCAGACCTACTGCAGGCTTGACCGCAACCACCGGGCACTGAGCTTCCAGCAGAACTCGCTGAGAGATGCTGCCCAGAAACAGTTTTCCGACCGGTGATCGGCGCCTGATGCCGATCACCACCAGGTCGGTTCCCTCCGCGTAGGACAGGTCTATCAGGTTGTCGGCGTGCGAACGCCCGGGTTCGTTGTCGTGCACCTTCACCACGACTCCACCGGCTCCGGCCTCGTCGCGCGCGGATTCGATTGCTGCGCCGAATCCTTCTTCCGAGGCACTGTCCTCCTCGGCTACGACGACGAGGTCGACGCCGCGCTGCACGGCTTCGCCGAACGCGAAGGGCAGTGCGCCTTTACCTTCGACAGTCGGCGAGTAGCCGACCACGACGGTCATCGGGTCACCGGCGTCGTGAGAGTTCCATCAGCGAGGAACTGGTCCAGATTCTGCAGCGTCAGCGCTTCCATGGCCGCGCGCGTCTCCACCGTTCCACTGCCCACGTGGGGCAGTAGAACCGCGTTGTCGAGGCCGAGAAGCTTCTCCGGTACATCCGGTTCGTCGGCGAAGACGTCGAGCCCTGCGCCTGCCAGCCTGCCGTCGGCGAGCCGTTCCACCAACGCATCCTGGTCGACGACGCTTCCTCGGGCGACGTTGACGAGGTAGCCCTGGGGGCCCAGTGCGTCGAGCACGTCACTGTCCACGAGATGCTTGGTGCCCGAACCTCCCGAGGCTGCGACGATGAGGATGTCCACGCTTCCGGCAAGCCCTGCGGCCGTGGGTGAATACGTGTACGGGGAGTCGGCGATCTCGTTGCGGTTGTGGTAGCCGATGGAGCAGCGGAACCCGGTGAGCCTGTCCGCGATTGCGCTCCCTATGCGTCCGAGACCGATGATGCCCACCCGCTTTCCGGTGACCTGCGACGTCAGCGGCGAGTTGCCCTCCGCGACCCACCGGCCGGCGCGGACGTAACGGTCGTTGAACGACACCTGACGGAGCGCGTCGATCACGAGTCCCACCGCTAGGTCGGCGACGCAGTCGGTCAGGACGTCCGGCGTGTTGCTGACCACGACACCGCGCGCGGATGCCGCGTCGACGTCGGTGGTGTCGTACCCGACGCCGAAGTGCACGATCGCCCCCAGATTGGGGAGCTGCTCGATGAGTGTCGCGTCCACTCCCGTTCGGCCGGAGGTGACCGCTGCGGTGATCGACTCGCCGTGCCGAGCCAGGAACTCGTCGCGCTCGGCCACATCGGGGAGTACGAGGGCGTCGTAGTCGCCGGCGAGCGTGTCCATCAGGGACGGCTTGAGCGGCCCGACCCGAAGCACCCGTCCGGTTCTGTTCGAATCACTCTGCACCGCAGATGATTCCGTGGCTCCAACCGTTGCCATTACTCAGCTCCTCACAGGACTCGCCGCGTGCGCGTTTTCCAGTACGCTATGTCGCCTTTCGGATACCTGTCCAACACGTAAATAACATGGATTGATACTCAAACGGCATTGTCGACGTACTTACTACACCCTATCTTCAGCTGAGTAACGCTGTCCGACCAGGTCAGACGCGTCGTGATGTGACACAGACCTCGTGATGCGGGTCGATGTGACCCACAAAACCCCCTGGTTAGGGGCGATTGTCGTGTTGACGCCGATATGCGCCACTCCTACCGTGTGTCTACCGTCACAGATAAGCGCTGCACCACGTGCAGTCGCACTCCCCATCCACCTGGAGGTCACCATGAGCCCTGCACAGGCAGTGCAGCAGGGACGGACCACGCGCAGCGCGATCATCATCGCTGGCGCACTGAGCTTTTCGATGATCGCGAGCGGTTGCACGGTGGCGAACTCCGGCAGCGGCACCGCCGCGAGTGCGGACACCCTCCGCATCGTTCTGCAGGAAGAGCCGCCGACCCTCGAAGCGTGCGACGTCTCCCTCACATCGGTCGGGGTCGTCACGCGGTCCAACATCACCGAGCCCCTGATGGAACGGAACCCGACCGAAGGAACCCTCGAGCCGAAGCTGGCCGACTCCTGGACCCAGGTATCGGACCGTGAATGGACCTTCCAGCTTCATCCCGGCGTCACCTTCAGCGACGGCAGCCCGTTCGAAGCAGAGGACGCAGCGCACTCGATCGAGCGGGCCGTGAACTCGGACCTCGGATGCAACGTCGAGGGTTACGTCTTCGGCGACGCCGACCTGGACGTGAAGATCATCGATCCACTGACCGTGAGCGTCGCGGCACCGAGTGCGGACCCGATCCTTCCGCTGAAGCTTTCCTTCGTCGAAATGGTGCCGAGGACCTACAGCCTCACCGAACGCGTGCGCGAGCCGATCGGCACCGGACCGTTCGCGATCGACAACTGGGATTACGGCCAGCGTCTGTCGCTCGTACGCAACGAGACGTACTGGGGCGACAAGCCGGACTACGCCCGCGCGACGTACCAGTGGCGAAGCGAGGGCAGCGTCCGCGCGTCGATGGTGTCCAACGGGGAAGCCGAGATCGCGACCTCGCTCGGACCGGAGGACGGCGCAGGCGACCTCGGAGTCGCCTACCCGAACAACGAGACGACAGCGGTTCGTATCCAGCTCGAGGAGACTCCGCTGGACGATATGCGGGTACGTCAGGCGATCAACTACGCGATCAACCGCGAGGGAATCGTCGACGCCTTGTTCCAGGGACTCGGAAAGCCTGCGGCGCAGCTGGTCTCGGACGGAGTGATCGGATACAACGACGAACTCTCACCGTGGCCGTACGACCCCGCCCGAGCCCAGGAGTTGATCGACGAGGCACGGGCGGACGGCGTACCCGTCGATACTCCGATCCGACTCATCGGCCGGACCGGTCAGTTCCCGAAGGTGAACGAAACTCTCGAGGTCGTGCAGTACGCACTGTCCCAGCTGGGGATGAACGTGTCGATCGAGATGACGGACTCGGCCGGAACAGCGGAGTACCAGGAACGCCCGTTCCCCAACGTCGGTCCGTACCTCCTCGTCATTCAGCACGGAAACCAGGCAGGCGACGCCGCGTTCACCGCCGACCAGTACCTCATGAGCGAAGGATTCCAGAGCGCAGGCGGGACACCGGAGTTCGACGAGCGTGTCCGTCAGGCCGCCGTCCTCACCGGCGACGCCCGGCAGGACGCATACGCACAGTTGTTCGCGGAGGAGCCCAAGGAGATCATGCAGATGGCGTTCATCGCCCACATGGAAGGTGTTCTCGCCAAGGCAGATTCCGTCGACTACGCCCCCAACTCGGCCACTGTCGACGAGATGCATCTCGCCGCGATGACCCGCGCCGACTCACCCGAAACGGACTAGAGGCCCATCATGTTCAGATTTCTGCGACGAAGGATCTACACCAGCCTGGTTCCGCTGATCGTCGTGCTCCTCGGTGTATTCCTCCTGGCCCGCCTCACCGGCGACCCGACGAGTCTCTACCTGCCGGAGTCCGCCACCCAGGCCCAGCGTGAGGCGTTCCGGGCGTCGAACGGGCTCGACCAGCCGCTCCTGACGCAGCTGTTCGATTACCTCAGCGGCGTCGTCCATCTGGACTTCGGCGACTCGCTGCGCACCGGTGAAGCCGCGTCGACCATGGCTCTTCGCGCGTTCCCCGCCACGCTGCAGTTGGCGTTCATGACGATGTTCCTGGCGATCGTCGGCGCCATCGTCATCGGGTGCTGGGCGGCGTACCGACCCAACTCCCTCGCCGACCGGATCTCCAGCCTGCTGTCCATGACGGCGGCAAGCATCCCGGACTTCTGGTTCGCGATCATGGGCGTCTGGCTCTTCGCCGTGACCTTCGGTGTGCTCCCGACGTCGGGAACCGGTGCCGGCATGCTGTCGTGGATCCTGCCGATCGCGACACTGCTCATCCGCCCACTGGGTGTACTGACCCAGGTCGTGCGAGGTGCGATGGTGGCCGCACTGTCCGCGCCGTACGTCCGGCTCGCCCGCAGCAAGGGCGCAAGCGACATCCGTGTGGTCACCCACCACGCACTGCGCAAAGCAGCGGCACCGGCGCTGACCGTTGCAGGCGACCTCATGGTCGGTCTGGTCAACGGAGCAGTCGTCGTCGAGGCGATCTTCGGATGGCCCGGTATCGGAAAGCTCATGATCGACGCCATCCTCCAGCGTGATTTCGCGGTCCTGCAGGCGGCTGTGCTGTTGACCGCCATCAGCATCTTCGTACTCAACATCGTCATCGACGCCTGCTACGCACTGCTCGACGCCCGTGTCCGCGACAAGGCGAAGGTCTAGGAGCCACCATGTCACTCGATTTCGAAGCCCCGAAAACGTCCGAGCCGGAGGATGTTCCGGATCCGACGCCGGCGTCGCGCACCAGCTCCGCGCCGCTGTGGAGGCTCCTTCTCCGCGACCGCGTCGCGACCGTCGCGGCAGGCATTCTGGTCCTGGTGTTCCTGACGGCGATCTTCGGGCCGATGCTCGTCGGCGACGCGGCCACCGCGCAGGACCTCAACCGCTCCAACCTGGCACCGTTCTCCCTCGACACCGGTTGGATGAACATTCTCGGTACCGATCCCCTCGGCCGCAGCATGCTCGCTCGCCTGATCGTCGCGTGCCAGACCACAATGTCCGTGGCGATCCCCGCCGTCATCCTGTCGGCCATCATCGGCTCGATCATCGGAATGTGGGCCGGGTACCACCGCGGATGGCGTGAGACGACGGCGATGCGCGTCGCCGACGTCATCATGAGCTTCCCGTCTCTGCTGATGGCCGTCGTCGTGCTGTACGTCTTCTCCCCCAGCGCCGCGAACATCGTTCTGGTTCTTGCCATCACCCGTATCCCGATCTATCTGCGTACCGCACGCGCCGAATCCGCGGAACTGCAGAGCAGGTTGTTCGTCGACGCCGCCCGTACCTTCGGTGCGTCGAGCGGGTCGGTCATTCGTCGGCACGTCGCACCGATCCTGTTGCCGACGCTGCTGACCGTCGCCACCTTGGACTTCTGCTTCGTCATGCTGGCGGAGTCGTCACTGAGCTTCCTGGGCATCGGAATTCAGCCACCCGACGTCAGCTGGGGTCTCATGGTCGCGCAGGGCCGCACGTACCTGCAGACCGCCTGGTGGTTGTCGTTCTTCCCCGGCCTCGCCATCGTCATCACCACGGTGTCGGCCACGGTGCTCGCAGCCTGGGCACGCATCGCCACCGATCCTGCTCAGCGCTGGCGTCTGACCGTCCCGCGCTCGGCCAAGTCCCGCCTTCTCCCCGTCCGAAAGGTCGTCTCATGAGTGCACCTGCCGCAGCACGCCCGGACACCGACCGCATCGCCATGGACGTGCGCGACCTGACGGTCGATCTACGGACCCCCTCGGGCGTCATTCGCGCCGTCGACCACGTCACGTTCAGCGCCAGGCGTGGCGAAACCCTGGCTCTGCTCGGCGAATCCGGCTGCGGTAAGTCGATGACGGCACAGGCCGTCGTCGGCCTCCTCGAACCGATCGCCGACGTCACCGACGGTTCTGTGGAGATCGACAGCTCGGATCTCGGCAAGGTCGACCTGGTGTCCGCGAAGTCCAAGGTGCGACGCCACATCGCCGCAACGGAACTGGCGATCGTCTTCCAGGACGCCCTCACCGCACTCAATCCGGTGTACACCGTCGGCACCCAGCTCGCGGAACCGTTCCGCATCCACCGCGGTCTGAGCGCGAAAGAAGCCAAGGTGGAGGCTATTTCGCTGATGCGCCGCGTCGGGATTCCCCAGCCGGAGTCGCGGGCGGACTCCTATCCCCACCAGTTCTCCGGTGGTATGCGTCAGCGCTTGCTGATTGCGATGGCCGTGGCCCTCAGTCCCTCGGTGCTGCTCGCGGACGAACCGACCACGGCACTCGACGTGACGGTGCAGGCACAGATCATGACGCTCCTCCGCGAGCTGCGGACCGAACACGACATGGCCGTCGTACTCATCACGCACGACCTCGCGCTCGTCGCCGAGGAGGCAGACCGCGTGGCGATCATGTACGCGGGCAACGTCGTCGAGACAGGCCTGGTGTCCGAGGTGTTCGCCGATCCGCGCCACCCGTACACCAAGGGTCTTCTCGATTCGGTTCCCGTGCACGCCGTCCGCGGAGAGGACCTGAAATCCATCGGTGGCACTCCGCCGGATCTGCACTCCGTGCCCGACGGATGCGTCTATCAAGCTCGATGCCCGCTCGCCCGGGACATCTGCATCGACCGACGCCCGTCCCTAGAACCCGTCGGAGACGGCCGATTCTCCGCCTGCCACTTTTCGAACGAGGTGTCTCATGTCTGAAACAGCACGAGCAGAACAGCTTTTGACGGTCCGCGGATTGAACAAGACCTTCAAGGTCGGCGGAGGCGACCTCCGCGCACTCGACGCGATCGACCTGGACCTGCGCCGAGGCGAGACACTCGGACTCGTCGGCGAATCCGGTTGCGGTAAGTCGACACTTGCCCGCACGCTGATGATGCTCGAGCGGCCGGACTCCGGAACCGTCGACTTCGACGGTGTCGACCCGTTCTCGCTGAAAGGCAAGGATCTCCTGGGGTTTCGCCGACGCGTCCAGATGGTGTTCCAGGATCCGTACGGTTCCCTCAACTCACGAATGACGGCCGCGGACATCATCAGCGAGCCGTGGCGGAGCCACAAGACCCTGTACAAGACTCGCCGGGATCGGTCCGCGAGAGTCCGTGAGCTGCTGCACCTGGTCGGTCTACGCCCGAGCGACGAACACCGGTTCCCGCAGGAGTTCTCCGGCGGCCAGCGGCAGCGTCTCGGCATCGCTCGCGCACTGGCACTGAACCCCGACGTGATCATCTGCGACGAGCCGGTGTCGGCATTGGACCTCTCGGTGCAGGCACAGGTACTCAATCTTCTGAACGATCTGCAGAAGCAACTCGGAATCTCCTACGTGTTCATCTCGCACGACCTGTCGGTCGTCCGACACGTCGCCGACCGAGTGGCTGTCATGTACCTCGGCCGTATCGTCGAATCCGGTGCCACCGACGCCGTCTTCGACAGGCCGAGCCACCCCTACTCGGCAGCATTGATGTCCGCAGCTCCCAAGCTCGACGCCGCCTCCCGCGGAGAGCGGATCCTGTTGAAGGGCGAGGTCCCGTCTCCGCTGAACCCGCCGTCGGGGTGCCGGTTCCGGACCCGCTGCTGGAAAGCGACCGAACTGTGCAGCTCGGACGCACCACCGGTTGCCCGCGACCGCAACGAGTTCGACCACATGGCCGAATGCCACTACCCACTCGTCGAGAACGACCTGGGCCTCGTCGCCGCCGGGACGTGAGAGGTGATCGGTGATCTGCCGCTGTCGGGGTTCGCCGTGGTGGCGTGCGCGATCCTGTTCGCGTCGTGCATGCAGGCGTCCATCGGGTTCGGCATGGGAATGCTCGCGGCGCCGATCGTCGCGATCGTCGACCCTGGTCTCGTGCCCGGGACCCTGATCATGCTGGCGATCCTCGTCAGCACGATGGTGTTGATCAAGGAGGGGACCTCGCTGGATCTGTCCGGTGCCAGCTGGGCGCTGGCGGGCCGGGTTCCCGGCACGATTCTCGGCGCGTTGCTGTTGGTGGCGCTGCCGGAACGTGGCTTGGCGTTGATGCTCGCAGGTGTTGTTCTGCTCGGGATCGCACTGACGTCGTTCGGATGGATCCCCCTGCCGCGCAGGCGGAATCTGATGGTGGCCGGAGCTGCGTCCGGGTTGCTGGGCACCGCCACCTCGATCGGCGGTCCGCCCATGGCGCTGGTGTGGCAGCGCAACACGGGTGCGAAGCTACGCAGTACCATGAGCGCGTTCTTCCTTGTCGGATCCGTCATGTCGTTGGTCGCTCTCGCAGCCGCCGGGGCGGTGGACGGTCACACCGCCCTGTTGTTCGTTCTGCTCGCGCCGGCCACGATCCTCGGTTACGTACTGTCTCGTTTCGTCAACCGACTCATGGACCGTAGACGGCTGAGACTCACCGCCATCGTGGTCTCGACGATCGGTGCGGTCGTCCTGATCGGACAGCAGCTCGTCACCCTGTGAGTGTCAACTACTCACTAACTGGGTAGTTACGGCTCATGAGCGAACCCCAACACCGTGCCTTGATCGTCGGTGCCACCGGAATCTCCGGTCAAGCCCTGTGCCGCGAGACCCTCGCACAAGGTTGGACCACCTACGGGCTGAGCCGCAGCGGGAAGACCCCCGTCGACGGCGTCACGCCCGTGGCCGCCGACCTGCTCGACACCGCAAGCCTGACCGACGCTCTCGCCGAGGTGAACCCCGACATAGTCTTCTTCACGGCCTGGATGAAGAAGGACTCCGAGAAAGAGAACATCGAGGTCAACTCGGCCACGCTGCGCAACGTCCTCGACGTGCTCGGGCCGTCCGGAACGGTGAAACACGTCGCGCTGATGACCGGCCTCAAGCACTACCTCGGGCCGTTCGACGCCTACGGCGACGCCGTCATGGCCGAGACACCGTTCCACGAGTCGGAAGAGCGACTCGACACACCCAACTTCTACTACGCCCAGGAAGACGAACTGTTCGCCGGCGCGGACAAGTACGACTTCACGTGGAGTGTGCATCGTGCGCACACGATCTCCGGCTTCGCCGTCGGCAACGCGATGAACATGGTGCTTACCCTGTCCGTCTACGCCTCGATCTGCGCCGAGTTGGGCACCCCGTTCGTCTTTCCCGGGTCGGACACCCAGTGGAACGGTCTCACCGACCTCACCGACGCGGACCTGCTCGCGGAACAGATGGTGTGGGCATCGTCGAACGACAACGGAAAGAACGAAGCGTTCAACATCGCCAACGGCGACGTCTTCCGCTGGCGCTGGATGTGGCCGCAGTTCGCCGAAATGTTCGGTGTCGAGCCCGAAGGGTACGACACCGAACCACGTCCGCTCGAACCTCGGATGGCGGACGCCGCCGAGACATGGACACGTATCGCCGCCACGCACGATCTGGTCGAGCCCGACGTCACGAAGCTCGCGTCCTGGTGGCACACCGACGGCGACCTCGGCCGCGACATGGAGTGCCTCACCGACATGAACAAGTCGAAGAAAGCCGGTTTCCTCGGCTTCCGATCGACCCCCGATGGCATCGCATCGGTGGTCCAGCGTTACCGCGACGCTCGGCTGATTCCCTAGGCCGGCTCGTTTCGCTACACCCCTTCGGTCAGGTCCCTGACTTCTGCGTACCGTGCGCGGATCGACGGCGTCGGATCGGCCTCGTGGATGCGGGCGGGCGCCGACTCCCACTGCGGCGGCTCGGGCGTCTGCGCCAACGCCCATGCAGCTTGGCGGGCGGCGCCGTCGGCGACGTATTCGCCCGGCTCCGGAACCACGACGGGCATACCGAGAATGGCAGGCGCCAATTCACGCAGCGCTGCCGACTTGGCACCGCCGCCCACGAGCAGGACTCGCTTGGTCTCGATTCCGGCGTCTCGGAGTGCGTCGATGCCATCGGCCAGCCCGCACAGCAGGCCCTCGACGGCTGCGCGGGCCAGGTGACCTGGCGTCGAATTGCCCAGGCGTAGACCGTGAACGGCCCCGGATGCGTCCGGCCGGTTGGGTGTTCGCTCGCCTTCGAGGTACGGAACGAGAACGAGGCCGTCACTCGGTGTCGCCAATGCGAGCCGAGACAGTTCTGCATGGTCGACGCCCAGCAACGACGCCGTTGCGTCGAGCACTCTCGCTGCGTTCAGCGTGCAGACCAACGGCAACTGGCGTCCGGTCGCGTCGGCGAAACCAGCAATGATTCCCGACGGGTCGGCCGCGGCGACGTCGGTCACCGCCGAGACGACACCCGACGTGCCGACCGATACCACCACGTCGCCAGGGCGAGCAGCCAATCCGAGTGCGGCTGCCGCATTGTCACCGGTACCGGGACCGATCACCGCACCGCCTGCCGTCTCGCCGATACGCTCGAACGGCGTTGCAACTCTGGGCAATCGGGGCGTCCGGCCGCGGAATCCCAGTTCCAGCAAATCGTGTCGGTACTGTCCGGTCGCCGCCGAGAAGTACCCAGTACCACTGGCGTCGCCGCGGTCCGTGGCGAGCGCGTCCAGGCCCGGGGCGCCGGCTAGCTGCCAGCTCAGCCAGTCGTGCGGAAGGCACACCGCTGCAGTGCGATCTGCGTTCTCCGGCTCGTTGTCCGCGAGCCACCGAAGCTTCGTCACCGTGATGGACGCCAGCGGAACCACGCCGACGGCGTCGGCCCAACCCTGCGCGCCCAACTCCTCCACCAGGTCGGCACCCGACGGTGCCGACCGTGTGTCGTTCCACAGAAGTGCAGGCCGAACGACATCGCCCGACGAGTCCAGACAGATCATCCCGTGCTGCTGAGCGCCGACGGACACGGCGTCGACGTCGTCCAGTCCACCCGCGTCGGCGACAGCGGTGTCGAGGGCCTTCTTCCACTCGGCCGGGTCCACCTCGGTTCCGGACGGGTGCGAGGCCCGCCCACTACGAACGAGCTCTCCCGAATCCGCATCGCGTACAAAGACTTTGCACGATTGAGTGGACGAGTCGATACCTGCGACGAGAGCCAAGATCGAAGATCCTTCCAGCGCGAGAAACGGTTCAGTCGACTCTACCGGCCCGGACGAACGACACAGCCGATTCCGTAAGTAGGAGTTCTCGACACTCGCGAAACTGGGATACCTTCGTCAGCTATGCGTGACACCGAGGACTCCGAGGCCTTCCGTCTGACCGTGGCGAAGGCCGCACTCGACCTGTTCTCCGTCCGCGGATACGACGCCACCTCGGTGGACGACATCGCCGAGGCGTCGGGCATCTCGCGTCGTACGTTCTTTCGCCAGTTCAAGGGCAAGGACGACGTCATCTTCGTCGACCACGAGATCCTCCTCGCTCAGGCCGCCGCGTTCCTCGAGGCCGAACACGACGATCCCTGGGTTGCCGTGTGCGACGCGGCCCAACTCGTGTTCGATCGTTTCACCGACTGG
The DNA here is from genome assembly GCF_002259415.1 of Rhodococcus sp. 14-2470-1b. Classification (GTDB taxonomy): domain Bacteria; phylum Actinomycetota; class Actinomycetes; order Mycobacteriales; family Mycobacteriaceae; genus Rhodococcoides. Next base: position 308,693 of record NZ_NPFY01000011.1, read on the forward strand.
AAGGAGTACGCCCGACTCCGCTACCAGGTGGTTCACCAGAATCCTGCGCTGCGCGACCGAGAAATCGTGACCGTGTTCAAGTACGAGCGACTGTTCGTCGAGTACCTGCGCAGCGCCGCCCCCGACCACTCGCACCTCGAAACGATCCAGTTCTGCGCGACGATCACAGCCACCCACAACTACGTGCTGCGACGAATGATCCGCGACGGCATCGACATCGCGCCCGCTGATCTGCAGACTGCTCTCAGCAGGGTGCGTGCGGGCTACGGCGCAACAGGAAGCGGGGCGGGATCCGATTCCGCGTCCGCCGGCAAGTCGGACGACGTCGTGGTGGCCGTGTTCCGGCGGGGAACATCGGCCGAGGCCGTCGTCGACGCACTCGGCGAGCATCTGGACGGGTGAGATTTCGGCTCATCCAGCGAGCAAACTTGGCACCCAGTGCCACGAATCCTTGCTCGAATGTCCAACTCTGCCGTAGTCTCGACGCATACGTGGCACTGAGTGCCTGTCGATCTATGCCGTAGGAGTTGCACCATGGCCGGTAATCCGGACTTCGACCTCTTCCGTCTTCCGGAGGAGCACGACGAGCTGCGCGCAGCCATCCGCGCGCTGTCCGAGAAGGAAATCGCCCCGCACGCCAAGGCTGTGGACGAGGATTCTCGCTTCCCCGAGGAGGCGTTGACTGCGCTCAACAACTCCGGATTCAACGCCATCCACGTCCCCGAGGAGTACGAGGGCCAGGGAGCGGACTCGGTTGCCACCTGCATCGTCATCGAGGAAGTGGCCCGTGTCTGCGGATCGTCCTCGCTGATCCCCGCCGTGAACAAGCTCGGCACCATGGGCCTGATTCTCAACGGCTCCGACGAGCTGAAGAAGCAGGTCCTCCCATCGCTCGCCGGCGGCGCGATGGCGTCGTACGCCCTGTCCGAGCGTGAGGCGGGTTCCGACGCCGCCAGCATGCGAACCCGCGCCGCAGCCGACGGTGACGACTGGATCCTCAACGGCTCCAAGTGCTGGATCACCAACGGCGGAAAGTCGGACTGGTACACGGTCATGGCCGTCACCGACCCCGACAAGGGTGCCAACGGCATCAGCTCCTTCATCGTGCACAAGGACGACGAGGGCTTCGTCGTCGGCCCGAAGGAGAAGAAGCTCGGCATCAAGGGTTCGCCGACGGCCGAGCTGTACTTCGAGAACTGCAAGATCCCCGGCGACCGCATCATCGGCGAGCCCGGCACCGGCTTCAAGACTGCACTGCAGACCCTCGATCACACGCGTCCCACGATCGGCGCTCAGGCCGTGGGCCTGGCACAGGGCGCACTCGACGCCGCGATCGAATACACCAAGGACCGCAAGCAGTTCGGCCAGTCCATCTCGAGCTTCCAGGCCGTGCAGTTCATGCTGGCCGACATGGCGATGAAGGTCGAAGCAGCGCGCCTCATGGTCTACACCTCGGCTGCCCGCGCCGAGCGTGGCGAGAAGAACCTCGGATTCATCTCCGCCGCATCGAAGTGCTTCGCGTCCGACGTCGCGATGGAGGTCACCACCGACGCCGTTCAGCTGTTCGGCGGCGCCGGATACACCACCGACTTCCCGGTCGAGCGGATGATGCGCGACGCCAAGATCACCCAGATCTACGAGGGCACCAACCAGATCCAGCGTGTCGTCATGTCCCGGGCGCTGCTGAAATGAGCAACATCGAACTGGTAGGAGTCATCGGCGGCGGCACCATGGGCGCCGGTATCGCCGAGGTCGCTGCGCGCGCGGGCTCGTCGGTCATCGTTCTCGAGACCAGCCAGGCAGCCGCCGACGCAGCCGAGGCACGCCTGGACAAGTCCTTCGCTCGCGCAGTCAAATCCGGACGCATCGAGGCCGACGCAGCCGAGAAAGCCCGCGCGGCAATCTCGTTGACGCTGGACATCGAGGACTTCGCGGACCGTGACCTGGTCGTCGAAGCTGCACCCGAGATCGAGTCGCTCAAACTCGAGCTGTTCGGCAAGCTCGATTCCATCGTCAAGCCCGAGGGCATCCTCGCGACCAACACGTCGTCGATTCCCGTCATCAAGATGGCGAACGCCACGAAGCGGCCGGGCCAGGTCGTCGGCGTCCACTTCTTCAATCCGGTACCGGTGCTCCCTCTCGTGGAGATCGTCGTGAGCCTGGTGACCAGCGAAGAGACCGTCGCCGCCGTCACCGAATACGCGGGGAACACCCTCGGCAAGAAGACGATTCGCTCCGGAGACCGGGCCGGGTTCATCGTCAACGCTCTGCTCATCCCGTACCTGGTGTCCGCGATCAGGATGTTCGAAACCGGCTTCGCCAGCGCCGAGGACATCGACGAGGGCATGGTCAACGGCTGCGCCCATCCGATGGGACCCTTGCGCCTGACCGATACGGTCGGCCTCGACGTCACCCTGGCCGTCGCGGAATCGCTGTACGCAGAGTTCGGCGAAACCCACTACGCACCGCCTCCGCTGCTTCGACGCAAGGTCGAAGCCGGGCAGCTCGGCCGCAAGACCGGTCAAGGCTTCTACACCTACTGATCCACCGCTCCACCGCTCCACCAATCCACCGCGGCATGAATGCGCCATGGCAACGCTCAGACGGTTGCTGTGGCGCAGTCATGCGTTTGCGACGCATGACTGCAGGGAAAGCAGCGTGGGTACTGAATCGAGACAACGGTTCGCATTCACACTCCATGTTGGGAGACGCATTCACCGTGACGGACCAATACACATTCACCGATCCTGTGACGCAGTACCGTCAGGATGGGTACCCCGAGCAGCATCAGGATCCGCCGGGTCTCGCCTCGGATCTGGAACCGAAGGCCGATCACGGCGAGGACACCTACCGTGGCACGAACAGGCTGGAGGGACGTAAAGCCCTTGTCACCGGTGCTGATTCGGGCATCGGACGGGCGGCTGCCATTGCCATCGCTCGTGAAGGCGCGGATGTCGTGCTCAATTATCTGCCGTCGGAGGAGAAGGACGCACAGGAAGTCGCGCAGCTGATTCGCGACGCCGGACGCACGGCTGTACTTGCGCCCGCCGATCTGACCGACGAGCAGGGTGCCCGCGGGATCGTCCGGACAACCGTCGAGGAGCTCGGTGGACTGGACCTGCTCGTCACGGTGGCCGGCAAGCAGCAGTTCGTCGAGGACTTGGCCGATCTGACCTCCGAGCAGTTCGATGCGACGTTCAAGACGAACGTCTACGCGCTGTTCTGGACCATTCAGGAAGCCGTTCCGCATATGCCGCCGGGGTCGACGATCGTCAACACCAGTTCCATTCAGGCGTACACGCCGTCGCCTGGACTCGTGGATTACGCCACCACCAAGATGGCCATCAACACGATGAGCAAGGCACTTGCACAACAGCTGGCGCCCAAGGGAATTCGGGTGAACGTCGTGGCGCCTGGCCCGTTCTGGACGCCGTTGCAGGCGTCGGGCGGGCAGCCGACGTCGGCGCTGCCGGAGTTCGGCAAGGAGACCCCGCTCGGCCGCGCAGGCCAGCCCGCCGAACTCGTCGGGGCATACGTCTACCTGTCGTCCGCGGAATCGGGCTACGTGACCGGTGAGACTCTCAACGTCAACGGCGGAATGCCGACGCCGTAGAGCGGATGGGAGGCCTGCCGGGTGGGCAGACCTCCCACGTCCCGCTAGTCCTTCGGGCCGCCGGCGGCGTAGACGACCTGCCCGGAGATGAAGCCTGCACCCTCGCTGACGAAGAACGACGCGAGGTGTGCGATGTCGTCGGGGTTGCCGACTCGGTTGACTGGAATCTGCGACGCCGCAGCGGCTTTGAAGTCCTCGAACGGCATGCCGACGCGTTCGGCCGTCGCTGCCGTCATCTCGGTCTCGATGAAGCCGGGAGCGATGGCGTTGGCGGTGACGCCGAACTTGCCGAGTTCGATGGCCAGCGTCTTGGTGAATCCCTGCATGCCTGCCTTGGCGGCCGAGTAGTTGGCCTGCCCACGGTTGCCGAGCGCCGAGGTGCTCGAGAGGTTCACGATGCGACCCCACTTGGCGTCGATCATGTGCTTCTGGATCGCGCGGGTCATCAGGAACGAGCCGCGCAGATGCACACCGAGCACCGAGTCCCAGTCTTCGACGGTCATCTTGAACAGCAGGTTGTCCCGCGTGATTCCGGCGTTGTTGATCAAGACGGTCGGCGCACCGAACTCGGTTGCGATACGGTCCACCGCGGTCTTCACCGACTCCTCGTCGGCGACGTTCGCGCCGATGGCCACCGCCTGTCCGCCTGCGGACTGAATCGCGCCGACGGTGTCGGAACATGCGGCCTCGTCGAGGTCCACGACTGCGACACCGAATCCGTCCTTGGCCAGGCGTTTCGCTACCGCAGCGCCGATTCCCCGTGCTGCTCCGGTCACCACTGCGGTCTTGACTGCATCACTCACGTGCGTCTCCTGAAGTTGCGATGGATGAAACCTCTGCCACCTGTTCTACCAATAACCGAGTGACTGCTCAGTAGGCGGCTACCGCGCCGTCGAGGGCCTTCTGCATACCGTCGGACACGGTGCGCGTGATGTGCAACGGTTTGTCCGGCAGACCGGTGATCGGAGTGTCGATGTACACGCTCGCCGATTTGAGCTTCTGCGGGTCGCCGTAGCTCAGCCCGATGCAGATCAGGACCGGCTCGACGCCGAGTGCACGAACGCGCGAGACGATGTGGCCGATGCCGCTGCCCACCTTCTGCACCTTCGTGGGATCCTCGAGGTTGCAGGTTCCTTCGGGGAAGATCGCCAAGTCGTCACCGCGTCTCACCCGCTCGGCACTGACGTCCATCATGCGGTTGCCTGCCGCGCTGACGGCCCGCATTCCGTGATTCTTGCCGCGGAACACAGGTATTCCGCCCATCATGTCGATCCGTCTGCGCTGCTTGGGTTCCTGGAACAGCTCGTCCTTGGCCAGAACACGGGTGCGTCCGATCACCGGTCGCAGCGGCGACGCCCATGCCGTCGCGGCGACGGTGTACGGGTCAGTCTCCGACAGATGGTTGACGGCAATGATCAGGCGCGTGTCGTCGTAGACGAGGCGGCGAAGTTCCTCCCGTGCACCCTCGGGGTAGCTCACGCGCGGCTTGAAGCGCCTGGCAAGCGTTGCGTAGGCCAATCTCGCGACCTGACGGTTCTGCTGGTGGCGCAGATAGAAGTCGTAAACAGTGGTGTCGTTCTCCAGAATTACCGCGGGTCGATCCATGGAGGGAAGCTTAGCTACCCGAAGATCGGAAACCGACGCTTCGTCGCGAGGTCGTCCATTCCGCTCTGGATGAGCGCGCGCACTTCCTCGTATTTCGCGTCGACGTAGTCCTCGTCCTCGCAGCGCGTCGGGTCGTGGTCGACGGTGATCGCCGGCATGAACCTGGTGCGGATCTTCGCCGGAAGCGGAATCTGAGGAAGCGCCGCGGGAGCAATGATCCACGGCAGAGACAGTGCTATCGGGAACACCTTCAGCCGCGCGACCTTGTCGAGACCGAGCACCCGTGCGAGCCTGTCGCCTCGAACGAGTACTGGCATGGCGTCGGCCCCACCGACCGTCGCGACCGGGACGATCGGCACGCCCATGCGGATCGCCATCTTGACGAAACCCGTTCGCCCGCCGAGGGTTGCGACATCCCGTTCACTCCACGGCCGCAGCGAGTCCACTTCCCCGCCCGGCCAGACGATGACGTCGCGGCCCTCGGCCAGTGCGGTCGCCATGGAATCGGGGGCGGCCGGGAGCACGCCCATCGCCCGGAACACCGTTCCGATGACGGGAAACGCCATCAACGCGTCGTGGGCTGTGCCGTGCAGAGTTCGCTTCTCGCCGAAACGACGCCACCACTGGGCGCCGACTGTCCATGCGTCCCACACGAACGGCGCACCGGTATGAACTCCGACGACGAGCACCGGCGGGTCCGGGATGTTGTCCCACCCGTCGATCTCCATGCGGAACCACTTGTCCGTGACGAAGCGCCAGAACCGTACCTGCCGATCCATCGCGGCCGTGTCCTGGTCGTCGAGGTCCCAGTCCCCCGCCCGTTCGGCGACGTATCCCCCCAAGCCCCCTTCTTGCCGATCGCGGCGGCGCTTCATCTTCACCCGTGCCGCCGCGGCCTGCCGCTGAGCTTGCTCCTGCAGTTCCTCACTTCGGTGATCTGCATCACTCATACCCGAACCGTACTCCACCTCGTCAAGAACTGATGTCCGGACAAAACATCGCACCGACGATCGTCAACGCCGCATCGCTCTGATTCCGACCCCGAGTCCGACGACGGCAACACTCACGGCCGCCACCGCACCGTGCAGCACCTCAACGGACGCGAAATCTCCCGCGAACAAGGCCCGTTCGGCGCTGACGACGTAACCGAGAGGGTTGACGTCGACGAGAACCTGCATCCATCCCGGAGCATCGTCCAACGGCAGCATCGTGCCGGACAAGATCAGCAGCGGGAACATGAGCGTCTGCTGCACTGCCCAGAAAACCCAGTCCTGCGCCTGAACCGTGAGCGCCAACGAGTACGACAGCGCGCCCAGACCGATGCCGAACACTCCGAGAAGGAGAATTCCGACGACTGCGCCGAACGGATCGACCGACAGTCCGAGGGGCAACGCCACGAGCACGATCAACACCGACTGGGCTGCGAGCGGCACCATCTCCTTCACCGCCCGTCCGATGAGCAGAGCGGATCTGGGCAACGGAGTGACGAGCATGCGCTCGTGCGATCCCTCGCGGAGCTCCATGAGCAGATTGGACCCGGTCATCGATGTACCGAAGATCGCGATCATCGCGAGCACCCCCGGCACGAACCAGTCCCACACGTTGCCGTCGCCGAGGCCGGGAATGCCACCCAGAAGCGGACCGAACAAGGCGAGCAGGATCAAGGGTTGAGTAAGACTGAAAACTAACGTGAACGGGTCCCGAACCATCGGGCGCAGTTCACGGTTCATGACCAACACACTGCCTGTGACTACGTTCATGCCGATCTCCTTCACACCGTTGCGTTTTCACGAAGACTGCGGCCGGTCAGGCCGAGGAACACGTCGTCGAGAGTCGGACGAGACAGGTCTGCGGCCTCGATGGAGAAGCCGCGTGACTCACTGCGACGCAACAGCTCCGGCAGAGCACGATCCCCGCGTGCGACCCGTATGTTCAGCCGGTGCCCCGACGTCGTGATGTCGCGAACCCCGTCGACGCCCTGCACCACCGCTGCCAATGCCTCCGCCGTCAATGCCTCCGCCGCACCGGACGAGGAAGACGCCGACAGACTGAGCGTCACCAGGTCACCTGCCAACTCGGCTTTCAGCGCGTCGGCAGTGTCATCGGCGATGATCGTGCCCTTGTCGATGACGACGACCCGTTCCGCCATGGAATCCGCCTCGTCGAGATAGTGCGTCGTCAACACGATGGTGGTCCCCATCTCCTTCCTCAGCCGAAGGATGTGGTCCCACAAGTTGGCCCGGCTCTGCGGGTCCATTCCAGTCGACGGCTCGTCCAGGAACAGCAGCGGCGGCCGGTGCACCAGCCCGATCGCGATGTCGAGGCGACGACGCTGGCCTCCCGAGAGCGTGCCGACGGTCCTCTTCTCGAGATCCGTCAGGTCCAGTGCGGACAACAGTTCATCCGCACGAGAAGCAGCCTGCTGCTTGGGCATTCCGTAGCAGAGTCCCTGGGTGATCAGCTCGTCGCGCACGCGCTGGTTGTGGCCACCCCCGTTGCCCTGTCCGACGTACCCGAGACTGCGCCTCACCGCATCACGGTCGGTCTCGATACTGTGGCCCGCGATTCGAGCCGAGCCCGAGGTAGGCGGCAACAGTGTGGTGAGCATCCGGAGTGTGGTCGATTTGCCCGCGCCGTTCGGGCCGAGCAACGCAACCAGCTCGCCTTCGGCCACGGACAGGTCGATGCCCCGAACAGCCTCGACTGTCGATTTCCCCCTGTTGAAACTCTTCGTCAATCCTGTCGTTTCGATCATGTGAGCCCCTCTTCTGCCCGTGCGGATCCTGACGGAGGAGACGCTAGGACCCCTTGCGGACGGTTACGGTCCGCAGTCGAGGAGCATTTGTGTGAATGCTCTCCCAGCGGGTATCTCGGGCTCAGGCAACCTGAAGGGACTACTTGTCATGGCCAAGAACAAGACCGCGCCCGGTCCGCGTTGGATCAAGACCGCAGAGAACCGCACCGGAATCATCCTCGTGATGTCAGGAATAGTTGCGGCAGCACTGTTCATCACCGCCCTCGCAGGCGGGTTCGAAGGGTGGGTATGGATCGCCGGCATCGCGACGATCGTTCTGGTGGCCTCCGGAGTTCTGCTGCTACGCGCCGGGGCGAAGCGTGCCACGGCAGCTCGGCCCGTCCTCTACCATCCCGATTCTCCGGATGTGGTGCTCGACATCGATCCCGACACCGGGGAACGAACACCGCACAAGGACTGAGCAAACCTGTCGCACCCTCGTCGAGTGGAGTCGATCCACTCGATGAGCTGCTGCAAATTTTGTCTTAACATTCGTACATGGTTTGGTGTACTGTTCAATCACCATAGTGACACAGCACACATGACGGCCTCGCACCCGACCGTCCCGAACCGAAGAAGGACACAACCAATGTCCGCATCCACCACGCCTGACCTGACTCCTGCACTCGCCCAGCGGGTGCACCGGCATCACGTCGTCATCATCGGCTCCGGGTTCGGGGGTCTCTTCGCAGCGAAACAACTGCGCAAGGCCAACGTCGACGTCACCTTGATCGCCAAGACCACACACCACCTCTTCCAGCCACTGCTGTACCAGGTGGCCACCGGCATCCTCTCCGAAGGAGAGATCGCGCCCTCCACCCGAATGATCCTCAAGGACCAGCACAACGCCTCGGTGATCCTCGGCGAGGTCAATGCCATCGACCTCGAGAACCGAGTCGTCACCTCCCAGTTCCTCGAGCGCATCACCGAAACCAGCTACGACAGCATCATCGTCGCCGCAGGCGCGGGCCAGTCCTACTTCGGCAACGACCACTTCGCCGAATACGCACCGGGCATGAAAACCATCGACGACGCCCTCGAACTCCGCGGCCGCATCCTCGGAGCCTTCGACCAGGCCGAACTCGCCACGGACCCGGCCGAGATCGAGAAGCTGCTGACCTTCGTCGTCGTCGGTGCCGGACCTACCGGCGTCGAAATGGCAGGCCAGATCGCCGAACTCGCGAACAAGACCCTCGACGGCACCTTCCGGCACATCGACTCCCGATCAGCGAAGGTCATCCTGCTCGACGCCGCACCCAAGGTCCTGCCCCCGTTCGCCGACTCCCTTGGCCAGGCGGCCGCGAAACGACTCACGAAAATGGGCGTCGACATCCAACTCGGCGCGATGGTCACCGACCTCGACGCCAACGGCTTGACCGTCAAGGACAGTGACGGAAGTGTCCGACGCATCGCCTCGCGAACCAAGGTCTGGTCTGCAGGTGTCGCCGCGAGCCCCCTCGGCAAGACCCTCGCCGAGCAGTCCGGAGCCGAGATCGACCGCGCAGGCCGCGTCATGGTGAACAAGGACCTCACCCTCCCCGGCCACCCCGAAGTGTTCGTCGTCGGCGACATGATGGCACTGGACAAGCTCCCCGGTGTCGCGCAGGTCGCGATCCAGGGTGGCCGATACGCAGCACGTGTCATCGAAGACGGCGTCGAAGCAGTGCGCGCGGGCAAGCAGGTACCCGAGCGCAAGGACTTCAAGTATTTCGACAAGGGCTCGATGGCGACGGTGTCCCGCTTCTCCGCCGTCGCGCAGGTCGGCCCCATCAAGATCACCGGCTTCATCGCCTGGGTCATGTGGCTGCTGGTGCACCTGCTCTACATCGTCGGCTTCCGCAGCCGCCTGACCACAGTCATCTCCTGGCTGACCGCGTTCTTCTCCCGCGGACGAGGTCAGCTGGCGATGACCGAACAGCAGGTCGACGCCAGACGTGCCATGTTCTACTTCACCGCACCGGAAACTCCAGGAGGCGACGCCCCCGTCACTGCACCGGAGCCAGAATCCTCCACGCGCCCACTACAAGACAGCCGGACGTAACCAGCAGGAACAGGCCCACCCAGACGATTCCAGGTAGGAACGTCAGACGAGCCAACTGATCGGCGTCGGAATCGCGTGCCCGTCCTCGACTGCGTGAACGTTGCAGTTCGAGGACGGGCCGTGGTCCGGCGATCAGCAAGAAGAACGTGATGAAGTACGCGGCGGCCACCTGCTGCTCACCGGTTCCCCACCAAGACACCGCGAACAGCGCCGCACCGACCACGACCAACGACACCAATCCGTAGACGTTGCGAATCATCAGCAGCATCAGTGCGATCGAGACGATCCCGATCCACAGCACCGCCGACGCGTGCTGCGTCCCCAGTACGAATGCAGCCCCGAGGCCGAGCAGCGACGGTCCGACATAGCCGGCGAACGTCATCGCGATGACCCCGAGGCCCGTCGGCTTGCCCTTCGAAATAGCGACCCCCGACGTATCGGAGTGCAGTCGCAGTCCCACCAGTTGCCTGCCGGTGATCAGCGCCACGAACAGGTGAGCGCCCTCGTGGGCGATGGTCACGACATTGCGGGCAACCCTCCACGTCTGCGGAATCGACACGATCGCCAGAGCCACCAGAGCTGCTACTTGGACGATCCAGACAGGCGGATCAGGACTCACCGCGGAAACGCGGTCCCAGAATTGCTGCACACCACACCCTATGCGAGTGCACTCGTGCGCTTGCAGTGCTGCAGCCGGCGCCGGTCCGCTTCAGGACGCCGTCGATCGAGTCTCGCTTCGGACCACGACCTTCAGAACCGTGCTCAGACAGGGCGCAGCAACGATCGACGCCGCGGAGGGAGAGGCTCGGGTGTCTTGTCGGCCAACAAGGTCAATGCTCGACGGATTTCCAGCCGAGTCTGCGACGGTTCGATGACGGCATCGATGTACCCACGTTCGGCTGCCGTGTACGGCGTCGCGACGTATTCGTTGTAGAAGTCGATGAAGTCCTGACGCACCTGCGGACCGTTCTCGCCCGCTGCCTCGATTTCCCGACGCTTCAGCAGCCCGACAGCACCCTCGGCGCCCATCACGGCGATGCGGGCCGTCGGCCACGCGAAATTGAGATCCGCGCCGAGGTTCTTGGAACCCATTACTGCATAACCACCCCCGTACGCCTTGCGGATGACGACGGTTACTTTCGGGACGGTCGATTCGATCACCGCCGCGAGCAGTTTCGCGCCACGGTAGATCACACCGGCGCGTTCCTGCTCCAACCCCGGCAGATAGCCGGGAATGTCGACGAGGAACACGATGGGGATGGCGAAGGCGTCGCAGATGTAGATGAAGCGTGCAGCCTTCTCCGAACTGGCGATGTCCAGAGCACCACTGAGATAGGTCGGCTGGTTCGCGACGACGCCGACGGTTCTGCCGTCGACGCGGGTGAAGGCAGTGATGACGTTCGGTGCGTACAGCGCGCCGACCTCGAGGAACTCCCCGTCGTCGAAGACCTTCGTCATGACGTCGTGCATGTCGTACGCGGTGTTGTCCGAGTCGGGAAGGAAGGAATCGAGGCTCAGATCCGATTCCGTCACAGTCGGTTCCAGACCTGGGTTCACGACGGGTGCGATCTCGTGGCAGTTGCTCGGCAGGTAACCGAGGAGCGTCTTCACCCACGCGAATGCATCGGGCTCGGAATCGGCGACGTGATGCACGGTGCCGTAGCTCGCCTGCTTCGTCGCGCCGCCGAGATCCTCGGCTGAAATGTTCTCCCCGGTCACCGCTTTGAGCACGTCGGGTCCGGTGACGAACATGTACGCCTGATCCTGCACTGCGACGATGAAGTCGGTGCACGCAGGTGAATACGCCGCACCGCCTGCACACTTGCCGAGCATGATGGAGATCTGCGGCGCCAATCCGGACAGCAGCCGTTGGCGACGCCCGATCTCCGAATAGAAGGCCAGCGACGTCACGGCATCCTGCACCCGTGCACCGCCGGAATCGTTGATACCGATGATCGGACACGCCGTCTTGGCGGCCAGTTCCATCATCGCAACGACCTTGCGCCCGAACATCTCTCCGAGCGACCCACCGAACACCGTGTTGTCGTGCGAATACACGACGACAGGCCTGCCCCCGACGGTGCCGCGCCCGGTGACGACGCCGTCGCCGTACGGATTCTTCGGGCTACCGGGAGCCCGCATCAAGGCACCGTACTCGACGAAGCTACCGGGATCGAGCAACGCATCGATGCGGTCCCGCGGACCCGGCAGCCCCGCGGCACTTCTCTTGGCGATCGCCCGCTCACTACCAGGGTTACGCGCGTGTTCGAGTTTCTCGGCGAGAGTCGCCAGTTTTTCAGCTGTCGCGTTCAGAACGAACTCCGTTGTTCGATGCGGACCCCGGTGCGAGCATGTAGGAACTCAGGACGCCTTCTGTGCCTTCTCCGCCTTGGCCGCATCACGAGCCAGTGAACGGTCGCGCATCTCCTCGAACTTCGTTGCCTGCTTCTCGAGGTCCTCGAGAAAGGCTGCGAGCTCCTCGCGCTTGTTCTCGCCGGCGCCCGTGAAGTCCTCTCGCTCGAACACACGCCACTTACGTAGCACCGGCCACACGACCTCTTCGAGGTGCTGACGCAGGTCGTAGATACCGTGCTTGGCCATCAACACACCGTTACGCCGGAAGTTCGGCATACCTGCACCCGGCATCTGGAAGTTCGTCACGATGTCCGACACCGCGTTCAGAGTCTGGTCCGGTGCGATGTCCATCGCGGCACCACAGATGTTGCGGTAGAAGATCATGTGCAGGTTCTCGTCGGCCGCGATGCGCTGAAGCATGCGGTCGGCGATCGGGTCGTCGCACACCTTGCCGGTGTTGCGGTGCGACACACGCGTCGCGAGCTCCTGGAACGTCACGTAGGACACCGAATGCAGCAACCCCGTGTGCGAACCGGCGGGAGACGCGAACCCGTTGGTCATGTGAATCATGCGAGCCTCTTCGAGCGCCACAGGATCGACCCCGCGGCTGACCACCAGGTAATCGCGCATCACGATGCCGTGACGGTTTTCCTCGGCGGTCCACCGGCCCACCCAGGTACCCCAGGCGCCGTCCTGCGAGAAGTTCTCGGCGATCTCGCGGTGGTACGACGGCAGATTGTCCTCGGTGAGCAAGTTGGTGACCATCGCGGCCTGTGCCACGTCCGACAGCCTGCTCTGCTCCGGGTCGTAGTCGACGCCGCCCAACTCGGCGAAATTGCGGCCCTCGTCCCACGGCACGTAGTCGTGGGGATGCCACTCCTTCGCCATCGACAGATGCCGGTTCACGTTGTCTTCCGCAACCGGAACCAGCTCCTGCAGCAGCTCCAGCTGTGTCAGTTCCCTGACCATGGACATGCCTCCTCGAATCGAATACCTACGAGAGCGTAGGTGTGCTCGACCGGTCGAAATGCAAGGTGCCGGAAATTCTGTTAGATGTAGCAACCCTGCCCGCGAGGACTTTGGGCAGGCTCACACCGTTCGGTCAGACCATTCGGTCACACTGTGGGCGCGGCAACCAGAGGAACGACGGCTTCGCTCGTGTACGCCAGGAACGTCAGCGTCTCCTGGAAGTACAGTTCCACGCTCGACGCATCGTGCGACGAGTAGCCGATCGACAGGTCCTGCCCGATGTGCAACTCGTAGTCACCACCACGAGTGGTCAACAGGAACGCACCGTCGATCGCCGGTGCCCAGATGATTTCTCCGTCCAGCAACCGGCGCAGGTGCTCGCGGATCGGATAGCCGTGATCCGACGTCTCGTTGATGGCGGTGAACGCTTCGGCGCTCAGCAGCAACGAGTACGGCCCGTTGACGCCCGCCAAACGCAACGCCGTGATGGCCTGGCTGATGGTCTCCGGGTAGTCCCGCGGATCCGACGGAAGCTTCAACTCCGGATTGGACGCACTGTCTCGTAGACCCGTGATGCCCGCTGCCGCATAGCCTTCGAACACCGCACGGTCCTCGGCGAAAGCAATCTGGGTGGCCGCATCCTTCACCGGCTGCCAGTCGCTGTCGCTCGCTCCCCGTTCGACGTCGTCGATCGCCTGCCTGCTCACCGTGAACGGAACGCGCAGTTCCACCACCGGTTGCGCCACCCTCGCGTGTGCGACGACTCCGTCGGCGATCGGCTCGATAGGCCGCTGATGACCTGTGCCGACGGCCGCAAGTGTCAACCCGGCCGGACCTTTCACATCGACGACGCGACGGCCTGCGACGTTGCGCTTGAACGTCCGCGTCGCCTCTTCTTCGATCTCGGCCCACGCCGCCGACGAGATCGGAGCAAGTTCACGATGCAAATTACTCATTGGACCGACACTCCCTTGTTGGACAGATGTTTCAGACTTCCGATTCCCAGCGAACCGTCCGACACCCCAGGCGATGACTGTGCATCCTGCACGGTGGGTACTTCCGGTGGATCCTCCAGGAAATCCACAGTGGGAACGTAGAACGACGTGCCCGTGACAGCCGTCGAGAAGTCGAGGATCCGGTCGTGGTTGCCCTCCGGCTTACCGAGGAACATGTTGCGGAGCATTTCCTCGGTCACGGCAGGCGACGCCGAATACCCGATGAAATAGGTCCCGAATTCCTTCGCCCCCGGGCTACCGAACGGCATGTTGTTGCGCAGAATCTGGAGCTGCACACCGTTCTCGTCCTCGATGACATTGAGCGCCGTGTGCGAATTCGACGGCTTCACATCGTCGTCCATCTCGATGTCGGTCAACTTCGTTCGCCCGATGACCTTCTCCTGATCCTCGGTCGTCAACGAATTCCACGACGCCATGTCGTGCAGATACTTCTGCACGATCACGTAACTGCCACCGGCGAACCCCGGATCTTCATCACCGACGGTGACCGCCACCGCCGCGTCGTCACCCGTCGGGTTCTCCGTGCCGTCGACGAAGCCCATCAGATCGCGCATCTCGAAGAACTTGAACCCCTGCACCTCGTCGACCACCGTCACCGACTCACCCAGCGCACCCATGATCTGCGTAGCCATCTCGAACACCAGATCCATCTGCTGAGCGCGCAAGTGGAACAACACATCTCCCGGCGTCGACGGTGCACTGTGCGTCGCACCGGCCAACGGCACGAACGGATGCAGTTCCGCAGGCCGCGGGCTGCCGTACAACCGATCCCATGCGTCGGAGCCGATCCCGACCACACACGTCAGCTTCCCCTCGGGAACCCGGAAGCCGACCGACCGCTGCAGACCCTGAATCCCGGACAGCACATCCCGAACCGCATCCTCGCCACCGTCGTCGATGGTGACCACAAGAAAAATCGCCGCCGAAGTCAGCGGAGAAAGCACCGGTTGCGAAGTCACGGGAGCAAGTTTTGCACAACCCTCACACCGCGTCATTGCCGATTCCCCGACCCCGATCTACCTGCTACCCCCACCGACTACTGCCATCCGTCATTCCGCAGGCTCCACTCCCAGCCCCATCCGTCATTCCGCAGGCTCCACTCCCAGCCGCCCCCGGGTCATTCCGCAGGCTCCACTCCCAGCCTGAGTGGGAGGATTCGACCCATCGCCCCCATCTCCGAACCCAACCCCTGGGGATCGGCCACGCTGGCGAGGCCGACGTCGAGACTGCCCGACCACTCCCGCGCCACCTGAGCGTCGAGCGCACTCAGCCGCGCGAGCAGCGGCGGGTGTTGATCCGGCGGGCATGCGGCCCTCAGGGTTTCGAACAACGACCGGAGTCGACGCTGCACCTGGGTCGAGCCGCGGCTGAAGTGTCGGATCTCGTCGGTGGCGACCGTGACGTAATCACCCCATGTCCGACGCGTTCCTCGGACGCGGGTGAGCGCGGAATCCTCGGCTTCTGCATGCACTCGCGGCGCGAGTGTCATCAGCAGGTCCTCCAGGTGATCCATTGCCTGCACTGCACGTCCCGGGTCGTTGATGGCCGGGGACAGGGCTTTCAACGCGATGTCGACGATGGCCTGCAGGGCGGCAGCAGGGCTGACCGTCGGGCTGTGCGTGTCACCGAAGACGAGGGCCGCCATCAGCTTGTGCGGCCGAACCCGTAGTTGCGGTCCTTCGACGCGGAACAGAACGGCATCCTGTGCCACGAATTCGCCGATGGTCGGCATCAGTTGCACGGTCACACCCCAGGATGATGCCATGCGTTGTATGCCTGCCAGATTCACCGCCAGCAGCACTCGTCCGTCCGGTGAGAGTTGCGTCAACCTCACCGTCGAGGTCGACTCGGGCAAGGACGTTCGGTCGTCCGGATCGGCCACCACTGCACTGTCCGCCATGGCCGTCGGGGCGGATTCCTTGACTGCCGGATACATTCGGACGATCGAGGTTCTGCCCTGCGCCGCGAGCCAGCGAAGCAACCGGGACGAGTTCAGGATCATCCCGACCCGGGACACGAGTCCGATGAACAGGAACGCGCTGACGAACGACAGCAGAATCGCGATCGACGTCGACAGTACCGGCGACGACGACTGACCGGACAGCGCGATATCCGAGGCGATGACGATGGCGAACACGAAGGTGGACAGGAACATTCCGATGGACCATCGCATGATGGCTTCCTGCGCAAGCATCGGAACCACGCGGACCGAGATCTGCGACGCGCCGAACTGCATCGCCAGGGTGATGGCCGTGAACACCAGACCGGTGAGGGTGATCATCCCGCCCGCGATCACTGCCAGCAGTGTTGCCGTGGCACCGATGTCGAGACTCGACTCGACCGTGACGGTCCCGTCGCTGCCTGCGAGCTCCGCGTCGACGACGACGAGAACGATGGCAAGAATCAAGAAGAACAGCACCAACAGCGTCGGAAGTCGCCACACCGGAGGGCGACGCAGGCGTCGGCGGGTACTGCGCCATCGGATCGTCGACAACACCCGGTTCGGCAGTGAGGGTTTGGACGCCTGCAGCGGGTCCGCGACAGGGAATTCCTGCACCGGGGCGATGTTCACCGGGACTCCGAAGCGACCGGACAGCGCCTCCTGCACAACGATCTTCGCGTGGATCATCGGCTCACGGAATCGCTTCTCACGCGACCACGCCCTGGCTTGTTTGCTCGGCTTGTCGGCGTACCGCCACCTGGCCCAGGGAGAACCCGGCCTCCCGAGCCTCGACGCACCGACGATCAACAACGGCACGAAGAACAAGCCGACGAGACCCGTCCACAGTTTGCCCTTGAGCAGCGTGACGGCGGCGAGCGCCAACTGGAACGCAAGTCCGCCGAGCACGAGAGCGAGCGTGACCAACGAACGATCCTGCTGGTAGGCGTCGAAGTCGCCGGCGAAACCGATCGGGTGCACCCCCAGCAAGTACAGGCCGGTGATGGCGATCGCAACGAAAACTGCGTCGATCGACGCTCGACCTTCCTCCGCCCAGTACACATCCCGCAGATGCAGGATCAGTGCGAACTCGTCGAGCATCAACGCGCTACCGACGCCGAAGACGCTCGCGAGGATGCAATTGGCGACCGGGGTGTGATAGTTCGCGATCGCGACCAGCGAGAACCCCGAGATCAGCACCATGATCAGTCCGAACATCACGTGGTGGATGTGCATCCCACCCGGGGTGACGTTGCCCGGCCACCAGGAGACCTCGGCACGGATCATGCGAACGCTGAATCGGATGAACAGAAAGGCAAGCAGAAACGACACGAGCAGGAAGAACAGCGGTAATCGCCCGTTGTCGACGATCGTCTCGGTGAACCAGCCGCTCATGGCCAGCCAGCCTATAACCGGGCAGGTGAACTACGTGGTGAGAGCTAGAAAACCCACCCGCGGAGGGCGAGAAAGCGGAGTGCGCCGGTGGCTGCGCTCACGGCGATGACCGCGATTATCTGAACCAGTGCGGACGAGCCGGGGAAGAGGACGTGGACCGCGGCGAGCGCGGCAGTACCGAGTGCCAGTCCGACGAGGGCGAGGCCGCCTGCTTCCCACTGAGTCTGGAACCAGCCGACACGTTCCGCGGCATGGAAGGTGTGGCGCCGATGTAGCTCGTTGGCCAAGACGGTGCTGGATGCTATTCCGACGATGTTGGCGACGAACGATCCGAACGACGCAAGGCCGACGAACAGCGCGGCGTACAGAATATTGCTGGAGGCGCCGACGAAGACGAATCTGACGAACTGCGCGGTCGCCGACTCGCCCAGGAACCTGGCCTTGAGTCGCGGACCGCAGGTATCGACCCGGGTTCGCGCGTCGACCCTGCTACTCATGAATCCATACAACCGCAGACCTGTGACATTCGGTCCCCGACTATGGCCTATGTCACTGAAAGACAGGGCCTGATTACTTGGATCGAGCGTTCTTCTCCGCCTTGGCGCGCTTGCCACGCGTGAGATCGAAGTTGAACAGATCAGGCTTCACGGACGCCAGGAACAGCATCGCGCACCCGAAAACAACCAAGACGATCGTCAGAACGACCACGACGATTCCGATGAACGCGCCGATACTTTCCATAACTGCCTACCTCCCGTGTCGCCCCTTACCGTACTGGGCAGCCGAAGTGCGGGTCGAATCCACCCCGAATCGGACATGTGCGGCCGACGCCCCGCGGCGCTCTCACGCTCCGCCACCCAGCTCGGCGGCCCGCGCGATGGCCCGTCGAATCCGGAAGTACGTGCCGCACCGGCACACGTTCTCGATGCGGTCGATGTCCTCGTCGGTCGGCTCGGGAGTACGACGGAGCAACGCGACAGCGGCCATGATCTGCCCCGGCTGGCAGTAGCCGCACTGGGCCACGTCCTCGTCCAGCCATGCCTGCTGAACCGGATGCAGGCGGTCGCCGTCGGCCAGACCCTCGATGGTCGTGACCTCGCGGCCCTCGGCCTCGGACAGCGGAGTGACACACGGCAGGATCTCTTCGCCGTCGAGGTGACTCGTGCAGGCGTGGCACACCCCGATGCCGCACCCGTACTTCGGCCCCCTGATGCCCAGCTTGTCCCGCAGCGCCCACAGCAACGCAAGATCGCCCGGGGCATCGACGGACACCGGTCGACCGTTCACCACGAAATCCGTCATGAGCGAGAGTCCGTCATGAGTGAAAGTCCTTCATACGCGTGCACCTTCCGTGGCAGCGGTTGTCATCGGGGGAACGGTTCGAAGTCGACGGCGAAGCGTAGGGGAAACGACGTGATCTCCCTCCCCGTCGCCTTCTCGTAGGCATTCGCGACGGCCCCGACGGCGGGAGGCACGCCCAATTCGCCAGCTCCGCCCGGCCCGCCCCCACTGTCGACGACGACCACCTCGACGTCGAGTGGCGAGTCTCGCTGCCTGGCGTAATGGAACTGCGAGAAACTGCCCTCCACCGGAAGCCCGGCATCGATGTGCAGGCCCGCGGACAGTGTCGTCGAGATGGCGTCGGTGAGGCCACCGAGCATCTGAGCCTTCAGCCCGAGCGGGTTGATCACCGTACCCACGTCGACAGCGATCACCGCGCGACGGACACGTGGCCGCTCCGGATCCACGGCATCGATCTCGACCACGACCGCCGCGCACGACCGGTACTCGGCATGGAACCCGACTCCGCGGGCCACTCCTGCCGGTAGCGGGTCGCCCCACCCGCTCGAGGACGCGGCGGCGTCGAGCACCGCTCGGTGGCGTGGATCCTCGAGGTGTACGCGACGGAACTCGACGGGGTCGATGCCGAGTCGCGCCGCGACACGGTCGACGACGATTTCCGCGGCGCCTCGACTGGTGGCGGAGAACACCGACCGCCAACTGCCGGTGTTCATCGGCAGGTCCACTTCACGCAGGGACTCCTGCACACCGCCGAATCGGTAGGGGGTGACCACGGTTCGCGCGTACACCGACCGTCCCGATCCCCCGCTTCCGGCAGTCAACGCCTCACCGAACCCGTGCGAGAAGTCCGTTGCAACAGAAGCGATTCGATGATCGAACGACGACACCGTCCGGCCGTCGGTGCGGACGGCGAACCTGTGGTGGGACGCGGCACGGGCCCGGCCGTGACGCATGTCGTCGACCCTCGTCCACATCAACCGAACCGGTCTACCCATGGCCTTCGAGATTCGAGCGGCCTCCAACGGCGCGTCGAAGAACAGTCTGCGACCGAACGATCCACCCCCGGCAACCACGTGCACGGTCACACTCGGCACAGGCAGGCCGAGCGCGCGGGCGATGGTCTGCTTCGCGATGATCGGCGTCTGCATCGAGCCCCAGACCTCGGCGGAATCCGAACGCACATCGGCTACCGCAGAATTGGTTTCCATCGGCGCGTGCGACACGAACGCGAAATCGAAACGGGCTTCGAGATCACCTGCCGTGTCGAACGGTTCGACGGCCCCGTGCAGCCGAGCTCGGATGGACTCGTCGTTCTCGTCGTCGACGGTGCCTGCCGTCCACGTGACCTGCGCCGCCGCAGCGGCGTCGATTGCCTGGCCGAAGGTCTCGGCCATGATCGCAACACCCGTCGGGATCACGGCGACGTCGACCACACCGGGAAGGCCTCGCAGGCCGGCTTCGTCGACCCCGTCCACGCGGGCACCGATCGTCGGGGGACGCTTGACGACCACCGGGAGTGCGCCCGGCACGTCGAGGTCGAGAGCGTACTCGTGTGTACCCGTCACCATGGCGCGTGCGTCGAGCCTGCCTGTCCCGGCGAGACTCTTCTGCTGCTTGGGCGGACCGGAGACGACACGCAGCAACGGGTCGGCGGCGGCCACGGCAACGGACCCGATCCCCATCGACCTACCGTCCCGAGCGGTGAGAACACCCTCGCGTAGCGAGATCGCGTCGGGAAGCACCGTCCACGTCACCGCGGCCGCCGCGATCAGACGTGCCCGCACACCTGCTGCCGCGTGACGCACCGGCCAGTACATCGAGCGGATCGAGTTGGAACTGCCGGTCATCTGGCCGAACAGCAGTTCGGGCCGCGCATCGGCAAGGGACGCGCGCACGGCCGAAACGGGAACGTCGAGCTCGTCGGCGACGAGCATCGCCAGCGACGTCGTCAGACCCTGCCCCACCTCGGCGCGAGGAATGACGAGACCGACGGTGCCGTCTGCGCGTACGTCCAGAACGACCAGCAGATGCTCCGTCGGCTTGCCCGCCGCGATGAAGACGTCACCCAGATCCATGCTGTCACCGAGACCCGTCGCATCCTGGGCCGAGGCGGACGGTGACACCGCAACGGTGAGCGTCGGAGCGATGAGCAGAGTCGTCAGAAACGCTCGCCTACTCCACACCGACTCCCCCTTCTCGTCACGCATGCCTGAAGCGTCACGCCGAAACGCGTGTCGCCGCTTTGAGTTCCGCAGTCATGTCGCGGGAGCTGGGAAGCGAGGCCGGGTCGACCCACTGTGCGCTGTCCCACAGCCCTGAACGCTGGAAGGCCTTGGGGCAGTGCGCGAATATCTCGTCGACCTCGACGACCACACCGAGCTTGGGCCGCGCCTCCTCACCCTCGAGCAAGTCGAGGATCTCGGGAGCAACCGTCAGCGTCGCGCGGCCGTTGACCCGGAGTGTGTGCGATGCGCCCGGCACCACGAACAACATTCCGACGTGCGGATTGGCGAGGACGTTGCGGAAGTTGTCGACTCGGCGGTTGCCCGGCCGATCCCCGATCACGAACGTCCGGTCGTCGAGATGCAGCAGAGCGCCGCGCGCATCTCCCCGCGGACTGACGTCGCAGTTGCCGTCGGCATCCGACGTCGCGAACAGAAGGAAGCGGGCGTCGTCGAGGAACGCTCGGACACCGGGGGTGACCACGTGGCCCACCTTCGTTCGCACGAGTTCCGAGGGCTCGCCGACGAGGGCCTCGAGATCCGGAACCGACGCGATGGTGGCTGCGAACGCAGCGTCTCGAAGTGCCGACATGCAGTACAGGGTAGCGGGGGAATAGTTCGGCGCCATGGCCGTTACACTCGGCAGCAGTAGTTGACTAAGCAACTAAATCCAGCCGGCGGGAATCCAGCCGACTGCATCGTCGAGGAGCCCACCATGCCCGCTGTCACGGTCGACAACATCCTTGCTCTCCCCCGCATCCCCCTCCCCGACGCCACGGCGGTGGCCCGGCCGGTCAAGACCGTCACCACAGCCCCCACAGGGTTCGAGGGTGAAGGGTTCCCGGTTCGTCGGGCGTTCGCGGGTATCGACCTTTCTTCGCTCGATCCGTTCATTCACATGGACCAGATGGGCGAGGTGAATTACGCGCCCGGTGAGCCGAAGGGAACTCCGTGGCACCCGCACCGTGGTTTCGAGACGGTGACGTACATGATCGACGGGATCATGGAACACAAGGATTCCCACGGCGGCGGTGGAACCATCGGCGGCGGCGACACGCAGTGGATGACGGCCGGTGCGGGCATACTGCACATCGAAGCTCCGCCGGAGCACCTGGTGATGTCCGGTGGACTGTTCCACGGCGTGCAGTTGTGGGTGAACCTTCCGCGGGCGAACAAACTGGCGACGCCGCGGTACCAGGACATCACGGGCAACAAAGTCGCACTACTGTCCAGCAGTGACGGCGGTGCGCTGGTCCGCGTGATCGCCGGCGAAGTGGCCGGGCATCAGGGACCGGGATCGACGTACACCCCGATCGCACTGACGCACATCACGGTGGCACCGGGGGCAGCACTGTCCCTGCCGTGGAACCCGGAGTTCAACGCGCTGGCCTACGTGTTGGCCGGTTCGGGCACCGTCGGCGGGGGCGGATCCGTCGGGAGTGCATCCATTGGGAGTGCATCGGCAGGCAGGCCGATCCGCATGGGCCAGACCGCGCTGTTCGGTAGGGGCGACGTCATCGATCTTGCCGCCGATTCGCGTGGAGAGTCGATGGAGATCTTCGTGCTCGGCGGCAAGCCGATCCGGGAGCCCGTCGCAATGGCAGGCCCGTTCGTCATGAACACCAAGTCCGAGGTCGTGCAAGCCTTCGAGGACTACCAGGCCGGGCGACTGGGCGCACCGACCGAGTAACGATCGTCAGGTGCGTGCGGGCGGCGCGAGTCGCCGTACCGCGCGCATCGGGATGTCCAGCCACGTGGGCCGGTTACGCGCTTCGTACACCGCTTCGTAGGCCGCTTTGTCCAACTCGTAGGCGCCCAGCAGCGCCTCGGTGGCACGCGGATCCTCGCCGGTCACCGAGGCGTATCCCTCGCAGAACGCGGCGGAATTCTGCTCCACCCACCGCGTCGCAACCGTCTCGTCCAACCCAGCACCGTCCGATCCAGCACCGTCCGGTCCAGCACCGTCCGGTCCAGCACCGTCCACGAGCAGATGGTGTGCCGCGTAGTCGAAGGACCGCAGCATCCCCGCGACGTCCCGTAGCGGACTGTCCGGCCGGCGCCGCTCCTCCAGTGACTTGGACGGTTCCCCCTCGAAGTCGATCAGCAGCCATGTCAGCGGTGTCCGCAGTACCTGACCGAGATGAAGGTCGCCGTGGATGCGGTGCACCGTCGTCTCGCCCGAGCGAGCGCGAGCGATCAGTTCACGGGCCGCGGGCAGGCACTCGGCCAACTCCGGCACCACCAGCGCCGCCGCCTCGACCCGCTCGGTGATCTCCTGCACCAGCTCGGACGCCGGACGCCTCGACGTTCCCAGCTCCGTCGCCAGATCCGCGTGCACGCGCGCGACGGCCTTCCCCAGTTCGAACGACTCGACCGCGAACGCGTCGGTTGCACCCCCGGCGATCAGATCCGTGACGGACGCGAGGGCCGCCGTCCACCCCTCGGCCGAGTCGACGACGAAATCCTGCGCCATCCCCAGCATCGAGAGATCGCCGACCTCCTCCGTCTGAATCCACCCACGCAGCGGCGCGACGTTGTCGCAGCCGGCTTCCGCCAGCGCTCGATGCAGCTCGATATCGGGGTTCACGCCCGGTGAAATGCGACGAAAAAGCTTGAGCAGCAGCTCTTCGCCGAGCACAACCGACGTATTGGACTGTTCTGCACCCAGCACTCGACCGACCAGCCCGGAATCCACCGAATCCTCGGCAAGCGTCTCGAAATCGATGCGCCCGAACGACGCCGACTCCGCGAGTGCGTCACCGTACAACGAGATGATCGCCGGATCCCTCATCCCGTCGTACACGACGACGTCGTAACCGGGAAGCGGAAGTTGCCATGCAGCCACCTCGTCGGGGGCGCTGCTGCGAAACCCCAACGGAACCTGATACCGCTGCACCTGTGGATTCTGCGCGAGTGGTGCGTCGAGTCCGATGTCCACCAGCAGATGCTCGGCCGTGACGTCGGGACGGGCGCCGATGCGTACGCGTTCGACGATGTCGAGGGAAACCACCGGTGTGCCCTTCGCGGCGAACCAACGCTGCTGCGGAATCCAGGTGAGCAGTGCCGCCTCGAGGTCCACCGTGGTCACGCCCGTCGACTCGATCATGGAAAGTGTGCCGCCTTCGCTCGGTATGCCCGAAGTTCGATGTGTCCCGAACCCTATCGGCCCTTACCCGGCGTCGCATTCGCTCACACATCAGCGCCTTTCGTCGCGCGAAAGTTATGCGAGTGCAGTTCCGAGGTTCGAGTGCGCTCCGTAGAGTGGTCTCATGTCCGCTCCACGACGTAGTCCGCACCAACCTTCGATCCCGCACATCGACATCCATCGCGCCGGTGATCGCTTGAAAACCCGTGTGGCATGGCTGGACTCGAAACATTCGTTCTCCTTCGGCCAGCACTACGACCCGGACAACACCCACCACGGCCTCCTGCTCGTCAACAACGACGACATCGTTTCTCCCGGGCAAGGATTCGACAGCCACCCACACAAGGACATGGAGATCGTGACCTGGGTGACAAAAGGGTCACTGGTTCACCAGGATTCGATCGGGCACTCCGGCGTCATCTATCCCGGTCTCGCACAACGAATGAGTGCAGGCCGCGGCATCATGCACTCCGAGAAGAACGATTCCTGGCGGATCAGCGGTGAGACGCACCAGGAACCGGTCAGATTCGTCCAGATGTGGGTTGTTCCGGACACCCCCGGTCTCGATCCCGGTTACGAGCAGCTCGAAGTGGACGACGAACTGTTACGCGGCGGGTTGGTACCCGTGGCATCCGGAATGAAGAAGCACGACGGCCACGCCGCGATCAGAATCAATCAGAAGGCAGCAGCGCTGCACGTCGCACGCCTGCAGCCCGAGCGGCCCATCACGCTTCCCGAAGCCCCGTTCCTCCACGTCTTCGTCGCACAGGGCACCGTGCAGGTCGAGGGAGTCGGGGAACTGTACGAAGGTGACGCAGTGCGCATGAGCGATTCCGGTGGGCAGCGCATCCAATCGTACGAACACGCGGAAGTCCTGGTCTGGGAAATGCATTCTCGCCTCGGCTTCTGACACGCTGCCCCGACCGACAAGCACGCAACGCCAAGCACGCAACGACAACGGGGGGACCCCACATGACCTATCCGCCACCTGGACACCAGCCACCCGGCGATCAGCCACCCGGTGACTACCCGCCACCGCCCGGCAATTACCCACCACCGGCGAGCGGATATCCACCACCGCCCGGCAACTACCCGTCAGGTGAAAATCAGCCCGGCGGCTACCAGTCGGGTGGCTACCAGGGGGGTAGCTACCAGGCAGGCGGCTACCAGGCAGGTGGCTACCAGCAGCCCGGGCAGTACCCGCCGTCGGCACCGAAGAACACCCTGGGCACGGTGGCGCTCGTCGCGGCGATCGTCGGTGTGCTGACGTTCTGGTCGGTCGTCGGCGGAATCGTCCTCGGCCTGCTCGCGGTGGCGTTGGGATTCGTGGCGAGATCGCGGGTGAAGAAGGGTGACGCGACCAACGGGACGGTGTCGCTGGTCGCCATCATTCTGGGCTTCGTCGCCGCAGCGCTGTCCGTGGCGCTGATCGCCTTCGGTGTCAGCTGGTTCAACAACGTCGGTGGGCAGGACTTCATCGACTGCATGAACGACGCGGGCAACAGCCAGTCCGCACAGGACCAGTGCAGCGACAGGTTCCAGCAGAACATCGAGGACCGCTACCGCTAGCGAGTCTCTCCGTACGTCGGCACCCCTGCCGGGGTGCTCACGTGCGGAGGGAGCCGACTTCCACGACCTGGTTTCCGCCCCGGTGCTTCGCCTCGTACATGGCGACGTCAGCGCGGCGCATCAGGCCCGTGACCGTGCGAATCGGCTCGGATTCGGTGGGCTGAACATGCGCCAGGCCGACGCTGACCGTCAGGGGACATGCATCCTGCGGTGAATGCAGTCGATTGCGCAACCACTCGGCGATGGATCTGGCCTGATCCAGACCCACCTTGGCGACGACCGCGAATTCCTCGCCGCCGGTGCGTGCGACCAGCAGGTCGTCGACTCGCAACCGCCGAGCGATGAGCTGCAACGCCACGTCGCCGGCCTGGTGGCCGAATCGGTCGTTGATCGACTTGAACCGGTCGACGTCGAGGACCATCACGGACACGTCGGGGGCATCGTCGAGGAACTGCGCGACCTTCTCGTCGAGCCCGCGCCGATTGTGCAGACCGGTGAGTGGGTCGGTTCTGGCGCCGTCGGCGTCGAGCCGGAGGCTCAGCAGCACCGACTGCAGAAAGACCGGCGCGGCGAACATCACCGGCAGCAGCACCACCAGCTGAGATACGGCCAGACCGTGATCGAAGTGCGGGGTCGTCATGATCAGCACGAACATCAGCGCGACGGTGAACGCCGACCAACCCAGGTGCATCAACAGTACCCGCGGGCTGTGATAGATCTGCACGTAGACACCGGTGGCGGCCAGCAAAGCACAGCCGGGGAACGACATCTGAATCGAACCGTAGGACAGCAACGCGACCGTGGTGCCGATGTCGGCGTAGACCACGAACATCAGCGACCGGCGCTCGGGCGGCCACGGCCCGCGGATCCAGAGAAGCCCTGCCGCGAACGACGAGACTGTTCCGCCGATGATCACAGCGTTCGCCACGGTCGAGGTGGGAGGAACCGCAGTGAGGTACGTCGTGATCGCGGCGAGTCCGAAGCAGAAACAGCTCAACCCGACGCCTACCCGGTACGCCGTGAGCGCACCGTGCCCGTCGAAGTAGTGCACCATCCAGCCGTAGCTGTAGGACTGATGCCACCATCTGCGCAGAAACGTCACCCGTACGTCTCCTTTGCGCCCGACTATGGAACCAACCCTGCGGTCCGGTTGTGAGAAATGCTAACCGCTCTGGCTCAACTACGGAGATCGCGGTGCTCGAAAGCAACGATCCCGGTCACGAGCCCGACCATCGAGACGACGACGAGCCACACGAGTGGCGTCACCGAGACAGTACCGCCAGGAAGATGCGGGAGGTGCGTGAACGGCGACAGGTCGAGCACCATCTGGGGAAGACCGAGCACGGTCCCGACCTGCCCCAGCATCACGAACGCGGCCAGCAGACCCCAGGTCGCGACCGAGAACCGAGGGACGAACCCGAACAGAACGATGCCCGACGCCGTCAGTATCCAGACTGCGGGCAGTTGGCTCATCGCACCGGCGAGCACTCCCGGCAGCACCGACCCGACGTCGCCCACCGACATTCCGTACGGAAGACCTGCTGCGAAGCCGACGACCGTCATCGCGACGGCCGGGCCGCCCAGCGCGAACACGACTGTGCTCACCAGCCACCGAGTCCGCCCGACGCTCCCGGCCAACACAATCTCCGCGATGGACGACTCCTCGTCGCCGTGGGCCTGTAGCACCGACGAGACGGACATGGCCGCCGCACCGATTCCGAGGATGCTCAGGGCCGTCGCCAGGAACGAATCGACCAGCGAGGACCCCCCGAACTTGCTCAGCGCGTCGCCGATCGCCGCACTCCCACCCAACTGACCCTGCACGCTGTCCGCGGCACTGCCCAGCACCGCCGCGATCACCCCGAGTCCGACGGTCCACGCCAGCAGACTGCCGCGCTGGGCGCGCCACGCCAGGCCGAACACGCCCTGCAGAGACGACGTGGGCTTACCGTCGCGCACCGCCACCAGACCGGCGCCCAGGTCACGCCTACTCGCGAGAGTGAACGCGAGCCCCACGGCGACCGTCGCCGCCACTGCCGGAAGCACCACTACCCACCACCGTTCGTCGGCGAACGGTCGTAGCTGTGACGACCACCCGATCGGCGACAGCCACGACAGCGTCCCGGAAGACCCTGAAGTTCCTGATGCGCCCGCATCACCGACGGCCCGCAGCACGAACGCCGCCGCCAGCACCGTGATCGCGTAACCGCGCGCCGCACGCGCGTTGAAGCCGACCTGCGCGGCAACGGCAGCGACCCCGACGAACACGACGCCCACCGCGGCGATCGACAGCCCGAACGCGACGCTGCCACCCACCGCGAACCCCGAGGCCGCCAGCGCTGTCGCGGCGATCACCGCCGTCATCAACACACCCGTCGCCGCCAGCGCCATGGCCGCGCACAGCCCGTCGCGTCGACCGACCGCCGTCGAGCCCACCAGTTCGGTCCGGCCCGCGTCTTCCTCCGCACGGGTGTGCCGGATCACCGTCAGCAGTGCCGCGAGAGGCACGAGCGTCAACAGAATCCCGGAGCGCCACGTGACGAGCGCGCCCAGGTCGGCGCCGAAGATCGGGCCGACCAACGCCAGCTCGGCGGGCGTCTGCGCTGTCGCCTCGTAGAACGCCTGACGATCTGCCACCGTCGGGTAGAGCCCTTCGAAACTGACTGCGTAGAGCAGTGGAACCAAGCCGATGGCCAGCACCCACAGTGGCATCGCCACCCGGTCGCGGCGAGCGAACAGTCGGACCAACTGGAAAATGCCGCTCACGACTGCGCCACGTAGTACTTCAGAAACAGGTCTTCCAGCGTGGGAGGCGAACTGACGATGCTGGTGATCCCGAGCGCAGCCAACCTCGTCATCAGCTCCGGCAGTTCAGCGGACGCCACCCGGCAGATCAGTCGGTGCCCGTCGACCTCGATCACCCCGGGCAGGGAGGCATCGGGCGGGGAGGCATCGGGCGGGGAGGCATTGGGCAGACCAGCACCGGGCAGGGTCTCGACGACGACGGTGACCGTCGTGTGCGTCAGGTGCCTCATGTCCTTCAACGATCCCGTGTCGACGGTTCTGCCCTCACGGATGATCGTCACACGTTCACACAGCTTCTCGACCTCCGACAGAATGTGCGAGGACAGCAGCACCGTCGCACCGCGGGCCGACGCATCGGCGACGCAGTCGGCGAAGACCTGCTCCATGAGCGGGTCCAGACCGGAGGTGGGCTCGTCCAGCAGAAGCAGTTCTGCGTTCGACGAGAACGCCGAGACGAGGGCGACCTTCTGCCGGTTCCCTTTGGAGTAGGTGCGAGTCTTCTTCCTCGGATCGAGCGAGAAGCGCTCCAGCAGGTCCTCGCGTCGACGCGAATCGAGACCACCCCGCATACGACCGAGGACGTCGATCACCTCACCACCGGTCAACGACGGCCACAGCGTGACGTCCCCCGGCACGTACGCCAGGCGGCGGTGCAACTCCACCGAGTCGGCCCAGGGGTCCTTTCCGAACACGGACACCTCCCCGGACGTGGCACGAACGAGCCCCAGCAACACGCGGATGGTGGTCGATTTGCCCGCACCGTTAGGGCCGAGAAAGCCGTGCACTTCGCCCTGCCCGACGCTCAGATCCAGGCCCGCCAGCGCGAGCGACGTGCCGAAGGTCTTCCGCAAATCCCTGACGTGCACCACCATGGACGAGCTCCCTGCCTTTGCAGTCACGACTCGAAGGCCACTTCTCTGCGATGAGTGTAAAGATGGGATGCATGACAGTTGTGGATTCTGGACAGGCGAACTCTGGTATCGACCTCAGCTACACGGACGCGGACACTCGGGCGCAGGACGACCTGTTCGTCCACGTGAACGGCAAGTGGCTGGACGAGTACGCCATTCCCGCGGACCGGGCCGTCGACGGGGCGTTTCGGACGCTGTACGACAAGGCGGAAGAGGACGTGCGCACGATCATCCAGGAGAGCGCGGCGTCGCACCCCCCGGTCGGGACCGACGCGCAGAAGATCGGCGACCTCTACTCGAGCTTCCTCGATGCGGACGCCGTCGAGGACGCCGGCCTGACGCCCATCGCCGACGAACTTGCTGCCGTCGCCGATGCGGGTGACCTGGTCACCCTCGCCGAGGTTCTCGGTTCGTTGCAGCGCACCGGGATCGGCGGCGCCATCGGCCACTACGTCGACACCGACGCCAAGGATTCCTCCCGCTACCTCGTGCATTTCTCGCAGTCCGGCATCGGCCTGCCCGACGAGTCGTATTACCGCGAGGAGGGGTACGCCGACATCCGCGACGCCTACGTCGCTCACATCGAGAAGATGTTCTCGCTCGCCGGACTCTCCTACGACGCCAGGAAGGTGTTCGACCTCGAGAAGAAGCTCGCCGCGGGCCACTGGGACGTCGTCGCGCGTCGTGACGCGGAGAAGAGCTACAACCTGGTCGACTTCGACACGCTGGTGAAGAACGAACCCGGATTCAACTGGACCGCATGGATTTCCGGACTCGGAGGCACCACGGAGCAGTTCGCCGAGATCGTCGTGCGGCAGCCCCCGTTCCTGTCCACGTTCACCGGACTGTGGGTGTCCGCGGACATCGAGGACTGGAAGGCGTGGCTCGCCTGGCGCATCGTGCACGGCCGTGCGCCCTACCTGACTGCCGCGCTGGTCGACGAGAACTTCGCGTTCTACGGAAAGAAGCTGAGCGGCACCGAGGAGAACCGGGAGCGCTGGAAGCGTGGCGTCTCACTGGTGCAGGACCTGCTCGGCGAGTCCGTCGGCAAGCTCTACGTCGAGCGTCACTTCCCCGCGGATGCCAAGGCGCGCATGGAGGTTCTCGTCGCGAATCTGCGTGAGGCCTACCGTCGCAACATCACCGATCTCGAGTGGATGAGCCCGGAGACCAGGCAGAAGGCACTGGACAAACTCGAGAAGTTCACCCCGAAGATCGGGTACCCGGATCGCTGGCGCGACTACTCCGCCGTGGAGATCGAGGCGAGCGATCTTCTCGGCAACTACCGACGCGGCTACGTCGCCGAATACCAGCGCGATCTCGACAAGCTCGGTGGCGAGGTGGACCGTGACGAGTGGTTCATGACTCCGCAGACCGTGAACGCCTACTACAACCCGGGGCTCAACGAAATCGTCTTTCCTGCAGCGATTCTGCAGCCTCCGTTCTTCGACTCGGGCGCCGACGACGCGGCCAACTACGGCGGAATCGGAGCCGTCATCGGCCACGAGATCGGGCACGGTTTCGACGACCAGGGCGCCAAGTACGACGGCGACGGCAACCTCGTGGACTGGTGGACCGATTCGGACAGAACCGAATTCGGCAAACGCACCACTGCGCTGATCGACCAGTACAACCAGTTCGAACCGAAGGCGCTCCCCGGCCACAAGGTCAACGGCGAGTTCACGATCGGTGAGAACATCGGCGACCTCGGCGGCCTGTCCATCGCCGTCGCCGCGTACAAGATCGCGCTGGACGGCAAGGAGGCTCCGGTGCTCGACGGGCTGACCGGGCTGCAGCGAGTGTTCTTCGGCTGGTCGCAGGTGTGGCGAACGAAGGCACGCGACGAGGAAGCGATTCGCAGGCTTGCGGTCGATCCGCACTCGCCGCCCGAGTTCCGCTGCAACGGCGTAGTACGCAATCTGGACAGTTTTCACGAAGCGTTCGATGTGAAGCCGGGCGATGCGTTGTACTTGGAGCCACAGGAGCGGGTCAGGATCTGGTAATCACGTGAGTGGAAATGTAGTGCCTTCGGGTCGCTCCGCAGGCTCCGCTCCTGCCCCCTGGCCTACATTTCCACCCACACGGATGGGGGGACGACGTGAAGAACAGAATCAGGTGGATCGCAGCGCACGGTCTCGTGCGGTACGGGGCCGAGAAGGCCGCAAAGGCCGGTGATCTGCAGGCCAAGCTGGTTGTCGATCCGGAGACGCGCGCGAATCCGCGGCAAGTGTTCGAGAAGATTCGGGCCACCGGGCCCCTGGTGAAAACCCGGATTTCCAACATCACGGTCACCCATCGCGTGGTCCACGATCTGCTGCGCTCGGACGACCTCAGGGTCACCGAGATCGGCGCCAGCCTGCCCAGTCCACTTCGATGGATCGAGAACCGAACCAGGTCCAAGGCTCTTCATCCGCTGAAACCGCCCTCCCTGCTGTCGGTCGAACCGCCCGAGCACACCCGGTACCGAAAGCTCGTGACCTCGGTGTTCACCCCACGCGCGGTCGCCCGCATGCGAGAGATGGTGCAGGAGAAGGCCGACAGTCTGCTCAGCGAGCTCGCCGCGGCAGGTCCACAGGTGGACATCGTGCACG
Organism: Rhodococcus sp. 14-2470-1b; assembly: GCF_002259415.1. Classification (GTDB taxonomy): domain Bacteria; phylum Actinomycetota; class Actinomycetes; order Mycobacteriales; family Mycobacteriaceae; genus Rhodococcoides. The sequence continues at coordinate 340,965 of NZ_NPFY01000011.1, forward strand.
AGTACTGCGCGCAGCTGCCCGTCGCCGTCATCAGCACCATCCTCGGAGTCCCCGACAAGGACCGGCAACGGGTGCTCGAATTCGGGGAGATGGCCGCCCCGAGCCTGGACATCGGGCTGTCCTGGGAGCAGTTCAACCGCGTCGAGGACGGCCTGGCGCAGTTCGACGCCTGGCTTGCCGGCCACCTCGCGGAACTGCGCCGCAACCCCGGCGACGACCTGATGAGCCAGCTGATCAGGGCCGAGGACGACGGCGTCGGACTCGACGACGAGGAACTGCGGGCAACGGCAGGCCTCGTACTCGCGGCGGGCTTCGAAACGACCGTGAACCTACTCGGCAGCGGAATCCGGCTCCTGCTCGACAACCCGGACCAACTCGAGATTCTGCGCGACGACCCGTCGCACTGGCCGACGGCCGTCGACGAGATGCTTCGGCTGGAATCCCCGGTGCAGCTCACCGCCCGCATGGCACGCCACGACGTGACGATCGAGGGCGTCCCCATCTCCGAAGGGTCGCTGGTGATTCTGGTCCTGGCCGGCGCCAACCGCGACCCCGACGTGTTCGACGACCCGTACCGCTTCGACGTCACCCGAGCCAACGCAGGCAAGCACCTGTCGTTCTCCGGCGGCAGGCACTACTGCCTCGGCGCGTCGTTGGCCAAGGCGGAAACCGAAGTCGGCCTGAAGACCCTGTTCGACAAATTCCCCCACCTGCGGCTCGCAGGTGAGGGAATTCGCCGCGACACCCGAGTCCTGCACGGCTGGGCGTCGCTGCCGGTGGATCTGGGGCAGCCCGCTACAGCCGATCACCCGTCGTAGCGGAGAAGAAGAACACCTCGTCGAGCTTCGGAACGAGCCGAACGGTCTCGGCCAACCCGATGGACAACCGCCGGTCGACGCGCACCGACACCCGGCCGGACTGCGTGCTCCAGTCCGAACCGAGGGGTGGAGCGCCGTACAGGAACGATTCGGCGCCCAGTTCCTCGATCAGTTCGACCGCGACCTCAACAGCTCCAACCCCCTTCCCGACGAGATCCCACGACTGCGCCGATGATCGTTCCCGCAAGCTCCACGACTGCGCCGATGATCGTTCCCGCAAGCTCCACGATTCTGGCCGGATTCCGACCGTCACGCGGGGATCCCGCGTGGGAGCAGGGATGCGTATGTCGCCGACCACGGCGGCGCCGTCGACGACCGGAGCGTCGATCAGGTTCATCCCGGGTGAGCCGATGAACGACGCGACGAACGTGTTGACCGGGTTGTCGTACAGCTCACGCGGCGACGCGATCTGCTGCAACTTGCCTGCCTGCAGTACCGCGACCCGGTCGCCCATCGTCATGGCCTCGACCTGATCGTGCGTCACGTACACCGTGGTGGTGCCGAGCCGCTTCTGCAATCCGGCGATCTGCGCTCTGGTACTGACGCGCAGTTTGGCGTCGAGGTTGGACAACGGCTCGTCCATGCAGAACACCTTGGGCTGCCGGACGATCGCACGGCCCATCGCCACCCGCTGACGCTGACCACCCGACAGCTTGCCGGGTTTGCGGTTCAGCAAGGGCTCGAGTTCCAGCATCTTCGCGGCGTCGAGTACACGAGCAGCTGTGTCCGCCTTGCTCATTCCCGCGTTGCGGAGCGCGAATCCCATGTTGTCCCCGACGGTCATGTTGAGGTAGAGCGCGTAGTTCTGGAACACCATCGCCACGTCCCGCTCACGAGGAGCGAGCGACGTGACGTCGACGCCGCCGATGTCGATGTGGCCGCTCTCGACCGATTCCAGACCGGCCAGCATCCGCAGGCTCGTCGACTTGCCGCACCCCGACGGGCCGACGAGAACGATGAATTCACCGTCGGCGATGTCGAGTTCGAGCGAGTCGACGGCCAGCGTGTCCGCCCCCGGGTAGCGGTGCGATACGCCCGCGTAGTGAACCCCTGCCATTACGACGGGAGGTTCGGGGTGATCTGGCGGTCGATGATCTGCTGCAGCTGATCCTGAACGCCGGCGAACGTGGTTGCGACATCGGCATTCTGCAGTGCGATCTGCTCGAGGCCCGTACCGATGATCTTGTCACCACCGGGAACGAAGACACGTGCGTAGTCCTGCGACCGCGTCCGAGCGAGCTGGTCGACGGCCGTCTTGGCGTTCGGGTTGGCGGCGAGGAACTCGATCTCGCTCGGATCCTCCTGCGCGGACTTACGGACCGGCATGTACCCGGTGTTCTGCGAGAAGTACGACGTACTCGCTGCATTGGTGAAGAAGTCGATGAACTTCAGCGCATTGACCTTGCGCTCCTCCGAGATCTTCGACGGGATGGCGAGGCCGGCTCCACCCGTCGGGCAGCCCGGTTGTCCGTCGGCGGCAGGGAGGAACGCCGTGCCGAAGTCGAACGCCGCATTCTGGGTGATGCCGGACAGGTCACCGGTGGACGCGATCGTCGACGCGAGGATGCCCGCACCGAAGTCGTTGGCGATGTCGTTGGAGACCGCCGCGTACTTCTTGGTGTGGATCATGTCCTTGAGGAACTGACCGGCGGCGATGGTGTTGGGGTCGTCGAACTTCAGGGTGAAGCCGTCGGAGTACGCACCGCCGAACGTCCAGATGGGGCCCTCGAAGGTCCACCCCAGGTAGTCCACCGCGTTGCCCCAGCCGTGGGCCAGCTTGCCACCTCCGACGACAGCCTGGATGCGCGGACCCCACTCGTCGAATTCCTGCCAGCTGGCCGGTCCGCGGTCCGGGAGTCCCGCCTGCGCCCAGACGTCCTTGTTGTAGTAGAACAGCGGGGTCGAGCGTGCGTACGGCAGCGCCCAGTGGTTGCCGTTCCAGTTGTAGTCCGCGAGAAGAGAATCGACGTAGTCGCTGGAATCCACACCCGCGGCGGAGAAGTGCTGATCGAGCGGCTCGATGGCGCCGGTGAGCGCGAAGTTGAACCACCACACGTCGGAGAGGACCACCACGTCCGGGACGTCGTTGCCGGACAGCGAGGCGTTGAACTTCTGCGCCACTTCCTCGTAGTTCTTGCCACCATCGATGAGATTGACCGTCAGACCGGGGTTCTCGGCCTGGAAGCGGGAGATGAGCTCGCGCTCGAACTCCTGCGACTTGCCGGGGTGGCTGGACCAGAAGTTGATGGTGTTCGCGTCGCCCGATCCTTCGGATCCGGACGAGCTGGTTCCCGGGCTGCTGCACGCAGCCAGGGCGGCGGCAGCGGCTGCTGCACCGGTGAGCGTGAGGAATCCGCGGCGATTGATGTTGGCCATGTGTTTCTTTCTCCTGAAGAGGTAGAGCGAATCAACCTTTGACCGCACCGGAGGTGAGGCCTTTGATCATGTGGCGTTGCAGGGCGAGGAAAACGATGAGGATCGGAAGGATGGTCAGAATGGTCGCCGCCATCACCGCGCCCCAGTTGGTGTATCCCTCACTGTTCTGCAGAAGCGTCAGGCCCACCGGTAGCGGTGCGACGGACGAATCGTCGGACATCAGGAAGGGCCAGAGGTATTCGTTCCATTCGTTCACGATCGTGATGATCGCGAACGCCACCATGGTCGGTCCGGAGAGCGGGAGCACCACCCGGAACAGCAACCGGAAAGGCCCTGCCCCGTCCATTCGTGCCGCTTCGATGATCTCGGCCGGCAGCGACAGGAAGTGGTTGCGCATCAGGAAGGTTCCGAACGCAACGCCGGCGAGAGGAATGATGATGCCCTGAAACGTGTTTCGCCATCCCAGCTCGGAGATCAGCGAGTAGTTGGAGATGACGGTGATCTGATTGGGCACCATCAGAGCGGCGATGATCACCAGGAACACGATGTTCTTGCCGGGGAACCGCAGGAACACCAGGCCGTACGCACTGAGTACGCCGAGGACGAACTTGATGGACGCAACGACACTGGTGATGATCACCGAATTACGTAGGTATGTGAAGAACGGGACCTCCGTCGTCGCCTCGGTATAGTTCTCGGGTCGGAAGGAACTCGGCCACCAGGTGACGGGTTGGACGTAGATGTCGCCGCGTTCCTTGAACGAGGTGATGAGGATCCAGAACAGTGGAAGCCCGATCATCAACAACACGAGAACCATTGCGATGTAGCCGAACACCGTCGACAGGCTGCGCTGACGTTGCGGGTCTTTCGGTGCGCTCCGAGGCGGCTGGGACGTGTCCGGTTTCAGTGTGGCGGTCATCGCTGATCGTCTCGATCCATGATGCGAACCTGTACGAGGGTGATGATCAGAAGGACCACGAACATGATCGTCGCGACCGTCGCCCCGTAACCCGCTCGGAAGTTGCGGAAAGTCTCCTCGTACACCTGGAAGACCATCGTCGTGGTGCCGTTGCCGAGCGGGCCACCTCGGGTCATGACATTGATGATGTCGAAGACCTGCAGCGAGTTCAGGAGCACGGTGATGGACAGGAAGAAGGTCGTCGGACGCAGCTGCGGCAGCAGCACTTTGCGGAACGTCGTCCACTTGGACGCGCGGTCGATCTCGGCGGCCTCCATCAACTCCTTGCGTGTCCCCTGCAGCGCGGCGAGGTAGATGACGAAGGTGTAGCCGAGGTTCTTCCACAGGTAGGTCACCGTGATCATGAACAGCGCCCACGTGGGGTCCTGATAGAAGTCCGGCGACGAGACTCCGATGCGCTGCAACAGATCCTGCACGAGGCCGAAGTTGGGATCGAACACGAACTGGAACGCGATACCGATCGCCGCGCCGGAGATCACGAACGGCGCGAACACGGCAGACCGGACGAAATTGCGGCCCCGCAACTTTCGGTCCAACAGCATGGCCAGGACCAGACCGAGCACCAACGATCCGACGACGGCGGCGATCGTGAAGATGACAGTGTTGGACACGATGGTCCACGTGTCGTCCCGCGAGAACCATTCGCGGTAGTTCGCGAGCCCGATGAACGTCGACGTGGGCGAGGACAGATTCCAGTCGTAGAAGCTGAACTGGAAGTTCTCGACGAGCGGCCGATAGGTGAACACCACCAGCAGGGCCAGGTTGGGGCCCAGAAGAATCAGGAAGAGTGCGTAGTCACTCCACGGTCTGCCGAAGAACGATTTTCGGCGTGCTGTGGGCAGCACTCGTTCCGTTGTAGTACTCACTGCGGGAACTGTGCTCACCTACCGAGAACGGTTGGTGAACGAATCCCTAACTCAGTCGGTCGTCGAAAAGAAAACAACCCACTGTGAGTGGGGGCTAGCGGTTCCAGTCCCCCAGGCCGTCGGAGCCGCTGAGGGTGCCGCCTGCCGTGCCGGTGACGACGACGGGGTCACCCTTCTGCGAGTTCTCGAAGAACCACTTGCCGTCCTCGGTGCTGACGTTGAGGCAGCCGTGGCTGACGTTCTCGTAGCCCTGCGAACCCACCGACCACGGCGCTGCGTGGACGAAGATGCCGCTGTACGAGATACGCGTGGCGTACTCGACGTAGGTGCGATACCCCTCGGGGGAGTCCACCGGAACTCCGTAGGTCGAGGAGTCCATGTACATCTCGCGAACACGCTCGCCGACGATGTAGGTGCCGTTCGGTGTCTCGTGACCGGCCTTGCCGAACGAGGTGGGCATCGTCCTGACGACCTCACCGTTGCGGGTGACGGTGATGGTCTTGGTGGCGTCGTCGGCCGTGGTGATCACCGAGTCGCCGGTGGAGAAGTCCGCGCGCGAACCGCCTGCCTCGACGGTGACCTGGGTGTGCGCCGGGTAGAACTCGTTGGGCAACCACCGCACCTGGGTGTCGTTGATCCAGTAGAAGTGGCCCTCGACCGATGGGCTCGTGGTGACCCGGATGGCTGCCTCGGCTGCGCCGCGGTCCGCGATGGCCTCGTTGAACCGAATGGCGATGGGCTGCGCGACTCCGACGACCTCACCGTTGGGCGTGATCGACGGATCGGAGAAGTTGGCGGGCGCGAGGCGCTGGATCTGCGGTTCAGGAACAACAGGAAGAACCTGATCGGACGATCCGACGCCGGGGATGTCGGGGCCACCGGGCCACAACGGCTCTGCAGTGGCGGGCGACACCAGGGTGGCCGCACCGACGGCCGCGATCACCGCTGTCAGAGAGATGCGTGTGACAGTACGACGAAATGCCATGAGTATCCCGATCCATCCTTCTGTGCTGTGCGACCTGCCGTGTGGTGGGCTGGCGCATGAAGTCCTCGCCGCCATTAACACACACCCTTACCGCCGAGTGCCAATCGACTTCGTGAATTCAGGGTCATTCCGCAGGCTGACCGACGATTCCTGCTTTCTTCGCTGCCGACCGTACTTGAAATGCAGATACGACAAACAGGACACCGAACAGCAGTGCGAATACGCCGATCAACCACACGATGCTCAGAATGCCGCTGACCGGCGAGAACACCAGAACGAGTCCGAACAGGAGTTCCACGATGCCGGCGAACAGAAGCATTCCCCAGTGAGATGAACCCGGCGATGTGCCTGCAACTTTTCGCAAGCGGATGGAACCTGCTATTTCGAGAATTCCACCCATGATGGCCCAGATACCGATGACGAAAACAGCCGCGAGTGCGGTTATGCCCGGCCATACGAACGCCACGATTCCGGCGACGAGCGAGACGACGCCGCCGAGTAACCACCAGACCCATCCGGATTGGACACGGCGCGCCTGGACCGCTCGGATGATCGCGGAGATGCCGTCGACGATCGCGTAGGCACCGAAGACCACGACGAGTGCCCAGACGGTGACGCCGGGCCACACGAGGGCCACGATGCCGAAGATCACGGCGACGATGCCTCTGAGCAGCACCGCCCACCACAAGTCCTTGCCGATTCTCAGCAACGCGTCGGCCCCGTCGCGTTCAGAGAATTCGTAGCGTCCCGAAGGCTCAGTGGTCACGTCGGTTCTCCTTCTGTCCATCGCAGTGAGTACAAGTGCACGTCGTCACCGAACGCTCACGGCATCGAGTTCCAGGTGGTCGACCCGTCGGAAATGCAGATCTGGCCGGTGCTGAGGTTGACAGCGAATCCGGCGCCTGCCTGGCAGCTGACGCCTTCGGCAGCTGTTCCGACGAACGTCTGTCCCCTGGTCAGCGACAACGCGAACGCGAGAGCGCCTGGATCGGGAGAGACGATCGACACGGAATCACCGCCGATCGACACGGCGCCGACGGTGCCCGCTGCGCTTTCCGCGGCGGCCACACCACCGGAACGGGCGACGGACAGAGCCGACCCGCCGGCTTCGGCACGTGCGAAGGACACTCCGCCCAGCGCGTGTGCCAGCGCGCGGGAGAACTCGTCGACGCTCGATCCGCATGCGGCTGTGCCGTCCACGACGACCGTGTCGACACCTGGTCGCGCCGGACACGACAACTCGGCGGCCGACGCCTGCGACGGCGACACCGTGGCCACCGAGGCTCCGGCAAGAGCGCAGCCCGCGAACAGCGCTGCCGTTCGGTATCGCCCGTACCCTGCCACCGGAGCACCTTTCTGTCAGCGTGATCGACGCTCGTATGTTTGGATTGTGCCACTACGGGGGACCATCTAGCGGGTCTATCGGACCCGTCAATTCTCCGTCGAGCCACCGGCGGCTCACACAATGCCGCCTCCGACGCCTGTACGAATCGTTGCCCCTGGTCACCGCGGCCCGGGGCCTGTTCTCTCGTATGGGGACGGAACGGCTTCCGCGGATGGGGGTCGAAGTGTTCGACAAGCAAGCGCCGATCGAGCGCGCTGTGGTGGTTGTGCCGGTTCACAACGAGGAAGCACTTCTGGACTCGTGCCTGTCTGCGCTGGTCAGGTCGTGTGAGCAGGTCGACATCGACGTCGACCTCGTCGTGGTTCTGGATTCCTGCACCGACACCTCCGCCGACATCGCCGCGACGTGGGCCGACAAGGTCGATGCCACGGTCCTCACCATCGAGCGACGCAACGTCGGAGCAGCCCGCGCAGCCGGTTTTCTGTCGGCCACCGGACCCGCAGGCAAAGCACAGGACAACACCTGGTTCGCGACGACCGACGCCGACAGCACCGTCGGACTGGAGTGGATCTCCTCGCACCTCGCTCACGCAGCGCAGGGTGCGCATGCCGTGGCGGGGACCGTCGTCACCGAGCTGGATTCGCCCGCGTTGACTCTGGTGTACGACGCCGGCTACCGCCACAGGTCCGGCCATCGCCACGTGCACGGCACCAATCTCGGACTGCGCTCGGACGTGTACTGGACCGTCGGCGGATTCGGAGCACTGACCACCGGCGAGGACGTCGACCTGATGGCACGTGTCGAACGCGCTGGCGTACCGGTTCTCTACTCGTGCGATTCGCCCGTGCTGACGTCGTCGAGGCGCTCCGGCCGAGCACCCGACGGGTTTGCCGCTCACCTGCAAGATCTCGAATTGGCCATCGCCCGATGACGGTCGACGGTAGCTCGCTCGTCGAGCGTCTCAAGCGGTTCGTCGCCGACGAGGCACCCGAAATGCCGCTTCCCGGATCGGGTTTCACCGACACTCGCTGGTTGACGCTCGCCGGACTCGGCCGCGAGGACACGGTTCTCGGGCGTCTGGCCGAGGGCCACGCTGACGCAGTGGCCATTCTCGCCGAACTCGGCGGCCCGGCTCCGAGCCGCGGGCAGATCTGGGGCGTCTGGGCGGCGGAACCGCCGTCGCCGGTGCTCGAGGCGGCGCAGGGCAAGAACGGGTGGAAGCTCACCGGCGTCAAACCGTGGTGCTCGGGCGCTCATATCGTCACGAATGCCCTCGTCACTGCCCGTGTCGGAGATCGATCGCGGTTGTTCGCCGTCGACATGACACAGGACTGGTGCTCGCCGATTCCGAACACGTGGCACGCCGTCGGGATGTCTCGAAGCGATTCCGGGACAGTGCGTTTCGACGGTGCGAACGCGGTCCCCGTCGGCGAGATCGGGTCCTACGTCGAACGCCCGGGCTTCTGGCACGGTGGGCTCGGCGTGGCTGCGGTGTGGTTCGGCAGTGCCTGCGCCGTCGCCGATACGTTGCACGCGGCCGCGCAATCGAGTTCCGATCCGCACACCATGGCTCATCTCGGCGCGGTGGCGGCATCGCTCGGCGCCGCGTCGGCAGCGCTGACCACCGCCGCAGCGGAGATCGACGCCGATCCCACCGACTCGGAGGCCCGCGGCAGCACCAGAGCACGGATCGTCCGGGCGATCGTCGAGAGCGCCGCGACCGACACCATCGACCGAGTGGGCCGCGCGTTGGGCGCCGCCCCGCTGTGCGCGAACGGTGAGCATGCACGCCGCGTCGCCGATCTGACCGTTTTTCTACGCCAGAGCCATGCCGAGCGCGATCTCGCAGCGCTGGGCCAGGAGATCGCGAAGGAAGAGTCGCCATGGTAGCCGCCGCCGAACACACCGACACGCAGGAAACCAGAACGTTCGACACCGTCGACGACCCGGGCACACCGCTCGAGGTGTGGCGGCAGTGGACACCGTCGTTCCCGCCGCTCGATCTCGGTCGATGCCGCGAGATGATCGTCGTCGCGCCCCATCCCGACGACGAAGTGCTCGGGGTCGGTGGTCTGATGTCGCTCGCCGCCGCGTCGGGCATCCGGGTGTCCGTCGTGGCCGTCACCGACGGCGGCGCGTCGCATCCCGGCTCGCCGACGATGTCCGAGGCGCAGCTGATCGACGAGCGGCCGCGTGAGGCGAGGCGCGCTCTGACCGAACTCGGTCTCGACGTCGACCCGATCCGGCTCGGCTTCCCGGACGGCGAGGTCGCCGAGCACGAGGACGAGCTCGCGCGGGCGCTCACCGAGCTGTTGTCCGGTGGACAGGGCACCTGGTGCCTGACGCCGTGGCGCGGCGACCGTCACCCCGACCACGAGGCGACGGCGCGGGCATGTCTGACGGCGTCGAAACGCGTCGGGATCGCGGTGCTCGAGTACCCGGTATGGATGTGGCACTGGGCGTGGCCGGATCATCCCGAGGTTCCCTGGGGTCGCGCACTGGGGATCACTCTGGACGATCACACGGCCCGAGCGAAAAAGGCCGCGGCGCACCGGTTCACGTCCCAGATCCAGGACCTGTCGGACGATCCGGCCGACCGGGCAGTACTACCCCCGCATATTCTGGCGCGTTTGCTTCGATCCGAGGAGGTGGTCTTCGCATGACGGACGGCACTCTGCAGAAGGACTATTTCGACGATGTCTACGACGGCAACGACGATCCGTTCCGGCTCGGAAACAACTGGTACGAGGAGCGGAAATACGCTCTGACGTTGGCCGCGTTGACCGAGCCCCGGTATCGCCGTGCGCTCGAACCGGGCTGCTCGGTCGGAATACTGACCGAGAAACTGTCGAGCAGGTGCGACGATCTGACGTCCACCGACATCGTCGCGTCGGCGTTGGAGACCACGCGGGCTCGTCTCGACGCACGCAGCGGCGAGTCCGACGGTCGGGTTCAGCTGCGCGAATGGTCGCTCACGGACTCGTGGGACGTCTTCGACGAGGTCGGTCCGTTCGATCTGATCGTGCTCAGCGAGGTGGGGTACTACCTCGGCCCCGCCGATCTACGCGCCGCCCTGGGCCAGGCGGTGGCGCATCTCGAGCCCGGTGGCACGCTTCTCGCGGTGCACTGGCGACACCTCGTCGCGGACTATCCGCAGACCGGCGACCAGGTGCACGACGCCATCGGGGCCACCGACGGACTGGTCCGTATGGGCGGTTATGTCGACGAAGATGTGATACTCGAAGTGTTCGCTGCGGAGTCGTCCGCACGGAGCGAGTCGGCGGAGCCGACCGGAAGACCGGAATCGGTCGCACGACGTGAGGGTTTGATATGAGTGGGACTGAGATGAGCGACAGAATGACCAGCGGCGAGACCGCGACGCGCACCTATCGCGGCGGCGCACTCGAGGACCTGCTCGGACCGAACAGTCTGCACACCGACTTCGCCCCCATCGTCGACCTGATGACCCGTGAGGTGATCGGGTACGAAGCCATCGTCATGGGACCCGAGGATTCAGCGTTTCGCGAGCCTGCGGCCCTCGCGTCTGCGGCGCGGGCCATGGACATGACCGTCGACCTGGACCTCGTTCGCTGGGCCGGCGCCGTCGAGGGTGCCGCACGCCTCGATTCGCTTCAGGGGCTGCCGCTGTTCATCGCCATCGACCCCGACACACTGCCGTACCTCCCCGACCGCGGAGACGTCGACGCAGGCTCCGCCGTGTTGCAGCTGGACGAGACCTCACTGATCCGTCGACCCGCGCAGTTGCTTCGCGCGGTGGCCGACGTCCGCAAGCTCGGCTGGGCAATCGCCGTCGACCACGTCGGGGTGAAGCCGGAATCGCTGGCTCTGCTGCCACTCCTCGAACCGGATGTGGTCAAACTCGATCGCAGCTTGATCACCCAACGTCCGAGCCGGTTCACCGCCCGAGTCGTCAACGCCGTCGCGGCGTACACCGAACGCACGGGCGCGATCGTCATGGCGGAAGGAATCGACACCGAGGACGCCGTCGGGACCGCCATCGCGCTGGGCGCACGCGTCGGGCAGGGCCGGTTCTTCACCGAGCAGAACCCCATCCCGGTGGAGCCGTCGAAGCGACTGTCACCGTTGGATTTCCGCACGTCACCCGAGCGCGGATCGCTTCCGCGCTCCTCGCCGTACCAACTGGCCGCGGCGGGACGCGATTCCAAACCGTCGACCAAGCGTCTTCTGGTGGAGGTCAGCAAGGGGCTGGAGTCCATTGCCGGCCAGAGTCTGCAGACCGCCGTCATCCTCGGCTCGTTCGAGAGCCGGGAACATTTCACGCCACTGACCGCGCGACGCTGGGAGGTCATGGCGACGAGAGCCGCCCTCGTCGGTGCGCTCGCCGCAGGCATCGATCCCGAGCCCGCGCCGCGTGTACGTGGTGCGGACCTCGACCCCGACGACCCGGTACGGCTCGAATGGGTGGTGGTCGTGCTGTCTCCGCACTTCTCGGCGGTGCTGGCGGCGAAGGACATGGGAGACACCGGGCCGGACATGAACCGGCGCTTCTCCTACGTCCTGAGCCACGACCCGCAACTGACGGTCGACTGCGCGCGAAGCCTGCTGCTGCGGCTTCCGGTGGAACGTACCGGGCTCTGACCGATACGAGTCAGCGTTCGGCCTGTCGTTTCCGGGTCATTCCTGCAGGCTCCGCTCCTGCCCTGGTCGTTCCTGCAGGCTCCACTCCTGCCCTGGTCGTTCCTGCAGGCTCCACTCCTGCCCTGGTCGTTCCTGCAGGCTCCACTCCTGTCCGGGTCGTTCCTGCAGGCTCCACTCCTGTCCGGGTCGTTCCTGCAGGCTCCACTCCTGCCCTGGTCGTTCCTGCAGGCTCCACTCCTGCGTAACTCTCGGCGTCGGCGACAACCCGGCCCGCCAGTTCGGCCAGACGCGTGTTGGTTTCCTGGGAAAGCTTGGAGAGCAACGCGAACGCTTCCTGCGCACTCAGCTTGTAGCGTTCCATCAGCATGCCCTTGGCCTGGCCGATGATGTCGCGGGAGGTCAGCGCTGCGCGAATCTGCTGCTCCTCCTTGGCGCTCGAGAACGCGATGGCCGCGTGCGCGGCGAAGAGCGATCCGATCGACTCGGCGTCCTCACCGAACGCATCGTGACGGGTCGAGTGCAGGTTGAGAGCACCGAAGTTGTGGCCCTCGACGTACAACTGAAAGCAGATCATGCTGCGCACCCCCAGCGCCGACGCGGCTGCGGCGAACCGTGGCCAGCGTCGATCGGAGTCCATGTCGTCGATGCGGATGGTTCGCTGTTCGACGGCCGACTCCAGGCACGGGCCTTCGCCGATCTTCTGCTGAATCGCGTCGCACTGACCGGCGAGGTCACCGGTCAGTGCGGCGCTGTGTACGAATTTGCCGCGCAGCACCGTCGTGATGCTCGCCGCTTCGGCGGCCGGTACGTTCATGACGGCCGACTCGGTGATGGCGGCCAGTGTCCGGTCCGGGTCTCCGTGCTCACGGCGAAATTCCCTGGCCACCGCCGCCAGACGCTGACTCAGATCGAAGTCGGCCCCGGTCGTCTTCGGGACGTCCGCGCCGAGAACCTGCTCACTGATGAGAACCACCTCCGCCGAGATTTTACGACTCAGAGTTCGCTGGGTGCGATGAGCTGGTGCACGAATCGCATTTTGTCCAGCACTGTGGGCGGCAGCACGAACGGGTACAGATCCTGGTGGCCCATCGAGCGGTTGATCTGGTTGAGCGCCCAGGACAGCGGTAGCCACCACTCCACGATCTGATCGAAGCCGACGTCGCCCGGCAGTGGGCTGTCCAGCGTCGACCCGGCCGGGGCCATGCCGAAGGCTGCGGCTGTATCGAGGGTGTCACGAATGTGCAGGTAGTGGGCGAATGTCTCGGCCCAGTCCTCGGCCGGGTGCATCGTCGCGTAGGACGACACGTAGTCGTCCTCCCAGTTCTCCGGCGCACCCTCGTTGTAGTGCCGGTCCAGTGCCGCCTGGTAGTCGGTGTCCGGATCTCCGAACAGTTCCTCGAACCGCGGCCGGTGTTCACCCGTTCCGACGAGGACCATCTGGAAGTAGTGGCCGATCTCGTGGCGGAAGTGTCCGACGAGGGTGCGGTACGGCTCGGACATCGACACTCGGAGCTGTTCGCGGTGGACGTCGTCCCCCTCGGCCAGGTCGAGCGTCACCAGTCCGTTGGCGTGGCCGGTCATCACCTGCGTGTTGGCGCTCGACAGCAGATCGAACGCGAGACCGGTCTCCGGGTCTTTGTCACGCCCGTCGATCGGGAGACCCAGCTCGGTGAGCTCGAGAATGACCCGGCGCTTGTTCGTCTCCGCGTCCGCGTAGGCGACCATCGCATCGACGTCGTCGTCCGCGGGGCGTGTTCGGGTGAGTCGGCAGGAGAAGCACAGTTCCTCGCCGGTCGAGGTGTCGACGAGCCAGTTGCACCTGGCTGTGCCGAGGTTGGCGCACACCTTCCAGGTGACGTCGACATCGCTGCCGGGTGTGGTGATGTCGATCTCGGCGGCACCGTCACCGTCCGTGTCCGGGAGCGGCAACAGGGCGCGGGTGGGAAGGTGGAACCCCAACGCACTGTGGCAGTTGAGGCACAGTGAGTTCTCGAACGAGAGTTTCTGACCGCACTTGCGGCAGATCAAAGCACGCATGATCCCGACTTTCATTGCTCAGGTGCCTTGGTCGACTTCAGGCCCACCAATGCTCGACTGCGAATATGACGGTATCCCGTCGGTTTCGGTACGTCGGAGATAACAGAATAATCACGATACGGTCACGGGGTACCGGAACGGTGGAAGCTTTCTTCCCGTCGGCGCGTTGCGTGGTGTGCGCAGCGACCGAACACGCTGCGCAGAGTCAGGTCCACCGGCTGGACCACCGATCGAGGGGATTTCTTCAACCGATGAGCACGCTTCCCTTCCCCGGACCTCGCACCTGATGGCCGACATGACACCGACGGTCTCGCCCGTACGGCGACTGGCCCAGCGCATCACCGACACCCTCGGCCCCGGAAAAGGAATCGCCTCCCGCGGAGCGGGCGGTAGCGAGACCGTTGCCGCAGGGGTCCTACTCGGAGCGACCCTACTCGCACTGTTGTGGGCGAACTCGCCCTTCGGTGACTCCTATCAGAGCTTCTGGCACACCGAACTCTCGATCACCGTGGGTGGCCACGGTATCTCGCTCGATCTCGCGCACTGGGTCAACGACGGCTTGATGGCGTTGTTCTTCTTCGTCGTCGGTCTCGAAGTCAAGAGAGAGTTCGCGATGGGCGAGCTCACCGACCGCTCTCGCGCGAGCATCCCCATCGTGGCCGCGCTCGCAGGACTTGCCGTCCCCGCGGTCCTGTTCCTGGTCCTGAATCCGTCCGGTGAGGCCGCGGGAGCCTGGGGCGTCGTCATCTCCACCGACACCGCGTTCGTCCTCGGCGCACTCGCGGTCATCGGGCCGAAGAAGGCCGCGCGCCTGCGCATCTTCCTGTTAACACTCGCCGTCGCCGACGACGTCGGCGCGCTGGCCATCATCGCGTTCTTCTACACCGACAAGGTCGAGATCGTTCCGCTGATCCTGGCGTTCGTCGGTCTGGCCGCTATCGCAGTGCTCCGACGCATGCAGGTGTGGCGCGGAATCGGCTATCTCGTCGTCTCGTTGGCCACGTGGGTCGCCTTCTACGAGTCGGGCGTGCACGCCACGCTCGCCGGAGTCATGATCGCACTCATCCTGCCGGTGTACCCGCCGAGGCGCAGCGAGGTGGAACGCGCAGCCGACCTCACCCGAGCGTTCCGCCAGTCGCCCAATCCCGAGTACGCCCGCGCGGCGAGGCTAGGCCTCGACCAGGCTGTTTCTGTCAACGAACGTCTGATGCGGCTGTATCAGCCCTACACCGCGTTCCTGATCGTGCCGATCTTCGCCCTCGCCAACGCGGGCGTCGTTCTCAGCGGCGACACCCTGCGTGCCGCCGCCACGTCACCGTTGACGTGGGGCATCGTCGTCGGCCTCGTCGCCGGCAAGCTCATCGGAATCACCAGTGCAGCAGCAATTTTCGCCAGGATGAAACCGACGGCCCTGGCGCCCGGTCTGACGATCTCACACATCGCGGGCGGTGCAGCACTGTCCGGAATCGGATTCACGATCTCGCTGTTCATCGTCGACCTCGCCCTCGACGACGAGTTCCTGGCCGACCAGGCGCGCGTCGGGGTACTGGCCGCGTCCGTCGTGGCGGCGCTGCTCGGCTGGCTGCTGTTCCGTATCGACGCGCGCATCCATCCGCCCAAGCAGGAGGTGTCGCACCGAATCCTGCGCCCGGTGGACGCCAAGCGCGATCACATCCGCGGTCCCGTCGATGCACCCTTGACCATCGTCGAGTACGGCGATTTCGAATGCCCGTTCTGCAGCAAGGCAACCGGAAGCATCAAGGATGTCCGAGCCCACTTCGGTGACGACGTCCGATACATCTTCCGGCACTTGCCCCTCGACGACTACCACCCGCACGCGCGGTACGCAGCCCATGCCAGCGAAGCGGCGTCGGCGCAGGGGAAGTTCTGGGAGATGGCGGACGTCCTGTTCGCGAACAGCGACGCACTCACTCCCGACGACATCGACGACTATGCCGAGGATCTCGGTCTGAACATGGACCGGTTCTCCGAGGATCTACGTACCGGCGATTACGTGGTTCGAGTGGAGGACGACGAGCTCGACGCCGTGTCGAGCGACGTCGAGGGCACCCCGACGTTCTATCTCGGCCGCGGGGACACCGACCTGATCCGGCACACCGGGCCCTACGATGCCGCCTCGCTCATCCGGGAACTGACACAGCTGCGACCATCCTCGACCTGACGCGGCTCCGCACTCACAGACGGTTGCCGTCGTCGTCCCAGTGCTCGGCGACCTTCTTCGACGGTTGAACGCGAGGAGGTTCGCCGGGCATCTTGGGGTAGTCGGGCGGGAAGTTGAGTTCGCCGCCCGGCAGGGTCTCCCAGAGTTCCAGCAGCGGGTCCAGCGAGTAGGCCTGCTCGTCCATGTCCGCCCACGGATCGCCGTCGGACAGGTAGTCGGGGATCGTCACCAGGTTGTACTCGCGCGGGTCGGAGATCTCGGCCAGGTGCGCCCACGTCATCGGCGTGCTCACGGGCGCACCGGTCTTCGCCCGTAGGCTCCACGCGCTCGCGATGGTCCGATCCCGGTTGTTCTGGTTGAAGTCCAGGAAGATCCGTTCCCCGCGCTCTTCCTTCCACCAGTTGGTCGTCACCCCGTCGTCGCGGCGCTCCAGCTCACGCCCCAGCCCGATGGCGGCGTGCCGCACCTGCTCGAACGTGTACGACGGCGTGATCCTGACGTAGATGTGGATACCGCGGTTGCCGCTGGTCTTGGGGTATCCCTTCAGCCCCAACTCCTCCAGCAGTTCACGGGTCACCTCGGCCACGCGCTGCGCGTCGGCGAACGTCGTCCCGGGTTGCGGGTCGAGATCGAGCCGCAACTCGTCGGGGTGGTCGACGTCCGGGCGTCGCACCGGCCAGGGATGAAACGTCAACGTGCCCATCTGCGCGGCCCACACTGCGGACGCCGGTTCACCGGGGCACAGTTCCTCGGCGGTCCGGCGGCTGGGGAAGGCGATCTTCACGGTCTCGATCCACTCGGGAGCGCCCTTGGGGAGCCGCTTCTGATAGAAACCGTCGCCCTCCTTGTCCTGCGGGCCGAGGGCGAGACGCATCCCGTCACGGAAACCGTCGGGCCACCGTTCCATCGCGGTCGGTCGCTCGCCGATCGCTCTCAGAAGTGGTTCACCGACGGCGGCGAAGTATTCGCACACCTGCAGTTTGGTGATCTCGGGCGTGACGTCCGTTGCCTCGTAGATCACGCGGTCCGGGCTCGATACTCGCACTTCTCGGTCACCTACCTGCACGAATGCGGGCGGCGTCTTCGCTGCCATATTATTTGCCCCCGGCGATCACGTCGGCCACGTCGTAGCTGACGGGCACGTCCAGCTGTTCGTACGTGCAGGACTTCGGATCCCGGTCCGGTCGCCACCGTAGGAAGCGTGCGGCGTGCCGCAGCCGCTCGCCTTCCATCTGGTCGTAGGCGACCTCGATGACCCGCTCGATGCGCAGCGGCACCCAGCTGCGGTCCTTGTTCGACGTCCACCGGTTGGCTTCGGCGGATTTCGGTTCTTCCCCGGTGCGCAGCGGCTGCAGTTCTTCGAGGATTTCGACGCGCCGCTTGTCGGTGAACGCCGATGCGCCGCCGATCATTCGCAGCTCGCCGTTGTCGTAGAGGCCGAGCAGCAACGACCCGATTCCGTTGCCGGATTTGTGCACTCGGTATCCGATCAACGCACAGTCGGCCGTTCTGGCGTGTTTGATCTTGATCATCTCGCGCTTGTTCGGTAGGTACAGCCCATCGAGTTTCTTGGCAACGACTCCATCGAGCCCAGCGCCTTCGAAACGCTCGAACCAATCCTGTGCGGTCGCCGCATCGTCGGTCGTGCTGGTGACCTGGCAGCGATCTCCACCCGCCATCGCCTCGAGCAACTTCTCCCGACGGAGGGAGAACGGCTCTTCCGTCAGGTCGGTCGAACCGATCGCCAGAAGATCGAACGCGACGAACATCGACGGTGTCTTCTCCGCGAGCATGCGCACTCGCGAATCGGCCGGGTGGATGCGCTCGGACAGCGCGTCCCAGTCCAGCCTCGTACGCCCGTCCCGCTCCCGCGGCACGACGATCTCACCGTCGACGACGATCTTGTCCGGCAGTTCCGCCAGGACGGCCGAGACCAGCTCGGGGAAGTAGCGGGCGAGGTCCTTGCCGCCGCGCGAGCCGAGGATCACCTCGTCGCCGTCGCGGAAGACGATGGCACGAAATCCGTCCCACTTGGGCTCGTACGACCATGCGGGCTCTCCGCCCTCCGGCTGTGCGGGGACGGTCTTGGCGGCTTTGGCCAGCATCGGTTGCAGCGGCCACGCGATCGGGAGGTCCACGAGAGCAATACTGCCCTAGTGGAACCGCGGAGGAGTACCTTCTTCCGCCGCAGGTGACCACGAATGTTCGCCTCAGCGTTCACTCGAGTCACACCTGGTCTCACGAAATCCGGACGGACGGGATATTTTTGATCCGATCTTTTGTGCTCGGATCCTCACCTTCATAGAACAAGGAACGGTCAATGCTCCCCCTCAGTCAGAAGTTTCGCGGCGCAGCGATTGCTGTGCTGGCATGTAGCGCTGTCGTGCTCGCAGGCTGTAGCAGCACCGTCACTCCGCGGGCGATCCCGGCCGCCGACGAATTGGTGACGTCGACCACCCAGACCAGCTCGTCTGCGCCCACCACGGGCGGAGCGCCGGCGCAGCAGGGCGAGGACACCGGCGGTGACGTCGACATCGATGTCGAGATCGGTGAATGCGTCGACCTCGGTGGCACCGTCGACGACGCCACCATCGACAACGCCGCATGCGGCAGCGTCGATTCGAACTACAAGGTGATCGGCAAGGCCCCCACCAACGCCGAGTGCATCTCCGACGCCGACCAGTACTACTACGAGACGTACGCGGACATCGAGCAGGGCGCACTGTGCCTGGACATCGACTGGGTCATCGGCGGCTGCATGGACATTCCGATGGACGACGATCCCGAACGCATCGACTGTGGCTCGCCCGGGTTCGATTCCGTCCGCGTCGTGGAGATCCTCAGCGGAACCACCGACGTCGACTCCTGCGATCTCCAGGCGACGAGCGGTTTCCGCTACCCGGAACGCAACTTCGTCGTCTGCGTGGAAGATCTGTAGATCGGTGTAAGACTTCCGTCATGACGGTGCTTTCATGACGGTGCTTCCATGACGGGGGCCGAGTCGGTCCGATTGAAGACTCCGCGGGGACGCTGGATCGTCGCCGCGACGGTTCTGGGGTCCTCGCTGGCGATGCTCGACGCGACCGTCGTGAACGTGGCGCTGCCGGACATCGGCCGGGATCTCGGATCCGGCGTCTCGGGACTGCAATGGACGGTGAGCGCTTACACCCTGACGTTGGCGTCGTTCATCCTGCTCGGCGGCGCGCTCGGTGACCGCCTCGGCAGGCGGAAGGTCTTCGTCTGGGGCACGGTCTGGTTCGCTGTCGCCTCGGTCCTGTGCGGTCTGGCGCCGAACATCGAGGTACTCGTCGCCGCGCGATTGCTGCAGGGCGTCGGCGCGGCGTTGCTGACGCCGGGAAGCCTCGCATTGATCTCCGCGTCCATTCATCCCGACGATCGAGGCGCTGCCATCGGCTTGTGGTCCGGCCTGGGCGGCGTCGCGTCCGCCGTCGGGCCTCTGCTCGGCGGATGGTTGGTCGACGTGGCCGGGTGGCGATCGGTCTTCCTACTGAACATTCCGCTTGCCGTCGCCGTGGTCCTGGTGGCCGTCAAGCATGTTCCCGAGAGCCGCGACCCTCATGCGGAAGGGACGCTCGATCTGCCGGGTGCAGGCGTCGTCGCTCTCGCGCTCGGCCTGCTCACCTACGGCTTCATCGACGCGTCGTGGTGGGTGGTGGCGGCGGGCGTGCTCGCGGTCGGAGCGTTCGTCGTCGTCGAGCTGCGTACGTCGAATCCGCTCGTTCCTCCGTCGCTGTTCGCGTCGCGCGTCTTCCTGGCTGCGAACTTGGTGACATTCGCGGTGTACGCCGCGCTCGGCGGGGTGTTCTTCCTGCTGATTCTGCAACTCCAGTTGGCGCTCGACTACTCGCCGATCGCCGCAGGTGTGGCGACTCTGCCGATCACCGCTCTGATGCTCGCACTCTCCGCGCGGGCCGGACGGGTGGCGCAGCGCATCGGGCCCCGTGTGCCGATGACTATCGGGCCGCTGGTCGCCGCCGCCGGACTGCTGCTGATGCTCCGTATCTCGCCGGGCGGGGCGGGAGTGGAGCCTGTGCGCACGAGCCGGTCGACGTACCTCGTCGACGTGTTGCCAGCCGTCGTCGTGTTCGGGCTCGGCTTGTCGATCCTGGTCGCGCCGCTCACCGGCGCCGTCCTCGGAGCCGTGTCCACCGACCGCGCGGGAATCGCATCCGGCGTCAACAACGCCGTCGCCAGAACCAGCCAGCTCCTGGCCGTGGCCGCCCTACCTGGCCTCGTGGGAATCGCAGGCGCCGACTACGACCGGCCCCAGACCTTCTCCGACGGCTTCCACACGGCCATGATCGTCTGCGCCGGCCTGCTCGTCGTAGGTTCCCTCATCGCCGCAGTCATGGTCAGGGGTCCTTCTCGCAAGGACCCCACCTACACCTGCGACCCGTCGTCCCCGGCGCTGAGCCCGGGGGAGCAGATTTAGGAGGGCAGGAGTGGAGCCTGCGGAACGACCCGGTGGAGGCAGGAGTGGAGCCTGCGGAACGACCCGGGTCAGGGCAGGAGTGGAGCCTGCGGAACGACCCGTTGGAGGCAGGAGTGGAGCCTGCGGAAGGACCCGGATTAGGCTGACCGTTACGGATACAGCCCATATCCGAGATCAGGTCAGGAGAGCTATGTCGACCGAGAACGATTCGCCGGACGTCAAACCGCGGAGTCGCGACGTGACCGATGGTTTGGAGAAGACCGCTGCGCGAGGAATGTTGCGTGCTGTGGGGATGGGTGACGAGGACTGGGGGAAGTCCCAGATCGGCGTCGCGTCGTCGTGGAACGAGATCACTCCGTGCAACTTGTCCTTGGAGCGCCTCGCGAAGGCGGTCAAGGAGGGGGTCCACACCGCGGGCGGGTATCCGCTCGAGTTCGGCACCATCTCCGTCTCCGACGGTATCTCGATGGGCCACGAGGGAATGCATTTCTCGTTGGTCTCGCGTGAGGTCATTGCCGACAGCGTGGAGACGGTGGTCAGCGCGGAGCGCCTCGACGGCTCGGTGCTTCTGGCCGGGTGTGACAAGTCGCTGCCCGGAATGTTGATGGCCGCAGCGCGATTGAATCTCGCGAGTGTGTTCCTGTACGCCGGTTCTACGCTTCCCGGTTTCGCGACGCTGTCCGACGGTAGTGAGCACCAGGTGACCATCATCGACGCGTTCGAGGCTGTCGGTGCGTGCTCTCGTGGCCTGATGTCCCGCGAGGATGTCGACACCATCGAACGCGCAATCTGTCCGGGCGAAGGCGCCTGCGGCGGAATGTACACCGCCAACACCATGGCCAGTGCCGCTGAGGCTTTGGGAATGTCCTTGCCTGGCAGTGCTTCTCCGCCTGCACCCGATCGTCGACGCGACGGGTACGCTCGCGCCAGCGGCGAAGCCGTCGTCGAACTTCTCCGACGCGGTATCACCGCGCGAGACATCATGACGAAGAAGGCATTCGAGAACGCGATCGCCGTCGTCATGGCCTTCGGCGGATCGACCAACGCCGTGCTCCATCTTCTCGCCATCGCCCACGAAGCCGAAGTGGAACTGACGCTCGACGACTTCCGACGCATCGGCTCCAAGGTGCCGCACCTCGCGGACGTCAAACCGTTCGGCAAGCACGTCATGACCGACGTCGACGCCATCGGCGGAGTTCCCGTCGTCATGAAGGCGTTGCTCGACGCCGGACTCATGCACGGCGATTGCCTGACGGTCACCGGAAAGACGGTGGCCGAGAACCTCGCTCACATTGCGCCGCCGGATCCCGACGGCAAGGTGCTGCGTGCACTGGAAGAGCCGATCCACCCGACCGGCGGCATCACCATCCTCGAAGGGTCACTGGCCCCGGGTGGCGCCGTCGTCAAGTCGGCCGGTTTCGACTCCGACGTGTTCGTCGGCACTGCTCGAGTTTTCGAGCGTGAACGCGCCGCGATGGACGCGTTGGAGGACGGCACGATCTCTGCGGGCGATGTCGTCGTCATTCGATACGAAGGACCCAAGGGCGGACCGGGAATGCGAGAAATGCTCGCGATCACCGGCGCGATCAAGGGCGCGGGACTCGGCAAGGATGTCCTGCTCCTGACCGACGGCCGATTCTCCGGCGGTACAACGGGACTGTGCGTCGGACACGTCGCGCCGGAAGCCGTGGACGCCGGACCCATCGCCTTCGTTCGCGACGGTGACCAGATTCGCCTCGACGTCGGAAAGGGAACCCTCGACCTCCTCGTCGACGACGCCGAACTCGAATCCCGTAGGGAAGGTTGGGCACCTCTACCTCCCCGCTACACCCGCGGCGTCCTGGCCAAGTACGCCAAGCTCGTCGGCTCCGCATCCGATGGTGCAGTACTGATCTAGCGTGTCCCCCATCGCTTGAATGGTCCATTCATACGAACAGACAACGTGTGAGGCCCTTTCAAGCGATGGGTGGGTGCGGACCCGAGCCGTGCGTCAGAGCGGCATGGACCAGACGGAGCTGGAACGCTCTTGCAGCTCGGTGCATCTGCGGCGGACGGAATCCCCGTACTGGTAGATGTTGAGCTGATCTGCGCGGACGACGGGCTTGGGCGCCCGTTTCATGACCGGAAGTTCTGCCAGGTCCAGTGCTGCGTCCAGTTCTTCCTCTGCGGTTTCGCGGCGCTTGCGGGCGATGTCGGCCAGGGCGAGGTGGTGGATGGTGAGGTGGTCCGACGCTGCCAGAGCAACTTCCTCCTCGGTGGCGGCCTGGACCTCGTAGACCTTGGCGGCGAGCTGGTAGATGCTGGGTCGGGTGAGTTCGTCGTCGACGACTGCGGTTGCCACCGGATTCTGCGTCGATCTTTCGGACGCAACCTTTTTCGGAGGTTTCTTCACCACGGCATCCGGGGCCGACGGTTGCTCGAGGAGATGCTCCAGCTCGGCAACTTCCTTGGCTGCGTCGGGATCGAATGCCGTGCGGACGGCAGGCACCACGCGCGGGGTGCGGCCGGGCAGCAACACGCCGACCACGACGGTCCCGATGGCGAAGACCACGGCCGCGATCAGGGACGTGTGCACGACGGCGTTCGCGAACGAGCTCACCGCGGTGATCACCAGATTGTCGGCGTATCCGGTGAGAAAAGTGTTCTCGCGCATGATGTCTGCGACGATCACGGCCCCGGCGACCGAGTCTCCGGACGCTTCGATCGCTTGTGCGGCTTGCGCGGTCGGCTGGCCGTCGGGCCCTTTGCCGGGGAAATCCGCGAGGTAGTCGACGATGCCGCCGCGATACGTCGTTGCGAGGACCGAACCGAGAACGGCGATTCCGAGAGATCCGCCCAGTTCCAGTGCAGTGTCGTTGAGTCCGCCAGCGACGCCGAGCTTGCTCTCGGGGAATTCAGCCATGATGGCGTCGGTGCACGGCGACACGCTGAGCCCGATGCCGATTCCCAACAGCGCGAGGACCGGAACGAAGTCGACATAGGTTGCCGTGGTGTCGATTCCGAGCATCGAGACCACGGCCAGTGTGCCGACGACCATGCCGGCCGTGACGGTGTACTTCATGCCCACTCGCGGCGTCAGCCATTGCGTGATGCCCGAGCCGACGAACACGGCGACCGCCAAGGGAAGCAGGTGTACCCCGGTCGAGACCGGGCCCATGTCCAGTACGAACTGAAGGTATTGGGCCACATAGTAGATCGCGCCGAAGGTGACGAGAAAGAACAGCAGAACGGCCAGTACTGCACCGCTGAGAATGCGGGAGGAGAACGCGCGGACGTCGAGAAGCGGGCTCGGGTGGCGAAGCTCCCAGGCGACGAATGCCGCGGTGCTGAGCGCACCCACAACCGAGAAGTACGTGGGTCCGACGCTCCAACCGAAGTGCATGCCCTCGATGATCGCGTAGACCACCGTGGACACTGCGAGCACGGAGAGCACCCCTCCGAGCCAGTCGATCCGGCCCGGGTTCACTGCACGCGACGGCGGCACCAAAGCGACGGCGCCTACGATCCCGATGATCGTGAACGGAATGTTGATCAGGAAACTCGAACCCCACCAATAGCTTTCGAGCAGCCAGCCGGCGAGCAGCGGACCCATCGCGATGGCGAGGCCCGACGTGGCTGCCCAGATGGTGACGGCCGTGGCCCGTTCGCGTTTGGGGAACGTCGCAACCAGCAGCGACAGGGTGGCGGGCATGACGATGGCGGCGGCGACGCCCATGACGATGCGAGCGAGGATCACGCCTGTCGTTGCGCCGGTCAGCGCGCCTGCGAGAGAACCCGCTGTGAAGATCAGCAGGCCGATGATGAGTGCGCCTCTGCGAGAATACCGATCGCCGATGACGCCGAACAGCAGCATCAAGGCGGCGTACGGCACGGTGTATCCGTCGATGACCCACTGAAGGTCGCTGCTCGACAGGTTCAGATCCAGCGTCATTGCAGGCGCCGCCACCAACAGCGACGTGTTCGCCATGACGACGACGAGCAGACTCAGGCACAGCACCCCCAGCGCTGCCCAACGTTTCGCGTACGGCTTTTCCATCTCCTGAACAGGAGTCATCGCAAGCAATGTCATGTGTGTTCCCCCCTAGGCACCACGCACGACACACCGCGCGCAGTGCTGTGCAGCTTAGGAAGGATGCGTTACAGTACGCAATTCTTTGTGGCGGCCGTTACACAAGTGACCGGGAAAGATCCCAACGAACGAAAGTGCCACCGTGTCAATCGAACTGACACGGTGGCACGATCTGTAACGCTGATGACCCGATCGCAGACTCGAAGAGTCCGATCAGGGGATGGGGGCGAAACCTGCTCCGACGGCGTTGCCTGCATCGATGTGGCGCAGAATCGCGTCGATGTTGGTACCGACCTGCGGTCCGAAGCACGCAACACCGAGGTACGCGTTCACCATGCCGACGAGCGTGGTGCCGACGACGACCGGGCTACCGGAGTCGCCTTCGACGACGCACAGCTGCGACCAAGTCTCCTGCGACTGCAGGACGTCACCGTAGGCGACACCGCACGTGTTACCGGTGGTGCGGCCTTCCTTGCAGACGATGTTGGGGAACGAGGCGGGCGGACCGACCTGCGTGATGGTCACGTTGCCCACGCGGTTGACCGGGACGACCTTCGCGCGATCGAACTCGATCACCGCGTAGTCGTACTCGGGGTTGGAGAACGCGATGCGTCCGACGACGCCTGCCGACGGGTCGTACTCCGGCACGATCGTGGCGCCTGCTCCACCGCAGTGACCGGCGGTGATACCGACGAGGCGGCCTTCGCGGTCGTTGCCGATGGTCGTCAGGGTGCACTCGGCAGCATTGTCGACGATGATTCCGGATCCGCCCCCCAGCACCGCCGGGGCCGCAGCTGACGCAGTTCCGACGCCGAAGCTCGCAGCAACAGCGGCCGCAGCCACGGCGACGAGCATGAACTTCTTCAACATGTATTCCCTCTCCAGCGGTGTCCGCAGAACCCTAGCAATAAGAAGCACCGATGGACGAGTGCCTGACGTCAATACGTACACATGGGTACTAAAGGTCCGATTCCAGAGCGGCCAGCATCGACCGGGCTTCCTCGAGTTGGCGGCTGAGCTCCTCGACGCGCGAGGCCGCTTCTTCTCGTGCATAGGAGATGACGGCCTCGACGGCGTCGCGCGCCGAATCGTCGCCCAGTTCGCGTACCGCGCGGGAGACGGACTCGGGGGACACCGACTGCGCTTTTCCTGGCCTACGGGCACCGTGGGTGACAGTGACGGACCAGTCGTTGTCCGGCCCGGCGTGGATGGTGACGCTGACGCTGTCCGGCCCCTTCTTTCCCTTCCTCGCCGGCGCAGGCTTCGCTGCCGCAGGCTTGGGCGTGACCGTCTTGGGCGTGACCGTGTTGGGCGCGGCGGGTGTCGTCACCTCTGCCTTCGGAGCTGCGGATTTACTGGCCGCAGGCTTGGGCGCAGGCTTGGGCGCGGGGGCGGGCTCGGTCCATTCGGCCACCTCGGGCCCCGGCGTCGACGCCGGTTTCGGTGCCTGCTTGGGTGCACCGCCCGGAGGGTTCCGGGTGATCCGAAGTTCCTCCGCTTCGAAGGGGAGTTCGTCGTTGACACCCTTGGGACTGATGGTGACGGTGTTTCCGTCGATGGCAACGACCCTCGCCGACGTCCCCTCGGGCAGGCCCAGGCTCGGGGTCGGCTCGATGAGGTACACCGTCGCGCGCCGGCCCTCGGCGAGGGCCGTGGCCAGCGTGTCGAGATTCTCCGGCGTCAGGGAACCGGTGGGCGTCGAACGTCTACGCGGTGGCATCGGTGCATACCTCTCTCGAAAGTGTTTGCGAATACTGTCCCACACTTGCCGCCCGGAACGCAGAATCCATGCATGCGATCGACACCCATCACCCCCGACCTTCTTCTCGGTGCACTCGATACCGAGGTCACCGAACGCGGCCTGATTCCGCACCGGCTGCCCGCGTGGACTCGCAGCCGGTTTCCCGACGACCGGATCGCCGGGGCCGAGGTGCAGCCGGCGGGGGTTCGGCTCGCTTTTCGCACCGATGCAACAGTCGTCGAACTCGACGCCCTTCCGACGCGGCAGGAGTTCGTCGGACTCCCGCCCCGTCCGCCGGGGATGTTCGACGTGACGATCGGCGGGGAGCTCGTGCACAGCGTGACGTCGACCGGTGGCAACGTCCTGTCCGTCGACATGGCGACCGGCAGTGTCGATCGAACGGACGGCCCGGTCGTTCCGGTGCGATTCGAGATGGCTCCCGGCACCAAGGACGTGGAGATATGGCTGCCGCACAATCAGCACGTCGAGCTGATTGCCCTTCGTAGTGACTCGTCGATCCTTCCCGCGTCCACCTCCGGATGGCCACCGAGGCCGAGGTGGGTTCACTACGGCAGTTCCATCAGCCAGGGATCGAACGCGACGAGCCCCAGCACGACCTGGGTGGGTCTGAGCTCGTCGGCGATGGGTTTTTCCGTGACGAACCTCGCGTTCTCCGGCAGCGCGATGCTGGATCCGTTCGTCGCCCGAGTCATGCGCGACGAGCCTGCCGAGGTGATCAGCCTCGAGGTCGGCATCAACCTCGTCAACGGTGACGTCATGCGGACGCGGGCGTTCACGCCTGCGGTCCACGGGTTTCTGGACACGATTCGCGACGGGCACCCGAGCACACCGATCGTGGTGGTGTCACCGTTCTACTGCCCGATCCACGAGAACACTCCTGGGCCAGGCGCATTCGACCCCCAGGCCTTGGCCGAGGGCACTGTGCGGTTCGTCGCGACGGGTGATCCGGGGCCTGGAAAGCTGACGCTCACCGTGGTCCGAGACGAACTGCGGCGCGTGTGTGGCCAGCGCGAGGATCCGAACCTGTACCTCGTCGACGGTCTGGATCTGTACGGTCCGAGTGACTTCGACGAGTTCCCACTGCCCGACGGCTTGCACCCGGACGCACGTGCTCACCGGCGGATTGCCGAGAGGTTCGTCGCTTCGGTCCCAGCCGTCGCACGCAAGTATGTGTAACTGGAAGTAACAGATAACTTTGGGCTTGTGCCGGAGACCCGCTCGACGACGCTTTCCACTCTACTTCGCGGCCGCCCGGGAGGCATCGTGAGCGCATTGTGAGATAGCCGACCCCAAACCCGCATATGGGCCGCTTCGCCCCCGTAGCCTGGCCGAGTACCTGCGCGCGGTACGGGAAACGGGAGGACTCGATGTACCACGTCGAAGCGAGTGATCAGAGAACAACCGAGGGCCGGCAGGTCTATTTGCTCGACGCAGCGGGAGCTCTCGAGATCCAGGCACTCAACTCGTGGATCGACGCGACGACACCCGACGGTGAGACACGTCCCCCGTCGATCGCGCTGTCGGGCGACTCGTCGGGGCAGGTGGCCGAGCTGGTACGCGGAATCGGCGACGACCCCCTGTTGATTCCGCTTCGCGTGACGCTGTCGGCCAAGAAGCGTCCCGGATTCCTCCGTCGGGCACTCGCACCGCGCGGCAATTCGCTGCCGACGAAGACATGGCAACGATGGGTCCAGGGCGACGACCCGGACCGGTCCGCCGTCCTGGTCGGCGAACCCGCGACGCTGGGCGATCTGTCGGCGAAGTTCGAGAAGTCGGGCGGGAGGTCGTTGTCCTCGTTCATCGCCCGCCAGGCCACTCTTGCCCTCGACCGGGCCGAGCGAGACGTGATCGGTTCGGAGTACAAGATTCCGCGCTTCGTCGTCGAGGACATGACCGAACAGAAGAAGTTCCACGACGGCATCGCCGAGCTCGCGCAGCAGGTCGGCGAGGACGTACCCGAGGTGGAGCGACGGGTACACACCATCCTCGGTGAGATGGTGGCCACCGAGACCAGGCGGGCGGTCGAGATGTGGGGCACCCTGGGCGCCTACTTCTCTCGTGCGTACAAGGTCGACGTGGACCGAGCTCAACTGCAGAAGGTGCGCGAACTCAACAAGAA
Source organism: Rhodococcus sp. 14-2470-1b (assembly GCF_002259415.1). Lineage (GTDB taxonomy): Bacteria > Actinomycetota > Actinomycetes > Mycobacteriales > Mycobacteriaceae > Rhodococcoides. The sequence continues at coordinate 369,636 of NZ_NPFY01000011.1, forward strand.
GCACCCTCTGGTGTTCCTCCCCAACCACCGCTCGTACCTCGATCCTCTGGTCCTACGGCCTGCACTGCTCGCCGAAGGACTGCCACTCAACCACGTGATGGGTGGCATCAACGTCGGTTTCTGGCCCATCGGCCCCATCGCGAAACGTAGTGGCGTCGTGTTGATCCAGCGCAAGTTCTCCGACGAGATCTACAAGTGGACGCTGCGTCAGTACATGAGTTTCCTGCTGAGCAAGCGCTTCAATCTCGAGTGGTACATCGAAGGCGGACGCAGCCGCACCGGCAAACTCCGTCCGCCGCGTTTCGGGTTGTTGACCTATCTGGTCGACGCACTCGAGTCCAGCGACGCCGAGGACGTCTATCTGGTTCCGACGGCCATCACGTACGACCGACTGCACGAAGTCGGCGCCATGGCCGCTGAATCCCATGGCGCGCAGAAGCAAGCCGAGGGAATTCGGATGGCCATCGGGTACATCCGAGCGCAGGGCAAACTGCGCGGCAACGTGTACCTCAACTTCGCGGAGCCCGTCTCGGTGCGGTCGATACTGAACGAGAACGAGGACAAACGCGTTGCGGTGCAGAAGATTGCGCTGACAGTGGCGCACGCGATCAACGACACGACGCCGGTGACCCCCGCCGCGCTGGTGACGATGGCGTTGCTCGGCATCGAAGACCGTGCCCTGAACGTGCACGAGATGTGGGCCATCATCTCGCCTCTCGCGAGCTACATCAAGAGGCGCGGTCTCCCGACGGCGGGCGGCATCGACATCAGCGAGGTCGACGTGGTTCGGTCCGCCGTCATCGCGCAGGTGAATGCAGGCGTCGTCAAGCGTTTCGACGACGGGCCCGAGCCGGTGTTCTATCTCGCCCAGGACAAACATCTGGTTGCGGCGTTCTTCCGCAACAACGCAATTCACTACTTCGTGATGCGCGCCATCGGCGAACTCGTCGTCCTGCCCGATCTGGGCCAGGACACACCGTCGACGCCCGAGTCGTTGTGGAAGTCGGCGCTCGAGCTCCGCGACCTGCTCAAGTTCGAGTTCTTCTTCGGCGACAAGAAGGATTTCGGTGATCGCCTGGAAGCCGAGGTGGCGCTGATCGATCCGGATTGGCGTGCAAATCTGGACGATCCCGAGTACTCCTCGCGGCAACTCGAGTCCCAGGACCTGCACCTCGCTCACCGTGTGTTGCAGCCGATCCTGGAGGCCTACCAGGTGGTGGCGGATCAGCTCATGCTGCAGCCCACCGGAGTCGAGTTCGACAAGGCGTCGTTCGTCGCGCACTGCCTCGGCGCAGCTCAGGCCCGCAGGCTTCGGCAGCAACTCGATCACAGCGAAGCCATCTCGGGCGAACTCTTCGACACAGCACTGCAATTGGCCGACAATCGGAACCTCGTCGATCCGGAGGGCGAGAACCTCGCGCAGCGCCGACGAGACTTCGCCCGTGAGATCAACGAATGGGCACGGAAAGCGAGAATCGTCCGCGACATGGCCCACCGCATGCTCGACGAGGTGGATCCGTTGACCCTTCCGGCCCCCGTCGCGAGCACCGACGAACGCGAGGACGACGCCTGATGACCAATCCTCTCGACCTCCAGCTGCAGGCCATCGCCGAGGCACCCGAAGGGCCGGACACTGCTGCGTTCTTCGACCTCGACGGCACGCTGATCAACGGCTTCTCCGCGAAAGCCGTGTTCCTGGAACGCCTGAAGACTCTCGATGTCACCGTTCACGAACTGTGGGAGATCTCGAGCGCCGTCGTGGAGATGCGGATGCGCAACTCACCCGTCGACAATCTGATGGGCAAGGCCGTCAAGGGCCTCGAGGGACGGCGCGAGGAGGACCTGATGGAGCAGGCATACACCCTGTTCCGCAACGAGATCGCGCCGATGATCTACCCGCAGGCCCGCAAGCTCGTCGAAGCACACCGGCACGCGGGTCACCGGCTGGTGATGGCGACCTCCGCGACCCCGTATCAGGCAATCCCCGTCGAGCAGGACCTGATGTTCGACGAGTTGCTGTGCACTACACCGGTCGTCGTCGACGGCGTCCTCACCGGTGAACTCGTCGGGACGTCGTTGTGGGGGCCGCGCAAAGCGAAGGCCGTCGCGGACTACGCGGACCGAGAAGGCCTCGACCTCAGTCGCTGTTTCGGATACTCCAACGGCGGCGAGGACGTGCCGTTTCTGGCGGAAGTCGGCCATCCCGTCGCACTCAACCCCGACGAGGAGCTCACCCGGCACGCAGACAAGGCCGGCTGGACCTCGTTGAGGCTCGAGAACCCCAAGCGCGGCACCGACCTGGCGTCGGCGGTTCGCAGTACCGCTGCCCTGGGCTCCGTTCTCGCCAGTGCCGGAATCGGGCTCGGTCTCGGCCTGTTGACCCGTAGCAGACGGACGGGTGCCAACATCACCTCCTCCATCGCACCGGACATCGCGTTGACGCTCGCCGGCGTGAGCTTGAACGTCGTCGGCACCGAGAACGCGTGGTCCGCTCGGCCTGCAGTGTTCATGTTCAATCACCAGAGCACCGCGGACTCGATCATCGTTGCCTCGATCCTCCGTCGCGACATCACCGCCGTGGCCAAACGGGAACTCGAACGCGACCCGCGATTCGCCCTCCTCGGCAAGATCTTCGACGTCGCCTACATCGACCGCGGCGATCCCGCCCAGGCCAGAGAGGCCATGGCCCCGGCCATCGAGAAGTTGCATTCCGGCATTTCCGTCGCGATCGCGCCCGAGGGCACCCGGATGCCGACGTCGCGGCTCGGCCGATTCAAGAAGGGCGGCTTCCACCTCGCGATGCAGGCCGGAGTACCCATCGTTCCCATCGTCATCCACAACGCAGGCGACGTGATGTGGAAGAAGGATTTCACCGCGCACTCCGGTACGGTCGATGTCACCGTCGGCGAGCCCATTTCCACCGCGGACTGGGTTCCCGAGAAGATCGACAACTACATCGACGACGTCCGATCCTATTTCGACAGAACGTTGGGATATGCCTGAAGAACAGATCAGCTCGGTGGTACAGAGAGAAATCGAAAGAAATCTTCTGGGGGGAACACCGAAGTACACGCGCACCGACATCGTCGAGAAATCAGGGATACCGCTCGAGCGGGTCATTCAACTGTGGATCGCGATGGGCTTCCCCGTTCACACCGACGCCGATGCCGTCGTGTACACCGACGCGGATCTCGATGCTCTGCGCATGATCACCGGTCTCACCGAGCAGAAGGTCATCCGCCCGGACATGGAGGTCGCCATCGCGCGCACTCTCGGTCAGACGATGTCCAGGCTCACCGAATGGCAAGTGGGCGTTGTGAACAGTCACATACACGACCGCGTCGCCGAGGGACGTGACGCAGAGGGCCGGGACCCGGCCGAGCTCGCGAGCCCCGCAGACCTCGACGCCATCCGCCGCGACGCGCGTGAGATCGCGGCGCAGACGGTACCGACGCTCGAAGCCCTGCAGTCCTACACCTGGCGCAGGCACCTGGCTGCCACAGCAGGCCGCGCCATCGCCGATCCGGGCGAAGAGACCACCAGCCGTACCCTGGCGGTCGGTTTCGCAGACATGGTCGGATACACCAGCCTGACTCGACGCCTCGCCATCGACGAACTCACCGAACTGCTCGAGCAGTTCGAGTCCGTGGCCACCAACATCATTGCGCGCGGTCGTGGTTCGGTGATCAAGAACGTCGGTGACGAAGTGATGTTCAGTGCACAGACGCCCGAGGACGCCGCCCACATCGCCCTCGATCTCCAGGACGCGTTCGCGACCTACGAGGACATGCCCGAGCTCCGTGTCGGAATTGCCTGGGGTCCGGTGCTTGCCCGTTACGGCGACCTCTACGGTTCGGTCGTCAACATGGCTGCGCGCCTGACCAGCTCGGCGCACCCGGGAACCATCCTGGTCGACACGACGCTGACGGAACTGCTGAAGGAAGATTCCGAGTTCTACCTCAAGTCTCTACGCTCCCTCCGTGTTCGCGGATTCCACAAACTCAAGCCGCACGCGCTGCGAAGGAACAGAAGAGACTGACCCTATGTGAGTGACCGATAGAAGTCGAGGTGCCTGCGTGCCGCGTCGTCCCACGTCAGGCTGCGCGCAAGGGCGCGACCGACATCCGGATCGTGGCCATGATCGATCGCATCCGCCAGTCCCGACGCCATGTCCTGTGGGCTTGTCGCGTACGTGACGGCGTCTCCGAACACCTCACGCAGTACGGGCAGATCCCGCGCGACGACGGGTGTACCCGCCGCGAGCGCTTCCATCGCGGCAAGACCGAAGCCTTCTTTCGTCGAGAAGAACGGAAGAACGCTCGCCTGCGCGACCAGGTGCGGCAGTTCCCCGTCGTCGACGACACCGAGCACTACCGGTTGGATGCCCAGTTCCACTGCCCGCGACTCGAATTCGCGCCGGTAGTCCCGGTAGTCGAACAGCGTTTCCCCGCCCGCGAACACGAGCGAGAGCTCCGGCCTGTTCAGCAACGAGAATGCTTCGAGCACGTCCAGTGACCCTTTTCGAGGCTCGATGCCGCCCACCGCCAGAACGTACTTCCCGAGCTTGTGCTGCCATCCTGTTCCCCTCGATCGCGCTGCGGCGTCGAATCGGTGCGCATCCACTCCGTTCGGAATCACTGTGGGTGCAAAACCCCAGCCGGCTCGTACCTCTTCGGCAACGGCGGCCGATACACAGATCCGCGCACAGGGCTCCGTGATCGCGCGCTCGTGGCACGCCGCCAGTGCGGGAGTCGTGAACGTGTCGAGGTGATGGATCGTACGGATGCACCGCCCCACGGCATTCGCCGAGATGCAGTCCTGCGCGTGGACGATGTCGTACTCCTCGCGCGAGAACGCCTGCCCCAGAACGTCGATCGATCGAAGAATCCGGTCTCCGACGCTTTCGTTCTCGCGTGCCTCGAACGGAACCATCCTGACCGTCACCGACGGGTCGACGGGACGGAAGAATGCCGCGTCTCCGCCTCTACCCAGCGACCACACGGTGACGTCCTCGCCGGCGCGGGCGAGCGCTTCGGCAAGATGAAGCGTGTGCACCACCCCGCCGCGCGGCTTGGACGAGTACGTCAGCAGTGCCACCTTCAACTGCCTGATCCTTTCTCGTCCAACAGATTCGGGTACGCGTCCACTCGCCTCTCCTCCAGGTGGTGCAGGCCCCGGCGCGCGCGGTCGATCTCGGCGTCGACGTCGATGTCGACGACGGCGAGGCCTCCCTTGTCGCGTGTCTTGACGAGCACGTCGCCGCCGGGACCGACGATCTTGGCCTGTCCGAGGAATCGGAGCGAACCCATGACGCCGGTCTGGTTGGACGAGACCAGGACCACCTGGTTCTCCGCCGCGCGAGCGGCGTCGTACAGATCGAAGAGCCGGGACTGTCGATCGTTCGGCAGGCTCGACGCTCGATCGGTGACGCTCGCGGGCCACGCGGACAATGCGGCGATGATGCGAGCACCGTCCAACGCCAGCGTTCTGGCGGATTCCGGGAAGGTCTTGTCGTAGTCGATCAGCATGCCCATCCGACCGACAGGAGTGTCGAAGGCCGCGAATGTGTCCCCCGCAGCGTAGGCGAGCGACTCACCCAGCGGCTGATGCACTTTGCGGTGGCTGCCCAGCACACCATCGCCAGTAAGACACACCGCGGCGTTGTAGCGAAGCCCGCCGGCCAGCTCGGTGTACCCGACGCACACGGTGAGGTCCCCGGCCGCGGCCATGATGGCGGCGATCTCCGGTCCGTCGATGTCGAGTGTCGGAGGAAGCTCGGACACATCGGGATCACGGAGACTGTCGATGTACCCACCGAGGGAGGCGTCCGGCAGCACGAGAAGATCCAGGCCGTCTCGCTTGGCGCTGTCGACGATCGTGACGATCTTGGACACCGCGCGATCCACGTCTCGACCGAAATGTGCTGCCAGAGCGCCTATCCTGATGGGTGCCACGAAGCTACACCACTACCTTCTGCGGCTGAGCAGCACTGATTTCCAACCCGATCTGCTCGGCCAGGAACTCGGCGTCACGCGCAACGGACGCGAAGCGTCCCGAGCCCCACGTGTGCTGCCACGGCAACCCGAGGAAGTACAGACCCGTCACCGACGTGACACCGCGATTGTGCGTCGGGTGCCCTTCGCCGTCGAACGCACCGACCCTGAGCCACCGGTAGTCGGTACGGAAGCCGACGGACCAGACGACGCCCGTGATGTCGGTGTCCGCAAGATCGAGCTCCGTGATTTCCTGCTGCGGGCGCCACACCGCAACGTAGCGGGGCTCCTCGGGTGCACTGATGCCTTCCCGCTCGATGTAGGCGTCGATGTTGTCCTTGATCGACTCCGCGACGGCGTCGGCAGCGTCGAGCGAGGCTTCGAGCGTCGGCGCGAACTGGAGAATACCGTCGTCGACGCCGAGGAGCCTGCCGTACAGCTGCATACCCTCGGTCGCGAACGCGCGCAGGTCGATGTCACGACCACCGTCGCGTCCCGTCACGTAGTGGTTCGTGTTCTCGCGTTTTCCGACGCCACCGGGCTGGTCTTCGATGGACACATCGTAGACGCCCATGTCGTGCAACCAGGCGACACAGTCACGGCCGCGGTAGAACCGTGCGACGCGTGGAGCGGTCCCCGCGACCAAGTGCACCCGCCTGCCGTCCAGGTGCAGGTCTTCGGCGATCTGCGCACCCGATTGTCCGGTGCCCACCACCAGTACGTCACCGTCCGGGAACTGGTGAGACCCGCGATACTCCGACGAGTGGATCTGCAGGATGTCGCTCGGCAGCTTTTCGGCGAAACGCGGGATCGTCGGAATGTGGTATCCGCCGACCGCGACGACGAGGTGGTCGGCGTGCATCGGCCCCGCGGTGGTCTCGAGATCGAACCCGCCTTCAGTGCCTTGGAGTGCATTCACCACCGAAACTTGTTCACGGACCGGTGCGTCGAAGCTGGCGGCGTACCGCCGAACGAAGTCGTACACCTCGTCGCGCTTCATGAAGCCGTCGGGATCTTCTCCGTCGTAGGAGAATCCGGGCAAGGCACACTGCCAGTTCGGCGTGACGAGCGTGAAGTTGTCCCAGCGGGAATCCTTCCACTCGTGTGCGATGGTCTCGGCTTCCAGTACGAAGTGTTCGATGCCGCGCCGAGTCAGATGCCAGCTGATCGACAGGCCGGCTTGGCCGCCACCGACAACGATCACGGAGTGATGTTCGCTCACAACAGTTCAGCTGCCGACATTCTCAGGACACGAACGACGCCCGAGGTGTATCCCGCGCCGACGTCGTGAATCTCTTCCATCTGCTGCGCGGCGGAGGTGCACCGCATTCCGAATTTCGCCAACACGCGATCGCTGGCCACTGTCAACGCTTCCGATGTCCGCTTCACGAACTCGGCCACCTCGTACTCCGTGCCCGGTTCGAGGTAGTCGTGCATCACCAGCGAGGGTGAATAGCAGGACTGTTCGCGTCCGTCGGGCCACTGCACGAGAAACTGCATCTCAGGCATGAACAGGCTCTTTCGTGATCGTCCTGTACACCGAGGGACGGCGGTCGCGCAGGTTGTACATTCCGCCTCCGCGAGCAGCGGCCATCAGGCCCTGGACATCTACCGTCGCCGTCGCCAAACCGGGTTCGACGCCAGTGCCCGCGAGAATTTCCCCTCCCGGCCCGACGATCTTCGCGCTGCAGACGAACCGCAGCGATCCGAAGGTTCCCGCTTGGTTGGCTGCAACCCACACCACCTGGTTCTCTAGTGCCCGCGCTCGGTCGTAGATGTCGAAGCGCTGCTTCCAGCGGTCGTCCTCCATGTTCTCCACAGTGGCGGTGCGAGCGGTCGGCCAGGCCGAGATGGACGTGATGATCTCCGCGCCGTCGAGTGCGAGTTCCCTTGCAGCTTCCGGGAATCCCTTGTCGTAGCAGATCTGCATGCCCATACGGCCGACCGGAGTATCGAACGCTGCGTAGCTGTCGCCCGCGTCGTAGCAAAGATTCTCGCCGAGTGGTTGATGCACCTTGCGGTACGAGCCGAGTATCCCGTCGCCGTGTAGCGTGACCGCCGCGTTGTATCGTGTGTCGCCGTCCTTCTCGCAGAATCCGAGTGTGATCACGGTGTCACCGGCCATGTCGATGACCCGCTTCAATTCGGGTCCGTCGAGTTCCAGTGCAGGAGGCAGGCTTTCGAGTCTGCGCTGTCGCGATTCCTCGGATTCGTCACCGCCACCCAGGGAAGGGAGGTACCCACCGAGGCAGGCTTCCGGTAGCACGAGCAGCTGACTTCCGCGGTTGCGTGCTTCTTCGAGCAATGCCGCGATGGTCTGGTATCCCTGTTCCATGTCGCGGCCGAATTCGGCGGCGGCCACGGAAATGGTCGTGTCGTTCATGCTTCTCCCAATCCGGTCACGGTGGACGTGACCGCTGAAGTGGTGATTCCGTCGGGCCATCGCAAAGCGACGCCCGGAATGTCGGTGAGCTGTCCGCATCGAGCGGATACTGCTGGTCCCGACGGTGCTGTGATGGCGTCGGGACGGTCCGCGGTGATCATCGCGAACCCTGGAAAACACGTGACCCATTCGCCCATGGTGGCGGCGTCGGGTTTGGGAATGGAGGCGACGTCGAGTACGGCGCCGGTTCCGCTTGCCTCGGCGAGCATTCCGGTGGTGCCGACGAGGCCGGCCATCGAGACGTCCTTCGCCGCTCGGGGCGCCGTCCGAGCAACGAACGATGCCATCTGCGTGAGCTCTTCCGAGTTTCGCCTTGACGACGAATCCCACTGCTGGCCTTGATAACCCCTTCGCCAGTTGCCTTCCACGTCTGCGGTGAGAGTCAGGACGTCTCCTGCGGACGCACCGCCGGCGCGAACAGGGTGCAGGGTACTTCCGAGTGCCGTGACCGACAGTGACGACGGCACCCCAACCTGAGTGTGACCACCGAGGACCGGTACTTGCCAGGCCTGCGACGCGCTGGCCAGACCTCGGACTATGCGCGTGAGCCTCGACTGTGTGGGGGCGCCGACCGAGTCCAGCATTCCCACGGCCCGGGCTCCCATTGCCGAGAGGTCGTTCAGGTTGACCAGCGCGGCACACCAGCCCGCCCACTCGGGATCGCGGTCGACCATGGAAGGAAGGATCGCATCACATGCTGCGATGATGTCGCTCCCTGGGACAGGAACTCCATCGTCGCCACGGAATCCCTTGGCGCCGAGACCGAGTGGCTGAGCGCGCAAGGGTGCGAGCACACCCGCGAGCATCGCCTTGGTCGACGACACGAGCCGCTCGATTCGATCGATCGGCCAGTACATGGTGACGTGCGGCGCCCCGTGCACGTCGAGGTCGGCGCGTCTGACCCATCCCAGCCTGGTGAAGAGCGTTTCGTTCTGTTTCTGCACGGTGGCGTCGAACCGCAGAACGCCATGGCTTTCGGCGTGCGCGCACGCAGCCCGCACCAATGCCGGACCGACCCCTGACGTGCGCGCCGCCGACGAGACCACCAGCCGACTCCCGGCCCACCACCCCAGATCGGTCGATGTGCAGGGAGCCAACCGAACACCGCCCAGCACGCTGCCGTCGGATGCAGTGGCGACGAGCACCACCGCGCGCGGGTCGTCATCGACATCGTCGTGATCGGATCCGGCGAACAGTCCTTGCTCTCGGACGAAGATGTCGCGTCTCAATCGGCGGTAGGTGCCGAGCTGCGAAGCGCTCGAACACGGTTGGATCAAGAAGTGCGAATCGGCCTCGGTAGGTACCGTTCCCGACAGACCGGCCAAGTCACTCGCATACATCAGCCACCCGCATTCTGCAGTACGCTGCATGCACCGCAGGCTGCACAACCGGCCTTCTGATCTGCGCCGAGCATCGACGCCGCTTGCAACTCCTTGGCGACCCGGCGCGTCACGTTCTCGAGAACGTCTCGGTTCGGCGCGACCGCATGATCCACATCGACAGCCAGCGTGCCGCCGAGCGGCCGAAACGGAACCACGAAGGGATAGACACCCATCTCGATGAGTTCGGCTGCACCCGAAACCAATTCGTCCGGGTCTTCACCGAGGCCGACGAGTATGTACGTCGAGACCTGATTGCGCCCGAAGACGCGAACCGCTTCCTTCCACGCTGCTCGGTACTCGTCCATCGACACCGAGGCCTTGCCCGGCATCCACTTCCGACGGACGTCGTCGTCGAGGGATTCGACGTGGATGCCGATGGATTCGGCACCGGCGTCGTACAGGTCGGTGATGGTCTGCAGGTCGCCGGGCGGTTCGCACTGCACCTGGATCGGCAGATCGGGAACCACTGCCTTGATGGCCTTCACGCACCGCGCGAGGTGCCGCGCACCACGATCCTTCGCCGCGGAGGTCCCCGTCGTCATCACCATCTGGGTGACACCGTCGAGTCGAACTGCCGCTTCGGCAACCTCGGCGAGCTGGGCCGGAGTCTTGACGGCGATCGTGTCGCCTGCCTCCAGCGATGCCTCGATCGAGCAGAACCGGCAGCGCTGGTCTGCGCCGTACCGGATACAGGTCTGCACGACCGTGGTTGCGAGAACACTGGATCCGTGGAGTTTGGCGATCTTCTCGTAGGCGATTCCGTCGGCGGTCTCCAGGTCGTAGAACTTCGGCCGATCGATTGCTTGGACATCCAGTCCGATGTCTGATCCGTCGAACAGGATTCTTCCCTCTTCGAGAACAAATGGACTCAACGGATTACGGGGGATGGCTGCGCCGAGGCCATCGATTCGGACATGCCCGTCGTCACTGGGCCCGGCGCCGGCCGTTCTGTTGACCGGTGGCGTTCCTCGAACTCCGAGCAACGCCAGGTCCACACGCGTCGTGACTGTCTTCATCGGGTCACTCCTGCAGGCTCCGCTCCCAGCGACATGGGATTCTCCCTAGACCATGTAGGTCGAGTTGATGATGGCGCCCTTGCGTGCGTAGTGAATGAGGGCGTCCTGCACGTCGAGGGGATGCGCCGGGATGACGCCCTCGATCAGGTCCTCCTCACGGCCACCGTGCAGCGCGAGGCCGAAGCGGCAGCAGAACACCGTGCCGCCCTCGGCGATGAACGTCGCGAGCGAGTCGTTGATGTTCTGCTCACCCGGGAAGCCTGAGTCGCCGGTCGTCGGGAAGCCCCGTGTTGCAAGGCAATTGATAGCACCAGGACCGTAGAAGTACATGGCCGACTCGAAGCCTTTGCGCAGTGCCCGTGTTGCCTGCAGCACGGCAACGAAACTGACCGAGGACTCGTGGGCGATACCGTGGACGAGCGTGAAGTAGCTTTCGCCGTTCTCGGCCTTGTAGTCGGGAAAGATCTTGGTGGAACCGTAGATGTTGCTGCCCTTGGGAAGCGAGGGGTGCGGGATCTCCGAGAGTGACTTGGCGATGTTCTCGGCGATGGCGTTGTCGATATCGGACACGTAGTGCTCCTGGGATGAGAGGTTGTCGATCAGCGGATGACTGAGAACGGGGTGGGCAATCGTTGGCCACCGGTGGAGAGAAGAATCGAAGCCGGAGATGCTCTTCGGCCATGAGACAAGTACAAGCCCCATCCATTTCCGGATGGTCACGCCTGGAATAACGGACTGTTTCGAAGGGCTCACATCGAGGCACCTGCGCGGACCGATACTCTTGAGTCCTACTGACCACCCGCACCACTGCCTAGTTCGAACGAGGAAACGATGATCGGCGCCGTCACAGGCTTGCTGTACGTGATGTCCCTGATCGTCGGCGTGTGGGTTCTGGTCAAACTCGTCATGGGAAGCCCGGTACTTCTGAAGTACCGATCCAATCGGGCGCTGTTCTGGACGATCGCCGCGACCGAGGCCGTCGTGCTCGCTCAAGCAGTCATCGGATTCGTCATGATGTTCACCAGCGACCGCGAGATTCACCGCCTCACGTTCGGCTCGTACCTCGTGGGGCTCCTGCTGCTGTTGCCGATCGGTACCTGGTGGTCGCTCGGCGATCGCTCACGCGGCGGTACCGCAGTACTGCTCGTCGCCGTCGTCACGCTCGCAGCCATGGTGCTGCGCCTCAGCCAGATATGGGCCGGATATGCCTGATACCTCGTCACCCCGGGACAACCTGCAGCAGGCGACACGCACCGGATTCGGCCGATTCCTGATCGCGGTCTACGCGGTGTTCGCCGTGGCTGCAACGTCTCGATCGATCGTGCAGCTGACGACGCGGTTCGACGTCGCACCGTTCGCGTACATCCTGTCGGCCGTCGCTGCGGTGGTCTACATCGTCGCAACGGTCGGGCTCGCTCGTGCCACCGAAGCATCACGCAAGGTGGTGACGGTCTCGTGCATCATCGAACTCGTCGGCGTCCTCGCGATCGGTGCCCTCAGCTACATCCAGCCCGACGACTTCCCCGACGCAACGGTCTGGTCGCACTTCGGCCAGGGATACGTCTTCATCCCCGTCGTACTTCCCATCGCCGGACTGTGGTGGCTGCGTCGCACCCGGCAGCCGCGCACTCCGCAGTAGTTCCGGAGTCGCAGTAGTCCCGGAGTCGCAGTAGTCCCGGAGTTGCAGAAGTCCCGGAGTTCTCTACTTCAGCGCCGCGAGGTTGGCGACGGATTTCTTCACGTCCGAGTCGAGTGCTCTGGCGACGACTTTTCCGACAGGACCGAAGAGGACGCCGCCGCCGAATTCCGCGTCGAGGGTCAGTTCGGAACCGCCGGGGCTTTCACGAACGTGAATCGTCAGCGAGATCCTGACGCCGCCCTTTCCGCTGCCGGACATCTCGATGAGCTCGGGCTCCTTGTACTCGGTGAACGTCCACCGGATCGTGTTCTTGAAGCCTTTGACCTTCACCAGGGACTCGACTTCGGTGCCCTTGGACAGCGTTTTCGGCGGCGGGCTGCACCATCCTCCGTGGATGGTCATCCACTCGTCGAACCTGTTCAGGGCCGACGCCTTGTCCCACGCGCCCTGCGGGTTCTCGGGCATCTGCACGGTCACACTGATCGTCGCCATACCTTTCATCATGTCCCACGTCGGCGACGGCCAAACTATGGTGGCGATCATGGCGACGCTCGACATCGCAGGTCGGAAGGTCTCGGTGACCAACCTGGACAAGGTGTTGTTCCCCGAGACGGGGACCACCAAGAGCCAGGTCATCGAGTACTACACGACCATTGCGCCTGCGATGCTTCCTCACCTGGCCGGTCGGGCCGTGACTCGGAAGCGGTGGCCGAACGGTGTGGAGCAGTCGTCGTTCTTCGAGAAGAATCTTGCGTCGTCGGCGCCGGAATGGCTGGATCGCCGGGACATGCAGCACTCCGATCGGGTGGTGACGTATCCGTTGTTCTCCACCACGGCGGATCTGGCGTGGCTGGGGCAGCAAGCTGCCATCGAGGCCCATGTCCCGCAGTGGCGGTTCGACGGCAATCAGCCCGGACCGGCGACGCGCATGGTGTTCGATCTGGATCCCGGGGACGACGTCGACTTGTCCCGTTGCGCCGAGGTGGCGTGCGAAATACGCGATCTGATTGCCGAGATCGGTTTCTCGGCGTTTCCGGTCACGAGCGGCAGCAAAGGCATCCACCTCTACGTGCCGCTGGAGAAGCCGCTCACGACGTCGGGGGCGTCGACCGTCGCCAAGCGTGTGGCGACGTTGCTCGAGGAACGGTCCCCGGACCGCATCACGGCGACGATGGCCAAGGCCAAACGAACCGGGCGAGTGTTCGTCGACTGGTCGCAGAACAACGGTAAGAAGACGACCGTCGCGCCGTACTCGATGCGCGGCAGATCTCAGCCGACGGTCGCCGCACCACGATCCTGGGACGAGCTGGAATCGTCCGGTCTGCACCAGCTTCGGTTCGAGGAAGTACTGCGCAGATATCACGACGACGGCGATCTACTTGCCGGCCTGGACCCACCGCTGGAGGTCCGCGAGCCGGACAAGCTCACCAAGTACCGCAGCATGCGCAGCGCGTCGAAGACGCCGGAACCAGTCCCCGAGCCTCGCGGCGCTACCCCTGAACACGAACACGAACACGGAAACGACGACACGTTCGTCATCCAGGAACACCATGCGAGACGCCTGCACTACGACTTCCGTCTCGAGCACGACGGCGTCCTGGTCTCGTGGGCCGTGCCCAAGAACATTCCCGACGACCCGGCCCAGAACCGCCTCGCCGTGCACACCGAGGATCACCCACTCGAGTACGCAGGATTCGAAGGCACCATCCCCAAGGGCGAGTACGGGGGCGGCGAGGTGACCATCTGGGATTCGGGAACCTACGAGCTCGAGAAGTGGCGCGACGACGAGGTCATCGTCGTTCTGAAAGGCGCTCGGGCACAGGGCCGTTTCGCGTTGATTCGCACCAAGGGCAACCAGTGGCTCATGCACCTGATGAAGGACAAGGACGCACCCGAGTTGCCGAAGAGCATTCAACCGATGCTGGCGACGGCAGGCGACGTGACCGATCTGCCCGACGGCGAGTGGGCGTTCGAGGGCAAGTGGGACGGCTTCAGAGTCATCGCGCGGATGTCCCACGGCGAGATGAAACTGGAGTCTCGGACCGGGAAGGATCTGACCGAGCGGTTCCGAGCCTTCTCGGCACTGGCCGCGGATCTCGCGGATCACGAGGCCGTGCTCGACGGCGAGGCCGTCGTGTTCGACGCCGACGGATCCACGAGTTTCGAGCTACTGCAATCGAGTTCCGGTTCCGACGTGAAGTTCGTCGCGTTCGATCTGCTGCACCTCGATGGCACATCGCTGGTGAAGAAGAAATACTCGGATCGACGCAAGCTGCTCGAGCTCCTCACGACCGGCCTGGATTCGGTCCTGGTGCCCGAGGCGCTGACGGGCACGGCAGAAGAAGCGCTCGCCACCAGCGTCGAGCGTGGATGGGAGGGCGTCGTCGCCAAACGCGTCGACTCCGTCTACCAGCCCGGGCGGCGCGCGCACACCTGGATCAAGACGAAGAACTGGCGAACACAAGAAGTCGTCGTAGGTGGGTGGCGACGCGGGAAAGGCAGGCGCGGCGGCGGTCTGGGCTCTCTGCTGGTCGGCATTCCCGGCCCGAACGGCCTCAGATATCTGGGACGGGTCGGAACAGGGTTCAGCGACTCGGCACTCGACGCACTGGCCGCGCTGCTTGTGCCTCTCGAGTCGAACGAGTCGCCGTTCGAGGAGCGGCTGCCGACCGCCGACCGGAAAGATGCGGTATGGGTCACACCGTCACTTGTCGGCGAGGTTCGTTTCTACGAATGGACGGACTCCATGCACCTCAGGCACCCGAGCTGGCGTGGTCTTCGTGACGACAAACAGCCGGCAGACGTCATTCTCGAGAACGATCCCTAGCCGACTGGTCAGTTTGTCGACGCGTGCCATAAAATCTCGTAGTCTCCGGTGATCTCTGCCGGGGGCAGCGTAACGAGTGAGTTGCTTTTTCCTATATCGCGTTCGGTGGGGTAGAGGGACAACACATTCGCTCGAGTAATCAGAGCTTTCGGGAGGGAACCCAACGTCATGCGCGCACTCAAACTGGTCGGGGCTGCCAGTATCACGGCAGTGGCGATCGCCTGTTCTGTGGCGGTCGGAGCAGGGACAGCGACCGCGAATCCTGTGGAGCCGACGCCGATCTCCGACGTCTTCTATGCGCCCGTGCCGGACCTGGAGGCCAAGAATCCAGGCGACATAATCTCCAGTCGACCGATGCCGCCTCCGGCAGGTTTCTTCGACACCGACGTGTGGCAGATCAGGTTCCGGTCGACCAACTCTGCGGGCGACCCCATTGCTGCCGTGACGACGGTCTTCTCTCCACGGAACAAGGTTCCGAACGGGCCGCTGCTGTCCTACCAGCACATCATCAACGCACTCGGTTTGCAGTGCGCACCGTCCCAGGCGCTGTGGACGCAGGATCCCAACCTGATGATCCGTGAGGCTCCTGCCCTGAACGTCGCACTGCAGCGCGGCTGGACCATCAACATGGCCGACCATCTCGGACCGAACAGTGCGTACGGCGCTGCCAAAATGGGCGGGCAGATCGTTCTCGACAGCATTCGTGCCACCCAGCGTTTCGATCCGCTACAGGTTCAGCAGAGCCCGGTTGCGCTCGCTGGTTACTCGGGCGGCGGCATGGCCACCGCATGGGCTGCGGCATTGCAGAACGACTACGCACCCGAGCTGAACATCGTCGGAAGCGCTGCGGGCGGCGCACCGATGAACCTCGAGCGCATGGCACGCGACCTCGGCTTCAACCCGCACCCGGTGTTCGGACTCGCATTCGCGGCGGCTATCGGTCTCGAGCGTGAGTACCCGACGCGAATCCCGATCAGCGAGCAGCTCAACCCGCTCGGTCAGCAGATGGCAGCGCAGCTGCAGAATGCGTGCACCAACGACATCATCGCCGTCGGTGCGGGCAAGAGTGCGATGCAGGTGGCCAACTCCATCGACCTGATCGACAGTCCCGAGATGGTCGCCGCCGTCAACGAGAACAGCGTCGAGCTCTACCCCGGTGTCCCCAAGGCCCCGTACTTCGAGTGGCACAGCCCGACGGACGCGCTCATTCCGGTCTCGGCCATCGACAACACGGTCGGCCGCTACTGCGCAGCGGGCGTTCCGGTCACCGAAGTGCTCGTTCCCAGCAACGATCACCTCACGGCTGCAGTTCTCGGATTGCCGCAGGCGCTGGAATGGATCGACGCACGCTTCAACGGCGTCCCGGCTCCCAGCAACTGCTGACGACCGACCGAACCGGACCTTGAACGTTCGATCGGTTCAAGGTCCGGGAGTGGAGCGCGCGGAACGACCAACTGATTTTGTTAGCCTTACCTCGCACAGTGTTGTCGATGCGAGGAGTTACCCGTGCGTTCCAGTGTTCTGAAGCTAGCCGCAGGGGCGACCGCCATCGCCCTGGCCGCGGGGTGCTCGTCGGACGACAGCTCGTCGTCCACCACCGCGGAGTCCGGGGCCTTCCCCGTCACTCTGTCGCACGCCTTCGGCGAGACCACCATCGAGAGCGAGCCGTCGAACGTCGTCACGATCGGCTTCAACGAACAGGACTTCGTCCTGGCACTCGGCGTCAAGCCTGTCGCCACTCGCGGCAACCTCAGCTACGACTACCGCCAGCGGCCCTGGGCACAGGACGCACTCGGCGGCACCGAAATCCCCGAGGTCGGCAGTACCGAGCTCAACCTCGAGCAGATCGCTCAGGCGTCACCTGATCTGATCCTCGGGCCGTACTCCTTCATCGAGAAGGGCCAGTACGACCAGCTGTCCGAGATGGCCCCGACGATCGCCGACATCGGCGGATACGACGACGTGCCTGCCGCAACCTGGCAGCAAGAATTCGAGGTCATCGGAAAGGCGCTCGGCAAGGAACAGGAAACCGCGGACAGGACCGCCGAGCTCGAACAGAAATTCCAGTCGGCACAGGACGCGAATCCGCAGTTCGCAGGCAAGAAATTGGCGCTGACCTTCGTCATGGAGGACGGCAGCTACATGATCCTCGGCGCCGACGACATCCGTGCACTGTTCTTCCAGGACCTGGGCTTCGACATTCCCGACACCACCGAGATCATCAGCGTGGAAGGACTCACCCAGCTCGACGCAGACGTCATGGTCGTCGCGGGGCAGAGCCGCGAACAGCTCACCGCAAATCCGCTGATCGCGCAGCTGCCCATCGTCGCCGAAGACCGAACCGCCTACATCGGATCGTTCGATCAGGACCTTCCGTCGGCTCTCGGGTACTCGAGCCCGCTCTCGCTCGACTACGCGATCGACGGCTTCACCCCGATGCTCGCCGCCGCTGCGGACAACGACCCAGCAACGGTCGTGCCCGCCCCGGCAGAGTGATCACGATCCACTGGTAGCGAATTGAGTTCGATGGAGCTCCTCGTAGCGGCCGCCCGCTGCGAGGAGCTCGTCGTGTGTTCCCCGCTCGACGATCGATCCCGCCTCCACCACCAGGATGGCGTCCGCCGCTCGAATGGTCGAGAGCCGGTGCGCAATCACGACAGATGTTCTGCCCGCAAGTGCCTCGGACAGCGCGGCCTGTACCGCTGATTCCGACGTCGAATCCAACGACGCCGTCGCCTCGTCCAGAATCACGATCCGTGGCCGAGCAATCAGCAGCCGAGCGATGGTCAACCTCTGCCTCTCACCTCCGGACAACCGGTAACCGCGCTCTCCGACGACGGTGTCCAGCCCGTCGGGCAGAGATTTCACCAGATCTTCGAGCCGTGCCCGACGCAACGCGTCCCAGACCTCGTCGTCGGTGGCCGTCGGCCGCGGCAGAAGAACGTTGGACCTGATCGTGTCGTGGAAGAGATGCCCGTCCTGCGTCACCATCCCGACGGCACCCCTGATCGAATCCGCTTTCAGATCACGAACATCCCTGCCGCCCAACAGGATGGACCCACTGTCGACGTCGTACAACCGAGCGATGAGCTGCGCGACGGTGGACTTGCCCGCGCCTGACGTACCGACGAGGGCAATCATCTGGCCCGGTTCGGCGACGAACGAGATGCCGTGCAGCACTTCGTCGCCACCACGAGAATCGAGCGTCGCCACTTCCTCCAACGAGGCGACAGACACCTTGTCCGCCGACGGGTAGGCGAACCTGACGTCGCGTAGTTCGACGGCAGCGGGCCCGTCGGGGACGTCCACGGCGTCGGGACTGTCCTCGATGAGCGGTACGAGGTCGAGGACCTCGAAGACACGCTCGAAGCTGACGAGAGCACTCATCACCTCGACGCGTGCGCTGGCCAGCTCTGTCAGCGGTGAGTAGAGCCTGGTCAGCAGAAGAGACAGTGACACAACCGATCCTGGATCCAATTGTCCGCGGAGGGCGTAGAAACCACCGAGACCGTAGACGACGGCGAGCGCGAGCGCCGACACCAGCGTCAACGCGGTGACGAACACCGTCTGCACCATGGCGCTCCGAACCCCGATGTCTCGGACCCGAGCTGCGCGTACAGCGAACTCGCGCGACTCGAAGTCCGGTTGACCGAACAGCTTGACCAGAGTCGCACCCGGCGCGGAGAACCGTTCCGTCATCTGCGTACTCATCGCCGAATCGTGTTCGGCAGCTTCACGTTGCAGTCTCGCGAGTCGTCTGCCCATCCGGCTGGCAGGTATCACGAAGACGGGAAGGATGATCAACGCGAGCAACGTGATCTGCCAGGAGATCCCGATCATCACGACGAGCGTCAGGATCAGCGTGACGAGGTTGCTGACGACGCCCGAGAGCGTGTCGCTGAAGGCGCGTTGCGCTCCGATCACGTCGTTGTTCAACCGGCTCACGAGAGCGCCGGTGCGCGTTCGGGTGAAGAACGCGATCGGCATCCGCTGAACGTGGTCGAACACCGCGGTACGCAGATCCAGAATCAGCGCCTCGCCCAGGCTCGACGACAGCCACCGGTTCACCAAGCCGAACGCCGCGTCGACGACGGCGATCAGTGCGATCGCCACCGACAGCCACAACACGACGTCGAACGAGTCGCCGTCGACGATGGCATTGACGACGCGTCCCGCGAGTACCGGCGTCGCGACCGCCAGAACGGCGAGCACGACGCTCAGAACGACGAACCCGATCAGTTTGTTGCGGTGCGGCTCGGCGAACCTCAGGATCCGCCGAGCCGTGACCGACGAGAACTGCGTGCTCTGCTCGGACGCATGCATCGTCCGATACAGCTGATTCCAGGCCGTGACTTCCATGCTCATACCGGCAACGCTAGAACCTCGACGTAGGTAGAGGTCAAGGAACGCGCCACATCACGCCACTGCGGACACAACGGCCTCCTCCAAGGCGAGAGCGACTATGTCCGCGACATCGGTCATCGGACGCACGTCGAGGGCGCCCAGCACCTCGGCCGGCACGTCGTCCAGATCCGGTTCGTTCCTGGCGGGAACGAAGACGGTCTTCAGACCTGCCCGTTGCGCGGCCAGCAACTTCTGTTTGACGCCGCCGATCGGCAGGACCCGACCGTTCAGCGTGACTTCGCCGGTCATGCCCACGTCCGACCGCACCGGCCGTCCCGTCGCCATCGACACCAGTGCCGTCACCATCGTGACGCCTGCCGACGGACCGTCCTTGGGTACGGCACCTGCCGGTACGTGGACGTGGATGCTGCGGTCCAACGCCTGCGGATCGATGCCGAATCGTGCCGCGTGAGATCGCACGTAGGACAGGGCTATCTGCGCCGATTCCTTCATGACGTCACCCAGTTGCCCCGTCAGCGCAAGCCCGGGCTTGCCCTCCGTCGAGGATGCCTCGATGAACAGCACGTCGCCTCCGAGTCCCGTCACGGCGAGACCGGTTGCCACACCGGGCACTTCGGTTCTCTCGTGAACGTCGGGAGTGAAACGCGGTCGGCCGAGGTAGTCGGCGAGTCCCGCCTCGTCGATACGGACCGTCGCCTTTCCCCCTGCCAGCGCCGTCGCCGACTTCCGCAGAGCCTTGGCGAGCAGACGCTCGAACTGACGCACACCTGGTTCACGGGTGTAGTCGGCGGCGATCTTTCGCAACGCATCGTCGGTGACGACGACTTCGTCGGACGTGAGCGCAGAACGTTCCAACTGACGCGGCAGCAGATAGTTCCGCGCGATCACGACCTTGTCGTCCTCGGTGTACCCGTCGATGGTGACGAGCTCCATGCGGTCGAGCAGCGGCCCCGGAATCTGTTCGACCACATTGGCTGTCGCCAGGAACACGACGTCGGAGAGGTCGAGATCGAGGTCCAGGTAGTGATCCCGGAAAGTGTGATTCTGCGCCGGATCGAGAACTTCGAGCAGAGCGGCACTGGGATCGCCGCGGTAGTCGGAACCGACCTTGTCGATCTCGTCGAGCAGCACCACGGGGTTCATCGAACCCGCCTCACCGATGGCGCGGACGATCCGTCCGGGCAACGCACCCACGTAGGTGCGCCGGTGCCCGCGAATCTCCGCTTCGTCTCGAACGCCACCGAGTGCGACACGAACGAACTTGCGGCCCAACGCACGCGCCACGGATTCGCCCAGCGACGTCTTACCGACTCCGGGCGGCCCCGCGAGCACCATGACCGCACCCGATCCGCGTCCACCGACGAGGCCCATGCCGCGCTCTGTCCGACGCGCCCGCACCGCGAGATACTCGACGATACGATCCTTCACGTCGTCCAGGCCATGGTGGTCCGCATCGAGAATCGCTCGCGCCGAATCGATGTCGGTCGTGTCGGTTGTGGTCACCGACCACGGCAGGTCCAGGACGGTATCGAGCCACGTCCTGATCCAGCCGGACTCGGGGCTCTGATCACTCGCGCGTTCGAGCCTTCCGACCTCACGAAGTGCGGCCTCACGCACTGTATCCGGGAGATCGGCGGATTCGACGCGTCCGCGGTAGTCGTCGGCGCCGTCGGGTTCGTCCTCGCCGAGCTCCTTGCGGATCGCGGCGAGTTGCTGCCGAAGCAGAAACTCCTTCTGGGTCTTCTCCATGCCGTCGCGCACGTCGTTCGAGATCTTGTCGTTGACCTCGACCTCCGCGAGATGGGACCGGGTCCACTCGATCAGCAGCGTCAGACGATCGTGCACGGACGGGGTCTCGAGCAGCTGCCGCTTCTGCACATCGGTCAGGTACGACGCGTAACCTGCGGTGTCGGCGATCGCGCCGGGATCGGTGAGCTTGTTGACCGAGTCGATGACCTGCCACGCGTCGCGGCGCTGCAACATCGCGACGACGAGCTGCTTGTACTCGGTTGCCAGCGTTCGGGCGCTCTCGGCAGTTCCACCACCAGCGTCGACGGCAGACTCGTCGACGAGTTCGGCCTCGACCCACAGGGCAGCACCGGGCCCGCTGACACCGTGACCGATGTGAGCGCGGCGCTCGGCCTTGACGACTGCGGCGGGCTCTCCGGTTGCGAGCCGTCCCATCTGCACGATGGATGCGACCACGCCGTACGCCGCGTATCGGTCCTCGAGCCGGGGCGCAACGAGCAAGGTTCCGTCGTTGGACGCCTGTGCCGCGTCCACGGCAGCGCGCGCAGCCTCGTCGAGTTCGACGGGGACGACCATCCCGGGCAGAACCACGGGGTCGGTCAGAAAGAGAACAGGTAGGCGGATGGGTTCGGGCATTACGGCACCTCCGGTCGGTTGAGCTATGTGGACTCAACTTCACGTGCGCTCCGGGTGTTCCCCGTGGTGAGCGTGTTCTCCGTCGGCAGAATCATCCTCGGCGACTGCGCCCGACGACCGCTGTCCCGTCCAGTTCCTCGGATCTGACGATCTCCGCGTCGAATCCCGCCGCGTCGACGAGCGCCGCCGTGTCCTGCGCTTGCCGGACGCTGGTTTCGACCACGATGCGGCCCGCTGGAGCAAGCCATTCCCTCGCCCCGTCGGCCACTCGCCGTTGGAGGTCGAGGCCGTCGATACCGCCGTCGAGAGCATTTCTGGGCTCATGGTCCCTCGCCTCGGACGGCATGGAACCGATGGCGTCGGTCGGAACGTACGGGGCATTGGCGACCACGACGTCGACGGTCCCCCGAAGGTGTGGTGGCAGAGCGCTGTACATGTCCCCCTCGTAGACGTGACCGCCGACGGGTTCCAGATTCCGACGCGCACAGCGAACTGCGGCAGGTGCGATGTCGGAGGCATGCAGCGCCACCCCGGGCCGCTCGTGTGCGATCGCGGCGGCGACTGCCCCGGAACCACAACAGATGTCGAGCACCACCGAGGGCTCCGCATCGACCGCGGCGTGAACGAGCAGCTCGGTTCTGCGACGCGGCACGAACACGCCGGGCGCTACCGACACCCGCAGACCCGCGAACTCTGCCCAACCGAGAAGTTGTTCCAGGGGCATGCCGTCGACTCTCTGTGCGACAGCGGTTTCAAGCGCGTTCACACCGAACGCATCGACGAGTAGCCGAGCCTCGATTTCCGCGAACACGCAGCCCGCGGCGCGCAACATCCGAACGATCTCGTCGAGGGAAGGCGCGGACATCGGACCTGAGATCAGCCGAGGGGCGTGAGGCGGTAGTGCAGCCGGACAGCGGTCACGTTCCACAGTTTCAGCACGTGATCGGTCCGCAGCACCCCCTCCTCGTCGACGTAGACATGGAAGACCTCGTGGATAGGCGCTCTGGCCGCGTACCAAGCACCTTTGTCCAACACGACCGTGTAGGCGCCGTCCGCCCCGAACTTGCCCGACGGGGACGTCAGAATCAGCGAACCATGTGGACCGACAGTCGGTTTCAGGAAGACCTGCACGTTACCGTCCTCCAACGGGAAGGTGACGTGGACGCTCGGACTCGAAGCCGAGGGCAGGGTCGTGGCGCGGTAGTAACCGCTGTACATGTAGTCGCCGGTCTTCCGCAGAGTTCGCAACCAGGCTGAGCCGGCGTGCCGGCCGTCGGCGTCGACGATCTCCGTGACCTCACTGTCCACACCGTGCGCCACCGCCAGCGGCTGCACCGGAAGAGCAAGCTGCTGCACACGTTTGCCGTACATCGCTTCGATGGCCGCACCGGGTAGCCCGAAGCCCGTCGTCCACTGCGTCCACGCATCCATGCGCCAACGAGCAGTGTGCTCGTAGAACTCGCGAATGCGCGGATCGATCGCGCTCGGGTCGAACTGCGGACCGGCCAGCGCGTCGAAGCTGTGCAGCAACCCGTCCGACGAGGAACCGGGTACGACGCGCCCACCGATGCGCTCCGCCTCCTGCTGCAGCCACCTGTCCCGAACGACGCCCGGACCCGATACCGGCCCCCGCAACCACGACTGGTCGCCGTCGAGGTCGACCCGTCGGCCGACCGTCTTCCACCCCAGCCTCGACGCCTTGTCCGCCAGCGACCACGCCCCCATGCTCACCATGCACCCCAGCGTCTCACACGGGCACCTCAGGAGCGACCACTGCGACTACAGGCAGCCGGAATCAGGATCGGGTTCTACAAATCCACAGGTGCATCTGCTGACGAAACCCGCCTGGCGAATCCAGGGACAGCAGAGGCACTTCTGGGGGTGATACCTACCAACGATGGATACCGAACCGATGTCCACTCCGGATTGGGCCAAATACTGGTGACAGCCAACATTGCGAACCAAGTCAGCCCCGCCGGCGGGACGTTCTACCGTGCGCCCGCATCAGGCTAGGCCGTGATCGTCGGCTCGCGTGGACGCACGTCGGATAATTTCATCCGTCTATTCCTGCAGCCGCGGAGCGGTCCGAAATTCCACCCCCGAATGACGGCGATCGCCTCCGTACTCCCAGCGAATGGTCCGTTCGGGGCCATCTCGACGAGGCCTCACGCTGATTCCGCGATAGTCGTAACCGTCCTGTCTCACCTGTTCCCACTCGAAATCCACGGTCTCCCCCACGACCGCGTCAACACTGGAACCGGTGATATGAATGGACTCGTTCTCGCGCGCAGGAGGCAGCGCGATGGCCCACAGCATGCTGACGTGAACCCAGCAGCCGCCGGGAGTGTCCAGGGAGGCGAGAACGCCCCATCCTTCGTCGGCATACCACTCCCTGACAACGCCTGTACTGGTCATCGCCTCAGGTTAGCCAGGTTGCGGGAGCCATACCGGAGCAGACGACCCGACCACACCGATGCGGGGCCGAGAAAGAAGATTAAGAGAGGCATCGTCGGCCTTGCGTTCGAACATATGTTCGATTACTCTAGGTGGCATGGCACAGCCGGGGGGCTCCACGCAGGTTCGATCCGATGCAGACAGTGCGGCATCGCGGTCACTGACGCGCCTGTCGGATGGACGGCGGGCAGAGAACCGAGCGTCGGCAGTGGTGATTCACGAGTTGCAGGATCTCTACGAGATACGACTGTGCGCAGAGATGGACGTCCATGCGCTGGGGGCCGAGCACGGCAGTGAGGAACCGAACGTCGATCGCGCCCGACACACAGTCGAATACGAAGCAGCAGTGTCCATGTCGACGACACGAACTGTTGCGCGCCAGATGATCGTTGTCGCCAACCATCTGTTCTGGCGTCTGCCGGCAATCGATGCCGCCTTCACGGCCGGGGACCTCGACTACGGCCGTGTCCGAACGGTAGTTCTGACCCTGCTCCGCGCCAGCGACGAGACTGTGTCAGCTCTGGAGGCAGACATTCTCGCCGCTGCACAGCGATGTGCTCCGAAAGCGCTGCGGGAGAACATCTGGCGCCGCTGGTTCCAATACGACCCTGACGAGGCCGCGGCTGCACAGAAAGCTGCGCTCGCCGAAGAACGATGCGCCGAGATTCGCCGCAACGACTCCGGCATCGCCACCCTGGTGTCCAAGATGAGCGTGCTCGAGGGCGCTGAATGCGACGCCCTCCTCGACGAGTACGTAGCCACCGTTTGCCCGAAAGATCCACGAACCAAGAGAGAACTACGCGGACACGCCCTGCTTGCGTTGATCCACCGAGAAGATGCGCTCCAATGCCGTTGCGGGAGCCAGCAATGCCCGTTTCGGGGAGTCGATGCCAAGAACCCCAACCGGCGACCACACCTGCTGAACATTCACATCGACATCGAAACCCTGCTCGGACTGAACGAAGAGCCGGCAACACTGTCCGACGGCACAGTTCTGGACGCGGAAACCGTCCGACTCCTCGCCACCGACTCTCGCTGGCAGGTCCTGCTCACCGAAACCCTGACCGCCGCACGCGAACGTCGCGGCCTCGACATCGATGGCGCGACTGACGATCTCGGTAACAACGACGGTCTCGGTGACAACGACGGCCTCGGTGACAACGATGGTCTCGGTAACAACGACGGCCTCGGTGACAACGACGGTCTCGGTAACAACGATGGTGGTACCGAGCCTCCTGCTACACCGAATTCCAGACCACCGGAGCAAGATCCAGTACGGCGCAGTCGACGGAGGGCTGCTCGTGCTCGGCGGGTTGTCGCGCGCGGCCGAACACGTCCTGCAGCGCCTCTGCCGACTCCTACGCAGCGGGCGAAGGAGAACCCGCATGCGTCGGCGATCGGGGAAGAAGCAGCGCTGTCCGCGGCGATTGCTGCGTTCATGGACGCTGTTGCACTCGACCCGTCGCTCGCCGAGGGCCTGCACCCCGACGGACATGGAGGATTCTGCACGCCTCCGCCCGGAGCTCTCACCTACCGGCCGAGCGCCGCTCTGGTCGCGCTGGTTCGCGCGAGCTATCACACCTGCACGTTCCCCAACTGTGGGGTACCGGCTGCCCGTTGCGACATCGACCACATCGTTCCGTTCGATCATCGAGATCCGATGTCCGGAGGCTGGACCGTTCTCGGAAATCTGCATCCACTGTGCCCGTACCACCATCAGGCCAAGACTCTGAGACTGTGGGCGTGCACCAAGCTCGCCGGGGACGGAATCTATTGGCGCTCAGGGGCTGGGCTGCAGCACATAACCCCACCCGCGTTCGGAACAGTCGACATCCCCGGGGACTTCGTCCACGTCCGTCCATTCCGCATGCCGTCCGAACCGACGTCGAGGGGCGCATCCCGTCGATCCGACACCCGCAACAACATCGACCGCCACGACGACTTACCCGACCCGCCGGACGAACTGTACGAACCCACGTGGTGGGAAGCCAACATCACGGATGAGGACTGCCAACTCTGGAGGCTCCTGAATCCGCGCACCGACGGCGGCGCACCAAGTCTGGCGGACATCGCGAGACTCGACGATCCGCAGCGCCGAGCCGACGCGATGTACCTCCGCGAGAAGTTCCTCGAGCATCGCGCCGTGGTCGCCGAACGCGAGAAGCACCGGCCACCGCCGTTCTGAGCAGAAGGGCTCAGGAGTGGGGCCCGCGCAATGACTCAGTCTAAAGTTCGAGCCCGAGGCCTTCCGCTTCCAATGCTGCCTTCACAATGCTCAGCGCTTTGGGCCCGACGCCGTGGAGCTGTGCGAGCTCCGATTCCGACTGCCCGGCCAACGCCTCCAGCGATGTGAAACCGGCGGCGAAGAATGCGCCTGCTGCGGGGCGTCCGGTGCCTGCGGGGAAGTGGTCGATCGGCTCATTCATGGCCACATCCTAAACTCGCCGGTAACCTGGTCGGGTGCCTGACAACAAACAGCGACGCGTCATTCTCACCGGCGGAAACACCGGAATCGGTTACTTCACCGCGCTCCAGTTGGTGAAGCAAGGCGACCACGTGACCTTGGCCTGCCGCAACCTGGACAAGGCCAAGACAGCGGCGGACAAGATTGCCGCAGAAACCAACAGCACCGGCGGCGTCGTGGACACTGCCGAACTCGATCTGGCCGATCTGAGCTCGGTGCGTGATTTCGCGGCGTCGGCTCCTGACCGCGTCGACGTCCTCATCAACAACGCAGGCGTCATGATGCCTGCGACGCGGCGCGAGACCGTCGACGGCTTCGAACTTCAATTCGGCACCAACCACCTCGGCCACTTCGCGTTGACCGGCCACCTGCTTCCGAAGCTCCGCGCGTCGGACAAGGCCACCGTCGTCACCGTCTCCTCGGTCGCCCACAAGCAAGCACCGAAACTGGATTTCGACGATCTGCAGGCCACGCGCGGGTACAACCCGCAGCGGGGTTACGCCAACTCCAAGTTGTCGAATCTGCTGTTCGCACTGGAACTTCAGCGCCGTCTCGATGCCGCGAAGATCGACATCACGAGCAACGCCGCCCACCCCGGCATTTCGTCGACCGAGTTGTACTCGAGTCCCGACGGCCTGGGAAGTTCCAAGATTGCGTCCCTCGTCGCGGCCGTCGGGCTGCCGATCATCTCGCAGTCCGCAAAAGCCGGCGCACTTCCTACCCTCCACGCACTCGAGAAGGGTGGACCGGGGTCGTACACAGGCCCGAAGTGGTTGTTCGAGTCCCGTGGCGCTCCCGCACCGGCAAAGCTCTCCGGCAAGGCCAAAGACCGCCAGCTCGCCGAAAAGCTCTGGGAAGCTAGTGAACGACTCACCGGAGTCGTATACGACCTCGGCTGACGCACCGACGTGCGGGTCAGCCGCCTACCTTGACCGGAGCGGGTAGCGGCATACCCCTGTCGCTCAGCACCGCGCGCAACCGGTCCGGGTAATCGGTGATGATCCCGTCGACTCCCATGTCCAGCAAGACGTTCATGGTCTCGGGGTCGTCGACTGTCCACGGAATGACCTGAATTCCAGCGGCATGGGCGTCGTCGATCATCTTCTGGGTCACGTACAGCTCGAAGTCCGGGTCACTTACCTTGCCGCTCTGTGGATTTCCCTGAACCGGCGAGAATCCGGACGCGCCGAACGAGCGGATTGCGGCAATCGGGTCACCGTCGAAATCGTCGATATCCAAGCCACCGAGCCACGGCGATCTCCCGGACTGACCGATCTGCAGAAAGTCACCGTTCGTCAAAGCGACGGTCGGTAGCGCAGGTTCCACTTCCCGGACCCGCTGCAGCGCGCCCCAGTCGAAGCTCTGGATCGTCACTCTGTCGAGCATCCCAGCGGCCCGGATGGTGCCGAGAACGGTGTCGACGAACTGCTCACGAGGTGCCGTCTCCGTCGGGCTTGCCGCTTCGACCTTGGTTTCGACATTCAGTTTGATCCCGGGGGCACTGGCGGCAAGTTCGAGAACGTCGGCCAACGTCGGCATCCGCGCACCCGGCACCGTTCGTTGCTCCGGATAGTCCGCCAGCTGCAACGTCCCACAGTCCAGGCTCCGAATCTGCGCCAGAGTCAACGTGTTCACGTACTTGCCGACGTAGGGGAACTCGGGATCCTGCTCGACGACAGGTGCCGTGTCCAGACATTTCTTCGACGAGACCTGCCGATCATGGGTGACGACGGCAATCCCGTCCTCGGTGATCTGCGTGTCCAGTTCCAGCGTGGTCACGCCGAGCTCCAGTGCAGTGGTGAACGATTCGAGGGTGCTCTCGGAGACGAGGCCGAGTCCACCCCGGTGCGCCTGTAGATCGAACTCGCCGTTCGACGACTGAGGTCGAGGGTCCGGCGACCGGTCCGCTTCGGCCGACGAACATGCAGTGAAGGTGACCGCTGCCAGCATGGACAGTGCGACCACGGTTAGGGCGAGCGTGGCACCTGGTAGTCGTCGCATGACATTCGACGCTAGGGGTGAGAAGCGTCGACTTCGTGAACTAGAGCTTCCCCGCACCCTTCAGGTAAGTGACTACAGGCGCACGGAACACCTCCGCGCGTGCGGCGCGAGACCCGAGAGCCACCGTCACCAATCCCTCGCACAACGCGATGTAGCCGGCACCGACGTCGGTATCACCGAACAGTTCGACGGCACCAGGCCCCGAGAACAGGCTGCCCGCCAGCGCGGCGCGGTCGGCGTCGGACACCGTCGGGTCGAGCATCAGCACGTGGCGGGCGCGTAGTTGGGCGGCCCGCTCCGTGACGAGATGGTCCAGATACCGCACCGTCACCTCCACCGGATCACCCTCGACGGTCGACATCTGGGTGAACTCGGCTCGCGACGTGTCGGTTATCCGGGCGATCACGGCAGCGAACAGATCGGCTTTCGATCGGAAGTAGTACGACGTCGATCCGGCCGGCAGCGCCATCGCGTCGTCGAGCTTGCGGTGGGTCAGTGCCCGGAGTCCCGAGTCGGCGATAACGTCGATCGCCGCGTCCGCAATCGCGGATCTTCTGTCCATGGCATCGATCGTACCGCGAAACCCTCTACATATGTAGAGTTCCCTTCATGAGGCCACCGGTATCCCGTGATGCGTTCGCTGCCGACTTCGAGCTGGACCCGTCCCAGCGATCCGCCGTGGACATTCTCACCCGAGCCGAGGAACTCGGCCTGTACCTCTGGGGACCCGTCGGACGCGGAAAGACCTGGCTGTTGGACAAGTACTTCGACGCCGCACCGGAGCCGAAGAAACGTTTTCACTTCCACACCTTCTTCCGCGACCTGCACGCGTCGTACTTCGTTCATCGTTTTCAGCTCGAACCGACGCTCGACGCGTTACTCGGCCGCACCCGATTGCTGTGCTTCGACGAATTCCACGTGCACGACATCGGCGACGCACGGCTCATCGCCAGGATGCTCGACGCCCTCGTGACCCAAGGCGTCGCCCTTGTCGCGACGTCCAACTACCCACCCGACGGCTTACTGCCCAACCCGTTGTTTCACGACGCCTTCGTCCCGACCATCGAGGTTCTGAAAGCGAATCTCCGAGTGGTGTGCGTCGACGGACCCGTGGACTACCGCACCCTCGGCGATGCCGTCCCGAAGAGTTCGGGATTCACAGCCGGAAGCTGGTCCATCACCGAATCTGCCGCAGGAGAATCCTTCGTGGACCTCTGCGAGGCCCCGAGGTCGACGGGCGATTACCTGGCCGTCGTCGATCGTCTCGACGCGGGCGCGGAGCTGACCATCACGCAGATTCCTGCACTGGCCGATGCGTCGGACGATGCTGTTCGGAGATTCTCGAACCTCGTGGACATCCTGTACGACGCGGACATCCGGACTCGATTTCAGGCGCGGGTCCCGCTGGAGAAGTTCGCCGACGGCCGACGGGAGACCTTCGGCTTGATCCCGTCGGGGAGTATCGACCTGGAGAGAACGCTGAGCCGGTTGAGTCAGCTTCGGCATTCCGGAGCATCGAACGTTGCGGAGCCGAGAAGTAAGGGAGACGCCCACAGCTGACGGCGGTCGGGGGCGACAGCAGCCGCGGGCGTCTCATCCATCATTCGCCGCAGGTGAAAGGCTGGATGGGTCCGGATCGAAACTTTTTCGAAAGTTTTTCTGGACGCGCCTGGAATACTGCCGACCACACCCCCGTTGGAGTAGAAGTCAATGCAAACGCATGAAAATGCGCTTGATGGATTCGGCCAGGGAGCACACCATGCAGTTCGGAATCTTCACCGTCGGCGACGTGACAGTCGACCCCACGACAGGTCGCGCACCCACCGAAAACGAGCGGATCAAGGCCATGGTCACCATCGCCAAGCACGCCGAAGAGGTCGGTCTCGACGTGTTCGCGACCGGTGAGCACCACAACCGGCCGTTCGTGCCGTCGTCGCCGACGACGATGCTCGGGTACGTCGCCGCCCAGACCGACAACCTGATCCTCTCCACGTCGACGACCCTCATCACAACCAACGACCCAGTGAAGATCGCCGAGGACTACGCGATGCTGCAGCATCTGTCCGACGGCCGCGTCGACCTGATCATGGGGCGCGGTAACACTGCACCCGTCTACCCGTGGTTCGGCAAGGACATTCGGCAAGGCATTCCGCTCGCGCTCGAGAACTACCAGCTTCTGCGACGGCTGTGGACCGAGGACGTCGTGACGTGGAAGGGAAACTTCCGCACTCCGCTCGACAGCTTCACTTCCACGCCTCGCCCGCTGGACGACATCCCACCGTTCGTGTGGCACGGCTCGATCCGGAGCCCTGAGATCGCGGAGATCGCCGCGTACCACGGTGACGGATTCTTCGCCAACAACATCTTCTGGCCGAAAGAGCACTACATCCAGCTCATCAACCTCTACCGCGAGCGTTACGAGCACTACGGACACGGCCGAGCAGACCAGGCCATCGTCGGCCTCGGCGGTCAAGTGTTCATGCGCAAGAACAGCCAGGACGCGGTGAACGAATTCCGGCCGTACTTCGACAACGCACCCGTCTACGGACACGGCCCGACGATGGAGGAATTCACCGAGCAGACACCGCTGACCGTCGGCTCGCCGCAGCAGGTCATCGAGAAGACGCTCGCGTTCGCGGACTTCTTCGGCGATTACCAGCGCCAACTGTTCCTGATGGATCACGCCGGTCTGCCGCTGAAGACGGTGCTCGAGCAGCTCGATCTATTGGGCGAGGACGTCGTGCCGACACTGCGCGCGGAGTTCGCTGCACGACGACCGGCCGGGGTTCCCGAGAACCCTCCCACCCACGCGAGCATGCTCGCCGAGAAGGAGACCGCCGTTGCCGTCTAGCACCGAACTGTCGGTCGTCGCCTGGGAGTCGCTCTTTCGCTCCCAGGTGGCGCTGATGCGCAAGTTCACCGCCGACGATATCTGGGGTCCGATCAGCCTGCGTGAATACGACGTGCTGTTCACGCTCAGCAGTTGCCCGGCGCGGAAATCGCGTCTACACGACCTCAACGCCGAGATCCTGTTGACGCAACCCTCGCTCAGTCGACTCTGTGAACGGCTGGAGAAACTCGGGTTCGTCACACGCGAACCGGACCCGAACGACAAACGCGGAACCGTCGTCGGCCTCACCGACGACGGCCTCGCTGTGCAACGGGAGATCGGACGGAAGCACGCGTCGCGCATCAGGAGATACGTCGGCGACGCGTTGACCGACGAGGAATTGCGAACACTGACGGCACTGTGCACCAAACTGAGGCTCGCGCAGAAAGACATCTCATGACAGGCGGCTATCGATGAACCTCGAGATCATCACTCCACGCGACGTTCCACTCGGCGGCCCTCGCGCCATGAACGTCCGGCGAACGCTACCGACGAAACAGCGAACCCTGATCGGCGCGTGGTGTTTTGCCGATCACTACGGTCCCGACGACGTAGCCGCGTCCGGCGGGATGGACGTCCCGCCGCACCCCCACACCGGGCTGCAGACCGTGAGCTGGTTGTTCACCGGAGAGATCGAGCACCGTGACAGCATCGGCTCGCACGCACTCGTCCACCCCGGCGAGCTGAACCTCATGACCGCGGGCCGCGGAATTTCGCACTCGGAGGTCTCGACCGACAACACCCGAATTCTGCACGGCATGCAGCTGTGGGTCGCACTACCCGGGTCCGCTCGATTCACGGCGCCGGACTTTCAGCACTACGTCCCCGACGCCGTGACGACGGGCGGAGCAGAGCTGCGAGTGTTCCTGGGATCTCTCGCGGGCCGGACGTCCCCCGTCCCGACCTTCACACCGCTCCTCGGTGCCGAGATCGTCCTTGCCGCAGGGAGTGCCGTCCAACTCGACGTCGACGAGGACTTCGAGCACGGCATCATCGTCGACCAGGGCTCGGTGAACGTGGAGGCTGTCGCCCCAGCTGACCACGCAGATACCGAGGGTGCGAAATCCGGCACCCTTGCCCGAGCCGAATTGGGGTACCTCCAACCCGGCAATCGCGCCATCACCCTGCGGAACTCGGGCACCGATGATGCACGAATGCTGCTACTCGGCGGGCCACCGTTCGGCGAAGAAGTAGTGATGTGGTGGAACTTCATGGGCCGCACCCACGACGACATCGTGGCCTACCGCGAGGCCTGGGCAGGAGCGGAGCATGCGGAACGGGACGACCAGTTCGGCACGGTCGACGGGTACCGGATACCGGGGTTCAGACTTCCTGCGCCCGAACTACCGAATGCTCGCATCGCCCCGAGACACTGAGGTGCGAGCGCTGCCAAGCTCTGGCTCGAGCCTCAGAAGAGGGTGGCGACCTCGTCGAGGGATTCGCTGCGGGCAGGTGCGGCAGCAGCGGGCGCACTGGCAGCGGTAGCAACAGGTTTGCTGGGGCCCGCTTTGCCCGAGGCGACGGCACGGGCAGCTTCACCGGCAAGTGCGTCGGCGGCCTCGTTGAAGTGGTTGCCGACATGTCCACGGACCCAGCGGAATCGGACGGGTCCGCTGCGGTCCGTGATTGCTCGATCGATGCTCTGCACCAATTCCAGGTTGCGCACCGGCGATCCGCCCGCGGTTTTCCAGCCCTTGCGCTTCCACCCCGGCAGCCACTCCGAGGCGCACTTGATGGCGTACTGCGAATCCGACTCGATGAGCATCGGCTCGTCACCGGGATGAGCGAGGATTGCCTCCAAAAGCGCTCGAAGCTCGGCTATCTGGTTGGTTCCCGACGCTTCTCCACCGGAGTTGGACGGCCCCGTGTGGTTGACCCAGGCCCAGCCGATGGCGCCACCCGGATTCCGCAGACACGAACCGTCAGTACTCACGATGATCACGGGAAGGACCCTACTTCGCCCCACCGACAAACAACAGGCGCCGCGCAGGAGTGGAGCCGGCGGAACGACCGGATAAGACAGGAGTGGAGCCTGCGGAACGACCGGGGAGGGCAGGAGTGGAGCCGGCGGAACGAACAGAAGGACAGGAGTGGAGCCGGCGGAACGACCGAGGAGGGCAGGAGTGGAGCCGGCGGACCTCTGAATTCGAGGGCCGAGCCCCGCTCGAGGCCGTAAGGGTGTCCGAATGGGTAGTGTGGGAAAGCATCCGAGACCGCACCCGTCAGGGTCGATCACACATTCGCACCGACCGAGGACTCGAATCGTGACAACTGCAGCACCAGGAGACTCCACCCCGTCGTCGTTCGAAGCACTGGTGGCAAGGGAAGCCGACGGGATCACGCTTTCGCGTGAACGCGTCGACGCTTCGTTTCTGCCGGACGTGTCGGGACCGTCCGTGACGATTGCGGTGGAGTTTTCGTCGGTCAACTTCAAGGATGCTCTGGCGATCACGCCGAAGGGTGGAGTCGTCCGCGAGTACCCCATCGTTCCTGGCATCGACATCGCGGGAACAGTTGCGGAGTCCACGTCGCCGGAGTTCGAGGTGGGTCAGCGCGTCGTTGCGCACGGGTACGACATCGGTACTGCGCAGCACGGTGGATACGCGGAGTTCGCGCGCGTTCCCGCCGAGTGGGTGGTGCCGTTGAACACCCTGTCGACGCGCGACGCCGCGGCCATCGGCACTGCGGGCTTCACCGCGGCACTGAGCGTTCGTGCACTGCAGACGGCGGGCGTGACTCCGTCCGACGGGCCGGTGTTGGTGACGGGTGCCAGCGGCGGAGTGGGGACCGTCAGCGTCGACCTCCTCTCGGCCGCAGGCTACGAAGTTGTTGCATCGTCCGGCAAGGAGGGCGCCACCGAACTGCTGACAGAGCTGGGTGCAACGCGGGTCATCGGCCGGCTGCCGGAGGATCCCGACGCCAAGCCGCGTCCGCTCGGCAGGGCGGAGTGGGGCGGCGTCGTCGACTGCGTCGGAGGCAAGACATTGGCACATGCGCTGAGCACGGTCCGGTACGGCGGCGCTGTCGCTGCGAGCGGCCTGACCGGGGGCGCGCAGTTGCCGACGACGGTGCTGCCGTTCATTCTCCGAGGCGTGTCTCTGCTCGGCATCGACTCCGTACTGCTCCCCATCGACGAGCGCCGGGCACTGTGGCAGAAGCTCGAAACCGAGCTGCGTCCGCAGCGTCTGTCGGCGCTCACCACCGAGGTGCCGGTGTCGGACGTCGAGAGTGCACTCGGTTCTATCTCCGGCGGGGGTGTCACCGGCCGAACGGTCGTCGCCGTCGCCGGAGGATTCGCGTAGGCCGCGGCGACCTGATCCAATTCCGGCGTGTCGGTCGGAGGGGATAAAGTCGGCGGCACGATGTTCCCGAAGACCACGCCAGGCCTCTCATCGGCCGCCGAAGACTGTGACGTCTCGACGGTGTACGAGTCGGCGTCCCCGCTGGACCCGATGGCGTGCCTCCGGGACCTACGCAGGGGCAAGGGGGACCCCACATTCGAGCGGGACAGCGCAGGCAGCGTCTGGCGAGCGTCGCGTCTTCCCTCCGGCCCGGTCACGTATCGGCTCACTCCGGTCTCGCGCACCGCGGTGCGGAGCCAGGCGTGGGGTCCCGGCGCCGAGGAGTTCGCAGCATTTCTGCCCGCTCTACTGGGCAGCGAGGACGACTCGTCGGGCTTCGCGCCGGAGCATCCGACGTTGAAGGAAGCTCACCGGCAGCATCCGCACCTGCGCCTTGGTCGGACCGGACTCGTCATGGAAGCCCTGGTGCCCGCAGTCCTCGAGCAGCGAGTACACGGATTGTCCGCATTTTCGTCGTGGCGCAGGCTGGTCACGAAGTTCGGCGAGCGGGCACCTGGGCCGACTCCGAAGCCGATGTTCGTTCCGCCCACTCCGGACGTCTGGCGCCGTATTCCCTCGTGGGAGTACCACCTCGCCAACGTCGATCCTGCACGTTCCAAGACCATCGTGCGATGCGCACAGGTAGCGCCGCGGATGGAGGAAGCGGCCTCGATGTCGTTCGCGGATGCGACGCGTCGCCTGCGGGCTGTCCCCGGGGTCGGTATCTGGACGGCAGCGGAAGTCGCGCAACGTGCCTTCGGCGATCCCGACGCCTTGTCCGTGGGCGACTACCACTTGGCCGCTGTGGTCGGCTGGTCGCTTCTCGGTCGCCCCCTCGACGACGCCGGAATGATCGAATACATGAAACCGCTTGCACCGCATCGCTTTCGTGCCGTCAAGCTCCTTCAGATCAGCGGCCGGGCAGTCAAACCGAAATTCGGGCCACGCACACCGCTCGTCGACCACACCTGGCATTAGATACGCAACCCGAGGGCCTCCGGAGCGCCACGCGGAACAATTCGGCTCCCTTTCCGCGTTGCCACACAGGACTAGTTTGCCTAGATAAGGAGTCATCGTGGTCGCCATCGGAAATTCGAACCTCGACATCTTTCCCCTCGCTCTCGGCGGAAACACCTTCGGTTGGACGAGCGACGAAAAAGCATCGTTCGAGATCCTCGACGCGTTCACGGCAGGTGAAGGCAACTTCATCGACACCGCAGATTCCTATTCCGCTTTCGCCGACGGTAACTCGGGCGGTGAATCCGAGACGATCATCGGCAAGTGGACTGCCGCACGAGGCAACCGCGACGACGTCGTGATCGCCACGAAGGTGAGCCAGCACCCGGAGTTCAAGGGTCTGGCCCCGAAGAACATCG
Organism: Rhodococcus sp. 14-2470-1b; assembly: GCF_002259415.1. Lineage (GTDB taxonomy): Bacteria > Actinomycetota > Actinomycetes > Mycobacteriales > Mycobacteriaceae > Rhodococcoides. Next base: position 406,212 of record NZ_NPFY01000011.1, read on the forward strand.
CCGCGGCCGCCGAGGCATCGCTGAAACGACTACAGAGCGATCACATCGACGTCTACTACGCCCACTACGACGACGAGAACACCCCGCTCGTCGAGTCACTCGCCGCGTTCGACCAACTCGTCAAGGACGGGAAGGTGCGGTACGTCGCCATCTCGAACTACTCGGCCGATCGCATCCGCGAATGGATGTCGCTCGCGGACGAGCACGATTTCGCCAAGCCGATCGCCCTGCAGCCGCACTACAACCTCGTCACGCGCCGTGAGTACGAGACCGAACTCGCTCAACTGGCCACGGACAACAACCTCGGTGTCTTCCCGTACTTCTCGCTCGCAGCCGGCTTCCTGACGGGCAAGTACCGCACCCGCGAGGACTTGGAGGGGCAGGCACGTGAGCAGCTCGCCACGGGATACTTCTCCGAGAAGGGCCTCGACGTCGTGACCGCACTGGACGAGATCGCCGACGCCCATGACGCGGAGATCTCCACCGTCGCACTCGCGTGGCTTCTCGCACAGCCGACGGTCACCGCGCCGATCGCCAGCGCCAGCAAGATCTCCCAGCTGCCCGCTCTGCTCGACGCCCTTCGTCTGTCGCTCGCCTCCGACGAGATCGCGCGGCTCACCGAGGTATCCGGACGAATCTGAGCCGGCCGGGCCTTCGAACTGGTCACTCCTGCGGGCTCCGCTCCCGGCCTTCCCGATTACGTAACCTCTGCCACACCGGGAACTTTTCCGCAGAGTCGGGAACAACACGCCGGCATCGGTTGCTGACGCTTGGGTGACGCAAGCAACCGATGCCGTGGCATCCACAGAACCGACCTCTGCCGAGCGCTTGAGAATCATTCTGGTGCTGGGAGCACTGATCGCACTCGGGCCGCTGACGATCGACATGTACCTACCCGCCCTGCCGTCCATCGTCGACGACCTGAATTCTTCTGCGGCTGCAGTGCAGTTCACGCTCACCGGAACGCTGATCGGGCTAGCGCTCGGGCAGCTCGTCATCGGGCCGCTCTCCGACGTCGTCGGCCGACGCCTTCCCCTCATCGTCGGCACCGCGGTGCACATCGGCGCGTCGCTTCTGTGTGTCATCGCCCCGAACGTGGCCGTACTCGGACTCTTCCGTGGCCTGCAGGGACTGGGCGCGGCAGCGGCGGCCGTCGTCGCGATGGCCGTCGTTCGTGACCTCTTCACCGGTCGCGCGGCCGCGACGGTTCTGTCTCGTCTGATGCTGGTCATGGGAGTGGCGCCCGTGCTCGCACCGACGATCGGCGGCGGCATTCTCATCGTCGGAACGTGGCGGTGGGTGTTCGCCGTCCTCGCCGTGCTCGGCGTCGCGCTGCTGATCCTCGCCGTCTTCTCCCTACGCGAGAGCCTGCCACCCGAGCGTCGTCGCAGTGGAGGCGTCATGCCCGTCGTACGCACCTACGGCGGTCTCGTCCGCGACGGACAGTTCGTCGTTCTCGTGCTCGTCGCAGCACTCGCGATGTCGGCCATGTTCGCGTACATCGCAGGATCGTCCTTCGTCCTTCAGGACGAGTTCGGTCTCAGCGAACAGCAGTTCGCCATCGTGTTCGCACTCGGAGCGATTGCACTGATCGGCGCCTCGCAGTTGAACGTCGTGCTGCTCGGACACTTCACGCCCGTGCGCATCGTGATCAGCGCCCTCTCGGCGGCTGTCGTGGCAGCGCTGGTCATGACCATCCTCGCGGTCGCCGGGGTCGGTGGAATCCTTGGGTTCCTCATTCCGCTGTGGTTCGTGCTCGGTGCTGTCGGCCTCGTCATGCCCAACGCGCCTGCCCTTGCCCTCTCACGGCACGGTGAGGCAGCAGGCACCGCCGCTGCACTGCTTGGAGCGGCACAGTTCGGGTCAGGCGCGATCATCGCTCCCGTCGTGGGTGCGCTCGGCAACGACAACGTGGCAGTATCGCTGACGATGGTTGCCGTGTCGGCGATCGCTCTGCTGGCCCTGATCGGCGTGACGATCACCTCGGCGCGACAGTCCGGACGGCAGCCTGCACAGAATCCGAAGGCAAGTCGAACGATCCATGCGAGCGAGAACTCGGCGGCCGCGACGGCTCCGAGAAAAACCGCGGAAGCATCTACCAGCGAGGTGTGAGACAAGAGTGCCGGACCGTGAACGCGACGCCACCGGCAAACCGCTCAACGGGCGCCCCCGTGACGGCCTGGGAAGGCCGCTCGCGCGGGGCGCCGTCGGCGTCGAACGCATTCCCGACGATCTGAGGTTGCCTCCCGACGAGGCCATCACGCGAGCGCAGGAGCTGCTCGACGCGTCGATGCCGTTCCACGCGCACGAAATCCTCGAAGGCACGTGGAAGGACTCGCCCGAGCCGGAACGCAGGCTCTGGCAGGGCCTCGCCCAGCTCGCCGTCGGGTTGACGCACGTTCTCCGCGGCAACGTCGTCGGCGCGAGGTCCCTGCTGAGACAGGGGCACGACCGGATCCGCGACTACGAACTCGACCCACCTCACGGTCTCGACATCTCCGGGCTGCTGAGCTGGTCGGAAGGCCTACTCGACCAGCTCGACGCCGGCGCACTTCCTCCCGCGCCGACCGTTCCTCGTCTGCTTTCCTGATCCCTCGTTTGGCGATCCCCGGTGCTTTGGCTACAGTGGCGCAAGGTTAGGTAAGGCTTGCGACAGTAAGACGAAAACTTCGAGGTGGTGTCGGCATGCTCGGGCAATCTGCAGTGGAGGCCCCGTACTGGGTCGCTGTCCTCACGCCCGAGGAGCGCACCTTCGGCAGCAGGCGTACCGACGAACGAATCGACACCGTCTCCTCCTCCGTCGTCACCGAAACCCACACTCAGTGGGCCGCACCGGAGCACCCGACGTCCGAGACGCTTTTGTCCGTCCTCGCCGCCACCGTCGGCGCGTGGCAGAGCGACCGGTGCCGGTGCTCCTTTTCCGGAGTTCTCGTGGATCTTCCGTGCAGCACAGTGGAGCAGGATTCTGCCCGGTACCCGGTTCGGCTGCCGGTGACCGGTGCGCCGGGCACGATTCTCACCGAAGTTCGACGCCGCATCGCCGCCGTCCCGGACGGCGGCGAGGGTTACGTCACCGCCAGGCGTGCACCCGCCCTCGCCCGCAAGCACGGCGCGCAGATCGCGTTCTCGTTCGAGCCCGACGCCGCAGCGATCGCCGCGCCCGGTGACGACGAACCCCTCCGTCACAACCTCTCGGTCACGTGCAGTGTGTCCGAACTCGACGGAGTAGTCATGGTCGACGCCGAGTTTCGATGGAACAGCCGAGTTTTCACTCGCGCCGACGTCGACGATTTCGAGCGGTTCTGGGAAAAGACCGTCTCGGCATTCGTTCGGACCTGAAACCTCAGAGCGACTTCAGGTACTGCACGTCCGCCGCGAGACCTTCTGCGGGAGTCTCCAGAATCACCGGTGCACCCGACGCCTCCGCGACTGCAACCAGGACATCCGCGTCGATGGTTCCGTCGGCGAGATTTGCATGCCGGTCGCGAGCGGAATCGAACTCGTCGCGTGAATTGTTCAAGTGCACCAGGTCGATTCGTCCGGTGATGGCCTTGATCCGATCGACCACACCGACCAATTCCTCCCCACCCGCCCATGCATGGCACGTGTCGAGGCAGAAGCCTGCACCGAATTCGCCGACGGCATCCCACAGCCGCGCGATGTCGTCGAAGTGCCTGGCCATCGCGAAGTCCCCGCCTGCGGTGTTCTCGATGAAGATCGGCACCGCGAAACCGCCGTCGTCGGCCTGACGCTCGAAAAGCTTGCGCCAGTTCTCGAACCCCTTGGCGGTGTCCTCACCGTCGCGGACGTGTCCGCCGTGGACGACCAATCCGATGGCACCGATGTCGGCCGCAGCGGACGCCTGCTCGATCACCGCTTTACGCGACGGAATGCGGATCCGGTTGTTCAGGCTCGCGACGTTGAGAACGTACGAACTGTGTACGACGACGTCGACGTCACTCGCCTTCAATTCCTCACCCTGCGGATGCGGTGTCAGCTTGTTCCACTTCTGCGGGTCGGTCAGAAACATCTGAACGAAATCGACCCCGAGGCTTGCCGCAGAACCGAGCGGGTCGGCACTGTCGCGAACGTGTGCTCCGATGCGCATCTCTCCATACTAGGGGCGGATGGGTGGTCTCCCCGATATGGAAATGCAGAAAACACTGAAACACTGATGCCATGACTGACACCGGCCTCTCAGCTCGTTCCGCAGGTTCAGCGCCTGCCGCCCGGGCGAGTGCCCTCACCAAGACCTACGGTTCCGGCGACACTCAGGTCCACGCGCTGCGGGACGTGACGGTGGAGTTCGCCCGCGGCGAGTTCACGGCGATCATGGGCCCGTCGGGGTCGGGCAAGTCGACGCTGATGCACTGCCTCGCAGGTCTCGACACGGCCACCTCGGGAACGGTCACGATCGGTGACACCGAGCTGACGAATCTCGACGACAAGCAGATGACCGGACTGCGCAGGGACAGAATCGGTTTCGTGTTCCAGTCATTCAACCTCGTGCCCACGCTGACGGCGTTGGAGAACATCACGTTGCCGCTGGACATCGCGGGGCGCAAGGCCGACCCGCAGTGGCTCGACACCGTCGTCGACCGACTCGGCCTACGTGACCGTCTCGGCCACCGGCCGAGCGAACTGTCCGGTGGCCAGCAGCAGCGCGTCGCGTGCGCACGTGCGCTCGCCGGCCGACCCGACATCGTCTTCGGCGACGAGCCGACCGGCAACCTCGATTCCCGGTCGTCCGGTGAGGTGCTGAGCATCCTCCGCGCTGCCGCCGACGAGTTCGATCAGACCGTCGTGATCGTCACACACGATCCCCGCGCCGCCAGTTACGCAGACCGCGTCGTGTTCCTCGCCGACGGTTCGGTCATCGACCACCTCGCGAACCCGACTGCCGAGAACGTACTCGACCGCATGAAGCGTCTGGAAACGGCCTGACCATGCCTGCGACCAACCCCATGCGCAAGGTCTCACTGCGCAATCTCGCCGCCCACAAGGTCAGACTCGCACTGACCGTCCTGTCCGTCGTGCTCGGAACCGCCTTCGTTGCAGGCTCTTTCGTGTTCACCGACACGCTGCAACGAACGTTCTCCTCGATCTTCTCCGACACCGCCCAGGGCGCCGACGTCCGCGTCAGCGCCGAGGACGCACGCTCGAGCGGCGTCCCTGTCTCCGCGGCCGACGTCATCTCGTCCCTGCCCGACGTTCGTGCGGTCGCACCGTATGTCGGAGGTCAGATCGTCGTACTCGATTCCTCGGGCGCTGCCGTGCAGACCGGTGGCGCGCCGACGATCGGCGAGGCGTACCTACCGCCCGATCGACGACTCGGCGAGGACGCTGTGTTCGTCGCAGGTTCGGCGCCCACGGCACCGGGCGACATCATCATCAACGAGGGCGGCGCCACGCGATCCGGGCTCGGCGTGGGGGACACCACTCAGGTCCTCGTGCCGTCGAAGGGCACCGTCGACGTCACCGTGACCGGTATCTACGACACCGCCGCCGAATCCGGCGGGTACATCGGCATCCAGTTCACCGAGGGCCAGGCCGACGAACTGTTCTCCGACGGCGAGCACGTGCAGTACTACGACATCGCCGGAACCGGCGCGTCGCAGACGGAGCTCAGGGACGAGATCGCCGCCGCGCTGCCCGACTTGAAGGTGCAGACCGCGGACGACGTCCGGGACGAAGCACAGGCCGAGATCGAACAAGCCCTGTCCTTCGTGAACTACTTCCTGCTCGCATTCGGCGCGATCGCGTTGCTCGTGGGCACGTTCATCATCTACAACACCTTCTCGATGATCGTCGCCCAGCGCGTTCGCGAACTCGCCCTGCTCCGCGCGATCGGTGCCAGCCGCGGCCAGGTAAGCCGCTCCGTGGTGCTGGAGGCACTCGTCGTCGGCGTCATCGGCAGCGCACTCGGCTTCGCGGGCGGCATCGGTCTCGCCTACGGCCTACGCGCACTACTCAACGCCTTCGACCTCGGATTGCCCTCGGGCGCACTGGCACTCGAACCTCGAACCGTCGTCGTCGCCTTCGCCGTCGGCATCGTCGTCACCGTGCTCAGCGCATACGCACCCGCACGTCGTGCCGCCAAGGTCCCTCCAATCGCCGCGATGCGCGAGGAGTTCGCCTCCGCGGGTGACAGTCTGCGCATGCGCACCTGGATCGGCGTCGTGATCGGCGCGATCGGCGCCGCTGCCGTCGTCATCGGAGCACAATCCACCGGCGGCGCTGCCGCAGCGACCGTCGGCGCAGGTGCCGTGGCCGTGATCGTCGCCGTCGCGCTGGCGGCACCGTCGCTGTCCCGGCCCGTCGTCGGCGCCCTCGGTTCGGTTCTGACGCGGCCGTTCGGCCCGATCGGACGCCTGGCCCGCACCAACTCGGTTCGCAATCCCCGACGCACCGCTGCCACTGCCTTTGCGCTCATGCTAGGGCTGATGCTGGTCTCGGTCATCGGCGTTCTCGGATCCACCGCCAAAGCAAGCGTCGACGCCCTGGTCGACAACGGGATCGAAGCCGATTACATCTTCAGCGGCCCACCGTCGATCGGAATTCCGACGGGCGCCGCCGCAGCCGCACGGGAGGTGAACGGGGTCGATCGTGTCGCCGTACTTCACCCGGTGTCGGTGGACATCGACGACGAGCCCGCCTTCGGCGTCGCACTCGAAGGGAGCCCGGAAGGATTGTTCGACAGCGTCGTCGTCGCCGGGCCGCCGGAGCTGCAAGGAGACAGCATCGCTGTGTCGTCCTCCGCGTCGCGCGACGAGGGGTGGGCGCTCGGCTCGGTCGTGAACATGACGTCGGTCGACGGGCAGCAGGTTCCGGTCACGGTCACCTCCGTCTACGAGGACAACCCGCTGGTAGGGCAGTGGATGATCTCGAACGATGTCTACCAGAAGGTGACTCCGAGCATCGTCCGGTCGGACATCGTCGTGCTCGTCGGCGCCGCTCCGGGAACCGACCTGAACGTGCTCAGGACCGACCTGGAAGCCGCCACCAAGCCGTTCGTCGTCGTTCAAGTCCAGGATCGCGACGAATTCAAGGGGTCGCAGGGCCAGCAGATCGACACATTGCTTGCCGTCCTCTACGGGCTGCTCGCGCTCGCCGTCGTCATCTCCGTGCTGGGAATCGTCAACACTCTCGCTCTGTCGGTCGTCGAACGGCGCCGTGAAATCGGAATGCTCCGGGCCGTCGGCATGCAGCGCCCCCAGGTCAGGCGCACGATCTATCTGGAGTCACTGCTCATCGCGCTCTTCGGTGCCATCGTCGGCCTCGGCCTCGGCGTGGCTTTCGGATGGGGATTCGTCAGAACTCTGCGCGACGAGGGGCTCGGTCTCCTGACCGTTCCGTGGGGCCAGATTGTGGCCATGCTGTTCGGCTCGGCCGTCGTCGGAGTCCTCGCGGCACTCTGGCCCGCGGTGCGCGCCGCCCGCACCCGACCGCTGGAGGCAATCACGGAACCATGAGTCGGGTCGTGGCGGCCTCGTCGGTCGATCGAACGAAGAAGTTGCAGCCAAAAGGACCGCAGGGTTACCTTGTATGGAGTAAAACAGACTTTACGATTGTTTTCGGGTCGGTTTCCCGGTAGAGCGATCGCAAAGGACGCCGCACTCGAGGAGCAACCATGTCGGTGCACAAGCTGGAAGCGCCAACCCACGCGCCGCTTGCACCGCTGTGCAAACCCGGCACCAGGGACACCCTTCTCGACCGACTCTGCGAGGTCGCCCACGCGGTGCCCGACGCCGTCGCCGTCCACACCGAGGACGGGGCGGTCACGTTCGACGAACTCCTGCACCGCACCTATGCATCGGCGAGAAAGATCGCCCAGCTCGCGGGTGACGACCCTCGCCCGATCGCCGTGGAAGCCGCCTCCACGTCGGAGTCGATCGCCACGATGCTCGCGGTGATGGCGTCGGGCCACGCGCTGGTCCCGTTGGATTCCAACCTGCCGGCCAACCGCGCGGACCGCATCGTGGAGTCGGCAGCGGCACTCCGCCTCGACCAGGCGGACCTCGCGAACACGCAGGATTCCGCGATGCCGCTACCCACTCTCACCGGCAGCCGGACGGCATTGATCGCCTACACCTCGGGCTCCACCGGTGCCGCCAAAGGTGTGCTGCTGAGTCATCGCATGTGCCTGACCAAAGCGTACGAGGTCAGCTCCGCACTCGGCCTGTCCTCTCGCGATCGCGTCGGCAATGCGCTGCCGGTCAGTTTCGGTGCGGGCCTGAACACGTTGTTCGCCGGCATCCTCAGCGGTGCGACGGTCTACTGCACGGACCCACGCACCGTCCTGCCCACCACCTTGACCGAATGGATCGAACGGTCCTCGCTGACAACACTGCACTGCTCCCCCTCGCTGGTGCGGAGCTTCCGAGCGGGAGCAGAGGAGATCCCGTCCGACGCCATCGTCCCGGTCCCGGACAACGCCGTGCCGTCGCTGCGCGTCGTGACCACCTACGGCGAAGCCCTGCACTCGCGGGACGTCATCGGATTCCGTAGCGCACTCGGCAGCGGCGCCACCTTCGTCAACTGGTACGCAACCACGGAAGCAGGCGGCGTGGCGTACGGCGAGTACCGATCGGACCGCCCCCTGCCGTCGGGCTTCCTCACCGCGACGACCCTCCCGAAGGGCAAGATCGTCGACGTCGTCGACCAGGCGGGCACGCTCGCACCGGCCGGAGTGGCCGGGGAGATCCGCGTCTCCGCGGAATGCCTGTCCGACGGTTACCTCGGCCTCCCCGATCTGACGGAATCACACTTCGCCAGCGACGGGCCGCTCATGCGCTACGCAACCGGCGATCTCGGCCGATTCGACGAGCTCGGGCAGCTGCACCTGCTCGGCCGAGCCGACGACGCCGTCAAGATCCGCGGATACCTCGTCGAGCCCGCCGAGGTGGAAGCAGCCATCCGCGGAGTCGACGGTGTCCGGGACGTGGCAATCGTGGCCCGCTCGATCGACGGCGAACCCCACCTCGATGCGTTCTTCGTCAGCGACACACGGGACAGTGCCTACGTCCGAGCGGGCATTCAGGACCAACTCCCCACGTGGATGGTTCCCCGGAACATCACGCGCACACTCACGATCGAACGCAACGAACGCGGCAAAGTGGACCGACAGCGCCTGCCGGAGCAGGTCGCGGACGTCGCGTCCGCCACGGCGTCGGATGCGCCGCGCGGTGCGACGGAAATGTGGATCGCCAACATCGTCCACGACGCCCTCCGGGACGAAGTCGACGGAATCGACGACATCGGGTCCCACACCGACTTCACCGCCATGGGCGCTACGTCGCTTGCTCTGACTCAGATCTCGGTGGGGGTCGCGCGCGCCTTCCACATCGTGCTGTCGGCGGAGGAACTGGTCGGGGCCATGAGCGTCCGCCGTCTGGCCTCGATCGTGGACACCAAGCTCGCGTCCATCGACGACAGCTCGGCCCGTTCGAGAGCCGAGTCGATCGCAGTGCCACTCCGCACCACGGGTTCGCTCACGCCTCTGTTCATCGTCGCAGGTGGTGGAGTGCCCGCCGTCGGTCTGGCCGCGCTCGCTCGGCGCCTCGACCCGGACCGCCCCGTCTACGTGATCCAGGCCAAGGGAATGGACACGCGGGCACTTCCCGACCGCACCATCCGCGCAGCAGCACGCACCTACGTACGAGAGATCACGCGAATCCAGCCGTCGGGCCCGTACCTTCTCGCCGGGCACTCGCTCGGCGGATGGATCGCACTCGAGATGGCTCACCAGCTTCGGGCCGGCGGCAGATCCGTCGCGCGGCTGACCCTCCTCGACCCCCGCCTGTACCGCCACCTGCTCGACCGTTTACCCGGCGGAAGCGCGCTCGAGGCTGCACCGGCGGGTGTAGGTGCGGCGTCGTCGCCGAAGATCACTGTCGCAACCCGCGTCGGTATCGCAGCGCGCGTGGTCACTGCAGGCATCGCACGATATTCGACCACCGAGAGGTGGCTGGCGTTCGCGGCGATCGGATCGCTCGCTCTGCGCTTCCATCGTCCGAAAGCATGGAACGGTCCGGTCAGCGTCATCGTCACCGCGGAGAACACGGACGATCGCAGGTCATGGGCCGCGATAGCCACCGGCGAGTTGTCCATCACGCACGTCGACGGACGCCACGTCGACATGGTCCGCGAACCGGTCGCCGAGGATGTCGCTCGAATCCTCGACCACGAGCTACGCCGAGCAACCGAGGGAATCATCCACTAGTGCAGCACCTCGACCCGGCTCGACGACACTCCTCTCGTCGAGCCAGCACTCGTCCACTGACGGCGTCCATCGCAGCTCACCGGGGTATCGACTATCCCGAGGACGCCGATCCGCGTACGTTGGGCATCGAAGCCGCCGGCGGAACGACCCAAATCACTGCGCGAGGAGGATCGATGCCAGACCGAACGTCGCCTTATGAGCTCGAGTCGGTCGAGTTCCACCGGGACACCCTGCGATACGTCGACGCCGGGGACGGTCCACCTGTGGTCCTCGTCCACGGTCTTCTGGGCTCGCACGAGTCCTGGGCAGGTCAGATCGAGCGACTGTCGGAGAAGTACCGCGTTATCGCACCGGACCTGTTCGGCCATGGCGACTCGGACAAGCCACCCGGCGACTATTCGCTCAGTGCGCACTCGGCGACCATCCGCGATCTACTGGACCACCTCGACATTCGTTCGGCACCGATGGTGGGGCATTCGCTCGGCGGCGGAATCGTCATGCAGACCGTCTATCTGTTCCCCGAGCGCGTGGAGCGGATCGCCCTCGTCAGCAGTGGCGGCCTGGGACGCGAAGTCAGTTTGTTCCTGAAGGCTGCGACTCTGCCGGGCAGCGAACTGGTGCTGCCGGTGTTGGCGTCGGACTGGGTTCGTAAGAACACCGAGAACGTGGTGACTCAGCTCGGCAAATGGGGGTTGCCGGTGCGCCCCGGTAAGAGCACCACCGAGACATGGCGTGCGTTCAAGACGGTGGCGGACCACGGCTCCCGCTCCGCTTTCCTGGCGTCGACTCGCGCCGTCGTCGGTCCGCGCGGTCAAACCGTCAGCGCCAAGCAGCATTTCGAGAAGTTCGAATCGCTGCCCTCGCTCCTGGTCTGGGGCGGGAAGGATCGCATGATCCCGGCCTCGCACGCGGACAACATCCGCCGCGAGGTTCCGAACTCGCGCGTCGAGATCTTCTCCGATGCAGGGCATTTCCCGCAGCTGGACGAGCCCGATCTGTTCTTCCGGGTGCTCGACCAGTTCCTCGGCGCGGCAGCGGTGTCCGAGCTCGCACCGATTCCGCAGTCGACGCGGCCGGCCTCGTCGGACTGACCCGTGGCAGTAATTCCGATGTTTCCCCTGGGAAGCGTTCTGCTCCCGGGTGAGCCGCTTCCTCTGCACATCTTCGAACCGCGCTACCAGGAGATGCTGCGAGACTGCCTCGCTACCGAGGACCCGAGCTTCGGGGTGGTGCTCATCGCCCGTGGCCACGAGGCCGGGGGCGGAGACGTTCGGCACGATGTCGCCACCAGGGCGCACATCGTCGCGCACCAGGACATCGGCGACGGCCGATTCCTTGTGGAATGCTTAGGAGGGGAACGAATCCGAGTCGACGCCTGGCTCGAGGACGACCCGTACCCTCGTGCCGACGTGCGGCCGTGGCCCGATCATCCCGAGGATTCGGTCACCGAATCCGAGTTCGCCGAACTCCAGGAGCAGATCAGGGCGCTGTATCGCCTGATCGGCACCCTCGCCGAAGCAGAAGGCTCGACGCCGCCGGACGATCCCGAGTTCGCGGAGCTTCCCGCCGCGTCGGGGGAGCGCCTGTTCCGCCTCGCTGCACAGGTTCCCATGGGCCAGTCCGACCGCCAGGACGTCTTGGAAGCTCTCGGCGCGTCGGATCGATTGCAGGCCCTGACCGACGCCATCGACAACGTCAGCGACATCGTTCGGTTTCGCCTGCAATAGCGCATTCAGCACACAAGGAAGAACCCCCGGGAAGCAATGCTTTCCGGGGGTCCTTCTTTCAGTAGCGGGGACAGGATTTGAACCTGCGACCTCTGGGTTATGAGCCCAGCGAGCTACCGAGCTGCTCCACCCCGCGTCGGGTGCTTCACTACCGTACCTCTCCACGGGCCCGAACACCCAATCGCCTGGTCAGACGCATTATGCCCACAGCGATCTCTGCTCGGAGCAGAGAATCCTTCCTTCCCGCCGACCCACCGCGCAGCCTGATGGGGACCGACGACACTCACGAGTGAGGAATGCACATGTACACCACCATGAACGAACGCGACACCGCCGCGGTGTCACCGTTCGACGACCAACTGGCGTCCCGACTGCTCGATCAACGCATCGTCGTACTGGGAGCCGCCGTCGACGACGCCATCGCCGGCCGGATCTGCGCTCAGCTGCTCCTGTTGTCCGCCAACGACTCTCGCCGCGACATCAGCCTCTACATCAACTCGCCTGGAGGTTCGGTGAGCGCAGGCCTCGCGATCATGGACACCATGCGACTCATACCCAACGACGTATCCACCCTCGCAATGGGTTTCGCAGCCAGCATGGGCCAGTTCCTGCTCACCGCGGGCACCAAGGGAAAACGCTACAGCCTCCCGCACGCCCGCGTGATGATGCACCAGCCGTCCGCAGGCATCCGCGGTACCGCCGTCGACATCGAGATCCAGGCGCAGAACCTCGAATACACGAAAGCATTGATGCACAGCCTCAATGCCGAACACTCCGGCCACGACGTGTCCACGGTAACGGCAGACAGCGAACGCGACCGTTGGTTCACGGCCCAGCAGGCTCGGGACTACGGCCTGATCGACCACATCGTCACCACCCTCGACGACATACGACCATCGGCACCGCACCACAAGGTAGGACTAGGAGTCGAGCAATCATGAGCCAGTACACGATCCCCACCGTTGTCGAACGGACTCACAGCGGCGAGCGCGCCTACGACATCTACAGCCGACTCCTGTCCGAACGCGTCATCTTCCTCGGAACCGAGATCGACGACGGCGTCGCGAACGTCGTCATCGCGCAGCTCTTCCATCTCGAATCGGACAACCCCGACGCCGACATCAGCTTGTACATCAATTCACCCGGCGGATCGTTCACTGCGATGACCGCCATCTACGACACGATGGAATACATCAAACCCGACGTGTCCACCTTCTGCGTCGGGCAGGCAGCGTCGGCCGCGGGCGTGCTGATGGCGTCGGGAGCACCAGGTAAGCGAATCATGCTCAACCACGCCAGGATTCTGCTGCACCAGCCGTCGGGTGGAGGTGAGGGAACCATCTCCGACCTCACACTGCAACGCGACGAGATAGTGCGCGTGCGCTCGGAGATGGAGAAGATCCTCGCCCATCACACCGGTCAGAAACCCGAGACACTACGGCTGGACACCGACCGCGATCGGATCTACACCGCCACCGAGGCAGTCGGTTACGGGTTGGCCGACCTGATCGCGACCAATCGGAACTGACTGCGCTGCAGACAAGTTCACCGACTTCGCCGGCTTCCGTCAGGCGGCGAGCATGGTGACGGGAGCGGGACCGCGCGAGACTCGTTGGACGGAGTTCGTTCCAGCGAGTTCTCGCCCGGTCAACATCAGCAGGCGAGACGGGGCGATCTCCAGCGCGCCGCACAGAGCCGAGAGCACCTCGGACGACGCTTCCTTCCGTCCCCGCTCGACCTCGGAGAGGTAGGGCATCGACACCCGAGCCTCGGACGAGACCTCCTGCAAGGTGCGGCCCTGCTCCGTGCGGATCCGTCGCAGAACCCGGCCCATACCCTCACGGACCAACGGTTCGGGACCAGGCGGCGTACGACCTGCGCCGGGGCGCAGCGGGAGAACCTTCGCGATAGCTCGTTCGTCTGCCATGCAGCCAGGCTAGGAGCTGTACGGACCCTCCGCTCGATCTTCCGAACCGATTCTGCTGTCGGCAGAAATCGGCTCCGTCCACCGTCGCCGTCTCCACACTGTCGCCGCGGTCATGAGCTCCCACGCCACGAAGGTGTAGATCGAGACACGCTCCACCGCGCCGACCGGCCCGATACCCGTGAGGAGCAACGCCGACGCCGCGAACCCCACCGTCCCCAACCCGACGGAAGCGCGCGAGTACCAGCGCGGGAATCTCGTCGCATCGGAACCGACAGTCCGTGCAGAACCGACAGTCCGCGCCGACCCGACAGTCCGTGCAGAACCGACAGTGAGGGCGATGACGTTTCCCGCGCCGATGGCCAGAACCGCCCCGAGGGTGTGCAGGTTGCCCTCGCCCGTGTGCACCACGGCAACCAGTACGCTCCCGACCGCGTAGGCGAGGACACTGCCACGCATCAGCTGCGCCCGGCCCCTCGTCAGCAGGGGAGCCGCGACGAGTCCCGCCGCGAGCACCGACGCCGCGGACACGCAGAACGAGGCGTTCATCAGTCCGTGCCACTCGGACACCTGCGGCACCCCGAGCTCGCTGACGGTGTCCTGCAACGGGCTGTAGCCGTCGAATCGGAGAGCCGTTGCCGCCTCCGCGAGCAGATATTGCACACCGGCGACGCCGAACAGAGCACCGGCGATGCGGCCTCGTCGACCTACCGAGCCGCCGCGAGCCCAGTCGGTACTCCATGTTCCGATGACAGTCTCCCTGTACGAACGATCCGGAACCAAGGGGTCCGGGTGAACGGCCTGTACCGGTAGGTACAGTCGGGGTCGTTCCCACGCAGCGCGGCGCGGGAGCACCCCCTCGAGGAGCAACTGTGCCACGAACAGCAGCATCACGAACGACAGCGTCACGAACAGCAGCGTCACGAACGACAGCGTCACGAACGACACCGCCCCGAACGACCGCCGACAGGCGGGACGTGGTGCCGGTCCTGGCAGGTGTCTTCGGAGACCTGGGCTGGAACGGGTCTTCGCTGTCGGTGATCAGCAAGCGAACCGGGCTCGGCAAGGGCAGCTTGTATCACTTCTTCCCCCGCGGAAAGACCGAGATGGCGGAGGCAGTTCTCGACGAGGTCGAGCGGTGGTTCCAGAGCAACGTGTTCGCGCCGCTGCGTGCCGCGACGGACGCCCGCGCGCGCTCCCACGACATGTTCGCGCAGACCTCGAAATACTTCCAGTCGGGCCGTCGGGTCTGCTTGTTCGCGGCGTTCTCGCTCGGTGAGGAGCGTGCACTGTTCGGCTCCCGCGTCGCCAGATACTTCAGCGATTGGATCGACGCGCTGACGCCGGTGCTGCGGCAACTCGGACACGGTGACGACGCCCGAGGGTTGGCCGAGGAGATCGTCGCTGGGATTCAGGGAGCGTTGGTGCTCTCCCGCACGTCCGGCGACACCCGTAGCTTCGAGCGGCTCATGTCCCGCCTGGAGACCGCCGCGCTCGGCACGGGATCGCTGGAGATGGCGCGATGACCACCGGACCCATCACCACCAGACCTGCTCCACCGCTGCGCGAGTTCGGAGTTCGCGAATTTCTGCGCCTGCTCGTCATCGGCGCGGTCCTGGTGTTCTATCAGTTCCTGGCTGTCGGAAAGTGGGCGCTGGCCCCGCGTCGCGGCTGGCCGCTTCACGCCTCGGAGGGCGTCGTCGACGCCTTCTTCGTCCTGGGACCGACGTTCGTCAAGGTCGGGCAGTTGATGGGCTCGTCCCCCGGACTGTTCCCCAAGGTCCTCGCCGACACTTGTCTTCGATGTCTCGACGAGGTCCCGCCCTACCCGGGTGCACAGGCCCGCGCCACGATCGAGTCCGATCTGGGACGGCCGACAGCGGAGTTGTTCAGCCGCTTCGACGACGTCCCGCTGTCCTCCGCGTCGGTTGCACAAGTGCACCTGTGTGTCCTGCGCGACGGCCGCGAAGTGATCATGAAGGTCCAGCGTCGGGGCATCTACCACCGCATGAAGGTGGACCTGCGCATCGCCTACATCTTCGCCCGGGCGCTCGAGAAGTTCATCGTGTTCTTCAAGACCGCCAACGCATCCGCGATCATCGTCGACCTCCACGCCGCCACGTTCGCCGAGTTGGACAGTGTGGTCGAAGCGCGCAGGCAAGCGCGCTTCCGCGAATCGATCTCCGCGTTCGGCGACAACGAGTACGTCACCGCGCCGGAGGTGTTCGCCGAATACTGCGGCAGCCGCGTGATCTGCATGGAACGAATGCACGGTTCACCGCTCGACCAGTGCACGCCGGGCGACGCGTCGGAACTCGTCGTCCGGCGAGCCGCGAAGGTGTGGATGGAAGCGCTTGTGCTGCACGGACTCTTCCACGGTGACGTCCATGCGGGCAACGTCTGGGTGCTCGACGACGGACGCGTGTCCTTCCTCGACTTCGGTGTGATGGGCGAACTCGACGAACAGTGGCGAATGCTCCTGCAGGACCTGTTCCACGCCACCGTCGTCGACGGCGATTTCACCCGTCTCGCGGGCAGCGTCAAGCGCCTCGGGATCGTCACCGATGACGTCGGCACCGACGCCGAGGTCGGACTCATCCTTCAGGCCGTGTTCGCGCCGATGCTGTCGGACACGTTGGCGCACTTCAGCCTGACCGACTTCATCAAGGCTCTCGTCGGAATGGGCAAGCAGTACCGAACGTCGAGTCCCGAGGAACTCATCCTCGTCGGCAAGCAACTCGGATACTTCGAGCGGTACGCGATCGAATTGGCTCCGAACTGGGCACTCGGAACCGATCCGTTCGTCTTCAAGAACGTCTTTCCCGCGGAAATCGCTGCGCTGTCCACAGCACGCGGAGTGGAACTGCCCGACTGAACCGGGTGGAACTCTCGGCTACTTCAGTTGGAGAACTACTTTGCCTGCGGCGGTGCGATTTTCGAGTGACGAAATGGCATCGGATGCCTTGTCGATCGAGAACACCGTCGGCTCCGGGGCAGTCAGATCTCCCGACGCCAGAAGCGGTTCCAGCTCCGCCCACTGAGTCGCGAGGTACCCCGGCCGTGTCCTCCACCATGCGCCCCAGCCGACACCGACGACGTCGACGTTGTTGAGCAACAGGCGATTCACCTTCACGGTCGGGATCTCGCCGCCCGTGAAACCGAGGACCAGGATGCGTCCCGCCGGTGCCAGGCTTCTGATGCTGTCGGTGAATCGGTCACCACCGACCGGATCGACCACGATGTCGACGCCTCTGCCGTCGGTCAACTTCTTGACAGCGTCTTTCCACCCTGTCCCGTCGGCGTCCGAAATAAGCACGACGTCGGTGGCGCCTGCAGCCTTCGCGATCTCACCTTTCGCCTCGGTGCTGACGACCGCGATCACGCGCGACGCACCGAGTATCGGCGCCAATCGCAGCGCGGAGGTCCCGATACCGCCCGCGGCGCCGTGCACCAGCACGGTCTCGCCCTCGGCCAACCGCCCGCGTTCGCGGAGCGCGAAGTGCACCGTGAGGTCGTTGAAGAGCAAACCCGCTCCTGCCGTGAGCGACACGGCGTCGGGAAGTGGGAACACGGTGTCGGGCGAGACGACGGCGACCTCCGCCATGCCGTCGGACAGCCCGGTCAGCGCGGCGACGCGATCGCCAGGGGCGAAACCCGATCCCTCCGGCGCCGAGCGCACGATCCCGGCGATCTCGCTGCCGGGTACGAACGGTAGCTCCGGCTTGTACTGATACAGACCCCGGGTCAGCAACGCATCCGGGTACGCGACGCCTGCCGCCTCCACGTCGATCACCAACGCGTCGTCGCGAACCGTGGGTTCGTCGACGTCGACGATCTGCACCGATTCCGGGCCGTCGAGACTCGTGATGTGTACCGCGCGCATGTGCTGTCCTCTCGGAAGATCTGCTGCCAGGGGGAATGCCGACGATCTACGTACCTCGATCCCACCGTACAAGTCGATGTGATCGAATCGACTCATGAGTACCCCCCTCACCGTCGAAACACCGTCCGGACCGGCGCGCGGAGGCATCGTCGTCGTCCAGGAAGCCTTCGGAGTGACCACCCACATCGTCGACATCTGCCGGCGCCTCGCCGACGCCGGTTGGGTAGCGGTCGCACCCCATCTCTTCCACCGCCAGGACAAGCAGATTCACGAGTACACCGACATGGATTCGGCGATGGCGTCCATCGGCGCGCTGCAGGCCACCGAGGTCGATGCCGATGTCGACGCGGCCCTCGGCGACATCGCCGCCCGCGGGTTCGAACCGGCCCAGTCCGCGATCATCGGGTTCTGCATGGGCGGATCGGTTGCCTTCCACACCGCTGTTCGACGCACGCTCGGCGCAGCCGCCACCTACTACGGCGGCGGTATCGACAAAGCCCGCTTCGGTTATCCGACAATGCTGTCGGTCGCCGACGCACTCCAGACACCGTGGCACGGATTCTTCGGCGACCTGGACACCGGCATTCCCGTCGAACAGGTCGAACAACTGCGTGCCGCAGCAGCAGCTGCGCCGGTGTCGACCGAGATAACTCGCTACGCAGAAGGCGAACACGGTTTCAACTGCAACGACCGGCCCGCGGTCTACAACCCCGACGCCGCCGCCGACGCCTGGGTCCGCACTCTCGACTGGTTCGACGGACATGTCGCCCACTGAACCGAGCTCGACCGAACCGAGCTCGACCGAACCGAGCTCGACCGAAGCAGACCAGGTCAGAGCGTTCTGGCGGGAGCTCGAACTGCCGGGCCTGTTCGACGTCCACACCCACTTCATGCCGAAGAACGTCATGGACAAGGTGTGGGCGTACTTCGACAGTGCGGGGCCTCTCGTGGGCATGGACTGGCCGATCACCTACCGCGAGGACGAGGAGGCGCGCCTGGACCGGTTGCGTGAGTTCGGCGTACGCGGCTTCACGTCGATGATCTATCCGCACAAGCCAGGGATGGCCGCGTGGCTGAATTCATGGGGTGCAGATTTCGCGCAACGCACACCGGATTGCCTTCGGACGGCAACGTTCTACCCCGAGCCCGACGCGGGGCGGTACGTCGCCGACGCGATTACCTCCGGAACTCGAATCTTCAAGTCGCACATCCAGGTAGGGAACTATGCACCGGGCGATCCCCTGCTGGATCCGGTGTGGGGCGCCATCGAGGATGCGGCGGTACCCGTCGTCATCCACTGCGGTTCCGGCCCCGCACCCGGTGACCACACCGGACCGGAGCCGATCGCCGGACTGCTCCGACGATTCCCGCGCCTACCGTTGATCATCGCGCACATGGGCATGCCCGAGTACACCGAATTCCTCGATATCGCGACGCTTCACCAGGAGGTACGACTGGACACCACGATGTCCTTCACCGATTTCTCCGAATCGGCATGGCCGTTTCCGGTCGCCGAGAGATCGCGTCTGCTGGATCTGCAGGATCGCATCATGTTCGGAAGCGACTTTCCCAACATCCCGTACCCGTATCTCGATGCGCTCGAGGCCGTCCGTCGATTGGATCTGGGCGACGACTGGGTTCGAGATGTCTGCTACCACAACGGCGCAACCCTCTTCGGACTGCACGAGGCGTGAGCCGAACCGACTGAACCGAAGGTCAGGCCTGCTTGAAACCGCGAAGCGCCTCGCTGACCGCACTGCCCTGGCGGAAGCCCGCATCGGCGGCTGCAGAACGTACAGCCGGGTCGGTGGGGTCGGGTCCGATGGCCGACAGCGTGTCGGCGTCGGGCCGGATGACCTCGACGCTCGAACCTCCCGCGATCAAGCGTTCGCGCTCGGCCGCCGACGGATCCTGCCCGGCATCGACGACGCCGACCTGCAGGATCAGGACTTTCGCGAAACCGACTGCGAGGTCGGCATTTTCGCTGGATCGGACGCCGCCGTCGATGTAGCGATGCACGCCTATCGTCACCGGCGGCCACATTCCCGGGATGGCGCAACTGGCTGCGACGGCGTCGACCAATCGCACTCCGGAATCGCGATTCAGGACTCGATGTCGGCCCGATTCCGCGTCCACCGCCACGACCCTGAGATCGCGATCCGGCCACTCGTGCGACGGCAGCCTGTGTGCGATCACCGCACGTCGCTCCGCTTCGGACGGTGTCGACGCCGCGAGAGCGGCAGTGCCGACGTAGCGGGCGAAGCGCTGTCGGTCGCCTGCTGCCCGCTCGGCGGCCGCGTCGAGCAACTCGTTCAGCGAGTCGATCGACACATTCGGACGTGGCTCGTCGATCTGCAGTTCGGGCCGAACCTGCCTGTCGTAGAGGTCTGCGAGCGACACTCCACTGCTGACCTGGGCTGCGACGGCCGCTCCCGCCGAAGTGCCGAGCAGCATGTCCGACCAGTCGGGGCCGGTCACGTCGACACCGGCGTGGGCCAGTCCGTGAAGCAGGCCCGTCTGCCATGCGATTCCGGCGACCCCACCGCCGCCGAGAACCAACGCTGTGCGCGACACATTCATCCCCTTCGATACGAACATCCCCGGCTACGTTCTTCGAGCCCCAGGCACAGAACCTACTACCTCGGTGTCGAATCACCCGCGGAGCGAGACTGCCGATTCACACGCGGAGCGAGCCACGCGACCAGATCGGCGAGGACCTGCTCACGTTCGGGTTCGTTGAAGACCTCGTGGAACAAGCCGTCGTACACCTCGAGGGTGAGGTCGGTGGAGCCGGCTCTCTCGGCGATCATCCGGCTGCCTGCCACGTCGGCGAGTTTGTCCTCGCTGCCGTGCTGCAGCAGCACCGGCAGCGTCAACGACGGCAGGGCAGCCGGGAAACTTTCCATCGCGCCGACGAGGTGGCTGGCCAGCCCGGCAGGAACTTTCCCGTGATGCACGAGGGGATCCGCGTCGTACGCGGCGACGACAGCGGGGTCGCGCGAGACGTCGGCCGAGTCGAGTGCCTGAACCGGAACGGAAGGCGCGATTCTGCCGAGTAGCTTTCCGATCGGCACGAGGATCTTGGGTGTTCCGTCACCGAGCACCACTGCCGGGCCGGACAGCATGAGACCGTCGAGCTCGGCTTGATGCTCGAGTGCGTAGGACAGCGCGATAGCGCCGCCCATGCTGTGCCCGAGCAGGAATGTCTTGGTGTTCGGGTGCGCGGTGCGGGCGATGCGGAACAGTTCGTGCAGGTCGCTCACGTAATCCGACCAGTTCTTGGACTCGAGCCGTTTGCCACCCGACCGCCCGTGCCCTCGGTGGTCGATCGCGTACACGATTAGGCCGAGGTCGCCGAGCACGGCGGCAACGTGGTCGTAGCGTCGGGCATGCTCACCCAGTCCGTGGGACAGCACGACCAGCCCGGTAATCTCGGCATCGGGCGTCCAGACGTCGTAGACGATGTCGGTCCCGTGCCGGCCAACGAGCGAGAACTCGGCTCTGTCCACAGTGGTGCTCCTCACGTCGGGTCTGTGTGCCCATCCGATCACGTGGCTGGTTCGAACGACAATGGTGAGGACCTTTGCCCGAAAATAACTGTTACCTTTAGTCAGAGTAAATTTCTTGCGGTCGATTTTCCGAGAGGGGGTATGCGACCCTCATGACCCAGCAGAGTCCGAGCGTGCCGCTCACGTGGCGCGATCCCAAGAGATACCTGTGGCCTCTCGGCCTGGTGATCCCGCTCAGCCCGTTCATGGCCTGGGGCCTGGTCAGTTGGCTCGGCCCCGGCGCGTTCTGGCTGCTGGGCCTGGTGATCATGGGCATCGTCATCCCGCTCGTCGACGCCTTCTCCGGCGTAGACCGTCGTAACCCGCCCGTCGAAGCCGCCGAGGCGCTCGAAAAGGACAAGTACTACCGCTGGTGCCTGTATCTGCTGATCCCGCTGCAATACGCCGGGCTGGTCCTGGCCTGCTACCTGTGGGCGCACGGACCTCTCGGAGTTCCGGAGCGTGTCGGATTGGCGATCACCATCGGAATCGTCGGCGGAGTCGGCATCAACGCCGCGCACGAACTGGGCCACAAACGTGAGAACGTCGAGCGCTGGTTGTCCAAGGTGACATTGGCGCAGTCGTTCTACGGGCACTTCTACGTCGAGCACAACCATGGGCACCACGTGCGCGTGGCGACGCCGGAGGATCCTGCGTCGGCCAAGTACGGCGAGAGCTTCTGGAGGTTTCTTCCGCGGAGCATGATCGGCGGCATCGTCTCCGCGTGGGAGCTCGAGCAGCGCCGGCTTCATCGCATCGGCAAATCACGCTGGACCGCCCACAATCACCTGTTCAACGCGGCGGCCATCTCGGTCGTGTTGTTCGCGGCTCTGATCGCAGGCTTCGGCTGGATCGTGGCGCCGTACCTGGTGCTGCAGGCTGTGATCGCGGTTATTCTCTTCGAGGCCGCGAACTACCTGGAGCATTACGGGCTTCTGCGGCAGAAGACCAAGCGCGGGCGGTACGAGCGCACCAATCACACCCACAGCTGGAACAGCGATCACCTGTGGAGCAACCTGTTTCTGTACCACCTCCAGCGGCACAGCGACCACCACGCCAACCCGGTGCGGCGGTACCAATCCCTGCGCAGCATGGACGACTCACCGCAGCTCCCGGCCGGGTATGCAGTGATGATCTTCTGTGCACTCGTACCTCCGCTGTGGCGGAAGGTGATGGATCAGAGGTTGATCGACTATTACGACGGGGACATGTCGCGCATCAATTCCTTGTGAGTGGGCGCGGAGCGCCCTAGTCGTCCGTCTGCGCCCGCAGGTATCGCCCGAAGTGGGGGACCGTGAAGGCGATGGTTCCCCGCTCGGCGGAGTAGATCAGCCCCTTCTTGATGAGCCCGTCACGTGCGGGGGACAACGACGCGGGCTTGCGGCCCAGTTCGGTGGCCACCGCGGATGTCGGCACCGAGGCATCGTCGCCCGAAAGATCGGCCATTGCCCGCATGTACTCGCGCTCCGCTGGAGTTGCCCGCTCGTACCGCGAACCGAAGAATCCGACCGCGAGCTCTTCCTCCGCAGTCGGTGCTGCGACACGGACGTCCTCGGCGGTGATCGGTGATTCGGCCGCGAGATCCCACGTCGCCTTGCCGTACGCCTGCACGAAGTACGGGTATCCGTCCGCAGCGTCGTACAGCGCGTCGAGTGCCTCGGTGGTGAACTCGACGTCTTCGCGATCCGCCGGCGCGATCAACGCAAGATCTGCCGCGGTCCGTTCGAGCCTGCCGATGCGGTGATAGCTGAACAGCCTCTCCGAATAGCTCTTCGACGCGGACAGGACTGCAGGCAGATGCGGCAACCCTGCGCCGACGATGATCAGCGGCGCCGCGTCCTGGCTCAGCTCGTGGCAGGCCGCGCACAGGGCCGAGATGTCCGCAGGCCCGAGATCCTGCATCTCGTCGATGAAGATGGCGATACCTACTCCGACGTCCCCGGCGAGCGCCGACGCGTCGAGCAGCAGTTCGACCAAGTCGATCTCGATGTCACCCGAGTCGGCGCGTCCGGTCTTCGCCGGAACGTCGATGCCGGGCTGCCAACGCTCGCGCATGCCCTTGTCCGCCGACGCTCGGAGCGCGAACGCCTTGAGCACACCGAGAAATTCGTCGACGCGCTCAGGATCCCGGTGCGACGCAGCAATTCCTCGGACGGCCATGTGCAGCGCCGACGACAGTGGCCGTCGCAGCTCCTGGTCCGGCCGCGCTTCGATCTTTCCGGTTCCCCATCCTCGCGCGACGGCCGCCGATCGCAGGTGGTTCAGCAGCACCGTCTTCCCGACGCCGCGCAGACCCGTCAGTACGACGCTTCGCTCCGGACGGCCACGGGTGATGCGCTCGAGTACGACGTCGAAGGCGTCGAGTTGCTTCTTTCGCCCTGCAAGTTCGGGCGGACGTTGACCTGCGCCGGGAGCGTAGGGGTTACGCACGGGGTCCATGGGGTCAAAGTAACAAGTGGGATTGAACTTTATGGGCACATCTAGGTCGTGTCCTAGAGAGTGTTATCGAGACCTAGCGACTTCATCGCACAGTATCGGGCACTATCGGCTGAGCGCTAGACGCCGTTAGACGACCGAATTCTTGCTCTGCATGGGCAGGCGGGAGTACCTTGACTCTCGTGAAGAAGCTTCTCGTAGTACACCGCCGTAGCGGGGTCTGATTCGGACCGACCCCCGCTGCGGGTCGTTGTGCTACCCATCTCGGTCCTTCCTTCACATTCGGAAAGACCACTCCTGTGAACGCTCTCACCTCCACTTCTTTCGCCCCCACATCTCCCAGCGAGTCCTTCGCCGCGCGCTTCGGCGGCGTTGTCCCGCGCGAGCTGAACGCCTCGGCGCAGGCCATGAGCTGGTCGGCGTTCCGCGCCGAGTACAGCGGCGCCTCGGGTCCGATCCGCCTGGGCACATGGCAAGCATCCGACGCGCGAGGCGGCCGGAAGACCTTCGAAGCAACCTTCGGCATCGGCGACTCCATTCATTCCGCGACGGCAACCAGCTACGGCCCGATCGACGCGTTGACGTCGATGCTCTACGACGCAGGCATCCACATCGAGATCACCGCGTTCCACCAGCAGCCACTGAGCCTGCATCAGCTTCCGAACGGATCGACGGCGACCTTCGTCCGGTGCGACCTCGACGGTCGACGCGAGTGGGCGATGGCCATCGAGCGCGACGGCGTCGAATCGTCGATCAGGGCCGTCATCGGCGCAGCCAACCTACTGCACAGCCGATGCAGGGCTGCACGACGGTCTCTGGATGGTTCTACACCTCTATCGTCTGCGCGCTAGATATGCGTAGAGGGCGGTAGCAACGCTCGCTATCGCCTTCTACGACTTTCTTCCGTAGATACTAGAGACATGTAGAAAGCGCTAGGGCATCTCCATCGTCTGGGCTCGCCGAATCTCGCCGACCGCGCGATGGATGTAGCCCTGGGCTGCGACCTTTCGCCTGATCAGCAGGTCCGTGATGATCAGGATTGCGTGCTCCGGCCGGGGAAACGGCCGTTGTTCCGCGGCCTCCTGCATGTGATCGGCGACGCCGAGCGCCCCCGTCAGCACCTCGACGAAGCCGGGAACGTCCAGATCCTCGTACCACTCGGCCGACGCCCGGACCGCACTGGTCAACGCATCCTGGACATCCTCCCCGGTGAGACCGTCGGGATGCAGCTCTTCGAGTAGCGAACGCACCATCTCGGCGTGGATCGAGGCGACCTGAGCTCGATCCTCGGAATCGAGGCTGCCGACGGCGTCGTCGAAGTCGCTCTTCGAGCGGGCGCGTGCCGCGGTGATTGCGTCATCGGTTGCGGCGGCGATCGCGCGTACGGTCGGCGGCCAGTCGGAGTTCTCGATCACCGGTCGATTCTCGCAGGCAGGACCGACAGTTCGTGTACATGTAACCCGAATTCATACTAAAGTCGAGTGAATGAGCACCGCCATGGACCGAAGGATCGTCGTCAACGAGGGCATGCACCTCGCCGTGTTCGAGACCGGCAACCCGGACGGTGAGACGATCGTGCTGGTTCACGGCTGGCCCGACACACACGAGTTGTGGAGCCACATCGTCCCGCTCCTCGCAGACGATTATCGAGTCGTGTCCTACGACGTACGCGGAGCAGGGGAGAGCACGATTCCCCAGGAGCAATCGGCATACCGGCTCCGCAACCTCGCCTCCGACTTCTACGCCGTGATCGACGCCGTCAGCCCGGACCGGAAAGTCCACGTCCTCGCGCACGACTGGGGCGCAGTCCAGGCCTGGGAAGCGGCGGCGGAGCCACACGCGATCGACCGCATCGCCTCCTACACGTCCATTTCCGGTCCCAACCTCGACCACCTCGGCAAATGGTCCCGCTCACGCCTCGCGAAACCCACCGTGGAGGGCATCCGTCACGTCCTCGCACAGGTGCGCGCCTCCTGGTACACGGTCACGTTCCACATCCCCGGGCTGTCGACGCTACGAATCAAGCGCCAGTTCGCCAAAGGATGGCCCGCATTCCTGCAGGAGTTCTCAGGTGTCGATCCTGCTCTGGTGACACAGAATTCGACCCTGTGGTCCGATGCGACCAACGGCACCAACCTCTACCGTGCCAACATCATTCCGCGACTGACGAAGCCGCGCGAACGCTACGTGGACATCCCCGTCCAACTGATCGTGAACACCGAAGACGTCGCCGTGCGTCCGTACCACTACGCCGACACCGGCAAGTGGGTGAAGAACTTGACTCGCAACGACATTCCAGCAGGCCACTGGTCACCCATTTCCCACGCGCGCGATATCGCGGAACTCACCAAGACATACATCGCCGGGCTGGGCCGCTGACAAACGCCCGTCAACAGAAGAACATCTCAGGGCGCAAGAACCAGCTTGTGCCGCACCGATGATGCTCGGCTCCATGCCTTCTCGACGTCGGACAGCGGAACTTCCTCGTACTCGATCCGAAGCTTGCCTTCGGCTGCCCAGTCACTGACCCGGCGGTAGGCGTCGGCCACTGCTTGCGGCCCGTGATGAATCGGCATGAACCCGGCGACTGTCGCTCCCAGTGCCCTCATGAGCTGCGCCGGGATCGTGATGTCGGCTCCGGCTCGGTCGCCGATCTGAATGGACCGCACGCCTTGGTTTCCCGCCCGTAGCGCGGCGAGCGCCACAGTGCCCCAGGTGTAATCGAGGATCACGTCGACGCCTCCGGACGCGTCGCGGATCGCTGCCGTCAGGTCGTCCTCGGGCGAGCCGGCGGCGACCACTCCTGTGGCGCCGAGTTCCAGCGTCGCCTCCAATGCCTGCCGGTCGCGTCCGACGACCGTGATGGACCCGGCGCCGAGCAAGCACGCAGCCTGCACGGCGATGCGCCCGACCACGCCGGTGCCGCCCAGGATCACGACGCTCTCGCCTGCCTTCAGGTGCGCACCCTCGACGAGCGGCATACTTCCCGCCAGGCCTGCGTTTCCCAAGGTCGCGGCGGTTCCGAAGTCCAGGGTGTCCGGAATGTCGATCAGGTTGCCCACTGGTACGGGCGCGAACTCGGCCATCGAACCGAACGGAGCCCGCGGCAGGGAGAAGTACACCCGACGTCCGTCGGCGGTGACGCCACCACCTTCGATGCCTGCGATCACGGGCAAGGTTCGCGGGCTCAGGTAGTGCCCGCCCGAGGCGATGGCAATATCGACGGCGTTGATCGTGGCCGCTTCCACCCGAAGCACCTCGATGCCCTCCGCACCCGTCGGGTCCTCGTGATCGGCGAACCTGGGAACCCCGTACTCGGTCAGAACTGCTGCTTTCACGACATGCCTCCACCCATCGTCCGCACCCTCGCTCGGGTGACTGAATCAGTATTCACTGAATATGGGTTCAGTCTGTACGCTACACACGTCACTGTCAATCGAAAGGGCGCATGTGCCGACCACCTCACGCGAGCTTCAGGCCGCCCGAACCCGCACAGAACTCGAGGGCGCCGCGCGTGTCGTGTTCGCGCGGACGGGATACCTCGCGGCCAAGATCACCGACATCACGCGCGAGGCCGGCCGGTCGACGGGGTCGTTCTACAACCACTTCGACAGCAAGGACGCACTACTGCTCGCCCTCGCCGAACGACTCGGCGAGGAAGCCGACGCGATAGTCGCCGCGCAGGATCCGGTCGCACGAACCGCGCGAACCATGCGTCCCCACCTCGAGGTGTTCTGGCGGATCTTCGGCGAGAATCGAACAGTCATCGACGCGCTCCGCGACGCAGCCCTCGTCAGCGACGAACTCTCCTCCCGTGTCGAAGAATTCACCATCCTGCAGTTCGAGCCGTGGGTCGACAGACTGCGCGGATTCGAGAGCGACGGCGTCGAGCTGCCGGCGTCGCCCGCGGTGACGGCGCAGCTCGTGGCCGGCGCCGCCGAGTCGTTCGCACGCCGATGGACGGGCGAATCGTCGCATGGACTCGATGCGCTCGTCGACTTCGTCGATCGCGCAGTCTTCGGTCCGCCCGTGAATACACGTCCCGATCAGACGAGGTGACCACGCAGCGTGCTGGAGGTGTAGTCCCGACGAAAGAGCCCCCGCGACTGCAGGACAGGTACTACGTGGTCGACGAAGTCATCCAAACCGTCCGGATACAGCGGGGGCATCAGGTTGAAGCCGTCCGCTGCACCGCCGTCGATCCAGGCCTCGATCTCGTCGGCGATGGACTCGGGAGTGCCGATCATCGTCGCATGGCCGCCGCCCGCGGCGAGCGTGCCGAGCAGCTCACCGACGGTCGGAGAGTCTTTCGCGATGATCCGAAGGATGGTCTCGTACCGTCCGTGGGGCCCGGTGAATTCCTCGATGGGAGGCAATGAAGGGACAGGAGCATCGAGTTCCCACGCACTGCAGTCTTGTTCGACGAACATGCTCAGTTGTCTCAACGACTGCTCCACCGGCAACAAGGCGTCGAGCTCGTCCTTCTTCGCTCTCGCCTCGGCCGTGGTCGATCCGACATAGGTCACGAGGCCGGGCATGACGCCGACGGACGAGGGTTCCCGTCCAGCACTGCGGATCCGAGCCTTCACATCCGCGTAATACGCCGCGCCGGATTCGATATCGTAGGCGACTGCATAGATCGCCTCGGCGTAGCGGGCGGCCAGATCCCGGCCCTGCCCCGACGCACCTGCCTGGAACAGCACCGGCCGGCCCTGCGGTGAACGAGGGACCGTCAGCGGACCGTCGACCCGGAAATGCTTGCCCGAGTGGTCTATCCGATTCACCTTGTCCGGATCGGCGTACATGCCGCCACGGTCGAGTACGAGAGCATCGGCGTCCCACGTGTCCCACAGAGCGAGGGCGACGTCGACGAACTCCTCGGCACGCGCGTATCTCTCACCCCGAGGCGGGATCTCGTCGAAGCCGTGATTGCGCGCTTCGGCGTCGAACATCGAGGTGACGACGTTCCATCCTGCCCGTCCGCCGCTGATGTGGTCGAGGGAGGCGAGCAGCCGCGCGGCGTGGAACGGTGTGTAGAACGTGGTGGACACCGTGGTCACCAGCCCGATGTGCGTCGTCGCCCGCGCCATCGCCGTCAGCGCGGTGATCGGTTCCAGAAACCAAGTTCCCGCTCCTGCCGGGTCACGCACCGAGTGGCCGTCGGCGAAGAACACCGCGTCGAGTTTGCCGCGCTCCGCCGTCCGTGCGAGCTTCTCGTAGTACCCGATGTCGCCCAGGTCCTCGACGCGCGAACGCGGATGTCGCCAGGCGGCGCTGTGGTGACCGCAGTTGTACAGGAAGGCGTTCAGATGCATCATCAGTCCTTGACCAATCCACCGTCCACGACGAGATTCTGGCCGGTCACCGAACGGGACCACGGCGATGCGAAGAACAGCAACGCATCGGCGAACTCCTCGGGCGTCACCACACGTTTCAATGGAGTGGAGGCGGCGATGAAATCGAAGACCTCCTCCGGCGTCGCGGCGCTCGCGTCGGTCGTGCGCAACAGGCCGCCGGACACCATGTTGACGGTGATGCCGTCGCCGCCGAGGTCGGCCGCAAGCGTCCTGGTCAGCGACAGAAGAGCGGCCTTCGACGCCGTGTAGTCGTGGTACGGCACCACGGGGTTCTGAAACAGGTTGGTGCCGACGTTGACGATCCGGCCCGATCCGGCGGCCCGCATACCCGGCACCGCGCGCTGAGTCGTATTGAGAGCACCGCGCACTGCGCCCTGGAACTGGGCGTCGAACTGGGCCCAGGAGATGGTGTCCGCCTTGCTGCGCGCGTCACCGTCGAACGAGAAATCGGCGAGAGCATTGTTGACGACGGTGGTGACCGACGTGCCGAAATGCTGCTCGGCTGCCGTGAACAGGGCATCGACCTGGGCGGGATCGGTGACGTCGGCCGCGACCGCAATACCGCCGATCTCCGACGCCAGTGCCTCCGCAGCCTCGCGGCTACGCCGATAGTTGACGACGACGTGTGCTCCCTGCGCAGCGAACGCGCGGGCCACTGCGGTTCCCAGGCCCCGTCCGGCTCCGGTGACGACGACGGTCTGACGATCGAAGTTCATACGTGTGCCTCTCGCTCGGTGGACACCACGAACGTGAGGATGCACGGATGCTCGGCACCAACGACCGACCGCGCTGACATCCCTAGGAATACCGGGGCATTCCGCAGGCTCCACGCCTGCCGCTGGTGTTGACCAGATCAGGTTCGACGGGTGTGTTCTCAGCCGCATCGGTGCGGCACCCCGTGTCGACTGCACATTGTAGCCCCTTCGCTGGGCACTACCGTCTATCACTCCTTCTACGGTGATCTATCAAAATCTCTAGACAGTGATAGATCGTCCTACGATCGAGCTAGCCGATGACCGCCCATCCGTGTGCCGGCACCGTCGTCCGTCCACCGTCCACGGACGCAGCACCTGCCAGGACTTCGCCGGAAATGCGGTAGTCGACGGTATCGTCGCCGAGATTCAGCGCGACGTGCAGTGCGTTGTCGCCACTGTGGACCCGATAGAGCATCGCGGTGTTGGCCAGCTCGACGGTCTCGGTTTTCGCAGTGTGCAGCCACGGAGCGCGTCGGCGTAGTCCGATCAGTTCCTGGTGCAGGTGGAACGTCGACCATCCCGCCGGATCGAGTTGCTCACGGGTCATGGGGAATTCGGGCCGGACGTCGTCGTCGCCGCCGACGCGTTCCTCCTTGACGCCGCGGAAGCCCTGCTCGTCGCCGTAATAGATCATCGGTGTTCCCCCGGTGGTGAACAGCGTGACGAGCGCGTGGGGGAGATGCCGTTCGTCGGAGATGGTGCTGGCGATGCGGTTGACGTCGTGGTTGCCCACGAACGTGGCGGGCACGAAGGTGTCGAGCCACTCGTTGTGGCGCTCGAGGGCGTGCGAGAGCTCGAAGAAGTTCTGCTCCGCGATTGCACTCCACGTCGCCTTCCACAGCTCGTACTGGGTCACCGAGTCCAGCGAGCTCCGCTGCACGATCTGTGCGTAGTCACCGTGGATGACCTCGCCGAGGAAGTACGCGTCGGGGAACCGTTCCCGTACCCGAGGTAGTACGGTCGCCCAGAACTCCGGCGGCACAGCGTATGCCGCGTCCAGACGCCATCCATCGGCGCCGCGGCCGAGCCAGTGTTGCATGACGTCGACGACGTAGTCCTGCACTGCGGCACTGCTGTGGTCGAGCGCGACGAGCTCGTCGTGACCTTCGAAGTTGCGGTGACGCCCAGAGGCGTCGAGATGAAACCAGGATGCCGCGTCGGAGTCCCCGGCAAGAGCACTCCGGAACCGTGGAAAGCTCTGTCCTACATGGTTGAAGACACCGTCGAGCATGACCTTCATCCCCCGGCTGTGCGCCTGGTCGATCACGGTGTCGAAGTCCTCGTCGGTACCGAGCCGCGCATCGACGCGCAGGTGGTCGACGGTCTCGTACCCGTGGCCTTCCGAGGCGAAGATCGGGCCGAGAGCGACACCGGATGCTCCGAGTTCCAGTGCGTAGTCGAGCCATTCGACCACCTTGAGCAAACGATGCTCGTCGGCCAAAGAGGTTCCGTCCCACTCTCGCACCGGCGCACCGGCGAATCCGAGAGGATAGACATGCCACCAGATTGCGTGCTCGACCCAGGACGGACTCATGCGCGCACCACGGATTCCCGGCCGAGTTCGGCGGCACCGGTGTGCCCGGACAAGCTGGTGACCAGATCGAATTCGGCCAGAATGCAGCGCAGTACGTGCTCCACACCCTCCTGCCCGCCGAGTGCAAGGCCGTACAGGAACGGCCTGCCGAGCAACACCGCGTCCGCTCCGAGCGCAAGCGCCTTGGCCATGTCGGCCCCCGTGCGCACCCCGGAATCGAACAACACCGTCACCTGATCACCGACGGCGTCGACGATGGCAGGCAGCGCGTCCAACGATGCTCGTGCGCCGTCGATCTGGCGTCCACCGTGGTTGGACACCACGATGCCGTCGACTCCGTGCTCGACGGCCGACCTCGCGTCGCCGACGGTGCAGATCCCCTTGAGGACGATCGGACCGTCCCAGTGATCCCGAAGGAACTTCAGTTGACCCCAGTTCAGCCCCGGATTGGGGAACATCTTCGCCCAGTGCATTGCCGCAGCAATGGGATTGGTCTCCACAGGCTGCTCGAGCCCGGCCTTGAACGCCGGATCGGTGAGGTAGTTCTCGATGCCGAGGTTCGCGAGAAACGGGAGGTAACCGCGGTCGAGGTCCGCCGGACGCCATCCCAGCAGAGTCGTGTCCAGGGTGAGCACGAGCGTCGTGAATCCGGTGGCCTTCGCCCTGTCCAGGAAACTCAGGAGCACCGATTCATCCGTGGGCCAGTACAACTGGTACCACCGCGGTGCGTCGCCACCGGCTTCCGCCACTTGCTCGAACGAGTGCGACGCCTGCGTCGAGTGGATGTACGGAACGCCGAGCGCCGCTGCGGCTCGCGCGGTGGCGAGCTCACCGTCAGGATGGGCGAGAGTCTGAATGCCCACCGGTGCGATCAACAAGGGCGCGGGAAGCTCCGTGCCCAGCACCGTGACCGAATGATCCCGTTCGGCCGAGCTACGCAACATTCGCGGTGCAATGCGCCACCGGTCGAACGCTTCTAGATTGGCACGGGCCGTCGAACCACTACCGGCGCTGGCGACGATGTACCCCAGCGCCTCGGGCGTCAGCCTCGCGGCAGCCTGATCCTCGAGTTTCGCGAGGTTGGTCGTGATCTTCGGCTTCTGATCGGTGAACATGCCCTGGGCATAGATGCCGATCTGGTGGTCACTGAAGTTCATGCTCCCCACCGTAGTGGGAGGCGGGGAGTGCACAGCGTGAAATCCACCCGTCGAGCAGCGCGGCGCAGCGTGCACGCAGGTCGGCTTCGTTCTCCACCAGGTCCTTCCTGATGGCGTCGACCATGTCCTGGTCCTGCTCGATACCGTCACGCACCCACGCGTCGGCCCAGGAGTCGAAGACGTCGACGTCGATCTCGGGGTGGAATTGCAGTCCCAGGTGCCTGCCGTGCACGAAGGCCTGCTGGCCGGCACTGTTGCTCGCGATCACCGTCGCGGTGTCCGGCGCGACGAAGGTGTCGTCGTGATACTCCATCCACGGTCCGGGCCCCATCAGGTCCGGGCACACCGAGATGGTCTCGGTCAGGCCGTGCTCGGGGAACTGCGAACGCGTGACGGTCCCTCCCAGGATTCGAGCGAGCAACTGCCCACCGAAACAGACACCCAGAATCGGTACGTCCTTCTCGATGGCTCGCTCGAGGTAGCCGATCTCCGGGCCGATCCACGACGACTCTCCGTACGCAGCGTCCGGCGATCCCATGACGACCACCATCCCGGCGTCGTCCAGCGAAGGCGGGGTATCGGCGTGCCCGTAGTCGAAGGAATGGACGTCGAGTCGGTATCCGCGACTCTCCAACTCGGGCGCGAGCGTGCCGATATTGCGATAGCCCAGCGCCGGGTCACGATCGTGCACGAGAACGACTGCACGCTTGTCGGTCGCGGAATCCTGCCGAGAATCGATCGTCATGAGGCACGAGGCTATGACACGGTGCCGAACGGACTGTCCTCTGTACCGGTACTGCCGTGTCGGTCCGGTGCTCTACGGTTGTTCTCCGTGCCACCACGTCGACGCAAACCCGCTTCCACCACTGCCCGCACGGTCGGCGCGGGCAAGAGCGCTGCCGCACGTAAGTTCAAGGCGTCGTCGGGAACCACCACCGCGAAGAAGCGCACCACCACACGCAGGAAGCCGGTCCGCAAGACGGCGTCGCCCGATCTGCCGCTCCCCGATCCAGGCGAGCGCGTCTGGGTACTGGACGTCCCGTTCGAGGATCGCGCATTGGCATCGGCGTCGGGC
Source organism: Rhodococcus sp. 14-2470-1b (assembly GCF_002259415.1). GTDB lineage: Bacteria > Actinomycetota > Actinomycetes > Mycobacteriales > Mycobacteriaceae > Rhodococcoides. The sequence continues at coordinate 439,830 of NZ_NPFY01000011.1, forward strand.
GCCCGCTGGTATCCGGGCCCACGCGTGTTCGCGTATTACGGAACCGACCTGCCCGACGGGTTGGCCTCGTTCGAGTCCATGCCGTACAGCCTCCAGCGGTGGGTGGAGGACGACGCGAACGAAGAGTGGAGACCGGAGGTCGTCCACGAACGGTCGTTGACGCCTCGCGAGACGCAACTCGAGGCGGTGCGCCGGCAGCTGGGCGCGGTGAACGCGGGGTTCCCGTACTTCGCGCAGATGGACTCGACGGGTCTCGGCAAGACTCTCGCCGTCTGCGAAGCCGTTCGGCAGGCAGGCTCGGCTCCGGACATCGGCACGGTTCTGGTCGTCGCACCCAAGGGCGCGCTTCCTGGCTGGCGACGGACCATCGCCGATACCGAGGCGGATCTCGATCCCGCGGATCGCAAGCGTTGGCTGCTGGTGACGTATCAGTCCACCAAGAAGTTGTTGACGGTTCCCGAGGACACGGACCTGGGCAAGCGCAAGAAGACTCAGAACAAACGCACGATCACGTTGGGCGAGTTGCGTTTCGACATCGACGTCGTCATCGCCGACGAGTCGCACGCGTTGATGAACATCGAGTCGCAGCAGTCGCAGATTCTGTGGCGGTATCAAGAGGCCGCGCGTGCGGTTGTGTGGATGTCCGCGACACCGGGGTACCAGCCGATGCACTTCGCGTATATGGCTCGCGCGATCGAACAGAGCCGGGCGGCCGGTCCCATCGTCGGCGACGAGGAGGTCCTCGGGTACGGCGTGACCACCAAGTGGGCCGAATTCCTGATCGAGCAGGGCTTCGCACTGAAGGAGGGCAAGGCGACCACCGGGCTGAAGACGTGGCGGTGGGAACCGGAGGACGCCGCGCAGCGTACGCGCGACATCGACACCATTCACCGGTGGCTCTCCGGAGGTGCTGTGCCGTGGTCGATCTCGCGCCCCTCGCCCCCGACGCCGCGTGAGCCGCTCGGCCAGGAACTCACTGCCGCGCAGAAACGCCTGTACAACTCGGCGTGGGTGGACTACCGCAAGGAGCTCGGCCTACCTCTGTGGAAGTCCGTCGGCGGTAAGCGTGTGCTGCAGAAGAATCCGAGCACGAGGGCTGCGGCACTGCGGTTCCGTCAGAAATGCTCCTACCTGAGGATCCCGTCGACGGCCGATCAGGTTCGTGCGTGGATTCGCGACGGCAACCAGGTGTTCGTCTCCATGTTCTACCGCGAGTCGGTCGCGGGCCTCGCGGAGGCGCTGCGCGACGAAGGCCAGGATGTCGCCGTCGTCGACGGCAGCATGAGCAGTCAGGACCAGGAGCACGAGATCCGACGCTTCCAGACCGGCGCTGCCCGCGTGATCATCTCGACCACGACGAGTGCGATCAACCTGCACTCGAACGAGCTGTTGCTTCCGGAGCGGACGGTGTCGACGTCGGCGCCGCGTGTGACCTTGATTCACGATCCACGATGGACACCGATCGAGATTCGTCAGATCGAAGGCCGAGCCAACCGCATCGACAAGGACCACGAGCACACGACGTCGACGTGTTACTACGGTTACGCCGAGGGCACCGTCGAGGAGGAAATGGTGCTCACCGGGATCGAGCGCATCGCGGACCTGGGCTCCATCGTGGGCCAGGCCGACCTCATCGACCCGGAAGCATTCCTGGCGGCGCGGGCGGAGGCGGGATCGGCGTCGGGCGCATAACGTGGGGTAGTCGACCGAGCCACTACTCGAGGGGGAGTCATGAGTTCAGACAGTTCCGAGTCGCGCCGCTTCGATCCGCACGATCTGGTGGCCGAGGCACGTCTCGGCGTCCTCGCGACCATCAAGTCCGACGGTAGGCCGCAGCTGTCGCCGGTGACGCCGTACTACGACCGCGATGCCGGAATCATCTACGTCTCGATGACCGACGGCCGCGCGAAGACCAAGAACATCCGGCGTGACGCTCGGGTGTCCATCGAGGTCACCAGCGCCGACGGCAGGTCGTGGGCCACCGTGGACGGGACCGGAACGCTCATCGGGCCGGGAGCGGACGTGTCGAGCCCCGAAGTCGATGCCCTGGTCGACTACTACCGAGCCGCCGCCGGGGAGCACCCCGATTGGGACGAATACCGGTCCGTCATGGTGTCCGACCGCCGCGTTCTGTTGAAGCTTGCGGTCGAGCACGTCTACGGCCAGCGAATCGGCTGACGAACCAGCTGCCCGTCGGGAACCGGCTGCGTTGACTTCCGCGACATGAGTCCCGTGCCCACCCACACGCTGACGATCGGTGTGCTGGGTCCGATGCGTGCGCGCCTCGACGAGCGCGACATCGACCTCGCCGGCCCCGGCCGACGCGCAGTACTGGCGCGACTCGTCCTCGCCAGGGGCTCGGTGGTGTCGACAGATCTGTTGATCGAGGATCTGTGGTCGGGTGAACCTCCCCCCAAAGCGCTGGCAGCCCTGCAAGTTCACGTGTCGAATCTTCGCAGGACCCTCGAGCCCGACCGCAGGCCTCGCACGCCGGCGACGGTTCTGGTCAGCTCCGCGCCGGGATACAGGCTGGTCCTTCCGACCGAGCAGGTCGATGTCTGGCATTTCGAATCCCTGGTCGTCGGCGGCATACGCGAGAGCGACCCGACATCTCGGCTCGGAATGTTCGATCGTGCGCTCGCATCGTGGTCGGGTAGCCCGTATCAGGGTCTCGCAGACATGCACTGGGCTGCAGTGGAGATCGCACGTCTCGACGAACTACGAAGCACGGCAGTCGAAGAACGGGCGCATACGCTGCTGAATCTCGGTGCGGCACCCACGGCCGTCATCGCCGATCTCGGGAGGCACGTCGCCGACAGTCCAGGACGTGAGCGCCCCGTCCACATCCTCGCTCTGGCGCAGTACCGCGCAGGGCGACAGGCCGACGCCCTCGATACCCTGAGCCGGGCGAGGAGATACCTGTCCGACGAACTGGGCATCGACCCCGGCCCCGAGTTGCGCACACTGGAACGCGACATACTTGCCCAGGATCCCGCGCTCGATGCACCGCACGTGGTCGACGTCGCTACTGCCCGTGTGTCGTTCCCTGCGCCCGCGCCCAAGGCCCCGGTGGTGAACTGCAGACCGAGGGAGACGCAGGTCGTCCTCGATGCTGCCCGCGGTGTCGAACACGGCTCGTTCGACATCGTCTGGCTGGGAGGCGAGCCGGGCCAGGGCAAGTCGACACTTGCCGACACCATCGCGCACCACTTGGCCGCCCGCGGATGGACAGCGGCATGGGGGTCGTGCCCGGAGGTCGACGGGACACCGCCGGGCTGGCCGTGGTCCGAAATTCTCGCGTCCCTTCGGTCGCAGGCGCCAGTCCCCGCAGAGCTGCGGCAGATACTGGATCCCGCCTCGGCCTCCGATGATGTCGCCGTCGAGACATTCTGGCTGGCACGGGCTCTCATCGGCTATCTGACCCGTCTCGCGGGAACTGCACCGCTCGTACTCGTCTTCGACGATTGCCACCGAGCGGACGAGCTGACCATGCAGTTGCTCCGGCACCTGATTCTCGCGCCGAGGGGTGCGCGGGTGCTCGTCGTCGCGACGTACCGAACCTCCGAGGTATCGGCCGAGCTGGACACGGTATGGGCAGCAACGGCGGGCACTCCGTCGACCAAGATGCGCTTGACCGGGTTGACTCTCGGTGGGGTAACGGAAGTCGCGAAGCAATCCGGCTACACGGACATGGACGCGGACGTACTCGACGTGCTCACCGAAAGAACGGACGGCAATCCACTGTTCGTCCGTGAGTTCGCTCGGTTGATCGTGTCGGAAGGTGCAGCCGCGGCGCGCTCCTCGATTCCGGTGGAGATCGGTGAAGTCCTCCGGCGGCGCATCACCAGACTTCCCGAGAACAGCGTGCTGACACTCAGGCGCGCATCGGTTCTCGGCCGCGACGTCGATCTTTCCGTGCTATCCGCAATGAGCGACAGGACCCAGGACGAGTTGCTCGACGCACTGGAGCCGGCAGTCCTTGCCGGCCTTCTCACCGAGACCGACTCGGAGCGAGTACGTTTCACTCATGCGCTCGTCCGCGACACGCTGTACACGGAACTGCCGCTGATGCGACGCACGCGGTTCCACGGCAATGCGCTACAAGTGCTCGCAGCCCGAACACCACACGATCCCGCACTTCTCGCTCACCATGCTGCACTGTCCGCAACTCCCACAACAGCACTCACGCTCGTGCCCTTCGTCGTGGACGCGGCCAGGCGGGCTGCAGCATTCGGTTCACACCGAGAGGCGCTCGTACTGTGGAGCTCCGCCGTCGAACTGCACGAGAGCGCCGTCGACGGGTCCGCGACGGACCTGCTGGACATCCTGATTCCCTATGTCGGGTCGTTGGCGCGGGCAGGCGATACGGCGTCGGCGCGACGTCGACGGCGCCGAGCGGTGGACATCGCGTCGGCACCGGGGACCACAACGCACCTCGGGCGTCGCCGGTCGATCGACGCTCTCACGTCCTGGTCCGCGCCGGTCGTGTGGTCCATCCGGCCCGATGTCGCCGTCGATGCGTCCATCGTCGACCCCGTTCGAGCGTTGTTGCTGGATGCCGACATCGGCGTGGCTGATCGCGCACTGTTGCTGAGCACGCTCGTGTTCGAGATAGAGGGCAACGATGTCGCCGACACTGTCGCCGCGGCGTCGGATGCGGTGCGTCACGCCCGACTGTCCCAGAACGACGCCGTACTGTGCCGGGCACTCAATGCCTACGGTTACGCAACCCTCGGGCCTGATCTGGCACACACTCTGTCCGCGACGAGCGAGGAACTGCTGCGTGCGGCGGTAGCCGACCCGGCGTATCAATCACTCGGTCACTACTATGCATTCTTGTCTCATTGTGCCGCAACGGAACTGGATGAAGCAGATGCGAGCGCCGCCGCCGTCATCATCCACGCCAGCGGGCAGCAGCTGGGTGAGATGCTGGGCGTCGTCCGGATCTACCGAGCCGCCTGCGACATCGCCTCCGGCCGCACCGACAGTGCGCTGCGCGGATACTCCGAGGCAGCGGCCCAGATGGTCGCCGGCGGCAGCGCGATCGCCCATCTGATCACCATGATCGGACGACTGGGCGTGGCAACGTATCTGGGCGATCTGGCACCGATGGTCGACGAGCTGAGCGCCATCGAGAACATGCGCCCCCAGAGCGTCCGGTACCCGCTGATCGTGGCATTGCTCGACTCGGGCGAGAAGCACAGGGCACGCGAACTCTGGCTCGACGCGGAGCCGTACGACAGGGATTACTACTGGCTCGGCATGACCGCCCACGCGGCCCGCGCCGCAGCGAGGCTCGGTGACCTGGAGGCGGCCACGAAACTGCACGACGAGCTCTCACCGTTCTCGGGTCGAATCGCGGGGTTCGACTCGGGCGCCTTCTACGCGGGCACGGTCGACTCCGCCCTGGCGGCAACGGCCGAAGCCCTCGGCAACACCGCCGCCGCCGAGGAGCTCCGAGCGCGTTCCGATGCCCTCCTCGAGTCACTTCGCCATCGGGCAGCTACGTCATCGGGTAGCTACGTCGACTCGTGAACTCGTCTGCAGACTGCGTGTGTCCGCTCCTGAGCTGTTGCCTTTGATCATCAGGACTCCGATTGCTGCGATGGCCAGGCCCCGGGGGATCTCGATGACGAGCCCGGACAGAACCGGAGCCTGAGGGATCGGCGTCAGGAGAATCAGTCCGCCGAGCGTCATCACCGCACCGATCCACAGCGGCACCGCACGAGACTTCAGTAGCGCGATTCCGATGATCAGCATGCTCACCATGAAGACCAGGCCCGCGAACAACTGCAGGTTCTGGAATGCCGGATCGGCGAACAGCGAATCGTCCGTCGGGACGAGGAAATGAGCGGTCTCGTGCTTGGCGGCTATCGGCACCGAGACGAATGCTTCGACGGTCAGATGCGGGAGGATCACGAGCATCCCACCGAAGAAGTAGAGAGCGAAGCCGATCAGTCCGAGCAGTCCCGTCTTTCTGGACACCCAGACGTAGACGGCGGGCAGCCCGAGGAATTGCAGCAGCGTCCCGATCAGCAGCAAGTACTGCGCGTACGGGTTGAAGGGTTCGCTGAGCGCTTCCACCGAATGCGCCCATCCGCCGACGACCGGATGCAGTGTTCCACCGATCAAGTTGAAGACGAAGGCGACGACGACGGCGATACCGCTCAGCCTGTACAGGAGCGAAGGTGTGATGTTCATGGTCGACAGCGTCGCCCACCGCACTTGGTCGCCACTTGGCGAGAACTTTCGGCAGCTCACATCAGCCGCAACCCGGAATAAGTAAGCCGGCGTAACTATTGTACCTTTACAGAAAGGTAGTTCTAGGTTCAACTACCACTGAGTTTCGATTCACGAGGAGATGGGTTGTCATGGCCACGTACGACGTAGGAGATCGCTCGGCGATCGTCACCGGAGCAGGCTCCGGAATCGGGCGCGCGGTTGCACTGGAATTGGCGGCGAACGGAGCATCGGTGCTGGTCGCCGATCTCGACGGAGACCACGCCAAGGCCGTCACCGACGAGATCACTGCAGCCGGAGGCACCGCGGCAGCGTTCGTCGGCAACGTTGCGGACCTGGACGACGTGAAGGCCATGGTCGCCGCGGCCGGTGAACTCGCCCCGCTTCGCATCGCCGTCAACAACGCAGGCATCGGAGGCGAGCCTCTCCCCGTCGGCGATGTGTCGGTGGACAGCTGGCGCAAGGTCATCGAGGTCAACCTCAATGCGGTGTTCTACGGAATGAAGGCCCAGATCCCGGCCATCGCCGCAGCAGGCGGTGGATCCATCGTCAACATGGCATCGGTCCTCGGCAGCGTCGGAATTGCCAACTCCGCCAGCTACGTCGCATCCAAGCACGGCCTGCTCGGTCTGACGAAGAACGCTGCGCTCGAGTACGGCGCACAGGGCGTTCGCGTCAACGCAGTCGGCCCCGGCTTCATCCGTACGCCGCTCCTCGTTGCCAACATGGACGAAGATGCCCGAAAGGCGTTGGAAGCCAAGCACGCTCTCGGTCGTCTCGGCACCTCCGAGGAGGTTTCCAGCCTCGTTGCCTTCCTCGCCAGCGACGCCGCAGGCTTCATCACCGGCAGCTACCACCTCGTCGACGGCGGATACGCAGCCCAGTAGCTCCGAACCGTGTCACCTCCGGTCGGTTCCGTTCGATCGACCGAGCCTCAGCGCACGAACGGCATGACCTGACGCACCTTGGGGTCGCGAAGGTAGAGCGCCGCCCATACCGCGACGCCGACGTACACCGCGAACAGCACCGTGCTGAACAGTGGTTTGTCGACCCGCCAATTGGTCAGAACCGCGCCGCCGAGGTAACCAGTGAGCAGTACCGCGCCGAGAAAGGCCGTGCGCGGCACCAGGAACAGAGCAAGGCTGACCAACAGAACGACACCGATGACAGGCGTCATCTCCTCGCGTAGACCGAGGTCGACCGTCGCATCCCGCACTTGCTGCACATTGACCAACTTGGTCACTCCGTCGAAGATCAGGAAGATCGCGAGGAGTGCCGTCAGCACCCAACCGGCGCGTGCGGCAGTGCGGGAGCCGGACGGGACGGTCGGTGTCACGTTCTCGGTCTGCGTGTTGTTCGAGGACATTGTCTTCTCCGATGCTCGCGGGCGGGTGTGTGCCTGTACCGACACCGCCCGGCTCCGAAACTCATCGCTCGACACTCATCGCTCGACGCGGTCAGGTACCCAGTTCGCCCGAAATGTCCGCGGCGGCGAGCATCGACACGAGCAGAGGCACGACCTTCTTCGCTCCGACTCGGTACTCACCTCTGCCATGCTGTTCGACGATGTGGGCCGAGCCCAGCACCTTGAGGTGGTGGTAGACCTGCCCCGTCGACCCGAGCCCGACGGCCTCCTGCAGTTCCGACGCATTGGCCGGTCCCCGCAGGAGCACTTTCACGATCTGCAATCGGACGGGATGACCCAGCGCCGCAAGAACATCCGTCGTGCGTGCGACCGAGAGGTCCAGGATCCCGTCGGGGGAATACCCGATGTCCCATGTCACGTCTCCGTGAAGATGGACGTCGCCGCGGTACGCGATCTCACCGCCCGTCGGGGCAGCTTTCTCTGTCGGAGCACCGACGTCGCGGCGTTCCAGCTCCGCGACCCGGGCCTCCAACTCGGCGAGCCTGGCCTCGAACTCCCCGCTCACACTGCGCAGGCAATTCGGTCGAAGCCCGACGGCGAGCTCAGCGCGTCGACGATCAGCGTCTGCTGGTTCCCGATGCCCGCGAGAGCTACCTCGTACCGATCGGCAGGCAACGAGTCGATCAGCCACACCGCCGTCGCAACCGTGCCGTCGTCCCGCCGTAGCTCGAACGCCTGCGTCAGGACACCCGGCAGGTTGCCGCCTTTGAACCCGATTCCGGCGGCACCGTCGGGCGCGGGGCGGTGTTCGAGCTGCCGCAGTGCGACATCGCCACCGTCACCGAAACTTCCGTCGGCGATCGCGCGATAGAACCCGGCGAGTTCGGCAGCCGATCCCTGCGCCGACCGCTCCTGCACCCCGTCGACCTGCTGATCGTACGACGGCACTTCGAGGCCTGCGCTCACGTCCACACGGAACTGCTGATCGAAGGCCCACCTCTCTGCCGTTGCCCACGTGTCACCGTCGCCCAACGCGGGATCGAACAACGACAGCGTCTGCGTCACGAGTGTCGGAGCCTGAAAGTTCTCCCACCCTCCGGCCGCGGCAGCACGCGTGAGCGCGTCGTCACCCAGCCGATAGCGCAGGTAGTCCGGCGCGGCATTGTCGCTTTCCTGGATCATCGCGGAGACGATGTCGTCCAGCCGAACGGTGCCGGCAAGATCGGTCGCGCTGGTGCCGTCGTTTGCGATCCCCAGCCGTTCGAGTGCCGCCGGGTGCGCGCCGCCGTCCGTTCCCGGTACGTACCATCGTTCCCAATCCAGTAGCGGCACTTGCTCGTCCGGGTCCAGTTCACCTGCGGCGACCGCGCGAGCATAGGCGCCGAGGTGGACCACTTTCACGGCCGACGCCAGCGGCTGCTGCTCCTCTGCGCGATGCTCGACGGTGCGTCCACTGCCGTCGTCGACCAGCAGGCTCACGGACTCCGGCGCCTGACCGATCAGACCCAACCACCCGTCCTCGGTGTTCAGATCCGTCGACGTCACCGGCGTGCACTCGTCCGGCTCCGGCGCACTGTCGGTACCGGACGTGGACGTGCACCCCGTCGCCACGAATAGAGCCAGGCAGCTTGCGGATACAGCAATGGTTCGACGCATCGTGACCCCTCTGTCATTCCGTAATTTCGTAATTTCAGATTATGGCACAACATCGTCGAGTTCAATGGGAACGTATGTTCGAATGCGTGTTACTCTGAGTGGGCCGTCCCCGAGTCCCCCGGCTCCGGACGGTCCAAACGTCGAGCAGGCGGTGGCAAGCATGGATTCACCCGGAAAGAACGCGGCGGCGCATGACGACAGCGGAGGGTGATGACGGCAGCGGGACCCTCCATCGATTGGGCGATCGATGGGTCGAGAACGCACCGTGCAGGTGCGCTCGCGGTCACGCCCTCGGCCCACGGACCGTACTGGTCGGGTCGAGGGCGTGTTCCTGCGGCCGAGGGCACCATCGAACCCACGCGTGCCGCACCTGCGGAGATGTCACCTTCAGCCCTCCCCTCGGCCCGAGATGCGCGGACGCGAGCTTCGACTCACGCGGAAGCCACCGCGCCTAGGCTCCCTGGCCCGGTAAGGGACAATCGAGGGCATGGAACGCGATGCCACGGGCGAGGAACCCCAGGCGGTGCCGGATTTCGACCGGCTCCGGAACGACTTCACTCGATTCATGATGGGGTACAAGTTCGGCATCGACGAACTCATGACCAAGATCAACATCTTGAAGGAGGAGTTCACCCATATCCATCGCTACAGTCCGATCGAACACGTAGGTTCACGGCTCAAGACCCCCGAGAGCATCATCACCAAGGCTCGACGAAAGAACTGCCCGCTGACCCTCGATGACATCCGGTCGAACATCGTCGACATCGCGGGTATTCGCATCACGTGCAGCTTCATCTCCGACACGTACCGAATCGCGGACATGATCGGCAGCCAGACCGACGTGCGTGTACTCGAGATCAAGGACTACATCGCCACGCCGAAACCCAATGGCTACAAAAGCCTTCACCTCATTGTCGAAATTCCGGTGTTCATGAGCGACCGCATTCAACCGGTGCCGGTAGAGCTGCAGATTCGTACCATCGCGATGGATTTCTGGGCGAGCCTCGAACACAAGATCTTCTACAAATACTCCGGGACCATCCCGGCACCGTTGTTGGACGAGCTCACCGAGGCCGCCGACAGTGCCAACCGGCTCGACGTCACGATGGAGCGGCTGCACGACGAGGTGGCCGAGTTCAAGAACGACAAATCCGACGACGCCATCCACCTCAACTCGATGCCGCCGTTGGCTCTGCCCCGCGAACTGTTGATGGCCATGCTCGACGGCACCCGATCACTGTGACACGTCACAGAACGGCAGACGTAAAGGTCTGATATCGAACCGGTTTCGCCGTAGCACCCCCTCGCGATGTGTCAGACTCCGATCGGGGGACCGAACGAAATCGGGGGATCGGGATGTCGGCAGCCGGCGACACGCTGGAAGAGCGATACGAGTGGGTCGTCGATGCGATGGCGTCACTGGCGATCACGACGATCGTCAAACGTGTGCTGGCGTTCGCGACCCTGAGCATGGCCATCATCCCGGCGTTGGAACTTGCGTCCGGTTACGCCCCCGCCACCACGACCGGAGTAGCTGTCACGTGGGCGTCCATGTTGTTCGCCTTCGCCGCCGCGGTGTGGTGGTGGGTGTCGCCGTGGCCTCGCATCGGCCCGGCCTTCGTATTCGTCATCGGATCGGATATCGCAATCTTCGTCGCGGTCTTCTCCTCGAGCACACCACCTGCGATCACCCTGGCCAAGACTGCGTTCTTCATCGAGATCGGGATGTTCGTCGGCTTCTTCCTGGGCCGATGGATGCTCGCGACGCACGTTGCGCTCTGCACGCTGTTCACGACGGTGATTGCCGTCTGGGTGGTGGTCGTGGACGGTCTCAGCCCGATGATGACCGTGTTCGTGTGGGCCCCGATCGTCGTGTCGATCAACGGATTCGTACTGCTTCTGCACTTCTGCGCCAGCTCGGTTCGAATGGAGTTCGAGTAGTCAGATACGTTCACGCAGCCTCATCGCATCGAATGGAGCGAATCCTTTGACGTCGTTGTCGAAGTACGCGAAGACGTCTCGGCCCGCGCCTGTCCACTCTTCGATGCGATGAGCCCACTTGTCCAGGGCTGCATCGTCGTAACCGCTCGCATACAGTTCCTCGTCGCCGTGCAAGCGGATGTACACGAAGTCCGACGTCGGCGTGTCGACGAACGGGTAGCGTCCGGCGGTGTCGGCGACGACGAACGCAACGTCCTTCTCTCGCAACAGCTCGACAGCCTCGTCGGATCGGAAGCTGTCGTGCCGCACCTCGAGTGCGTGACGCAAGGGGCGGTCACCGTCGATTGCGAGACTGACCCTGTCGTCGGGCAGCTTGTCGTCCCGCAGGCCCGCGAGGGCCACGGCCTCCGTGGTCGTGCGGGGTAGTAGATCGAAGAACGCGGCCAGCGCACCGGCGTCGAACTGTAGGTTGGGCGGCAACTGCCACAGAAATGGACCGAGTTTCGGTCCCAAGCTCAACACACCCGTCGAGTAGAAGTTGGCGAGAGCGGATTCGACGCCGACGAGCCTCTTGATGTGGGTGATGTACCGCCCGCCCTTGACGGAGAACACGAAGTCCTCCGGCGTCTCCTCACGCCACTTCACGAAGCTCGCCGGCTTCTGCATTGCGTAGAACGTTCCGTTGATCTCGATGGAGGACAGCCGTTCCGACGCGTACTCCAACTCTCGGCGGTGTGCCAGGCCTTTCGGATAGAAGTCACCCCGCCACGGCGCGTACGTCCAACCCGAGATGCCGACCCTGACCGTCGGCTTCGATGTGCCCGGTACCCGTCGCGTCATGCGAATCAGTATGCACTCACCGCATCAGACCGGCAGGGCGGTCTTTCCGGTTTCGCGGATGGTGAGAACCGTGGCGACACCGATTGCGCAGACACCCATGACCCAGTACGCGGGGGACATGGCGTTGCCGGTCGATTCGACGAGCTGCGCGGCGACGTACGGAGCTGTTCCGCCGGCGGCGATGGTGCCGATGTTGAATCCGAGCGAGACTCCGGTGTAACGAACGGACCTCGGGAAGAGTTCGGTGAACAGCGGAAACGCGGGCACCTGGACGACGCCGTTGAGCACCATGTAGACGAAGTACACGATTCCGACGACGACGATGCTCGCTGTGGCACCCAGGATCATGAACGCGGGCAATGCAATCACGATGTACGCGACGTAACCGGCCAGCAGCACGGGTTTGCGGCCGAATCTGTCGGTCAACATGCCGCTGAGCGGGAACGTGGCGCAGGCCAACGCAATACTGATGGCCGATGTCCAGTACACCGAGTCCTTGGAGAAGCCGAGATCGTTGATGAGGTACACACTGAAGTAGGTCAGGCCGATGTAGCCGGATCCGTTCATCGCGATGGCGATGCCGACGACACGAAGCACCGACCACGGGTTGCGCTTCACCACATCGGACAGCGGGCTCTTGGTGACCTGGTTCTTCTCGGCCATCTCCTCGAATTCGGGGCTGTCCTCGAGCTTCAACCTGACACGTAGGCAGACGACGGCGAGTGGCAGAGCGAGAAGGAACGGAATTCGCCATCCCCAGGACGACATCTGCTCGTCGGTGGTGACGAGGGCGACCAGACCGACAACCGCTGCGGCGACGGCGAATCCGAGTGTCGAGCCGATCGGCGTGAACGATCCGAAGAATCCCCGACGGTTCGGCGGCGCGGACTCGGCGATGTACGTTGCGGCACCGCCGATCTCACCTCCGGCCGAGAACCCCTGCGCCAGTCGGATGATCACCAGCAGAACCGGAGCGAGGTAGCCGACGGACGAGTGCGTCGGAAGCAACCCGAGGATGCCGCACGCGATGCCCATGCAGACGACGGTGATGACCAGAGCGGATCGACGACCACGTCGATCGCCGAGGCGGCCGAAGAAGATGCCGCCGAGGGGACGGGCGACGTACGCGACGCCGAACACTGCGAGTGTTGCCAGGATCGACACTCCTGGGCTGGTGGACGGGAAGAAGAGCGGAGCGATGACGACGGCGAGAAATCCGTACACCGCGAAGTCGTAGTACTCGATCAGAGTTCCGACGCCACCGGCGATCGCGGCCCGTCTGGCAGTGGTGTTCGACTTACCCGGACTGGCCACGTCGGTCCTCGTGGATGGGTGCGGCGAATTGGTCATGTCGGCTGTCCTTGCTGTACGAGTGACTGCTGTGCGAGTTGGTGCTGTGCCAGTTGGTGCTCGGCGATGAGGAGTTCGTAGGATCCGCCGGCCTCGATGACGGCGACGGTCCTGGGGTTGGGGGGCGAGCCGACGAGTTCGGTTCCGTCGTCGGTGCGGAGAGTCGCGGAGCGCCAGTCCAGGGTCACGGGATCACCCGTCGCCACGGCGGTGGACACTCCGGGAACGGTGATGAGCGGCATCCCGTTGAACGTTTCGCCTCGCCAGAATCCGGGCGAGAACGACTCGGCGACGATCGCTGCGATTCCGGCGTTGCGCAGCGCGACCATCGGCGGGTAGTGCGGGTGACCGTATCCGAAGTTGCGCCCGCCGACGATGATGTCTCCCTGCCGAACTCGGTCGACGAACCCAGGGTCGTAGGCGTGCATGCACACGGACCTCAGGTGGTCGGGGTCGTAGGACTTGATGTTGGAGACACCGACGACGAGGTCGATGTCGAAGTCGTCGCCGAAGATCCAGGCGATGCGTCCCTCGATGACGTCGGGTGGTGGTGGATAGGCACTCACGTCATGAACTCCATTCTCGGACGGATCCGGCCAGGGCACTCGCCGCAACCGTGTACGGCGATCCCATGTAGATGTTCGCGTCGGAACTGCCCATCCGACCGGAGATGTTGAGAACTCCTGTGGAAATGCAGTTCTCGCCTGCTTGGAGTGGTTTCTGGTAGCCGAAGCAGAAGTCGCAGCTCGACACCGCGATGGTGGCGCCTGCTGATCGGAGTACGTCCAGAATTCCCTCGCGCTCGGCCTGCTCGTGTACCTGCTGCGAGGTCGGGACGACGTTCAACTCGACACCGGGGGCGATGGTGTTGCCGTCGAGCACCAGGGCCGCGGCGCGCAGGTCTTCGATGCGCCCACTCGCACAGGAACCGATGAACGCCTTGGTGATCGGCGTTCCGGAGACCTCCTTCGCGGTCTTGGTGTTGGCTGCACGGGCCGAGCCTGGTTGAACGACGCGGGGGACGACCTCCGACAGGTCGATGGTGTGCCGGGCCGCGTACACGGCATCGTCGTCGGGGTGAACTGGATCGAAGGCCTGGCGCGCAACCGTGTTCGCGTACGCCAGCGAGGTCTCGTCCGGCTCGAACACCGCGGACACTGCACCGGTGAACATTGCCATGCCGCACAGTCCTTGACGGTGATCGATCTTCATCGACCGAGCGCCCGGTCCGCCGAATTCCATGACCTGGTGCGCGCATCCGTCGGCCCCGACGAGATCGATGATGGTGTGGACGAGGTCTCTGCTGTCCACGCCCGGGGAGAATTCACCGACGAGATCGAAACGTGTGGTGGCCGGAATGTCGACGTACACCTTCCCGGTCACCCATGCCTCGATGAGGTCGCGTCGGATTCCCCACCCGAGCGCACCGAACGCTCCGACGCCGCTGATGTGGCCGTCGAAATGAACGAGGAAGTCACCAGGAATCGCCAGTCCCAGTTCGGCCGTCAGCTGGTGGCCGATGCCGCGGCCTTCGTGCAGTTCGATTCCGTAGAACTCGCACCAATCACGCGTGACCTTGTGGACCTCGGCTTCTTTGTCGTTGTTCTTCGTCAACATGTGGTCGATGAACACGACGTACCGACTCGGATCCTCGAGCTCGGTGATGCCGAAGTCCTCCCGCATCTGACGGAACATCACGTCGGTGTAACCGGGGAAGTCGTAGGCGATCATGCGGGCCGGACGGACCGCGTGATTCTCACCCGCGCGTACCGTCTCGCTGTCGCAGGTGCGGGCTAGAATTTTCTCGGTCATGGTGTAGCCGGGACTCATTTGGCAGCCTCGGGGAGGTATTTGCGCTGTTTGGCTTCGACGTCGGAGAAGCCGATGAGGTCGACGAAATCGTGATGCGACAGTGCGTCGGCGCTGACCGCAGCGGGAGCTTCGCCCCCGGCGAGGCGCCGCAGTGCAGTCCGTGCGGCGCCGGTTGCCGCCATGAGAACCTGCGTCGGCAAAAGTGCAAGCCGAACTCCGATGCGCTCCAGCACTTCCGGAGTGAAGTCGCGTTCGGTCCAGGTCGATGCCGTCAGCGTCGCCATCAGCGGAACGCCTACCTCGTCGTGGCAACGCTCCCATTCCTCGATGGTCTCGAACGTCTTGGTGACGGGCATGATCATGTCCGCGCCCGCCTCGACGTATGCCTGCGCACGACGGATCGCGTCGTCGCCCCGGGCATCGGTGCGCGCGATGAGCAGCACCGTGTCGGGCGTCGAGTCTCGCACGGCACGGATCTTGCCCGTCGCCTCTTCGACGTCGACGAGTGCCACCGGGTCGCCGACGCAGATAGGGCAGGACTTGGGAGACACCTGGTCTTCCATGAACATTCCCTGCACGCCTGCGTCGACGAACTTCGTTGCGGTCCGGGCGGCGTTGACGGCGTTGCCGTAACCGGTGTCGATGTCCGCGACCAGGGGAAGCTTCGAGGTTTCCCGGATGGTCCTGATGGCCTGAAGGTTCTCCGTCATGGTGTACAGCTCGGCGTCGGGGAGTCCGAGGGCAGCGGACACCGCGAATCCCGACGCGCACAGTGCGTCGAATCCGGCCTGTTCGGCGAGCTTGGCCGTCAGACCGTCCCACACCCCGGGGGCGTAGACGAGTCCGGCGTTGGTGAGGTCCTTGAGGGTGGGCGTCGAAGCCGTCATCACTAGTCCGTTCCGTATAGCGGAATGAGTTCCGTATTTCGTGATACGAAGCTAGAGTGGTCCGGGTCACATGTCAACACGGCATCCCGAAGACGCCGGTTCGTATGATGGCCAGACCGATCACGGACTACCCCCGAAAGCGAGTACCCAGTGGCTGCGCCCTTCCAGTCCGACACCCAGGCGGGACGGGACATCGTCGGAGCCGTCCTCAAGGCATGCACTCTGCTGGAGCATTTCGACGCCTCCCGCCCGGTCTGGACTCTCGGGGATCTCACCGCGGCGAGCGAGATGAACAAGACGACGGTGCATCGCTTGATGACCACCCTCGTTCACGCTGGGTGGGTCGACCGGACGGCGGACGGGGCGTACCGCGTCGCGATGCCGGTGTTCGAAATCGGCTCGGCGGCATTGGTGAACCTGGACATCCGAACGGCAGCGCGGCCGTACATGACCCAACTCGCCGACGCATTCGGGGACACCGCCTACCTGATGGTTCCCGCCGAGGAAGGTGCCGTGTGCATCGATCGGCTCGAAGGGAACAATCCGTTGGTGGTCGCGGGCATCAACATCGGCTCGGTGCTGCCCTACCACGCCGCTGCAGGCCCCATCGTCATGCTCGCCAACTCGGACACGTTGCGTGACAAGTGGATACAAAGCGATCTGCATGCATTCACCGAACACACCGTCACCGACGCCACCCGCCTGCGCGAGCACCTCGACGCCGTCAGAACCGCCGGATACTCCGTGAGCAATTCCGACTACCTGACCGGCGTCGCCGCCGTCGCCGCGCCGATCCTCGGACGAGGAGGAGCCGTCGTGGCTTCCATCAGCATCGGCGGACGAGTCGAAGCATTCGAAGGCGAGGCCCTGGACCGGAAGATCGAACGCGTTCGCGACGCCGCCACCCGGCTGACTCGTGCTGCCGAGGCGTTACCTCAGCGAACGTGACGTTCGGTCCGTGATCGGCCCGTCACTCTCGCTACCGACACCCACTCCCGAGCGTCGGTAGCCTGGACAGAGTGAAGGCCGCCCCGACCATCGGATCTCTCCTGCTCGCGTGTGCTCTCGTCGGCGCCGACGCCGTGGCCGACCCCAGTGAGATCCGGGCGCAGGCACCCGCCACGGCGGTACCCGCACTCGGACTCACCTCCGTTCCGGAGGCGCTGTCTGCAGACATGGTCGCCGGCGTCGGCGACGGCACCGCGAGCGTCGAGGAGTCCTCGGGCTCCGCCTCCCACACATCGGCGTGGGACGAGTTCCCGTACCTTCGCTACACCGCCTCGTTCGCCCCCGGAGTGGAGTCCGCTGTGCTCACGTGGAACGGCACCTCCGTCAACACCAACGATCTTGCAATGCATGTGCGCACACCCGGGTCGGACTCCTGGGGGCAGGCCGTTGCCGTCGCCCGTCCCGCCACCAGCGGGGGCGACATCACTCTCGCGGCGCCCGTGACGGGAATCGACGGTGACGTCGAGGTGATGATCATCGACAGCCCCCGCGTCGATCGATCCTTCGCCGACGACAATGCCTCTCCCGACGGAGCTTTCGCCGAGCCGGGCACCTACGACTTCGCGCTGCAACACATCAGTGACACCCAGTACATCTCGCGGGACAATCCGACCGTCTACGACGACATGACGCAGTGGACCGTCGACAATGCCGAGAAGTACGGCATCGACTACAGCATGCACACGGGGGACATCATCCAGAGCTGGATCAGCCCCGGCCGTCCGGATACGCAGTCGCGCATCGAATTCGAGGCTGCGAGCGAGTCCATGAAGCGACTGGAGGATGCAGGTGTTCCACACGGCGTTCTCCCCGGCAACCACGACAACCTGTGGAATGTCGCGGGCAAACTGGTGCCCGGAATGCACGAGCAGAACCACGCTCTGTACAACGAATACTTCGGCCCTCAGCGATACCGAGATCAACCGTGGTGGGGTGATTCGTTCACGGCCGAGGACAATTCGGCACACTACGACCTGATCGACATCGCAGGCGCGAAGTTCCTGATGCTCTACATCGGATACAACCCGCCCGAGAAGGTCATGAAGTGGGCCGAGCAGGTTCTCGACGATCATCCGGATCGGAACGTCGTGATCGGCACCCACTACTACCTGGACGAAGGCGGCGAGAAGAAACTGATGGCCTTCGGCGACATCGGTGCCAGCTCGGGTCAGCAGATCTGGAACCGCCTCGTGAAGCCCTACGAATCGGTGTTCCTCGTGCTCTCGGGGCACGTCGACGGGCAAGCTACCGTCGTCGATCGAGAGGTCGACGACACCGGCCGCACCGTCGTCCAACTCCTCGCGGACTACCAATACTTCGAGGTCGACGGCGAACGCGCCACAGGCTTCCAACGCCTCCTGCAATTCGACGTCGACGGCGGAAAGATGGCCGTCACGACACATTCACCGGCTCTGAATCGGTTCGACGTGGAGAACTACGATCCCCGACGCCGATTCGTCCCCGAGGACGGAGAATTCGTCACCGACTTCACCCTCCGCGCCGACGTTCCCCGAGCCGTCACCGCGCGATAGCGGAGTTGGGGAGCTAGCACCTTTTTTGTGAGGTTGGCACGCGAAATCGATGGATAGAAGGCGTGCTAGGTCCGCAGAAAGAGTGCTAGGTCTGTAAGAGGTGTGCCAGGTCGCCGCATTTTCGTCGCCGGACGGTCATAATCGGAGGCTATGCAGGCAGCAGGCCGGGCGGTGACCGTGGTGGTGCTGACGCTCGCGGCGACGGCGCTGGCACCCCAGCTGTCGCCGGGCGGGTTCGACACTGTTCAGCCTCCGGTTGCCCTACCTCCGGCGCCACCACCAGCGCCCGCGGGGCCCCCGCTCACACCCGAGGAGCTGTCCGCCCGCGTGGATCCGACGGTGGTCACGATCTCCGCGGAGTTCGGCACGTACGGAGTGGCCGGAACGGGATTCGTCGTCGGCGCGGACGGACTGGTTCTGACGAACTTCCACGTCGTCGAGCAGGCGACGGACGTGACGGCCGTGCACATGGGCAACGGCCTGATCTACGACGCCTCGGTGCTGGGTTACGACAAGTCCCGCGACCTTGCGGTACTGGAGTTGGCGACCGCGTCGGATCTTCCGCCGGCGCCCATCGGATCCTCGGCGGACCTTGCGGTCGGTGACGCGGTGACCGCCGTCGGAAATGCTGCGGGTGGTGGAGTTCTCGTCCCGGCGCCGGGGAGAATCGTCGCACTGGATCGGGTTGTCACCGCGCAGAACTCGGTCGACGGAACCAGCAACGAGCTGACCGGGATGATTCAGATCGACGCCGACGTTCGCGCGGGCGACTCGGGCGGACCGCTCGTCGACGCGTGGGGAGACGTCATCGGAGTGGATGCGGCCGGGCTGTCGGACGAGGCCAGAGCCACGCAAGCTCCGGAGGCGTACGCCATCCCGATCGACGACGCGATGGCCGTCGTCGAACAGGTGCGGACCGGGCGCTCGGGTGGGACTGTCCACGTCGGCCCGACGCCGTATCTCGGGGTGTCGATACGAGATGTGTCGGCTTTCCGTTCGGCGGGCCCGTCGCAGGGAGCTGCGGTGACGTCTGTTCAGAACGACTCTCCGGCAATGAGAACCGGCCTGCTAGGCGGTGATGTGATCGTCTCCGTCGACGGCAGACCTGTTCGATCCTCGAAGGACATGTCGGCGGAGATGATCGGGCGCAGGCCGGGGGAGACGATACGTCTCGAGTGGGTGACCGAGCAGGGTATTCGTCAGGAGCAACTGGTCACGCTCGAGCTGGGAACTCCCACCGCCTGACCCGAACCCGCAGTGTTCAAGCCTGCAACACGGACAGAACGTTGCCGGACGGGTCGGTGAACCAGGCGATCAGCGGGCCGCCGTGGCGGAAGATCCCCTTCTCGTCGGTTCCCATGTCCGGATACTGCTGGAACACAACCCCTTCGGCCGTCAACGCGTCGACGGCGGCGTCGATGTCCGCGACCGGAAAGTTGAGAATGGTGTTCGGCGCGGGCTCGTGCCGCTCCCGCGGGTAGATCAGAATCTCGACGGCGTCGCTCAGGCGAAGGTGGAGCATGCCCATCTCACCTGTCTCGACGGTCAGCCCGAGCGTGTCCGCGTAGAACGCCCGGGCTGCCTCCATGTCGTCGACGGCGAATCCGGAGAACGGTGGTCCTGTGAGTTCGAGTGTCGGCATGGTCCGATTGTTCACCCGATGCACGTGTTCTGCAGCGAAAACCTGCTTCAGACCCGTTCCAGAATCGTCGCGTTCGCGAGCCCGCCTGCTTCGCACATCGTCTGCAGACCGAATCGGGCGTCGTTCTGCTCCATGGCGTTGACCAACGTCGTCATGATTCGTGCTCCGCTTGCCCCGAGCGGGTGGCCGATCGCGATGGCTCCACCGTTGACGTTCACCCTGGACGGGTCTGCACCGGTTTCCTTCTGCCATGCCAGGACCACCGAAGCGAAGGCCTCGTTCACCTCGAACAGATCGATGTCGGCCAGGCTCAGGCCCGCCCGCTTCAACACTTTCTCGGTCGCTGGAACGACGCCGGTGAGCATGTACAACGGATCGGATCCGACGACAGCGACGCTGTGCAGGCGCGCGAGGGGCTTCAACCCCAAGCGCGTGGCGATCTCGCTCCTCGTGATCAGCAGAGCGGCGCTGCCGTCGCTGAGCGGACTACTGTTGCCCGCGGTGACGGACCAGTCGATCTGCGGGAAGCGTTCTCCCACCGCATGATCGACGAATGCCGGCCGTAAACCGGCCATCGATTCCAACGTTCCGCCGCTACGGATGATCTCGTCGTGATCCAACTCCGCCAGGGGTGCCAGCTCTTTCGCGAACCGGCCTCCGGTGGCGGCGGCGTAGGCCTTGGCATGACTGTTCAACGCGAACTCGTCCTGAGCGGTCCGGTCCAATCCCCACTTCGCTGCGATCAGCTCGGCACTGTGCCCCTGCGCCACAAGGCCTTCGGAGTACCGTTCGGTGAATCCGACACCTCGCGGATCGGAACCCGGCCTGATGTTGGAACCCATGGGCACACGTCCCATGGATTCGACGCCGGCAGCAACGACGATGTCGTACGCACCGGACATGACACCCTGCGCGGCGAAATGCACGGCCTGCTGACTGCTTCCACATTGGCGGTCCACCGTGGTGCCGGGCACGGACTCGGGGTAACCGGCAGCCAGCAGTGCCGTCCGAGCGATGTTGAAGGCTTGTTCGTCCACCTGCGTGACCGCCCCGGTGATGACGTCGTCGATCATCGCCGGGTCGATCCCGCTTCGTTCGACGACGGCCCGGAGGCTGTGCGCCAGCAGATCGGCTGGATGCACACCGTGCAGCGCCCCGCTGGCCTTGCCTTTACCGACCGGAGTACGGACCGCCTCGACGATGACTGCGTCGCGGCCGAATGTGTGTGACATGGCAAGACCCCTTCGACTGACTTTGGTTTACCGTAGCTAGCCTGACTACAGCTTTACATAGTCAACTCGTCCAGGTGGCATACGTCACCGACGGGAGTAGCGTTCAGTACGTGACTATTCGTCTCGGTTACCAGATGCCCAATTTCAGCTACGAAGGTTCCGTCAAGGAACTGTTCCCCACGGTCATCGCGCAGGCGCGCGAGGCAGAAGCCGCGGGATTCGACACCGCGTTCGTCATGGACCACTTCTACCAACTCCCCGGAATCGGCAAGCCGGACGAGCCGATGCTCGAGGCGTACTCCGCCCTCTCGGGGCTGGCCACTGCCACGGAGACCATCCAGCTGTCGGCCCTCGTCACCGGCAACACCTACCGGAACCCGGCAATACTCGCCAAGACCGTCACCACGCTCGACGTCGTCAGCGGCGGCCGCGCGATCCTCGGCATCGGTGCGGGCTGGTTCGAACTGGAGCACACCAGCTTCGGACTCGAGTTCGGCACGTTCACGGACCGTTTCGAGCGTCTCGACGAAGCTCTGCAGATCATCGAGCCCATGCTTCGCGGTCAGCGACCGACGTTCGACGGCCTCTGGTACCAGGTCGAGAACGCGATCAACGAGCCTCGCATCCGCGACGATCTGCCCATCATGCTCGGCGGCGGCGGCGAGAAGAAGACGTTCGGTCTCGCGGCGCAGTTCGCGGATCACCTCAACATCATCTGCAACGCAAGCGAATTGCCCCGCAAGGTCGCAGCCGTCGAAGCGCGCTGCGAAGAGGTGGACCGCGATCCCAAGGATCTCGAAACCAGCTTCCTCGCCTTCGTCATCATCGACGAGGACGGCGACAAGGCAGTGAAGCTGAGGAACGACTACCTGCTCTCCACCGGTGTCGACGTATCCAACCTGTCCGACGACGATGCCGCGGCCGCCACCGATCGCATCTTCTGCGGCACTCCCGACGACATCGCCGGGCAGATCCAGAAGCGCGTTCTCGACCGAGGTATCGACGGAATCATCATCAATCTGGTCACCAATGGACACGAGCCCGGCGTCGTCGAACTTGCAGGTAAAACCCTGAAGCCGCTCGTCGGGTAAAGCTGGCACGGGGGAACTGCGCGTGGCATAGTTCCCCCGTGGCTCAGCTGACTTTGAACGGGCACCGAGTGCTCGTCGCGAATCTGAACGGTGACTCGCTGCGCGCGATCACCGGATCGATGGTCGCGTACGAGGGCGACGTCGCCTTCAAGAACGCCGGAATGGGCGGTGGTGGAGGTCTGCGCGCTGCGCTCAAGCAGAAGGTGACGGGCGAATCCCTCTCTCTGATGGAGGTTTCCGGTAAAGGCACCGTCTACTTCGCCGTCGACGCCCAGGACGTCACCATCGTCGACATCGCCGGTGACTCCATGCACGTCGAAGCGTCGCAGCTACTGGCTCTCACCGGTCAGCTGAAGACCGAGGTCAAGTTCTCCGGCCTCCGCGGAGCGTCGTCGGGCCAAGGACTGTTCACGACGGTGGCCAGCGGAACCGGCCAGGTCGCACTGCTGTCTGCGGGCGGGCCGCTCATCGCGCTGGCCGTCGACCCGCAGTACCCGCTCGTCGTCGATCCCGACGCGTTCGTCGCCCACCGCGGGCAGCTGAACCAGAGCTTCGTGACGGACGTGACCTGGCGATCCGCCATCGGAGGCGGCAGCGGCGAAGCCTTCTCGCTGCGTTTCGACGGTCACGGCGTCGTCTACATCCAGCCCGAGGAGCGCTGACATGCCGCTGGAACTCGTCAACAGTAAAGTCGTCAAGTCGGCCCTCGCACCGGGCCAGAACGTGTTGGCGCGCAAGGGTTCCATGCTCTACTACACGGGCGACGTCCACTTCATCCCGCACTCGATGGGTGGATCGGCGGCAGCAATGCCAGGCTTAGGCGGGGTCGCGGGGATGGCGGGCCGGATGATGTCCGGCGAGCACGTCGCGATGATGGCGGCCGAAGGCCAGGGTGAGGTCTTCTACGGCCACGCGGGCCTGTACGTCGAAGTGATCCACCTCGACGGGTCGTCGATGCTGACCGTCGAAGCGGACCGCCTGCTGGTGCACGACGGTTACCTCCAGAGCTCGATCGTCGCGCTCACCTCTCAGGGCGGTGTGCGCGGAGCTGTGCGAGGCGCGATGACCGGCCAGGGATTGTTCACCACGCAGCTGACCGGGCAGGGCAGCGTTGCCGTTCTGTCTCACGGCGGGGCCATTCCACTGCAGGTCGGGCCGGAGCACCCCCAGGTGGTGGTCGATCCCCAGGCGTACGTCTGTCACATCGGCAACATCACCGTCGACATCTCCGCCAACGTCGGATGGCGTGACGCAGTCGGTAAAGGCAGCGGCGAGGCCGTCCAGTTGAAGATGACGGGCTTGGGCACCGTCTGGGTCCAGGCCTCCGAGCAGAAGTTCTAGGAGCTGACATGAGCCTCGAGATCCACAACCCCCACACGCTCCCGGTCAACGACAACGTCCCCGGCAACGACTATGCCTTCTGCGTCGAACTCGCCGGCCAGCCCTGGTTCACGTCGAAGGGCGCGATGATCGCCTACTACGGCAACGTGCGCTTCGAACCACTCGGCCAGACGTCGATGCCTGCCATCGTCGCCGCGCGATTCTCCTCGCCGCTGTACTCGAACGACTGGGTGCTCGCGCAGGGTCAGGGCAAGCTGATCCTCGGCGACCGCGGCTTCAACATCAACTCCTACGACCTCGACAACGGCAATCTGACCATCCGGGCGTCGAACCTTCTTGCGTTCGAGCCGACCCTCGATCTGAAGCAGTCCATCGTTCCCGGATTTCTGACTCTCCTCGGAACGGGCAAATTCCTGGCGTCGTCGAACGGGCAGGTCATGTTCGCGGAACCTCCACTGCGCATCGACCCGGAAGCGCTCGTCGGATGGGCCGACTGCCCGTCGCCATCGCATCACTTCGACGCAGGCTGGATGCAGAACTTTCTGGGCGCAGCGCGCGGATTCCTCGGCGCGAACAGTGGTGAAGAACGCCAGTTCGACTTCACCGGCGCAGGCACCGTGCTGATCCAGTCCAGCGAAAAAGTCCTCGACGACGGCCACCTACTGCGCCACATCGAGTCGCAGACCGTCACCCTCGGTCAGAACAGTCTCCGGGCCCTGCACAACACGATCGGTGCACGGCTTCAGCAGTAGTTCGCGGCCCCCTCGAGTGACCGAACGACTCATTCGGTCACCTGCACCCACCGAACGCGCACCTTCCAGCACACGCGCGGGTTGCAACCCGCGCACCCGCTGCAACCCCCGCACCCAGCCCCCGAGTGACCGAACGACTCATTCGGTCACCAACCCCCCCCAGCCACGTGCGCGCCGCTCGGCAGTGAGCGCACACTGGAGACATGACCAACAACGGACCGTTCAACATCGACCCCGAAGACTTCGATCGCTTCGCCAAGGAAGCGAGTGACGGACTGCGCGACGTCGTCGGCCAGGTCGGCAAGATCATCGGCCAATCCGGTGCGATCGGGCCATGGGGTGCATTCTTCGGTGAGGCCGCAGCGCCGACGAGGAAGCCCACTCCGGAGCCCGAGACCACCGGCGACAAAGGCGACGGCGTCTGGACCATCTACACCGTCTCCGACGACGGTGCTGCCATCGACCAGGTGTTCGCCACCGAACTCGACGCTCTGCGAGCACACAAGGACAACACCGACCCGACGAGAAAGGTGCGTTTCCTGCCCTACGGCATGAGCGTCAGCGCCCTCGACTAGACGCGAGCAGTAGAGTCACCTCGCTGCGCTCACCACCGCATCGGCCGCCTTGTCGATCCCACCGCATCCGCGGACCTCGGCACCGATGTCGGCGAGGCGTCGGCGCATGTCCGCGGAATCTGCGACCTTCCCGACGGCGTCGCGCAGCGATTGCACCGTCACCTCGTCGTTCTGGAGCTGGACGCCGACGCCGAGTTCCTCGAGCAGTGACGCGTTACCGAACTGATCGACTGCCTGCGGGATGGCGACCGTGGGAACTTCGAACCACAGTGCCTCGGTGCAGCCGCCCATTCCTGCGTGAGTGACGAACACGGACGCGGCACGCAGGACCGCGAGCTGCGGAACGCGCGCATGGATCTCGATGTTCGACGGCACGTCCCCTAATTCCGTTACGTCGACACGGTTTCCGATGGAGATCACCACATGCCAGTCCGTTCCGCCGAACGCCTCGATGCAGGTGCGGTAGAACTCCGGCCGCTCGTTGAACCCCGTACCGAACGAGATGTAGAGGACGCGCGCATTGGGGGCAGTCCAGCCTGTCTCGGCAAGACGCCCGGCATCGAGACACGGGCCGACGAACCGCACCCGGTCCGGCACACGGTCCGCATTGGGCTGCATCGCACGCGGAATCAGCGACAGAACGTGTTCGGGATGGGAGATCCAATCCCAGGCGTCGACGTGAATATCGTTGTCGGTGAGCCATGTCGAGTACGCGGCGTGGTACTTCTGCCCCGTCTCGGATGCTCGTAGTGGACCGAGCATCTCGGACAGATCGTCCTCGTATCCGTCCCATGCGACCATCGCGGGCGAGAGTTGGACGGCCTTGACGTCGTACCGACGACCCAACACCGGTGCCGCCAGACCGCCGATGTCGTACAGGAACAGATCCGGGCGGTCCCCGTCGTAGAACGCCGTCAATCCGGCGAAGGATTCCAGCGCCTCGTCCAGGAACACGTGCATCGCCGACGCCGGGTCGTCCGGCCAGTCGTCCTCACCCTGAGGGAGGACGGAGGTGAACGAAACCAGCTCCACTCCAAGGGGTTCGACCAGTCCGGCCAGTTGTTCCCCGACGGCGTACGTGACCCGATGCCCGCGGCGCACCAACTCTGCGATCAGGCCGAGAGAGGGGTAGATGTGGCTCGGCGCCGTCGTGCCGATCATCGCGATGTGCATGTCGACGACGCTAACGCGTGCTCTCGCGCGGTGCTACCCGATTTACGGTGACTCGTTGGCGATGAGGTCCAGCAGGCCGGGGAACCGCTCGTTCAGTTCCGGCCTGCGCAGAGTGACCTTTCGGCTGTTGCCCCGATCGACCTGGAAGACCAACCCGGCTTCGCGCAGAACCCGAAAGTGATGCGTCAGAGTCGATTTTGTGACGCCCAACTCGAACGACATGCACGTTCGCTCGGCACCGTCGTCGTCGCCGACCAGCTCGGTGATCACCTTCCTCCGCAACGGATCTGCCAACGCGGACATGACTTTGCCCAGTTCCATCTCCGACACCTCGGGGTGCCCGTTCTCGTCCATGGTCCCACTTCCCTGAATAGGTACGGCTTGCGTCGTACCTTTGTTTCTGCTTGCCTGGTACGGCAATCATCGTACCTAGGGGGAGCCGATGCAATCCAAGAACACTCTCGTCGTCGTTCTCGCGGCGCAATTCGTCGTACCCATGTCGATCGCGGGAACGGCCATCGCACTACCGGACATCGCGCGCGACCTCGGCGACGCCCCCGGTCCACTGCAGTGGGTCGTCAACGGGTTCAACCTCGCATTCGCGCTGTTCACGGTCGTGTGGGGCGCAGTGTCGGACCGCATCGGGCACCACATCTCGTTTCGGCTCGGTGTCGCACTGACCGGCCTGGCCGGCATCGTGAGCGCCGCCGCTCCCTCGTTGGAGATCCTCGACGCCGCCCGGGTTCTCGCCGGAATCGGCGCCGCGGCCGTGCTCGTCGGATCGACATCGATCCTGTCGCATCTCTACACCGGCGCCGACCGCGCAACGGCTTTCGCCGCGTTCGGCACAGTCAACGGCCTCGGACTTGCGCTCGGCCCGACGATCTCCGGCTACCTCGTCGGCGGAATCGGCTGGCGAGGAGTCTTTCTCGTGCAGGCAGCGGTGTTGATCGTCGCGCTGGCGGGGACAGTAGTACTGCCACGCGTCCGACCCGAACGCGTGGGCTCGGCCCCGATTCTCGACGTCGGCCTCCTACGCAACCGCACCTTCCTCGGCCTGTGCCTGGTGCCCGTCGCGGGCGCGATCGGATTCGTCACCCTCCTGACCTACCTGCCGAATGCACTCAGCGGCATCACATCGATGGATCCGACGTCCGCGGGACTGTTCATGCTGACGATGACCGTCCCCGTTCTGCTTGCACCTGCCGTCGTGGCCAAGCTGATCACGACAGGGTCGGTTACGCCGAAGACGGTCATCAGCGTCAGCCTCGCCGCTCTCGTTCTGGGCGATCTCGGGATGCTCGCGCTGCGGCCCGACGCTTCCCTGTGGTGGATCGTGGTGCCGATGGTGGCCGTCGGCCTGGGGTTCGGTCTGCCCATCGGTTCGGTCGACGGAGAAGCTCTCGCGGCGGTTCCCCCGGGGCAGACCGGCACGGCTGCGGGCGTCCTCAACCTGTTCCGCATCGGAGGCGAGGCTCTGCTCGTCGCCGGATACGCGTGGACGCTGACCGCGTTCGTCAAGGCCTCGATGCCCGACAACCCCGTCGCCGACGCCACCGCGGCCGGGATTCCCGGCCATCCGCACGAGTACGCGGCGGCATTCCATGATGTCGTGGTCGTCCTTGCGCTGCTGGTCGCGGTGACAGCCGCTGCGGTAGTGCTGCTCACCCGCTCGCAGAAGCGCGCTGACGTATCGTCGGCCGCGTGACTTTCCTGCAGCCGGTGACGTTGACCAACGACGTCGTGACGCTCGAACCACTGAGCCACGACCACCTCGAAGGACTCTCCGACGCCGTTCGCGACGGTGAACTCTGGAATCTCTGGTACACCTCGGTGCCCAGGCCGGAGAACATGGCCGCCGAGATCGACCGGCG
Source organism: Rhodococcus sp. 14-2470-1b (assembly GCF_002259415.1). Classification (GTDB taxonomy): domain Bacteria; phylum Actinomycetota; class Actinomycetes; order Mycobacteriales; family Mycobacteriaceae; genus Rhodococcoides. Next base: position 468,142 of record NZ_NPFY01000011.1, read on the forward strand.
GCTCGGCCTGCTCGACGCCCAGTCGATGCTGCCGTTCACGGTGCGCCGTAACGACACGGGGCAGATCATCGGCATGACGACGTACATGAATGCCGACGCCGCGAACCGTCGACTCGAGATCGGGTCCACCTGGAACGCTGCCTCCGCTCATCGCACCGGAACCAACACCGCGAGCAAGCTACTGCTGCTCGCTCATGCCTTCGAGGAAATGCACTGCATCGCAGTCGAATTCCGTACCCACTGGATGAATCTGCAATCACGCACCGCCATCGCACGGCTCGGCGCCAAGCAGGACGGCGTCCTGCGCAACCACCAACGCATGCCGGACGGCTCCCTGCGCGACACCGTCGTGTTCTCCATCGTCGAGTCCGAATGGCCCGCTGTTCGTAACGAGCTGGTGCGTCGCCTGGCGCGGTAGTCGGCCGGTCGGCGGCGCGGCCACGGTAAGTTGGCGCACGTGCGAGTCGACGGGCGGGACATTCCGGTCACCGGGAGTCTGTTGCAACCGCTCGTCCGACGGACAAGCGACATTCTGCGTGTAGTGCTGTCCATGGTGCTGCTCGCGACGGTCGTTGCAGGCTCGCTCATCACCCGCAATCAGTGGGACGCGCTCGAGATATCGGTGTCGAACATCCTGGGTGTACTGAGCCCCGATCAGTCCAACCTGGTCTACCTTCTCTACGGCGTCGCGATTCTGGCTCTGCCGTTCGGCATTCTCATCGGGTTGATCGCGGGACGGAAATGGAAGCTGCTCGCGGGGTATGCGGCGGCGGGACTCATCGCGGTCCTGTCCCTGTCCATCACCGGAACCGGTATCTCGACCCCGGACTGGCACCTCGACGTGCCGGACCGTCTCGACACCTTCCTGTCTCAGTTTCTCGACGACTCCCGCTGGATCGCGATGCTGGCTGCCGTCCTCACGGTGTCCGGCCCGTGGCTACCCGCGCGGTGGCGTCGGGTGTGGTGGTTCCTGCTGCTCGCCTTCGTGCCGATCCACCTGTTCGTCAGTACCGTCGTGCCGGCTCGGTCGATGCTCGGCCTGTCCGTCGGGTGGTTGGTCGGCGCACTGATCGTTCTCGTCGTCGGCACACCCGCGCTCGAGGTTCCGCTCGACGCCGCCGTCCGGCTCCTCGCCAAACGCGGTCACACGGTCATCTCGTTGGAAGTACTGAAGCCTGCGGGGCCGGGCCCATTGGTTCTCTCCGCGGCGGCCGAAGGACCGGAGCCCGAGATCTTCGTCGAGATGTACGGGCAGAATCAACGCAGTGGGGGAGCTCTCCGGCAGGTGTGGCGATGGCTGTCGTTCCGTAACAGCGAGAGCGCGCCACTGCACGCGTCGATGCGCCGAGCCGTCGAACACCGAGCACTGATGGGCATCGCCATCGGTGACCTCGGCGTCGCCAGCAGCAGGCCTCTCGCCGTGTCGGCACTCGACCGAGGCTGGGCCCTGTACGCCCACAGCGCACCCCGTGGCGTCCCCGTCGACGAAACCTCACCCGACGAGTTGGCGTCGAGCATCTGGAACGGACTCCAGACGCTGCACGAGGTTCAGATCTCTCACGGCGATCTACGCAGCGCCGAGCTCCGCAACGACGACGGCAAGGCTCTGTTCGGCGGGTTCTCCAACGCCGAGCTGGGCGCGTCGGACGCGCAGATGCAGTCCGACGTCGCGCAACTTCTGATCTCGACATCCGCGCTCTTCGGCGAGGAGCGGGCAGTCCGGATCGCCGTCGACACTCTCGGTGAGGACATCGTCGTCACCGCAGCCGGACGGTTGACCAAGACCGCGATCCCGACGCGCGTGCTCGAGTCCGTCCCCGACGGCAAGGGCATCATGAAGTCGGTACGCGACGAAGTCGTGAAGCAGACCGGCACGGAGAAGATCGCCACCGAGCAGGTCACTCGCTTCACCAGGAACCAGATCATTCAACTGGTCCTGCTGATCGGTCTCGTGTACGTCGCCTACCCGTTCATCAGCGCCGTCCCTACCTTCGTCACTGAGTTGCAGACCGCCAACTGGTGGTGGGCTCTGCTGGGACTCGCAGTGTCGGCGCTGACGTACGTCGGTGCAGCCGCGGCACTGTGGGCGTGCGCATCCGGACTCGTCAGCTTTCGGAACCTCACGATCATGCAGGTGGCCAACACCTTCGCCGCGACGACGACACCTGCCGGGGTCGGCGGCCTCGCGCTGAGCGTCCGCTTTCTGCAGAAGGGCGGCCTCGGCGCGGTACGTGCGACCGCCGCTGTGGCACTGCAGCAATCGGTCCAGGTGATCACGCACGTCTCGTTGCTCGTCTTCTTCTCCGTCGCCGCCGGCACATCGGCCGACCTGGCGCACTTCGTACCGGACCCGACGGTGCTGTACCTGATCGCGGGTGTCGTCCTCGGCATCCTCGGCACCGTCCTGTTCGTCCCGACGCTTCGGCGCTGGCTGCGCAATGCCGTGCGCCCGCAGCTGAAAGAGGTGTTCAGCGAACTCGGAGATCTGGCCAAGGACCCCACACGATTCGCGATCATCATCCTTGGCTGTGCGGCAACCACTCTGGGCGCCGCACTGGCCTTGTGGGCGAGCGTCGAAGCGTTCGGCGGCGGCACCACCTTCGTCACCGTCACCGTCGTGACGATGATCGGCGGAACCCTCGCATCGGCAGCGCCCACACCCGGTGGCGTCGGCGCCGTCGAGGCCGCCCTGATCGGCGGGCTCGCAGCGTTCGGACTCCCCGCGAGCGTCGCTGTCCCGTCGGTGCTGCTCTATCGCGTGCTCACGTGTTGGCTGCCAGTCTTCTGTGGGTGGCCGACTCTGCGCTGGCTCACGAAGAAGGACATGGTGTGACATGCCCACTGCCGACGAGCTTCTCGGCGCCGGAGTCGTTACCGATCTGGTCCGGCACCTCGGCGGGCGAATGCCCACGACACTGGCCACCACCAGGGAATTCGACGGACTGAGCCTGAGCGACCGTACCCGCGTCGTCCGCGACGCCCTCCTCGAGGAACTGCCGGCGGCCTACGCGCCGTTCGAGAAGAAGATCCGCACTGCGCTGAAGAAGAGCACCTTCACCGGATGGATGATCTGGCCCGTCACCGAGGCCGTCGCCGTCAGGGCCACCACTTCCGGTCCGGAAAAAGAAGCACCGGAGACGGCAGACACTGCGACGTTCGATTCCGGCTTGGCCCTCCTCGCCGACCTCACCCCGCGTCTGACGTCCGAGTTCGCCATCAGGACCTTCATGGACGCGAATCTGGACCGCACGCTCCAGGCCGCCCAGACGTGGACCTCACACGAGGACGAGCATGTCCGCCGGCTCGCCACCGAGGGCACCCGTCCGTTCCTGCCGTGGGCAAGGCGGGTCACAGCACTCACCGCGCGACCCGACGCGACCGTCCCGATCCTGGACGCGCTGTACCGCGACGAGTCCGAGTACGTGCGCCGATCGGTAGCCAACCACCTCAACGATCTGAGCCGCACGGCCCCGGCGCTCGTCGTCACGACCGCACGCCGCTGGACCGAGGCGCCGGACGACAACACCCCGAGACTCGTTCGGCACGCGCTGCGCACCCTGGTCAAGAAGGGCAATCCCGACGCCCTGGCGCTGCTCGGCTTCGCGCGGCCCGACGGCGTCACGGTGCATGGTCTGACGGTGACCCCGAAGGACGTCGTCAGCGGCGGTGAGATGACGTTCCGCTTCGAGCTCGCGTCGACGTCGGAGCTGGCGGTCGCCGTCGACTACGTCCTTCATCACGTCCGAGCAAACGGCACGCGCAGTCCCAAGGTCTTCAAATTGACCACGCGGACGCTCGCGCCTGGTTCGCCCGCAGTTCTCACGCGGTCACATTCGTTCCGGCCCATCAGCACTCGCCGGTACTACCCGGGTGAGCACGTGCTCGAGATTCAGGTGAACGGTTCGACTCTCGCTCGTACCGTTTTCAACCTGGGCTGATCGAGCAGATACCATGCTCGCGTGACGAAGGTACTGCATGAACTTCCCGTCGGTGAGCGCATCGGCATCGCATTCTCCGGCGGCCTGGACACGTCCGTCGCCGTGGCGTGGATGCGTGAACACGGCGCTGTCCCGTACGCGTACACCGCCGATATCGGCCAGTACGACGAACCGGATCTGTCCGACGTTCCCGCACGCGGCCGCGCCTACGGTGCCGAGCAGGCTCGCCTCGTCGACTGCCGCGAACCGCTCGTGGAAGAGGGTCTGGCCGCGCTGACGTGCGGCGCCTTCCACATTCGCTCGTCAGGGCAGACCTACTTCAACACCACACCTCTCGGACGCGCCGTCACCGGCACACTGCTGGTCCGCGCGATGCAGGAAGACGGCGTCTCCATCTGGGGCGACGGTTCCACCTACAAGGGCAACGACATCGAGCGGTTCTACCGCTACGGTCTGCTCGCCAACCCGGAACTGCGGATCTACAAGCCGTGGCTGGACAAGGCGTTCGTGACTGAGCTCGGCGGCCGTCAGGAAATGTCGGTCTGGCTCACCGAACACAACCTGCCCTACCGCGACTCCGCGGAGAAGGCGTACTCCACCGACGCCAACATCTGGGGCGCGACGCACGAGGCGAAGAGTCTCGAATACCTCGACACGTCGCTCGAAATCGTCAACCCCATCATGGGTGTCCGCTTCTGGGACCCCGAGGTCGCCATCGACACCGAGGACGTCACCGTCGAGTTCGAGCGTGGCCGTCCCGTCGCGATCAACGGCAAGCGCTTCGACAGCGCCGTCGACCTGGTGATGGAAGCGAACACCATCGGCGGACGTCACGGGCTCGGCATGTCCGATCAGATCGAGAACCGCATCATCGAAGCCAAGAGCCGTGGCATCTACGAGGCACCGGGCATGGCGCTGCTGCACATCACCTACGAGCGCCTGATCAACGCGGTCCACAACGAGGACACCGTCGCGTCGTACCACAACGAGGGCCGTCGACTCGGTCGGTTGCTGTACGAGGGCCGCTGGTTCGACCCACAGGCCCTGATGCTGCGCGAAGGCCTGCAGCGGTGGGTCGGCAACGTCGTCAGCGGAAGCGTCACCGTACGTCTGCGTCGCGGCCAGGACTTCACGATCCTCGATACCCAGGGGTCGAACTTCAGCTACCACCCCGAGAAGCTGTCGATGGAGCGCGCGAAGGACCAGGCGTTCTTCCCCGGTGATCGCATCGGACAGCTGACCATGCGCAACCTCGACATCGCGGATTCACGCAGCAAGCTCGAGCAGTACGCAGCGCAGCACCAGGTCACGGCATTCGAGGATCTCGTCGGCCAGGTCCCGGCCGGTGGCGCAGCAGCCATTTCCGCCGGCGGAAACTCCGATCAGATCAATTCGGAGGCTCTGGACCACGCAGCCATCGAGTCCGGTACCGACTAGCATCCGGCTGCCCCGAAACCCCGTCCCATAACCTCCTCGCTGGTACGGTTCGACCAGGTCGGTTCGGCGGGGCGGGGGCCCTCGAACGTACGGAGTACGCCTGCTTCACTCGACGCAGGCTCGGTATGCGTCGAGTGAACGAGAGGTCCCCAGGCTGTGGAGGGTGTCGCCGAGTCGAGTTCCGGATCGCAGACCGCTCGGTCGCACGCCCGGGTCCCGATTCGGTACGGCCTCAACACCTACGAAGCGGACGTACCGGTAGCCGAGGCTCCAGAGGGTGAATCCTGGGGTCGAAGACTCATCGGTCTCCTCACCGCATGCTTCGGCCTCGCCGGGCTGTTGATGATTCCGTCGGGGCAGTTCGACACCGTGCAGTCGGTGATGGTGGCACTCGCGTCGGCGTCGACGGTTCCTGTTGCGCTTGCCTGGTTCCTCGGCAGGTGGCCCAGCCGAAAGACAGCCAACGCGTACGTTCTGTGGGCGGACACCGGAATCGTCTTCGTACTCCTCTCGCACGAATCCCCGTTCGTCGCCATGCCCGGGTGCGTCATGTTCTCCATCGTCGCGCTGTTCGGCATCGTCGGCACATCGCCCCGAGTGCTCACCGCGCACCTGACTTTCGCCACGGTCGTTCTGCTGTTTCTCGCCGTGATGGCCGTCCGACACGGAGCAGAACCGTGGTCGGTCGCCTCACGCGCGGTCACGATCGGATCCCTGTTCATCACACCGTTCGCTCTGCGTCCGTACATCCGCTTCCTGCGTCAGCGCGCTCAGGTCGGTCTACGCGACTCGTTGACCGGGCTGTGGAACCGCCGCGGACTGTTCGACATGGTCGACCAACTGAACTACGCCCGTGCAGGCACCAAGGTCGAGTCTCGGGCAATCGGCGTCGTGGTCGTCGACATCGACCGGTTCAAGGCCATCAACGACCGCTACGGGCATCCGACCGGCGACGCCGTCCTCGTGGAGGTCGCGGACCGGTTGCAGCAGGCTGCGTCGGCCGGGAGGGGAGCCGGCAGAAACGACCCATCCACGGACTCGGTAGTGTCGCGACTCGGAGGAGACGAGTTCGTGTGCGTGCACATCGGCACTCGGACCGAGGTCGACGACGCCGAGCAGCGGGTGCGCTCCGCATTGGAACAATCGTTCAGCGGCCCGCCCTTCACGACCAGCGTCGGGTCCGCCGGAGACACGATCATTCGAGGCGACGCCACCGGCACTCTCGTACGTAAATTGATCGCGCTGGCGGACATCGAGCTGTATCGGAACAAGCAGGACAACTTCGACGGCGATCCACGCCGGTCGCACGACCCGCTCCTCGTGCGTGATCGCGTCGAAAATCTCATCGCCGACGGCGGCCCGACTGTCGTGTTCCAGCCGATCTGCGACACCGTCACCACCGCCGTCGTGGGATACGAAGCGCTGTCGCGCTTTCCGTTCGGCCACGGCTCACCGCTGATGTGGTTCAAGGACGCCACGGCGGCCGGTGTCGGACCACAGCTCGAACTCGCGGCGATCGACGGTGCGTTGAATACGATGCACGTGCTGCCGGAATCGGCATTTCTCTCCCTCAACGCGTCCGCCTCCACCATCCGCTCGACGGATCTACTGGCGCGATTACGCCCTCACATCCACTCTCGGGTGCTCTACCTCGAGATCACAGAACACGAACGGGTCGAGGACTACCGGGCCATCGCCCGATCGGTCGAAGGACTACGTGCGGCGGGCGTTCGGATCTCGATAGACGATGTCGGCGCAGGATTTTCCGGCCTCAGGCAAGTCGTCGAACTCAAACCGGACACACTGAAGATCGACTACACCCTGGTCCACGGGATCGACTCCGACCCGACGCGACGAGCCGCAGCAGCAGCGTTGGCGTCGTTCGCGCACGAGGTCGGAGCAACCCTGATCATGGAGGGCGTCGAGACCGAAGAAGAACTGCGCGTCGCCGTCGAACTGGACGTCGACATGGTGCAAGGTTTCTACACCGGCCGTCCGGTAACCAGCTAGATGTCCGACACCGTGTACTTGGTCAGCCCTGGCGCGGCGGCCAGCAGCGCGCCCAACTCGGTGGTCTTGCCCGGTCCAGCCCTGAACTCACGGTACTTCGCGTCCGCCTCCGCCGATTCCCAACGCTCGTAAGCGATCCAGTGGGTCTCGTCGTCGGAGTCGACGAGCACGTCCACTCCGAGGCACCCGTCGAACGCCCGAGTCTCGGCCAGCACCCGGCCGAGAACCCGCTTGCCCTCGTCGAGCGCTTCGGGCTTCAGTTTCACGTCGAGCAGGGCAACCAAGGTCATGGTGAATCTCCTCTTGCTTCTTCGGGTGTTCGCCGGTGCAGTTGTCGGGATGAATACTGGTACCGACTGTTCCAGCCTATGCCTCGTCGTCCGACAGCGGTTTGGCATCGCGGCAGAACGCCCGCACGCGCTCGTCCGTCCAGACCTGAGCGGGGACTCCGCCGCCGAGTAACTCCCGGGCGAGCCCGGGATCATCGCCGAGCGGGATGTCGCTGCCCGCGATCACGACGTTGCCGTAACGACGGCCCTTGAGCATCGCAGGATCGGCGATGATCGAGGTGTGGGGAAAGATCTCGCCGATGGTCGCGGCCTCGCGCTTGGCCATCGTCAAGTCCCGGGTGTCGCCACAGTTGACCACGTACAGTCCGCCGGGGGCCAGAACCCGTCGGACATGCTCGGTGAACTGCCGGGTGGTCAGTGGCCGGGGAGTCACCGCACCGGCGAACACATCTCGTACGACGAGATCACGGCTGTTCTCGGACAAGGTTTCGGTGACGGCCCGGGCCTCGCCCACCCGGATGCGGAGTAACGGCGCACGAGGTAGATCGAACCAGTCGCGTACCAACTCCGCGAGCTTGCCGTCCAACTCGACGACCACTTGCCGCGCATCGGGATACACCGACGAGAAGTACCGGGCGAGGGTGCACGCGCCACCGCCGAGATGGAGGGCACGCAGCTTGCCGTTCGAGGAGCGCGAAAGAGACGGGCTGGAAAAACCGTGATGCTCGACGAGAGACGCGATCCACCTCATGTACTCGAAATCGAGCCTCTGAGGATCCAGGGCGTCGATGTGCGAGCTGGGTACACCGTTCACTTCCAGCGTCCACCCGTCGGCGGACAGGGAATCGCGCACGAGTGTCGCTGTCCCGGTCTCGATTCGGTACTCCCCAGCCTCGGCGGTGCCCGTGCGCGCCACCGACGGTCGACGCGCCTTCGGGTTGCGCGACTTCGAACTCATGGTCCTGTCCTCATGATTGCGGCCTCACGATTGCGGCCTCGTGATTGCGGCCTCGTGATTGCGGAATGGGAGTGTCCGTCGATCAGCCTAATCATCCGTTGCCGACCAGCTGGTCGGCCCCTCGCCGGTTCGATCCACCTTCGTGCGATTCGGGGTCACATTGCGCGTGAAGGAGCGGAGGCGCATACTGACTTGCATCATGCAAGTTACTAGCTGCGAGGGGTAGCCATGCTCACCGAGGAACACCAGCGTTCGCAGACTTTCTCCTGGGTCAGCCCCCGTGAGGTGCTGCGTCAGGCATCGAAGCTGAGCGGATTGGAAGTCATGCAGGCGGTGGCGTCCGGTGAACTGCCACCACCGCCGATTGCTGTCCTCATGCAGTTCGCTCCCGTCGAGGTGAGCGACGGCAAGGTCGTTTTCGAGTGCACACCGTCCGAGGCGCACTACAACCCCATCGGTACCGTGCACGGCGGGTTGGCCTGCACCTTTCTGGACACACTCGTGGGCTGCGCCGCGCACACGACGCTCCCCGCAGGCGTCGGCTACACCTCGATCGATCTGAACGTCAGCTACCTCAGGAACATTCTCGACACCTCCGGTCCGTTGATCGGGACGGGAACGGTCACCAAGCGGGGCTCCCGCGTGATCTTCGCCGAAGGTTCGATCGTGGACAAGGACGGTAAGCTCGTCGCTACCGGCACGAGCTCACTGCTGGTCATCCCTCCGAGGTAAGGCCGAGGCACAACCTATGCAGCGCAACGCTTTCGACACGATGGGGTGTCCTATCGCGTCCGCGCTCGAACAGGTCGGCGAATGGTGGACGCTCCTGATTCTGCGCGACGCCCTCGACGGCTTCACCCGGTTCGACGAGTTCGAGCACAACCTCGGCATCGCACCGAACATGTTGACCCGTAGGCTGAAATCGCTCGTCGAATCCGGGCTGCTCGAGCGTCGTCGGTACAGTGATCGGCCACCGCGATTCGAGTACGTCGCCACAGAGCGCAGCCGTGAACTCAGCTCGGTCATCGTCGCGTTGTACGCGTGGGGCAACGAACACATCGAACACGAGGACCGAGAGGTCGTTCTCGTCGACGCCGACGGAGAAACCATCGACCCGGTCTTCGTCGATCGACGAACCGGACGCACTCTTGCCGAGAGCAAAGCTCACTTCGTCGCCGGGCCCGCCGCGTCGGACATGATGCGCGAACGGCAGGATCCGGACAAGCGACGCTCACGCAGGAGCCGGGCGGCTTCCGTCGGTCGCGAGCCGAACAGCCAACAGGCCCAACACAGTTCCCATGATGTAGCGCTGCACCCTCATCCAGGTCGGACGTAGCGACAGGAACCGGGCGATGGATCCGGCACCGACAACGATCAGCGCATTGACGGTCACCGCGACGGCAATCTGCACCCCGCCCAGGGTGACGCCCTGCAGGAACACCGAACCCGCTGCGGGATCGACGAACTGTGGAATGACCGAGATGTACATGACGGCCATCTTGGGGTTGAGCAGGTTGGTGAACAGCCCCATCGTGAACAGTCTTCGGTTCGAATCCCGTTGCACACCTTCGACTTCGAACACCTTCGTCGCACCTCGCACCGCCGAGACAGCCAACCACAGCAGGTAACACGCACCGGCGATCTTGATCGCGAGGTACAGCGTCGGGACCGCCGCGAACACGGCAGCGAGGCCGAGATTGGTGGCGATCACGTACACCACCAACCCCAGCGCGACACCGCCCAAGGACACCAGTCCAGCGCTGCGTCCCTGAGAGATGCTGCGCGACACCAGATACACCATGTTGGGGCCGGGAGTCAGCACCATCGCCAGAGCGACGGCGAAGACACCCAGCACAGCTGCCGTGGACACCATGCCTTCAACAGTGTCACCGACGGACGCCGATGTATCGGTCCAGTTCTACGATCCTGGCCCGCTCACTCTTCGGACAGCTGATTCGGTGCACCCCCCGTCGGGCGCAGTCAGCTAGAGATCGATCGAATCCGCGACGACCCGGGCGAATGCCGCCATTCCCGCGGCAGTCGGATGCAGTGGCGCTGCGGGATTCGCCGGAACGACACCTTCGAGGTACCTCTCCGCAGGTGCGGCACATGCATCGTGTCCGACGCTGACCGGACGCACGTCGACGAACCGAGCACCGTGCTCGGTTGCCTGCTGGGCCAGTGCGTCGTTCATCCGGTCGACGCTCGCCTGCAGATAATCCGCATCGCGGGCCCACACCGCCTGCGTTCCGTAACACCCACCGGGACGAACGTACGTTCCGTATCCGACGACGACCACCTGCGCGTTCGGCGCCCTCTCGCCGATCGCGTCGAACACCTCACCCCATCGAGGAGCGGCCGCGGCGACGGCGTCGGCAAGCACATCGGTGCCTCCGGCGGTCAGCGCATCTGCGCACGACGTGCCGTCCGGCTCGGGGGAGAAGTTGACACACCCTCGGGCCTGCCCGACGAGATCGACGTCGTTTCCGCCGATGGTGACGGTCACCAGATCCGTCTCGGGAGACAGTGCCTCGATCTGCAGCGGGATCGGCCCACTGTTGGTCTGTTGCTGATCGGTGACGATGTTCTCCGACCGCGCCCCGGAGCACGAGACGTCCGTGAACGACGCCGCACCGACGAGACCGGCGAGGACATGCGGATAGTTGGAGTCGGACTGCAGGCACCCGGGTGTCCCCGTCGATCGTGGAATCAACGGCCCCGATGCTGCCGAATCGCCCAATGCCACGTAGTCGATATCCGTGCCTTCGGAGACCGTCGGCCGAGGCGCTTGGAGCCCAGAAGACTCGGGAGCGGCGGGAGATTCGGGAGCGTTGGGGGATTCGGTGGAGCAGGCGGCCAGCATGCTCACCGCGCCCAGGACGAGTGCAGCAGTGAACCCGGTGGATACAGGAATCCCCGGTGCTGCGCGCCGCATAGTGGACGACGTTACTCCCGCGCGACGATTTCCCGGACGGCGTCCGCGACCAACTCGTTCATGGCCGCGGCGTCGGGATCGTCGCTCGCCGTTCTCGACAGCACGACCGCGAGAATCCGCCGCCCGTCGGCTGCGAGGAGAAGACCGGCGTCGTTGGAGACTCCGTAGGACCCGGTGCCTGTCTTGTCCGCCGTCGTCCAGCCGGCTGGAACTCCGGCTCGGAATCGGGTGTCCGACGTCTGCGTGCCCGCCATCCAGTCCAGGAGCGTGGCCCTCGACGAGTTCGACAGCGGCCCGCCGGTGAGCAGGGACCGATATCCCGCGGCGAGGCCGGCCGGGGTCGTGGTGTCACGGTCGTCGCCGGGCAGGGCGGTGTTCAGGTCGGGTTCGATGCGGTCCAGACGGAACTGCCCGTCACCGAGGGAACGCGCGAACGCCGTCAGCTCGCCGGTCCCGCCGACCGCGTCGATCAACAAGTTGCCTGCGGTGTTGTCGCTGCGGGTCAGTGCGGCCGCGCACAGCTGTTCCAGCGTCACCGCCTGGCCGGCCTCCCAGTCGATCGCCGATCCCGGCACCTTGTCCTCGGCTTCGACGACGCGTGTCTCGGTCAGCGACAACGTGCCGGCGTCTGCGGCGGCGAGTACGGCGCCGGCCGCATAGACCTTGAAGGTCGAGCAGAATGCGAATCGCTCGTCCGCCCGATACGTCGTGGTCACCTCCGAATCCAGGTCGACGGCGAACACTCCCAGCCGCGCGTCGAATCGCTGCTCGAGCGCCGCGAACTGCTCCTCGAGGCCGGCCGGCTGTTGCTCGGAGGAGTTCGGCTGCCCAGATCCCGCGGAGTCGGGGGAGGGGTCCGCGCCACAGGAGACCGCGAGAGCCGCCGAGCCTGCGATGACGAGGAACTGCCTGCGTGATCGGGTGTGCGCCATGCATCCCAGGAGAACACGGATGCCGATTCACAGGAAGCTCCCAGTGCCGAAAGGCCTGTGTACCTGGTCGGGCCTGCATTCGGCCGGTACCCTCGACCGGGTTCACCTGGAATACATACGAAAGACGAGACACCTATGATCACGAACTTCATCAACCTGATCCTCGGCGGCATCGGCACCGCGTCCGCCGGAAGCAGCGGCTTCGAGTTGCAGCCGGGCGTTCTCCCCTTCGGTCTCTGACAGCCCGCTCTCCTCTGACAGGGCTTTCTCCAGTTGTCCGTCATGAATAATCGGCTTCCGATCTGCGTGACCTGCGGAGTCCAGTACGACCGTGACTCCGCAGGCCGCGACGATCGGCCCGCCGCATGCATCATCTGCGAGGACGAGCGCCAGTACATCGGCTACGACGGCCAGCGGTGGACATCGCTCGCGAAACTTCGGGAGCAGGGCCACAGCGTCGAGATCCGTGAGGAAATTCCGGGTCTGTGGGGACTCGCGACCTCCCCCGCACTCGCCATCGGACAGCGTGCACTCCTCGTCCCCGGCCACGGCGGGACCGTCATGTGGGATTCGGTGACCTACATCGACGACGCCGCCGTCGCCCGAGTCGCCGAGTTGGGCGGCATCTCCGCGATCGCGCTATCGCATCCGCACTACTACAGCTCGATGGTCGAATGGTCCCGAGCCTTCGACGACGCCCCGATCTACGTTCACGAACGTGACGCCCGTTGGCTGACGCGGACCGACAACGTCGTCCTGTGGTCCGGTGAGCGCACGGAAATCCTGCCCGGCCGCACCCTCCTCCGTGCAGGCGTCCACTTCGACGGCGGAACGGTCATGCACTGGGCCGACGGCGTCGACGGGCGCGGAGCGCTCTGCGCAGGCGACATCTTCACCGTGGTTGCCGACCGCCGGTGGGTCGGATTCATGTACAGCTATCCCAACTTGATCCCCGAGCACCCGGACACCATCCTGCGCGCTGTGAAGATGGTCGCTCCCTACAGCTTCGAATCCTTGTACGGCGCATGGTGGGACCGGATCATCACCGACGATGCCCACGCGGCGGTCGTGCGCTCCGCACGCCGGTACTTCGAACACATCGGCGCACGCGAACACATACTGGCGCTGGAGTAACCGGGCGCGGCAGACCCCGGTGCGGTCCAGAAATACCCTGACCGACAAACAGCACCGTTCCGCGCCTACGGATCTACTATGTGACGATGCACTCGCTGCGGCTGTTCAGCTCGCGACTCGAACCGGCCGCACTGTTCCTCGGCGTCGTGTTCTTCGCCTTCTCGATGACCCCGTCGCTGCTGCCGCGCGCCTGGTATCTACAGGGCGTGGCGTCGGGCATCAGCATCGCCACGGGTTACGGCGTCGGCTGCGCCGTGGTGTGGCTGGTGCATCGGTGCGGGATTCGTCCTCGATGGTCCGACGCGACGAAACGGTACGGCTGGTGGGCCCTCGCCGTATTCACCGCGATCGTCGTGCCACTCTTTCTGGTACTCGGATCATGGTGGCAGCAGATCGTGCGACGGCTCGTCGAGGTCGACGACGAAGGCCCGGGCCGAATCCTGTACATCGCAGTACTTCTCGTCGCGGTAGTCGTTGCCGTTCTCCTGCTTCTCGCCGCCCGCGGACTCCGTTGGTGCGCACGTCGGTTGGCTGTTCTGTGCACGCGGTTCGTACCGATCCCCGCGGCGAAGGCAATCGGAATCGCCGTCGTCACGATCCTGACGCTGTTCGTCGTCAACGGGGCGGTGAACAACGTTCTCATCGCGACCATTGCCAGCTCGTCGAAACTGGCCGACGAAGGTAGCCACCCCGGCGTCGAGCAGCCTGCCGCGATGGAGAAATCGGGATCACCGGACTCGTACGAAGACTGGGACTCCCTCGGAATGGAGGGGAGGCGCTTCGTCGCCTCCGGCCCGACTGCCGAGCAGATCGAATCGTTCACCGGTGCAGATGCTCTCACGCCGATCCGGGCGTATGTCGGGGCTGCGGAGGCCGATTCGATCGACGAGGCCGCCGACCGCGTCGTCGCGGAACTGGAACGTACCGATGCGTTCGACCGGGCCGTCGTCGCCGTGGCCACCACCACCGGACGCGGTTGGGTCAACGAAGCCGTCGCCGGATCGTTCGAGTACATGAACGGCGGGGACACGGCGATCGCGTCGATGCAGTACTCGTTCCTGCCCAGCCCCATAGCGTTTCTCGCAGATCGTGATTCACCGCGTGAAGCAGGACGCGCGCTGTTCGACAAGGTGTACGACGCCATCCTCGAGCGTCCCGAGGGCACGCGGCCCGAACTGGTGGCATTCGGAGAGAGCCTGGGCGCGTACGGCGGGCAGGACGCCTTCGGTGGCGCACGGGACATGGTGGCGCGCACCGACGGTGCTCTGTGGGTCGGTAACCCAAACTTCACCAAGCAGTGGGCGGAGACGACGGCGAACCGCGACGCGGGTTCACGCGAGATCCTCCCGGTGATATCGGGCGGCCGCTACGTCCGGTTCGCGGGCAGACCGAGCGACCTCGACATCGGCACTCCTTGGGCCGAACCTCGTGTGGTGTACTGGCAGCACGCGTCGGATCCCATCACGTGGTGGTCGCCGGATCTGCTTCTGCATCAACCGGACTGGCTGCGCGAGCCCCGAGGAGTCGACGTCGACCCCGGCGTTCGATGGTTCCCGTTCGTCACCTTCTGGCAGACGACGTTCGACATGGTGTTCTCCACCGACGTTCCGCAGGGATACGGCCACAACTACGGCGAGGACGCCGTCGACCTGTGGGCCGAGATCCTTCAGCCCGAGGGCTGGACCTCGCAGGACACCGAGCGTCTTCGCGAGATCATCGCGGGTTGAGATCCCGCACTCGGGGTAACCCGGCCGCATGAGTGAAACGAACAAGCAGCCCGATCCCGCCACGACCGATACCGATACGTCGCCGACGGGTGCCGACGACGACGTTCAGTCCGACCCCGCTGCAGGCGAGGAGTCCGGGGATTGGTCCGGTGAAGGCGGCGCAACCCATGAGGGCCCCGCCACCGACACCGAATGATCCCTGTGTGTCACCGAATGATCCCTGTGTGTCGATGACCCTCAGGTTCCGGTAAGCCGATGCTCGGCAGGCCTGAGCAGGTGCACGTCACTGTCGGTCACGACCTTTTCGACGACGCATCGACCGGAGAGCCAATCTCCGGCGATGTCGAATTCCACGCGCAGATCCCCGAGCCAGTCGATGTCGACCACCACCCCGACGGTTCCGGCCGGTACCCCGCTGCACCATGCACGCTTGCCCAGATTGCGTGCGGCCACCACTACGTCACCTCGCCGGTGCAAGTGCTGTCCTCTCCTCATGTATCCCCCCAATTTCGATCCCTGCGGTCCGTGACTCCTGCGGTTCCGGCCTCGAGTCAACCTCACCCCAGCGGGGTCTTCAAGTCGTAGCCAGTCGGCTGAGCTGCGGTTTCACCGTCGATCGACTCGGTTGGGACGGTCCAAACCGACTCAGAATCCGAAAGGGCCCTATCTTTTGCCGAATCGGCAAACCTACTTGCCATGCGGCTGCAGGTGGGCCACAGTGGTCGCATGACTACACACCTCGACCATGACGTCATCATCGTCGGCGGCGGCCCGGCCGGACTTGCAGCGGCGGTGACGCTCGGACGTGCGCGCCTACGAGTTCTCGTCGTGGACGCGGGCTCACCACGCAACGCACCTGCCGACCACGCCCACAACTACCTAGGGCTGGAGGGGATTCCGCCTCTCGAACTCCTGGCACGCGGACGCGAGGAAGCACAGGGATACGGCGCAGAAATCAAGGCGGGCACGGCGGTGAAGGCGGCTGCGCACGGAGACCACTTCACCGTCGAACTCGCCGACGGCGTCACTCTCACCGCCCGACGCCTGCTCGTGACGACAGGCCTGACGGACGAACTGCCCGACATCGACGGTCTCGCCGAGCGGTGGGGGCGTGAAGTTCTGCATTGCCCGTTCTGCCACGGCTGGGAGGTGCGCGACAAGAAGGTCGGCATCATCGGCAGCCCCTTCGGCGTTCATCAGGCACTGATGTGGCGGCAGTGGGTCGACGACGTGGTGCTCTTCACCCGCGAATTCGTGCCCACCGCAGACGAATCGAAGAAACTCGCTGCACGCGGCGTCGCGGTGATATCGGACGCCGTGCAGAAGATCGCCGTCGAGAACGATGCGCTCGTAGGCGTTCAGCTGACCACCGGTTCGGTGGTTCCGGTGGACGCAGTGGTGACCAAGCCGACGTTCACCGCCAACGCCGGCGTTCTGGTGAGCCTCGGACTGGAGGTCACCGACATGATGATGGGCGACGTACCCGCCGGGGCGTCGTTCGTGGCGACGGATCAGACCGGCGCGACGTCGGTTGCCGGCGTCTACGCCGCGGGCAACGTCGCAGCCCCCATGGAGAACGTGATCGGTTCTGCCGCAGCGGGCGTCCGCGCGGCGGGCGGTGTCGTCGCAAGCCTCATCGAGGAGGACACTCGCCTGCCCGCCGGCCCGGACGACTCGACCGGCGCCGCACGCTAAGCGCGGTCGCGCAACTCGTTCATCAGCAGCATCAGGGCCGGCGCTGCCGAGACGAGCTGCGCGGCGGACTCGTCCGGCAGTCGCCCCAGAGCTCCGGTGATCCGTGCCGACCATGCCGCTTCGATGCGGGTTCGGTGGCGCCGCATTCGATCGGTGACGTTCAGTTGCGTGACACGTCGGTCCACCGGCGACGGACTCTTGACCACTAGACCACGCTCGACGAGGGTGCGGACCGCGGCACTGACGTTGGAGGGTTGCATCGCCAACATGTCTGCCAGCGCCGAGACTCCGATGCCCGCATGCCTGTCGATGTGCTTGAGCACGGTCACCTCCGGTGCAGGCAACGGTTCGATGTCGAGCCCTTCCACGCGATCCCCGCGTTGAATGATCCAACTCAGGTCGTGCAGCACCGAGGCGAGGCTTGCAGGTCCGGTCGTGTCCGTCACACCGACATAATACATATAAAAATATAAGCTATTGTCCTAGTCGATGACTACCACCACGCCCTCCCGGACTGCAGCACCGAACGCCGTACTCATCGGCGCACTCGCACTGCTCACCGCCGTACCACCGCTCGCGACCGACATGTACCTCCCCGGGTTCCCGGCGATGGCAGCCGATCTGAACACCTCCGCCAGCAGCATTCAGCTCACGCTGACCACCTTTCTCATCGGCCTCGCCATCGGCCAGCTGATCATCGGACCCCTGTCGGACAAACTCGGCCGACGAGTCCCGCTGGTCGTCGGAGCCGCCGTGTGCCTCGTCGCAGGCATCGCCTCCGCCCTCGCACCGTCGGTCGAGTTCTTGATCGCCGCCAGGTTCGTCCAAGGCCTCGCCGGAGCTGCGGGCGTCGTGCTGTCGAGGGCGATCATCGCCGACCGGACCGAAGGAAGCCACGCCGCCAAGCTGTTCGGGCTGATGATGATCATCGGCGGCGTTGCCCCGGTCATCGCACCACTCATCGGCGGCGCCGTCGTCGACTCCCTCGGATGGCGCGGCGTCTTCTGGATCATTGCGGGCCTGACTGCAGTGATGCTCCTGTGTGCCATCGCGCTGGTCCCCGAGTCACTGGACCGCGAGAACCGCCGTGATGGAGGCCTCGCCCACATGATCAGCGGTATGGGATCCGTCGTGAAGAACCGCCGATACGTTGCCTACACATTGACGTTCGCCTTCGCCTTCAGCGTGATGTTCGCATACATCTCTGCGTCACCGTTCGTACTGCAGAACATGCTCGGCCTGTCGGCGGGCCAGTACTCGGCGGCATTCGCCGTGAACGCACTCGGACTCATGGTCGGAAGTGCCATCACCGCGAAGCTCGCCGACCGAATTTCCCTGCACCGCATGATGACCGCTGGGATCGGCGTACTCGTTGTCACGACCACGCTGCTCCTCGTTCTCGTCATGGTCGGAATCAGCCTGTGGCCGACGCTCCTCTTGCTGTTCCTCACACTCGTGGCCGAGGGCTTCGTCTTCGCCAACGCGACGAGCCTTGCCGTCGCACAGGTTCCGCATCTCGCCGGCACCGGCTCGGCTGTGCTGGGTGCACTCCAATTCGGTCTTGCCGCACTCATTTCGCCACTAGTCGGCCTGGGCGGCGAGGAGACCGCCGTTCCCATGGTCATCGCCATGTTCGTCAGCGCACTCATCGCCGCCGGTGCCTGCTTCGTGAGCCGAAAGGACTGATCAGGCAGAGGCCTCGGAACAGAGGACAGAGGCCTGGTGCTCAGAGCGAGCCGAGAGCCGCCACCAACTGCTCCTCGACGGCATTCTTCTCCAAGCCGAGGTCGGTGAGCAGACCCTCGCCGTTCTCGAACTCGAGCATTGCCAGCAACACGTGCTCGGTCCCGACGTAGTTGTGCCCCAGACGCAGTGCCTCGCGGAAGGTGAGTTCGAGCACCTTCTTCGAGCCTGCGTCATAGGGGATCAGTGCAGGCGACTCGCCTTCCGACGCGGGAAGCAACGCCTGCGCGGCGTCGCGCACCTGCTGTTCGGTCCGGCCGTCGGACAACAGGAATCGAGTGCCGATCGACTCCTCCTCGGTCAGCATGCCGAGAACCAGGTGGGCAGGAGCGATCTCGGCACTGCCCACGGCGTGAGCCTCGTTCTGGGACGCGACAACGACGTTCTTGGCCCGAGGCGTGAACCTCTTGAAGCCCTCGGAGGCGTCCATCGCGGAATCGGATCCGCCCGGCCCCTTCGGAACGAATCGCTTCTGCGCGGCCTGCTTGGACACGCCCATGCTCTGGCCGATCTCGGTCCACGACGCACCCGACCGGCGCGCCTGATCGACGAAGTGACCGATCAGGTGATCGGCCAGATCGCCGAGGGAATCGGCCGCGACGACCGCGTCGGACAGTTGCTCGAGCTCGTCGTCGTGCACTTTCTTGATGGCGTCGATCAGATCGTCGAGGCGGACAGGGACTTGAACTTTCGTTGATTCGACCATGCGTCAACCATAAGTTGACGATCGAGCTTCGTCAACTCCCAGTTGACGATCTCAGGCGAACAGCCGCGCAGCAGCGACGCCCGCCTCGATGTCGACCTGCCGTGCTCCGAACATCGCCCGCAGCTGCTCCGACGTGACCGCCGGACCCGCAGCCACCGCGGCGGCCACCGCCGTCGCGTCGACTCCCGCGGCGACGCCCTGGTCGCCCGCGATGCCGTTCAGGAACTCCGCCAGATGCTCGGTCGTCGCCTGCGCACTGACGGGCGGCAGATTCAACATCGCGAAACCGTCGGGAGCGCTGTACGCGGCGCGTGACCACCGGCCCTTATCGAATACGTAGACGAACCCGAGCCACATGCCCGACCGCTGAATGTCCGCGATGTAATCGGCCACCACGTCGCCCGTCCAGGCAGGTAACCCGCGCAGGAGGTCCGTCTCGGGTTCACCGAAGTACTCGGCGGCTGCACCGAAGTACGTTTCGCTGTACTCGTGGTCGTACCCCACCAGAACTGCCCGCGAGATCTCACTCGACACCGAAGCGGACGCGTCGGCGATCCTCAGTCCCGCGATCCTCGGTGCCGCGATCCTCAGTGCCGCCCAGTTGCCCCCGCCGTCGTCGTAGTGCCACGTTGCACCGGGCGCTGCACTGCTGCCGGGGCGGGCGTGGCAGTGGTCCGGCCAACCCTGCGCCGCCGTGAGGGCCGCACACAACGCCCAGCGACCACGCATGGCCTCCGGCCCCGGCAGATCAGGAGTAGGCGAGCCGCTGCTCATGCCACCGGAGCCGTTCCGGCCATCATGATCTGCTCGACGGCGCTCATGAAGTCCTCCGGTGCCTGGATGTCCGTGGACGCAGCGATCGTCGTCGCCGCCGTGAGCACCGGTTGATCACGCTGGTCGAAGATCTCGTTCTCCACGACCATCAGATCCGCACCCACGGCCCGCCGCGCCGACACCAGTGACACTTCGCAGCTCAACCGATCCCCGGCCAGCAGCGGCCGGTGAAAGGTGAATCGCTGATCCACCTGGAGGATCTGAGGCATCGCGTAGCAACTGAACGTTTCCTCGAACATCCGTCGCTGCGCCACGAACGCGATGAGCGACATGAAGGTCGGCGGCGCGACGAGGCTGCTGTGGCCGAGAGCCGTCGCCTCGTCCTGGTCGAAGTGCGCGGGATGGAAATTCTGTACCGCGTTCGCGAACTCCGAGACCTTGGCCTTGCCGACCTCGTACACATCGTCGATTCGGTAACTCTGCCCGACCATGGCCCGAACCTGCCCAGGGACGTCCTGCGATGCGGCGTCGTCCTGTGATGCGGCGTCGTCCTGCGATCCTGTGCCGTCCGATGCACTCATGGTGTCCGATTTTACGCGTTCATCTGGACTGCCCACTCCCGACGGCCCCCCGGCGCAGGGCTTCCAGACCCAGCGGCACGACCACCGCGATCACGACGTGCATGAGTGCGAGGGTGATCGTGCTGGCCGCGTCGAAGTCGGCGGCGACGGTCATCGCGATGGTGCCCAACGGTGCGACGACTCCGACGACCTGTGCGATGCGAACGACGGGAAGCCACTTCAGGGACACGAGGGCGGCGACGCCCATTCCCACGACCATGGGCACGACCGTCAACATGACGACTCCGCCCGGTGCGACCGCCATGGTGGTTCCGGTGTCGGTCAGCTCGAAATTTCCGCCCGCTGCCAGCCCGATCACCCAGAGAACGAGATTGAGCACCAGAGCGAGCAACACGGAGAACAACACTGCTCGCGGCCGCGACAACGAGCGAGCAGAAATTCCTGAAATCGACGTGGTCATGGGTGACTCCTGCCTGTACGCAAGGACCAGGGTCGCCTTGCTTCGACAGAGCAGACCCGTACCGATCCGAGAACTCATCGCACACCGACGCAGGACTCGTGACGAGGTTCCCAGCACAGTGGAGGGGTCCTACAGTAATCTTCCCGTCAGGGCGAACTTGACAGCCGGTTCGTGGACTACAGCAGCAGGTGAGGGGGCCTCCGATGAACACGAAGGCGCCGTCGATGCATCGAACGCTTGCCGGGGCACCGAAGTTCGTCGGTGCGGCGAGTGTTCTCGCCGTCGGCGCCGTTCTGTTCCTCGTCGGTGACGCGTCGGTTCGGTCGATGGTTCTCGGCACGTTCGCCATCGGAGCCATACTCGCGATCGGCGTCGGCATCCGCAGACACAGGCCGGCCGACGCCACCTCATGGTGGTGCCTGTTCGGGACCGCGATCCTGTTTCTGGTGGGCGTCAGCCTCCGCGGGGACCCGAGTATCTACCCCTCGGGCGTGACGGCGCTGTCGAACACGTTCATGCTCGGCGGGTACGTGTTGATCGGTGTCGCACTGGCCCGGTGGATTCTCGAACGCCGCTCCCGCGACGACGTGACGCCGCTGATCGACGCGACGTTGACCGCAATCGGTGGGTTGTTCCTGTCGTGGGTCCTGCTGATCTCACCCCTTCTCGACAGCGAGATGGACACTGCCCTCGCCGTTCTCAACGGCATCTACCCGGCCATCGACGCAGGCATGATCACGCTGACTGCGTATCTGTTGATGTCGTCCAAGCGCGGCAACACCTCACTGCGGTTGCTGATGCTCGCGTTGCTGTCGGTGTTCGTCGGCGACATCGCCTACGCGCACTTCCTGTCTCGGGCGTCACCGCTGTCACCTGGCCTGCTCGACGGCATCTACCTCGTCGGCTACGTCTCGCTCGGACTCGCGGCGCTGCACCCGCAGATGGCCACGATGGCTCAGCGTCAGCGTGCGACACCCCGTCACCGGCGTCGGTCCGCGTTCCTCTTCGTCATGCTGTTGGTGTGCGCGGCAATCCCTGTCCTCGGAACCTCGTTGTCCACCGCCGATCTCGCGGTTCGCTCCACACTGCTCTCGGCCATCCTCATCGGCAGCTTCCTCCGCGGCGAACGCGCCATGAGCCTGATGGAACGCAGCGAGGACGACGCCAGGTATCGCGCGGCGCACGACGCGCTGACCGGCCTACCCAATCGCACGATGCTGCCCGACGAGTTCGAGCGCCTCGGGGCGCGGGACGAGCCGGGCAGAATTTTCATCCTGTTCGTCGACCTCGACAACTTCAAAGTCGTCAACGACTCGTACGGGCATCGCGTCGGAGACGAAATGATCGCGGCGACAGCGCACCGAATTCGGTCCACGGTCCGCTCGGTCGATACCGTGGTTCGCTACGCGGGTGACGAATTCATCGTGATCGGCCGCTGCACTCGACCCGAGATGGAAGCGCTGGCGAAGTCGATAGTCGATCGAATCGCCGAGCCGTTCGTTCTCAGTGCCGCCAGCGCGTACATCACCGCGTCGGTCGGCATCGCCGCGACCACCAACCGGGCGCATCGTCTCGACGACCTCATTCGCGAAGCCGACACCGCGATGTATCACGCCAAGTCGCAAGGCGCGTCCCGCATCGCATACTTCGACGAGTCCCTGCGGGCGTCGTCCACGGCCGCGATCGAGACGGCGACCGCTCTGCGCGGCGCCGTCCGGCGCGGAGAGTTGGTGGTCTACTACCAGCCGATCGTGATGACCTCGACCCGCGCTACCGTCGTCTACGAGGCTCTGGTGCGGTGGCAG
This sequence comes from Rhodococcus sp. 14-2470-1b, assembly GCF_002259415.1. Lineage (GTDB taxonomy): Bacteria > Actinomycetota > Actinomycetes > Mycobacteriales > Mycobacteriaceae > Rhodococcoides. The sequence goes on from NZ_NPFY01000011.1 coordinate 491,267, forward strand.
CACGGTGGAAGACTGCGCGGACCAGGCGAGTTCGTGGCCATTGCCGAATCGACCGACCTCATCGGTGAGATCGGTGCGGCCGTCCTTCGTACCGCCCTCACGGACCTGGCCGAGCTGCGTGCGCAGGGCCAGGACGTCACGATGTCCGTCAACATCTCACCCGTACAGCTACGCGACGAGTCACTGCCGGTACTCGTCGGACAGTTGTTGGCCGAGCTCGGATTGCAGGGATCCGATCTGGCACTGGAGGTCACCGAGACGGCGTTGATCGACGACGTATTCGCCGCGAAGAAGATCCTCGACCGCCTCGCTGCGCTGGATGTGCTGATCGTGTTGGACGACTTCGGAGTCGGTTACTCCTCGCTCAGTCGCCTTCGTGAACTGCCCATTGCACTGCTGAAGATCGACCGCTCGTTCATCGCCGAGATCGGGACCGATGCCTCGGGTGGCTCGTTGGTGTCGGCAATCGCCGCGATGGCACGGGCACTACCCGTCTCCATCGTCGCGGAGGGCGTCGAGACCGAGCATCAGGCCCGCGCCATCGAGGCACTGCACTGCCGGTTCGCCCAGGGGTACCTGTACGGGCGGCCTGCTCCGCTGCAGCACTGGCTGAAGCAGGGCAGCGGCCCCGCCTCGTCGTCCGTGCCCGTTCAGTAACACCCAGGCACCCCAGTACCCCAGCACCCGCTACTTCAGTCGGTATCCCATCCCGGTCTCGGTCAGTAAGTGCCGCGGACGGGACGGATCGTCCTCGAGCTTCTGACGTAGCTGGGCTAGATAGATTCGCAGATAGTGCGTCTCACGTTCGTGCTTCGGACCCCACACGGTCTTCAGGATCTCGCGCTGGGACACCAGCTTTCCGCAGTTGCGGGCCAGCAGCTCCAGCACTCCCCACTCGGTGCGGGTCAGATGGACGACGTCCCCGCCGCGGGTGACGGTCTTCGAGGACAGGTCGACGGTGAACGAATCTGTCTCCACCACTGCGTCTTCCACCGCCCTCGGGCCGCGACGCAAGGCCGCACGCAACCGCGCCAAGAGCACGTCCATCTCGAACGGTTTGGTGACGAAGTCGTCGGCCCCGGCGTCCAGTGCATCCACCGTGTCGGCGGAATCCGTTCTCGCCGAGAGCACGACGATCGGAACGTCGGTCCATCCGCGCAGACCCCCGATGACTTCGACACCATCGAAATCCGGCAGACCGAGATCCAGGAGTACCACCTCGGGGTGAAAATCCGCCGCCAGACGGAGCGCTTCGGCTCCCGACGCCGCGGCCACGACGTCGTATCCACGCACTTTCAAGTTGATGCGCAACGCGCGAACGATCTGGGGTTCGTCCTCGACCACGAGGATGCGGATACTCGGCGATTCGGTCACTGCGCGCCCTCCGAGCTCTGCGACGGAACGGGCCGAGCACCCGACGCCCTCAGTTCCGAGGACACCGTCAGTTCCGAGGACACCGTCGGTTCCGGGGACATGAGCTGCACGGCCACCGTCAACCCTCCGCCCGGGGTGTCGAGGGCGCGGACGTGGCCGCCCATCGCTTCGACGAATCCGCGTACGACGGACAGGCCCAGGCCGACGCCTGCGCTGTTGTCGGTGTCCCCGAGTCGCTGGAAGGCGTCGAACATCGTCTGCTGGGCAGCTCGAGTGACACCTGGACCGTTGTCTGCGACGGTGATCGTCGTCTCGCCTCCGCTCTCCGTTGCACGGATGAACACCGTACTACCGGGAGCGTGCCGGACGGCATTGCTCACGAGGTTGGCCAGTACACGCTCGAGCAGGCCTGCGTCGGCGAGTACACAGGCGCTGCCGACGTCGGTGACGGTCGACGACGGATCGGCCTCCAGTCCGATCAACGCTCGCTGCACTGCATCCTCGACGTAGACCGGTGCGAGGGCCGGCCGTACCACACCTGCCTGCAACCGGGAAGAATCCAGCAGGTTCTCCACCAGAGACGTCAGCTGATCCGCCGACTCGTCGATGGTCGCGATCAGTTCGGCGGTGTCCTCGGCCGAGAACTCCACATCGGTGCTGCGGAGCGACGACGACGCGGCTTTGACGGCGGCGAGCGGGGTGCGCAGATCGTGACTGACGGCAGAGAGGAGCGCGCGGCGCAGTGCGTCCGCCTCGGCCAGAGCTGTTGCGCGACTGGCCTGCTGGGCGCGTCGAGCAGCGAGATCGACCAGGACGGCCACCGCCACTGCGACGACCAGCAGCACCACGGTGACGAGAAAGTTCTCGGGCTCGGCGATCGTGAGGCTGTAGCGGGGTTCGGTGAAGAAGTAGTTGAGCAGGAACCCGGAGATCAGGGCCGACAATGCTGCGGGCACGACGCCCCCGAGAAGGGCGACGCACAGGACGACGACGAAGAACAGCGCACTGATTCCACTCGAGTCGAAATCGGCTCCCAGCACTTCGATGAGTCCTGCCGCGGCACACGGAACCACCACTGCAGCAATCCAACTCGATGCTGCTCGTCGAACCGTGAGCCGACGGGTCACGGCCGGATCTCGATGTCGTCGACGTGCACGTCGACGTCGTCACGCGTCAGCGACACACCGAGGATCTCGGCCACGATCGACATGGCGATGCGCGCCAGGTCGTTTCCGACGGCTTGGAGGTCGCTGTCGTATGCACCGACCACCGAGAGCGATACCCCGGTGCACACGTGCCCGTCGGTATGCACGGCGATCTCGGTCGGCTGACACCCGTGAACTCCGGACAGCGCCCGCAGCACCGCGGTACGCACGACGTGATCGCTGACGCGCAGTGTGTCGGATCCACGGCCTTCCGGCGACGTGGGGAACTGCGCATCCACCGGCCACGTCCGACGGGTCGTCGCACGGACCTTGGAGATGATGGAGTTGCTGATATCGAACCAGCGCGGCTCCTCCGGCGCCTCCCGCAGCTCCCGCGCCGCCCGCTGCAACACCCAGTCGTCCGGTTCCGACGTCATAGCTGCATCACTGCCATGCCGCCAACCTTTCACTCAACGTTGCTCGGGCGCGAACCAGGTGACCGCGTACCGCGCTTGCCGACAATGTCATGATCTGCCCGATTTCCGGATGTGTCATCCCCTCCACTTCTCGCAGCAGCCAGCATGCTCGCTGCCGGTAGGGCAGTTCGGCCAGAGCACGCCCCAGATCCGCCATGAAGTCATCATTGGTGGCACTGACCTCGGGATCCGCGCGTGCATCGGTGCTTCGGCGCTCGAACACCCAGTCCTCGGCAGGTGCGACCGCACGCTTGCGCCGATGATCGACGACCTTGTGCGAGACCATCGAGAACAACCACGTCCGTAGTTTCGAGTCGCCCCTGAACGTATCCAATCCCTTCCACGCTGCGACGAAGGCGTCCTGGACCACCTCCTCGGCGGCCCCGTGATCGGAGAGCATGTTGCGGGCGTAGCGGAACATCTCCGGTCCGTACCTGGCGACGATCAGCTCGAAGGCGTCGGTGTCACCCAGAGCCGCGTTGCTGACGAGCACGTGGTCGGACAGTGGCCGGCCGTCGGACATGACGCGGCCAGGCAGCTCGTCGGTCATCGGAGCGTGTCCGCCATCTGTGCCCCCGTCCTCGAAGTGCTCGTGCCGCGTGTGCCCACCTGGACGAGATGCATTCGACACCGTTCTACCAGCGCTTCACAAGTGTGACGCACGCCACTATTTTCAGACGTGCGCTTTTCCGATTTCGCTACGACCTACTTGGCGTCACAATCGATTCGCGAGAGGACAGAACATGAGCACCCAGACGCTGGACAAGTCGACAGAAGCCGCATCCGGAACGGCTGCCAAGAGCGCGACCACAACGTCCGCACTGGTCAGCACCACCGGACGCACCACCATCGCCGACACCGTCGTATCGAAGATCGCCGGTATCGCCACCCGCGAGGTCCAGGGCGTGCACGACGTCGGCGGCGGAACCTCCCGCGCCATCGGTGCACTCCGCGAGCGCATCCCAGGTGCACGCGTCAACCAGTCGCAGGGTGTGTCGGTCGAGGTCGGCGAGCGTCAGGCAGCCGTCGACATCGACATCGTCGCTGAGTACGGAGTGTCGATCGCAGATCTGGCGTCGGGCATCCGTCGCAACGTCATCACCGCCGTGGAGCGGATGACGGGCCTCGAGGTCACCGAGGTCAACATCGTCGTGCACGACGTCTTTCTCGACGAGGGTGACGACGAGTCCGGGCAGGAAGTGTCCGGGACGCGAGTTCAGTGACATCAGGACCCGATATGGGCGCACCCGACGTCTCGGAAGTCATCGCCGACGCGGTGACCGCGACGGCGGGTGTCGCGGGTCTGCACGGCGGTATGTTCGGTGAAGCCGCGACATACCTGCCGGGCAGGCGCGTTTCCGGCGTTCGGATCCGTGAGGACGGAAGCGTCGACGTGCACGTGATCTTGCGTCAGGGCAGCCCGATTCCGGCCACTGCCGACGCGATCCGAACGGCCGTAGCCGCTGTGGCCGACGGACCGGTTCACGTCACCGTCGAGGACGTAATCCGCTGATGATGCGGTCCACTCACGCATGAGCCGTTCGGCCGAGCACACCGCCGCCCGCCGCGCGGTGGCGAGAAAGCACCATCCGGACGTCGGCGGCGACCCGGCTGTGTACGCAGCCGAACTCGCCGCCGTCGACCGCAGGTTTTCTCGCGCACCCACCACGATTCGTCGGCGCACGTGGAAGCACTACTACCGCAGGATCTTCGGGCCCGCAGGGCGGCTGCGGTCCAAACGTTACTTCGACATCTAGCAGGAGCATCATCATGACGACGTCCACCATCGGCTTGTTCGTAGGACTTCTGTTGGCCATTGCGGCCGCTGCCGGCGGATTCACCGGATTTCTCTTCGCCGTGATCCTCGCGGTCGTCGGATTTGCCGTCGGTCGCTACATCGACGGCGAACTGGACGTGTCGATGTTCCAGAGCCGCGACGCGTTCTCGCGTGGCCGCCGCCATGACCGCTGACGAACGAGGCCACCTCGAGGTACGAGTTCGCGCCGTCACCCGCATCGCCGAGATCACGGCGAGCCGGGTGGACGGCGTGGAACGCGTCACCGGTGGTCTCACCTCGAAAACCCTGCCGCGCGTGGAGGCAACCGTCCGAGACGGAAAAGTGAGGGCGACGGTCGAAGCCGCCACGCGGTGGCCGACGCCCATCGCCGAGGTCGCTGCGCGAGTGCGAACCAGCGTGGCGGACGACCTTCGGAAATCCAGTGGGCTGGAGGTCGACACTGTGGATGTCGTGATGCGTTACGTCGCGCCGGAGAAGGTCACGAGTTCAGGGAGGCGAGTGGAATGACCACACAGGTATCGCCCAAGGCCGCGCCTCGCGCGAGTGCAGTCGCTGTGGTCCTCGCGTTGGCCCTCTGTGTCGTCGGTGTCGTTCTCGGTCGCGACACATCGATCGAATTCGGTTTCGTCGACGGTGCGCCATGGATCGCGCCTGCGATCGACTGGGTTCTGGGCGTCACCGTACTCGGCGCGATGCTGCCGATCGGCGTCGTCACCGCGGTGATCGGGCTCGTCCTGATCATCTGTGCGGTGTTGCCGCGCAGCCGAACTCACCGGCCGTCGGGTTCCGATGGGGTGTGGATCGCCAAGGGCACAGCGCCGGCACGAACTTCGTCGATCAGTGTCGGTACCGCCGCTGTCGACCGTCTGGTCACCGCGCTGGTCGGCATCCTTCTCGGCGCAGCCGGACTGGCGGCGGCCGCGTGGGAACGCGACCGGCTACCACAGTTCGTTCACGACGCCAGGCGGACGGTCGAGTCGTGGAACCCCACCGGGTGGGCAGACACGTCGTGGTGGCCGTGGGCGCTCACCGGCGCCACGGTCGTCGTATCCGTCGCTGGGTTGTACTGGCTGTGGGCACACCGGCCCAGGCGTGCCGCCTCTTTGATCGGTACCGACGACGCCAAGGTGGATCTGACCTCCGCCGCCCAGAACGCTGCCGCAGCACTGGCCTCGTCACCCGGGGTGGATGCAGCCAGCGGTCGTGTGGTGGACACCGGAAAGCACCGACTGCTCCGTATCTCTGCCCGCGCAAGCGACGCGGGCGCACCGTCGGCAGATCTCCTCGCGTCGGCCGCTGCACTCCGCGAGACCTGCGCCAGTGCCATGTCCGGACTTTCGGTGGACACCCAGGTGTTGATTCAGCCGCGTCGGGCCAGGTAATCGAGGGCGAGGGCATCCTGAGAATCGGTCGGGTGCTCTGGGCAGGTAGGCGTCGACGAGCAGAGCCGTCGTTCGGGCTGCACTCTCAGGTTGGGCACGTACAGTCACGCCATCGTCCGTACAGCGTTCACCGAACGCCGACTCGCCACGAAGAGAGTTCCTTATCGCCTCACCGACACCCACCCACGACGTCCATCACGCTGCCGCAGGAATTGCCTGGGTCCTGTGCTTCGCCTACTTGCTCGCGGAAGTGTTCACCGCGGCAGCGTGGAGTACCCCGTACAGCTTCGAGGAGAACTCGATCAGCTCGCTCGGGGTGACGACGTGCCACGTCGGGTCCTGCTCACCCCTGCACGACGTCATGAACGCTGCGTTCGTTGCCCTGGGGGTCCTGACTCTCGTCGGAGCACTGTTTCTGCATCGCCACATCAGAAGTGGACGGGTGAAGAAGGCGATCCTGTCGCTCGCCGTGATCATCGCGGTCAGCACCGCGGCAACCGGACTCTTTCCCGCCGACGACGGAACCATCCTGCACTGGGCCGCCGTGCTACCCGGCTTCATCGCTCGGCACGTGGTTCTGGCGTTGATCGCCTGGCACTTCTGGCGTGAGCGACGAGTAGTGGCACTCTGGTCCGCAGTCTGTGCACTCGTCGGTGTCGTCGGCGCGATCCTGATGCTGGCGCAGACATTCGGATTCGGTCTGGGGGAACGCCTGGCGCTCTACCCGATGCCCACGTGGATGGCCGTCACCGGCACAGCAGTACTCGTCGCGCTGGCCCGCCGGACGGTGCTGCGGCGGTTCGACGCGAGATGGCTTCACGTCGTCTTCCGCGCGTCAGCCGAATCGGGCCCGAAGATCGGCGCCCGCAGCAGCGGCGCCGAACAACCAGCCCTGCCCTAACGTCGCACCGAGGCCGAGCGCCCGCGCTCGATCCCGCTCGGATTCGATGCCCTCCGCGAGGATCACTGCACCGGTGGACGCGACGTACCGTCGGACGGCCGACAGGGCGCGCATGCTTCCGAACGCACGGGGCCGACGCAGCACCGACGCGTCGAGTTTCACGATGTCCGGTTCGACGATCGGCAGCGCTTCGAGAGTGCCGCGGTTGGCACCGACGTCGTCGAGAGCGATGGAGAATCCGCGCCGTCGGGCCGAGGTCACCATCGACCGAAGCCTGTCTGCGTCCCCGACGAGTCCGCGTTCGGTGATCTCGAGAACCACCCGTCCGTCGCCTTCCAACGCGTCGAGATGTGCCTCGGTTCGTTCGATATCCGTGATACCCGACGGCTCGTAGTTCAAGTACAGCGCCAGTCCGCGCCGCAGATCTGCCGAGCGTGCTTCCTTCAATGCCGCGGCACGACAAACGAAGTCGATGTCCGACACCACACCACGCGTGCGGGCGAGAGCGAACACCTCCGCGGGATCGACTCCGACCACCGTCGGCCACCGAGCGAGCGCCTCTACTCCGACGACGTCACCGCTCCGCAACGCGACCACCGGCTGGAAGCACGGAACCATGTCGTCGATCGCGACGAGTGCGGCGCGAGCGGACAGAGACGTGACCGGCGCCATCACACCGTTCTCTTCGGGTCGAGCGAGTCCGCGATCAACGCAGCGTGGAGCGATCGGAGTCCGGACGACTTCATCGGATCGATTCCGGTGATCTGCTGAATTCGCTTCAGCCGATAGTCAACGGTGTTCGGATGTACCACAAGCTGTTTCGCCGCCTTCTTACGATTGGCCTCGGTGGAGACGAACACCTGAAGGGTCGGCAGCAGATCCGGTACGCGGCGCAGTGGATCCAGCATCCTCTTGAGATGTCGGCGGCCGACACCTGGTCGAGCGATCTGGAACTCCAACGCCAAGTCTGCGATTCGATACACGCCGGGTCGATAGTCCAAGCGCTGCACCAGCCTGAGCAACTCGTAGGCATTCTCCGCGGCAGCCGCGATGCGCGATGTCACCGACACCGCCGCCGAGGCCGACACGGGAACGCCACCTGCCTCCGTCAACCGGGTGATCAGGGATTCGACGATACCTGCCACCGGATCCGGCACGAGGATCGTTCCGCCGGTCGCACTGAGAATCGCCAACGGCGGCTCGGCAGCGTGGAAGTCGGCAAGCGCGGATCGAATTCGCTGCAGTTTGCGAGTGGCCGCTGCCTCCCGTGCGACAGGGGCGCCTACCTCCTCGGCGTGCGGAGGAAAGTGCACCGCGACGACTTCGTATCGCTCGGCGAGCTCGGTGCCGTGCCTCTCGGCGATGGACGCGGCACTCTGGTCCCCGGTGAGCAGGGCGGTGACCAATGCCTGCGTCTGGTCCTGACCCTGCGCTGCCACGGCCTTGTACTCGTCCAGATACCCCGACGAGACCACCTCGGACACCACGTCGAGAAGTCCGAACATCAGCACTGCGCCGTCGACGAGCGCCCCGTGCTCACCGTCCACAGCGCGCCCGGCGATCATGCGAAGGCATCGCGAGAACCCCTCGTGGAACGCATGCTGGATGGCGGCCAGCGGAACGCCGATTCGAGCCCACTTGCCCGCGGACCGGCGCAGCCTGCCGAGCGCTTCGGCCGACGGCTGTACGCCGCTGTCCAGTACATCCGCCGCAAGCGCCACGCATTCTGCGGTCACCTCGGCGACGACGGTCCGGCCGGACCTTCCGGTCAGCTCACGACACTGGGTGGTGTCGAGGACGTGGTCGATGATCTTCTGCGTCGAGTCCCGCGCGACTCGAAGTTGATGGGATGCCGGACGCCCTCCCAAGCTCAGCCCCTCTGCCGAATCGGAGGACACCATCGTCGTTGCCATACGCTTCTCACCTTCCGAAACGTTCGGGGCGGCCGGGGCGTCCGCCATTGTCGTAGAAGGTCACGATAGAGCAACAAACGGACCGAGAGAATGTTTGGGTGCCTGAACATGGATCTGAAGTTGGATTCGGGGACATCTACTCACGCATTCGGGCCTGCAATTGTGACGAGTCCACGGCAGAACTGGACATTTTCACATTTCAACAACGCACCCGGGATTCAGGATTGCGGACCGGAAATGTCCGCAATCCGCTCTAGCTTGGGCTACATGAACATCAGCGACTTCACGATCGACATACCGCAAGCGGACCTGGACGACCTCGCCGCCCGGCTGACGCGAACCCGCTTCCCGAACGGCCGCGCCACCGGATGGGAAACGGGGACCGACCTCGACACGATGCGCCGCCTCACCTCCTACTGGGCGCAGGAGTACGACTGGCGCAGCATCGAAGCACGCCTGAACGAGTTCCCACACCATCTCGCCGACGGCACTCTGCATTTCGTCCACGCCCGATCGGATCGTCCGGACGCCCGTCCGATACTGCTGCTCCACGGCTGGGCAGACTCGTTCGCCAAGTACGTGGGGATCATCGACGCATTGCGCTACCCCGTGAACGCCGATGCGCCGGCGTTCCACGTGGTGGTGCCATCCCTGCCCGGATTCGGATTCTCCGAACAACTGCCCGACGGCGACGCGGGCCCGGAGACCACGGCCGCACCGCTCGTCGCGCTGATGGAGACCCTCGGGTACGACCGGTACTTCGTCCACGGTGGCGACTGGGGCAGCGTCGTCGGCCAGGAAGTGGTGCGCGCGAACCCGGACCGGATACTCGGATTGCACCTCACGGACATTCCGTTTCCCAACCTGTTCATGGTCGACCGAGAGTCCGTCACCGATGACGAGAAGACCTTCCTGGAAGCGCTCGACTCCTGGAGCGAGAACGACGCCGCCTACGTGTCCATCCAGTCGTCGAGGCCCTTGACTCTCGCCTACGGTCTCAGCGACTCGCCGGTCGGCCTCGCAGCCTGGATCGTCGACCACTTCGGTCGCCTCTCGGACTCGTTACCGAGCGGCGAGGACTTGATCACCAACGTCATGACCTACTGGGTACGCAACTCCATCCACTCATCGACGCGCTTGTACAGCGAAGGTGCAGCCTGGGATGAGGACAGCGGCGATCAGGACTGGGCAGGTACCGAAGACTGGGCAGATACTGCAGACTGGGACCAGGTCATCCACGTTCCGACGGCAATCGCTTTGTTCCCCAGAGACATCGGCCGGCCACCGCGCGAATTCGTGGAGCGCTTCTTCGACGTCGTCCGCTACACGGTCCAACCTCGTGGTGGACACTTCGCCGCCCTCGAAGTGCCCGAACTCGTCGTCGCAGACATCCAGGCCTTCGCCGGGGATCTGGAGGCCGGGTAGGCCGGCGTACGGATTCTCTTACGTGTCGATTTCGACAACCCTCGATCGTCATGTCTACGTACAACCACGAAGGATCCGGTACAAAATGGACATCGACGCCAGGAGAGAAACATGCGCTACACCTTGATCCTCAACAATGCCGAGCCCGAGGAGGGCGTCCTCGACCAGGAGACGATCGCCCAGATGCAGGAGGCGTTCGGAGCGTACGGCCGCGCACTCGAGTCCGCCGGTGTGCTCGTCGCCGCGGAAGTTCTGACATCCAGCTCGTCCGCGAGAACGCTGTCTCTACGCACCGGCGAACTGCAGGTTCAGGACGGTCCCTTCGCGGATACGAAGGAAGGCGTCGGCGGTGTCTTCGTGATCGAGGTACCCGACGAGGACGCCGCGCTCATGTGGGCCGAACGGTGCCCCGGCGCGCAGTACGGAGTGCTGGAAGTTCGAGCGGCCGCCACCTCCTTCGTCGACGGCGCGTGGACCTGAGAGGCCAACCGATGAGTGCAGTGCAGGAGTCGGCCGAACATGCTGTGCGCACGTCGTACGGCCGGCTCCTTGCCCTCCTCGCATCCGCGGACGGCGACATCGTGGCCGCCGAAGATGCCCTCGCCGACGCCCTGGAACGGGCGCTGACCACCTGGCCCCGCGACGGCGTGCCCACCGATCCCGACGCCTGGCTCCTCACCGCCGCCAGGAACAAGCGTCGGGACGTCTGGAAATCGGCGGCACACCGAACCTCGGTAGCGCTCGATCCCGTGGTCCACGCCGAATCGCGTCTCGACGACATCGATGTCGATGCACTGCCGGACAAGCGCCTTCAGCTGATGGTCGTGTGTGCCCACCCCGACGTCGACCGTGCGGTCAGGACACCGCTGATGCTCGACGTCGTGCTGGGGTTCACGGCCAAGGACATCGCGCAGGCGTTCGCGCTACCCGCCTCGACGATGGCGGCACGCCTGGGCCGAGCGAAGAAGCGCATCCGGGATGCGCACATCCCGTTCGAACTTCCCGATCGGAGTGCCATGCCGGCACGGATCGACGCAATTCGTGAGGCCGTGTACGGTGCGTTCGCGATCGACTGGAACGCCTCGGGATCCGAAGTGCGAGACAACATGATCGGTGAGGCAATGCACCTCGCCGAGACACTGTGCGCGGTGTTACCAGAGGACGCGGAGGCGCACGGGCTTGCCGCGTTGATCGGACTGTCCGCCGCACGAATGCCGGCACGCTGCCGAGGCGGGGTACTGGTTCCGTTGGCCGAGCAGGACTTTCGACTGTGGGACGCAGACCTGTTGCATCGCGGGGAGCAGCACCTCGCCGCGGCGCACCGCCTGGTGGCTGCAGGCTCCAGTGCACTCGGGCGTTTTCAACTGGAAGCAGCTGCCTCCGCCGTGCACTGCGGCCGCCGAAAGACCGGCCGAACGGACTGGACCGCGTTGCGCGAATTGTATTCCGCACTACAGACATCGGCACCGACAGTCGGCAGCGCCGTGGCACTCGCCGTCGTCACCGCCGAAACCGACGGCGCCCTCGCTGCACTGCATCTGCTCGATCGAACGAACGGAACCGAGCGATTCCAGCCCGCCTGGGCCACGCGCGCTCACCTGCAAGCTCAGCTGGGTGACATCGACTCCGCCAGATCCGCCTACGAGAAAGCCATCTCCCTCACCGCGGACCCTCCCACCCGTGCCTATCTGAACAAGCAGTTACATCGGCTGTGAAACCGAGGCGCATTCACAGCCCGCTCGTGCACCACGATGATTTCCAGCGCGCCGTCGAGTCCACCTCTGCGTAGGGACAGACATCGACCTTGGAGGTAACCATGACCGACGCACATGTCACCGGAGTGAGAATGGTGGCCATACCCGTCGCCGACCAAGACCGTGCAATCGAGTTCTACTCCGTTGCACTGGGTTTGACGAAGTCCGCGGACCGTGTGATCGAGGAACTCGGATCTCGTTGGGTGCAGATGAGCGCTCCCGGTATCGAGATCGCGCTACTGAAGGAGTACCCGGGGTTCTCTGCGGGCCGCGATACCGGCGTGCGGTTCGTGACAGGGGACGCCGGAGCCCTGCACGCCCACCTCGTCGGGCACGAGGCGAAGGTGAACGAACTTCTCCTCTGGGAGGGGCTGCCGCCGATGTTCGAGTTCGACGACATCGACGGCAACACCCTGTACGCAGTGGAGTGAAAACAATCGGCCTTGCTCCTAGGCTGCTTCGCGGTCCTCGTGCTGTTTCGCCTGCGTGAGTACGGCGGATTTGTCCGTGTACTGAAAGTGCGGGCGCTTGTCTCCGATGTACGAGCTCATCCACGACACCACGGCCACGTAGCGGTTGCGGAAGCCCACCATGTACATCAGGTGCACCGCCAACCACATGACCCACGCGACGGGGCCGGACATGTCGACCTTTCCGAACAACCGCACCACTGCACTGAACCGGCCGACGATCGACATGCTTCCCTTGTCGGTGTACGCGAACGGGGTTCCGGCTTCCGTCTTTCCGGTGATGACCTTCGCGACGTGGCGGCCCTGCTGCATCGCGACGGGCGACTGACCGGGCAGACCGTTCAACGATGTCACGTCGCCGATCGCGTAGATGTCCTTTGCCGTACCGACGGTCAGGTCGTCGTGGACGAGAAGCCTGCCGGCGCGGTCGGTCTCGCAACCGGTGCGTTCGGCGACGGTGGCCGCCAGATCGCTGGCCTGCACGCCGGCCGACCAGATGACGGTCTTGGCGGCGATGGTCCGCGACGTTTTCGTGTCCACGTCCTGAACCGTCACCGCGTCGTCGACGATGTCGGTGACCATGGCTCCGGTGACAACCTCCACGCCCGACTTCTCCAACTTCGCGCGGGCGTAGGTGCTGAGCTTGCCGCCGAATGCGGGCAACACGTCCTTGACGCCGTCGACGAGCGTCACCGTCACGTCGTCCGGATGGATGTCCGGGAAGGATCCGGCGAAGTACCGCTGGGCGAGATCCCTGATCTGCCCGGCCAATTCCACACCGGTGGCACCGGCGCCGACCACGACGAAGCTGAGCAGCTCCTTCCTCGCCTCCTGGTCGGAAGTCTGGTGAGCAGTCTCGTAGCAGCTCAGGATCTGCTCGCGCAGGGCGACGGCGTCGTCGACGGTCTTGAGCGCGAAGGTGCGGTCCTTGAATTCGTCGCGTCCGAAGTACGCCTGCGTCGCACCCGTCGCGACGATCAGTCGGCCGTACCCGATGGTGTGGCTACCGCCTGCGCCGATGTAGGTGACCTGGTGCAACTCGGGGTCGACGTCGACGACCTTGCCGAGCCGGACGTCGGCCGATTCGTAGCGGGCGAGGATACGCCGGACGGGTGGAGCGATCTCGCCCGTCGACAGCATGCCGGTCGCGGCCTGGTAGAGAAGCGGTTGGAACAGGTGCTCCGTCGTGCTGGAGATGAGCGAGAACTTCACGCCGGCCTTGCCCAGAGACTTGGCCGCAGCCAACGCTCCGAATCCCGATCCAACGATGACGACCTCGTACGTATCCACTGGTTTTCCTTTCCAATCGAGCAACCACACTCCATGAAACGCCCCGGCCAGTGGTCTATCAACGGGAAATTTGGAATAGAATCGATGAGTAAAACTCATGAATGGAGCGCTGTGGAACTTCGGCAACTGAAGTACTTCCTCGCCGTGGGCGAGGAGTTGAGCTTCTCGCGCGCCGCCGAACGGTGCTACGTCTCGCAGTCGGCGATCAGCCTCCAGATCGGCAAACTGGAACGCGAGATGGGCGAGTCACTGTTCGAACGGTCGTCGCGCTCGGTCCGATTGACCGTTGTCGGAACACAATTGATGTCCATCGCACGTCACATGGTCGAGCTCGAGCAGTCCGCGCTCGCGTTGACGGCCAGGCGCCGGAATCAGCTGCGACTGACCGGCAACATGACATTCGCGGCCAACGCAATCGCCGCGATCGTCCAAGTACGCGAGCGGCATCCGGAAGCCGAGATCGATTTCGTTCTGAAACGATTCGCCGAACAGATCGAAGCCGTCACGTCGGGCGACTGCCAGGTGGCCTTGATCCGAGGCAACGTCGAGCGCTCCGGTCTCGAAGTCACCGAACTGTGGAAGGAGAACCTCGTCGTCGTTCTCGCCGACAGTCACCCGCTGGCATCCGGGCCGGATCCTCGACTCGAGCAGCTCGCCCAGTACCCTCTGCTCCTACCCAAGCGTAGCGAGCAGATCCTGCTGCATCGGGTAATCGAAGGAGCAATGAAGAGAAGTGGTCGACGCCTGGCCTTCGGCCCACCTATCGCCATGGACCACACGGCAAGCGCTGAACTGCTCAACCACCCTGAATGCTGGTCCATCATCTACGCGAGCACGGCCGAGAGCACTCCGAAGACCGGGCTGGTGTTCCGCACCGAAGCGCAGCGCAGACTGAAACTTCCCGTCTCGGCGGTGGTCGACTCGTCCATCCCTCCGACGGATATTCAGCGGGATCTCATTGCTGCACTTGCCGATACAGCGCCGTCGCCGGTGCCGCTCTGACGCGCGGTGTCACAGGATGCCGGACTCGCGCATCTGCTGCACGACGAACGCCCCGGAGTAGACGTCGATGTACGTCCGTTCCGTCTGATGCGGCGAGAACGCGACCCCGAACCGAACCGGGCCCGGCTCGGACCGCGACACCGCGATGTCGACCGAGTATCGACCGTCCGGGGTGCTCACATCACCGGCGCGATAGAGGTAGTCGGCGACTCCCACCCGAACATCACGTTGCTCTGCTTTCTTTCCTGCACCGGTGATCTCCCGGAATGAGATGGAGTCCAACCCGACACACGAGTAGACCCGCGCGAAGACGTCGCCCTCCGGGTCCACCCAGCCTCCGCCGAGCGCACCACCCGCCTGCGACAGCCACTCGTCGGCCCACTCGGGAGCGGTCTCCCCAGTCACACGCAGATCCGACGCCACCGCGTCGCTGCAACTGGGGTCGCCCGGCTGCGGCGCGGCACACCCGCCGATCGCAGCCACAGCGACCAGCACAGGCGCGACAACCTTCTTCACCGCTTCCACCACCTCATCCCAGACCGCCGGCGACACTCGTCACCGAAAACCATACCTTTCGGATTGTTCCTGCAGTGCGTCATGCCGTGGGACGGGAGCAGCCAGCATCGCGTCGAGCCGCGGCTGCCACTCGGTTCGATCGTCGGCGAAACATCTCGTCAACACCTCGATCATCGCTCCGGGCGCAACCGAGGCGCCGGGCGAGGCACCGAGCAAGCCCGCGATCGATCCGTCACCGCCGGTGACGATTTCCGTGCCGAACATCAGATCGCCGCGAAATCTGCTGCGTGGCTTGATCACCTGAGCTCGCTGACCGGCCTGGATCAGTCGCCAGTGCGCGGGATCGGCGTCGGGGTAGAACGTTTCGAGTTCGGCGAACTTTCGTTTCGACGACGCCAGAACCTGCCCGGCGAGATAACGGACGAGGGGGAGGTTGCGGATACCGACCGACAACAGAACGGGAAGGTTTCGAAGGCGGACGGTACCGAAGAGATCGCGGAGACGCCCGTGTTTCAGCAGGCGGGTGCTGAAGGTCGCGTACGGTCCGAACATGAGCGACGTCATGCCGTCGACATGCCTTCTGTCCAAGTGCGGCAACGACATCGGGGGTGCACCGAGCGACGGTTTACCGTAGACCTTCACACCGTGCCGCGCGACGACCTCCGGGGCATCGGTGAACAAGAACTCGGCGCCGAAGGGAAACACTCCGTACCCGCGGATTTCGGGAACACGAGCCTTCTGCAACAGACGCAGTGCGTAACCGCCGGCGCCGACGAACACGAACCGCGCGCGAACCTCGAACACCCGCCCGGTCGACCGGACTCGACCCGAAAGATGCCACAGACCGTCCGACGTGCGGCGCAGACGTGTCACCTCGTGGCCGGTGCGGATCAAGCACCCGCTGGCCTCCATCGTCCGGCCGAGCGATTCGGTGAGCGCGCCGAAGTCGATGTCGGTCCCACCGGCGTCCCAGGTCGCCGCGATCCGCTCGTCCGGCGCGCGACCGTCGACGAGCAACGGCGCCCAGCCGCGAATTCGATCACGATCCTCGGAATACTCCATACCCTGGAACAGGGGGTTCGACTTCAGCGTCTCCCATCTGACTCGCAGGTAGTCCGCATCGACATCGCCGAACACCACGTCCATGTGAGGCACTGCGTTCAGGAACGACGGATCGAGGTCCCCGCTCCGCGTCAGCGAGTCCCAGAATGCCCTCGACACCGCGAACTGCCGTGCGATCTGCTCGGTCCGGGACGAGTCGTCGGCGTCGGGCATGTAGTTGAGTTCGCACAGACCTGCGTGACCGGTACCCGCGTTGTTCCACGGACCCGAGCTCTCGCCGGCCAGCCGGTCGAGTCGCTCGAACAACGCGATCGACCTGTTCGGCAGCACCTTCTGGATCAGCGTTCCGAGGGTCGTGGACATGACGCCGCCGCCGACGAGCGCGACGTCCAGGATTTCCGCGTGTGATGTCATGCCGTCAATGCTGGCGGCGACGAGACCGTTCCGTCCAATGAGAAGTTCGAGCAATTATCATGCGGAAATGGATGACTACTCGTTCGACCGCCCGGAGTCCGTAGCGCCCCTGCTCGCCGCCTTCGACGCCGTCGCCGCGGAGGGCCACGTCACCCGCGCGGCCGCCCGGCTCGACGTGCCCCAATCCTCGGTCAGCAGAAGGGTGCACAGCCTCGAGCGCATCCTCGGGTTGGCGCTGATACAACCGGTGGGTCGCGGGGTCACGCTGACCGCGTCGGGCCGAGAGTTGTTCGACCGCACCCACCATGTGATGCGGGAACTCGACGACGCTGTCGCCGCGGTGCGGTCCGACGCCGATCCGGACAGCGGAGTCGTCGGGTTCGGATTCCCTCTGACGCTCGGATCCCGTTCGGTGGCCGCCCTTCTGACGGACTTTCATGCAGTCGCTCCCCGCGTCAGGGTTCGACTGGTGCAAGCACACGGCGAAGCCCTCGCGGACATGATTCGCGACGGCCGATTGGATCTCGCCGTCATGATTCCTCCGCCCGACGATCTGGACGTGACGGTGCTGGGCAGCCAGCAGATCTTCGTCCACGTAGCGGCCACACACCCGTTGGCGTCTCGTCGGGCACTCGCGGTCGAGGATCTCGCCGACGAAGCCTTCGTGGCCAGCCCACCGTCGTTCCAGCTCCGCACCCTGCTCGACACGTGGTGCGCGGAAGCCGGATTCGTCCCGCGGGTTCCCTTCGAGATCAGTGAGATCGACACCATCGAGGCACTCGTACGAGCCGGGCTCGGGGTCGCGCTGCTACCCAAACCGGAGGTCACCGTCGCCGGAGTGACGACCGTTCCCTTGACCGGTGACCGCACTCGATCGGTCGGGCTGGCGACGGGTCGACGCCGACCGACAGCTCCCGTCGCGCACTTCCATCGTCACGTCACCCACCACGCGCAGCAGCTCATTGTTCGACCCTGAGCGCTCGGAGCCCGCCTACCCGAGAACTCCGATGTCAGAGAACATGACCCGAGGACAGCTCGATACCCCGCCCGACCCGAACGACGCTCTCGCGCAGAATCAGATAGGCCGACTCCAGATCCACATTCGTCGCCAGCACAGTACCGTCCGAGAATTGAATCCCACCGTGCTCACCGGACGAAACACGCACGACGGTCGAGCCGATTGCCGGTGAACCGGTCGGTGACGCAGGCGCGGCGGACGTTTCCGGCGCGTCCAGCGTCTCGATGATGCCGCCGGGAAGGCACAGCACCGTCGCACCGTCCGGCGCCGTGTATTCCCAGGACTCGACTTCCTCCCGGGGGGCTGCGGTGACGGCAGTTCCATCGTCGAACTGCAGCGTCAGCGTGCCGTCCGCAGACAACTCGGACAACGTGCACCGCGCGGTCAGCAGGGACGTCAATGCACGCAGCCCCTCGAACTGGTTGTCCTCGTCGAACCGTGTGCCACCGATGTCGAGCTGACTGAACGCCACCGCCGAACCGTCGTCGAAGCCGATACTCAGATCGAAGTCGAGGTGAACGTTCCGCACTCGTGCGTTCTGCACGTCGACCGTCGTCACCGGGGAGGTCCCCCGGAGGCGAGGTGGACGGCGCGCTGGAACACACCGTTCAGATCGGTTGTCTGCGGGCCTGGTTCGAGGACCAGAGTGGTCGCACCGGCCTCGACGTACGCGTCGAGGTCATCCACCTGATCCGACACGTACACGACGATGTCGTGGCCCGGCCCACCGACGATGTGGCCGATGGCGTCGCGGACCTGCTGCGGCGTCGTGGAACTCGTCAGGATCGTCCCGCAGCTCGTCTCGCCGCTCACACTAAGGGTTTTCGGTCGCGTCGCACCGACCAGAAGTGGCGGAGGCACCGCCGGCGGCCAATCCAAGCGGACGTTGTCCAACGAGACGTAGCGGCCTCGAACGTCAACCGTCTCACCTGCCAGCAGACTAGTCAGTGCCGTCATCTGCTCGCGAAGAAGAGTCAGCGGGGACTGCACTCGCGCCCCGAACCTGGCCCATCCAATCCTGCACACCGTGACCGAGCCCGACCCGCGTCCGTCCCGGGTGCAGCCGAGCCAGAGCAGCGACCTCCATCGCCGTGGACGCGACGTTCCGCAGCGGGGTGGGCAGGACTCCGATCCCGACCTTCACCCGCGGCGTCACCGCGAGAACAGTTGCGGCCATGGAGATTCCCCCGGAGAAGAAACAGTCCTCCCACAGCCAGATCTCGTCCACCCCCGCCGTGTCGGCCGCACGCGCCGCGTCGACGATGGCCTCCGGCGGCAGTTCCGGTCTCAGCACAACACCGAATCGCGTCATCACATCCCCTTCTCTTCCACTTCATCCTCCACTCCCGCTTCACCGAAGGTCATTCCGCAGGCTCCACTCCCGCCCCACCGAAGGTCATTCCGCAGGCTCCACTCCCGCCGCACCGAAGGTCATTCCGCAGGCTCCACTCCCGCCCCACCGAAGGTCAGGATCGACGCCTACCCAGCAGAAGAACCCCGCCGACGGCAACGACCACGCTGACCACTCCGGCGACCCCGAGCCACAGCGTCGCACCGATCGGAGGGGAATCGGTCTCCAGCACGGTGGGAGTGCCGTAGGAGCGCTCGGCAGCGTCGCGCGTCGTACGATCGGTCCCCGGCGCCGTGGCCGAACAGCTGTTGACCTGCAAACGATCCCGCGACGACTCACCGCGTTGGGCGAAGAAGATGTATTCGTCACCGACCGCCAGCGTCGAGCCACACGCGGCCGACTCCGCGGCCGTCGACACCACGGCGTCGGCATCCACGTCACCGTCGTAGATCTCGCTGACCCGAACGCTGTAGGTGAGTGTGCTGCCGTCGTCGCGGACATCGGTCGCCACCCCGACGAAGACCGCGCCGTCGGGAGACGAGTGCTGTCGAACACGGTCACTCACCTGAGACAGGCCGTAGGCACACGTGCAAGCCTGCGCGACGGGGGGAGTGATGCCGGTCGCCAACCCTGCCGCCACGGCACCGACCAACACGACTCGCCCTGCGATCCGCCCCGTACGCATGAGACCAGCGTCGCACGCCACGTCGGTGCAGTCCATGCGTCCTACCGCGGACGGTCGGTCGTGAAACTCGAACCGCGACCCCAGACGAACCACACGATCGTCCCCAGAAACGGGAACGCCAGCACGATCAGGACCCAGATCGCTTTGCCAGCGGTCGTGTAGTTCTTCGACTGCAGAATGCTGACCAGGGCGGCGACGAACAACGCGAACGCCGCGACGACAAGGATCAGAATCAGAACCCCGAAACCGAGCCCGAAAACCGTGGTGGCCGTGTCGTCCTGCGCGCTGAGTTCCAGCAACATCGAACGTTCCTTTCGTCGAAGCGGTGATGTGCACTCCACCCTACGAACGCGGGAGCCGTCACACATCGTCGTTGCGATGTACATTCCGTACGCCTTCGGAACGACTCGACCCCGACCTCGGGTGCTGTGGCACGATCGGACGAATGGGGCGTGACGACTTTCTGGCGGCCATCGGAACCAACCCTGTGGTCGTCGAGATCCTCGAGCGTGGACCAGAACTCGGGTTCACCGACTGGTATCTGACGGCAGGTGGCCTGTTCCAGACCGTCTGGAACCACGTCACCGGTTCCGATCCTCGAGCCGGCATACGCGACTACGACTTTCTCTACTACGACGGCACGGACCTGTCGTACGAATCAGAGGATCGCGTCATTCGACGTGCGGAAACTCTGTTCGCCGATCTGGGAGTCGACGTCGAGGTGCGCAACCAAGCCCGCGTTCATCTCTGGTACGAAGATCGCTTCGGCGCACCGGTGAAGCCGTTCCGGAGCACGGAGGACGGAATCGACCACTTCGTGTCCACCACCTGCTGTTTCGGGGCACGCAGCGAGAACGACGGAACGACGACGGTGTACGCACCGCACGGATTCGACGACGTGTTCGCCGGGGTGATCAGGCCGAACCCGCTCCTCCCGATGCGGCACGTCTACGAGTCGAAGGCCGCCCGGTGGACGTCGATCTGGCCGCATCTGACGGTTCTCCCGTGGCCGGAGTAGATGCGCTGTCCTACCCGTAGAAGGTCGCCGGGTCGAGGCCGTCGATCGGCAGCCGAGCCGCATCGGCGTCGGGCGAGGTACTCACCCCGCGCAACTCGATCGCCGACACCGGGCGCTCGTCCATGCGTCGAGCAATCTCGAAGAACACCGCGAGCACGTGCACACAGGGACGAGTTCGTTGCGGGCAGTCGCAGTCGGCGGTCAGCTCGTCACGACTCGGACCGGCGGGCATGCCTGCCTTCGACCAATCGGCGTGGACTGAATCCGGCACGTCGCCGGCGGGTAGACCGCGCAGCGCTGCTCGGGCAGACTTCGCAGCGTCGTCCGCCCAGATTGGACAGTGCAGGCTGACGTGCTGGTCACGCGCCCCGAACACGGTTGCCGTGATCGACCCGGCCGCGATAACGACGTCGCCGACCTTGTCGTTTCGGACCAGTGATCGAGCCCGAGGAAGCGCGGGATTCGGTCGGGTGATGGACGTCGGCTGCGCCAGCCGTACCCAGTCACGCCCCCACGCAGTGACTCCGAGATCGTCACTCATCGGCCTGCTCCGATCTCGAGCAGCTCGCGAAGCTGACCGTCCGACAGTTTCGCCAGATCGCCACCGATGTCGAGCGCCGCTTCGCTGGTCGCGATGTCCGCGAGGTCACGCTTGTGTCCGTGCATGTCGTCGATCGACTGCTCGAGGGTTCGTTCGGTGAGCAACGTGTGCACCGTGACGGTCTGCGTCTGCCCGATTCGGTGGGCGCGATCGCTCGCCTGGCTCTCCACGGCCGGGTTCCACCAGCGATCGAAATGAACGACGTGGGACGCACGAGTGAGGTTGAGGCCGAACCCGGCCGCGCGCAGACTCAGAATCAGAATCGGTGGGCCGTCGCCCGATTGAAAGTCGTCGACCATCGTCTCGCGGGCCGCGGTGGACAGACCGCCATGCAAGAACGGCACCGGATGTCCGGTGACCTCGTCACCGAGATGACGGGACAACAACTCGCCGGTTCCGCGATACTGGGTGAACACGAGCGCCGCCTGCCCGTCGTCGACGATCTCCGACAGCATCTCCGTCACCCGATCGAGTTTGCCTGATCTGCCCTGGATTTCGGCGCCGGTGCCGTCGACGAGCTCGGGATGATTGCAAATCTGTTTGAGGCGAGTGAGCAACGTCAGGATCCGTCCCCTGCGTCCTATCCCCGTCCCGAATCCTTCGGTCAACGAGCTGTCGAGGTGACGCCGATACAGCCGCTCCTGCTCCTGGGTGAGCGTGCAGACCACCGAATTCATCACCTTGGCAGGAAGTTCGGGCGCAACATCGACCTTGCGTCGCCGCAGAATGTGCGGCCCCACGAGCTCCCGAAGCCGGCCGGCGGCGGCATCGGACCGCTTCTGCTCGATGGAGACGACGAAGCGGCGACGGAAGCGCGCGCGTGCTCCCAGAACGTCGGGCGATGCGAACGCCATCAGGGACCAGAGTTCGTCGAGTCGATTCTCCACCGGAGTACCTGTCATCGCGATGCGCAGTTGCGCCTGCAGCCTCCTGGCCGCGCGCGCCTGTTGCGAATCGGAGTTCTTGATCTGCTGTGCCTCGTCGAGAACCACTGTGTCCCAGCCTGCTTCCGTGAGCAGTTCCGCATCGCTCCGGAGCGTCGGATAGCTGGTGATCACAACGGAACCCGACCGAACGTGCGCGAGGCTCCGCATCCTCGACGGCCCGTGATGAACGTGAACCTCGACACCCGGCGCGAACTTGGCCAGTTCCCGAGCCCAGTTGCCGACCAACGACGTCGGGCACACGACCAGATGCGGCGCGGCGCAGCGCAGTGTGAAGACCGCGATCGCCTGCACAGTCTTTCCCAGGCCCATCTCGTCGGCCAGGATTCCGCCGCCGCTCGCTGCAACGGCATTCATCCACGCGACGCCTGCCCGCTGGTAGGGCCGGAGTTCTGCCCGCAGAAGCGTCGGCTCACCCGGCTGCCGATGCAGCGCTGCGTCGACTGTGGACATCGCGGACCAGATCGTCGTCGTGTCGAGACCGACCGCCGCGTGTCCTGCAACCGGGAGCGACGAGACAAGTCCCTCCACGTTCCCACCAGCCGCGGCCACCACTGCAATCCGCGCCCAGACCCGCAGCGACCGACTCGCGTGATCTCCCGGTCGCCACGTGGTGAGCGCAGTGAGCGCGTCCTGCGTGTCCACCAGTGCAACCGGAACCGACCGCGCGTGCACCGATTCGGCGGCGGCGTCGGGCAAAGCGATGGTCAACGACGCCGGAGTTCCCGAAGGTAGTCCGGCCTCGGCGGCGTCATGAGAGGGCGCGTCCGTGCCCCACCACACGAACTTGTCCAACTCGATCGAGTAGCACGCTTGCAGTGTTCCGGGGAGGCTCGCATCGACCGATGGTTCGTCGGTTCGGACGTCTACCGTCGTGGAAATATTCGTGACCTCCGGTCAGGGCACTGTGAGGTCCGACAAACCGCGTCGGACCCAACCTGGTGGGCGGTGAGGGATGGCGGGTTCCGATCGTTCGGTGATCGGCAGTGGGACAGCGCGGTCTGCCACCATCCGTCGGTTGAAGACCGTCGAGAGTAGACCGAAGTGCCGAAGTGTGCAATAACCGATCTGCGCGGCCGGTGTACGTCACTTTTCTCGCATGTCACAGAGTTTCTCGCAGCGATGTACTTACCTGCCGAGTGCCCATATAACTCTTCCTATGAACAATCCCTACACACCCGAGTCGGGCGAGGTGCCGGGGGAACTGGCGGGACGCGAGAAGTACCGATCGGCGTTCATCACTCTGCTCGACGGCCTCGAACGCGGTTACACTGCACGATCGCAGCTGATCACCGGCATGCGCGGCACCGGTAAGACCGTACTGCTTCGCGAGTACGTCTCGATCGCGCGGTCGAGACGATGGGCGATCGTCGACATCGATGCGGTCCGACGAGACGACGACGGATTCCGACGACAACTGGCCTTCGAATGCCGCAGTGCCCTGCTGGCCGTGTCCGCGCGCGGGCACTGGGGATCGGAGGCCAAAAGAGCGTCCGGTGTGCTCGGCTCGTTCGCCTCCGTGCTCGGACCGAGCAGTCCCCTCACCGCGGATTGGACCGAGACGACGCCCGGAGCAGCCGACACCGGACAGTTGGCCGCGGACACGACGGCGACCTTCCTGGCGCTGGGAGAGGCCGCGCGTGCCCACGACACAGGCATCGTCTTCGTGATCGACGAGCTACAGCGGCTCACCTCGGCACAGCTCTCCGCACTGATCGACGCGTTCCATCGTTGCTACCTTCGCGAACTGCCGCTCACGGTCGTCGGTGCAGGGCTCACCGATCCCGTCGACGAGATACCAGAGGGCGCGCAGCCGCCGAACCGACCGACAGTGGACGAGGTTCGATCGCGCGCGGACCGCCTGTTCGAATTCCCGGTTCTCGGCGCTCTCGCCGACGCCGATGCCGCCGCGACGCTGCGCAGCGGAGGGTCGTGGACGGACGGAGCGGTCCTGGCCGCGTCGACGATCACCGGGCGATTTCCGGCGTTGCTGCACGCCCTCGGATTCGTCGTCTGGGACGCGCAGGATAGTGACGCCGTCACGGAGGCCGACGTCGAGACCGCCGTCCCCGAATACCAAAAGTTCGTGGACAAGACATTCTTCCGCCGAAACCTCCCTCGTGTCGGCGAATTGGACCTCGCATACCTGCGCGCCGTCGTTGATGCTCCCGCCGAGATCGACACCGCACGAGCCCTCGAACGCACCGTCGCGCAGTGCGCGGAGACGCGAGCGGGACTGGTGAACAGAGGGCTGCTGCACATCACGAAGAACAACGAATCGGTCTTCACCACACCGCACTTCGAGAGTTTTCTGCTACGAACGATGCCGACACTGGAAGTACCTGCCCGCAAACAGCGCCGACGACGCTACGACCCGTGAACGGTGTCACCGGTCGAATTACTCGTCCGGGTCCTCTACTTGGCAGAAACGCAGCACGTTCGACGACGGATCGATCACGGTCACCGTCGGCCCACCCGGCGCATCGGTGTCCAGACCCGGCCGCATCGACCGATACTCGGCGGCGTCGAGCTGCCGATGGAACGCCCGAATGTCCTCAACCGGAATCCACACGACAGTCCCCGGTGTTCCATCTCCATGATGCTCCGACAGATCGAGCACCGAACCGGAACGACGAACCCTCATGTACAACGGCATCCCGGGCTCGAACCTGTGCTCCCACTCCACGTCGTAACCCAGATAATCGATGTAGAACGCGCGCGTAGCCGCGTCGTCGAACATGCGAAGAATCGGGATGCTCGGGCCCAGAGCGATGCCTGCGTCAGCGGGCCGTTTCTTCCACTTCACGTGCACTCACCTCACGTTCGCGTCGCCGAGACAACAGTACAAGCTTCTCGGCATGTCACGTCGAGCGCGGGAATCCGCCCGCTCTATGCCCCGCTCCTGCCGGCGACGGCGACGATGGTCTCGGCCAGTTCACCCGTGGCCTGATCCGGGGACAGGTCACCCGTCACCGCCGCACGAGACAGCGCCTCTGCCGCGCCGAAAATCGCGGTGATCGAGGGTACGGACACCCCCGTCGACGACTGGACGAACGGGGCGAGAATCTCGCGGCATCGTTGCGAATAAGCCTGGTCTGCAGCGCGTTTGACCTGTTCCAGCTCCGGAGATCCTTCCAGGGCAGCGAGTACTCCGGTGAGTTCGCGGCCCTGCGCGAGCGCGCACCCGACGTACGAGTTGGCAATGGCCGCGGCCCGGCCGTCGAGCGTCGCTTCTGCGTTGTCGAGGTACTCCTCGAGCATGGCCGCCTGACGGTCGTCGAACTCCTGGAAGAGCGCGGCCAACAGCACTGCTCTGGAGGCAAAATGGCTGTACACCACGGGTTTTGCAACTCCCGCCCGTTCCGCGAGCCGGCCGAGAGTGAGGGCGTCGGCGCCCTCTGCGCGGACGAGCGCCCACGACACCTCGATCAATTGGTCGTACCTCTCGGCACGCGACAACCTGGTCCGAGCCATCCACACACCTCCTTGCGCTATGTACCAACAGTAACCTACCTTTGGTACATAGCGTTCTTCGCCCAACGAAAGGATCTCCGTGAGCAGCCTCGTCGTAGTCTCCCATTCCGACCCGAACTCCCTCACCCACCACGTCGCACGTTCGACCATCGACGCGCTCGTCGACGCGGGCGACACGGTGGAGTTCGCAGACCTCGCCGCCGAGAACTTCGACCCCCGCTTCACCCGGGCCGACCTGGACCTCTTCCGCGGAACCGGAACCGTGGGCGCCGATATAGCGTCCGAGCAGGCCCGCGTCGACCGTGCGGACCACCTCGTCCTCGTCTTCCCCATGTACTGGTGGTCCATGCCCGCTCAGCTGAAAGGCTGGATCGACCGCGTGTTCATCAACGGATGGGCCTTCGACGACAGCCCCGACACCGGGTTCGTCAAGAAACTGGGTCGACTCACCATGCACCTCGTCGCCGTCGCAGCCGACGACGCCGACAGCTTCGGGCGCCACGGCATCGACCAAGCCTTCGCCATCCAGATCGAGCGCGGCATCGTCGAATACGTCGGCGCAACACTCGGATCCTCGACCTTCCTCCACGAATCCGAAACCAAGAGTCGCGAAACCCTTGCTGCCGAGGTGAACGTCATCGCCGACGCTATTGCAACCCGAGTGTCAGGGCGTGCCACCGTCGATGCATAGGGGTCAGGGGCTGGGCAGCGGCATGAATTGCCCGATACTTCGCCTGTTCGACGGGATCCGCCGATTCGGCCGCGTATCGAGCAATCCGTGTCGGGCCCTTTCACGGGCTGATGTGTTTCACTGATCAGGTGACCACGTTCGTACAGCTTCGGTGGCGGCCCTGAACCCGCGGCCCTGACCTGTGCACTCCTTCGGCCGCCTCATGTCGGCCGACGATTCTCACCTGCACATCGCGTTCGTGGTCGACGCCCGAGGTGGCCCCCATCCCGAGAGGACCACCCCATGACCCTCGACGTAGTGATGACCGCCAGATCGTTCGACGAATATCGTGCGATGTTCGGCCTGACCGACTCCGATCTGTCCCGTCGCATCCTCGACTGCCCTGCGGGCGCCTCCGGGTTCACCTGCGAGGCAACCGACCGCGGAGGCGACGTAACAGCCTGCGACGTGGCGTATTTCGCGGACGACCCGGAGGAACTCGCGTCCGTTGCACTGTCCGAGACTGATCGCGGGCACGCATACGTACTCGCGCACGCCGACCACTACGCATGGACGTTCTTCGCTGGACCCGACGAACACCGACTCGCCAGACACACCGCTGCGCAACAGTTTTCGGCCGATATAGAGCGGCACCCCGGCCGGTACGTTCCCGGGCGGCTACCGTCGTTGCCGTTCAGCGATGCCAGCTTCGATCTGGTGCTCAGCTCCCACCTACTGTTCAGCTACGCCGACAGCCTCGACGTCACGTTCCACCTCGACACGATCGTCGAACTCATGCGAGTCACGTCCCACGAGCTGCGAATATTTCCGCTCGTCCCGGTCGGGTCGTCGGAGCCCTATCCTCGGCTCGTCGAGTTGCTCGACGAACTGCGCAACCGAAACATTCACTGCCGCACAGCAGACGTCGACTACGAGTTCCAACGGGGCGCCACACAGATGCTCGTGTGCCACCACGGCCCATCCGGCTAGACACCCAGCGCGGCGATCAGCCCCTCGCCATGTCCACGAAACGCGACAGGTGCAGCTGGTGAGCCACCGTGATGGTCGCCGTCGGACCGTTACGGTGCTTACCCAGAATGAGGTCGGCCTCGCCGCCACGGGGGTCGTCGCGCTCGATGGCGTCGGGGCGGTGCAGGAGGATCACCATGTCGGCGTCCTGCTCGAGCGATCCGGACTCACGGAGGTCGGACACCATCGGCTTCTTGTCGGTGCGCTGCTCAGGACCACGGTTGAGCTGACACACGGCAACCACCGGGCATTCGAGTTCCTTGGCGAGAAGTTTGAGCTGACGGGAGAAGTCCGAGACTTCCTGCTGACGCGACTCAACCTTCTTGCCCGACGACATCAGCTGAAGGTAGTCCACGACAATCAACTTCAGACCGTTGCGCTGCTTCAGACGCCGAGCTTTGGCGCGAATCTCCATCATCGTCAGGTTGGGGGAGTCGTCGACGAACAGCGGCGCCTCGCTGATCTCGCTCATCCGTCGAGCAAGCTTGGTCCAGTCGTCGTCCGTCATCTTTCCCGAACGCATGTCACCGAGCTTGATCTTGGCCTCCGCCGACAGCAGACGCATCACGATCTCGGTGCGGCTCATCTCCAGCGAGAAAATGACACTGGGCATACCGTGCTTGATCGAGCACGACCGCATGAAATCCATACTCAGGGTCGATTTGCCCACACCAGGCCTCGCCGCGACGATGATCATCTGACCAGGGTGAAGACCGTTCGTGATTTCGTCGAGTTCGGCGAATCCGGTGGGCACACCGAGGGAGATACCGCCGCGACTGGCGATGGAGTCGATCTCGTCCATCGTCGGCTGCAGCAGCTCCTCCAGAGGGAGGAAGTCCTCGGAGGTACGACGCTCGGTGACCTCGTACACCTCTGCCTGCGCACGATCCACGACCTCGGCGACGTCCTGGCCGTCCGAACCCGCGTACCCGAACTGCACGATGCGAGTGCCGGCCTGCACGAGCCTGCGCAGGATCGACTTCTCGGCCACGATCTCCGCGTAATAACCGGCGTTCGCCGCAGTAGGAACAGTCTGCGTGAGCGTGATCAAGTACGGAGGACCCCCGATCCGCTTCAGGTCACCGCGACGATCCAGCTCCGCCGAGACAGTCACCGGGTCAGCGGGCTCTCCACGGCTGTAGAGGTCGAGAATGGCGTCGTACACGCTCTGATGCGCCGGGCGGTAGAAATCGCCGGGACGGAGCACCTCGAGCACGTCGGCGATGGCGTCCTTGCTGAGGAGCATGCCGCCCAGCACCGACTGCTCCGCAGCCATGTCCTGTGGGGGTTGACGACCGAAATCTTCGCCCGGGGCTTCACTGGGCGGCGGCTCGGAGGAGTAGTCCGATTGCCCTCGATCGTCCACAACTGCCACGTGAAGTCGACCGTCCTTTCCCCGTACGAAACCTCGCAGCCGACTACCGCACGACTACGTACCGACACAATTTCTACCCCTCGCCACCGACAAGAATCCCGCACGCGCACCAGCGATCGGGCGCTTCCGTGCGTCACCCCTTCTGCCGGTGGAGACACGCTGCTGGGACGTTAGGCGTAATCGTTTCCCGTCACAACACAGCCTGTGGATGAAACTGTGGATCGAATGTGGATAGTGCTGAACAACCGTGTTGACCATCTGGGGATAACCTGGGTATAACTTTCCGAATATCGACCATTTCGCCAGCTCAAAGGGTGTACATAAACTTTCTGTCCTGTGTATGAATTATTGCGCGGCGTGTCGCCCAAGTTGACAACTCGGGCGTGTTGAGTAAATGCGAAGTGAACAAACCAGTGATTCACGTCACAGTGTCTGGGAACACTCACAAAACCAGGCGTCAGCCCGGTTTCGCCGCATTCCTCCCGATTCTGCACCCGCCCACTCCACCCCACTCCGCCCGTAACACCCCGCCGTGCACCGCACCGTCCCCGCCCCGGACCGAAAGTGAGCTCCAGTCAGTCAGACGGACCAAACGGCACGTTCGCTCACGAAGCCGGGCCAACCACACACGCCCCCATCCGGACCCAATGTGGCGTTCGGTCACTCTGAGTGACCGGACGGTACATTCGGTCCGAAATGGGGGCGTGGAGCGTGGGACGGGACAACGGCCCGAGGGCCGAGCGGGTTAGACGGGCCGAGCGGGTTAGACGGGCTGAGCCTCGGCTGCATCGAGGACGGTGATGTCCTTGGTGCTGATTTGGAGGACGCGGGCGGTGGGGATGTCGAAGAAGAGCCCTGTGACCCGCAGTTTGCCCTCTGCGGAGGCGCGGCCGACGACGCGGTGTCGCGTGAGGGTCTGCAGCTGCACGGCGACGTTGACCATGGCGAGTTGGTCGCCTTCGGAGAAGCCGAGTTCTGCGGCTGCGCGTCCGACGGGGTGACCGCTGCGGTAGGCCTCTAGGCTTGCGAGGCCGTGTTCGAGCCATTCGACGACGCGTTCGTCGCCTGCTTTGTCCGGTCCGGCGAGGACAGCTTTCATCGCACCACAGCCGGAGTGACCGCAGACGACGACGGAGCTGGTGCCGAGGACGTCGACTCCGTAGGCGAGCGAGGCTTCCACCGAGGTGTCCTGACCCTGTGCCGGAATCATGTTGCCCATGTTCCGCACCGTGAAGAGGTCGCCCGGTCCGCTGCTGGTGATGGTGTTGGGCATGACCCGCGAGTCGACGCAGCACAGGAAGAACGTGTCCGGGTCCTGGAATTCGGTGAGACCCTGCAGGTGGGGTTTGATGGCCTCCGCGTGTGTCCGGTGGTACTCGGCGACGCCGGACAGGACCGGTCGCAGTGCGGGTGGGTTGTCGTCGACCGCACTGTCTTCCTTCAGCTGCCATGCCGACCACGGGGCCAACGAGCCACGGACGCTTGCGAGTCCGCGCTTCGGCGGTGCTTCGGCTGCGGCTGCGAGCGAGGCGGATCCGTTCTCTTCGATCTGCACCGTGCCGCCACCGAGTTCGTGCTGACGCACCCATTCGTGCAGATGTTCGTGCACTGCGTGGTCGAGGAAGTCGACGGCGAGTTCCATGTTGACTTTGGAACCGCTTGGTACGGAGGACAATACGTGGGTCAGGCGAGGAAGCGACAGGAAGCTCAGCGAACCTTGCATGTGTACACGCCAGGAACCGTCGACTGTCTCGTCGGCGTGCACGTGCGCCCACACGACGCGTCGCAGAACCAGGAAGATGGCGAGCGCCAATCCGATGAGCACGCCCTCGAGCAGGTTCAGTGCGACCACGCCGAGAACGGTGACCGCGTACACCGCGATGTCACCCGTCTTGCGGGCAATCCTGATGTCCGCCAACTTGATCAGCTGTACACCGATCATGACCAGCAGACCGGCGAGTGCGGCGAACGGAACCAGTTCGACGACCGAGATGAAGAGAACGGAGAAGACCAGGATCCACAGACCGTGCAGGATCGCCGACGCACGCGACTTGGCTCCGGCCTTGACGTTGGTGGAACTGCGCACGATCACACCGGTGACGGGGAGACCACCTGCGGCGCCGGAGACCATGTTGGCCGCACCCTGCCCGAGCAGTTCGCGGTCGAAGTTGGTGCGCGGTCCGGTGTGCATCTTGTCCACCGCGACGGCGGACAGCAAGCTCTCCACGCTGGCGATCAGTGCAATGGTCAGAACACCGGTGGCAACGCCTGCCCACTGGCCTTCGGGAAGCGCGGGGAGGCTCAACGCCTCGATCAGGTTGCCTGGCAGGTCGATTCGTTCGACGTTCAGATCGAGAACGACGGACAAGCCGGTAGCCGCTACGACAGCCACGAGCGCACCGGGCACCTTCGCCACTGCGCCCGGCAGCCTCGGCCACAGCAACATCAACGCGATGACGACGCCACCGACGAGGATGGACGGCCACTGGCCGTCGGCAACCGACGTGGGGATGGCCAGCAGATTCTCGACCGCCGAGCTCTCGGATTCACCACCGAGCAGAACGTGAATCTGTTGCAGCGCAATGGTTACACCGATTCCGGCAAGCATGGCATGCACCACCACCGGTGAGATGGCCAGCGCGTGGCGGGCAATTCGGCTCAGACCCAACAGGATCTGGACCGCACCTGCACCAACGGTGATGAGGCACGTTACGGCCCAACCGAATTGATTGACGAGCTCGGCCACCACCACGGTCAGACCTGCGGCCGGCCCACTGACCTGCAGCGGCGATCCACCCAGTGCGCCGGCGAGAATGCCGCCGATCACGGCTGCGATCAGTCCGGCCATCACGGGCGCACCCGATGCAACTGCGATACCGATCGAAAGTGGCACCGCCACAAGGAATACGACCAGCGATGCCGGTACGTCGAATTTCAGAATGCTCCCGATCCGAGATGGAGACTCGGACCCCTTCGTTGATGACTCGCTGTCCGATGAATCTTTGTCGACTGTCGTGGTCACGGCAGTTCCTCCGGGCGTCTAGGCGTCTGGTCGGTCGTTTGCGTGTCGCGTACGCACATCTGTGTGCTTCTGTCGCCCCTCGTTAAAGGGTACGCAAACCTTCGGTCACACGCCCGCGATGAGAGCCTCCTCACAATTGAAAACCGTTGCCGCAGTGTATTTTTTGTGACAAACCACGAAAAAAGCCCCACGAACCAAGGTTCGTGGGGCTTTTCCCAGCCGTATCGGGCCAGAAGCTTGAATCAGCTTCCGACGACCTCCAGCTTGAACTTCGCAGCCACATCGGGGTGCAGGTTCACGACGACGTCGTGCTTGCCCGTTGCCTTGATGTGAGCCTTGGGGAGATCGATGCTGCGCTTGTCGACGACCGGTCCGCCGGCTGCCTTGATGGCAGACGCGACGTCCGAGGCCGTTACGGAGCCGAACAGCTTGCCCGAGTCACCTGCGGTCTTGACCGACAGAGAAACCGACTCGAGGCCTTCGATGGCCTGCTTGAGCTCGTTGGCGTGCTCGAGGCCGCGAACGGCGCGAGCTTCCTGAGCGCGGCGGATGCCTTCGACCTGCTTCTGAGCTCCGCGGGTGGCCTGAATGGCCAGTCCACGGGGCAGCAGGAAGTTGCGGCCGTATCCGTCCTTGACCTCTACGGTGTCGCCGGGCGCACCGAGGTTGTCCACATCAGCGGTGAGGATCAGCTTCATGATGATCGCTCCTTTCTTATCGTGCCGTCGCGGCGTAAGGCAGCAGAGCTACCTCACGCGAGTTCTTCACGGCAACGGCCACGTCACGCTGATGCTGGACGCAGTTGCCGGTGACTCGACGCGCGCGGATCTTTCCGCGGTCGCTGACGTACTTACGCAGCAGCGTCGTGTCCTTGTAGTCGATCTGTGTGTTCTTTTCCTTGCAGAAGGAACACGCCTTCTTCTTGAGCACCTTGTCGCGCAATGGCGGTTTCGGCATGGTCTTTCTCCGTTACGTCTGATTGTTCTCGATCACGAAGGATCTAGAACGGAGGCTCGTCGTCCCCACCGCGAGACCCACCGAAGGAGCCCGACGCCTGCGGGGCACTGCCCCAAGGGTCGTCTCCACCGGAATTCGATCCCGAGTTGGAGTTCGAGCGTCCGCCGCCCGATCCACCCGAGGAACCACCGAAGCCGCCGCCTCCGCCACCTCCACCACGATTGGCTTTGTTGACCTTGGCGGTGGCGTAGCGAAGCGAAGGACCGATCTCGTCGACTTCGAGCTCGACAACAGTCCGCTTCTCGCCTTCACGCGTTTCGTACGAACGCTGCCTGAGCCTGCCGGTCACGACGACGCGTGCCCCTCGGGTCAAGCTCTCGGCCACGTTCTCCGCAGCTTCACGCCAGATGTTGCAGCGCATGAAGAGTGCGTCTCCGTCTTTCCATTCGTTGGACTGACGGTCGAACGTGCGCGGTGTGGACGCAACGGTGAAGTTGGCCACGGCCGCACCGGCCGGGGTGAAACGAAGTTCTGGATCTGCCGTCAAGTTCCCGACGACGGTGATGACGGTCTCGCCTGCCATGGTTCCTCTTTCAGTAGTAAGTCTTTGTTGATGCCAGCCTAGAGGCGAGCAACGACAATTACTTGCCCTGTCGCAGGACCTTCGTGCGCAGAACGGACTCGTTGAGTCCGAGCTGGCGGTCGAGCTCGCTGACGGTGGCAGGCGCGGCGTTGATGTTCACAACGGCGTAGATGCCCTCGGCGTGCTTGGCGATCTCGTAGGCCAGACGACGCTTGCCCCAGACGTCGACCTTGTCGACGCTGCCGCCGTCCTTGCGAACGACGTTGAGGAACGTATCGAGCGACGGAGCGACAGTGCGCTCGTCCAGATTGGGGTCGAGAATGACCATCAATTCGTAATGACGCATAAGACCTCATCACCTCCTGTGGACTGAGTGAAAACGGCCACGGACGATCCGTGGCAGGAGGGTCGTTGCGTCAGCAACCCTTGGAGGGTACACGGCCATGCCCTGACCTGCGAAATCAGACGACGGTTCCGACGACCGCCTCGGCTCGTCCTAGGCTTACCTCATGCATCCAGGTGGACGGTCGTCTCGTGGGCGTCGCCTGCCATCGGCCGCCGCGTCGACGTCGACGATGATCGTCCTGGTCGCGTCCTGTGCGCTGACGTTGATTCTCGGCTACCTCAACAAGGCCAGATGTGCCGTGGCGCCGTTCTACGACAACGGCCGGAGCACGACGTTCGACGCCGTCAAGGACAGTTGGGTCTGCTACTCGGACATTCAGTTCCTGTGGCTCGGCCGCGACATCGACAACCACGTGTTCCCCTACCTTCACGGTGCGATCACCTCCAACGGAGTGTTGACGGGTGGAACGGTCGAGTACCCCGTGCTGAGCGGGGTGTTGATGTGGCTCGGCGCAGTACCGGCCCACACCGACGCCGAGTTCCTGCTCTACACGGCTCTGCTTCTCGCGCCGTTCGGGCTGATCACGGCGTGGATGCTGGGCCGACTGGCGGGGAAGTCCGCATTGCTGTGGTCGGTGGGTCCGCCGTTGATCATGTACGCGTTCCACAACTGGGAACTGCCGGTGGTCGCGACGGCCGTCGGCGCAGTGTTCGTGATGAGCATGCGGATGTCGTTGCGGGTGAAGGCTGTTCTCGCGGCGGTACTGCTGGGAGTGGGTTTCTGTCTCAAGCTGTACCCAGGCGCCTTCGTTCTCCCGCTCGCCGCCTACGTCGCGTACGGCGGTGCGACGGGCCGAGTGCCTGGAACCAAGCTGGACATCCGCGGCGCGCTGTCCGTGCTGGCCGCCGCGGCAGCGACCGTCGTCGTCGTCAACCTTCCCTTCGCGGTCCTCGGATACGAGGGCTGGAAGGCCTCGTTCGCGTTCCAGAGTCTGCGACAAGCCGACATCACCACGAACTCGATCTGGTACTGGGGTCTGCGGCAACTGTGGGTGACCGACGCGATGACGGCGGAAAGTCACGAGCAAGCCGAGACCGCGTTCCAGAACACCGTCGACATCCTGTCGCCCCTTCTGGTGTTCGCGGCGTTCGGTCTTGCGCTGTGGATCGGTGTGCGACGCGCGAGTACCGAGCACGTGTATCCGTGGGTGGCTGTCAGCGGATCGATGCTGTGCGGATTTCTGCTGCTCCACAAGGTCCATTCGCCTCAGTACACGTTGTGGCTCATCCCGTTCTTCGTACTGCTCCGGGTCCCGTGGGCTCTGGTCGCCGCCTACCTGGTGGCCGATCTGTCGATGGGCATCGGCGTCTTCCGATACTTTGCCGCGCTCGCCCAGGGCACCGATGCAGGCACCGAGGAATTCTTCGTCGAATTCGGTGTGTGGGGTCGCGCCGTACTGCTGGTCGTTGCGTTCTTCGTGTTCGCGCGAGCGCGGCCGCGCTTCGATGCGTCCCGTTCCGGCAGCGACGTCCCGGCGCCCGACGTTCCCGCCTCGTCGACGACGTCGACATCCGCTGCTCCCTGACCGAGCTCCCTGACTTCTCCCCGTTCCACACCACTGACGTAACGAACCGGTCGCGTTGTTCGACATTCGACTCAGGCAGCCGAGTTCACCTCGGTTGAAACATCAGAGGTGGGGCAATGACAGTGGTTCCGGGGGCGACGACACCGCACATCGCGGCAGAGACGCGGCCGTCGACAGCGACGCAGCCAGTGGCAGTACAGCAATCAGCGCCGACGTCGATGGTCGCCGACACAGTGCGCGACACCACGACAGCTCGCCGACGGATCGGCCTGGTCGAGGATCACGAGTCCGTCGCGGTCGGTCTCCGCGCGATTCTGTCCGGCGAAGCCAATCTCGAGCTCGTCGCCGTGACCACCACCGTCGACGAGCTCGTCGGACTCGGCCAGCGGCTGGATCTCGTCGTCCTCGATCTTCGGCTGGGCGACGGTTCCTCACCGAGGTCCAACGTCGAGAAGCTGCACTCCGTCGGCGTGCAGGTCCTCGTCTACACCGGTGCCGAGAACCCGTTCCTCGTACGCTCCGCTGCGAGGGCGGGCGTGCTCGGCGTCGTCCGTAAGTCGGAACCCGCCGCCGCGATCGTGTCGGCCATTCGCCGGGCAGCGGCGGGCGGCCAGGTGGTCACGACCGATTGGGCCGCGGCCATCGACGGCGATCCGCATCTTCCCGACGTCGGACTCAGCCCACGCCAACGCGAAGTCTTGGCGCTGTACGCGTCCGGGGAGAAAGCTGCTCGCGTCGCCCGGCTGGCCGGGTTGTCCGAGCAGACGGTCAACGACTACCTCGTGCGTATCCGAAACAAGTACGCCGAGGCAGGCAGGCCCGCACCGACCAAGACCGATCTCTACAAGCGGGCGGTCGAAGACGGCTGGCTCCCGATGCCGGAGCCACCGAACCAGAATTGACGGCCACCGCGCCTGTGCGTCATCTCGGTCACAGTGCACGCCGTGTACATGGTTGTCGTTTCAATGCCCCTAGTTTTCAGGGCAGACAAACCTGGCAGTCAACTGTGAAGATCATTTACGCGAATGGTTGTGCCAGACCACAACCGCTGGAACCTCGGGGAGAATTCACATGACAGTCAGCATCGACGCCTCAGCTTTCGACGCTTCAGCCTTCGACGCTTCGGCCTCGAGTACGGGCAGCGGGCTCGGCACCGCAGTCCCGCGACGGACCATGTCTCTCGTCCCACCGCCCATCCAGCTGCCTCCGACCGGCGGATCGCGCGCAACCGGACCGTTTCTCCCTCGGCCCATGCTCACCCAGCGCGAGATCGAGGTGCTCACCGGCTGGATCAAGTGCGACTCCAAGGTCGAGGTCGCGAAGTCGCTGTTCCTGTCGCTGGGAACCGTCAACACTCATCTCACTCGTATTCGCGCGAAGTACGCCGCTGTCGGCCGTACTGCGTCCACCAAGGCGTCACTCGTTGCCCGTGCCCTGCAGGACGGCCTGATCGACATCGCCGATCTCTGACGCCCACCGTCTGCCGAGCTCACGAATCAGCACAGCTCACGAATCAGCACAGCTCCCGGAACGGCGATCCCGGGAGATACTGATCCCATTCCTCCCGGGTGATCGTCGATCCTCCACCGGCGCAGATCCTTTCGACCACGTCCTCGGGATCGGTCCGCCACACTCGTAGGTCCTTCTCCGGTCCACCGCCGATCACTGCGGCGCCGCCGGCGGTGAACACGGCGTCGTTGACGCGGTTGCCGTAGGCGGTCAGCGTGGCGAACGTCGTCGGATCGAACGGGTCGGAGATGTCCCACATCCACATCGACTGACCGTCGACGCCTGCAACGAGTCTGGTGCCACTCGGATCGAACGCCACCGAATACACCGCCTCCCGCGGACCGACGATCTGGGCGACGTGGCGCGGGGTCGTCGGATCGGCGACGTCCCACAGCCGGAGCGTGTGGTCCGCACTGCCCGCGGCGAGCATTCGCCCGTCGGGTGAGAACGCTGTTGCTTGCGCGTCGCCGGAGAAGCCCGCGACGGTCGACACCTTGACCGGGGCCGCCGGGTCGCTGACGTTCCACAGTTCGACTTCGTCGTTCAGCGTCGGAACAGCCAGAGTTCGTCCGTCCGGACTGAAGGCCATGACCTGCGGATTTTTGCCGACGTCGAAGCCGGACAGCCGTGTGGGCCGTGACGGATCGCGAACGTCCCAGAGTTCGACGTCAGGTGTGTTCTGCGGGGACACGGCCAGCAGATCACCGGTACGGGTGAAGACCAACACGCCTACGAGCGAGTCGACGGCGGCGTGCGGGGTGCCGAGCGGAATCGGATTCTGCGGCGCCCGGACGTCCCACAGTTGGAACGCTCCCGACGATGTGCCGCCTGCGGCCAACGATCCGTCCCACGACAGTGCCGCCGCACCCGTCAGCGGGTCGCCGGTGGTCGGGGACAGCGGGCGCTCGGACACGATCGGTCGGTCCGGATCTGTGACATCCCACAGCCTGAGGCCGTCGCCGCGCGAACCGACGCCGGCGAGGACTCGTGTTCCGCTGCCGTCCGTCGGGTTGATGAAGACCGTGTCGGTCTGTCCTGGCATCACCGGTCCCGGCAGCGGCCACACGCGGGTGACCCCGTCCTGCCCCGCCGTGATCAGAGCGGAATCGTCCGGTGCGTAGTCGACCGACATGACCACCGTCGATCCCGGCAATGTTTCACGTAGAACACCCGTCGCGGCGTCCCACGTCTTGATCGAGTTGTCGGAACTGACGGCGGCGAGTTCCGATCCGGTGCCGTCGAATGCCACGTCGTTGACGTAACTGGTGAAGCCGGTCAGCGGTGTCTGTCCGGCGAGGCGACCACCGGGTTCGACGGTCCAACGCGCCACGTCTCGACCTGTCGTTCCTGCAGCGATCGTGCGACCGTCCGGGGAGTACGTCACCGACAGGTAGTCGTAGGTGCCGCCGTCCGACGGAATCTCGAAGGACGTCGTGGTCAGCGCCGGCATCTCCCACACCTGCAACCCACGAGCCTTGCCCGCCGTGACCAGCGCCGTTCCGTCGGGCGAGAACGCCACGGCATTCACCGGGACCGACGTCGCCGGAACGACGGCGAGAGTGGGCGCCGCCGGGTCGGCCACGTTCCACACCGAGACGGCACCGTCGCCGGACACCAGGGCCAACGACGATCCGTCGGGAGCGAATGCCATCGATTTCGCCGTCGTCGCCTCGTCGCCGACGGCTGACAGGAGCACCGGCGAATCGACGTCGGCGATGTCCCACAGGCTTGTTCCCGACGCACCCGATACCGCGAGAGTCCGGCTCGTCGGCGCGAACTCGACGGTGAGCGCGCTGCCCGGTTCCCCGACATCGATGGTCCCGCGAGCCCGAGCCGGTGCACCGAGCGACCACAACCGGACCGTACCGTCGGCGCCCGCAGCGGCGAGAATCTGACCGGTGGAATCGACTCGGGCAACGGTCTCGCCCGATACGCCGGGAAGCCGGACGGGAGCATGCACCGCGGACGCGTCGAGCAGCGCCGATCTCGCCGCCGTCGCCGGATCGATCTCGTACGCGGCAAGTGCCAGATGCACCGACAGGCCCGGGTCGAGCGTGCGGAACCGCTCGGCCGAGCCCGCCAACTGACCCGCCAACGCTGCTTCGGCCTCGACACGCCTGTCGTCGGCATCGCTGCTCGCCGAGAACGCGACCACCGCCGACACCACCGCCACGACCGTCAGCACTGCCAGCGCCGCCGTCAACACCTCGAGCACTCTCCGACGCCGGCGCCGCTGAGACTCGGTGTGATCGACTCGCCTCTCGCTCGCGGCGAGATAGTCCCGTTCGACGACGTTGAGGTCGCCCTCCCGATCGCCCTCGGCGAGCGAATCGTGCAGGGCATCGAGGCGACTCGCGGGCAGAAGCACCGTCGAATCGCGCCCACTGTGATCCCACAGCACCGCAGCGTCGGTGAGGCGCCGATGCACCAGATGCCACTGCCGGTCACCGTCGATCCACCGGCGAAGCCGATCCCATGCCGTCAGCAGTACCTCGTGTGTCACCGATACCGAGTCCTCCTCGACGGTGAGCAGACGCGCCGCTGCGAAACGCTCCACCACCACGTCGACGTCGGCGTCGGTGCCTTCCCCGCGGAGAAGTTCACCGCTGTCCACGCGTCGACGCGTCAGGACGTCGTCCTCGATGTTGACCAATCGCACGAAGACCAGGGCGGCGGCGTTCTGCTGAGCCGGGTCGAGGGACGAGTAGACGGCCTCGGCGGACTGGCCGACAGCCCCCGGTATCCCGCCGGTGGAGAAGTAGTCGTCGACGGTCATCGTCGGACCCGTCGCGGTCGACCACGTCGCGAGCAGTGCGTGCGACAGCATCGGGAGTGCACCCTGATCGTGGGCGAACACCGTGCCCGACGGCTCCATCTCGGACAACAAGGTCCGAAGCAGTGCGTCGTCGACGCCGATTCCGGCCTTGCGCGCGGGCTCGACGATGGCGTCACGCAGCTGGTCCGGACGAAGGCGACCGAGCACGATCGGATTGTCGACGAGGCCGAGCCTCAGGACGTCCTCGGCCACCGCGTTCTGATAGAAGTCGGCGCGCAGACCCATCACGACGACGGCACCCGCCACAACCTTCAGCTGCACCGCAGCCAGAACGGCGTGCCGCCGATCCGAGCCGGCGAGCGTCCACAACTCCTCGACCTGGTCAAGGACCACGACACTGCCGTCCGTTCGGTCCGTCGGATCGAAACTCGTGGTTGCCGTCGCCACCCAGGCTTCGATGCCGGACAGTCCCGTGTGCACCCGAGCACCGTTCACCCCGGCGCCGCCGAGCGATGCCGCCAAGCCCGCCCGCAGTACCGACGACTTACCCGATCCCGACGCCCCGAGGACGAAGACGACCCCGCCCCCGTCGTCGGCGACGCGACGTACCTTCTCGCTGAGCTCGGCGACGACGTCGGACCGCCCGAAGAACCATTCCGCGTCCGACGCCTCGAACGATTCGAGGCCCTTGTACGGCGCCCGGCTGCGGTCGGGGCGCTTGCCCGACGCGGGTCGCACCCGGACGACGGCGTCCCACCACAGAGCGCGTTCGTCCGCGTCGCCGACGCCGCACTCGCGGAGGACCCTGTCGAACATGTCGGCGCTGGCGTCCATCGGAAGGTGTTGGCCGGAGAACCATCCGCTGATGGTGCCGTGGAGGGCACCGGACAGCTTCACCAGTTCTCGATACGTCTTGCCCGAGTTCTCCCGCACCGAGCGCAGGCCTGCGGTCAGTTCGGCCTTGGTGGTGATGGTGCGGGGATCGGGCTGCACCGCTGTCATGGCGGAACTATAAGCGAACGGTCGGTTTTACGGTGGTCGAAGCGGGTTCCGGTGTATTGACCTGTACGGACCCCCTGGTTGGACTGGCCAGACCGCCGTTCCGGCTACAGGATCGGACCACGGCGGTCGGGCGTCATCGATGGTTTTTCAAGTCCGGGATTCTTCTCGTCTGGGGGTAATTTTCCGTGTTCGTTGCACCGATGCGTACGCAACCACCGACGTCCGTTTCACCGATCGGAGAACGTAGTAAGCACGTGTATCGCAGACCACCGCTCAGCGCGCGGGAAGTGGAAGTGATGATCGCCTGGTTCGCGTCGGACTCGAAAACCGTCGCGGCCGCATCCGTCCACATCTCCGTGGGAACCATCAACACTCACCTGACCCGGATTCGTCAGAAGTACTCCGCCGTGGGCAGGCCTGCACCGACGAAGGCCGCCCTGTTCGCGCGTGCGCTACAGGACGGCCATACGAAGCTCGACGATTGGTGAGGACTACACGTGCAGGTGTGTGTCGGTGCCTGCGGCTTCGAGCTTTCGGTTCCTCATCACTGAACTGATGAATGCTGCACCGATGAAGAACACACCGACCAACCCGGTGACGATCTCGTTGATGTGCACGCCGATGGAGACCATCAGGATGATCGCCAGTGCACCGATTGCCCAGTGTGCACCGTGCTCCAGGTATACGTAGTCGCTGAGCGTTCCCTTGCGCACCAGGAACACCGTGATCGACCGAACGAACATCGCGCCGATGAAGCCGAGGCCCAGAGCGATGATGATCGGGTCCGCGGTGATGGCGAACGCGCCGATGACGCCGTCGAACGAGAACGACGCGTCGAGGACCTCGAGGTAGAGGAACAGGAAGAAGCCGGCCTTGCCGGTTGCCTTGGCAAGCTCACTCGGTCCGCCCGAGCCCTCCTCGCCCTCTTCCTCGACGTGGAACAACTCGCCGAGGCCGTTGACGGCGATGTAGGTGATCATGCCGAGCACACCGGCAACCATGACCGTGGAGATCTTCTCGTCCTCGGCGAGGAACTCGGCCGTCAGGACGAGAATGATGCTGGCGACGACGACGGACAGCTGATCGAGCCTGCCGATCTTCGCGAGAGGCTTCTCGAGCCAGCTGAGCCAGGTGATCTCGCGGTCCTCGAAGATGAAGCCGAGGAACAGCATCAGCAGGAACATGCCGCCGAACGCCGCGATCTGTGGATGCGCGTCGGTCAGGAGTGTCTCGTAGCTGGGTCGGCCGTCGTCGAAGTACGCGGCGTCGTTCGGCGGCGGGTTGAGGGCGAGATCGATGGCGGCGACGGGGCCGAGACCCGACGCGGCCCAGACGATGACCAGCGGGAACAGCAAGCGCATACCGAAGACAGCGATGATGATGCCGATGGTGAGGAAGATCTTCTGCCAGAACTCGCTCATGCGGCGAAGGACGGTGGCGTTGATGACCGCGTTGTCGAAGGACAGCGACACCTCGAGAACGCCGAGGATCAGCACCAGGAACAGTGCCTGCCAGCCGCCGTAGAGGAAGGCGACGATCACCGAGACGATGGTGACGCCTATGGACCAACCGAAGATGCGTAGAACCACGGGCGTGTGGCCTTTCTGTAGCCGGCGCAGGTATTGGGACGAACCGGGCTGTGTGCAAACACGACAAACCCCGCCTCAATCATGAAGGAAGAGGCGGGGTAGTCCCAATCTTGACCTGGGCTTTACTACACATTTACTCCGAAATCGCGGGCGATTCCGGCGAGGCCGGACGCGTATCCCTGGCCCACTGCGCGGAACTTCCACTCTGCACCGTTGCGGTAGAGCTCACCGAACACCATGGCCGTTTCCGTCGACGCGTCCTCGCTCAGGTCGTAGCGGGCCAGCTCGGACTGGTCGGCCTGGTTGATCACGCGGATGAACGCGTTGCGAACCTGACCGAACGACTGCGAGCGTGCGTCGGCGTCGTAGATCGACACGGGGAAGGTGATCGTGTCGACGTTCGGCGGCACAGCGGCGAGGTCCACCTTGATCTGCTCGTCGTCGCCATCGCCTTCACCGGTGGTGTTGTCACCGGTGTGCTCGATGGAACCGTCGGGGGACTTCAGGTTGTTGAAGAACACGAAATGCTGATCGCTGAGAGCCTTCTTGTCGGCACCGAGCGCGATGGCGCTGGCGTCGAGGTCGAAGTCCGTTCCGGTCGTCGACCGGATGTCCCATCCGAGGCCGACCGTGACTGCGGTCAGGTTGGGAGCTGCCTTCGTGAGTGAGACATTGCCGCCCTTGCTGAGGCTGACGCCCATGACTTTCCTTTCGCCGTGAGTTCCCCTTCCGAGGAACACCGTAGTGTCTCGCGTGCCCGATTGGTCACTTTCGTCTTCGGTTCACAACGCTAACGCGCACCACACACCGCGAAGTTCCCGTCAGTACTATCGGGCTGGTGACAAGTCGCCGACCTGGACTCTTCCGCCGCTCGGGCGAGACGGATCCGCGTGCGCGCGAGACTCGAGCATCCCAGGCGCAGAGCACGGCCGTTGCTGCTTTTCTCGATATGGACAAGCGCCAGTCCATCGCGTCGTCCGGCGTCGACGCCGTCCGTTCGATGCACCCCGATCGGGATCCGACCGCCGCGTGGGCACCGGCCGAGAAGGCCTGCTTCGACGCAGGCGCGGCATACCTCGCGGCGATGGAACAGTACGACGGCATCGTGACCGGGCCGGCCCAAGCGGCATTCCAGAACGCCGCCCACCTGCTGGGCGAGGCAGCCAAAGCCGTCGACCGGTTCTACGCGGCCCATCGCGACGACCTCGAGCAGGCACGATCCGCGCTCGCCGCGACACCGCGACTGGCTCAGGACGCCAAAGCTCTGGCCGAGAAGGCCCAACTGGCCGTCGCATCGGCCGATCCTGCATTCATCGACTACCCCTCGATTCGCTCGGCGTGGCGCGCCGTCGACACCGCGGTCGCTGACCTCGACACCGCAATGAGTTCGAACGACGCCGTGCGCGCCCGTACCGCCGCGGCGGCGGTACGGGAAGCCGCCGAAGAGCTGGAATCCGCAGTTGCCGCGGCACCAGGGCGCACCGCCGAGGCGAGGGCTGCGCTGACGTCGGTGAAAACAAGAGTCGAAGCGGTTCGCACCCGATTCGACCGCCTCGCCCCCGCATTCTCCGCATTGCTCCGCGAGTTCAATGTCGCCAGCTCGGCGGACCTGTCGCACAACGAACAGCACAGCGCCCGGCACATCGAGCAAGCCGAGGAGGACCTGTCCGCAGCCCGGGCCTCGTTCTCCTCGTCCAACCCCGAGCAGGCGCTCGACTACATCGCCCAGGCGCGTAGCCACCTGTCCGACGCCGAGGAACTGGTCGACGCCGTCACCGAACGCCTGGAACTGCTGCGCGAGGTGAA
Organism: Rhodococcus sp. 14-2470-1b; assembly: GCF_002259415.1. GTDB lineage: Bacteria > Actinomycetota > Actinomycetes > Mycobacteriales > Mycobacteriaceae > Rhodococcoides. Next base: position 535,529 of record NZ_NPFY01000011.1, read on the forward strand.
ACTCGACCCAACAGGCGAAGAACGCGCGGTGCGCTTCAAGTTACGAGATGCACAACAGCTCGCCGTCAATCGTTCCCTGGTTGCCGAATGGGGGTCGGTGTTGGATGCTCAGCTGGCTCGAATCGACCGTGCAACCGCAACGCTGACAGGAACACACCCCGACTACTGGTCCTACCTCCAGGACCTGAGAAGTATTTCCGGCTTCATCTCCGGGGTGATCGACCGAATGCGCGGCTCGGCTCGCTAGATCACCTGTCACTACCTGCGAAGGATCTCGGTGCAACATTTCAGACATCTCGACGGGGCAGTCCTGGATCGACTGTTCCTGCACGCGCCGGAAAAGATCGACACCGCGGGCGATCTCGGCCTCGTCGCCGTCGGTCTCGGAGCAACCCTCTACATGCCTGCGACCCGCGCGGACCTGACCGAGACGTTGATCAAGCGCAGTGCAGAGGGGGTGTGCTCGCTCGTGATCGATCTCGAGGACGCGGTCGCCGATCACAACCTCGAAGAGGCGATCGACAACGCGGTCGCGACGCTCGACGGCCTCGCCGCCGACGACGTCCACGGCTCGCTCGTGTTCGTCCGTGCACGAACCGCGCAGCAGATCGAACGCATCTGCACCTCGCTCCGCACCGACGCGTCGGCGTTGGCCGGGTTCGTGATTCCCAAGTTCACCGCCGCACGAGGAGGTGCCTTCCTCGACGAGGTCGTTCGCGGTTCCACTCGTCTCGGCCGGCGTCTGTTCTCGATGCCGGTGTTGGAGTCACCGGAGGTGGTGTTCCGCGAAACCCGCGATACCGAGCTCGTCGCGATCCGCGCTCTGCTGCAGGATCATCGAGAACAGATCCTCGCCGTGCGCATCGGAGCCACCGACATGTGCGGAATGTTCGGAATTCGCCGCGACCGAGACCTCACCATCTACGACGTCCGCGTCGTCGCCGACGTCATCAGCGCCATCGTCAACCACCTGGGCCGGAGCAACGAATCCGGGTTCGTCATCACCGGACCGGTGTGGGAGTACTTCGCCGACCACGAACGCATGTTCCGGCCCATGCTCCGCCAGACACCGTTCGCCGAGCAGGAAGCCGTGCGCTTCCGCCACCAACTCGTCAGCCATGACCTCGACGCACTGCTCCGCGAGGTTGCCCTCGACCGCGCCAACGGAATTCAGGGAAAGACCGTCATCCATCCGTCGCACGTAGCGGCGGTGCACGCGCTGTCGGCTGTCACCCACGAGGAATACCACGACGCTCTCGACATCCTGGAATCCGACGCAGGCGGTGTGCGCGCGTCCGGATACGGAAACAAGATGAACGAGCTCGGCCCGCACCGCAACTGGGCGCATCAGACCCTGCTGCGCGCCCGCGCGTTCGGGGTGACCAACGAGGGCATCACCTTCGTCGAACTACTGAAAGAGCTAGCAGAACGATGACCGACCCGACCTCGGGAATACACCTGACCACCACGAGCACCTCGTCGGACTGGACCATCGAGGAGCTCGTTCGACCGGGACTGCGGCGCAATCCCCGCCGAGCACACCTGCTGGTGTCGGAGGTACTCGGCAAACACATTCCGGTCGATCCATCCGTCGTGACCGGTGCTGCCGACGCACTGGGAGACCTGGTTCTCGAAGCAGTGGGCGGATCCGACGTCGACGTCCTCGGTTTCGCGGAAACCGCAACTGGACTCGGCCATTGTGTTGCCGCACGCCTGAACGCGCACTGCTACCTGCACTCGACGCGGCGAGACGTGCCGGGAACCGGGGTGTACGCCGAGTTCCAGGAAGGCCACTCCCACGCCACCGATCACCAACTGTTGCCCACCTCGCCGGGCGTTCTCGACCCACAGCTGCCACTCGTTCTCGTCGACGACGAGATATCGACCGGTAGAACAGCACTCGACGCTGTCCGAGCTCTCCACGCCGTGACACCACGCACCCGGTACGTCATCGCCTCGCTCGTGGACATGCGCACCGACGAGCATCTCGCGGAATCCGCCGCCGTGGCCGACGAACTGGGAGTCACGCTCGACTCGGTCAGCCTCGCCCAGGGCCGTGTCGCGCTGGCGGACAACCTGATCGACTCCGTCGTCGCGTTGCCGGAACCGGCGTACAACCCCGTCGCCGACCACGCAGGCACCATCACGCGAGTCGCCGCACACTGGCCGGAGACCGTTCCGGACGGTGGCCGTCACGGTTTCCGTGCCGGAGACACGGCGTCGTTCCTCACTGCGACCACCGAGGTCGCCGACGCCGTGGCATCGGCACTCGAGCCCGGGCGGCCGGTCGTCGTACTCGGGCACGAGGAACTGATGTACCTGCCACTGAAAGTCGCAGCGGCACTGTCGGACCGCGGCCATCCGGCACTGTTCCAGACCACCACCCGATCGCCGGCCTACGTACTCGACGAGCCGAGCTACCCCCTGCGCCGAGGGTTCAAGTTCCTCGCCCCGGAAGACGGCGAAGCCCAGGACCGGTACGTCTACAACGCGTCGGGGCCGAAGAACGCACAGATCGTGCTGATCGTCGACGCACCCGCGGACACCGACCGTCTGTTCGCATCCGGCGGAGTCGCCGACGTTCTGGCCGCATCCGGTTCCGACATCCTGGTCGTCGTGGTCCGTGGTGCGGACCCACAGCGGCTCATCGTGTCCCGACGGGCAGAACCCCTGACCGGACCGGCCTTCGGGTCCTACGCACCGAACGAGGTGACGTGGCTACTGAAGGACCTCTCCGACATCTCGCTGGAAGCGGACATCGCCGAACGCGAGCGCAAGATCCAGGAAGGTACGGCCCACTACGCCGAATCGTTGCCCGTCGAGTACCAACCCGATGCCGCCTACCGCGAGCTGTTCGAAGAAGTGCTGCACGACAGCGCGTCTCGATTGGCGCTTGCCGTCGGCACCGTCACCGAACTCGTACTGGCCGAGCGGGGACACGACATCGTTCTCGCATCGCTTGCACGCGCAGGCACACCGGTCGGAATCCTGATGCGTCGCTGGGCTCACGAGATGCACGGCATCGAGATCCCGCACTACGCCGTGTCGATCGTGCGCGATCGCGGAATCGACTCCGTTGCACTGAAATACCTCTCCGACCACCACGACCCACGTTCGGTCGTCTTCGTGGACGGCTGGACCGGCAAGGGCGCGATCGCGCGCGAACTCTCGGCCGCACTGGCCGAATTCGACGGAGCCGACTTCGACGACGACCTCGCCGTACTGGCCGACCCCGGCCACTGCGCGAGAACCTACGGCACCAGGGACGACTTCCTCATCGCGTCGGCCTGCCTCAACTCGACCGTGTCCGGCCTCGTCTCACGCACCGTCCTCAACGCAGATCTCATCCGCGACGGCGACTTCCACGGAGCCAAGTACTACGCGGAACTCGCCGCCGACGACGTGTCCAACCACCTACTCGACACCGTCTCCGCACAGTTCGCCGACGTACGCGACGCGGCCAGCGCGGAGGCGTCGACGATCGGGGAGTCGGATCGGACGCCGACGTGGACCGGGTGGGCGTCGGTGGAGAAGGTGCGTGAGGAATTCGGCATCTCGCACGTCAACTTCGTCAAGCCCGGAGTGGGCGAGACGACAAGGGTCCTGCTGCGGCGCGTTCCCTGGCGAGTCCTGGTACGTGATTCGAATGCTCCGGAGCACAAGCACATTCGGATGCTCGCCGAGGCGAGGGGGGTGCCCGTCGTCGAAGTTCCCGATCTCGCGTACTCCTGCATGGGACTGATCAAGGACGTCACGTGAGCACTGCCCTGATCTCGGTGGACCTGGATCGAACGATGATCTATTCGTCGGCAGCACTGGGCTTTCCGATAGACGCCTCGGTCACCTGCGTCGAGATGTACGACGGCGGGCCGTTGTCCTACATGAGCATGCGCTCGACGGAGTTACTCCGGAAACTGGCCTCCGAGGCAGTCGTTGTCCCGACGACGACGAGGACCGTCGAGCAGTTCGACAGGATCGATCTGCCCGGCGCACCGTGGCGGTACGCCATCACCAGCAACGGAGGCAACATCCTGGTCGACGGCGTGCCCGACGCCTCCTGGCGCGCCTCCTTCGACGACGTCGACCTACCGGCCGTTCAGCAGGAACTCGCGGCACGCGCCGACGGCGACTGGGTTCTGAAACGACGCACCGCCGACGACCTGTTCTGCTACCTCGTCGTGGAGCCCGACGCTGTGCCCGCCGGGTTCATGGACGACTGGTCGCAGTGGTGCGCCGCGCGTGGATGGAACGTCTCTCAGCAGGGCCGCAAGATCTACTCGATGCCCGACGTGGTCAGCAAGAGCCGCGCAGTCGCCGAGGTCCGCACCCGCGCCGTCGACGACGGACTTCTGAGGCCGGAATCCATCGCACTCGCCGCCGGTGACGGCGCACTCGATGCGGACATGCTGCTCGCTGCGGACCACGCCATTCGGCCCGCGCACGGCGAACTCGATGCACTGAACTTCCGTCCACCTGGCTTGACCGTCACCACCGCAACCGGCGGACGCGCGGGCGAGGAGATCCTCGACTGGTTTTTCGGGCGAATCGCGGAGCACATGGAACCGTGAGCGTCTCCGGTGCGTCCAACTAGGCAAAGGGTTGCGTAGAAGTTGGTTGGACCACTACAGGGGGCAGTCATGGGGATGCACGCGAGCGGACCTGACCGGAGCGGGCGGTGAATCCGGAGCCGGCCACAACGGAGGCGGTGGCAGCATCGATGATCAGCCTCCCCCGCGGCATGGATCTCGCACTCAATGGTGGCTCCGACCGGGCGCGCGAGGCCGGGGCCGAGATCAGAGACAACGCCATGGCGCAGTTCGGGTACACCGCGGTGTACGACGGCAGGGCCGTCGACGACGACCCGTTCGAGGTCATGTCGCACGAGGACATCTGGAGCAAAGCGCAGGCGCTTCAGGCCGAGCACATCGACGCCACGTCCGGCAACTGGCGAATCCTGGGCAACGACGCTGCAACCGACGCCGCCGCCTTCGCGTTGAAGGTGACCAACCAGGTCGGGACCAACTGGCAGGGCGTCGCGGCCGAGGCCGCCGGGCAGGGTGTCGATCGCTACGCGACCTCGGCAGGCGAATTGATGCTGGCCGCCGACGGTCTTTCGCAGAAAGTTCAAGCGACGTCGGCCGGAGTCAACGCCACCCGCGCGGCCCTGCCTCCGCCCGTTCCCTATGGCACCGGCGAGAAGATTTTCGACGTGGGATCCTGGCTCACCAGAACACTGCTGCCCGGCGACCTGAAGAGTTTCCAACACCTCCACGAAGAAGCGGAGGAGGCTGCTCGTACCGTGATGAAGACGCAGTATGCGCCCGTCATTCGCGAAGCGGCCGTTCAGGTTCCGGTTCTTCCGCCCGCACTGAATCCGTTGAGCGGTTCCGAGGGGCTTACCTTTTCGTACCCTGGCGCGTCTCGGCCGGATTCCGGTGGTTCCGGGTGGAGCGGTATGTCCGGAGGCAGCGCCGGTCCCGGCAGCGCTGGGACGAGTACTGCGACCCCAGGCGGCGCCGGCTCACCCGCGACACAGCAGGCTCCCTCCACGGAGGCATCGAGCTGGGCGCCTGCAGAATCCGCTGCATCGCCTGCGGGCCAAACCAATTCGAGCTCGTACGGTACCGGGCAGGGAAACGGCGGAGCCCAGGGCACCGGCGCACCCTCGTCCACCAGCAGCGCAGCAGCGGGATCACCGGTCGGCGGAGCACTCGCGCCGGGCGGTTCCGGTGGGCGGCCGGGAGGTAACGGCGCAGGCTCGCGATTCGGTTCGGGAGGTTCCGGTGGCTCCGGCGGCGTACGCGGTGGCGGCGGCCTGGGTCCGGGCGGCCTGGGCGCAGGCGGCTTCGGAGGAGGTTCGTCGGTCGGTGGCCCGTCCGGGAGCGGACTGGGAGCGGCCGGAGGCGGCGGTGTCGCCGGGGCAGCCGGAGCGACGGCTGGACGTCCCGGCACCCCGGGAATGGGTATGGGCGGCATGGCCCCTGCTGCAGGCCGCGGAGGGGGCGGTGGCGACGACGATGTCCATCAGACACCCGGCTACCTGATCGACGCGGTGAACGGAGACGAACTGATCGGATCGCTTCCGCTCGTGGCACCCCCGGTGCTCGGAGAGTGACACTTCGGCATTGGACACTCGACGGTCTCGTGTTCAGGATGCTTCTCGAGCAATCCGGGCGAGACCGCCTGCCGTTCCCCCTGCAGCATCGTCCGATGGCCGACTCCGCTGCCGACTATCACCGCAGACGTCACGAGGCCACGACTGCCGCGCTCGAGATCCTGGACGAGGATCTTCGTTTCGCGATCCGGACGATCGTCGAGCCGGTTGTGCGGGTGGAACTCGTCGGACACGTGAGGACCGGAGACACCGCGCACACGAAACTGCGCGCGCACGCAGCCGTGGGACACGACGTAGCCGTCGTTCTGACGCAGGCACCCGGCATCGACGACCGCTCCGGCGGCGACATCACTCTGGAGACGATGGAATCTTTCCGAGGTGTGCGTGCCGTGGTGGACGTGTTGCCGAACGTGGTGCGCGGCACCGGCCCGCGGATCGATGTGAGCCGGCCCGCCACCGAGAGCGGCACGGACAGATCACCTCTGCTGCAGAGTATGTCGCGCACGAGCAACGACGACCGCTACGAGCGTCTGTTCTCCCGTCCACCGTCCAGTGCAGGCGAGATCCTGGTGTGCGCCGGCCCGGCACCGGACAGCAGGCTGACCGAAGGAACGACCGGTGTGCAGTGGGTGGATTTCGCCGACGACGGGCGCTACATGATCCGGCACACGTCGATCATCAGCGTGATTCCGGTGACGGTGTCGGAGCTGGTATCGGAGGTGCGGGGACTCGTCGGGAAAGCCACGGCGGTTCGATGACCCGTTGACACCATAACGATTCTCGATACTATATCGATATTCGTTGTTATCGACTATCGATATGGAGTTGTCATGGGCTCGTCACTGGGATCGCGACGATCGAACCGGATAGTGATGGCAATCTATGCCCTGATCGCCGTCGGCTGGTCGGCGTGGAGGCTGTTCGAGTACGGGCTGTCGTCCTACATTCGGGTCTCGGTCGAGCCCGTCGTCGACACTCCCGTCGTCGGCCTCTACGGCGGTGAGCTCCAGCCCGGAAACGTGGTCGAGTTGGCATTCGCCAAGTCCGACGTGCAACGCCTGATGGGAATGATCGATTTCTTCCGATACTCCGAGATAGTCGTCGGACTGGTTCTGTTGCTGGTGGGGATGACATTCCTGTATCGGTTCTGCGACCGAGTGATCGACGGCCGGGCCTTCGGGAAGGGCGCGACAGTTGACCTGACGGTGGTGGCCGTCGTTCTGATGCTCTACCCGTTCCTCACCGGAATGCTGCGGCAGATGGGCACCAACTCTGTCCTGGGATCGCTCGAGCTGACCGATGTACTGGACACTGCGGCCAGCTTCGACGGGGTCTGGATCGCGATTGCGGTCGCCGCATTCCTCCAATTCGTCTACGCAGCAATCCAACAGGGCACGAAGCTCGTCGAGGACACCGAGGGATTGGTCTGATGGGTGAGCCCGCCGAACACCTGATCACCTGCCATCTCGGGGAGATACTCGATGCCCGCGGAATGACCTTGGCCGAGCTCTCCCGTGTCGCGGGCGTCAGCGTCGTGAACCTGTCGGTGCTGAAGAACGACCGAGCCAAAGCAATTCGGTTCAGCACACTGACGGCGGTGTGCCTCGCGCTCGGGTGCACGCCCGGCGACCTGTTCAGCGTCCGGACGCAGTAGCCCCATCCGGACAAATCCACCCAGTACATTGGTGTGCAGCATCCGCATCCGACCGAAGGACTTCTTTCATGTCTGCTCCCGGCCAACCCTTGGCAAAGGGTCAGAACGGCCCGATCACAGCAGCCGATGTTCTCGTCTCTGTGCAACTGTCCGCGCCCGCCGATCTGTCCGCCCTGTTGGTGACGGCGGACGGAAAGGTGCGAACCGACGCAGACTTCGTCTTCTTCAACCAGCCGACCGGACCTGGCGTTCGGCTGGTCTCCGGCCAAGCCGGGCAACCGGCACAGCTCGCCGTGTCGCTCGCGCAGATTCCGGCGGACATCGAGCAGATTCGCGCGGTCATCACGCTCGAGGATGCATCGTCCAACTTCGGCCGGTCCGCACCCCCGGCAGCGTACGTGAGCGACGGTCAGGGAAATCCCCTCTACCACTACACCATCGACGGCCTGAGCAGCGAGTCCATCGTCATCGCAGTCGAGATCTACCGTCGCGCCGGAGCATGGAAGGTCCGCGCCGTCGGGCAGGGGTATGCCGGCGGATTCGCGGCCCTGGTAACCGACCACGGTGTATCCGTCGACGATGCACCGGCTGCCCCCGCAGCTCCGACACCGCCTCCAGCCGCAACACCAGCTCCCACGCCGACACCAGCTCCGGCAGCGCCGCCCGTGCCGCCGCCACCCGCCGCGCCCGCAGGTCCACCCGAGGTCAACCTCACGAAAGCACGCCCCGTCAGCCTCAGCAAAGGCCAGAAGGTCACGCTGAAGAAGGACGGCGGAGTCGCCCTGACCATCATCCGCATGGGACTCGGCTGGGACCCTGTCCAGGCACCGAAGAAGACCAGCTTCTTCGGCGGGGGCGGCAAAGGCGGCAACATCGACCTCGACGCATCGGCCATCATGTTCGCCGGGAACAACGTCGCCGACGTCGTCTACTACGGTCAACTCCGCGCCAAGGACGGATCCATCCTGCACCAGGGCGACAACCTCACCGGCGAAGGAGAAGGCGACGACGAGGTCGTGAACGTCGACCTCACCCGCGTACCCCCGCAGATCACAGCCATCGTCTTCACGGTGACCTCCTACCGAGGGCAGACCTTCGAGCAGATCCAGAACGCCTTCTGCCGACTCGTCGACGACACCAACAACGCCGAACTCGCGCGCTTCACCCTGCAAGGCGGCATGCCGTTCACCGGCCTGGTCATGGCCAAGGTCTACCGCGACGGGGGCAACTGGAAACTCCAGGCCATCGGCGAAGGCATCAACGCCAAACACGCCGGCGAAGCCGTACCTCAACTCGGGCCCTACATCCGGCCCTGACAACCTCGCCCCGCCGCGCCCCGACCCTCCCGGTCGGGGCGCCCGGACGAGCCCCGCCCGGACGGCAACCGGGTCGGAGCGAAAGCGGACTTCAGTCAGTCTGACTGACCGAACCCCACGTTCGGTCAGAAGATGAGGCCGACTGCCCATTCCGGTCGCAGCCCCGGACGCAGCCCCGCCCGGAGCGAAAGGACGGGCCCCAGGTCGGAGCGAAAGCGGACTTCAGTCAGTCTGACTGACCGAACCCCACGTTCGGTCAGGAAATGGGGCCCAGGCCGGAACCGGAGCCGCCACCCCGGGGTGCAGGGGTACCGGTCGAGACGCGGTGGACGTCGCGGGTGTGGTCGAGGACGCCGCCGATGGGGTCGTCGGTGCCGTTGCGACGGATGAGGTCTTCCTGGGGTCGGTAGATCTGCCGGACAACGAGTGCGCAGAGGCCGATGACGGCGATGTCGCGGAGAACGATTGCGGCGGTGAACCATTGCTCGGGCACGCCTTTGTTGCCGATGCCGAGGTAGTAGTACATACGAGGGAACCAGATGAGGGCGTCGACGGTCATCCAGGCGAGGAGCAGTCGGCGGTGCGGCAGTGCGAGGACCGCGAGCGGTACGAGCCACAGCGAGTATTGGGGGCTCCAGACCTTGTTGGTCAGAAGGAATCCCGCGACGACGAGAAAGCAGAGCTGCGCCAACCTGGGGCGCATGGGGGCGTTGACTGCGATGTAGGCGATTGCGACGCAGACGATTGCGAAGAGTCCGAGGGTGACGGCGTTGAGTACCAACGGTTTGTCGCCGGGGTAGAGGGTGCCGTCGAAGCCGCCCCAGCCGGTGAAGGACGTGATGACGTTGTAGATCGAGTCGGGGTCGGCGCCGCGGGCGGAGTTGAGGCGGAAGAACTCGTACCATCCGCTCGGATAGAGCAGTGCAATGGGAAGATTGACGACGAGCCAGGCTGCGACGGCCGCGCAGGTGGCTTGTCCCCATTCCCTCATCTTTCCGGCGCGCCAGCACAGCACGAGGAGCGGTCCGAGCAGCAGGAGGGGATACAGCTTGGCGGCGCCGCCGAGCCCCAGCAGAACACCTGCGAGGATCGGTTTCTTGCGACCCCAGGCGAGGAGCGCGCCGGCGGCGAAAGCGGTTGCGAGAGCGTCGAAATTGGTGAAGCCATGGACCACGACGAGGGGCGACACGGCGACGAGGGCGGCGTCCCAAATTCTTCGTCCGGCGGATATGGCGGTGGCCCACACTGTCACCAGCCAGGCGATGGCCAAGCCGATGACGACGACGTTGAAGTAGACGGCGACCGGGAGCGCCTGCGGCAACCAGGACACCGCACTCCATGCGTCGGCCACGACCATCGACCCGTACTGGTACAGCCCGGACAGCACCGGGTACTCCATGTAGCGGATCTGGGTCGTGCCGTCGGCAGCTACTTCTTCCCAGGACTTCTTGTACGGGAAGGCGCCCTCGTCGAGACGTTCGGCTCCGAACAACGGCACGGTGTCGGAGTAGCACATCGCCACGTACTGACGGCTGCCGCTCCAGTCGAGCCCGAGTTCTCCGTCGGGACCGTTGGGAGCCTGTTGAATACAGCCCGCCTTCGCGAACCAGCCGAACGCGAGAAACACGACGGCGAGCAGCAACAGAACCCGCAGCGGGGTGAGGAAGCGTTGCCTGCCGATCAGCGCGTGCCGACCGGCGGGGCCTCCGATGGCGGCCGTGAGTTCGGCCGCCATCGGGTCCGACGTGGCGGGTAGATCCCGGGCACTGTTCGAGCGAAGATCCGGCGCGAGCGGTCCCGGACTTGCAACCCTGCGTTCGACGGGGGTGCCGGGGTTGCTGTCGCTCACTCCGGACAGGTTACCGGCCCGGGGCCGGTTCGGGTTCCTGCGCTGGAGCCTCCGGTTCGGCTGGAGTCTCCGGCGTCGGAGCAGGCGCCAGTCCGGGTAGCGGGATGGTCACACCGGGCAGGATTTCCACCTGGCGTGGGGTGATCACCACCGGCGGAGAAATCTCCGTCGGGATCGGCAGTGTGATGGGCGGAGCCTCGGACGTCGGAGCGACGGTCGTCGGCGCGGCCGGCGCCGAATACTGCGGCACGCCTGCCTGTCCCGCGATGGGCTCAGGCGTCGGGAACGTCTCGTTGGTCGTTCCTTCGAGGGTCCCGTCCATCGTGTCTTTCCAGATGTCCGACGGAATTCCGGAGCCGTAGATCGAGCCGCCGTAGCTGTTCTGCAGCGGCAGCCCCTGCTCGGTACCGACCCACACCGCGGTGGACAGCGACGGGGTGTAGCCCACCATCCAGGCATCCTTGTTCTCGCCAGTGTCTCCGAGCTGCGCCGTGCCCGTCTTCGCTGCGGACTGGCGTCCTCCGGCGAGGTTGTGCCCGTTGGAGTAACCGGCAATGGGACGCATTGCGGCGGTGACGTTGTCCGCCACAGCAGCGGGGACGACCTGCTGGCCGGGCTCGGCACCTCGGTCGAGAAGGACGGTGCCGTCTGCCGTCACGACGCGTTGCACGAAGTGCGGTGCGTGGTAGATGCCCGATGCGGCGAGGGTGGCGTAGGCGGAGGCCATGTCGATGACACGTGACTGGTACTGACCGAGGACGATTCCGTTGTTCGGGCCGACGCCGTCGCCTTCGGTCAATGTGGGTCCGACGCCCGGAATTTCCTCGGCGACACCCAGTTTGTGGGCCATGTCCGCGATGGACTGCGGGCCGTTGTCCATGGCGAGCTGCATGCGATAGAAGCTCGTGTTCAACGATCGTTTGAGCGCCTCCGCGATGGTGCACGTTCCGCAGGACTCACCTTCGACGTTGCCGATGGAGATGCCGTTGACCGTCAGCGGAGAGCTGTCGTACATCTGCGACAACGGGATGCCCTGGTCGAGTGCCGCGGCGAGACCGAACACCTTGAAAGACGAGCCCGTCTGCAGACCGGACTGCGCGAAGTCGAATCCACGGCCGTCGGCGCCGCCGTAGTACGACTTGACCGCCCCGGTTCTGGGGTCGATGGACACCGACGCTGTGCGCAGGTCGCCCGGCTCTCCTTCGAGGTTGCTGTTCACCGCGTCGATGGCGGCGGCTTGCGCGGCCGGGTCGATCGTCGTGGTGATCTGCAGGCCTTCGGTGTTCAGGTCCTGCTCACTGACTCCCGCGGCGGACAGTTCGCGGAGAACCTGCGCCTTGATGAGTCCGTTGGGGCCGCTGTCGGTGTCGTCGTTCGATGCAGCCGAGCTGGGGATCCACGGCGGATAGACCATGGCTGCGCGCTGAGCCTGATCGATGTTGCCCTGGCTGACCATCCCGTCGAGCACGTAGTCCCATCGCGACTGGGCACCCTCGGGATTGAACTCGGGGTCCAGGCCGGAGGGCTGCTGAATCGTCGCGGCGAGGACCGCGCCTTCCTCGATCGTCAGCTGGTCGACCGGCTTGCCGAAGTATGCCGTCGACGCTGCCGCGATGCCGTACGCACCGCGGCCGAAGTAGATCGTGTTCAAGTACGCGGCCAGGATGTCGTCCTTGGACCATTGGCGAGCCATCTTCGAGGAGATGACGAGCTCACGCATCTTTCGGGTCAGAGTGCGCTCGGATCCGACGAGGGCGTTCTTCACGTACTGCTGAGTGATGGTCGAGCCGCCACCGGCGCTGTCACGGCCCAGCACGTTGTCGCGCAACGCGCGGCCGAAGCCGGTGATCGAGAAGCCGGGGTTGGAGTAGAAGTCACGATCCTCCGCCGACAGCACGGCGTTGCGCACGTGCAGCGGGATCTGGTCGATCGTGACGTCGGTCCGGTTGCCTTCGGGTGGGACGACCCGGCCCAGCTCGGTGGTGCCGTCGGAGGCGAGAATCGTCGCCACCTGATTGGTCTTGATGTCACCGGGACGCGGGACGTCCTCGACGGTGTACGCCACCATGAAGGTGAGGATCGGAACGATCAGACCCAACGCCACCAGCACGTACAAGGTCCGTCGAACTGTGCGCCACTTGGACTTCTTCTTCGTTTTCGCGGCGGAACCTCTCTCGGGCGGTTCGGGCGGTTCGTTGCCCGAAGAGCGTGGAACATCGTCGTCCGGAGGTCCGGTCGGCGGAAGATTGGATGGTGGAACGGGAGGCGGCGGCCCGGCGGCGGGGCGTCGGACATCCTGCCGTGGATTCGGCAGCGGAGGACGACCCGGAGGCGGGTTCTGCAGAGGACGCCCTAGGGCGTCCTCTGCAGAACCCGCCTCCGGGTCGTCCTCCGCTGCCGAATCCACGGCAGGATGTCCGACGCCCCGCCGCCGGGCCGCCGCCTCCCGTTCCACCATCCAATCTTCCGCCGACCGGACCTCCGGACGACGATGTTCCACGCTCTTCGGGCAACGAACCGCCCGAACCGCCCGAGAGAGGTTCCGCCGCGAAAACGAAGAAGAAGTCCAAGTGGCGCACAGTTCGACGGACCTTGTACGTGCTGGTGGCGTTGGGTCTGATCGTTCCGATCCTCACCTTCATGGTGGCGTACACCGTCGAGGACGTCCCGCGTCCCGGTGACATCAAGACCAATCAGGTGGCGACGATTCTCGCCTCCGACGGCACCACCGAGCTGGGCCGGGTCGTCCCACCCGAAGGCAACCGGACCGACGTCACGATCGACCAGATCCCGCTGCACGTGCGCAACGCCGTGCTGTCGGCGGAGGATCGTGACTTCTACTCCAACCCCGGCTTCTCGATCACCGGCTTCGGCCGCGCGTTGCGCGACAACGTGCTGGGCCGTGACAGCGCCGGTGGCGGCTCGACCATCACTCAGCAGTACGTGAAGAACGCCCTCGTCGGATCCGAGCGCACTCTGACCCGAAAGATGCGTGAGCTCGTCATCTCCTCGAAGATGGCTCGCCAATGGTCCAAGGACGACATCCTGGCCGCGTACTTGAACACGATCTACTTCGGCCGCGGTGCGTACGGCATCGCGGCAGCGTCGACGGCATACTTCGGCAAGCCGGTCGACCAGCTGACGATCGAGGAAGGCGCGGTCCTCGCCGCGACGATTCAGCAGCCCTCCGGCCTGGACCCCGAGTTCAATCCCGAGGGTGCCCAGTCGCGATGGGACTACGTGCTCGACGGGATGGTCAGCCAGGGCAACATCGATCAGGCTCAGCGCGCAGCCATGGTCTATCCGCCGTGGATCCCCAGCTCGGCTGCATCGAACGACGACACCGACAGCGGCCCCAACGGACTCATCAAGGCGCAGGTTCTCCGCGAACTGTCCGCCGCGGGAGTCAGTGAGCAGGACCTGAACACCGAAGGCCTGCAGATCACCACGACGATCGACCCGGCCGCGCAAGCCGCCGCCATCGACGCGGTGAACAGCAACCTCGAAGGAGAGCCGGGCGACCTGCGCACAGCGTCGGTGTCCATCGACCCCAGAACCGGGGCGGTCAAGTCGTACTACGGCGGCGCCGACGGCCGTGGATTCGACTTCGCGCAGTCCGGTCTGCAGACGGGCTCGTCTTTCAAGGTGTTCGGTCTCGCCGCGGCACTCGACCAGGGCATCCCGTTGTCGCAGATGTACGACAGCTCTCCGCTGACGGTCAACGGCATCTCCATCGGCAACGTCGAAGGTGAGTCCTGCGGAACGTGCACCATCGCGGAGGCGCTCAAACGATCGTTGAACACGAGCTTCTATCGCATGCAGCTCGCCATGGACAACGGCCCGCAGTCCATCGCGGACATGGCCCACAAACTGGGTGTCGCCGAGGAAATTCCGGGCGTCGGACCCACATTGACCGAAGGCGACGGCGTCGGCCCGAACAACGGAATCGTCCTCGGTCAGTACCAGTCACGTGTCATCGACATGGCCTCCGCCTACGCCACCCTCGCCGCATCGGGCATCTACCACGCACCGCACTTCGTGCAACGCGTCGTGACGGCAGACGGCACCGTCCTTCTCGACCGAGGTGCCGAGCCCGGCCAGCAGGTCGTCCCCGCTGCTGTGGCGGACAACGTCACCGCCGCAATGCGTCCCATTGCCGGTTACTCCAACGGGCACAACCTCGCCGGAGGACGCCAGTCCGCAGCGAAGACGGGCACGGCGCAGCTCGGAGACACTGGCGAGAACAAGGATGCCTGGATGGTGGGCTACACCCCGTCGCTGTCCACCGCGGTGTGGGTCGGTACCGAGCAGGGGCTGCCGCTGCAGAACAGCTACGGCGGCTCGATCTACGGCTCCGGAATTCCGTCGGACATCTGGAAAGACACGATGGACGGGACCCTCGAAGGAACGACCAACGAGACGTTCCCGACGCCTGAGCCCATCGCGGGACAGGCAGGCGTGCCGCAGTATTCGGCGCCGGCCGCGCCGACGACCGTCGCTCCGACGTCCGAGGCTCCGCCCATCACACTGCCGATCCCGACGGAGATTTCTCCGCCGGTGGTGATCACCCCACGCCAGGTGGAAATCCTGCCCGGTGTGACCATCCCGCTACCCGGACTGGCGCCTGCTCCGACGCCGGAGACTCCAGCCGAACCGGAGGCTCCAGCGCAGGAACCCGAACCGGCCCCGGGCCGGTAACCTGTCCGGAGTGAGCGACAGCAACCCCGGCACCCCCGTCGAACGCAGGGTTGCAAGTCCGGGACCGCTCGCGCCGGATCTTCGCTCGAACAGTGCCCGGGATCTACCCGCCACGTCGGACCCGATGGCGGCCGAACTCACGGCCGCCATCGGAGGCCCCGCCGGTCGGCACGCGCTGATCGGCAGGCAACGCTTCCTCACCCCGCTGCGGGTTCTGTTGCTGCTCGCCGTCGTGTTTCTCGCGTTCGGCTGGTTCGCGAAGGCGGGCTGTATTCAACAGGCTCCCAACGGTCCCGACGGAGAACTCGGGCTCGACTGGAGCGGCAGCCGTCAGTACGTGGCGATGTGCTACTCCGACACCGTGCCGTTGTTCGGAGCCGAACGTCTCGACGAGGGCGCCTTCCCGTACAAGAAGTCCTGGGAAGAAGTAGCTGCCGACGGCACGACCCAGATCCGCTACATGGAGTACCCGGTGCTGTCCGGGCTGTACCAGTACGGGTCGATGGTCGTGGCCGACGCATGGAGTGCGGTGTCCTGGTTGCCGCAGGCGCTCCCGGTCGCCGTCTACTTCAACGTCGTCGTCATCGGCTTGGCCATCGCCTGGCTGGTGACAGTGTGGGCCACCGCCATATCCGCCGGACGAAGAATTTGGGACGCCGCCCTCGTCGCCGTGTCGCCCCTCGTCGTGGTCCATGGCTTCACCAATTTCGACGCTCTCGCAACCGCTTTCGCCGCCGGCGCGCTCCTCGCCTGGGGTCGCAAGAAACCGATCCTCGCAGGTGTTCTGCTGGGGCTCGGCGGCGCCGCCAAGCTGTATCCCCTCCTGCTGCTCGGACCGCTCCTCGTGCTGTGCTGGCGCGCCGGAAAGATGAGGGAATGGGGACAAGCCACCTGCGCGGCCGTCGCAGCCTGGCTCGTCGTCAATCTTCCCATTGCACTGCTCTATCCGAGCGGATGGTACGAGTTCTTCCGCCTCAACTCCGCCCGCGGCGCCGACCCCGACTCGATCTACAACGTCATCACGTCCTTCACCGGCTGGGGCGGCTTCGACGGCACCCTCTACCCCGGCGACAAACCGTTGGTACTCAACGCCGTCACCCTCGGACTCTTCGCAATCGTCTGCGTCGCAATCGCCTACATCGCAGTCAACGCCCCCATGCGCCCCAGGTTGGCGCAGCTCTGCTTTCTCGTCGTCGCGGGATTCCTTCTGACCAACAAGGTCTGGAGCCCCCAATACTCGCTGTGGCTCGTACCGCTCGCGGTCCTCGCACTGCCGCACCGCCGACTGCTCCTCGCCTGGATGACCGTCGACGCCCTCATCTGGTTCCCTCGTATGTACTACTACCTCGGCATCGGCAACAAAGGCGTGCCCGAGCAATGGTTCACCGCCGCAATCGTTCTCCGCGACATCGCCGTCATCGGCCTCTGCGCACTCGTTGTCCGGCAGATCTACCGACCCCAGGAAGACCTCATCCGTCGCAACGGCACCGACGACCCCATCGGCGGCGTCCTCGACCACACCCGCGACGTCCACCGCGTCTCGACCGGTACCCCTGCACCCCGGGGTGGCGGCTCCGGTTCCGGCCTGGGCCCCATTTCCTGACCGAACGTGGGGTTCGGTCAGTCAGACTGACTGAAGTCCGCTTTCGCTCCGACCTGGGGCCCGTCCTTTCGCTCCGGGCGGGGCTGCGTCCGGGGCTGCGACCGGAATGGGCAGTCGGCCTCATCTTCTGACCGAACGTGGGGTTCGGTCAGTCAGACTGACTGAAGTCCGCTTTCGCTCCGACCCGGTTGCCGTCCGGGCGGGGCTCGTCCGGGCGCCCCGACCGGGAGGGTCGGGGCGCGGCGGGGCGAGGTTGTCAGGGCCGGATGTAGGGCCCGAGTTGAGGTACGGCTTCGCCGGCGTGTTTGGCGTTGATGCCTTCGCCGATGGCCTGGAGTTTCCAGTTGCCCCCGTCGCGGTAGACCTTGGCCATGACCAGGCCGGTGAACGGCATGCCGCCTTGCAGGGTGAAGCGCGCGAGTTCGGCGTTGTTGGTGTCGTCGACGAGTCGGCAGAAGGCGTTCTGGATCTGCTCGAAGGTCTGCCCTCGGTAGGAGGTCACCGTGAAGACGATGGCTGTGATCTGCGGGGGTACGCGGGTGAGGTCGACGTTCACGACCTCGTCGTCGCCTTCTCCTTCGCCGGTGAGGTTGTCGCCCTGGTGCAGGATGGATCCGTCCTTGGCGCGGAGTTGACCGTAGTAGACGACGTCGGCGACGTTGTTCCCGGCGAACATGATGGCCGATGCGTCGAGGTCGATGTTGCCGCCTTTGCCGCCCCCGCCGAAGAAGCTGGTCTTCTTCGGTGCCTGGACAGGGTCCCAGCCGAGTCCCATGCGGATGATGGTCAGGGCGACTCCGCCGTCCTTCTTCAGCGTGACCTTCTGGCCTTTGCTGAGGCTGACGGGGCGTGCTTTCGTGAGGTTGACCTCGGGTGGACCTGCGGGCGCGGCGGGTGGCGGCGGCACGGGCGGCGCTGCCGGAGCTGGTGTCGGCGTGGGAGCTGGTGTTGCGGCTGGAGGCGGTGTCGGAGCTGCGGGGGCAGCCGGTGCATCGTCGACGGATACACCGTGGTCGGTTACCAGGGCCGCGAATCCGCCGGCATACCCCTGCCCGACGGCGCGGACCTTCCATGCTCCGGCGCGACGGTAGATCTCGACTGCGATGACGATGGACTCGCTGCTCAGGCCGTCGATGGTGTAGTGGTAGAGGGGATTTCCCTGACCGTCGCTCACGTACGCTGCCGGGGGTGCGGACCGGCCGAAGTTGGACGATGCATCCTCGAGCGTGATGACCGCGCGAATCTGCTCGATGTCCGCCGGAATCTGCGCGAGCGACACGGCGAGCTGTGCCGGTTGCCCGGCTTGGCCGGAGACCAGCCGAACGCCAGGTCCGGTCGGCTGGTTGAAGAAGACGAAGTCTGCGTCGGTTCGCACCTTTCCGTCCGCCGTCACCAACAGGGCGGACAGATCGGCGGGCGCGGACAGTTGCACAGAGACGAGAACATCGGCTGCTGTGATCGGGCCGTTCTGACCCTTTGCCAAGGGTTGGCCGGGAGCAGACATGAAAGAAGTCCTTCGGTCGGATGCGGATGCTGCACACCAATGTACTGGGTGGATTTGTCCGGATGGGGCTACTGCGTCCGGACGCTGAACAGGTCGCCGGGCGTGCACCCGAGCGCGAGGCACACCGCCGTCAGTGTGCTGAACCGAATTGCTTTGGCTCGGTCGTTCTTCAGCACCGACAGGTTCACGACGCTGACGCCCGCGACACGGGAGAGCTCGGCCAAGGTCATTCCGCGGGCATCGAGTATCTCCCCGAGATGGCAGGTGATCAGGTGTTCGGCGGGCTCACCCATCAGACCAATCCCTCGGTGTCCTCGACGAGCTTCGTGCCCTGTTGGATTGCTGCGTAGACGAATTGGAGGAATGCGGCGACCGCAATCGCGATCCAGACCCCGTCGAAGCTGGCCGCAGTGTCCAGTACATCGGTCAGCTCGAGCGATCCCAGGACAGAGTTGGTGCCCATCTGCCGCAGCATTCCGGTGAGGAACGGGTAGAGCATCAGAACGACGGCCACCACCGTCAGGTCAACTGTCGCGCCCTTCCCGAAGGCCCGGCCGTCGATCACTCGGTCGCAGAACCGATACAGGAATGTCATCCCCACCAGCAACAGAACCAGTCCGACGACTATCTCGGAGTATCGGAAGAAATCGATCATTCCCATCAGGCGTTGCACGTCGGACTTGGCGAATGCCAACTCGACCACGTTTCCGGGCTGGAGCTCACCGCCGTAGAGGCCGACGACGGGAGTGTCGACGACGGGCTCGACCGAGACCCGAATGTAGGACGACAGCCCGTACTCGAACAGCCTCCACGCCGACCAGCCGACGGCGATCAGGGCATAGATTGCCATCACTATCCGGTTCGATCGTCGCGATCCCAGTGACGAGCCCATGACAACTCCATATCGATAGTCGATAACAACGAATATCGATATAGTATCGAGAATCGTTATGGTGTCAACGGGTCATCGAACCGCCGTGGCTTTCCCGACGAGTCCCCGCACCTCCGATACCAGCTCCGACACCGTCACCGGAATCACGCTGATGATCGACGTGTGCCGGATCATGTAGCGCCCGTCGTCGGCGAAATCCACCCACTGCACACCGGTCGTTCCTTCGGTCAGCCTGCTGTCCGGTGCCGGGCCGGCGCACACCAGGATCTCGCCTGCACTGGACGGTGGACGGGAGAACAGACGCTCGTAGCGGTCGTCGTTGCTCGTGCGCGACATACTCTGCAGCAGAGGTGATCTGTCCGTGCCGCTCTCGGTGGCGGGCCGGCTCACATCGATCCGCGGGCCGGTGCCGCGCACCACGTTCGGCAACACGTCCACCACGGCACGCACACCTCGGAAAGATTCCATCGTCTCCAGAGTGATGTCGCCGCCGGAGCGGTCGTCGATGCCGGGTGCCTGCGTCAGAACGACGGCTACGTCGTGTCCCACGGCTGCGTGCGCGCGCAGTTTCGTGTGCGCGGTGTCTCCGGTCCTCACGTGTCCGACGAGTTCCACCCGCACAACCGGCTCGACGATCGTCCGGATCGCGAAACGAAGATCCTCGTCCAGGATCTCGAGCGCGGCAGTCGTGGCCTCGTGACGTCTGCGGTGATAGTCGGCAGCGGAGTCGGCCATCGGACGATGCTGCAGGGGGAACGGCAGGCGGTCTCGCCCGGATTGCTCGAGAAGCATCCTGAACACGAGACCGTCGAGTGTCCAATGCCGAAGTGTCACTCTCCGAGCACCGGGGGTGCCACGAGCGGAAGCGATCCGATCAGTTCGTCTCCGTTCACCGCGTCGATCAGGTAGCCGGGTGTCTGATGGACATCGTCGTCGCCACCGCCCCCTCCGCGGCCTGCAGCAGGGGCCATGCCGCCCATACCCATTCCCGGGGTGCCGGGACGTCCAGCCGTCGCTCCGGCTGCCCCGGCGACACCGCCGCCTCCGGCCGCTCCCAGTCCGCTCCCGGACGGGCCACCGACCGACGAACCTCCTCCGAAGCCGCCTGCGCCCAGGCCGCCCGGACCCAGGCCGCCGCCACCGCGTACGCCGCCGGAGCCACCGGAACCTCCCGAACCGAATCGCGAGCCTGCGCCGTTACCTCCCGGCCGCCCACCGGAACCGCCCGGCGCGAGTGCTCCGCCGACCGGTGATCCCGCTGCTGCGCTGCTGGTGGACGAGGGTGCGCCGGTGCCCTGGGCTCCGCCGTTTCCCTGCCCGGTACCGTACGAGCTCGAATTGGTTTGGCCCGCAGGCGATGCAGCGGATTCTGCAGGCGCCCAGCTCGATGCCTCCGTGGAGGGAGCCTGCTGTGTCGCGGGTGAGCCGGCGCCGCCTGGGGTCGCAGTACTCGTCCCAGCGCTGCCGGGACCGGCGCTGCCTCCGGACATACCGCTCCACCCGGAACCACCGGAATCCGGCCGAGACGCGCCAGGGTACGAAAAGGTAAGCCCCTCGGAACCGCTCAACGGATTCAGTGCGGGCGGAAGAACCGGAACCTGAACGGCCGCTTCGCGAATGACGGGCGCATACTGCGTCTTCATCACGGTACGAGCAGCCTCCTCCGCTTCTTCGTGGAGGTGTTGGAAACTCTTCAGGTCGCCGGGCAGCAGTGTTCTGGTGAGCCAGGATCCCACGTCGAAAATCTTCTCGCCGGTGCCATAGGGAACGGGCGGAGGCAGGGCCGCGCGGGTGGCGTTGACTCCGGCCGACGTCGCTTGAACTTTCTGCGAAAGACCGTCGGCGGCCAGCATCAATTCGCCTGCCGAGGTCGCGTAGCGATCGACACCCTGCCCGGCGGCCTCGGCCGCGACGCCCTGCCAGTTGGTCCCGACCTGGTTGGTCACCTTCAACGCGAAGGCGGCGGCGTCGGTTGCAGCGTCGTTGCCCAGGATTCGCCAGTTGCCGGACGTGGCGTCGATGTGCTCGGCCTGAAGCGCCTGCGCTTTGCTCCAGATGTCCTCGTGCGACATGACCTCGAACGGGTCGTCGTCGACGGCCCTGCCGTCGTACACCGCGGTGTACCCGAACTGCGCCATGGCGTTGTCTCTGATCTCGGCCCCGGCCTCGCGCGCCCGGTCGGAGCCACCATTGAGTGCGAGATCCATGCCGCGGGGGAGGCTGATCATCGATGCTGCCACCGCCTCCGTTGTGGCCGGCTCCGGATTCACCGCCCGCTCCGGTCAGGTCCGCTCGCGTGCATCCCCATGACTGCCCCCTGTAGTGGTCCAACCAACTTCTACGCAACCCTTTGCCTAGTTGGACGCACCGGAGACGCTCACGGTTCCATGTGCTCCGCGATTCGCCCGAAAAACCAGTCGAGGATCTCCTCGCCCGCGCGTCCGCCGGTTGCGGTGGTGACGGTCAAGCCAGGTGGACGGAAGTTCAGTGCATCGAGTTCGCCGTGCGCGGGCCGAATGGCGTGGTCCGCAGCGAGCAGCATGTCCGCATCGAGTGCGCCGTCACCGGCGGCGAGTGCGATGGATTCCGGCCTCAGAAGTCCGTCGTCGACGGCGCGGGTGCGGACCTCGGCGACTGCGCGGCTCTTGCTGACCACGTCGGGCATCGAGTAGATCTTGCGGCCCTGCTGAGAGACGTTCCATCCACGCGCGGCGCACCACTGCGACCAGTCGTCCATGAACCCGGCGGGCACAGCGTCGGGCTCCACGACGAGGTAGCAGAACAGGTCGTCGGCGGTGCGTCGTTTCAGAACCCAGTCGCCGTCGGCGCGTGCCGCGAGTTCCTGCTGAACGGCCGGTAGGTCGACGTCGTCGAAGGAGGCGCGCCAGGAGGCGTCGGGCACGCCGTCGACCAGGATGTTGCCTCCGTTGCTGGTGATGGCGTACCGCCACGGTGCGCCGGGCAGATCGATCCTGTCGAACTGCTCGACGGTCCTCGTCGTCGTCGGGACAACGACTGCCTCGGAGGCCAGTTTCCGGAGTAACTCCGTCGAGCGCATGCTCATGTAGGACAACGGCCCGCCGTCGTACATCTCGACGCAGGTGACCGAGGCGTCTATCGGAAAGCCCAGTGCTGCCGACGAATAGATCATCGTTCGATCCAGGTCCACCGAGATCAGGGCAGTGCTCACGTGACGTCCTTGATCAGTCCCATGCAGGAGTACGCGAGATCGGGAACTTCGACGACGGGCACCCCCCTCGCCTCGGCGAGCATCCGAATGTGCTTGTGCTCCGGAGCATTCGAATCACGTACCAGGACTCGCCAGGGAACGCGCCGCAGCAGGACCCTTGTCGTCTCGCCCACTCCGGGCTTGACGAAGTTGACGTGCGAGATGCCGAATTCCTCACGCACCTTCTCCACCGACGCCCACCCGGTCCACGTCGGCGTCCGATCCGACTCCCCGATCGTCGACGCCTCCGCGCTGGCCGCGTCGCGTACGTCGGCGAACTGTGCGGAGACGGTGTCGAGTAGGTGGTTGGACACGTCGTCGGCGGCGAGTTCCGCGTAGTACTTGGCTCCGTGGAAGTCGCCGTCGCGGATGAGATCTGCGTTGAGGACGGTGCGTGAGACGAGGCCGGACACGGTCGAGTTGAGGCAGGCCGACGCGATGAGGAAGTCGTCCCTGGTGCCGTAGGTTCTCGCGCAGTGGCCGGGGTCGGCCAGTACGGCGAGGTCGTCGTCGAAGTCGGCTCCGTCGAATTCGGCCAGTGCGGCCGAGAGTTCGCGCGCGATCGCGCCCTTGCCGGTCCAGCCGTCCACGAAGACGACCGAACGTGGGTCGTGGTGGTCGGAGAGGTATTTCAGTGCAACGGAGTCGATTCCGCGATCGCGCACGATCGACACGGCGTAGTGCGGGATCTCGATGCCGTGCATCTCGTGAGCCCAGCGACGCATCAGGATTCCGACCGGTGTGCCTGCGCGTGCAAGCGATGCGAGAACGATGTCGTGTCCCCGCTCGGCCAGTACGAGTTCGGTGACGGTGCCGACGGCAAGCGCCAATCGAGACGCGCTGTCGTGCAGCACTTCTTCGAACAGCTCGCGGTAGGCGGCATCGGGTTGGTACTCGACGGGCAACGATTCGGCGTAGTGGGCCGTACCTTCCTGGATCTTGCGCTCGCGTTCGGCGATGTCCGCTTCCAGCGAGATGTCGGAGAGGTCCTTCAGTAGCCACGTCACCTCGTTCGGTGCGTAGGACCCGAAGGCCGGTCCGGTCAGGGGTTCTGCCCGTCGGGACACGATGAGCCGCTGTGGGTCCGCACCACGGACCACGACGACCAGGATGTCGGAACCGGATGCGGCCAGAACGTCGGCGACTCCGCCGGATGCGAACAGACGGTCGGTGTCCGCGGGTGCGTCGACGATCAGCACGATCTGTGCGTTCTTCGGCCCCGACGCGTTGTAGACGTACCGGTCCTGGGCTTCGCCGTCTTCCGGGGCGAGGAACTTGAACCCTCGGCGCAGGGGGTAGCTCGGCTCGTCGAGTACGTAGGCCGGCGATCGGGTGGTGGTCTGGAACAGTGCCGGATGGCCGCGGTCCGACAGTGCCGCTGCGACTTTCAGTGGCAGGTACATCAGTTCCTCGTGCCCGAGTACGACGACCGGCCGCCCGGGCTCGAGTGCCGATGCCACGGCGTCGGCGACCTCGGTGGTCGCAGTGAGGAACGACGCCGTGTCTCCGGCACGGAAACCGTGACGGCCACCGTCCGGAACGGTCTCCGGCCAGTGTGCGGCGACTCGCGTGATGGTGCCTGCGTGGTCGGCGACGGGGTTGTACGCCGGTTCCGGCAACGCGACGACGGAGTCGATCAGGTTGTCCGCCAGCGCGACACGGCCCTGGGCGAGGCTGACCGAGTCGAGCGTGACTCCCAGTTCGTCGGCCACGGCGGCGGATTCCGCGAGATGCTCGTCGGTGCGCATGTCCACGAGCGAGGCGATGACGTACCGGGTGCGTGGTGTCACGGCGTGGAGAGCTCGGACAGCGTCGAGTGCTGTTCTACCGGTCGATATCTCGTCGTCGACGAGAACGAGTGGCAGCTGTGGGTCGAGAACGCCCGGCGAGGTGGGCAACAGTTGGTGATCGGTGGCGTGGGAGTGGCCTTCCTGGAACTCGGCGTACACCCCGGTTCCCGGCACGTCTCGCCGCGTCGAGTGCAGGTAGCAGTGCGCGTTCAGGCGTGCGGCAACACAATGGCCGAGTCCAGTTGCGGTTTCCGCGAAACCGAGGACGTCGACGTCGGATCCGCCCACTG
The DNA here is from genome assembly GCF_002259415.1 of Rhodococcus sp. 14-2470-1b. Classification (GTDB taxonomy): domain Bacteria; phylum Actinomycetota; class Actinomycetes; order Mycobacteriales; family Mycobacteriaceae; genus Rhodococcoides. The sequence goes on from NZ_NPFY01000011.1 coordinate 560,469, forward strand.
CTTCGAGAACCAGGTCTCCCAGTGCGTCGGCAGCACCGGTCACGACGGATGGATCGACCGGAATGTGTTTGCCGAGTACCTCCGACACCAGCAGGTGTGCTCGGCGGGGATTGCGCCGCAGTCCCGGTCGAACGAGCTCCTCGATGGTCCAGTCCGACGAGGTGCTCGTGGTGGTCAGGTGTATTCCCGAGGTCGGGTCGGTCATCGTTCTGCTAGCTCTTTCAGTAGTTCGACGAAGGTGATGCCCTCGTTGGTCACCCCGAACGCGCGGGCGCGCAGCAGGGTCTGATGCGCCCAGTTGCGGTGCGGGCCGAGCTCGTTCATCTTGTTTCCGTATCCGGACGCGCGCACACCGCCTGCGTCGGATTCCAGGATGTCGAGAGCGTCGTGGTATTCCTCGTGGGTGACAGCCGACAGCGCGTGCACCGCCGCTACGTGCGACGGATGGATGACGGTCTTTCCCTGAATTCCGTTGGCGCGGTCGAGGGCAACCTCGCGGAGCAGTGCGTCGAGGTCATGGCTGACGAGTTGGTGGCGGAAGCGCACGGCTTCCTGCTCGGCGAACGGTGTCTGGCGGAGCATGGGCCGGAACATGCGTTCGTGGTCGGCGAAGTACTCCCACACCGGTCCGGTGATGACGAACCCGGATTCGTTGCTCCGGCCCAGGTGGTTGACGATGGCGCTGATGACGTCGGCGACGACGCGGACGTCGTAGATGGTGAGGTCTCGGTCGCGGCGAATTCCGAACATTCCGCACATGTCGGTGGCTCCGATGCGCACGGCGAGGATCTGTTCTCGATGATCCTGCAGCAGAGCGCGGATCGCGACGAGCTCGGTATCGCGGGTTTCGCGGAACACCACCTCCGGTGACTCCAACACCGGCATCGAGAACAGACGCCGGCCGAGACGAGTGGAACCGCGAACGACCTCGTCGAGGAAGGCACCTCCTCGTGCGGCGGTGAACTTGGGAATCACGAACCCGGCCAACGCCGACGCGTCGGTGCGGAGCGAGGTGCAGATGCGTTCGATCTGCTGCGCGGTTCGTGCACGGACGAACACGAGCGAGCCGTGGACGTCGTCGGCGGCGAGGCCGTCGAGCGTCGCGACCGCGTTGTCGATCGCCTCTTCGAGGTTGTGATCGGCGACCGCGTCCTCGAGATCGATCACGAGCGAGCACACCCCCTCTGCACTGCGCTTGATCAACGTCTCGGTCAGGTCCGCGCGGGTCGCAGGCATGTAGAGGGTTGCTCCGAGACCGACGGCGACGAGGCCGAGATCGCCCGCGGTGTCGATCTTTTCCGGCGCGTGCAGGAACAGTCGATCCAGGACTGCCCCGTCGAGATGTCTGAAATGTTGCACCGAGATCCTTCGCAGGTAGTGACAGGTGATCTAGCGAGCCGAGCCGCGCATTCGGTCGATCACCCCGGAGATGAAGCCGGAAATACTTCTCAGGTCCTGGAGGTAGGACCAGTAGTCGGGGTGTGTTCCTGTCAGCGTTGCGGTTGCACGGTCGATTCGAGCCAGCTGAGCATCCAACACCGACCCCCATTCGGCAACCAGGGAACGATTGACGGCGAGCTGTTGTGCATCTCGTAACTTGAAGCGCACCGCGCGTTCTTCGCCTGTTGGGTCGAGTTTCACCTCGCGCAGCAGTTCCAGGCGTTCGGTGACGGCGTCGACCAGTTCCTCGGCGTCGGACAGGTGGCTACGCGCCTGGGCGATGTAGTCGAGCGCCTGCTCGGGGTTGGACGAGGAGAACGAGGCCCGGGCTGCGGACAGGTCCTCCTCGGCTTGCTCGATGTGCCGGGCGCTGTGCTGTTCGTTGTGCGACAGGTCCGCCGAGCTGGCGACATTGAACTCGCGGAGCAATGCGGAGAATGCGGGGGCGAGGCGGTCGAATCGGGTGCGAACCGCTTCGACTCTTGTTTTCACCGACGTCAGCGCAGCCCTCGCCTCGGCGGTGCGCCCTGGTGCCGCGGCAACTGCGGATTCCAGCTCTTCGGCGGCTTCCCGTACCGCCGCCGCGGCGGTACGGGCGCGCACGGCGTCGTTCGAACTCATTGCGGTGTCGAGGTCAGCGACCGCGGTGTCGACGGCGCGCCACGCCGAGCGAATCGAGGGGTAGTCGATGAATGCAGGATCGGCCGATGCGACGGCCAGTTGGGCCTTCTCGGCCAGAGCTTTGGCGTCCTGAGCCAGTCGCGGTGTCGCGGCGAGCGCGGATCGTGCCTGCTCGAGGTCGTCGCGATGGGCCGCGTAGAACCGGTCGACGGCTTTGGCTGCCTCGCCCAGCAGGTGGGCGGCGTTCTGGAATGCCGCTTGGGCCGGCCCGGTCACGATGCCGTCGTACTGTTCCATCGCCGCGAGGTATGCCGCGCCTGCGTCGAAGCAGGCCTTCTCGGCCGGTGCCCACGCGGCGGTCGGATCCCGATCGGGGTGCATCGAACGGACGGCGTCGACGCCGGACGACGCGATGGACTGGCGCTTGTCCATATCGAGAAAAGCAGCAACGGCCGTGCTCTGCGCCTGGGATGCTCGAGTCTCGCGCGCACGCGGATCCGTCTCGCCCGAGCGGCGGAAGAGTCCAGGTCGGCGACTTGTCACCAGCCCGATAGTACTGACGGGAACTTCGCGGTGTGTGGTGCGCGTTAGCGTTGTGAACCGAAGACGAAAGTGACCAATCGGGCACGCGAGACACTACGGTGTTCCTCGGAAGGGGAACTCACGGCGAAAGGAAAGTCATGGGCGTCAGCCTCAGCAAGGGCGGCAATGTCTCACTCACGAAGGCAGCTCCCAACCTGACCGCAGTCACGGTCGGCCTCGGATGGGACATCCGGTCGACGACCGGAACGGACTTCGACCTCGACGCCAGCGCCATCGCGCTCGGTGCCGACAAGAAGGCTCTCAGCGATCAGCATTTCGTGTTCTTCAACAACCTGAAGTCCCCCGACGGTTCCATCGAGCACACCGGTGACAACACCACCGGTGAAGGCGATGGCGACGACGAGCAGATCAAGGTGGACCTCGCCGCTGTGCCGCCGAACGTCGACACGATCACCTTCCCCGTGTCGATCTACGACGCCGACGCACGCTCGCAGTCGTTCGGTCAGGTTCGCAACGCGTTCATCCGCGTGATCAACCAGGCCGACCAGTCCGAGCTGGCCCGCTACGACCTGAGCGAGGACGCGTCGACGGAAACGGCCATGGTGTTCGGTGAGCTCTACCGCAACGGTGCAGAGTGGAAGTTCCGCGCAGTGGGCCAGGGATACGCGTCCGGCCTCGCCGGAATCGCCCGCGATTTCGGAGTAAATGTGTAGTAAAGCCCAGGTCAAGATTGGGACTACCCCGCCTCTTCCTTCATGATTGAGGCGGGGTTTGTCGTGTTTGCACACAGCCCGGTTCGTCCCAATACCTGCGCCGGCTACAGAAAGGCCACACGCCCGTGGTTCTACGCATCTTCGGTTGGTCCATAGGCGTCACCATCGTCTCGGTGATCGTCGCCTTCCTCTACGGCGGCTGGCAGGCACTGTTCCTGGTGCTGATCCTCGGCGTTCTCGAGGTGTCGCTGTCCTTCGACAACGCGGTCATCAACGCCACCGTCCTTCGCCGCATGAGCGAGTTCTGGCAGAAGATCTTCCTCACCATCGGCATCATCATCGCTGTCTTCGGTATGCGCTTGCTGTTCCCGCTGGTCATCGTCTGGGCCGCGTCGGGTCTCGGCCCCGTCGCCGCCATCGATCTCGCCCTCAACCCGCCGCCGAACGACGCCGCGTACTTCGACGACGGCCGACCCAGCTACGAGACACTCCTGACCGACGCGCATCCACAGATCGCGGCGTTCGGCGGCATGTTCCTGCTGATGCTGTTCCTCGGCTTCATCTTCGAGGACCGCGAGATCACCTGGCTCAGCTGGCTCGAGAAGCCTCTCGCGAAGATCGGCAGGCTCGATCAGCTGTCCGTCGTCGTCGCCAGCATCATTCTCGTCCTGACGGCCGAGTTCCTCGCCGAGGACGAGAAGATCTCCACGGTCATGGTTGCCGGTGTGCTCGGCATGATCACCTACATCGCCGTCAACGGCCTCGGCGAGTTGTTCCACGTCGAGGAAGAGGGCGAGGAGGGCTCGGGCGGACCGAGTGAGCTTGCCAAGGCAACCGGCAAGGCCGGCTTCTTCCTGTTCCTCTACCTCGAGGTCCTCGACGCGTCGTTCTCGTTCGACGGCGTCATCGGCGCGTTCGCCATCACCGCGGACCCGATCATCATCGCTCTGGGCCTCGGCTTCATCGGCGCGATGTTCGTTCGGTCGATCACGGTGTTCCTGGTGCGCAAGGGAACGCTCAGCGACTACGTATACCTGGAGCACGGTGCACACTGGGCAATCGGTGCACTGGCGATCATCCTGATGGTCTCCATCGGCGTGCACATCAACGAGATCGTCACCGGGTTGGTCGGTGTGTTCTTCATCGGTGCAGCATTCATCAGTTCAGTGATGAGGAACCGAAAGCTCGAAGCCGCAGGCACCGACACACACCTGCACGTGTAGTCCTCACCAATCGTCGAGCTTCGTATGGCCGTCCTGTAGCGCACGCGCGAACAGGGCGGCCTTCGTCGGTGCAGGCCTGCCCACGGCGGAGTACTTCTGACGAATCCGGGTCAGGTGAGTGTTGATGGTTCCCACGGAGATGTGGACGGATGCGGCCGCGACGGTTTTCGAGTCCGACGCGAACCAGGCGATCATCACTTCCACTTCCCGCGCGCTGAGCGGTGGTCTGCGATACACGTGCTTACTACGTTCTCCGATCGGTGAAACGGACGTCGGTGGTTGCGTACGCATCGGTGCAACGAACACGGAAAATTACCCCCAGACGAGAAGAATCCCGGACTTGAAAAACCATCGATGACGCCCGACCGCCGTGGTCCGATCCTGTAGCCGGAACGGCGGTCTGGCCAGTCCAACCAGGGGGTCCGTACAGGTCAATACACCGGAACCCGCTTCGACCACCGTAAAACCGACCGTTCGCTTATAGTTCCGCCATGACAGCGGTGCAGCCCGATCCCCGCACCATCACCACCAAGGCCGAACTGACCGCAGGCCTGCGCTCGGTGCGGGAGAACTCGGGCAAGACGTATCGAGAACTGGTGAAGCTGTCCGGTGCCCTCCACGGCACCATCAGCGGATGGTTCTCCGGCCAACACCTTCCGATGGACGCCAGCGCCGACATGTTCGACAGGGTCCTCCGCGAGTGCGGCGTCGGCGACGCGGACGAACGCGCTCTGTGGTGGGACGCCGTCGTCCGGGTGCGACCCGCGTCGGGCAAGCGCCCCGACCGCAGCCGGGCGCCGTACAAGGGCCTCGAATCGTTCGAGGCGTCGGACGCGGAATGGTTCTTCGGGCGGTCCGACGTCGTCGCCGAGCTCAGCGAGAAGGTACGTCGCGTCGCCGACGACGGGGGCGGGGTCGTCTTCGTCCTCGGGGCGTCGGGATCGGGTAAGTCGTCGGTACTGCGGGCGGGCTTGGCGGCATCGCTCGGCGGCGCCGGGGTGAACGGTGCTCGGGTGCACACGGGACTGTCCGGCATCGAAGCCTGGGTGGCGACGGCAACCACGAGTTTCGATCCGACGGACCGAACGGACGGCAGTGTCGTGGTCCTTGACCAGGTCGAGGAGTTGTGGACGCTCGCCGGCTCGGATCGGCGGCACGCCGTTCTGGCTGCGGTGCAGCTGAAGGTTGTGGCGGGTGCCGTCGTCGTGATGGGTCTGCGCGCCGACTTCTATCAGAACGCGGTGGCCGAGGACGTCCTGAGGCTCGGCCTCGTCGACAATCCGATCGTGCTCGGTCGCCTTCGTCCGGACCAGCTGCGTGACGCCATCGTCGAGCCCGCGCGCAAGGCCGGAATCGGCGTCGACGACGCACTGCTTCGGACCTTGTTGTCCGAGATGGAGCCGTCGGGCACGGTGTTCGCCCACGATCAGGGTGCACTCCCGATGCTGTCGCACGCACTGCTCGCGACGTGGTCGACCGCGACGGGTCCGACGATGACCGTCGACGACTACTTCTCCACCGGCGGGATACCGGGGGCTGTCGGCCAGTCCGCCGAGGCCGTCTACTCGTCCCTCGACCCGGCTCAGCAGAACGCCGCCGCCCTGGTCTTCGTGCGATTGGTCAACATCGAGGACGACGTCCTGACGCGTCGACGCGTGGACAGCGGTGAACTTCTCCGCGGGGAAGGCACCGACGCCGACGTCGACGTGGTGGTGGAGCGTTTCGCAGCGGCGCGTCTGCTCACCGTCGAGGAGGACTCGGTATCGGTGACACACGAGGTACTGCTGACGGCATGGGATCGGCTTCGCCGGTGGATCGACGGTGACCGGCAGTGGCATCTGGTGCATCGGCGCCTCACCGACGCTGCGGTGCTGTGGGATCACAGTGGGCGCGATTCGACGGTGCTTCTGCCCGCGAGTCGCCTCGATGCCCTGCACGATTCGCTCGCCGAGGGCGATCGGGAGGGCGACCTCAACGTCGTCGAACGGGACTATCTCGCCGCGAGCGAGAGGCGAGTCGATCACACCGAGTCTCAGCGGCGCCGGCGTCGGAGAGTGCTCGAGGTGTTGACGGCGGCGCTGGCAGTGCTGACGGTCGTGGCGGTGGTGTCGGCGGTGGTCGCGTTCTCGGCGAGCAGCGATGCCGACGACAGGCGTGTCGAGGCCGAAGCAGCGTTGGCGGGTCAGTTGGCGGGCTCGGCCGAGCGGTTCCGCACGCTCGACCCGGGCCTGTCGGTGCATCTGGCACTTGCCGCGTACGAGATCGATCCGGCGACGGCGGCGAGATCGGCGCTGCTCGACGCGTCCGCGGTGCATGCTCCCGTCCGGCTTCCCGGCGTATCGGGCGAGACCGTTGCCCGAGTCGATTCCACCGGTCAGATTCTCGCCGCTGCGGGCGCCGACGGTACGGTCCGGTTGTGGTCGCTCGGTGCACCGGCTCGGGCTCGCGGGACCATCGATGTCGGGGAACCGGGCAGCGCGCTCACCGTCGAGTTCGCGCCGACGAGCCGGACTCTCGCGGTATCGGGTGCGTCGGGAACAAGCCTGTGGGACATCGCCGACGTCGATTCGCCGGTGCTCCTGTCAGCCGTCGGCGACGAGGCGACGACGGCGAAATCGATGGCATTCGCTCCCGACGGATCGTCGTTGGCCCTGGTGTCCGGCGACGGTGCCGTCTCGGTGTGGAACGTGGCCGACCCGGCGGCGCCCACTCTCGCCGTCGTTCCGGCGACGTCGGTCCCGGTGAATGCCGTGGCGTTCTCGCCCGACGGAACGGCGCTGGTCACGGCGGGCAAGGCTCGTGGGTTGCAGGTGTGGGAGATGCCGGCGCTGACCACGACGTCCTTCGAGATTCCGTCGGACGGCGGCACCTACGACTACCTGTCGGTGACGTACTCCCCGGACGGTCGCACGATCGCTGCAGGAACGACAGGTCGAGACGTGGCGCGTTGGACCGTCGAACCCGGTGGTCGCCTCGCCGGACAGACACCGCTGACCGGCTTCACCAGTTACGTCAACGACGTGGCATTCGACGGCACCGGATCGGAACTCGCCGCCGTCAGTTCCGACAACTCGATCAAGACGTGGGACGCCGCGACGGGTGTTCTACGTGAAACATTGCCGGGATCGACGGTGGTCATGTCGGTCGACTACGCACCGGACGATTCCGCTCTGATCACGGCGGGGCAGGACGGGGTCACCCGCGTGTGGCCGCTGCCGGGACCGGTGATGCCAGGACAGACCGACACGGTCTTCATCAACCCGACGGACGGCAGCGGAACACGAGTCCTCGCCGGCGTCGGTTCGCGCGGCGACGGCCTCAGGCTGTGGGATGTCACAGATCCGGACCGACCGATCGTGTCCGAGCGCCCGCTGTCCCCGACCACCGGCGACCCGCTGACGGGTGCGGCGGCACTGTCGTGGGACGGATCGTTGGCCGCAGGCGGCACATCGTCGGGAGCGTTCCAACTGTGGGACGTCCGGGCGCCGCAGAATCCGATTCCGCTCGGCACCCCGCACGCCGCCGTCGACTCGCTCGTAGGCGTGTTGGTCTTCACCCGTACCGGTGATCTGCTGGCCGTGTCCCCGCAGAACACACCTGACGTCGAACTCTGGGACGTTCGCGATCCGTCACGGCCCACACGGCTGTCCGGCTTCGACGTCGGCAAAAATCCGCAGGTCATGGCCTTCAGTCCGGACGGACGAACTCTGGCTGTTCCGACGCTGAACGACGAAGTCGAACTGTGGAACGTCAGCGACCCGGCGGCCCCGGTCAAGGTGTCGACCGTCGCGGGCTTCTCCGGCGACGCGCAAGCAACAGCGTTCTCACCCGACGGGCGAATGCTCGCCGCGGGCAGTGCGGACCACACGCTCCGGCTGTGGGACGTCGCCGATCCGACGACCCCGCGCCACGTCGCCCAGATCGTCGGTCCGCGGGAGGCGGTGTATTCGGTGGCGTTCGATCCGAGTGGCACCAGACTCGTTGCAGGCGTCGACGGTCAGTCGATGTGGATGTGGGACATCTCCGACCCGTTCGATCCGACGACGTTCGCCACGCTGACCGCCTACGGCAACCGCGTCAACGACGCCGTGTTCACCGCCGGCGGCGCCGCAGTGATCGGCGGTGGACCGGAGAAGGACCTACGAGTGTGGCGGACCGATCCCGAGGACGTGGTCGAAAGGATCTGCGCCGGTGGAGGATCGACGATCACCCGGGAGGAATGGGATCAGTATCTCCCGGGATCGCCGTTCCGGGAGCTGTGCTGATTCGTGAGCTGTGCTGATTCGTGAGCTCGGCAGACGGTGGGCGTCAGAGATCGGCGATGTCGATCAGGCCGTCCTGCAGGGCACGGGCAACGAGTGACGCCTTGGTGGACGCAGTACGGCCGACAGCGGCGTACTTCGCGCGAATACGAGTGAGATGAGTGTTGACGGTTCCCAGCGACAGGAACAGCGACTTCGCGACCTCGACCTTGGAGTCGCACTTGATCCAGCCGGTGAGCACCTCGATCTCGCGCTGGGTGAGCATGGGCCGAGGGAGAAACGGTCCGGTTGCGCGCGATCCGCCGGTCGGAGGCAGCTGGATGGGCGGTGGGACGAGAGACATGGTCCGTCGCGGGACTGCGGTGCCGAGCCCGCTGCCCGTACTCGAGGCCGAAGCGTCGAAGGCTGAAGCGTCGAAAGCTGAGGCGTCGATGCTGACTGTCATGTGAATTCTCCCCGAGGTTCCAGCGGTTGTGGTCTGGCACAACCATTCGCGTAAATGATCTTCACAGTTGACTGCCAGGTTTGTCTGCCCTGAAAACTAGGGGCATTGAAACGACAACCATGTACACGGCGTGCACTGTGACCGAGATGACGCACAGGCGCGGTGGCCGTCAATTCTGGTTCGGTGGCTCCGGCATCGGGAGCCAGCCGTCTTCGACCGCCCGCTTGTAGAGATCGGTCTTGGTCGGTGCGGGCCTGCCTGCCTCGGCGTACTTGTTTCGGATACGCACGAGGTAGTCGTTGACCGTCTGCTCGGACAACCCGGCCAGCCGGGCGACGCGAGCAGCTTTCTCCCCGGACGCGTACAGCGCCAAGACTTCGCGTTGGCGTGGGCTGAGTCCGACGTCGGGAAGATGCGGATCGCCGTCGATGGCCGCGGCCCAATCGGTCGTGACCACCTGGCCGCCCGCCGCTGCCCGGCGAATGGCCGACACGATCGCGGCGGCGGGTTCCGACTTACGGACGACGCCGAGCACGCCCGCCCTCGCAGCGGAGCGTACGAGGAACGGGTTCTCGGCACCGGTGTAGACGAGGACCTGCACGCCGACGGAGTGCAGCTTCTCGACGTTGGACCTCGGTGAGGAACCGTCGCCCAGCCGAAGATCGAGGACGACGAGATCCAGCCGCTGGCCGAGTCCGACGAGCTCGTCGACGGTGGTGGTCACGGCGACGAGCTCGAGATTGGCTTCGCCGGACAGAATCGCGCGGAGACCGACCGCGACGGACTCGTGATCCTCGACCAGGCCGATCCGTCGGCGAGCTGTCGTGGTGTCGCGCACTGTGTCGGCGACCATCGACGTCGGCGCTGATTGCTGTACTGCCACTGGCTGCGTCGCTGTCGACGGCCGCGTCTCTGCCGCGATGTGCGGTGTCGTCGCCCCCGGAACCACTGTCATTGCCCCACCTCTGATGTTTCAACCGAGGTGAACTCGGCTGCCTGAGTCGAATGTCGAACAACGCGACCGGTTCGTTACGTCAGTGGTGTGGAACGGGGAGAAGTCAGGGAGCTCGGTCAGGGAGCAGCGGATGTCGACGTCGTCGACGAGGCGGGAACGTCGGGCGCCGGGACGTCGCTGCCGGAACGGGACGCATCGAAGCGCGGCCGCGCTCGCGCGAACACGAAGAACGCAACGACCAGCAGTACGGCGCGACCCCACACACCGAATTCGACGAAGAATTCCTCGGTGCCTGCATCGGTGCCCTGGGCGAGCGCGGCAAAGTATCGGAAGACGCCGATGCCCATCGACAGATCGGCCACCAGGTAGGCGGCGACCAGAGCCCACGGGACCCGGAGCAGTACGAAGAACGGGATGAGCCACAACGTGTACTGAGGCGAATGGACCTTGTGGAGCAGCAGAAATCCGCACAGCATCGATCCGCTGACAGCCACCCACGGATACACGTGCTCGGTACTCGCGCGTCGCACACCGATCCACAGCGCAAGACCGAACGCCGCGAACACCAGAAGGGGCGACAGGATGTCGACGGTGTTCTGGAACGCGGTCTCGGCTTGCTCGTGACTTTCCGCCGTCATCGCGTCGGTCACCCACAGTTGCCGCAGACCCCAGTACCAGATCGAGTTCGTGGTGATGTCGGCTTGTCGCAGACTCTGGAACGCGAACGAGGCCTTCCAGCCCTCGTATCCGAGGACCGCGAAGGGAAGGTTGACGACGACGACGGTCGCTGCCGCGGCGGCCAGCACGGACAGCGCGCCGCGGATGTCCAGCTTGGTTCCAGGCACTCGGCCCGTCGCACCGCCGTACGCGACGTAGGCGGCGAGCGGGAGAACGAAGGCGCCTGGGTACAGCTTGAGACAGAAACCCACTCCCAGCAGTACCGCCGCGAGAACAGCCTTCACCCGCAACGACATCCGCATGCTCATCACGAACACTGCGCCGACGGCCGTCGCGACCACCGGCAGTTCCCAGTTGTGGAACGCGTACATGATCAACGGCGGACCCACCGACCACAGCAATGCGGACTTCCCCGCCAGTCGGCCCAGCATCCACGCCGTGATCAGCCCGAACGGCGCGAGAAGCAGAGCCGTGTAGAGCAGGAACTCGGCGTCGGTGTGGGCCGGTACTGCGCCGAGCCACATCAACACCCCGCTCAGCACGGGGTACTCGACCGTTCCACCCGTCAACACTCCGTTGGAGGTGATCGCACCGTGAAGGTAGGGGAACACGTGGTTGTCGATGTCGCGGCCGAGCCACAGGAACTGAATGTCCGAGTAGCAGACCCAACTGTCCTTGACGGCGTCGAACGTCGTGCTCCGGCCGTTGTCGTAGAACGGCGCCACGGCACATCTGGCCTTGTTGAGGTAGCCGAGAATCAACGTCAGCGCACAGGACGCGACCAGGACGATCATCGTCGACGTCGACGCGGCGGCCGATGGCAGGCGACGCCCACGAGACGACCGTCCACCTGGATGCATGAGGTAAGCCTAGGACGAGCCGAGGCGGTCGTCGGAACCGTCGTCTGATTTCGCAGGTCAGGGCATGGCCGTGTACCCTCCAAGGGTTGCTGACGCAACGACCCTCCTGCCACGGATCGTCCGTGGCCGTTTTCACTCAGTCCACAGGAGGTGATGAGGTCTTATGCGTCATTACGAATTGATGGTCATTCTCGACCCCAATCTGGACGAGCGCACTGTCGCTCCGTCGCTCGATACGTTCCTCAACGTCGTTCGCAAGGACGGCGGCAGCGTCGACAAGGTCGACGTCTGGGGCAAGCGTCGTCTGGCCTACGAGATCGCCAAGCACGCCGAGGGCATCTACGCCGTTGTGAACATCAACGCCGCGCCTGCCACCGTCAGCGAGCTCGACCGCCAGCTCGGACTCAACGAGTCCGTTCTGCGCACGAAGGTCCTGCGACAGGGCAAGTAATTGTCGTTGCTCGCCTCTAGGCTGGCATCAACAAAGACTTACTACTGAAAGAGGAACCATGGCAGGCGAGACCGTCATCACCGTCGTCGGGAACTTGACGGCAGATCCAGAACTTCGTTTCACCCCGGCCGGTGCGGCCGTGGCCAACTTCACCGTTGCGTCCACACCGCGCACGTTCGACCGTCAGTCCAACGAATGGAAAGACGGAGACGCACTCTTCATGCGCTGCAACATCTGGCGTGAAGCTGCGGAGAACGTGGCCGAGAGCTTGACCCGAGGGGCACGCGTCGTCGTGACCGGCAGGCTCAGGCAGCGTTCGTACGAAACGCGTGAAGGCGAGAAGCGGACTGTTGTCGAGCTCGAAGTCGACGAGATCGGTCCTTCGCTTCGCTACGCCACCGCCAAGGTCAACAAAGCCAATCGTGGTGGAGGTGGCGGAGGCGGCGGCTTCGGTGGTTCCTCGGGTGGATCGGGCGGCGGACGCTCGAACTCCAACTCGGGATCGAATTCCGGTGGAGACGACCCTTGGGGCAGTGCCCCGCAGGCGTCGGGCTCCTTCGGTGGGTCTCGCGGTGGGGACGACGAGCCTCCGTTCTAGATCCTTCGTGATCGAGAACAATCAGACGTAACGGAGAAAGACCATGCCGAAACCGCCATTGCGCGACAAGGTGCTCAAGAAGAAGGCGTGTTCCTTCTGCAAGGAAAAGAACACACAGATCGACTACAAGGACACGACGCTGCTGCGTAAGTACGTCAGCGACCGCGGAAAGATCCGCGCGCGTCGAGTCACCGGCAACTGCGTCCAGCATCAGCGTGACGTGGCCGTTGCCGTGAAGAACTCGCGTGAGGTAGCTCTGCTGCCTTACGCCGCGACGGCACGATAAGAAAGGAGCGATCATCATGAAGCTGATCCTCACCGCTGATGTGGACAACCTCGGTGCGCCCGGCGACACCGTAGAGGTCAAGGACGGATACGGCCGCAACTTCCTGCTGCCCCGTGGACTGGCCATTCAGGCCACCCGCGGAGCTCAGAAGCAGGTCGAAGGCATCCGCCGCGCTCAGGAAGCTCGCGCCGTTCGCGGCCTCGAGCACGCCAACGAGCTCAAGCAGGCCATCGAAGGCCTCGAGTCGGTTTCTCTGTCGGTCAAGACCGCAGGTGACTCGGGCAAGCTGTTCGGCTCCGTAACGGCCTCGGACGTCGCGTCTGCCATCAAGGCAGCCGGCGGACCGGTCGTCGACAAGCGCAGCATCGATCTCCCCAAGGCTCACATCAAGGCAACGGGCAAGCACGACGTCGTCGTGAACCTGCACCCCGATGTGGCTGCGAAGTTCAAGCTGGAGGTCGTCGGAAGCTGATTCAAGCTTCTGGCCCGATACGGCTGGGAAAAGCCCCACGAACCTTGGTTCGTGGGGCTTTTTTCGTGGTTTGTCACAAAAAATACACTGCGGCAACGGTTTTCAATTGTGAGGAGGCTCTCATCGCGGGCGTGTGACCGAAGGTTTGCGTACCCTTTAACGAGGGGCGACAGAAGCACACAGATGTGCGTACGCGACACGCAAACGACCGACCAGACGCCTAGACGCCCGGAGGAACTGCCGTGACCACGACAGTCGACAAAGATTCATCGGACAGCGAGTCATCAACGAAGGGGTCCGAGTCTCCATCTCGGATCGGGAGCATTCTGAAATTCGACGTACCGGCATCGCTGGTCGTATTCCTTGTGGCGGTGCCACTTTCGATCGGTATCGCAGTTGCATCGGGTGCGCCCGTGATGGCCGGACTGATCGCAGCCGTGATCGGCGGCATTCTCGCCGGCGCACTGGGTGGATCGCCGCTGCAGGTCAGTGGGCCGGCCGCAGGTCTGACCGTGGTGGTGGCCGAGCTCGTCAATCAATTCGGTTGGGCCGTAACGTGCCTCATCACCGTTGGTGCAGGTGCGGTCCAGATCCTGTTGGGTCTGAGCCGAATTGCCCGCCACGCGCTGGCCATCTCACCGGTGGTGGTGCATGCCATGCTTGCCGGAATCGGTGTAACCATTGCGCTGCAACAGATTCACGTTCTGCTCGGTGGTGAATCCGAGAGCTCGGCGGTCGAGAATCTGCTGGCCATCCCCACGTCGGTTGCCGACGGCCAGTGGCCGTCCATCCTCGTCGGTGGCGTCGTCATCGCGTTGATGTTGCTGTGGCCGAGGCTGCCGGGCGCAGTGGCGAAGGTGCCCGGTGCGCTCGTGGCTGTCGTAGCGGCTACCGGCTTGTCCGTCGTTCTCGATCTGAACGTCGAACGAATCGACCTGCCAGGCAACCTGATCGAGGCGTTGAGCCTCCCCGCGCTTCCCGAAGGCCAGTGGGCAGGCGTTGCCACCGGTGTTCTGACCATTGCACTGATCGCCAGCGTGGAGAGCTTGCTGTCCGCCGTCGCGGTGGACAAGATGCACACCGGACCGCGCACCAACTTCGACCGCGAACTGCTCGGGCAGGGTGCGGCCAACATGGTCTCCGGCGCCGCAGGTGGTCTCCCCGTCACCGGTGTGATCGTGCGCAGTTCCACCAACGTCAAGGCCGGAGCCAAGTCGCGTGCGTCGGCGATCCTGCACGGTCTGTGGATCCTGGTCTTCTCCGTTCTCTTCATCTCGGTCGTCGAACTGGTTCCGTTCGCCGCACTCGCCGGTCTGCTGGTCATGATCGGTGTACAGCTGATCAAGTTGGCGGACATCAGGATTGCCCGCAAGACGGGTGACATCGCGGTGTACGCGGTCACCGTTCTCGGCGTGGTCGCACTGAACCTGCTCGAGGGCGTGCTCATCGGATTGGCGCTCGCCATCTTCCTGGTTCTGCGACGCGTCGTGTGGGCGCACGTGCACGCCGACGAGACAGTCGACGGTTCCTGGCGTGTACACATGCAAGGTTCGCTGAGCTTCCTGTCGCTTCCTCGCCTGACCCACGTATTGTCCTCCGTACCAAGCGGTTCCAAAGTCAACATGGAACTCGCCGTCGACTTCCTCGACCACGCAGTGCACGAACATCTGCACGAATGGGTGCGTCAGCACGAACTCGGTGGCGGCACGGTGCAGATCGAAGAGAACGGATCCGCCTCGCTCGCAGCCGCAGCCGAAGCACCGCCGAAGCGCGGACTCGCAAGCGTCCGTGGCTCGTTGGCCCCGTGGTCGGCATGGCAGCTGAAGGAAGACAGTGCGGTCGACGACAACCCACCCGCACTGCGACCGGTCCTGTCCGGCGTCGCCGAGTACCACCGGACACACGCGGAGGCCATCAAACCCCACCTGCAGGGTCTCACCGAATTCCAGGACCCGGACACGTTCTTCCTGTGCTGCGTCGACTCGCGGGTCATGCCCAACACCATCACCAGCAGCGGACCGGGCGACCTCTTCACGGTGCGGAACATGGGCAACATGATTCCGGCACAGGGTCAGGACACCTCGGTGGAAGCCTCGCTCGCCTACGGAGTCGACGTCCTCGGCACCAGCTCCGTCGTCGTCTGCGGTCACTCCGGCTGTGGTGCGATGAAAGCTGTCCTCGCCGGACCGGACAAAGCAGGCGACGAACGCGTCGTCGAATGGCTCGAACACGGCCTCGCAAGCCTAGAGGCCTACCGCAGCGGTCACCCCGTCGGACGCGCAGCCGCAGAACTCGGCTTCTCCGAAGGCGACCAACTCGCCATGGTCAACGTCGCCGTGCAGCTGCAGACCCTCACGCGACACCGCGTCGTCGGCCGCGCCTCCGCAGAGGGCAAACTGCGGGTCACAGGGCTCTTCTTCGACATCCCCACCGCCCGCGTCCTCCAAATCAGCACCAAGGACATCACCGTCCTCGATGCAGCCGAGGCTCAGCCCGTCTAACCCGCTCGGCCCGTCTAACCCGCTCGGCCCTCGGGCCGTTGTCCCGTCCCACGCTCCACGCCCCCATTTCGGACCGAATGTACCGTCCGGTCACTCAGAGTGACCGAACGCCACATTGGGTCCGGATGGGGGCGTGTGTGGTTGGCCCGGCTTCGTGAGCGAACGTGCCGTTTGGTCCGTCTGACTGACTGGAGCTCACTTTCGGTCCGGGGCGGGGACGGTGCGGTGCACGGCGGGGTGTTACGGGCGGAGTGGGGTGGAGTGGGCGGGTGCAGAATCGGGAGGAATGCGGCGAAACCGGGCTGACGCCTGGTTTTGTGAGTGTTCCCAGACACTGTGACGTGAATCACTGGTTTGTTCACTTCGCATTTACTCAACACGCCCGAGTTGTCAACTTGGGCGACACGCCGCGCAATAATTCATACACAGGACAGAAAGTTTATGTACACCCTTTGAGCTGGCGAAATGGTCGATATTCGGAAAGTTATACCCAGGTTATCCCCAGATGGTCAACACGGTTGTTCAGCACTATCCACATTCGATCCACAGTTTCATCCACAGGCTGTGTTGTGACGGGAAACGATTACGCCTAACGTCCCAGCAGCGTGTCTCCACCGGCAGAAGGGGTGACGCACGGAAGCGCCCGATCGCTGGTGCGCGTGCGGGATTCTTGTCGGTGGCGAGGGGTAGAAATTGTGTCGGTACGTAGTCGTGCGGTAGTCGGCTGCGAGGTTTCGTACGGGGAAAGGACGGTCGACTTCACGTGGCAGTTGTGGACGATCGAGGGCAATCGGACTACTCCTCCGAGCCGCCGCCCAGTGAAGCCCCGGGCGAAGATTTCGGTCGTCAACCCCCACAGGACATGGCTGCGGAGCAGTCGGTGCTGGGCGGCATGCTCCTCAGCAAGGACGCCATCGCCGACGTGCTCGAGGTGCTCCGTCCCGGCGATTTCTACCGCCCGGCGCATCAGAGCGTGTACGACGCCATTCTCGACCTCTACAGCCGTGGAGAGCCCGCTGACCCGGTGACTGTCTCGGCGGAGCTGGATCGTCGCGGTGACCTGAAGCGGATCGGGGGTCCTCCGTACTTGATCACGCTCACGCAGACTGTTCCTACTGCGGCGAACGCCGGTTATTACGCGGAGATCGTGGCCGAGAAGTCGATCCTGCGCAGGCTCGTGCAGGCCGGCACTCGCATCGTGCAGTTCGGGTACGCGGGTTCGGACGGCCAGGACGTCGCCGAGGTCGTGGATCGTGCGCAGGCAGAGGTGTACGAGGTCACCGAGCGTCGTACCTCCGAGGACTTCCTCCCTCTGGAGGAGCTGCTGCAGCCGACGATGGACGAGATCGACTCCATCGCCAGTCGCGGCGGTATCTCCCTCGGTGTGCCCACCGGATTCGCCGAACTCGACGAAATCACGAACGGTCTTCACCCTGGTCAGATGATCATCGTCGCGGCGAGGCCTGGTGTGGGCAAATCGACCCTGAGTATGGATTTCATGCGGTCGTGCTCGATCAAGCACGGTATGCCCAGTGTCATTTTCTCGCTGGAGATGAGCCGCACCGAGATCGTGATGCGTCTGCTGTCGGCGGAGGCCAAGATCAAGCTCGGTGACATGCGTTCGGGAAAGATGACGGACGACGACTGGACCAAGCTTGCTCGACGGATGAGCGAGATCAGCGAGGCGCCGCTGTTCGTCGACGACTCCCCCAACCTGACGATGATGGAGATTCGCGCCAAAGCTCGGCGTCTGAAGCAGCGCAACGGTCTGAAGTTGATTGTCGTGGACTACCTTCAGCTGATGTCGTCGGGCAAGAAGGTTGAGTCGCGTCAGCAGGAAGTCTCGGACTTCTCCCGTCAGCTCAAACTTCTCGCCAAGGAACTCGAATGCCCGGTGGTTGCCGTGTGTCAGCTCAACCGTGGTCCTGAGCAGCGCACCGACAAGAAGCCGATGGTGTCCGACCTCCGTGAGTCCGGATCGCTCGAGCAGGACGCCGACATGGTGATCCTCCTGCACCGCCCCGACGCCATCGAGCGCGACGACCCCCGTGGCGGCGAGGCCGACCTCATTCTGGGTAAGCACCGTAACGGTCCGACGGCGACCATCACGGTGGCTCACCAGCTGCACCTGTCGCGTTTCGTGGACATGGCGAGGGGCTGATCGCCGCGCTGGGTGTCTAGCCGGATGGGCCGTGGTGGCACACGAGCATCTGTGTGGCGCCCCGTTGGAACTCGTAGTCGACGTCTGCTGTGCGGCAGTGAATGTTTCGGTTGCGCAGTTCGTCGAGCAACTCGACGAGCCGAGGATAGGGCTCCGACGACCCGACCGGGACGAGCGGAAATATTCGCAGCTCGTGGGACGTGACTCGCATGAGTTCGACGATCGTGTCGAGGTGGAACGTGACGTCGAGGCTGTCGGCGTAGCTGAACAGTAGGTGGGAGCTGAGCACCAGATCGAAGCTGGCATCGCTGAACGGCAACGACGGTAGCCGCCCGGGAACGTACCGGCCGGGGTGCCGCTCTATATCGGCCGAAAACTGTTGCGCAGCGGTGTGTCTGGCGAGTCGGTGTTCGTCGGGTCCAGCGAAGAACGTCCATGCGTAGTGGTCGGCGTGCGCGAGTACGTATGCGTGCCCGCGATCAGTCTCGGACAGTGCAACGGACGCGAGTTCCTCCGGGTCGTCCGCGAAATACGCCACGTCGCAGGCTGTTACGTCGCCTCCGCGGTCGGTTGCCTCGCAGGTGAACCCGGAGGCGCCCGCAGGGCAGTCGAGGATGCGACGGGACAGATCGGAGTCGGTCAGGCCGAACATCGCACGATATTCGTCGAACGATCTGGCGGTCATCACTACGTCGAGGGTCATGGGGTGGTCCTCTCGGGATGGGGGCCACCTCGGGCGTCGACCACGAACGCGATGTGCAGGTGAGAATCGTCGGCCGACATGAGGCGGCCGAAGGAGTGCACAGGTCAGGGCCGCGGGTTCAGGGCCGCCACCGAAGCTGTACGAACGTGGTCACCTGATCAGTGAAACACATCAGCCCGTGAAAGGGCCCGACACGGATTGCTCGATACGCGGCCGAATCGGCGGATCCCGTCGAACAGGCGAAGTATCGGGCAATTCATGCCGCTGCCCAGCCCCTGACCCCTATGCATCGACGGTGGCACGCCCTGACACTCGGGTTGCAATAGCGTCGGCGATGACGTTCACCTCGGCAGCAAGGGTTTCGCGACTCTTGGTTTCGGATTCGTGGAGGAAGGTCGAGGATCCGAGTGTTGCGCCGACGTATTCGACGATGCCGCGCTCGATCTGGATGGCGAAGGCTTGGTCGATGCCGTGGCGCCCGAAGCTGTCGGCGTCGTCGGCTGCGACGGCGACGAGGTGCATGGTGAGTCGACCCAGTTTCTTGACGAACCCGGTGTCGGGGCTGTCGTCGAAGGCCCATCCGTTGATGAACACGCGGTCGATCCAGCCTTTCAGCTGAGCGGGCATGGACCACCAGTACATGGGGAAGACGAGGACGAGGTGGTCCGCACGGTCGACGCGGGCCTGCTCGGACGCTATATCGGCGCCCACGGTTCCGGTTCCGCGGAAGAGGTCCAGGTCGGCCCGGGTGAAGCGGGGGTCGAAGTTCTCGGCGGCGAGGTCTGCGAACTCCACCGTGTCGCCCGCGTCGACGAGCGCGTCGATGGTCGAACGTGCGACGTGGTGGGTGAGGGAGTTCGGGTCGGAATGGGAGACTACGACGAGGCTGCTCACGGAGATCCTTTCGTTGGGCGAAGAACGCTATGTACCAAAGGTAGGTTACTGTTGGTACATAGCGCAAGGAGGTGTGTGGATGGCTCGGACCAGGTTGTCGCGTGCCGAGAGGTACGACCAATTGATCGAGGTGTCGTGGGCGCTCGTCCGCGCAGAGGGCGCCGACGCCCTCACTCTCGGCCGGCTCGCGGAACGGGCGGGAGTTGCAAAACCCGTGGTGTACAGCCATTTTGCCTCCAGAGCAGTGCTGTTGGCCGCGCTCTTCCAGGAGTTCGACGACCGTCAGGCGGCCATGCTCGAGGAGTACCTCGACAACGCAGAAGCGACGCTCGACGGCCGGGCCGCGGCCATTGCCAACTCGTACGTCGGGTGCGCGCTCGCGCAGGGCCGCGAACTCACCGGAGTACTCGCTGCCCTGGAAGGATCTCCGGAGCTGGAACAGGTCAAACGCGCTGCAGACCAGGCTTATTCGCAACGATGCCGCGAGATTCTCGCCCCGTTCGTCCAGTCGTCGACGGGGGTGTCCGTACCCTCGATCACCGCGATTTTCGGCGCGGCAGAGGCGCTGTCTCGTGCGGCGGTGACGGGTGACCTGTCCCCGGATCAGGCCACGGGTGAACTGGCCGAGACCATCGTCGCCGTCGCCGGCAGGAGCGGGGCATAGAGCGGGCGGATTCCCGCGCTCGACGTGACATGCCGAGAAGCTTGTACTGTTGTCTCGGCGACGCGAACGTGAGGTGAGTGCACGTGAAGTGGAAGAAACGGCCCGCTGACGCAGGCATCGCTCTGGGCCCGAGCATCCCGATTCTTCGCATGTTCGACGACGCGGCTACGCGCGCGTTCTACATCGATTATCTGGGTTACGACGTGGAGTGGGAGCACAGGTTCGAGCCCGGGATGCCGTTGTACATGAGGGTTCGTCGTTCCGGTTCGGTGCTCGATCTGTCGGAGCATCATGGAGATGGAACACCGGGGACTGTCGTGTGGATTCCGGTTGAGGACATTCGGGCGTTCCATCGGCAGCTCGACGCCGCCGAGTATCGGTCGATGCGGCCGGGTCTGGACACCGATGCGCCGGGTGGGCCGACGGTGACCGTGATCGATCCGTCGTCGAACGTGCTGCGTTTCTGCCAAGTAGAGGACCCGGACGAGTAATTCGACCGGTGACACCGTTCACGGGTCGTAGCGTCGTCGGCGCTGTTTGCGGGCAGGTACTTCCAGTGTCGGCATCGTTCGTAGCAGAAAACTCTCGAAGTGCGGTGTGGTGAAGACCGATTCGTTGTTCTTCGTGATGTGCAGCAGCCCTCTGTTCACCAGTCCCGCTCGCGTCTCCGCGCACTGCGCGACGGTGCGTTCGAGGGCTCGTGCGGTGTCGATCTCGGCGGGAGCATCAACGACGGCGCGCAGGTATGCGAGGTCCAATTCGCCGACACGAGGGAGGTTTCGGCGGAAGAATGTCTTGTCCACGAACTTTTGGTATTCGGGGACGGCGGTCTCGACGTCGGCCTCCGTGACGGCGTCACTATCCTGCGCGTCCCAGACGACGAATCCGAGGGCGTGCAGCAACGCCGGAAATCGCCCGGTGATCGTCGACGCGGCCAGGACCGCTCCGTCCGTCCACGACCCTCCGCTGCGCAGCGTCGCGGCGGCATCGGCGTCGGCGAGAGCGCCGAGAACCGGGAATTCGAACAGGCGGTCCGCGCGCGATCGAACCTCGTCCACTGTCGGTCGGTTCGGCGGCTGCGCGCCCTCTGGTATCTCGTCGACGGGATCGGTGAGCCCTGCACCGACGACCGTGAGCGGCAGTTCGCGAAGGTAGCAACGATGGAACGCGTCGATCAGTGCGGAGAGCTGTGCCGAGGTGAGCCGCTGTAGCTCGTCGATCACGAAGACGATGCCTGTGTCGTGGGCACGCGCGGCCTCTCCCAGCGCCAGGAAGGTCGCCGTCGTGTCCGCGGCCAACTGTCCGGTGTCGGCTGCTCCGGGCGTCGTCTCGGTCCAATCCGCGGTGAGGGGACTGCTCGGTCCGAGCACGGAGGCGAACGAGCCGAGCACACCGGACGCTCTTTTGGCCTCCGATCCCCAGTGCCCGCGCGCGGACACGGCCAGCAGGGCACTGCGGCATTCGAAGGCCAGTTGTCGTCGGAATCCGTCGTCGTCTCGTCGGACCGCATCGATGTCGACGATCGCCCATCGTCTCGACCGCGCGATCGAGACGTACTCGCGAAGCAGTACGGTCTTACCGGTGCCGCGCATGCCGGTGATCAGCTGCGATCGTGCAGTGTAACCGCGTTCGAGGCCGTCGAGCAGAGTGATGAACGCCGATCGGTACTTCTCGCGTCCCGCCAGTTCCCCCGGCACCTCGCCCGACTCGGGTGTGTAGGGATTGTTCATAGGAAGAGTTATATGGGCACTCGGCAGGTAAGTACATCGCTGCGAGAAACTCTGTGACATGCGAGAAAAGTGACGTACACCGGCCGCGCAGATCGGTTATTGCACACTTCGGCACTTCGGTCTACTCTCGACGGTCTTCAACCGACGGATGGTGGCAGACCGCGCTGTCCCACTGCCGATCACCGAACGATCGGAACCCGCCATCCCTCACCGCCCACCAGGTTGGGTCCGACGCGGTTTGTCGGACCTCACAGTGCCCTGACCGGAGGTCACGAATATTTCCACGACGGTAGACGTCCGAACCGACGAACCATCGGTCGATGCGAGCCTCCCCGGAACACTGCAAGCGTGCTACTCGATCGAGTTGGACAAGTTCGTGTGGTGGGGCACGGACGCGCCCTCTCATGACGCCGCCGAGGCCGGACTACCTTCGGGAACTCCGGCGTCGTTGACCATCGCTTTGCCCGACGCCGCCGCCGAATCGGTGCACGCGCGGTCGGTTCCGGTTGCACTGGTGGACACGCAGGACGCGCTCACTGCGCTCACCACGTGGCGACCGGGAGATCACGCGAGTCGGTCGCTGCGGGTCTGGGCGCGGATTGCAGTGGTGGCCGCGGCTGGTGGGAACGTGGAGGGACTTGTCTCGTCGCTCCCGGTTGCAGGACACGCGGCGGTCGGTCTCGACACGACGACGATCTGGTCCGCGATGTCCACAGTCGACGCAGCGCTGCATCGGCAGCCGGGTGAGCCGACGCTTCTGCGGGCAGAACTCCGGCCCTACCAGCGGGCAGGCGTCGCGTGGATGAATGCCGTTGCAGCGAGCGGCGGCGGAATCCTGGCCGACGAGATGGGCCTGGGAAAGACTGTGCAGGCGATCGCGGTCTTCACACTGCGCTGCGCCGCGCCGCATCTGGTCGTGTGCCCGACGTCGTTGGTCGGCAACTGGGCTCGGGAACTGGCCAAGTTCGCGCCGGGTGTCGAGGTTCACGTTCATCACGGGCCGTCGAGGATGCGGAGCCTCGCGCACGTTCGGTCGGGTTCCGTTGTGATCACCAGCTATCCGACGCTCCGGAGCGATGCGGAACTGCTCACGGAAGCAGGCTGGGACACAGTGGTTCTCGACGAGGCACAGCAGATCAAGAACTCCGATTCGCAACAGGCGCGCGCGGCCAGGAGGCTGCAGGCGCAACTGCGCATCGCGATGACAGGTACTCCGGTGGAGAATCGACTCGACGAACTCTGGTCCCTGATGGCGTTCGCATCGCCCGACGTTCTGGGAGCACGCGCGCGCTTCCGTCGCCGCTTCGTCGTCTCCATCGAGCAGAAGCGGTCCGATGCCGCCGCCGGCCGGCTTCGGGAGCTCGTGGGGCCGCACATTCTGCGGCGACGCAAGGTCGATGTTGCGCCCGAACTTCCTGCCAAGGTGATGAATTCGGTGGTCTGCACGCTCACCCAGGAGCAGGAGCGGCTGTATCGGCGTCACCTCGACAGCTCGTTGACCGAAGGATTCGGGACGGGGATAGGACGCAGGGGACGGATCCTGACGTTGCTCACTCGCCTCAAACAGATTTGCAATCATCCCGAGCTCGTCGACGGCACCGGCGCCGAAATCCAGGGCAGATCAGGCAAACTCGATCGGGTGACGGAGATGCTGTCGGAGATCGTCGACGACGGGCAGGCGGCGCTCGTGTTCACCCAGTATCGCGGAACCGGCGAGTTGTTGTCCCGTCATCTCGGTGACGAGGTCACCGGACATCCGGTGCCGTTCTTGCATGGCGGTCTGTCCACCGCGGCCCGCGAGACGATGGTCGACGACTTTCAATCGGGCGACGGCCCACCGATTCTGATTCTGAGTCTGCGCGCGGCCGGGTTCGGCCTCAACCTCACTCGTGCGTCCCACGTCGTTCATTTCGATCGCTGGTGGAACCCGGCCGTGGAGAGCCAGGCGAGCGATCGCGCCCACCGAATCGGGCAGACGCAGACCGTCACGGTGCACACGTTGCTCACCGAACGAACCCTCGAGCAGTCGATCGACGACATGCACGGACACAAGCGTGACCTCGCGGACATCGCGACCAGCGAAGCGGCGCTCGACATCGGTGGCGATCTGGCGAAACTGTCGGACGGTCAGCTTCGCGAGCTGCTCGAGATCGGAGCAGGCCGATGAGTGACGATCTCGGAGTCACTGCGTGGGGGCGTGACTGGGTACGGCTGGCGCAGCCGACGTCCATCACCCGACCGAATCCCGCGCTTCCTCGGGCTCGATCACTGGTCCGAAACGACAAGGTCGGCGACGTCGTTATCGCGGCCGGGTCGATCACGGCAACCGTGTTCGGGGCGCGTGACCAGCACGTCAGCCTGCACTGTCCAATCTGGGCGGACGACGCTGCGAAGTCTGCCCGAGCAGCGCTGCGCGGTCTACCCGCCGGCGACGTGCCGGATTCAGTCCACGCCGATTGGTCGAAGGCAGGCATGCCCGCCGGTCCGAGTCGTGACGAGCTGACCGCCGACTGCGACTGCCCGCAACGAACTCGTCCCTGTGTGCACGTGCTCGCGGTGTTCTTCGAGATTGCTCGACGCATGGACGAGCGCCCGGTGTCGGCGATCGAGTTGCGCGGGGTGAGTACCTCGCCCGACGCCGATGCGGCTCGGCTGCCGATCGACGGCCTCGACCCGGCGACCTTCTACGGGTAGGACAGCGCATCTACTCCGGCCACGGGAGAACCGTCAGATGCGGCCAGATCGACGTCCACCGGGCGGCCTTCGACTCGTAGACGTGCCGCATCGGGAGGAGCGGGTTCGGCCTGATCACCCCGGCGAACACGTCGTCGAATCCGTGCGGTGCGTACACCGTCGTCGTTCCGTCGTTCTCGCTGCGTGCCCCGAAACAGCAGGTGGTGGACACGAAGTGGTCGATTCCGTCCTCCGTGCTCCGGAACGGCTTCACCGGTGCGCCGAAGCGATCTTCGTACCAGAGATGAACGCGGGCTTGGTTGCGCACCTCGACGTCGACTCCCAGATCGGCGAACAGAGTTTCCGCACGTCGAATGACGCGATCCTCTGATTCGTACGACAGGTCCGTGCCGTCGTAGTAGAGAAAGTCGTAGTCGCGTATGCCGGCTCGAGGATCGGAACCGGTGACGTGGTTCCAGACGGTCTGGAACAGGCCACCTGCCGTCAGATACCAGTCGGTGAACCCGAGTTCTGGTCCACGCTCGAGGATCTCGACGACCACAGGGTTGGTTCCGATGGCCGCCAGAAAGTCGTCACGCCCCATTCGTCCGATCGTGCCACAGCACCCGAGGTCGGGGTCGAGTCGTTCCGAAGGCGTACGGAATGTACATCGCAACGACGATGTGTGACGGCTCCCGCGTTCGTAGGGTGGAGTGCACATCACCGCTTCGACGAAAGGAACGTTCGATGTTGCTGGAACTCAGCGCGCAGGACGACACGGCCACCACGGTTTTCGGGCTCGGTTTCGGGGTTCTGATTCTGATCCTTGTCGTCGCGGCGTTCGCGTTGTTCGTCGCCGCCCTGGTCAGCATTCTGCAGTCGAAGAACTACACGACCGCTGGCAAAGCGATCTGGGTCCTGATCGTGCTGGCGTTCCCGTTTCTGGGGACGATCGTGTGGTTCGTCTGGGGTCGCGGTTCGAGTTTCACGACCGACCGTCCGCGGTAGGACGCATGGACTGCACCGACGTGGCGTGCGACGCTGGTCTCATGCGTACGGGGCGGATCGCAGGGCGAGTCGTGTTGGTCGGTGCCGTGGCGGCAGGGTTGGCGACCGGCATCACTCCCCCCGTCGCGCAGGCTTGCACGTGTGCCTACGGCCTGTCTCAGGTGAGTGACCGTGTTCGACAGCACTCGTCTCCCGACGGCGCGGTCTTCGTCGGGGTGGCGACCGATGTCCGCGACGACGGCAGCACACTCACCTACAGCGTTCGGGTCAGCGAGATCTACGACGGTGACGTGGATGCCGACGCCGTGGTGTCGACGGCCGCGGAGTCGGCCGCGTGTGGCTCGACGCTGGCGGTCGGTGACGAATACATCTTCTTCGCCCAACGCGGTGAGTCGTCGCGGGATCGTTTGCAGGTCAACAGCTGTTCGGCCACGGCGCCGGGGACCGATCGTACGACGCGCGACGCTGCCGAGCGCTCCTACGGCACTCCCACCGTGCTGGAGACCGATTCCCCTCCGATCGGTGCGACGCTGTGGCTCGGGGTCGCCGGAGTGGTCAGCGTGGTCGTTGCCGTCGGCGGGGTTCTTCTGCTGGGTAGGCGTCGATCCTGACCTTCGGTGGGGCGGGAGTGGAGCCTGCGGAATGACCTTCGGTGCGGCGGGAGTGGAGCCTGCGGAATGACCTTCGGTGGGGCGGGAGTGGAGCCTGCGGAATGACCTTCGGTGAAGCGGGAGTGGAGGATGAAGTGGAAGAGAAGGGGATGTGATGACGCGATTCGGTGTTGTGCTGAGACCGGAACTGCCGCCGGAGGCCATCGTCGACGCGGCGCGTGCGGCCGACACGGCGGGGGTGGACGAGATCTGGCTGTGGGAGGACTGTTTCTTCTCCGGGGGAATCTCCATGGCCGCAACTGTTCTCGCGGTGACGCCGCGGGTGAAGGTCGGGATCGGAGTCCTGCCCACCCCGCTGCGGAACGTCGCGTCCACGGCGATGGAGGTCGCTGCTCTGGCTCGGCTGCACCCGGGACGGACGCGGGTCGGGCTCGGTCACGGTGTGCAGGATTGGATGGGCCAGGTTCGGGGCGCGAGTGCAGTCCCCGCTGACTCTTCTTCGCGAGCAGATGACGGCACTGACTAGTCTGCTGGCAGGTGAGACGGTTGACGTTCGAGGCCGCTACGTCTCGTTGGACAACGTCCGCTTGGATTGGCCGCCGGCGGTGCCTCCGCCACTTCTGGTCGGTGCGACGCGACCGAAAACCCTTAGTGTGAGCGGCGAGACGAGCTGCGGGACGATCCTGACGAGTTCCACGACGCCGCAGCAGGTCCGCGACGCCATCGGCCACATCGTCGGTGGGCCGGGCCACGACATCGTCGTGTACGTGTCGGATCAGGTGGATGACCTCGACGCGTACGTCGAGGCCGGTGCGACCACTCTGGTCCTCGAACCAGGCCCGCAGACAACCGATCTGAACGGTGTGTTCCAGCGCGCCGTCCACCTCGCCTCCGGGGGACCTCCCCGGTGACGACGGTCGACGTGCAGAACGCACGAGTGCGGAACGTTCACCTCGACTTCGATCTGAGTATCGGCTTCGACGACGGTTCGGCGGTGGCGTTCAGTCAGCTCGACATCGGTGGCACACGGTTCGACGAGGACAACCAGTTCGAGGGGCTGCGTGCATTGACGTCCCTGCTGACCGCGCGGTGCACGTTGTCCGAGTTGTCTGCGGACGGCACGCTGACGCTGCAGTTCGACGATGGAACTGCCGTCACCGCAGCCCCCCGGGAGGAAGTCGAGTCCTGGGAATACACGGCGCCGGACGGTGCGACGGTGCTGTGCCTTCCCGGCGGCATCATCGAGACGCTGGACGCGCCGGAAACGTCCGCCGCGCCTGCGTCACCGACCGGTTCACCGGCAATCGGCTCGACCGTCGTGCGTGTTTCGTCCGGTGAGCACGGTGGGATTCAATTCTCGGACGGTACTGTGCTGGCGACGAATGTGGATCTGGAGTCGGCCTATCTGATTCTGCGCGAGAGCGTCGTTCGGGTCGGGCGGGGTATCGAGCTGTCCTCGGGTCATGTTCTCTGACATCGGAGTTCTCGGGTAGGCGGGCTCCGAGCGCTCAGGGTCGAACAATGAGCTGCTGCGCGTGGTGGGTGACGTGACGATGGAAGTGCGCGACGGGAGCTGTCGGTCGGCGTCGACCCGTCGCCAGCCCGACCGATCGAGTGCGGTCACCGGTCAAGGGAACGGTCGTCACTCCGGCGACGGTGACCTCCGGTTTGGGTAGCAGCGCGACCCCGAGCCCGGCTCGTACGAGTGCCTCGATGGTGTCGATCTCACTGATCTCGAAGGGAACCCGCGGGACGAATCCGGCTTCCGCGCACCACGTGTCGAGCAGGGTGCGGAGCTGGAACGACGGTGGGCTGGCCACGAAGGCTTCGTCGGCGAGATCCTCGACCGCGAGTGCCCGACGAGACGCCAACGGGTGTGTGGCCGCTACGTGGACGAAGATCTGCTGGCTGCCCAGCACCGTCACGTCCAGATCGTCGGGCGGAGGAATCATGACGGCGAGATCCAATCGGCCGTCGCGAATCATGTCCGCGAGGGCTTCGCCGTGTGCTTGCACCAGTCGAACCCTGACGCGGGGAGCGACTGCATGAAAGTCCGTCAGAAGGGCGGCCACCGAACGGGATCCGAGCGTCAGAGGGAATCCGAACCCGACGACTCCGCTGTCCGGATCGGCGTCGGACCGCACCGCGGCGACAGCGTCGTCGAGTTCCCGCATCACATGGTGGGTGCGGTCGAACAACTCTCGGCCCGACGCGGTCAGCGTGACCCCGCGACCCACCGGTTGTATCAGCGCCAACCCGAGGATGCGCTCGAGGCTGTGCACCCTTCTGCTGACCGAGGATTGGGGCACGTCGAGCCGGGCGGCCGCGCGGGTGACGTGGCCCTCCGCGGCGACGGCGTCGAAGGCGGCGAGCAGGGGCGCTACGGACTCCGGGCGGTCGAACGAGTAGTCATCCATTTCCGCATGATAATTGCTCGAACTTCTCATTGGACGGAACGGTCTCGTCGCCGCCAGCATTGACGGCATGACATCACACGCGGAAATCCTGGACGTCGCGCTCGTCGGCGGCGGCGTCATGTCCACGACCCTCGGAACGCTGATCCAGAAGGTGCTGCCGAACAGGTCGATCGCGTTGTTCGAGCGACTCGACCGGCTGGCCGGCGAGAGCTCGGGTCCGTGGAACAACGCGGGTACCGGTCACGCAGGTCTGTGCGAACTCAACTACATGCCCGACGCCGACGACTCGTCCCGGACCGAGCAGATCGCACGGCAGTTCGCGGTGTCGAGGGCATTCTGGGACTCGCTGACGCGGAGCGGGGACCTCGATCCGTCGTTCCTGAACGCAGTGCCTCACATGGACGTGGTGTTCGGCGATGTCGATGCGGACTACCTGCGAGTCAGATGGGAGACGCTGAAGTCGAACCCCCTGTTCCAGGGTATGGAGTATTCCGAGGATCGTGATCGAATTCGCGGCTGGGCGCCGTTGCTCGTCGACGGTCGCGCGCCGGACGAGCGGATCGCGGCGACCTGGGACGCCGGTGGGACCGACATCGACTTCGGCGCGCTCACCGAATCGCTCGGCCGGACGATGGAGGCCAGCGGGTGCTTGATCCGCACCGGCCACGAGGTGACACGTCTGCGCCGCACGTCGGACGGTCTGTGGCATCTTTCGGGTCGAGTCCGGTCGACCGGGCGGGTGTTCGAGGTTCGCGCGCGGTTCGTGTTCGTCGGCGCCGGCGGTTACGCACTGCGTCTGTTGCAGAAGGCTCGTGTTCCCGAAATCCGCGGGTACGGAGTGTTTCCCTTCGGCGCCGAGTTCTTGTTCACCGATGCCCCGGAGGTCGTCGCGCGGCACGGTGTGAAGGTCTACGGTAAACCGTCGCTCGGTGCACCCCCGATGTCGTTGCCGCACTTGGACAGAAGGCATGTCGACGGCATGACGTCGCTCATGTTCGGACCGTACGCGACCTTCAGCACCCGCCTGCTGAAACACGGGCGTCTCCGCGATCTCTTCGGTACCGTCCGCCTTCGAAACCTTCCCGTTCTGTTGTCGGTCGGTATCCGCAACCTCCCCCTCGTCCGTTATCTCGCCGGGCAGGTTCTGGCGTCGTCGAAACGAAAGTTCGCCGAACTCGAAACGTTCTACCCCGACGCCGATCCCGCGCACTGGCGACTGATCCAGGCCGGTCAGCGAGCTCAGGTGATCAAGCCACGCAGCAGATTTCGCGGCGATCTGATGTTCGGCACGGAAATCGTCACCGGCGGTGACGGATCGATCGCGGGCTTGCTCGGTGCCTCGCCCGGCGCCTCGGTTGCGCCCGGAGCGATGATCGAGGTGTTGACGAGATGTTTCGCCGACGATCGAACCGAGTGGCAGCCGCGGCTCGACGCGATGCTGGCTGCTCCCGTCCCACGGCATGACGCACTGCAGGAACAATCCGAAAGGTATGGTTTTCGGTGACGAGTGTCGCCGGCGGTCTGGGATGAGGTGGTGGAAGCGGTGAAGAAGGTTGTCGCGCCTGTGCTGGTCGCTGTGGCTGCGATCGGCGGGTGTGCCGCGCCGCAGCCGGGCGACCCCAGTTGCAGCGACGCGGTGGCGTCGGATCTGCGTGTGACTGGGGAGACCGCTCCCGAGTGGGCCGACGAGTGGCTGTCGCAGGCGGGTGGTGCGCTCGGCGGAGGCTGGGTGGACCCGGAGGGCGACGTCTTCGCGCGGGTCTACTCGTGTGTCGGGTTGGACTCCATCTCATTCCGGGAGATCACCGGTGCAGGAAAGAAAGCAGAGCAACGTGATGTTCGGGTGGGAGTCGCCGACTACCTCTATCGCGCCGGTGATGTGAGCACCCCGGACGGTCGATACTCGGTCGACATCGCGGTGTCGCGGTCCGAGCCGGGCCCGGTTCGGTTCGGGGTCGCGTTCTCGCCGCATCAGACGGAACGGACGTACATCGACGTCTACTCCGGGGCGTTCGTCGTGCAGCAGATGCGCGAGTCCGGCATCCTGTGACACCGCGCGTCAGAGCGGCACCGGCGACGGCGCTGTATCGGCAAGTGCAGCAATGAGATCCCGCTGAATATCCGTCGGAGGGATGGACGAGTCGACCACCGCCGAGACGGGAAGTTTCAGTCTGCGCTGCGCTTCGGTGCGGAACACCAGCCCGGTCTTCGGAGTGCTCTCGGCCGTGCTCGCGTAGATGATGGACCAGCATTCAGGGTGGTTGAGCAGTTCAGCGCTTGCCGTGTGGTCCATGGCGATAGGTGGGCCGAAGGCCAGGCGTCGACCACTTCTCTTCATTGCTCCTTCGATTACCCGATGCAGCAGGATCTGCTCGCTACGCTTGGGTAGGAGCAGAGGGTACTGGGCGAGCTGCTCGAGTCGAGGATCCGGCCCGGATGCCAGCGGGTGACTGTCGGCGAGAACGACGACGAGGTTCTCCTTCCACAGTTCGGTGACTTCGAGACCGGAGCGCTCGACGTTGCCTCGGATCAAGGCCACCTGGCAGTCGCCCGACGTGACGGCTTCGATCTGTTCGGCGAATCGTTTCAGAACGAAATCGATCTCGGCTTCCGGATGCCGCTCGCGTACTTGGACGATCGCGGCGATTGCGTTGGCCGCGAATGTCATGTTGCCGGTCAGTCGCAGCTGATTCCGGCGCCTGGCCGTCAACGCGAGCGCGGACTGCTCGAGCTCGACCATGTGACGTGCGATGGACATCAATTGTGTTCCGACAACGGTCAATCGGACCGAGCGCGACGACCGTTCGAACAGTGACTCGCCCATCTCGCGTTCC
The DNA here is from genome assembly GCF_002259415.1 of Rhodococcus sp. 14-2470-1b. Lineage (GTDB taxonomy): Bacteria > Actinomycetota > Actinomycetes > Mycobacteriales > Mycobacteriaceae > Rhodococcoides. Next base: position 592,212 of record NZ_NPFY01000011.1, read on the forward strand.
AGTTTGCCGATCTGGAGGCTGATCGCCGACTGCGAGACGTAGCACCGTTCGGCGGCGCGCGAGAAGCTCAACTCCTCGCCCACGGCGAGGAAGTACTTCAGTTGCCGAAGTTCCACAGCGCTCCATTCATGAGTTTTACTCATCGATTCTATTCCAAATTTCCCGTTGATAGACCACTGGCCGGGGCGTTTCATGGAGTGTGGTTGCTCGATTGGAAAGGAAAACCAGTGGATACGTACGAGGTCGTCATCGTTGGATCGGGATTCGGAGCGTTGGCTGCGGCCAAGTCTCTGGGCAAGGCCGGCGTGAAGTTCTCGCTCATCTCCAGCACGACGGAGCACCTGTTCCAACCGCTTCTCTACCAGGCCGCGACCGGCATGCTGTCGACGGGCGAGATCGCTCCACCCGTCCGGCGTATCCTCGCCCGCTACGAATCGGCCGACGTCCGGCTCGGCAAGGTCGTCGACGTCGACCCCGAGTTGCACCAGGTCACCTACATCGGCGCAGGCGGTAGCCACACCATCGGGTACGGCCGACTGATCGTCGCGACGGGTGCGACGCAGGCGTACTTCGGACGCGACGAATTCAAGGACCGCACCTTCGCGCTCAAGACCGTCGACGACGCCGTCGCCCTGCGCGAGCAGATCCTGAGCTGCTACGAGACTGCTCACCAGACTTCCGACCAGGAGGCGAGGAAGGAGCTGCTCAGCTTCGTCGTGGTCGGCGCCGGTGCCACCGGTGTGGAATTGGCCGGGCAGATCAGGGATCTCGCCCAGCGGTACTTCGCCGGATCCTTCCCGGACATCCATCCGGACGACGTGACGGTGACGCTCGTCGACGGCGTCAAGGACGTGTTGCCCGCATTCGGCGGCAAGCTCAGCACCTACGCCCGCGCGAAGTTGGAGAAGTCGGGCGTGGAGGTTGTCACCGGAGCCATGGTCACCGACATCGTCGACGACGCGGTGACGGTTCAGGACGTGGACACGAAAACGTCGCGGACCATCGCCGCCAAGACCGTCATCTGGTCGGCCGGCGTGCAGGCCAGCGATCTGGCGGCCACCGTCGCCGAACGCACCGGTTGCGAGACCGACCGCGCCGGCAGGCTTCTCGTCCACGACGACCTGACCGTCGGTACGGCAAAGGACATCTACGCGATCGGCGACGTGACATCGTTGAACGGTCTGCCCGGTCAGTCGCCCGTCGCGATGCAGCAGGGCCGCCACGTCGCGAAGGTCATCACCGGAAAGACGGAAGCCGGAACCCCGTTCGCGTACACCGACAAGGGAAGCATGTCGATCGTCGGCCGGTTCAGTGCAGTGGTGCGGTTGTTCGGAAAGGTCGACATGTCCGGCCCCGTCGCGTGGGTCATGTGGTTGGCGGTGCACCTGATGTACATGGTGGGCTTCCGCAACCGCTACGTGGCCGTGGTGTCGTGGATGAGCTCGTACATCGGAGACAAGCGCCCGCACTTTCAGTACACGGACAAATCCGCCGTACTCACGCAGGCGAAACAGCACGAGGACCGCGAAGCAGCCTAGGAGCAAGGCCGATTGTTTTCACTCCACTGCGTACAGGGTGTTGCCGTCGATGTCGTCGAACTCGAACATCGGCGGCAGCCCCTCCCAGAGGAGAAGTTCGTTCACCTTCGCCTCGTGCCCGACGAGGTGGGCGTGCAGGGCTCCGGCGTCCCCTGTCACGAACCGCACGCCGGTATCGCGGCCCGCAGAGAACCCCGGGTACTCCTTCAGTAGCGCGATCTCGATACCGGGAGCGCTCATCTGCACCCAACGAGATCCGAGTTCCTCGATCACACGGTCCGCGGACTTCGTCAAACCCAGTGCAACGGAGTAGAACTCGATTGCACGGTCTTGGTCGGCGACGGGTATGGCCACCATTCTCACTCCGGTGACATGTGCGTCGGTCATGGTTACCTCCAAGGTCGATGTCTGTCCCTACGCAGAGGTGGACTCGACGGCGCGCTGGAAATCATCGTGGTGCACGAGCGGGCTGTGAATGCGCCTCGGTTTCACAGCCGATGTAACTGCTTGTTCAGATAGGCACGGGTGGGAGGGTCCGCGGTGAGGGAGATGGCTTTCTCGTAGGCGGATCTGGCGGAGTCGATGTCACCCAGCTGAGCTTGCAGGTGAGCGCGCGTGGCCCAGGCGGGCTGGAATCGCTCGGTTCCGTTCGTTCGATCGAGCAGATGCAGTGCAGCGAGGGCGCCGTCGGTTTCGGCGGTGACGACGGCGAGTGCCACGGCGCTGCCGACTGTCGGTGCCGATGTCTGTAGTGCGGAATACAATTCGCGCAACGCGGTCCAGTCCGTTCGGCCGGTCTTTCGGCGGCCGCAGTGCACGGCGGAGGCAGCTGCTTCCAGTTGAAAACGCCCGAGTGCACTGGAGCCTGCAGCCACCAGGCGGTGCGCCGCGGCGAGGTGCTGCTCCCCGCGATGCAACAGGTCTGCGTCCCACAGTCGAAAGTCCTGCTCGGCCAACGGAACCAGTACCCCGCCTCGGCAGCGTGCCGGCATTCGTGCGGCGGACAGTCCGATCAACGCGGCAAGCCCGTGCGCCTCCGCGTCCTCTGGTAACACCGCGCACAGTGTCTCGGCGAGGTGCATTGCCTCACCGATCATGTTGTCTCGCACTTCGGATCCCGAGGCGTTCCAGTCGATCGCGAACGCACCGTACACGGCCTCACGAATTGCGTCGATCCGTGCCGGCATGGCACTCCGATCGGGAAGTTCGAACGGGATGTGCGCATCCCGGATGCGCTTCTTCGCTCGGCCCAGGCGTGCCGCCATCGTCGAGGCGGGTAGCGCGAACGCCTGCGCGATGTCCTTGGCCGTGAACCCCAGCACGACGTCGAGCATCAGCGGTGTCCTGACCGCACGGTCGACGTCGGGGTGGGCACACACGACCATCAGCTGAAGGCGCTTGTCCGGCAGTGCATCGACATCGATGTCGTCGAGACGCGATTCGGCGTGGACCACGGGATCGAGCGCTACCGAGGTTCGGTGTGCCGCCGATTTCCAGACGTCCCGACGCTTGTTCCTGGCGGCGGTGAGGAGCCAGGCGTCGGGATCGGTGGGCACGCCGTCGCGGGGCCAGGTGGTCAGCGCCCGTTCCAGGGCGTCGGCGAGGGCATCTTCGGCGGCCACGATGTCGCCGTCCGCGGATGCGAGGAGGGCAAGGAGCCGGCCGTACGACGTGCGCACAGCATGTTCGGCCGACTCCTGCACTGCACTCATCGGTTGGCCTCTCAGGTCCACGCGCCGTCGACGAAGGAGGTGGCGGCCGCTCGAACTTCCAGCACTCCGTACTGCGCGCCGGGGCACCGTTCGGCCCACATGAGCGCGGCGTCCTCGTCGGGTACCTCGATCACGAAGACACCGCCGACGCCTTCCTTCGTATCCGCGAAGGGACCGTCCTGAACCTGCAGTTCGCCGGTGCGTAGAGACAGCGTTCTCGCGGACGAGCTGGATGTCAGAACTTCCGCGGCGACGAGCACACCGGCGGACTCGAGTGCGCGGCCGTACGCTCCGAACGCCTCCTGCATCTGGGCGATCGTCTCCTGGTCGAGGACGCCCTCCTCGGGCTCGGCATTGTTGAGGATCAAGGTGTAGCGCATGTTTCTCTCCTGGCGTCGATGTCCATTTTGTACCGGATCCTTCGTGGTTGTACGTAGACATGACGATCGAGGGTTGTCGAAATCGACACGTAAGAGAATCCGTACGCCGGCCTACCCGGCCTCCAGATCCCCGGCGAAGGCCTGGATGTCTGCGACGACGAGTTCGGGCACTTCGAGGGCGGCGAAGTGTCCACCACGAGGTTGGACCGTGTAGCGGACGACGTCGAAGAAGCGCTCCACGAATTCGCGCGGTGGCCGGCCGATGTCTCTGGGGAACAAAGCGATTGCCGTCGGAACGTGGATGACCTGGTCCCAGTCTGCAGTATCTGCCCAGTCTTCGGTACCTGCCCAGTCCTGATCGCCGCTGTCCTCATCCCAGGCTGCACCTTCGCTGTACAAGCGCGTCGATGAGTGGATGGAGTTGCGTACCCAGTAGGTCATGACGTTGGTGATCAAGTCCTCGCCGCTCGGTAACGAGTCCGAGAGGCGACCGAAGTGGTCGACGATCCAGGCTGCGAGGCCGACCGGCGAGTCGCTGAGACCGTAGGCGAGAGTCAAGGGCCTCGACGACTGGATGGACACGTAGGCGGCGTCGTTCTCGCTCCAGGAGTCGAGCGCTTCCAGGAAGGTCTTCTCGTCATCGGTGACGGACTCTCGGTCGACCATGAACAGGTTGGGAAACGGAATGTCCGTGAGGTGCAATCCGAGTATCCGGTCCGGGTTCGCGCGCACCACTTCCTGGCCGACGACGCTGCCCCAGTCGCCACCGTGGACGAAGTACCGGTCGTACCCGAGGGTCTCCATCAGCGCGACGAGCGGTGCGGCCGTGGTCTCCGGGCCCGCGTCGCCGTCGGGCAGTTGTTCGGAGAATCCGAATCCGGGCAGGGATGGCACCACCACGTGGAACGCCGGCGCATCGGCGTTCACGGGGTAGCGCAATGCGTCGATGATCCCCACGTACTTGGCGAACGAGTCTGCCCAGCCGTGGAGCAGCAGTATCGGACGGGCGTCCGGACGATCCGATCGGGCGTGGACGAAATGCAGAGTGCCGTCGGCGAGATGGTGTGGGAACTCGTTCAGGCGTGCTTCGATGCTGCGCCAGTCGTACTCCTGCGCCCAGTAGGAGGTGAGGCGGCGCATCGTGTCGAGGTCGGTCCCCGTTTCCCATCCGGTGGCGCGGCCGTTCGGGAAGCGGGTTCGCGTCAGCCGGGCGGCGAGGTCGTCCAGGTCCGCTTGCGGTATGTCGATCGTGAAGTCGCTGATGTTCATGTAGCCCAAGCTAGAGCGGATTGCGGACATTTCCGGTCCGCAATCCTGAATCCCGGGTGCGTTGTTGAAATGTGAAAATGTCCAGTTCTGCCGTGGACTCGTCACAATTGCAGGCCCGAATGCGTGAGTAGATGTCCCCGAATCCAACTTCAGATCCATGTTCAGGCACCCAAACATTCTCTCGGTCCGTTTGTTGCTCTATCGTGACCTTCTACGACAATGGCGGACGCCCCGGCCGCCCCGAACGTTTCGGAAGGTGAGAAGCGTATGGCAACGACGATGGTGTCCTCCGATTCGGCAGAGGGGCTGAGCTTGGGAGGGCGTCCGGCATCCCATCAACTTCGAGTCGCGCGGGACTCGACGCAGAAGATCATCGACCACGTCCTCGACACCACCCAGTGTCGTGAGCTGACCGGAAGGTCCGGCCGGACCGTCGTCGCCGAGGTGACCGCAGAATGCGTGGCGCTTGCGGCGGATGTACTGGACAGCGGCGTACAGCCGTCGGCCGAAGCGCTCGGCAGGCTGCGCCGGTCCGCGGGCAAGTGGGCTCGAATCGGCGTTCCGCTGGCCGCCATCCAGCATGCGTTCCACGAGGGGTTCTCGCGATGCCTTCGCATGATCGCCGGGCGCGCTGTGGACGGTGAGCACGGGGCGCTCGTCGACGGCGCAGTGCTGATGTTCGGACTTCTCGACGTGGTGTCCGAGGTGGTCTCGTCGGGGTATCTGGACGAGTACAAGGCCGTGGCAGCGCAGGGTCAGGACCAGACGCAGGCATTGGTCACCGCCCTGCTCACCGGGGACCAGAGTGCCGCGTCCATCGCCGAGAGGCACGGCACCGAGCTCGCCGAGCGATACGAAGTCGTCGCGGTGCACTTTCCTCCGCACGCCGAGGAGGTAGGCGCCCCTGTCGCACGGGAGGCAGCGGCCACTCGCAAACTGCAGCGAATTCGATCCGCGCTTGCCGACTTCCACGCTGCCGAGCCGCCGTTGGCGATTCTCAGTGCGACCGGCGGAACGATCCTCGTGCCGGATCCGGTGGCAGGTATCGTCGAATCCCTGATCACCCGGTTGACGGAGGCAGGTGGCGTTCCCGTGTCGGCCTCGGCGGCGGTGTCGGTGACATCGCGCATCGCGGCTGCCGCGGAGAATGCCTACGAGTTGCTCAGGCTGGTGCAGCGCTTGGACTATCGACCCGGCGTGTATCGAATCGCAGACTTGGCGTTGGAGTTCCAGATCGCTCGACCAGGTGTCGGCCGCCGACATCTCAAGAGGATGCTGGATCCACTGCGCCGCGTACCGGATCTGCTGCCGACCCTTCAGGTGTTCGTCTCCACCGAGGCCAATCGTAAGAAGGCGGCGAAACAGCTTGTGGTACATCCGAACACCGTTGACTATCGGCTGAAGCGAATTCAGCAGATCACCGGAATCGATCCGATGAAGTCGTCCGGACTCCGATCGCTCCACGCTGCGTTGATCGCGGACTCGCTCGACCCGAAGAGAACGGTGTGATGGCGCCGGTCACGTCTCTGTCCGCTCGCGCCGCACTCGTCGCGATCGACGACATGGTTCCGTGCTTCCAGCCGGTGGTCGCGTTGCGGAGCGGTGACGTCGTCGGAGTAGAGGCGCTCGCTCGGTGGCCGACGGTGGTCGGAGTCGATCCCGCGGAGGTGTTCGCTCTCGCCCGCACGCGTGGTGTGGTGTCGGACATCGACTTCGTTTGTCGTGCCGCGGCATTGAAGGAAGCACGCTCGGCAGATCTGCGGCGCGGACTGGCGCTGTACTTGAACTACGAGCCGTCGGGTATCACGGATATCGAACGAACCGAGGCACATCTCGACGCGTTGGAAGGCGACGGACGGGTGGTTCTCGAGATCACCGAACGCGGACTCGTCGGGGACGCAGACAGGCTTCGGTCGATGGTGACCTCGGCCCGACGGCGCGGATTCTCCATCGCTCTCGACGACGTCGGTGCCAACCGCGGCACTCTCGAAGCGCTGCCGATCGTCGAACCGGACATCGTGAAACTCGACGCGTCGGTGCTGCGTCGGCCCCGTGCGTTCGGAAGCATGCGCGCCCTGTCGGCCGTCCGACGGTACGTCGCGTCCACCGGTGCAGTGATCCTCGCGGAGGGCATCGAATCCGAGCGGGATCGAGCGCGGGCGCTCGGCCTCGGTGCGACGTTAGGGCAGGGCTGGTTGTTCGGCGCCGCTGCTGCGGGCGCCGATCTTCGGGCCCGATTCGGCTGACGCGCGGAAGACGACGTGAAGCCATCTCGCGTCGAACCGCCGCAGCACCGTCCGGCGGGCCAGCGCGACGAGTACTGCTGTGCCGGTGACGGCCATCCACGTGGGCATCGGGTAGAGCGCCAGGCGTTCCCCCAGACCGAATCCGAATGTCTGCGCCAGCATCAGGATCGCGCCGACGACACCGACGAGTGCACAGACTGCGGACCAGAGTGCCACTACTCGTCGCTCACGCCAGAAGTGCCAGGCGATCAACGCCAGAACCACGTGCCGAGCGATGAAGCCGGGTAGCACGGCGGCCCAGTGCAGGATGGTTCCGTCGTCGGCGGGAAAGAGTCCGGTTGCCGCGGTGCTGACCGCGATGATCACGGCGAGCGACAGGATCGCCTTCTTCACCCGTCCACTTCTGATGTGGCGATGCAGAAACAGTGCTCCGACGAGAGTCAGGACCCCCAGGGCAACGAACGCAGCGTTCATGACGTCGTGCAGGGGTGAGCAGGACCCGACGTGGCACGTCGTCACCCCGAGCGAGCTGATCGAGTTCTCCTCGAAGCTGTACGGGGTACTCCACGCTGCCGCGGTGAACACTTCCGCGAGCAAGTAGGCGAAGCACAGGACCCAGGCAATTCCTGCGGCAGCGTGATGGACGTCGTGGGTGGGTGTCGGTGAGGCGATAAGGAACTCTCTTCGTGGCGAGTCGGCGTTCGGTGAACGCTGTACGGACGATGGCGTGACTGTACGTGCCCAACCTGAGAGTGCAGCCCGAACGACGGCTCTGCTCGTCGACGCCTACCTGCCCAGAGCACCCGACCGATTCTCAGGATGCCCTCGCCCTCGATTACCTGGCCCGACGCGGCTGAATCAACACCTGGGTGTCCACCGAAAGTCCGGACATGGCACTGGCGCAGGTCTCGCGGAGTGCAGCGGCCGACGCGAGGAGATCTGCCGACGGTGCGCCCGCGTCGCTTGCGCGGGCAGAGATACGGAGCAGTCGGTGCTTTCCGGTGTCCACCACACGACCGCTGGCTGCATCCACCCCGGGTGACGAGGCCAGTGCTGCGGCAGCGTTCTGGGCGGCGGAGGTCAGATCCACCTTGGCGTCGTCGGTACCGATCAAAGAGGCGGCACGCCTGGGCCGGTGTGCCCACAGCCAGTACAACCCAGCGACGGATACGACGACCGTGGCGCCGGTGAGCGCCCACGGCCACCACGACGTGTCTGCCCACCCGGTGGGGTTCCACGACTCGACCGTCCGCCTGGCGTCGTGAACGAACTGTGGTAGCCGGTCGCGTTCCCACGCGGCCGCCGCCAGTCCGGCTGCGCCGAGAAGGATGCCGACCAGCGCGGTGACCAGACGGTCGACAGCGGCGGTACCGACACTGATCGACGAAGTTCGTGCCGGCGCTGTGCCCTTGGCGATCCACACCCCATCGGAACCCGACGGCCGGTGAGTTCGGCTGCGCGGCAACACCGCACAGATGATCAGGACGAGCCCGATCACCGCGGTGACGACGCCGATCGGCAGCATCGCGCCGAGTACGGTGACGCCCAGAACCCAGTCGATCGCAGGCGCGATCCATGGCGCACCGTCGACGAAACCGAATTCGATCGATGTGTCGCGACCGAGAACGACACCGACGACACAGAGGGCCAACGCGAGGACCACAGCGACTGCACTCGCGCGAGGCGCGGCCTTGGGCGATACCTGTGTGGTCATTCCACTCGCCTCCCTGAACTCGTGACCTTCTCCGGCGCGACGTAACGCATCACGACATCCACAGTGTCGACCTCCAGCCCACTGGATTTCCGAAGGTCGTCCGCCACGCTGGTTCGCACTCGCGCAGCGACCTCGGCGATGGGCGTCGGCCACCGCGTGGCGGCTTCGACCGTCGCCCTCACTTTTCCGTCTCGGACGGTTGCCTCCACGCGCGGCAGGGTTTTCGAGGTGAGACCACCGGTGACGCGTTCCACGCCGTCCACCCGGCTCGCCGTGATCTCGGCGATGCGGGTGACGGCGCGAACTCGTACCTCGAGGTGGCCTCGTTCGTCAGCGGTCATGGCGGCGGCCACGCGAGAACGCGTCGCGGCTCTGGAACATCGACACGTCCAGTTCGCCGTCGATGTAGCGACCGACGGCAAATCCGACGACCGCGAGGATCACGGCGAAGAGAAATCCGGTGAATCCGCCGGCAGCGGCCGCAATGGCCAACAGAAGTCCTACGAACAAGCCGATGGTGGACGTCGTCATGATGATGCTCCTGCTAGATGTCGAAGTAACGTTTGGACCGCAGCCGCCCTGCGGGCCCGAAGATCCTGCGGTAGTAGTGCTTCCACGTGCGCCGACGAATCGTGGTGGGTGCGCGAGAAAACCTGCGGTCGACGGCGGCGAGTTCGGCTGCGTACACAGCCGGGTCGCCGCCGACGTCCGGATGGTGCTTTCTCGCCACCGCGCGGCGGGCGGCGGTGTGCTCGGCCGAACGGCTCATGCGTGAGTGGACCGCATCATCAGCGGATTACGTCCTCGACGGTGACGTGAACCGGTCCGTCGGCCACAGCGGCTACGGCCGTTCGGATCGCGTCGGCAGTGGCCGGAATCGGGCTGCCCTGACGCAAGATCACGTGCACGTCGACGCTTCCGTCCTCACGGATCCGAACGCCGGAAACGCGCCTGCCCGGCAGGTATGTCGCGGCTTCACCGAACATACCGCCGTGCAGACCCGCGACACCCGCCGTCGCGGTCACCGCGTCGGCGATGACTTCCGAGACGTCGGGTGCGCCCATATCGGGTCCTGATGTCACTGAACTCGCGTCCCGGACACTTCCTGCCCGGACTCGTCGTCACCCTCGTCGAGAAAGACGTCGTGCACGACGATGTTGACCTCGGTGACCTCGAGGCCCGTCATCCGCTCCACGGCGGTGATGACGTTGCGACGGATGCCCGACGCCAGATCTGCGATCGACACTCCGTACTCAGCGACGATGTCGATGTCGACGGCTGCCTGACGCTCGCCGACCTCGACCGACACACCCTGCGACTGGTTGACGCGTGCACCTGGGATGCGCTCGCGGAGTGCACCGATGGCGCGGGAGGTTCCGCCGCCGACGTCGTGCACGCCCTGGACCTCGCGGGTGGCGATACCGGCGATCTTCGATACGACGGTGTCGGCGATGGTGGTGCGTCCGGTGGTGCTGACCAGTGCGGACGTTGTGGTCGCGCTCTTGGCAGCCGTTCCGGATGCGGCTTCTGTCGACTTGTCCAGCGTCTGGGTGCTCATGTTCTGTCCTCTCGCGAATCGATTGTGACGCCAAGTAGGTCGTAGCGAAATCGGAAAAGCGCACGTCTGAAAATAGTGGCGTGCGTCACACTTGTGAAGCGCTGGTAGAACGGTGTCGAATGCATCTCGTCCAGGTGGGCACACGCGGCACGAGCACTTCGAGGACGGGGGCACAGATGGCGGACACGCTCCGATGACCGACGAGCTGCCTGGCCGCGTCATGTCCGACGGCCGGCCACTGTCCGACCACGTGCTCGTCAGCAACGCGGCTCTGGGTGACACCGACGCCTTCGAGCTGATCGTCGCCAGGTACGGACCGGAGATGTTCCGCTACGCCCGCAACATGCTCTCCGATCACGGGGCCGCCGAGGAGGTGGTCCAGGACGCCTTCGTCGCAGCGTGGAAGGGATTGGATACGTTCAGGGGCGACTCGAAACTACGGACGTGGTTGTTCTCGATGGTCTCGCACAAGGTCGTCGATCATCGGCGCAAGCGTGCGGTCGCACCTGCCGAGGACTGGGTGTTCGAGCGCCGAAGCACCGATGCACGCGCGGATCCCGAGGTCAGTGCCACCAATGATGACTTCATGGCGGATCTGGGGCGTGCTCTGGCCGAACTGCCCTACCGGCAGCGAGCATGCTGGCTGCTGCGAGAAGTGGAGGGGATGACACATCCGGAAATCGGGCAGATCATGACATTGTCGGCAAGCGCGGTACGCGGTCACCTGGTTCGCGCCCGAGCAACGTTGAGTGAAAGGTTGGCGGCATGGCAGTGATGCAGCTATGACGTCGGAACCGGACGACTGGGTGTTGCAGCGGGCGGCGCGGGAGCTGCGGGAGGCGCCGGAGGAGCCGCGCTGGTTCGATATCAGCAACTCCATCATCTCCAAGGTCCGTGCGACGACCCGTCGGACGTGGCCGGTGGATGCGCAGTTCCCCACGTCGCCGGAAGGCCGTGGATCCGACACACTGCGCGTCAGCGATCACGTCGTGCGTACCGCGGTGCTGCGGGCGCTGTCCGGAGTTCACGGGTGTCAGCCGACCGAGATCGCCGTGCATACCGACGGGCACGTGTGCACCGGGGTATCGCTCTCGGTGGTCGGTGCATACGACAGCGACCTCCAAGCCGTCGGAAACGACCTGGCGCGCATCGCCATGTCGATCGTGGCCGAGATCCTCGGTGTGTCGCTGACGCGTGACGACGTCGACGTGCACGTCGACGACATCGAGATCCGGCCGTGACCCGTCGGCTCACGGTTCGACGAGCAGCATCGAGTTGGATTGCTGCAGTGGTGGTTCCGTGTGCCGCGGCAGGACTCATCGAAGTGCTGGGAGCCGATTTCGACTCGAGTGGAATCAGTGCGCTGTTCTTCGTCGTCGTCCTGTGCGTCGCCCTTCTCGGGGGCGTCGTGCCCGCAGCATTGTCGGCCCTGATCTCCGGGTTCCTGCTCAACTACTTCTTCACCGAACCCCGCTACAGCCTCACGATCGCCGAGCCCGAGAACTTTCTCGTCACCGTGGTGCTGCTGGTCGTCGCAGTGGCGGTGGCCGTCCTGGTCGATCTCGCTGCTCGACGCGCCCAGCAGGCCAGTCGCGCAACAGCTCTGGCCGAGGCGGACGCACTGCGCCGCGCGCTCCTCTCTGCCGTCAGTCACGATCTGCGCACCCCGCTCGCCGCCGTCAAAGCCGCGTCGTCGTCGCTCCGCAGCACCGATGTGGAGTTCTCGGCCGAGGACACCGCCGAACTGATCGCGACCATCGACGAGTCGGCGGATCAGCTGACGTCTCTGGTGGAGAACCTGCTGGATTCTTCCCGGTTGCAGGCAGGTGTGGTACGGCCGGCCCTCGCACCGGTCTACGTCGAGGATGCAGTGCAGCGAGCGTTGATCGGACTGGAGGCCGATCCGTCGTCGACCGTCACCGACGTCGGCAGCGCCTGTGTACTCGCCGACGCAGGCCTGCTCGAGCGTGTACTGGCCAACCTCGTGAGCAATGCCGTCCGGCACGCTCCCGGTAGTACGGTGTTCATCCGTGCAACGGAGAGCGGAGGCGAGACGACGATCACCGTCGCAGACAACGGTCCAGGTGTCACTCGAGCTGCCCAGCAGACGATGTTCGACGCCTTCCAGCGACTCGGGGACACCGACAACAGCGCAGGCGTCGGCCTGGGCCTGTCCGTCGTACGCGGATTCGTCGAAGCGATGGGCGGCCACGTCCGCGCCCTCGACACCCCGGGCGGAGGGTTGACGGTGGCCGTGCAGCTCATGTCCCCGGAACCGACGGTGTCCTCGGAACTGACGGTGTCCTCGGAACTGAGGGCGTCGGGTGCTCGGCCCGTTCCGTCGCAGAGCTCGGAGGGCGCGCAGTGACCGAATCGCCGAGTATCCGCATCCTCGTGGTCGAGGACGAACCCCAGATCGTTCGCGCGTTGCGCATCAACTTGAAAGTGCGTGGATACGACGTCGTGGCCGCGGCGTCGGGAGCCGAAGCGCTCCGTCTGGCGGCGGATTTTCACCCCGAGGTGGTACTCCTGGATCTCGGTCTGCCGGATTTCGATGGTGTCGAAGTCATCGGGGGTCTGCGCGGATGGACCGACGTTCCGATCGTCGTGCTCTCGGCGAGAACGGATTCCGCCGACACGGTGGATGCACTGGACGCCGGGGCCGACGACTTCGTCACCAAACCGTTCGAGATGGACGTGCTCTTGGCGCGGTTGCGTGCGGCCTTGCGTCGCGGCCCGAGGGCGGTGGAAGACGCAGTGGTGGAGACAGATTCGTTCACCGTCGACCTGTCCTCGAAGACCGTCACCCGCGGCGGGGACGTCGTCCATCTGACCCGCACCGAGTGGGGAGTGCTGGAGCTGCTGGCCCGCAACTGCGGAAAGCTGGTGTCCCAGCGCGAGATCCTGAAGACCGTGTGGGGTCCGAAGCACGAACGTGAGACGCACTATCTGCGAATCTATCTAGCCCAGCTACGTCAGAAGCTCGAGGACGATCCGTCCCGTCCGCGGCACTTACTGACCGAGACCGGGATGGGATACCGACTGAAGTAGCGGGTGCTGGGGTACTGGGGTGCCTGGGTGTTACTGAACGGGCACGGACGACGAGGCGGGGCCGCTGCCCTGCTTCAGCCAGTGCTGCAGCGGAGCAGGCCGCCCGTACAGGTACCCCTGGGCGAACCGGCAGTGCAGTGCCTCGATGGCGCGGGCCTGATGCTCGGTCTCGACGCCCTCCGCGACGATGGAGACGGGTAGTGCCCGTGCCATCGCGGCGATTGCCGACACCAACGAGCCACCCGAGGCATCGGTCCCGATCTCGGCGATGAACGAGCGGTCGATCTTCAGCAGTGCAATGGGCAGTTCACGAAGGCGACTGAGCGAGGAGTAACCGACTCCGAAGTCGTCCAACACGATCAGCACATCCAGCGCAGCGAGGCGGTCGAGGATCTTCTTCGCGGCGAATACGTCGTCGATCAACGCCGTCTCGGTGACCTCCAGTGCCAGATCGGATCCCTGCAATCCGAGCTCGGCCAACAACTGTCCGACGAGTACCGGCAGTGACTCGTCGCGTAGCTGTACGGGTGAGATGTTGACGGACATCGTGACGTCCTGGCCCTGCGCACGCAGCTCGGCCAGGTCCGTGAGGGCGGTACGAAGGACGGCCGCACCGATCTCACCGATGAGGTCGGTCGATTCGGCAATGGCCACGAACTCGCCTGGTCCGCGCAGTCTTCCACCGTGCTGCCACCGCACCAGAGCCTCGTAGACGACGGTAGCGCGGGTCGAGGTCATCACGATCGGCTGGTAGTAGACCACCAACTCTCCGCGCCGGACGGCGCCGCGCAGAGCGGTCGCCGTCTCGATCGCGGCCGTGGACGACGCCCGCAGGGACTCGTCGAAGTATGCGATGCGGGACGCGCCTTGCGACTTGGCGTGATACATCGCGGTGTCGGCTTCGCGAATGAGGTCGTCGAGACGATGCGCCCGGTTGGTGGTCGCGGCGATGCCGACCGACGCGGTGATGTACGCGCTGGCGGCACTGAGAACGAACGGCTCGGCGATTCGATCGACTATCGACTTCGCCAGCGCTTCCATCTCGGGTCGAGTGCAGCGGCCGATCACGATGAATTCGTCACCCGCGTAGCGAACCACGGTATCGACCGAGCGGACCGTGGACCGAATTCGGTGCGCTGTCGCCGCGATCATTTCGTCTCCGACGCGATGCCCGTACGAGTCGTTGACGACTTTGAAGTTGTCGAGGTCGACGAACAGGATGAAAATTCTGCCCGGCTCGTCCCGCGCCCCGAGGCGCTCGAACTCGTCGGGCAGCATCGTGCGATTGGGTAGGCCGGTCAGCGCGTCGTGCGCCGCGCGATACCTGGCGTCGTCCTCGCTGCGTTCCATCAGGCTCATGGCGCGTTCGCCGCGGAGGAAGCTGCCGATGAGGATGGCCGAGAGCAGTGTGGAGCGAACCGCGAGATCGGCGGTGGACAACGAGGTTCCGAGGACAGGGATTGCCGCGCACACCAACAGCATGACGAAGAGGAACGCGGACCGACGCCGGTGACGGGGTGTCGCACGCTGACGCTGAGCCATCGTGGCCATCTGCGGGTGCAGCGCCGCGAGTCCGAGCGAGACGTAGCCGACGAGGTAGATGCCGTCGAGCAGGCCAGGTGACAGCGGTGACGCCCGAGACAGGAAGTGCGCGTAGGCGATGTCGCCGACGAACACCGACAGCAACGCGAGCATCAGCAACCGCAGTGAGGTGTTGCCGCGCTTGGACGACATCAACAGATACGCAGTCAGCGTGATCATGCCTGCGTCGATGGCCGGGTAGATGCCGTTGAGAACGGCGAGGGCAGTGTCCATCTCGCTGTCGAGAAGGGGTGAGATCAGCAGGACCCACGACAGGAACAACCCACCGATTGCGGTCAACGTCGCGTCGATCAGCGGCGTCACGTCGTCGCGGGAGCGGCGTTCGAGAATCCACCGGGCCAGTGCGACACCGATCAACACGTACCCGCCGAGCATGAACGTGTTCGACAGCGCCGTCACGCCCGAGGGGTAGATACTCGGGTCCCCGCGGAGGCTGACGCCCACCAGAAACAGGATCGCGGTCCCGAACAGGCACCACCATGAGGTGGCGTCGGCCGGCCTGTGTCTGCGGATGCCGACGCCGATCGCGAGTATGGCTCCGATGGCGAACGTGCCGAGAACCATCGACCGAACCGACGCGTCACCGACGAGGAACAGAACGGCGCCGACGGCGAGAACACTCGCCGCACCGACGAACTTCGGTGCCCCGGCAAGCGTTCGATGCATCGACGGCGCCTTCGTGTTCATCGGAGGCCCCCTCACCTGCTGCTGTAGTCCACGAACCGGCTGTCAAGTTCGCCCTGACGGGAAGATTACTGTAGGACCCCTCCACTGTGCTGGGAACCTCGTCACGAGTCCTGCGTCGGTGTGCGATGAGTTCTCGGATCGGTACGGGTCTGCTCTGTCGAAGCAAGGCGACCCTGGTCCTTGCGTACAGGCAGGAGTCACCCATGACCACGTCGATTTCAGGAATTTCTGCTCGCTCGTTGTCGCGGCCGCGAGCAGTGTTGTTCTCCGTGTTGCTCGCTCTGGTGCTCAATCTCGTTCTCTGGGTGATCGGGCTGGCAGCGGGCGGAAATTTCGAGCTGACCGACACCGGAACCACCATGGCGGTCGCACCGGGCGGAGTCGTCATGTTGACGGTCGTGCCCATGGTCGTGGGAATGGGCGTCGCCGCCCTCGTGTCCCTGAAGTGGCTTCCCGTCGTTCGCATCGCACAGGTCGTCGGAGTCGTCGCACCGTTGGGCACCATCGCGATGACCGTCGCCGCCGACTTCGACGCGGCCAGCACGATCACCCTCGCACTCATGCACGTCGTGATCGCGGTGGTCGTGCCGCTGGGTCTGGAAGCCCTGCGCCGGGGGGCCGTCGGGAGTGGGCAGTCCAGATGAACGCGTAAAATCGGACACCATGAGTGCATCGGACGGCACAGGATCGCAGGACGACGCCGCATCACAGGACGACGCCGCATCGCAGGACGTCCCTGGGCAGGTTCGGGCCATGGTCGGGCAGAGTTACCGAATCGACGATGTGTACGAGGTCGGCAAGGCCAAGGTCTCGGAGTTCGCGAACGCGGTACAGAATTTCCATCCCGCGCACTTCGACCAGGACGAGGCGACGGCTCTCGGCCACAGCAGCCTCGTCGCGCCGCCGACCTTCATGTCGCTCATCGCGTTCGTGGCGCAGCGACGGATGTTCGAGGAAACGTTCAGTTGCTACGCGATGCCTCAGATCCTCCAGGTGGATCAGCGATTCACCTTTCACCGGCCGCTGCTGGCCGGGGATCGGTTGAGCTGCGAAGTGTCACTGGTGTCGGCGCGGCGGGCCGTGGGTGCGGATCTGATGGTCGTGGAGAACGAGATCTTCGACCAGCGTGATCAACCGGTGCTCACGGCGGCGACGACGATCGCTGCGTCCACGGACATCCAGGCACCGGAGGACTTCATGAGCGCCGTCGAGCAGATCATGATGGCCGGAACGGCTCCGGTGGCATGAGCAGCGGCTCGCCTACTCCTGATCTGCCGGGGCCGGAGGCCATGCGTGGTCGCTGGGCGTTGTGTGCGGCCCTCACGGCGGCGCAGGGTTGGCCGGACCACTGCCACGCCCGCCCCGGCAGCAGTGCAGCGCCCGGTGCAACGTGGCACTACGACGACGGCGGGGGCAACTGGGCGGCACTGAGGATCGCGGCACCGAGGATCGCGGGACTGAGGATCGCCGACGCGTCCGCTTCGGTGTCGAGTGAGATCTCGCGGGCAGTTCTGGTGGGGTACGACCACGAGTACAGCGAAACGTACTTCGGTGCAGCCGCCGAGTACTTCGGTGAACCCGAGACGGACCTCCTGCGCGGGTTACCTGCCTGGACGGGCGACGTGGTGGCCGATTACATCGCGGACATTCAGCGGTCGGGCATGTGGCTCGGGTTCGTCTACGTATTCGATAAGGGCCGGTGGTCACGCGCCGCGTACAGCGCTCCCGACGGTTTCGCGATGTTGAATCTGCCGCCCGTCAGTGCGCAGGCGACGACCGAGCATCTGGCGGAGTTCCTGAACGGCATCGCGGGCGACCAGGGCGTCGCCGCGGGAGTCGACGCGACGGCGGTGGCCGCCGCGGTGGCTGCGGGTCCGGCGGTCACGTCGGAGCAGCTGCGGGCGATGTTCGGAGCACGGCAGGTCGACATCGAGGCGGGCGTCGCTGCTGCGCGGCTGTTCGCCTGAGATCGTCAACTGGGAGTTGACGAAGCTCGATCGTCAACTTATGGTTGACGCATGGTCGAATCAACGAAAGTTCAAGTCCCTGTCCGCCTCGACGATCTGATCGACGCCATCAAGAAAGTGCACGACGACGAGCTCGAGCAACTGTCCGACGCGGTCGTCGCGGCCGATTCCCTCGGCGATCTGGCCGATCACCTGATCGGTCACTTCGTCGATCAGGCGCGCCGGTCGGGTGCGTCGTGGACCGAGATCGGCCAGAGCATGGGCGTGTCCAAGCAGGCCGCGCAGAAGCGATTCGTTCCGAAGGGGCCGGGCGGATCCGATTCCGCGATGGACGCCTCCGAGGGCTTCAAGAGGTTCACGCCTCGGGCCAAGAACGTCGTTGTCGCGTCCCAGAACGAGGCTCACGCCGTGGGCAGTGCCGAGATCGCTCCTGCCCACCTGGTTCTCGGCATGCTGACCGAGGAGGAGTCGATCGGCACTCGATTCCTGTTGTCCGACGGCCGGACCGAACAGCAGGTGCGCGACGCCGCGCAGGCGTTGCTTCCCGCGTCGGAAGGCGAGTCGCCTGCACTGATCCCCTATGACGCAGGCTCGAAGAAGGTGCTCGAACTCACCTTCCGCGAGGCACTGCGTCTGGGGCACAACTACGTCGGGACCGAGCACGTGTTGCTGGCAATGCTCGAGTTCGAGAACGGCGAGGGTCTGCTCACCGACCTCGGCTTGGAGAAGAATGCCGTCGAGGAGCAGTTGGTGGCGGCTCTCGGCTCGCTCTGAGCACCAGGCCTCTGTCCTCTGTTCCGAGGCCTCTGCCTGATCAGTCCTTTCGGCTCACGAAGCAGGCACCGGCGGCGATGAGTGCGCTGACGAACATGGCGATGACCATGGGAACGGCGGTCTCCTCGCCGCCCAGGCCGACTAGTGGCGAAATGAGTGCGGCAAGACCGAATTGGAGTGCACCCAGCACAGCCGAGCCGGTGCCGGCGAGATGCGGAACCTGTGCGACGGCAAGGCTCGTCGCGTTGGCGAAGACGAAGCCCTCGGCCACGAGTGTGAGGAACAGCAAGAGGAGCGTCGGCCACAGGCTGATTCCGACCATGACGAGAACGAGGAGCAGCGTGGTCGTGACAACGAGTACGCCGATCCCAGCGGTCATCATGCGGTGCAGGGAAATTCGGTCGGCGAGCTTCGCGGTGATGGCACTTCCGACCATGAGTCCGAGTGCGTTCACGGCGAATGCCGCCGAGTACTGGCCCGCCGACAGGCCGAGCATGTTCTGCAGTACGAACGGTGACGCAGAGATGTATGCGAACATCACGCTGAAGGCGAAGGCGAACGTCAATGTGTAGGCAACGTATCGGCGGTTCTTCACGACGGATCCCATACCGCTGATCATGTGGGCGAGGCCTCCATCACGGCGGTTCTCGCGGTCCAGTGACTCGGGGACCAGCGCGATGGCACACAGGAGCATCACTGCAGTCAGGCCCGCAATGATCCAGAAGACGCCGCGCCATCCGAGGGAGTCGACGACGGCGCCGCCGATGAGTGGTGCGATGACCGGGGCAACGCCGCCGATGATCATCATCAGCCCGAACAGCTTGGCGGCGTGGCTTCCTTCGGTCCGGTCGGCGATGATCGCCCTCGACAGCACGACGCCCGCAGCTCCGGCGAGGCCTTGGACGAACCTGGCGGCGATCAAGAACTCGACCGACGGTGCGAGGGCGGAGGCGATGCCTGCGACGAGGCACACGGCGGCTCCGACGACCAGCGGGACTCGTCGGCCGAGTTTGTCCGACAGGGGTCCGATGATCAGCTGGCCGATGGCGAGGCCGATGAGAAAGGTGGTCAGCGTGAGCTGAATGCTGCTGGCGGAGGTGTTCAGATCGGCTGCCATCGCCGGGAACCCGGGGAGGTACATGTCGGTCGCGAGCGGTGGTACGGCGGTGAGCAGTGCGAGTGCGCCGATGAGTACGGCGTTCGGTGCTGCAGTCCGGGAGGGCGTGGTGGTAGTCATCGACTAGGACAATAGCTTATATTTTTATATGTATTATGTCGGTGTGACGGACACGACCGGACCTGCAAGCCTCGCCTCGGTGCTGCACGACCTGAGTTGGATCATTCAACGCGGGGATCGCGTGGAAGGGCTCGACATCGAACCGTTGCCTGCACCGGAGGTGACCGTGCTCAAGCACATCGACAGGCATGCGGGCATCGGAGTCTCGGCGCTGGCAGACATGTTGGCGATGCAACCCTCCAACGTCAGTGCCGCGGTCCGCACCCTCGTCGAGCGTGGTCTAGTGGTCAAGAGTCCGTCGCCGGTGGACCGACGTGTCACGCAACTGAACGTCACCGATCGAATGCGGCGCCACCGAACCCGCATCGAAGCGGCATGGTCGGCACGGATCACCGGAGCTCTGGGGCGACTGCCGGACGAGTCCGCCGCGCAGCTCGTCTCGGCAGCGCCGGCCCTGATGCTGCTGATGAACGAGTTGCGCGACCGCGCTTAGCGTGCGGCGCCGGTCGAGTCGTCCGGGCCGGCGGGCAGGCGAGTGTCCTCCTCGATGAGGCTTGCGACGACACCGCCCGCCGCGCGGACGCCCGCTGCGGCAGAACCGATCACGTTCTCCATGGGGGCTGCGACGTTGCCCGCGGCGTAGACGCCGGCAACCGACGTCGCGCCGGTCTGATCCGTCGCCACGAACGACGCCCCGGCGGGTACGTCGCCCATCATCATGTCGGTGACCTCCAGTCCGAGGCTCACCAGAACGCCGGCGTTGGCGGTGAACGTCGGCTTGGTCACCACTGCGTCCACCGGAACCACCGAACCGGTGGTCAGCTGAACGCCTACGAGCGCATCGTTCTCGACGGCGATCTTCTGCACGGCGTCCGATATCACCGCGACGCCGCGTGCAGCGAGTTTCTTCGATTCGTCTGCGGTGGGCACGAATTCGCGGGTGAAGAGCACCACGTCGTCGACCCACTGCCGCCACATCAGTGCCTGATGAACGCCGAAGGGGCTGCCGATGATGCCGACCTTCTTGTCGCGCACCTCCCAGCCGTGGCAGAACGGGCAATGCAGAACTTCACGCCCCCACCGCTCGGCGAGACCGTCGATGTCGGGCAGTTCGTCCGTCAGGCCTGTCGTCACGAGCAGGCGTCGGGCGGTGAGAGTGACGCCGTCGGCGAGTTCGACGGTGAAGTGGTCTCCGTGCGCAGCCGCCTTCACCGCCGTGCCCGCCTTGATTTCTGCGCCGTATCCCTGTGCTTCCTCGCGTCCGCGTGCCAGGAGTTCGAGAGGCGGAATCCCCTCCAGCCCTAGGTAGTTGTGGGCGTGGTCGGCAGGTGCGTTGCGTGGTGAGCCCGCGTCCACGACGAGAACTCGTAGGCGCGCACGTCCGAGCGTCACCGCCGCTGCAAGTCCGGCCGGGCCGCCGCCGACGATGATGACGTCATGGTCGAGGTGTGTAGTCATGCGACCACTGTGGCCCACCTGCAGCCGCATGGCAAGTAGGTTTGCCGATTCGGCAAAAGATAGGGCCCTTTCGGATTCTGAGTCGGTTTGGACCGTCCCAACCGAGTCGATCGACGGTGAAACCGCAGCTCAGCCGACTGGCTACGACTTGAAGACCCCGCTGGGGTGAGGTTGACTCGAGGCCGGAACCGCAGGAGTCACGGACCGCAGGGATCGAAATTGGGGGGATACATGAGGAGAGGACAGCACTTGCACCGGCGAGGTGACGTAGTGGTGGCCGCACGCAATCTGGGCAAGCGTGCATGGTGCAGCGGGGTACCGGCCGGAACCGTCGGGGTGGTGGTCGACATCGACTGGCTCGGGGATCTGCGCGTGGAATTCGACATCGCCGGAGATTGGCTCTCCGGTCGATGCGTCGTCGAAAAGGTCGTGACCGACAGTGACGTGCACCTGCTCAGGCCTGCCGAGCATCGGCTTACCGGAACCTGAGGGTCATCGACACACAGGGATCATTCGGTGACACACAGGGATCATTCGGTGTCGGTGGCGGGGCCCTCATGGGTTGCGCCGCCTTCACCGGACCAATCCCCGGACTCCTCGCCTGCAGCGGGGTCGGACTGAACGTCGTCGTCGGCACCCGTCGGCGACGTATCGGTATCGGTCGTGGCGGGATCGGGCTGCTTGTTCGTTTCACTCATGCGGCCGGGTTACCCCGAGTGCGGGATCTCAACCCGCGATGATCTCGCGAAGACGCTCGGTGTCCTGCGAGGTCCAGCCCTCGGGCTGAAGGATCTCGGCCCACAGGTCGACGGCGTCCTCGCCGTAGTTGTGGCCGTATCCCTGCGGAACGTCGGTGGAGAACACCATGTCGAACGTCGTCTGCCAGAAGGTGACGAACGGGAACCATCGAACGCCGGGGTCGACGTCGACTCCTCGGGGCTCGCGCAGCCAGTCCGGTTGATGCAGAAGCAGATCCGGCGACCACCACGTGATGGGATCCGACGCGTGCTGCCAGTACACCACACGAGGTTCGGCCCAAGGAGTGCCGATGTCGAGGTCGCTCGGTCTGCCCGCGAACCGGACGTAGCGGCCGCCCGATATCACCGGGAGGATCTCGCGTGAACCCGCGTCGCGGTTCGCCGTCGTCTCCGCCCACTGCTTGGTGAAGTTTGGGTTACCGACCCACAGAGCACCGTCGGTGCGCGCCACCATGTCCCGTGCGCCACCGAAGGCGTCCTGCCCGCCGTACGCGCCCAGGCTCTCTCCGAATGCCACCAGTTCGGGCCGCGTGCCCTCGGGACGCTCGAGGATGGCGTCGTACACCTTGTCGAACAGCGCGCGTCCTGCTTCACGCGGTGAATCACGATCTGCGAGAAACGCTATGGGGCTGGGCAGGAACGAGTACTGCATCGACGCGATCGCCGTGTCCCCGCCGTTCATGTACTCGAACGATCCGGCGACGGCTTCGTTGACCCAACCGCGTCCGGTGGTGGTGGCCACGGCGACGACGGCCCGGTCGAACGCATCGGTACGTTCCAGTTCCGCGACGACGCGGTCGGCGGCCTCGTCGATCGAATCGGCCTCCGCAGCCCCGACATACGCCCGGATCGGCGTGAGAGCATCTGCACCGGTGAACGATTCGATCTGCTCGGCAGTCGGGCCGGAGGCGACGAAGCGCCTCCCCTCCATTCCGAGGGAGTCCCAGTCTTCGTACGAGTCCGGTGATCCCGATTTCTCCATCGCGGCAGGCTGCTCGACGCCGGGGTGGCTACCTTCGTCGGCCAGTTTCGACGAGCTGGCAATGGTCGCGATGAGAACGTTGTTCACCGCCCCGTTGACGACGAACAGCGTCAGGATCGTGACGACGGCGATTCCGATTGCCTTCGCCGCGGGGATCGGTACGAACCGCGTGCACAGAACAGCCAACCGACGTGCGCACCAACGGAGTCCGCGGGCGGCGAGAAGCAGGAGAACGGCAACGACTACCGCGACGAGAAGTACTGCGATGTACAGGATTCGGCCCGGGCCTTCGTCGTCGACCTCGACGAGCCGTCGCACGATCTGCTGCCACCATGATCCGAGTACCAGAAAGAGTGGCACGACGATCGCGGTGAATACGGCGAGGGCCCACCAGCCGTACCGTTTCGTCGCGTCGGACCATCGAGGACGAATCCCGCACCGATGCACCAGCCACACCACGGCGCAGCCGACGCCGTAACCCGTGGCGATGCTGATGCCCGACGCCACGCCCTGTAGATACCAGGCGCGCGGCAGCAGCGACGGGGTCATCGAGAAGGCGAAGAACACGACGCCGAGGAACAGTGCGGCCGGTTCGAGTCGCGAGCTGAACAGCCGCAGCGAGTGCATCGTCACATAGTAGATCCGTAGGCGCGGAACGGTGCTGTTTGTCGGTCAGGGTATTTCTGGACCGCACCGGGGTCTGCCGCGCCCGGTTACTCCAGCGCCAGTATGTGTTCGCGTGCGCCGATGTGTTCGAAGTACCGGCGTGCGGAGCGCACGACCGCCGCGTGGGCATCGTCGGTGATGATCCGGTCCCACCATGCGCCGTACAAGGATTCGAAGCTGTAGGGAGCGACCATCTTCACAGCGCGCAGGATGGTGTCCGGGTGCTCGGGGATCAAGTTGGGATAGCTGTACATGAATCCGACCCACCGGCGGTCGGCAACCACGGTGAAGATGTCGCCTGCGCAGAGCGCTCCGCGCCCGTCGACGCCGTCGGCCCAGTGCATGACCGTTCCGCCGTCGAAGTGGACGCCTGCACGGAGGAGGGTGCGGCCGGGCAGGATTTCCGTGCGCTCACCGGACCACAGGACGACGTTGTCGGTCCGCGTCAGCCAACGGGCGTCACGTTCGTGAACGTAGATCGGGGCGTCGTCGAAGGCTCGGGACCATTCGACCATCGAGCTGTAGTAGTGCGGATGCGATAGCGCGATCGCGGAGATGCCGCCCAACTCGGCGACTCGGGCGACGGCGGCGTCGTCGATGTAGGTCACCGAATCCCACATGACGGTCCCGCCGTGGCCGGGGACGAGGAGTGCACGCTGTCCGATGGCGAGTGCGGGGGAGGTCGCGAGTCCCCACAGACCCGGAATTTCCTCACGGATCTCGACGCTGTGGCCCTGCTCCCGAAGTTTCGCGAGCGATGTCCACCGCTGGCCGTCGTAGCCGATGTACTGGCGCTCGTCCTCGCAGATGATGCATGCGGCGGGCCGATCGTCGCGGCCTGCGGAGTCACGGTCGTACTGGACTCCGCAGGTCACGCAGATCGGAAGCCGATTATTCATGACGGACAACTGGAGAAAGCCCTGTCAGAGGAGAGCGGGCTGTCAGAGACCGAAGGGGAGAACGCCCGGCTGCAACTCGAAGCCGCTGCTTCCGGCGGACGCGGTGCCGATGCCGCCGAGGATCAGGTTGATGAAGTTCGTGATCATAGGTGTCTCGTCTTTCGTATGTATTCCAGGTGAACCCGGTCGAGGGTACCGGCCGAATGCAGGCCCGACCAGGTACACAGGCCTTTCGGCACTGGGAGCTTCCTGTGAATCGGCATCCGTGTTCTCCTGGGATGCATGGCGCACACCCGATCACGCAGGCAGTTCCTCGTCATCGCAGGCTCGGCGGCTCTCGCGGTCTCCTGTGGCGCGGACCCCTCCCCCGACTCCGCGGGATCTGGGCAGCCGAACTCCTCCGAGCAACAGCCGGCCGGCCTCGAGGAGCAGTTCGCGGCGCTCGAGCAGCGATTCGACGCGCGGCTGGGAGTGTTCGCCGTCGACCTGGATTCGGAGGTGACCACGACGTATCGGGCGGACGAGCGATTCGCATTCTGCTCGACCTTCAAGGTCTATGCGGCCGGCGCCGTACTCGCCGCCGCAGACGCCGGCACGTTGTCGCTGACCGAGACACGCGTCGTCGAAGCCGAGGACAAGGTGCCGGGATCGGCGATCGACTGGGAGGCCGGCCAGGCGGTGACGCTGGAACAGCTGTGCGCGGCCGCACTGACCCGCAGCGACAACACCGCAGGCAACTTGTTGATCGACGCGGTCGGCGGGACCGGCGAGCTGACGGCGTTCGCGCGTTCCCTCGGTGACGGGCAGTTCCGTCTGGACCGCATCGAACCCGACCTGAACACCGCCCTGCCCGGCGACGACCGTGACACCACGACCCCGGCCGGCCTCGCCGCGGGATATCGGTCCCTGCTCACCGGCGGGCCGCTGTCGAACTCGTCGAGGGCCACGCTCCTGGACTGGATGGCGGGCACGCAGACGTCGGACACCCGATTCCGAGCCGGAGTTCCAGCCGGCTGGACGACGGCGGACAAGACAGGCACCGGGTCCTACGGAGTCTCCAACGACGCCGGTCTTCTCCTCGCAGCCGACGGGCGGCGGATTCTCGCGGTCGTGCTGTCGAGAACGGCGAGCGACGATCCCGACGCCGCGGCCATGAACGAGTTGGTCGCGGACGCCGTCCGGGAAATCGTCGCGCGGGAGTAACGTCGTCCACTATGCGGCGCGCAGCACCGGGGATTCCTGTATCCACCGGGTTCACTGCTGCACTCGTCCTGGGCGCGGTGAGCATGCTGGCCGCCTGCTCCACCGAATCCCCCAACGCTCCCGAATCTCCCGCCGCTCCCGAGTCTTCTGGGCTCCAAGCGCCTCGGCCGACGGTCTCCGAAGGCACGGATATCGACTACGTGGCATTGGGCGATTCGGCAGCATCGGGGCCGTTGATTCCACGATCGACGGGGACACCCGGGTGCCTGCAGTCCGACTCCAACTATCCGCATGTCCTCGCCGGTCTCGTCGGTGCGGCGTCGTTCACGGACGTCTCGTGCTCCGGGGCGCGGTCGGAGAACATCGTCACCGATCAGCAACAGACCAACAGTGGGCCGATCCCGCTGCAGATCGAGGCACTGTCTCCCGAGACGGATCTGGTGACCGTCACCATCGGCGGAAACGACGTCGATCTCGTCGGGCAGGCCCGAGGGTGTGTCAACTTCTCCCCCGAGCCGGACGGCACGTCGTGCGCAGATGCGCTGACCGCCGGAGGCACCGATGTGCTTGCCGACGCCGTCGCCGCGGCCGCTCCTCGATGGGGTGAGGTGTTCGACGCGATCGGCGAGAGGGCGCCGAACGCGCAGGTGGTCGTCGTCGGATACGGAACGTACGTTCGTCCCGGTGGGTGTTACGGAACGCAGGCGGTGTGGGCCCGCGATGCGGATTATCTGCAGGCGAGCGTCGACCGGATGAACGACGCACTGGCCCAGCAGGCAACCGAGCACGGTGCTCGGTTCGTCGACGTGCGTCCGGTCAGCGTCGGACACGATGCATGTGCCGCACCTGCGGAGAGGTACCTCGAAGGTGTCGTTCCGGCGAATCCCGCAGCGCCACTGCATCCGACTGCCGCGGGAATGGCGGCATTCGCCCGGGTCGTCGCGGATTCGATCGATCTCTAGCTGACTGCGCCCGACGGGGGGTGCACCGAATCAGCTGTCCGAAGAGTGAGCGGGCCAGGATCGTAGAACTGGACCGATACATCGGCGTCCGTCGGTGACACTGTTGAAGGCATGGTGTCCACGGCAGCTGTGCTGGGTGTCTTCGCCGTCGCTCTGGCGATGGTGCTGACTCCCGGCCCCAACATGGTGTATCTGGTGTCGCGCAGCATCTCTCAGGGACGCAGCGCTGGACTGGTGTCCTTGGGCGGTGTCGCGCTGGGGTTGGTGGTGTACGTGATCGCCACCAATCTCGGCCTCGCTGCCGTGTTCGCGGCGGTCCCGACGCTGTACCTCGCGATCAAGATCGCCGGTGCGTGTTACCTGCTGTGGTTGGCTGTCTCGGCGGTGCGAGGTGCGACGAAGGTGTTCGAAGTCGAAGGTGTGCAACGGGATTCGAACCGAAGACTGTTCACGATGGGGCTGTTCACCAACCTGCTCAACCCCAAGATGGCCGTCATGTACATCTCGGTCATTCCACAGTTCGTCGATCCCGCAGCGGGTTCGGTGTTCCTGCAGGGCGTCACCCTGGGCGGGGTGCAGATTGCCGTCGCGGTGACCGTCAATGCGCTGATCGTTGTCGGTGCCGGATCCATCGCCCGGTTCCTGTCGCTACGTCCGACCTGGATGAGGGTGCAGCGCTACATCATGGGAACTGTGTTGGGCCTGTTGGCTGTTCGGCTCGCGACCGACGGAAGCCGCCCGGCTCCTGCGTGAGCGTCGCTTGTCCGGATCCTGCCGTTCGCGCATCATGTCCGACGCGGCGGGCCCGGCGACGAAGTGAGCTTTGCTCTCGGCAAGAGTGCGTCCGGTTCGTCGATCGACGAAGACCGGGTCGATGGTTTCTCCGTCGGCGTCGACGAGAACGACCTCTCGGTCCTCGTGTTCGATGTGTTCGTTGCCCCACGCGTACAACGCGACGATGACCGAGCTGAGTTCACGGCTGCGCTCTGTGGCGACGTACTCGAATCGCGGTGGCCGATCACTGTACCGACGACGCTCGAGCAGCCCGGATTCGACGAGCGATTTCAGCCTACGGGTCAACATGTTCGGTGCGATGCCGAGGTTGTGCTCGAACTCGTCGAACCGGGTGAAGCCGTCGAGGGCGTCGCGCAGAATCAGGAGCGTCCACCATTCGCCGACCTGTTCGAGCGCGGACGCGATAGGACACCCCATCGTGTCGAAAGCGTTGCGCTGCATAGGTTGTGCCTCGGCCTTACCTCGGAGGGATGACCAGCAGTGAGCTCGTGCCGGTAGCGACGAGCTTACCGTCCTTGTCCACGATCGAACCTTCGGCGAAGATCACGCGGGAGCCCCGCTTGGTGACCGTTCCCGTCCCGATCAACGGACCGGAGGTGTCGAGAATGTTCCTGAGGTAGCTGACGTTCAGATCGATCGAGGTGTAGCCGACGCCTGCGGGGAGCGTCGTGTGCGCGGCGCAGCCCACGAGTGTGTCCAGAAAGGTGCAGGCCAACCCGCCGTGCACGGTACCGATGGGGTTGTAGTGCGCCTCGGACGGTGTGCACTCGAAAACGACCTTGCCGTCGCTCACCTCGACGGGAGCGAACTGCATGAGGACAGCAATCGGCGGTGGTGGCAGTTCACCGGACGCCACCGCCTGCATGACTTCCAATCCGCTCAGCTTCGATGCCTGACGCAGCACCTCACGGGGGCTGACCCAGGAGAAAGTCTGCGAACGCTGGTGTTCCTCGGTGAGCATGGCTACCCCTCGCAGCTAGTAACTTGCATGATGCAAGTCAGTATGCGCCTCCGCTCCTTCACGCGCAATGTGACCCCGAATCGCACGAAGGTGGATCGAACCGGCGAGGGGCCGACCAGCTGGTCGGCAACGGATGATTAGGCTGATCGACGGACACTCCCATTCCGCAATCACGAGGCCGCAATCACGAGGCCGCAATCGTGAGGCCGCAATCATGAGGACAGGACCATGAGTTCGAAGTCGCGCAACCCGAAGGCGCGTCGACCGTCGGTGGCGCGCACGGGCACCGCCGAGGCTGGGGAGTACCGAATCGAGACCGGGACAGCGACACTCGTGCGCGATTCCCTGTCCGCCGACGGGTGGACGCTGGAAGTGAACGGTGTACCCAGCTCGCACATCGACGCCCTGGATCCTCAGAGGCTCGATTTCGAGTACATGAGGTGGATCGCGTCTCTCGTCGAGCATCACGGTTTTTCCAGCCCGTCTCTTTCGCGCTCCTCGAACGGCAAGCTGCGTGCCCTCCATCTCGGCGGTGGCGCGTGCACCCTCGCCCGGTACTTCTCGTCGGTGTATCCCGATGCGCGGCAAGTGGTCGTCGAGTTGGACGGCAAGCTCGCGGAGTTGGTACGCGACTGGTTCGATCTACCTCGTGCGCCGTTACTCCGCATCCGGGTGGGCGAGGCCCGGGCCGTCACCGAAACCTTGTCCGAGAACAGCCGTGATCTCGTCGTACGAGATGTGTTCGCCGGTGCGGTGACTCCCCGGCCACTGACCACCCGGCAGTTCACCGAGCATGTCCGACGGGTTCTGGCCCCCGGCGGACTGTACGTGGTCAACTGTGGCGACACCCGGGACTTGACGATGGCCAAGCGCGAGGCCGCGACCATCGGCGAGATCTTTCCCCACACCTCGATCATCGCCGATCCTGCGATGCTCAAGGGCCGTCGTTACGGCAACGTCGTGATCGCGGGCAGCGACATCCCGCTCGGCGATGATCCCGGGCTCGCCCGGGAGTTACTCGGCGGCGGAGTCCCCGCTCAGGTCTGGACGGACGAGCGCGTGCGGGCGTTCTGCCGCGATGCCAAACCGCTGTCGGACGACGAGGCATAGGCTGGAACAGTCGGTACCAGTATTCATCCCGACAACTGCACCGGCGAACACCCGAAGAAGCAAGAGGAGATTCACCATGACCTTGGTTGCCCTGCTCGACGTGAAACTGAAGCCCGAAGCGCTCGACGAGGGCAAGCGGGTTCTCGGCCGGGTGCTGGCCGAGACTCGGGCGTTCGACGGGTGCCTCGGAGTGGACGTGCTCGTCGACTCCGACGACGAGACCCACTGGATCGCTTACGAGCGTTGGGAATCGGCGGAGGCGGACGCGAAGTACCGTGAGTTCAGGGCTGGACCGGGCAAGACCACCGAGTTGGGCGCGCTGCTGGCCGCCGCGCCAGGGCTGACCAAGTACACGGTGTCGGACATCTAGCTGGTTACCGGACGGCCGGTGTAGAAACCTTGCACCATGTCGACGTCCAGTTCGACGGCGACGCGCAGTTCTTCTTCGGTCTCGACGCCCTCCATGATCAGGGTTGCTCCGACCTCGTGCGCGAACGACGCCAACGCTGCTGCTGCGGCTCGTCGCGTCGGGTCGGAGTCGATCCCGTGGACCAGGGTGTAGTCGATCTTCAGTGTGTCCGGTTTGAGTTCGACGACTTGCCTGAGGCCGGAAAATCCTGCGCCGACATCGTCTATCGAGATCCGAACGCCCGCCGCACGTAGTCCTTCGACCGATCGGGCGATGGCCCGGTAGTCCTCGACCCGTTCGTGTTCTGTGATCTCGAGGTAGAGCACCCGAGAGTGGATGTGAGGGCGTAATCGCGCCAGTAGATCCGTCGAGCGGATGGTGGAGGCGGACGCGTTGAGGGAGAGAAATGCCGATTCCGGCAGCACGTGCATCGTATTCAACGCACCGTCGATCGCCGCGAGTTCGAGCTGTGGTCCGACACCGGCCGCCGTGGCGTCCTTGAACCACATCAGCGGTGAGCCGTGGCCGAACGGAAAGCGCGACAGCGCTTCGTATCCCACGACGGCGGTGGTGACGGTGTCGCAGATCGGCTGGAACACGACAGTCGGGCCGCCGTCGGCGATGAGATTTTCGACGCGATCACGCACGAGGAGCGC
>NZ_NPFY01000028.1 GCF_002259415.1 Rhodococcus sp. 14-2470-1b
TGTTGTAGCCGACGACTGTGTGTCCGGCCTCGGCGAGATGAACGGACATGGGGCTTCCCATGATCCCGAGACCGATGAAAGCGATTGTGCTCATGGAGATTCCTTACGTGGAGGTGGGGGCGGCGACCCAGGACGAGGTATCGCGCAGCCAGGAGAAGGTGTCGGGGCGAGTGGCCTTGTACTCGACGCCGATGTAGCCGTCGTAGCCGTTGCCGCTCAGTTGCGACAGGTAGGCGGGCAGGTCGAGCGTTCCGGTTCCGGGCTCGCCGCGGCCGGGGGAGTCGGCGATCTGAACGTGACCGATGAGGTCGGAAAAGGAGTCGAGTGCGGCGGCGACGTCGTCCCCGTTGACGTCGAGGTGATACAGATCGGCCAGCAGACGAAGACTGTGTACGTCGTGGTCGCGCTCGACACGTCGAATGACGGCTACGGCGTCGTCGGCGGTCAGGAGCGGATATGCCGGTGCACCGCTGACCGGCTCGATCAACACGACGGCGCCGATCTCGGCTGCAGCGGCCCCGGCGGCAGCCAGATTCTCGGCCGCGACACGATCCTGCTCGGCGGGATCGGTGCCGTCGATTCGGTTTCCGTACAACGCGTTGAACGCGCCGGTGCCGAGCGTCTTGCCGATGCCGACAGTGACGTCGATGTTGTCACGGAAGGCACGAACCTGCGCGGGGTCGCTCAGAATTCCGCGGTCGCCCGCAGGCATGTCACCCGCGGCGAAGTTCAGTCCGGTCAACCGAACGCCTGCATCCCGGACGGCGGAGACGAACGCGTCCACATCACGGTCGCCGGGAACCGGAGTCGGAAACGGCCACCAGAATTCGACGGCGTCGAACCCCGCCGCCTTCGCGGCAGCCGGTCGCTCCAGCAGCGGAACGTCGGTGAACAGGATGGAGCAGTTGACTGTGTACGAGTTGTTCTGCATTGCTGTACCTTTCGTCATCTCGGGACCGGGAGCCCGCGATATTGTCGCCAACCTCCAGTGTGAGTGATGTCGGTCAGATCGTCCGGGTGCTCCTCGAGAACCCAGGGGCGCAGTCCCACGCCCAGAACGGAACGCCCGTCCTCGAGTTCGACGACTGTCAGCTCGAGCTCCGGTGGCTCGTCGGGCAGAAACGCAGTCCGGATGTCGTCGAGTGGGATGTCGTAGAGCTCGCCGTCGATCGCCGCTCCTGCAGCGTCGTCCAGCAGTAGTGCCGGGAACTCGTCGCGAACCGAGTAGAAGCGGTACTTGGCGGTCGTTCTGGCGGTTCCGACGAATGGGTGGCCGGCGACATTGTGGTGAAGGTTGCCGCCGCGCATGGCTCCGCCGTTGCAGAACAACTCGGTCATCTATGCCTCCTCGGATCGAATGAATTTCGCATTGTGGAATAAAAATTCCAGCGATGAGGAAAGTGTGATGCACCGCACGGCGATCTGTCAACAGTATGGAACCCCGCCGGTGGCAATTCCATGATGCGAAATCCGTTGCGCTCCAATGATCATGACGTCTCGGCAAACTCGTCGGCACAAACCCTTGACATCAATATGTGATGGCTGTCACGCTCAATATATGGAATCGACATTTCGCATTACGGAATTAGGAGAGGCGGGCGCGGCGGAGCGTCTGAACGCAGCCGCCGAACCCGACGTGCGGAGGATGCTTGCAGCGGCACTCGACGTTCCTCGTTGGATCGAGCACATGATCGGGCACCTGCCGTACGAGGACGACGACGAGTTACGCCGGGCCGTGTTCGCTGCGGCAGCCCCACTGACCGCCGACGAGATCGACCGAGCGCTCGACGTGCACCCTCGCATCGGGGAACGCCCGGAGGGCGACGACGACCACGCACGCAGTGCCCGGGCGGAGCAGGCGGGCCTCGACATGTCGGCCACCGACGTCCGGCGACGGCTGCGCGACGGAAACATCGCCTACGAGAGGCGCTTCGACCGAGTGTTTCTCGTTCGCGCTGCCGGCCGGAGCATCGACGACATCGTCGACATGCTGGAGCGTCGCCTCGGCAACGAACCGGATGTCGAGGAGCGCGTCGTCGAGCGTGAACTCCGTGAGATCGCCGCCGTGCGATTGGCGAAGGTGTCGTAGATGCCCGGACGTAGCTTCGTCACCACCCACGTGCTCGACTCGTCCAGTGGTGCTCCTGCACAGGGCGTTTCGGTCGTACTCGCGAATGCTCGGCAGGAGATCGCCCAGGGCGTCACCGATTCCAACGGGCGCATCGAAAGCCTGGGCCCCGACGCTCTCGACCCAGGCCGATACCGCCTCACCTTCGACACCGGCCGCTACTACGCCGACCGTGACGTCCACACCTTCTACCCCGCAGTCGAGATCGTCTTCGAGACAGCCCCGGACGCCTCGCACTACCACGTACCACTTCTTCTCAGCCCGTTCGCATTCACGACTTATCGAGGGAGCTAGACATGAGCATCGTTCTCGGAGCAAATCAGTACGGAAAGGCCGAATGCCGCCTGGTCAGAATCGACCGGGACACTCCGCGTCACCGCATCACCGACGTCAGCGTCACCTCCCAGCTGCGGGGTGATCTGGAAGCCGCCCACACCGTCGGCGACAACAGTCACGTCGTCGCGACGGACACCCAGAAGAACACCGTGTACGCCTTCGCCCGGGACGGACTCGGCGCAATCGAGGACTTCGCTCTGCGTCTCGGCCGGCACTTCACCGACAGTTTCGACTGGATCGACGGCGGGAGGTGGGAGATCGAGCAGTACAGCTGGGCGCGAGTACCGTCGGGCACCGACGGCTACGACCACTCGTTCGTCAAGAGCAGTGACGAGAAGCGCAACACCGTCGTGACCATCGACGAAACCGGCCCGACGGTGATCTCCGGCGTCAGCGATCTCGTCGTCCTGAACTCCACGGCATCGGAGTTCTGGGGATACCCCAAGGATCGGTACACCACGCTGAAGGAGACGACCGACCGCATTCTCGCGACGTCGGTCAGCGCGCGGTGGCGGTACCTGTCCACCGACCTCGATTTCGACAAGGTCTTCGACGACGTCCGGTCGATCATGCTCGACGCCTTCGCATCCACCCACTCGTTGGCGTTGCAGCAGACTCTGTTCCAGATGGGAACCCAAGTCCTCGAAGCGCACCCGGAGATCGGCGAGATCAAGTTCTCCATGCCCAACATCCACCACTTCCTCGTCGATCTCGAGCCGTTCGGACTCGACAACCCAGGTGAAGTGTTCTACGTCGCCGACCGGCCGTACGGACTGATCGAGGCGACGGTGAAACGCGACGACGTTCCCGACGCCGGGCACGTGTGGGCCACCGTACCCGGATTCTGTTAGGAGCGAAGGCCATGAAGCTGAGGAAGGCCGGGAGCGGAGCCCGCAGGAGTGACCAGGATGAGGCCGGGAGCGGGGCCCGCAGGAGTGACCAGGATGAGGCCGGGAGCGGAGCCCGCAGGAGTGACCAGGGCAAGGCCGGGAGCGGAGCCCGCGGGGATGGTAAGGGCGATCAGGGGCGTCCGGAGGACGAGCGCCTGTCGATCGGTAGGTCGTATCTCTATGGATTGCAACATATCCTGACGATGTACGGCGGGGTGATCGCGCCGCCTCTGATCGTCGGCGGTGCGGCCGGGTTGAACGGCACCCAGATTGCGGTTCTGGTGTCGGCTGCGCTGTTCGTCAGTGGTGCTGCGACGATGCTCCAGACCCTCGGGCTTCCGTACGTCGGCGCGAAACTGCCCTTGGTGCAGGGTATTTCCTTCGCGTCCGTGTCGACGATGGTCGCTATCGCCAGTGGTCCCGACGGTTTGAACTCGGTGTTCGGTGCGATCATCGCGGCCGGTGCGATCGGCGTTTTGATCACGCCGTTCTTCAGCAAGATCGTCCGGTTCTTCCCGCCGGTCGTGACGGGCACGATCATCACGGTGATCGGGATTTCGCTTCTTCCGGTCACGGTGCGGTGGGCGATGGGTGGCGACCAGGGCGCCGCTGATTGGGGGTCGATGTCCAACATCGGTCTCGCCGGCTTCAGCCTCGCCGTGGTGCTCCTAGTCAGCCGGTTCGTGCAGGGAACTCTCTCTCGCCTGTCGATACTCATCGGAATCGTCGTCGGCACCGGGTTCGCGTTCGCCGTCGGCAAGGCCGATTTCTCCGACGTGGGCACTGGCAGTTTCTTCGCCTTGCCGGAGCCGTTCGCATTCGGTGCACCGGTCTTTCAGATCGGCGCGATCATCTCGATGGTCGTCGTCATTCTGGTCATCATGACCGAGACGACAGCGGACATTCTTGCCGTCGGCGAGATCGTCGGAACGGACGTCGATGCTCGTCGGGTCGGGGACGGGCTCCGGGCGGACATGATCGCGACGACGGTTGCACCGGTGTTCGGGACTTTCCCGGCGAGTGCCTTCGCGCAGAACGTCGGACTCGTGGCCGTCACCGGGATCAAGAGCCGTTACGTGGTGGCCGCGGGCGGTTCGGTGTTGTTGTTCCTCGGTCTCTTTCCGGTGTTGGGCCGGGTGGTGGCGTCGGTGCCGTTGCCCGTGCTCGGTGGAGCGGGAATAGTGTTGTTCGGCTCGGTTGCGGCCAGTGGAATCAGAACCCTGTCCAAGGTGAACTTCGACGGGAACCTGAACCTCGTCATCGTCGCGGTCGCGCTGGGATTCGGCGTCATTCCGATCGCGGTGCCGGGTTTCTACTCGGCCTTCCCCGAGTGGGTGCACGTGGTCTTCGACTCGGGCATCAGTGCGGCGAGCATCGTGGCCGTGGTTCTGAACATCGCTTTCAACGTGTTGACCAAGGGAAACAAGGCATCACCGTCCGTGGTCACAGCGGCACCGCCCGTGGCCACACGACACCACTCCACCTGAGTCGAGCGGTGAAGGCCGGCAGGTGAAATAGGGTAGCCGTAACCGAACGAGTCGAGAGGTGATCCATGGCGGTGGGTGGCGGAGTGCAGTCGGTCGAGCGAGCATTCGAGCTTCTCGACATCATGGCGGCCTCGGGAGGCTCGATCGGTATCAGTGAACTTGCCGAGGCGGCCGATCTGCCGATGCCCACGGTGCACCGACTGATCGGAACTCTGGTGACGCTCGGTTACGTCCGCCGGCTCGCCACCCGTCGGTACGCGTTGGGCACCAAGTTGATCGGATTGGGCGACAGCGCAACCAAACTGATCGGGGGGTGGGCCAAGCCGTATCTGTCCGAGCTCGTTCGGCAGACGCACGAGACGTCGAACATGGCATTCCTGGAAGACGACATGGCCGTCTACGTCGCGCAGGTGCCGTCGGAGCACGCCATGCGCATGTTCAACGAAGTGGGTCAGCGTGTCCTTCCTCATTCCACCGGGGTGGGCAAGGCGCTTCTGTCTCAGCTGCCCGACGACGAGGTCCGTGCCCTCGTCTCGCGAACCGGTATGGCTCCGCGGACGGTGAACACGCTGAACACTCTCGATGCACTGCTCGCCGATCTTGCCGTCGTCCGATCGCGTGGGTACGCGATCGACGACGGTGAGCAGGAGGTGGGAGTGCGGTGCTTCGCGGTTCCCGTCATCGGTGCTCCGACGCTCACCGCCATGTCCATTGCCGGGCCGACCGCGCGGGTGACCCTGGAGTCCGCCGAGCAGTTCGTTCCGCTCCTGGTGTCCGCAGCCGAGCGGTTGTCGAAGGATCTCCAGCCTCGTTGATGTCGCAGCCTTGCTCGGTGCAATCTTGACACCCGTCCGTATCAGATGGAAAGTGACACCTAGCAGTTCCCAATACGGGGGGAACGGAAACTGGAGGTGACGGGCGATGCCCACACTCTCGAACAAGGTTGTCTTCATCACGGGCGCGGCGCGCGGTATCGGTGCGGAAACAGCCCGTGCACTGGCGGCCCGGGGGAGCAAGCTGGTGTTGACCGACGTCGACGAGGAGCCACTGCTCGCTCTGGGCGTCGAGCTGGGCGACGCCGCGGTCACCGTCGTGGCCGATGTCCGCGACCTCGACGCGACGCAGGCCGCGGTCGACGCAGGCATTGCGCGCTTCGGCGGCATCGACCTCGTGCTGGCCAACGCCGGTATTTCCAGTTACGGTTCGGTACTCCAGGTCGACCCCGCCACGTTCGCGCGAGTACTCGACATCAACGTCCTCGGGGTGTTCCACACCGTTCGGGCGGCGCTGCCGTCGTTGATCGAGCGCAACGGCTACGTCCTCGTCGTGTCGTCGCTCGCCGCGTTCGCTGCGTGCCCCGGCCTGGCGGCGTACAACGCGAGCAAAGCCGGGGTCGAGCAGTTCGCGAACGCACTGCGGCTCGAGGTCGCACACCAGGGCGTCGGCGTAGGGTCGGCCCACATGGCCTGGATAGACACTCCACTCGTTCAGGACGCCAAATCCGATCTCGGTGCGTTCCGCGAAATGCTCGAGGTCATGCCAGGGCCGTTCGGGCGAACGATGACCGTCGACAAGTGCGTCGACGCCTTCGTTGCGGGGCTCGAAAGTCGCAAGAGGAAGGTGTACGTGCCCGGCTGGGTCGGAGTGGCGGGCAAGTTCCGTGCCGTCCTGAACTCGGCAGTGGGCGACAGAGCGCTGCTGAAGCACGTACCG
Organism: Rhodococcus sp. 14-2470-1b; assembly: GCF_002259415.1. Lineage (GTDB taxonomy): Bacteria > Actinomycetota > Actinomycetes > Mycobacteriales > Mycobacteriaceae > Rhodococcoides. The sequence continues at coordinate 6,555 of NZ_NPFY01000028.1, forward strand.
AGGTTGCTTCCCAAGATGGATGCCGAAGTCGCCGCACTCGGGCGCTCGACCAGCGCACGCAACAAGTAGACCAGACGGCACGGACGAAAGAGTTTCGATGACAACGACATCCCCCTCCGACACTTCGTCGCGAACCGAGACGGAATCGGTCGACTTCCTCATCGTGGGCGCAGGCCTGTCCGGTATCGGCGCGGCGCATCACCTTCAGGCGAAGCTACCCGGCAAGACGTACGCGATTCTGGAGAGCCGCGGCGCAATCGGCGGTACGTGGGACCTGTTCCGGTATCCGGGGATTCGGTCGGATTCGGACATGTACACACTGGGGTACAACTTCCGCCCATGGGCGGGCGACAAGTCGATCGCCGACGGCAAGGACATCCGCGAGTACATCGAGGACACGGCGAAGGACGAGGGGATCGACCGTCACATTCGGTTCCACCACAAGGTCGTGTCCGCGGAATGGTCCACCGCGACGTCCAAGTGGACGGTGACGGCTCAGCGTTCCGGCGGAGAGGTCGTGACGTTCGAGGCGTCGTTCCTGATGTGCTGCAGTGGGTACTACGACTACGACAAGGGATTCACCCCGGAGTTCGCCGGCATCGAGGACTTCGGTGGCACGGTGATCCACCCACAGAAATGGCCCGAGGATCTCGACTACTCCGGCAAGAAGGTCGTGGTCATCGGCAGCGGCGCTACTGCGATCACGTTGGCGCCCAATCTAGCTCGTGAAGCGTCGCACGTGACGTTACTGCAGCGCTCGCCCAGCTACATCCTGTCGTTGCCATCCGAGGACCAGGTCGCGCTCGGCCTGCGCAAGTACCTTCCCGCACGTGCCGCATACGGAATCACCCGGACGAAGAACGCCTTGACCGCGATCGGGCTGTACGTGCTCTGCCAGCGTTATCCGGGGTTCATGAAGAAGCAGATCAGAAAATTGCAGGAGGGGTGGCTTCCGAAGGGGTACGACCTGGACACCCATTTCACACCCCGGTACGACCCGTGGGACCAACGGCTCTGCCTCGTTCCCGACAACGATCTGTTCCGCTCGATTCGCAAGGACGAAGTGGACATCGTCACCGATCACATCGAGAAGTTCACCGACTCCGGCATCGATCTGAAATCCGGCGAGCACCTGGATGCCGACATCGTCGTCACGGCGACCGGACTGAACCTCGTGGCGTTCGGCAATGTGACGCTCTCGGTCGACGGCCGCGTCGTCGACCTCACGGACACGATGGCGTACAAGGGCATGATGCTGACCGACGTGCCGAATTTCGCGTTCGTCGTCGGATACACCAACGCATCGTGGACGCTCAAGGCCGACCTGGTGTCCGATTACGTCGCCAGGCTGCTCGCACACATGGACAAGACCGGCGCGCGAGAAGTGCGGCTGAAGCGCGATGCATCGGTCGGGGAGGAGCCGTTCCTCGACTTCGCGGCCGGTTACGTTCTCCGCTCCGTCGATTCGTTCCCCAAACAGGGATCGTCGGCTCCGTGGAAATTGCGCATGAACTACTTTCGCGATTTGCCGGCTCTGCGGTACGGCAAGCTGGTCGACGACAACATGAGCTTCCGGTGATCCGTCACCGACGGCGCCGACACGGCCTGTGACGTAACACAGGTCAGTAACGGGCCGATTGGTATTCGAACGTTACTCTCGGAGCGGCATTTCAAGTGGATGCGCAGGTGATGGCCTGGCATTATGTGGTCGAAGTGTCCGTTTTCGGTGGGTACTCGCAAATCGGTCGGTCGTGAAGTGGAGTGGCGCATGAGGATCTCGCGCGGAGTCGTGTTGGCGGCTGTCGCATCGGTGGCGGCAACGGTCGTTCTGTCCGGATGTGCATCGACGAACGACAGCAAGATCGACGCTGCCCCCATCGACTCCAACCCGATCGCCGAGCTCCTCAAGCCCAAGCTGACCTCCACCGTCGACGACGGTGCGGTCGGATTCTCCCCGGCGGATCCGGTCACGGTGAGCGTCGTCGACGGCAAGCTCGCCGGCGTCACGATGCTCAACCCCGAGGGCGTGCCCGTATCGGGGGCAATCTCGCCGGACGGTCTGAGCTGGACCAACACCGAGCCGCTCGGATACAACCGAAAGTACCGCGTGCAGGCCGACGCGTACGGGCTCGGCGGATCGAGCACGACAGTCAGCTCGTTCACCACCAGTCAGCCCGGTAACTTCACCAAGCCGTACGTCATGCCGAGCGAAGGCGCCGTCGTCGGCATCGGTCAGCCGGTCGCCGTCCAGTTCGACGAAACGATCACCGACAAGATCGCCGCTCAGAACGCCATCCAGGTCACCACGACACCCGCCGTCGAGGGCGCGTTCTACTGGGTCAACGACCGCGAGGTCCGCTGGCGGCCGCAGAACTACTGGGCGTCGGGCACGCGCGTCGACGTCGCGGTCAACGTGTACGGCCGTGACCTCGGCGACGGTATCTACGGCCAGGAGAACGCGTCGACGTCGTTCACCATCGGCGACGCCGTGGTCGCGACGGCCGACGACAACACCAAGCAGGTGACGTTCAACGTCAACGGCCAGGACGTCATCACCATGCCCACGTCGATGGGCAAGGACAGCACACCGACCGACAACGGCGTCTACATCATCGGCGACCGCTTCGATCACCTCGTCATGGACTCGTCCACGTACGGAGTGCCCGTCAACTCCTCGGCCGGCTACCGCACCCCGGTCGACTGGGCCGTCCGGATGTCGTACAGCGGCATCTTCTTCCACTCCGCCCCGTGGTCCGTGGGGCAGCAGGGATATTCCAACGCCAGCCACGGATGCCTCAACCTGAGCCCGTCCAACGCCAAGTGGGTCTTCGACAACACCAAGCGCGGCGACATCGTCGTGGTCAAGAACACCGTGGGCGGCACATTGTCCGGCGTCGACGGGCTCGGCGACTGGAACATTCCGTGGGAGGAATGGAAAGCCGGCAACGCGTCGAGCGTCTAGTCGGAACCCTGCTTCTCGTATCGAGCGGGATCGATACCGAGTGTCTTCAGGTAGGCCACCGGTTCGATGCTCGATCCGTTGTTCCTGACCTCCAGGTGCAGGTGTGGCCCGGTCGAGTTGCCGGTGCTGCCGACGGATCCGATCCGATCGCCCGCGTTCACCGTGTCGCCGACCTCGACGTCCACGCTGGACTGGTGGCCGTAGTACGTGACGGTGTTGCCGCTCTTGATCCGAACCAGGTTGCCGTAGCCGTCGCCCGCATCTCCCGCCTGTTCGACGGTTCCGCCCGTCACGGCGTAGATGGGCGTACCTGACGGTGCTGCCAAATCGACACCTTGATGGAACTGACCGCCGTTTCCGGTGGGGTTGTTGCGGCTGCCGTAACCGGAGGAGATCTCGTAGCTTCTGGCGGGGAGCGGGAGGATCGAGCCACCCAGGCCCACCGATGGGGGAGCGGTCGAGGCCTCCGGCTCGTCGGACGAAGTGTCCGGCGCCGGGCCGAAGTCCGAGTCGAGAATGACGGCTGCGACCTCGTTGATCAGTACTCCGGTCGCGTCCAGAACCGCGGCGAGTATGGCCGCTCTCTGCTGCGCGTCCGGCTGTGGAATCGGGATTTCGGGTAGTTCGATGGTCGGCTGCGCCGTGGCGACGGTGGGGTTGATCAGACCCGTGGTACCGAGGCACAGCGCCGCCGACAACATCGAACCCGCAATCACCTTGTGAACTCTTCGACCCACGTGAACTGCCTCCTGATCTAGTGCCCGACTCGAACGAAACTGGGCTAGAACTGCTGGTGGCGCGTTTCGGGGCACGTTGAATCAACACTGCAAGTTCACAGCTTTCACGTTGGTACTTTTCTTCCCCAAAAGTGCCATTTGTAACCGTACGTCACATGAACCTCATAGGAAACTCGAAAGTTGAATTACAACAACGTAATTCAGCGAGCTGGGCGATGGGCGTAGGTCGACGCGGGGGGACGGACCTCGAACAGCAAAAAAGCCGGCCTCCGTACGGAGACCGGCTTTCTCGCTTCTATGGGGTGAGTGACGGGACTCGAACCCGCGACACCCAGGATCACAACCTGGTGCTCTACCAGCTGAACTACACCCACCATAGCCACATCTTCTTCGCCCGTTCAGGCTCTGTTTCAGCAGCGACGACAATACTAGCGGTTCGATTCGTCAGTTGCGAATCGCCCCTACGACGGTGTGTCGAGCCCTTCGACGACGGCAGCAATTTCGCTGGTCGAAGGGCCAGGCTCGGGCACGAACACCGTCTGGCGGTAGTACTTCAACTCCTTGATCGACTCCTTGATGTCGGCCAAGGCGCGGTGCGCGAGCCCCTTCTGTGGTTGGCCGAAGTAAATCCGCGGATACCACCGACGCGTCAGCTCCTTGATGGAACTGACGTCGATCATGCGGTAGTGCAGGTATGTGTCCAGCTCGACCATGTCACGGGAGATGAATCCGCGGTCGGTCGCAATGGAGTTTCCTGCCAGAGGCACCGTCCCGGCCACCGGAACATGCTCGCGGATGTACGCCAGCACCTGCTGCTGTGCTTCCTCGAGCGTCACCGTCGACGCACGCACCTCGTCGGTCAGCCCGGACTTGGCGTGCATCTTCTTCACCACATCCGGCATCGACGCCAACGCGTCGTCGTCGGCGTGGATGACGATGTCGACACCCTCGCCGAGAATCTCCAGTTCGCTGTCGGTGACGAGCGCCGCGATCTCGATGAGCTTGTCCTTCGACAAATCCAGGCCGGTCATTTCACAATCGATCCACACAAGTTTGTCCTGCACACGACACAGACTAGTGCGACCATGCTCACCGCTAAGGTTTGCGGTGGCGATTGCAGTGCGAGCCGAACGACAGCAAGCACAGAGAACCAAGGAGCATCGATAGACATGACGGTCGATCCGGCGTCGGAAGGTTCCACCACTCTCACCCCCGCGGAGAAGGCGAAGGCTGCCAAGGCCGCTGCCGTGGAAGCGGCCCGAGTTGCCGCCGAGGCTCTGGCTGCAGCAGAGGCGGCCGAGAAGGAAGCGCTGAACGCCGAAGCCCAGGTCACCGAAACCGAGGGCGCCGCGGTACCGGCTGGTGTGGCAGCGGAGATAGCCGCGGGTTATCAGTCCTCGGGAGCCGCATTGAAGCTCGGAACCGTCGTCCTGGACGGCGTGACGGATCCAGCCGCTGAAATTCGCATTCCCCTCGCGACGCTGAACAGGCACGGATTGGTCGCGGGAGCGACCGGTACCGGGAAGACGAAGACACTGCAAGGGATTGCCGAACAGTTGTCGAGCGCAGGCGTCCCCGTTGTCATGGCCGACGTCAAAGGCGACCTGTCCGGGCTGTCGTCCCCAGGTGCGGACAACGAGAAGATCAGGGCGCGTGCAGTGGAGACCGGAGATTCCGACTGGAGTCCGACCGGTCACCCCGTCGAATTCCTCTCGCTCGGCACCGACGGCATCGGTATCCCTGTGCGTGCGACCATCACCGCGTTCGGTCCGATACTTCTGAGCAAAGTGCTGGGACTCAACAACACTCAGGAATCGACACTCGGCTTGATCTTCCATTGGGCGGACAAGCAAGGCTTGGCATTGCTGGATCTCAAGGATCTGCGTGCCGTCATCACCCATCTCACCAGTGACGAGGGCAAGGCGGATCTCAAGGGCATCGGCGGTGTATCGGCTGCGACCGCGGGTGTCATCCTGCGTTCCCTGATCAACCTCGAAGCCGACGGAGGAGACACCTTCTTCGGTGAACCCGAGCTCGACACCGAGGATCTTCTTCGGGTCGGCGCCGACGGCAAGGGCATCATCACGCTGTTCGAGCTGGGGGCCCACGCCGCCCGGCCGGTGATGTTCTCGACGTTCCTGATGTGGGTCCTGGCCGACATGTTCCAGACCCTGCCCGAGGTCGGCGACATCGACAAACCCAAGTTGGTCTTCATCTTCGACGAAGCTCACCTGTTGTTCGCCGACGCCTCCAAAGCCTTTCTGCAGCAGGTAGAACAGACCGTCAAGCTCATCCGTTCGAAGGGCGTCGGTGTGTTCTTCTGCACACAGCTCCCGACGGACGTGCCGAACCAAGTGCTGTCACAGCTGGGCGCGCGAATTCAGCACGCGCTGAGGGCATTCACGCCCGACGACCAGAAGGCGCTGAACAAGACCGTCCGCACCTACCCGAAAACCGAAGCGTACGACCTCGAGAAGGCACTCACCTCGCTCGGCACAGGCGAGGCCATCGTCACCGTGCTCTCGGAGAAGGGCGCGCCGACGCCGGTGGCATGGACCAAGATTCGCCCGCCGCGCTCGGTGATGGACACCATAGGCAACGACGCCATCGGCGCTGCGGCGTCGGCGAGCACGCTCGGACCCAAGTATCGCGAGACCATCGATCGCGAGTCGGCCTACGAGAAATTGGAGGCCCGGGTCACCGATGTGCCTGCGCCGACCGAAACGTTCGACATCCCACCGTTGCCTGCGGACCTGCCCGATCTACCGCCACTGGAACCTGAAGGGCCCTCTGCGGCGGAACGAATCATGGGTAACCCCGCAGTCAAGAGTTTCCTCCGTTCTGCAGCTTCGGCTGCCGGACGGGAAATTTCACGCAGCATTTTCGGCACAGGCCGTCGCCGTCGACGGTGAGGGTACGGCCGCAGCCGCGTGAGCGAGTGGTTCACGCGGTGCGGGAGTACCCGTCCAACACGTCGGTCATCGCGGCCTCCAGTGCATCGAAGGTGTCGATCTCCACCTTCGCCTTGATGTAGTTCAGGCTGAGCGTCAGGTCGTCGAAGTACGCAATGAGTCGCCCAGACGTGCCCGCGATGTTGTACACGTTGACCGGAACGCCCGCGATGTCGACGATGTCGTCGTTCGGATCGGCGTCGGTCTGCCCGCGCACCCACAGCGTCAGATTCGGCAGAAGGTAGCGGCTGTTGCCGTCCCAGGTGCAGCCCCCGTCCGGTGTCTTCGGTAGTTCGACCGGCTCGATGTCCGCCAAGCCGAGACGAGTGCGCGTGTTCTCGGACAGGACCGAGCACGGGTCCACCTCGGCGGCTGCGTCGGTCGGCGGATCGGGTTGCACCGTCTCGCCGTTCACCGCGTAGGTGACCTCGTGCCGACTACATCCTCCGATCAGCACGACGGCGGCCACGGCGGCAGTCACGACAGCGGTGGACACGATGGGTGCGCGGTCGATCATCGAACAAGTCCTCCCGGGCGGTTTGTCCGTTTAGCCTAGGAGGTGGTTTCACCCTGCGAAACCGGTAGAACTACTCATATCGGCCGCCCCGCGGTAGCGAGAGGATCGACTGCATGAAGAAATCCTGGTTGGTACCACCCGTTGCGATCGCGGCCGTCGTCGGCTGCAGTTCGGGTTCGGCTAGTGCGCAGCAGGCTCTGGAGTTCCCGGACTCCGTCGCCGGGCTTCAGACGATGCAACAGCAGATGGAGCGATTCGACCGAGACGACGACTCGGGTCCGCAGCGCGAGGATGCCGTCGCGGGGCTCAGCGCCGCGTACGACGGGGCCGACGCCGCCGCACAGGGATACGCGGACGAGTCGCTCTTGGTTCTGGTGACGGTCTATGCAGTCGATGCGCCCAGCCCTCGCTTGTGGAGTACGCAGGCGGGCGATGCCATCGCCGAACGGCTCCGGTTGCCGTCGCCTCCCGAACGCATCGAGACCTCGGGTGACGCCGAGTGCCTGGTGACGGTGAATTCGCTGGTGCCGGCCGGAGTGGAGCCTGGGGAATCGACCGAATCAGGCAGAAGTACAGGCCCGACACGACCGGATTCGACGGTCCTGCGGTGCCAAGGCGTCCGTGACGGGGTGACGGTGCTGATACCGGAATTGGCCCCGTCGATGGATACCGACACCGCGTTGTCGATCGTGTCCGATTCGCTGGACCACTTCCGCCCTCGGTGAGGGTTCAGCCGCCGAGCTTCTTGTAGAAGCTTCCGACGATGGGGGCCGAGATGGCGCGCGGACTGTACTGGCCCGCGATCGACATGCCCTTGGACAGCAGGCCCGGCACTACACGCATCTTGTTCTTCGCCAACGAATCCAGCGACAGCTTGGCCGTGTAGGCGCTGTCGATCCACAGGAAATCCGGGACCAGCTTGTCCACTATGGATGCGTCGGCGGGATCAGGAGTCTCGGTGCGAACAGGGCCAGGGGCCAGCAGGGTGACGTTCACTCCGCTGTCCTTGAGTTCGAGCCGTAGCGACTCGGAGAACGTGTTGACGAACGCTTTCGTCGCTGCGTACGTCGCATTGTTCGGGATGGCCATGTTCCCGGCCGCCGAACCCGTGATCAGAATTCCGCCGCTGCCCCGCGCCACCATTCCCGGAATGACAGCGAGCGTGAGATCGTGCACGGCGACTGCATTCAGTTCCACCTGATCCCGTTCGTAGGCGGGGTCGAGGTTTGCGACCGGCCCGAACGTGGCGATACCTGCGTTGTTGCACAGAATGCTGATCTCGCGCTTCGCCAACTCGTCGGCGAACGATACGCGGGCATTCCGGTCCGACAGATCGAGAACTCGGACCTCGACGGTCACTCCGTGCGCGGCACGGAGTCCGGTGGCAAGTGCCTCGAGCAACTCACCCCGCCGTGCCACGACAATCAGTGAATGGCCGCGGGCGGCGAGTTCGGTGGCCAGCGCTTCGCCGATTCCGGAGGACGCTCCGGTGACGACAGCACGGGCTTCGGGCGCGGGACTGGGCAGGCTCACGCTGAGACAGGGTAGTGGATGAATCCACCTGGCTGGAATCACCTGGCTGGAATCAGATGGATGCAGCGAGGCGTGTTCCTTGCTCGATCGCGCGCTTGGCGTCGAGTTCGGCAGCGACATCGGCGCCCCCGATGACATGGGTCGTCGTTCCCGCGGCTCGTAGGTCGTCGACGAGATCGCGGACGGGTTCCTGGCCCGCACACACGACGACGGTGTCGACGGCGAGCGTGCGTGGACGCTCGTGGCGCTCGCCGAAGGTGATGTGCAGACCCTCGTCGTCGATGCGTTCGTAATTCACGCCGGAGAGCTCGTGCACGCCTTTGGCTTTCAGCGCCGCGCGGTGCACCCATCCCGTCGTCTTCGCCAGCCCCGCGCCGATTCGTCCCTTCTTGCGCTGCAACAGGTAGACCTCACGCGGCGACGGCGCGGGGACGGGTGTGGTGAGCGCCCCCGGCGCCGCTTCCGGTTCGGTGACACCCCACTCCTGCTTCCATTCCTTCAGGTCCAGCGTGGGGGAGGCGTCGGTCGTCAGAAATTCCGCGATGTCGACACCGATGCCGCCCGCCCCGATGACGGCCACGCGGTCACCCACCGGTCTTCCGTGCTCGACGACATCGGCGTAGGACAGCACCGACGGGTGATCGATACCGGGTATCGACGGGATTCTCGGGACTACTCCCGTCGCGACGATCACCTCGTCGAAATCGCCTGCGACGAGCTCGACTGCGGTGACGCGCCTGCCCAGGTGGACCGCCACGTCGGCGTCGCGCAGCGCTGTCGTGAAGTAGCGGATGGTCTCGGAGAACTCCTCCTTGCCTGGAATGCGCTGTGCGATACCGAATTGGCCACCCAGTGCCGGCCTGGACTCGAACAGGCTGACGGCGTGGCCGCGACGGGCAGCTTCGAGTGCGGCGGACAGCCCTGCCGGACCGCCGCCCACGACCGCGACCTTCTTGGTTCTGCGGGCAGGCATCAACTGCAATTCGACTTCACGTCCCGCGCGGGGGTTGACCAGGCAGGAGACTGTTTTGTGGACGAACGCGTGGTCCAGACACGCCTGGTTGCACGCGATACACGTGTTGATGGAGTCCGCTGCGTTCGCTTCGGTCTTGCGCACCCAGAACGGGTCGGCGAGCATCGGCCGGGCCATCGAGATCAGCTGTGCGTCACCGCGTGCGAGGATTCCTTCCGCGATGTCGGGCATGTTGATTCGATTCGACGCCGCCACCGGGATGTCGACATGCTTGTCGAGCTTTCCGGTGATGTCGGCGAACGCTGCACGCGGAACCGACGTGACGATGGTGGGAACGCGGGATTCGTGCCAGCCGATGTCGGTGTTGATGACGTCGACGCCGACGCTCTCCAAATCCTGCGCCAGGGCGACGATGTCGCTCCAGCTCTGTCCACCCTCGACGAGATCGGCCATGGACAATCGGAACATCACCAGGAAGTCGGTGCCCACCGCCTCTCGGATACACCGGGCGATCTCGACCGCGATACGACGCCTGTTCTCTGCGCTTCCACCCCACTCGTCGCGCCGCTTGTTGGTGCGCTCGGAGAGGAACTGATTGATGAAATATCCTTCGCCGCCCATGATCTCGACGCCGTCGTACCCAGCGGACCGAGCCAGCCGCGCACACCTCACGAAGTTGCGGATCTGCCACCGCACACCTCGTGCGGTGAGGCGCCGCGGGCGAAATGGGTTGATGGGGGCCTTGATCGACGACGCCGACACACTGAACGGCTGATACGAGTATCGACCTGCATGCAGGATCTGCAGAGCGATCTTGCCGCCTTCCGCATGCACCGCGTCCGTGATCGTGCGATGTCGCCGCGCCTCGATTCGGTTGGTGAGCTTGGCGCCGAACGGGAGGAGCCATCCGGTGCGATTGGGTGCATAGCCACCGGTGACGATCAGCGCGACGCCACCGCGCGCGCGTTCGGCGAAGTAGGCCGCCAGTCGAGAGGTGTCTCGTGCGCGGTCCTCCAAACCGGTATGAATGGATCCCATGATGACGCGATTCTTCAGAGTGGTGTTGCCGACCTTCAACGGCGACAGAAGAATCGGATAGTTCTCGGTACCGGTCACAATCGCTCCAATATCTCGTCGCACCATTCGGCGAAGCCCTCCTCGACTCGGATTCCGCCGCGCAGTACCAAGTATTGATGCAGTGCGGTACCCGAGAGGGAGGACGGTGATGGGAAATCGCGTTTCTCGATGAGTCGGAAGATCTCGAGCCTGTCCGCATGGACATCCCGGTGTCGGCGGACCTCGGTGCGAAGCGCCTCGACGTCACCGTGTGCTGCGCCCCGGATCTTGACGGCCAGTTCCTCCCGGAGCGCGCTCGGATCGGTGGGTCGGGCGATCCAGCGATCCAGCTCGTCGAGCCCGCTCCGGCTGACCGAATAGACCTTCTTGTCCGGCCGACCGTCCTGCACTACGGAGGCGCCCACGATCCACCCGGCCGCGTCCATACGCGTCAGCACCCGGTAGATCTGCTGATGGCTCGCGCTCCAGAAGAAGCCGATCGACTTGTCGAATCGGCGCGCCAGTTCGTAACCGGAGCCGTTCGATTCGGTCAGGGAAACGAGTATCGCGTGCTCGAGTGCCACGACAGCCAGTATGTATGCAACACGGTGACTATGCAACCAGGTGCATATCCTGCAGTGCGATGCTGTGCTGGACGTGCTTGCTCTCCGGGGTCATTCCCGCAGGCTCCACTCCCGGCTTAGGCTTTGCCCATGAACACTCCGGCCGACACCGCCGTCGTAGGCGTCGCGACGACCCGAAAGCAGGTATTCGCCTGGGGTATCTGGGATTGGGGATCTGCCGCCTTCAACGCGGTGATTCTGACGTTCGTGTTCTCGGTGTACCTCACCGATGCGGTGGGCGACGACCTGCCCGGATCGATCTCGGCGACGTCGTGGTTCAGTTGGGCGATCGGAGCAGCAGGCGTCGTCATCGCGATACTTGCGCCTGTCTCCGGCCAACGCTTCGACGCCCGTGGCCGCCGAAAGCGCTCGTTGGCGTTGTTGACGGGGCTCACCGTCGCGTCGATGGCCGGCTTGTTTTTAGTCGCCGACGACTATCACTACCTGTGGCTGGGCCTGGTACTGCTCGCCGCAGGCTCGATCCTGTTCGAACTGGCCAGTGTTCCGTACAACGCCATGCTTCGTCAGGTCTCCACGCCGGCCAACATCGGCCGCGTGTCCGGATTCGGTTGGTCGATGGGGTATTTCGGCGGCATCGTTCTGCTGTTGATCTGCTACTTCGGTTTCATCACCGGTGACGGTGACACCAGAGGACTGTTCGGCATCACCACCGACGGTGGCATGAACATTCGGCTCGTCGCCCTGCTGGCCGCGGTGTGGTTCGCCGTCTCCGCGATTCCCGTCCTGCTCACCGTTCCCGAACTGCCGTCCACCGAACAGGATCCAGGCGCCGCCAAGGCGGGAATGCTGGAATCGTACAAAGTACTGTTCCGCGACCTCCGCGAGCTGTGGACTGCCGACAGACGCAGCGTCTACTTCCTGATCGCGAGCGCTCTGTTCCGCGACGGCCTGGCCGGGGTGTTCACGTTCGGTGCTGTTCTGGCGGTGAGTGTCTACGGCATCAGCTCGGCAGACGTACTGCTCTTCGGCGTCGCCGCCAACGTCGTCGCCGGTCTGGGCGCGGTGACCGCCGGTCGATTCGACGATCGATCCGGACCCAAATCCGTCATCGTGTTCTCTCTCGTGGCGATGATCGTCGCGGGGATCGTGCTGTTGTTCGTGTCCGGCCCGGTGCTGTTCTGGGTGTTCGGGTTGGTGCTGTGCCTGTTCGTCGGGCCGGCGCAGTCGTCGTCGCGAACCTACCTGGCACGTCTGGCACCACCCGGGCGCGAGGGTCAGTTCTTCGGTCTGTACGCCACGACCGGCCGTGCAGTCTCGTTCCTCGCACCCACCTTGTTCGGGCTGTTCGTCTGGCTGTTCGACGCGGACCGTGCCGGCATCGGTGGACTACTCGTCGTGCTGTTCGTCGGGTTACTGGCTTTGCTCGCCGTGAAAGCGCCCGACAAGGTCTGATCTCACGACACCCGCGACTGGGCGACTCGCCGCAGGATCTCGTCGGCCAAACGTTCGGGGGCTTCCTCGGGAATCCAGTGCGAAATTCCGTCGAGTTCGACGAATGTGTAGTCCGCGTCGACGAATTCGCCGCATTGTTCGGCGCCCGCACGGCCGATCGCCGAGTCCTGGTTGCTCCAGACGTAGGTCGTCGGAACGGTCACCGGTGGGAGGCGTCCGAACTCGTTGGTCATTGCGCGATACCACTCCAACGCCGCGGTCAAAGCCCCCGGCTGTTGCAGGTGTCGGACGTAACGGTCGTCCGGGCTGCGATCGGAGAACATGGCCCGCAGCCTGCGTGCGTCGTCTTCGAGCAGCACATCCTCGGCTTTACCTGCTTGTCGCAACAGGCCCATGTAAGTCGAGCGCTCACGCTGGTCCGCGTCCTCTCGAAGCGCTCGGTTGAACGCAGCCGTGTGGGGCACGGACACTGCAACGAGCGAACGAACGTGTTCCGGATGCCGTGCGGCGAGTTGCCACGCCACGGCGGCACCCCAGTCGTGTCCGACGACGTGCGCTGACTCCAGGCCGAGTTGGTCCAGGATCCCGACGACGTCGCCGACGAGATTCTCCACGCGATAGGCCTCGGTGCCGAGCGGACGTGCGCCGGGTGAGTATCCGCGTTGGTCGGGTGCGATGGTGAACAGCCCGTGTTTCACGAGCGTCGGTGAGATCCGATCCCAGCATGCGTGCGTTTGCGGGAAGCCGTGCAGCAGCACCACCGGTTCCGCGCGTGCCTCTCCGGCGATCGACACGTCGAACACCAGATCGTCGACGGTTACTTCGGTCATCGTCATGTGCGGTTCTCCCAGCTGAGGTCGAGTGGACCTCGGGTCGATTCAACCGTGGTTCGATCTCCAGACTCCCATGCCCAACACCACGAGGCGGACTTGCTGTTCGGTGCGTGTCAGGAGTTCGCGTTCGCTTGCGCTGCCGGGGCGGTCGATCTCCAACAGACCGACGGTAGCGGTGAGCATGGTCGAGACGATCAGATCCGCGGCCATCTCCAGATCGCTGATGTCCCAGGATTCGAGTCCTGGCATGCGGGCGAGGTCGATGGTCAGTTCGCTGACGAACATGCGGAGCTCGGTCGCGAATGCGCGTCGTACTTCGGTGACTCCGCCGTAGCGCTCACGGGCGATGAATCGGAACTGATCCTCGTGCGAGCGAACGGCGCGCACGAGGATCCGGAGCGATTCGGTTGCGTTCTTGACCGTGGGATCCTTGCGCGCGTCCCTCAGCATCTGACGAAGCGTCCGCATCGAGTCTTCGACCAGCGCTACACCGAGATCTTCCATGGACGCGAAGTGCCGGTAGAACGCAGTCGGCACTATGCCGGCGGATCGTGAGACCTCCCGCAAACTGACGCTCGCGAACGACCGGTCGCGCAACAGATCCAGGGTGCCGTCGATGAGTGCTTGTCGTGTGCGTTCCTTACGTTCCGCACGCGTACCCGGTTCTGTCACATGTTCGAGTTTATTGCTGTCCACTCTGTGACCTCCTCCGGTCTCGACGTCGCCTCAGGGTGGGTGTGAGGCGGGACACACCGATGATCCGGTGTCGGTGCCATCACTTTCACGTTGACAGATTCCGGTACGGATCTGCCACACTGAGATTCTAGTGCACAGACGTACACTGAAGAAGTTCCTCGAACCGGGAGGCGAGATGGCAATTCAGCAGAAGTCTCGACAATCAGGCATTCGCCGCAAGTTTTCGCTGCTGTCCCTGTTCGAGGCCATGGCAACGCCTCATGCGCTCGACCGTTACCTCGAACTGGTCGACCCGATGACCACAGTGAGAGACCTTCGGGCAGAAGTGACGGATGTACACCGGTCCACCGCTGACACGGTCACCCTTACGTTGCGTCCCACGCACCAGTGGCAGGGCTTCCAGGCCGGGCAGTTCGTCCAGGTCGGCGTTGTCATCGACGGGGTGCGCCATACGCGGTGCTACTCGCCCGCGTGCTCGCAGTACCGCGCCGACGGCCAAATCGAACTAACCATCAAGGCGCACCCGGAAGGCCTTGTCTCGCAGCATCTCCACGCGAACGCCCGGGTGGGTCTGGTCGTCAGCCTGTCGCAGGCCGACGGTGTGTTCCACCTGCCGACGCCTCGTCCGGAATCGGTCCTGCTGATCAGTGGCGGAAGCGGAATCACCCCCGTGCTGTCCATGTTGAGGTCGCTGCTGGACGAGGGGTACAGCGGCGACCTCACCTTCCTGCACTACGCCTACACGGAAAAAGATGTCTCGTACCGGGCCGAGTTGGAACAGATCGCCGCCGAGCACGAACGCGTCCGAATCGTGTTGGCGTACACGAACCAGCCGAGCGGGGGAGACCTTCACGGTTTCTTCGGACCCGAGCATCTGAACGCCGTGGCGCCGTGGTTCGCGGATGCTCAGACGTTCTTGTGCGGTCCGCCGGGGCTGATGCGGGGAGTCCGGGATATCTACGATGACCTGGGACTTTCCGACCGACTCCACTTCGAGGAGTTCGCAGCGCCAGCACCGACCGCCGACGCCGATGCAGACGGAGACATCAATTTCTCCACCAGTGACGTCGTCGCCACCAACTCGGGCAAGACCCTCCTCGAGCAGGCGGAGGACGCGGGCCTGACGCCGTCCTACGGCTGCCGGATGGGCATCTGCTTCACCTGCACGTCCGTGAAGACCTCGGGATGCACCCGGAACGTCAAGACCGGGGAGACCGACACCGAACCGCACAAGAAGATCCAGATTTGCGTGTCGGTCCCTGTCGGTGACGTGGACATCGAAATCTGACCGACCCGACCGACAAATTTTCGACAACCGAAACGGAGAGTGTTTCAAATGTTCGGAATACCACTGCCTTCACTGTCTCTGCCCTTTTTCGGATCCGCGGAGAAGCCCGAGGCGCTGCCACCGACAGTCCTGTCCTACGAGCAAGTCCAAGACCTCGGCCGCGAGCTCGACGAGCTCCGCGCTCGCACCGTCGCCAAGCTGGGCGAAGAGGATCGCGAATACATCTACAACATCGTCAAGACTCAACGCGGCCTCGAGATCGCCGGTCGCGCCATGATGTATCTGCCGTTCCTGCCTCCGGTGTGGCTTGCCGGAGTCGGCGCCCTCGGCGTCTCCAAGATTCTCGACAACATGGAGATCGGCCACAACGTCATGCACGGCCAGTACGACTGGATGCGTGAGCCCGGCTTCAATTCCGAAGTGTTCGAATGGGATACCGTCTGCCCAGCCGACCAGTGGAAGCACTCGCACAACTACATGCACCACACGTTCACCAACATCGTCGGCAAGGACCGCGACATCGGCTACGGAATCCTGCGGATGGACGAGGGCCAGAAGTGGAATCCGTACTATCTGGGTAACCCCGTCTATGCGTTCCTGCTGATGACGTTCTTCGAGTGGGGCGTCATGCTGCACGACCTCGAAGCGGAGAACATCGTCCAGGGCAAGCGCAAGTGGCACGACGTCAAGCCGCTGCTGCAGGGGATGTGGCGCAAGGCCGGTCGTCAGGTTCTCAAGGACTACGTGATCTTTCCGGCGCTGTCCGGACCCTTCTTCGTCACCACACTGGTGGGGAACGTCGGCGCCAACTTGATCCGCAACCTGTGGACGTACTCGATCATCTTCTGCGGACACTTCCCGACGGGGGTACAGACCTTCACCGAGGACGAGACCGCAGACGAGTCGCGCGGCGAGTGGTACGTCCGACAGATGCTCGGATCGGCGAACATCGAGGGATCGCCGCTGTTCCACATCATGTCCGGCAACCTGTCGCACCAGATCGAGCATCACCTGTTCCCGGATCTGCCCGCGCACCGTTACCCGGAGCTCGCCCCTGAAGTGAAGGCACTGTGCGGCAAGTACGGCCTTCCCTACAACACCGGCGGTTTCTTCAAGCAGATCGGCACCGTGTGGGGCAAGATCTTCAAGCTCGCGTTACCGGATTCTCTGACCGGATCCAAGCCGACGGTCGGTGTTATCGTCGAGCGCAAGAAGGTCGCGGCCTGACGTGGCCGGCGCTACCGGACCGAATACCGAATCAGGGGTGAACGTCGTGGTCGGCAAGTTCGAACGCAACAAGGACACCGTGCAGGAATTGACCGAGTCCGCGGCCACACACGTGGGTCGGATCGCCGTCATCATTGCCGGGGCGGTGCGAGACGTGACCCGGGAGATCGGTGATCTCATCTCCGACGGCATCGAGATGCGCGAGGCTGCGAAGAAGGCCCGCGAGGACACTCCTGCTGGCAAGGTCATCAACGGCGAGTTCGAGAACAGGTAGCAACTCGGCCACGGCCGCAGAATCGATCGAGGCTCGGACGCCGGGTCGTTCCCCCCTTCACCGGGGCGAACGGCCCGGCTGTTCGCTGTAAGAGCAGATCGATACTCGAAAACAAACTCGAAGAATGTTTGTACGTCCATTTTCATACCCTCGGACCGCTCGATGGGTTACCGTTACTCCACGAACCACATAAGCGGTAGGAAAGGCGGCTCGACATGCGGTTGGACTCCTCGTTCACGCATTCCCCCGGCACTGTTGTCACCGAGGTCTCTCGCGGACGGACATCCGCGTTGGAAGGGCGCAGCGGTGCTGTCGTCGACCGTTGCCTTCGCGCAGGTAGGCCCCCGGCGCCCGCCGAGCTCGAACCGGTCCGTCGCGCGGCGGAAGACCTTGCGCGGGAGGGTGTACCGCTACGGGACGCGCAGCGTCACGTTCACGCCGCGGCCGCCGCGGGGCTGAAAGGCAGTGTCGCCGAGGTCGATCGATCCGACGTGGTCGACAGTGCGGTGTTCATGATGCGAGTCCTCGAGTCCCTCGGCAATGCAGTCTCGGCCGCATACATGGAGTTCTGCCGCCAGGACCCAGGGTCCAACGGAGAGCGCGTCGCCCAGTTGGTCGACCTGCTCGTCGCCGACGATCCCGAAGCCCGCGGCATTGCGGAACGAAATGGAATCGAGGTGGCCGCGGAATACGACGTGGTGTTCCTACGGTTCGTCGCCACGCCGTCGGACACCGGACGACCGGACACCGCCAAGACCGACATGCGCACCGTGGACAACGCAGCCTTGGCTGCCGCGGAGAGCGCGATGGCTGCAGCCTCGGGCGTTCGCGGACCACTGCTGTCGCTGACCGCGGGCGGGGGAGTCGTCCTCGTTCCGTCTTCGCCTGCGAGCGTCGTCGAGGACTGCCTGGCACGGCTCGGCGCAACTCTGGACGTCGATACCGTCGCAGCCACGGCACGTGGCGCACTCGGCTCGTTGAACGGCGTGCTCGACCATTGCCGCGAGTTGGTGGATCTGGCCAGGTCGCTGCGGATGCAACCCCGTCTGTACCGGACGAGCGATCTCGCCCTGGAGTATCAGCTCTCGCGTCCGGGCCCCGGCCGTTCGCGGTTGCGTTCGGTGATCGCGCCACTCGACGGCTTCCCCGAGTTGATGCACACCCTGAAGACGTTCGTCGGCAGCGAGGCCAACAGGCGCGCGAGTGCGAAACTGCTGTACGTACATCCCAATACCGTCGACTACCGCCTCAAGCGGATCGAACAGCTGACCGGTGTGGACCCGCTCAGTTCCGCGGGCCTCATGTCGTTGCATGCTGCTCTCGTCGTCGACTGCCTTTCGCGGGCAAACGAACCGGGTGGGGCCATGTCGGACATGGTTGCCGAGGCATCCTGATCCGCACCCGCGTCGGTGAGCGTCGTGCTCGGGTCACCGACCCGACACGACGCCGCTCACCGGAAACCGTCCGGATATCGCCTTTCGAAAGTCGATGAGCGCTCGTTCGACGTGATTGGTGCTGGACACGACCACGGCTCCTTGCGAACCCCGATCCGCCAGGATCGTTGCAGTGTTTCGGGCGTTCTCCACCGTCGACGTCGACGTGTTCTCCTCGGTGATCCGTTCCGGCGCAACACCTGCCGCGATCAACCAGTCCCGCATGGCGCGAGCCTCGGTGACGCCTGCACGGGGAACCCCGCCGCTCGTGATGATGGGGGACGCCGGATAGCGCTGCGCAAGCGTCAACGCTGCCTGTAGTCGATCCACGAGCAGTGGCCGCATCGTTCCGTCGTCGTACAGTCCGGCTCCGAGAACGACGATCGTGGTGCCGACGGGATTGAGGTCCAACATCAGGGGTGCATGGTCGGTCAGGATCTCCTGCCCAGTGCACCACGCGATGGCCGTCGGATCCGGGAACAAGCAACCGCCGAGCGTCGACATCAGACCGTTGCCGAACGTGATCGGATTGATGTCCGCGTGTGCTGTCCCGGGTGCGTGGCCTAAGGCCAGCCCGCACGCGATGGCCGTCGCGAGCGTCAGACGTGTGAAATTCCATCGTGATCTGTGTGCCATGAAGGCGCCCCCCGGCTGGTCGTTCGTCTCGAGACATGTTCTCTCGATCCAGCGTGCAACAGGGGGTTCCTCCACACAACGCTCGCGCGGTGTGAGGGCTTACAAGATCACGGACGCTGACCAGTGACGCTGTACATGAACGTGCGGCCGGGGCGAAACGTCATGATTCACAACGCTTTCGCCTTCGATCACGCCACCGGGTGAGGATACTCGGCGCTTCGGTGTTGAAATGCGAGGATGTCCGGGTTGACCAGGGCACCGTCGCGGATCTCGATGGAGCGACGAATGGTCGCGTCGGCGTCCCAGCTGGTCGGTCCGCCCAGGACGGTGCCGATGAACGGCAGCAGTGACTCGCTGATCTCCCAGGTTGCCGAGTCCCACAGGTAGGACGGACTGTGATCGACCGCGTAGTAACGAACATTGTCGCCGACCGTGAACATGGGCGCGTCGAAGGACGTGGGACGGGCCCATTCGAACCCCATTCCCTCGTCGCACGAGACATCGACTATCAACGTGCCGGGATCGATCGAGTCGAGATCCTCCGTGCGCAGGAACGTCAGTGGGGCATTCGTATTCTGCAATACGCAGTTGACGATGATGTCGTGATCGCCGAGGAACTGCGACAACGGGATTCGCCCTTCGTCGGTCAATGCACGGCTACGTCGCGGGTTTTCGCCGTCGAGATCGAAATTGACGATGCGTGCCGAGTGAATCGGCGAACCGACAGCAGTGACACCGCGCTGAGTGAGTACGTCCACCTCGTGCACGCCGTGGGCGTTCAGAGCCGTCACCGCACCCCTCGCCGTAGCACCGAAACCGATCACCGCAGCGCGCAGCCGGCGTCCGTAGTCGCCGGTCGACCCGATCAGTTGCAAGGCATGCAGCACCGAGCAGTAACCGGCCAATTCGTTGTTCTTGTGGAACACGTGGAGATTGAACGAACCTTCCGCTGTCCAATGGTTCATCGCTTCGAAAGCCACGAGCGTCAGCCTGCGGTCGATGGCCGCCTGAGTGAGCTCGACGTCCTGTACGCAATGCGGCCAACCCCACAGAATCTGACCCGGACGGAGCGACTCCAAGTCCGACGCTTGCGGTTTCGGCAACAAAATGACATCGCACTCGTCGATCAGCTCCGTACGCGAGCGGATGCCTCCGGTCGACGCGGCGATGTGGTCGTCGGAGATACCGAACGGAAGTCCGTACCCCGCCTCGAAGAACACGCGGCGGCGCAGCTCGTCGGGAATACGTTCGAGGTGATGCGGATGAATCGGGAGGCGACGTTCGTTCGGCTTCGACGACCGAGACATGACGCCGAGGGTGAGCTGGTGCACGGTGGCCCCTTCGGTTGCGATCAGTCAACCACACGTTCGGCGGCGCGTATTCGCACGTGATGCTGCGCCTCGGTGCAGGATCGACCGGGCTCGCAGCGGATTTCGCACCGCATTTCCGGTCTTATCCGCTGCCCTTCGTCGACGCGCCGATCGAGCAGGTAGACTGATTCACCGTGCTCGGACCCGTCCGGGCCACGCCTCCGTAGCTCAGGGGATAGAGCAAGGGCCTTCTAATCCCTTGGTCGCAGGTTCGAATCCTGCCGGGGGCACCCTCTGACCAGCGCAAACACTGGTTTCTCGCCCGATCGTTGAACATACGGTCGATAGTGTCCAGGTCCGTGACCTGCGGGTATGCGCGGCCGATCTCCTATGGTTTGTCGGCGTGTCGCAACGCTCGGGCGCTGGTGGCGCTCACACGGGCACAACTAGGTCGTGCCGTCGAAGAGGTGCCCGTGCGGCCTGAGCCGATTGTCGAAGTCGAGTAGAGACCCCGCACGCGACGAAGGGCCCCGACTTGAGGTGTCCGGTAACCAGCCGGATCGTCGGGGCCCTTCTGTTTGTCATCACACCAGGTGGGAACTTGAATGACAAGTGCGATTGTAGGCGTGCTCGGCAGCGTCCGCTACGGAGTAAGTCAGTGCACACTTACAAATGTAAATGACAATCCCCGGACGGACTCTCTCGGTCGCACTTAACAGCAAGTGCCGGTTACCGACCTCCCCGAGACTCGGGTCGACGCCAGCGGACGCCCACGGCCCACGGGGTGAAAATGACCCAAACAGTACGCTTGTACTGCTCACCGAGCAGGGGTAAACTGGGTCAGGTTTTTGACAAAAATCTCAAATTTCCATTTCGCACAGCGCTTTTCGGCTCTCACAAGCCCCTGACCAGGCGTTTTGCAGGGGATTTATCGTTCAGAGAGAGATATCCGGCCGACCGCGGGGTCAGCCAAGGGTGTGAATCTCCGTTAACTTAGTGCCCCCCTACCCTCTCGCCTCCTCTCCAGTCCTCCAGCGCACCAACGGGACTCGGCCACCTAGCTATCGGACACATAGGTTGCGCGGCGCTGCGGAGGCGTGCACACTGGGCGCTGCGAGGGCATCACCAACCCGCGCCACTCACACCAGCGACAGGACGATTCATATATGTATGCCACAGCGCCACTCTCGGCACCGAACCTCTCATCACTGCGCACCGACGACGTCTATGTCGTGGGCGAGAATCACACTGAACGAACGTCATTCGTTGATCGAGTGAAGAGCAAGACAGCAAAGCTCAAGAGGCACAAGCGCATCGAGCACACTACTGCACTGCTCACGGGCCAAGGCGTGCGTACCTTGCCAGCGTGGCGGCGGGAGGTGGAGGCAGCACACGATGCAGCACTCGCACACCACAAGGTGGTGACACGTTCACACACGAACATCGTTGTGCGACAGACAGTCCAGCGTGTGTTGGGGTGGAGTGTGGTGGTAGCAGCAGCAGTGGCAGCAGCAGCGCTGGTGCTGTGTGGTTTCATCGCTGCACTGTCATCTACCGTCGAGGGTGTGGTGGACAGCAAGGGCAGAGCACGACGGCCACACTGGGCCAACATGGATATCGGGCCAACGGCTTTGGCCGACGTGGAGTCGCACGCGGGCGAGCTGATAACCTCGGCGCTGCGCCTGACGGCCGGACTTCGGGCCTGAGATCGACGGAGACGGACGAACTCGATCGATGGGTAGGTGAGTGTGCTCACGTGGCGGTGGAGCCGGACCAGCGGGTCCAGAGGTGGGTGGACTTCACTGCGGCTCGACACCACCACGTGAGATGTGCTCGGTCCGTGGTGAGGATGTCCACGAGTCGAGCGCCTAGACCCTGCACCGAGCCAAGAGAGGCCCGCGAAAGCCGAAGCGCGGTGCAGGGGTTTCGAACACAACGGCGGCTCTCGCGAGCGTGGCTTGATTCCAACAGCGTGAAAGAGGTGTAAGTCGCTGCGCCACTCGGACGTGTCGTGTTCTGTGTTGCCGACCTACCAAAGCGGGCTGGTGGTTTCGGCTACTAGGCCCCGATTCAACATGCGGCTCCATCACGGCCTACGGACGGCAGATGTGCGAAAAACCATGTGCCGCATGTTGAATCGGGGAGAGCCTGTCAGTCGAACTTGTAGACGTTCTGCAAGTAAATCGCGCTGGTGCGTTCGACTATCGCGCCCCTCGGGATCGTTATCCCTTGCGCGGTAACGAATGTCTCCAGCGCCCGTGCCGAATCGATGTGCACTCGGTTGACCGTGGATTGTCGCTCCCAGACCAATCGAGCCGGAGAGCCATCGTCGGGCACTGGGTTTCGCAATACTCGGACCTTGACGAAATCGCCGTTCAGAACGTCCTCATCGGCTCCGGGTGCATCGGGAAGGGCGCGGTAGGTAGAGAAGTCTACCCCTTCCCTCTGCGGCGTCTCGGGGACCGACTCGATCGGATCATGTCCCCATCGTTTCAATCCCCAGTCCATCGTTACGCCAGGATGCCCGTGTGGATTTCGAAGGCCAGCGGTTGTGCTACACCGATGTCGATTCGCATTTGCGCCAGGAACCCGGTGGAGTTCTGATCTGCCCATCGCTGGTCGATTGTCTTGATGGTGAACGACTTTCGAACCCCGATGTAGAGCTGCGACCAGTCGCCGACGAACAGCGCGGAAGTGACATTCGATGTGCCCGTGGTGAAGTTGTTCGGCACCTGGTTGGTGACGTACGGAGTCGGCAGACCCTCGGGAGCCGAGAGGTAGCGCCCCTGAGTATCTTTGAGGAGCTGCAGGGTGGTAGCAGTGCGCGGCGAGAGGATCGTGCCCGTGGGAACGAAATTCTGCGCCAGCACGTTACCGGCAGCCTGCACCAGCCAGTCGTAGTCGGTCGGCTTGGTGCCGTTCGTGCCGTGGTTGACTTTCGGTACCCCGGCCGTATTGAACAGGCCCGTGGGGTTCGGGTTGATCCCGTCGGCAAAGAGCGCGGCCTGGTCGAGTCCGAGCGCGAACTGCTTGGCGAAGGCATCTTCGATCACACCGGCCGCGCTCGGGTCACTGTCTTCGAGCAATTCGTTAGACACGATAATGAGTCTATCGAACGACCGGGCTGTCAACGTCAGCGAGTCGAACGTCAAGTCCTTCGCGTTGCGCTGTGCGCCTTCGGCATAGAAGTCCGGGGTGCCTTCACCGGTCAACCTCGGAACTCGCGTCACGGATGTTGACAGCGGCACTACGGTGGCTCCGGCGAGAAGCACTGCGGCCTGGTTTCGAGCCTTGTCGATGATCTGCGTTGCTGTCTTGACAGGCACGAGAACGCCTGCGCTGGTCTGGTTGGCGACCGATAGCGCGCGCTCTTCTTCGGCATTCGTCCAGTCGTTCGAGTGGAGTCCTCGGAGGAGTCGGCCGATCGAAATGTCGGCGCTGTCGGCCTCTCCGTTTGCTGCGGCCCACTCGGTCATGGACTCGTCGGAGCGGAGGAGAACCTTGCCCCTGAGCGGGTTGTTCGACTTCGCGGCGCGGGTCTGGTGCAACGTGGTGCCGTTGTCTTCGGTGATGGTACCGGCGTCGAACCCGTCAATGACGGCGGCGCTTCGCTTGTCGATAGCGGCGATCAGCGAGCGGGCTTCTTTGTACAGACCTTCGAGTTCCTCGAACCGTGCACTGTCGGCCCCGGTGAGGTCTGCGCCTCGGGTTGCCAGTCCTTCGAGTTCGGCACGTGCCTCGGCCAAGAAGGCCTGCAACTCTGCCTTGTTCATAGTCTTGAGATGCATTGTATTCCTTCAGTTTTAGCCAAGATCAAGCAAGCGCAAGCGGCGCTGTGCAGCCTCGGCGGTAAGTGGGTTATCGAGCGATCGTGTGCCCGTGATGCCTGCGGTTTCGTACGCTGGGAAGTTGCAGAGTGACACTTCCATCAATGCGATCTCGGTGATTGTCCGGCGATCTTGCTTCACCGACCACCGTTCACCGAGAACTCGCATGCCCACGCTCAGGCCCGTAATTGCCCCATCGCGAACGAGTTCGAGCGCCTCATCGGCTGCCTGCGTGCGCGACAGTTTGAACTCCGAATAGAGTCCGTCGAAGCGTTCTTCGAGCAGCACGGCACGTCCCAGTGGCATCGAACGAGCTTCGTGGTGAGCGAGCAGTTTCACCTTGTCACCGCGTTCGGCGATCGTTTTCTTGAATGCGCCCCTGAGTACCTGTTCCTCGAAATGCCCTTCCCAGGAATCGATCCGGGTGAAGGTCGAGAACGGTACCGAGATACCCGAGATGATGCGCTCGGAGGTATCCGATTCACGGATTTCGAGGAGCGTGGACGTATCGCGAAGGATGAGTTTGTGGGACATGGGCATTCCGTTTCGGAAACGTGGCTTGAACACACGACATCGAATCGGCCCTTGTAGTGCGCGACGGGTGGCTTTCCTTTGTCGGCCCGTGCATTTCGCTGGTAGGCGATAGCGTAGCGCTGGCGATTCCCGTTCCGCGTGTGGCGAAGTCGGGGCGACCTGCTATGCACCAGTATATGGCCGAAATGTAACACGCGCTCGTTATTTCACCTAGCCCCGGTCCTCACGCCGGGGTGTCGATCTGTCTACTGTCTACAGCGCCTGCAGAGGGTCTGCCCTGCCTGCCTGACGCGCCTTGTGCAGCTCTCGCACCGCACCACGGGTGTCTTAGGAGGCCTCGGCGTGCTCGGTGTGTCAGCGGCGATCTCAGCGCGCCAGCGATTGTCGAGGTACCGAGCGCTCATCGTGTCGCCTCGGTCAAGCTCGGCAGTAGCCAATCGCCGCCGTCGCGGAGCCACCAGATCGGAATGGATACCAGCGGCGCAGAACCACACACCAGGTGAAGATGCTCGGAGTCGAACACGGGGACGATCATCGGCAGTATCGAGCGGAGCGCGTCGGGCAGTTTCGCGAGCACGTGATCGAGCACAGCGGCAACCTTCAGCGCGATCACCTCCTCGTCGTAGAGGCTTTCCGGTGCGGTCATCGTTTGCGCCGCTTCGGTATGAACGCGCCGTTGTTCCATTGCCGCGATCGGACAGGAGCCTTCGAATCGTCAGTCCTGCAACAGACCCAACGTCGCTCACCGTCCAGCAAGTAATACGAAATGTCCTGTCCGACGACGATGGGACCTCGGCATACCGGGCACGTACTCGGGTGCTTCGCTTTCATCGGGTCTCCATTCCGTCAGTGGGTCGGTGGTCAAGATCTCGGTGGACATAGTGCACGCGCCCGTTCGATTCTCGGAGGTGTCCGTACTTGACTTGCCGATCGATCTCCCAGTCGTGGAATCCTGCTCGGTGCAGCGACTCTCGGGTCTCACCGGCGACGTGGGTTCGGACGTGGAGTAGCAAGCTCTCGGTTCTGGTGAGTGTCATTTTCAGTCCGCCCGCTTGCTCGGCAGTAAGTCGCTCAGGGTCTGTTGGTGTAGTACCGGCGTCGGTCGAGAATCGGTCGGGTCCAGACTGACCAGGTGCACCAGCAGTGGGACGACACCCTGCTCATCGTCGGGTGAGTGCTCGGAATGCTCGACCAGTAGACCGAGTTTCAGCCCTCCAGTGGCGCGTAACTTGAGCTTGATTTCTGCTCGGTCGAGCGGGGTCGTCACCAGGATCGCTGCGCCGGTTCTGCGCCGGGTCGCCTCCAGCACGGAGAGTTTGAAGTCCGGCAACGGCTCGACCGTATCGATCACGATCAGCGCTGTATCGGCCGGGAAGTCGAACTCGGTCACCCGGTCCACCGAAACGGTCGTGCAGCGCGTGCGCTGGTGCTGGTCAGCCTCGAACGCTGTCTTCCGCTGAGCGACCCCGCGTAGATCGTCGGACAGGTAGAACGTCGGCCCCGGCCGCTCGACCTTGAACCCTTCCCAGAGTGTCGTGCACCCGAACCTCTCATCTCCGGGCACCGACACGGCCAGGGCGAGGGTCAGCGCCAGCAAGCGGGTCTGGTGTCCGGTCAGCGAGGTCCAGCCTGCGCGATTGAGGAGCGTGTGAACAAGCGGTGCAACGTGATCGGGGTCTACCGGCTCGGTGCGCGGAGTGTTGCCGGGGTAGGGCACGCTGTCACCGTGCTCGAAAAACCATTCCATCTCGTTCGGCTCGGAGGGTGTCAGGTCGGTCCCGGCCAGCTTGGCGGGCAGGTCTATTGCGTTGTCCTTCATCGTGTTTGACTCATTTCTGCGTGGATGTAAAACGTGGTTGAAGCTACAATGATCCATGTCCACATCGAACAATGGAGGTTGTAAATGTCGACAGCACTTCTCGATCGGCCCATCGAACTCGGGCAGACCATTCGGCACTCGCGCACCGTGACCGAATTCATTCCCGTGGCCGGTTCACTTTTCGACACCGACGGCAGCGAAATCGTGTCGGTGTTCTCGATCGACGCGGCGTAGATCACGTCAGGCCCCCAACCCCGGTTCGAGCACTCATCTCGGTGTTCGAGCCGGGGCCATTTTCGGCCCTCAGGTCGTCTATGCCGGTTTCGCCCATACTCGGGTGCCGAATCGTCAGTCCGATCCGTCAGCGTTCGACTCAGGCTCGGGACGGGGCACCTGAGGCGCACCGAACAGTTCGACTATCTGCAAAAGCGTGGTTTTGATGACCACAAGCGCTGCGGACTCGTCCTCGGCTCGTAGCTTGAACACACTTCGGACCTCCGGAGCGCGGTCTTCCGTTTCGGTCGGCGTCGTCCAACACCACATCTTGCTCTCGAACGGGACGTCAGAGAGTTGCAAGGTTTTCACCGTTTCCGGAATGATCGCGGCGAATTTGCGCCATTCGATCGTGTGCGCCTCTGTCCAATCCGATAACGCAACACCTGAATCCCAAACCAGGTGAATCATTACGAAATCCGGATCAGAAGCTGCGCGGCGTGTAATTCGAATATTCTGCAACATGTTCGCTTACTCCGTTATCTTGGCGAGTTTGTCGAATGCGGCTATCAATTCGTCATCGAAGAATCCTTCTATTTCCTCGTCGTGTGTCGGTGCGCTTTTTGTGGGTGCGCCATTGTTTGATGCGCCGTTGCCGGAGGACGGACCCGAGCGGGTCGACGCGCCAGCAGGCGATCCCGTCGAGGGAGGCGTAGCCGATCCGTCCGACCTCTTCTCACCCTCACCCTCACTACGTGGTGTGGTGTGGAAGTGGGGTGGAGTGGAGGTGGAGTGGGCGCTGTCACTGACGGCGTCATTTTTGGTCTGACACTTCCGTTTCGTACCACTGCACATCGAGTGGTCACCGGCAGCGCACCGTCGATCTCGACTGACGTAATCGGCCTGTCGCTTGGCGTTGGATTCGAGCTTTACTGCCCGGTCAGCGGCGGTTTCCTGTCCTGTCCAGTCCTGCTGTAGGTGCTTGTCGTCGAGCCATGTCCACAGGCCCGCATCGACCAGTTCGGCGATGACTCGATCCTTGTTCCGTACTGCCTTCGCCTGCAGCAACAAACGCGCACTTACGACAGAGATAATCCCGTCGGTGCCCCCTGCTATCCCATTTTGCAACGCTCTTATGTAGAGATAGACCGCACTTAGTGACAAGTTGTGGTTGTCGATCGTTGCCGGGAACGAGTCCGTGATCCGTGCCCAAGTCATTTGCGACCCTCCTTCGCTTTCTTCTCTGCGCGGCGCTTTTGCTGGTAATGCGTCATACACAAACCGTGCGCCTTGACTTTCTTTCCGCATTCACCGAGTAGGCAAATCGGCAAAGAATCGTCTTGCGATGCATTTGCATGAGAGGACGATTTGTCGAGTTTTCCGTCCGAATTCGGCGCGGGTTTATAGGTGAATGCGTTCGGGTGCCGGGTGCCGGTCGTCGCCAGCTGGCCAGCGGCGCGCATCTTAGTTGACCGGCTTCCCGAGCCAGGCGTCGAAATCTGTTCTGCGGACGCGGTACTGGACACCGACTCGGTAGGCCTTCAGCTTGCGCTCGGCGATCGCTTTCCGGATCGTGTCCCGGTGGACGTCGAGAAGCTCAGCGATGGAGTCGATCGATAGAAATTCGGACATGGTTGTGCCTCACTGGGTTCGATGTGCGGCGCGGCACCGAGTGAAGCAGACGCCAACCCGTCCGTCCTCGCGATGCGCCAGTGAGTGCCTCTGCAGTCAATGGGTCCGGTCCTCGTCGTGCACCGGTCGTCGTGCTCTGCCGTGGGCCCCGTTGGCTAGGTCCGTTTCGGCTCAATACCTATGGAACCACACATATCGCACGTGTCCATGCAATTTTCCTGCGGAGGCCCTGACCAGCGACGATACGGTGGGAGAGATCTAGCAATTGTGCTAAACCTGGGTCACATCTCGTCGAGCTTGCGCGCTATCGCGGCGTCTCGTTCGGCGGCGGCATGTTGATAGATCAGCGCGGCGTCGGCCGTCGAGTGACCGATCCTCGCCATAAGCTCTTTCGTCGTCGCGCCGGTCTGAGCGGCCAGGGTCGCGGCGGTGTGCCGGAGTTCGTGCGGCCGGAGATTGTCGATCCCAGCGGCACGTCCAGCAGTGGCCACGGCGCGTCGGAGTTGCCAATCGGTCAGATACCCCTCGGGGCCACCGTTCCCGGCGAATACGAGCGACTGAGCGCCCTTGCCGGTGTGCTTGTCCAGGTGCGCCAGGATCGCCGGTCTAATCCTCTTCGGCACCGACACGTCCCGCACCCCGTCTTCCGTCTTCGGAGCGCCCTCGAAGTACTCACCCGACCGATAGGTCACCGCACGGCGCACCGAGACTACGGACGCGTCCTCGGCTATATCGTTGCGCTGCAACCCTTTCAGCTCACCCGAGCGCAGTCCGCACCACCCGGCGATGAGGACGGCGGCGACCAATTCCTTCGGCTCGGTGTGCTCGGCTACCTCGGTGAGTTGAGCTACTGTCAGAGTGCGAATCTTGCGAGTGCGTTTGGCGTTCATAGCTTTTCGTTCCACGCACGGGTTGGCGTCGATCAGCTTCTCAGACACCGCATCGCGGCAGATCGAGTGCAGCAGAGAGTATGCATGCGCCCGTGCGGTCGGCTTGTCCAGTAGCAGCGTCGAGTACCAAGCGCGAACGAGCGTCACCGATAGTTGCGAGAGGGGTACCTCACCCAGCACGGGCGCTATGTGGTTCTCCAGCGTTTCGGTGTATCCCTTGCGCGTCCTCGGCGTCAGGGTGCGCTGTGCGATCCGGTGCTCGGCGTAGTCGGCCAGGGTGCGCCCGCGTTCGATCTCCGTGCCCGGTGGCGTCCAGGTGCCTCGGTCGATCCTCCGGCGCTCGTCGGCCAGCCATCCCTCGGCGTCCAGCTTCGATCCGAACGTCGTGCCCCTCGGCGTCGGCGTCCACACCGTCATCTCGTGGAGGTAGGAGGCCCGGTAGCGCCCGGACGGTAGCTTGGTCACCCTGCCCCAACCTCGGCGAGATCGTGGCTTGGCGGGCTTCTCAGCGGCGCTGGTGCTGGTCATGTCGGCCTCGAATCGTTGAATCCCCGTTGAACAACGGTTCCGTTTCGATCGCTATAATTCGGTGTCGATCGGTTCCGTTGCCTCGGTGTTTTTGCTGGTCAATGGCCAACTTTACGGTCTGACCTGCGGATGTCCAGGCTAGTCTCGGCTTGTTCGAATCCTGCCGGGGGCACCGAGAACACGATCGACGATTCGTCGCCCTCCGTATCGGGCATAGTCGATGGAACGCGAACACCGAGGCACTGCTACATCGCGGTCGTCCGGGTCCGTGTTCGGACGAGAGGATTCTGTCGATGAGAGATGTCCTCGACGAGGTGGTTGCGCTGTGGCGCGCCGGTGCCACGGCAGGCGTCGGGACCGTGGTTCGCACGTTCGATTCTGCTCCGCGACCCGCAGGGGCATCGATGGTCGTCGGACCGGACGGAACGGTCAGCGGCTCGGTGTCGGGTGGATGCGTCGAGGGAGCGGTGTACGAGGCCGCGATGGCGGTCATCGCATCGGACTCCCCGGTCCTCGAACGATACGGCGTCAGCGACGACGATGCGTTCGCGGTGGGATTGACCTGTGGCGGCACGCTGTACGTGTTCGTCGAGCCCATCTCTCAGACGACCTTTCCCGAACTGGGGGCCGTCGCCGACGCGATCGCGGCCGAGCGACCGATCGCGGTCGCAACCGTCGTCCGTCATCCGGATCCGACACAGCTCGGGCGTCACCTGGTGATCGAGGAGAACGCATCGGCGGGCACGTTCGGAACCGACCGAATCGACGCAGCCGTGGTCGACGACGTGCGTGGACTTCTGGCATCCGGGCGCACGGAGACATTGACGTACGGACCGGAGGGTGAGCGTCTCGGCGACGGCATGGACGTCTTCGTGTCGAGTTACGCGCCGCGGCCGAGAATGCTCGTGTTCGGTGCCATCGACTTCGCGGCCGCCGTCGCCCAGCAGGGCGCGTTCCTGGGATACCGGGTGACGGTGTGCGACGCGCGGGCACGGTTCGCCACGACCCAGCGGTTCCCGGCCGCGGCGGAGGTCGTCGTCGAGTGGCCACATCGTTATCTTGCCGACCAGATCGCGGCTGGACGGGTGGACGAGCGCACCATCGTGTGTGTGTTGACGCACGACGCCAAATTCGACGTCCCATTGCTCGAGGTCGCGTTACGTCGGCCACAGTTCGCGTTCGTCGGGGCGATGGGGTCGCGTCGTACCCACGCCGACCGCGTCGCCCGCTTGCGTGAGGCGGGACTGACCGATACAGAACTGGAACGACTGTCCAGCCCGATCGGGCTCGACCTGGGGGCGCGTACTCCGGAGGAGACGGCCGTCTCCATCGCTGCCGAGATCGTCGCGAAGCGGTGGGGCGGCAGTGGTGCCCCTCTGGCCGGTGGAAGCGGTCGGATTCATCACGATCTGCCGGTGGCCGAGGTCACACGATCTACGACGTAGCGTAGGACTTCCCGTCGTTCGGGCCCCCACCAGGCCTCGCTCCGGCAGGGCGCCGGTGACGAGGGCACTCGACACCTCTTACTCTGGTTGTCATGGCAGCACCAGACGTCGAGACCGTCGAAACACCACCGACCGAGTCTCCGGGGACCGCATCGACCTCCGTGTTCGTGACGGCAGGATTGATCGGTGCTGTCGGTGCAGCGCTCGTCATCAGCCTGTCCGCGTCGGACGCGCTCGTTCTCCTCGGTATACCCGACCCTGGTCCGGCCACGACGTACGGGCTCCCCGCCATCCGCGCCATCGGCGAGATAGCGGCATCGATCGCCATCGGTTCCTTCCTCCTCGCGGCGTTTCTGGTACCTCCGCAGAAATCCGGAGTGCTCGACGTGGGCGGATACCGCGCCGTGCGCACCGGGTCGGCTGCCGCGATCGTGTGGGCTGCGTGCGCACTGGTACTCGTCCCGCTGACCCTGTCGGACACCTCAGGTCAGCCGTTCACCGTCGCGATCCAACCCAGCAACCTCTGGGTGGCCCTCGATCAGGTGGAAATCGCCGGAGCCTGGCGCTGGACGGCGATTCTGGCCGTCGTGCTCGCGGTCGTGTCGCGGACGGTACTCAGGTGGTCGTGGACCCCGTTGCTTCTCGTGTTCGCGCTGGCCACGTTGATGCCCATCGCGTTGACGGGACACTCCTCCTCCGGAGGTGCGCATGACGTCGCCACCAACAGTCTGATCCTGCACCTGGTCGGCGCGACGCTCTGGGCGGGCGGTCTGTTCGCAGTTCTCGCCCACGCCCGCCGCAGGGGTGCGCACACCGATGTCGCGGCCAGGAGGTTCTCGGCGGTCGCGACCGTCTGCTTCGTCGTGATGGCGGCCTCCGGAGTGATCAACGCTCTGGTTCGAGTGTCCATCGGGGATCTGTTCACGACGCTGTACGGCCGGTTGATTCTGGCCAAGGTTCTCGCCCTCGTCGTGCTGGGATTCTTCGGATGGATCCAGCGGCGCAGGTCGCTGCCTGCTCTCGCATCCGACCCGTCGTCCCGTGGTGCGCTGATCAGGTTCGCCGGGGGAGAAGTTCTCGTTCTCGCGGCCACGATCGGCCTCGCCGTCGGCCTGGGGCGGACTCCGCCGCCGTCGGACGTCGACCCCGATCTCTCCTTGTCCGAAGCAGCCCTCGGTTACGACCTCCCGGATCCGCCCACCTTCGCCCGGCTGATGTTCGACTGGCGGTTCGACCTCATCTTCGGAACGGCCTCGATCCTGCTGGCCGTCGTGTACCTGCTCGGTGTTCGGCGTCTGCGTCGCCGCGGCGACGCGTGGCCTGTCGGGCGGACGATCTCGTTCCTCCTCGGGTGCGCGACGATGCTCGTGGCCACGTCCTCCGGCGTCGGCAAGTATTCGCCGGCGACCTTCAGCGTGCACATGGGCGCGCACATGGCGTTGTCGATGTTGGTGCCCGTTCTGCTCGCACTCGGTGGCGCGCTCACGCTCGCCCTGCGTGCGTTGCCGGTAGCGGGCAAGGACGGAATTCCAGGTCCCCGTGAGTGGCTTCTGCAGGCGCTGCACAGCCCTGTTTCGCGTTTCCTGACGCACCCGGTCGTCGCGGCGGTCCTGTTCGTCGGCGGCTTCTACGTGCTGTATCTCGGTGGCATCTTCGGTGCCGTGCTGGACAACCATTCGGCGCACTTGCTGATGAACGCGCACTTCATTCTCAGCGGTTACCTCTTCTACTGGGTCGTGATCGGTGTCGACCCGTCGCCGCGGCACATCGAACCCATCACCAAGCTGGCCATGGTTTTCGGGTCTCTTCCCTTCCACGCCTTCTTCGGCGTCGCATTGATGAGCATGAACACCGTCATGGGCGGCTGGTACTACCGCACGCTCGGCTTGGATTGGAACGGCGATCTCATGGGCGATCAGAAGTTGGGCGGTGGAATCGCCTGGGCCACGGGCGAGATTCCACTCGTGCTGGTGATGTTGGCCCTGCTCATCCAGTGGTCGCGCAGCGACGACCGCAACGCCAAACGCTCGGACCGCGCCGCGGACCGCGACCACGACGCCGACCTGGCCGCGCACAACGCTATGTTCGCCGAGCTGGCGCGGCGCGACCGGGAAAACGGATAGTACGCACGTTCCTCGGGCAGGTCAGAGTCGATCGGCCGTGATCTTGGCGAGAATGCGCTGAAGATCGTCACGCTCCGACGGGTCGAGGGTGTCGAACAACTCGACGGCCACCTTCGCGCGGGCCGCGTCGATGTCACGTAGTCGGACCCGGCCGGTGTCGGTGAGCGAAACGAGGACAGCCCGTCGATCGGCCGGGTCGTTCTCCCTCGCCACCAGTTCCGCGGTTTCGAGGGAGTCGACGATGTCGGTGGCCGAACGGGCCACGATGCGCAGATGATCCGCCAAGGCACGCAGTCGCATCGGGCGACCTTCTCGTGCCAGCACGTGCAGCGCGCGGCTCTGTGACGGGTTGAGTCCGAACGGTTCGAGGGCGCTCATGTGGGTATGGCGGATCCGCCGCGCGACGGCCATGAAGGAATCGGCCAGGTTCGGGGTGTCTCCCGTGTGCATGCCGACAGCATAGCCGCTTGTACGCAACCTCTTAGTGAGGTAACCTCTCGTTTATGTTCGTCGACCCAGGAGGTCTACTTGGTACGCAATCAACCGAAAGTCGCCGACCCAGCCCCCGTGGGTAGGGTTCTGGCGCTGTTCCGTCCCTACCGCGCACGCATCGCACTCGTCACCTCGATCATCGTCGTCAGTGCAGTCGTCGCGCTCGCTTCACCACTGCTTCTTCGTGAACTGCTCGATCACGCCATCCCCGATCGCGACGTCACGCTCGTCACGCTGATCGCGCTGGGCATGATCGCAGTAGCCGTCGTCACCAACACCCTCGGCGTACTCCAGACGTGGATGTCCAACAGCGTCGGTCAGACGCTGATGCACGACCTGCGCGTCGCCGTCTACGGTCACCTGCAACGTCAATCTCTCGGCTTCTTCGCGCGCACCCGCACCGGCGAGGTGCAGTCCAGAATCGCCAACGACATCGGCGGAATGCAATCCGTGGTCACCAATACGGCCACGTCGATCGCTCAGAACGCCACCACGGTTGCGGCGACCGTCGTGGCGCTGTTCCTGCTGGACTGGCGGCTGGCGTTGTTCTCATTGATCATCCTGCCGGTGTTCGTTCGCATCGCTCGAAAGATCGGCAACGAGAGACGAAAGATCTCGACGACGCGGCAGAAGCTGCTGAGCGAGCTGTCGGTTCAGATCGAGGAGTCGCTGTCCGTCAGCGGCATCCTGCTCGGCAAGACGACGGGGTCGTCCGGCGTTCTCACACAGCAGTTCGCGGCGCGCTCCGACGAAGTCGCCGACGTGGAACTCAAAGCCATGATGGCCGGTAAGTGGCGCATGGCAAGCATGCAGATCAGCTTCGCCATCATGCCCGCACTCGTCTACTGGTTCGCTGGAATCACCATCGGGAACGGAAGTGCGCTCACCGTCGGCACACTCGTCGCCTTCACGACCCTGCAAACTCAGCTGTTCAGGCCGACGATGCAGCTGCTGAGCACGGGCGTGGAGGTGCAGAGTTCCCTGGCACTGTTCGGGCGCGTCTTCGAGTACCTGGACCTGCCGGTCGACATCGACGAACCCATCGCTCCGACCCTGCTCGCCCGAGAGGACGTATCGGGGCACGTACGGTTCGAACACGTCGAGTTCTCCTACGCCGACGCCTCACGGCCCGCGTTGTCCGACATCGACATCGACGTCCCCGCGGGTAGCACCCTGGCGCTCGTCGGATCGACGGGGTCCGGGAAGACCACGCTCGGATATCTCGCCGCACGGCTGCACGACCCCACTCACGGCCGAATCACCATAGACGGCATCGACATCCGAGACCTGCCGACAGCAGTCGTCGCAGACCTGGTCGGCGTAGTGTCGCAGGAGACGTACCTGTTCCACGCCAGCATTCGCGACAACCTCCGGTTCGCGAAACCCGACGCAACCGACGCCGAGATCGAACGCGCAGCACGGATCGCGCAGATTCACGATTTCGTCGTGGGCCTGGACGACGGGTACGACACCGTGGTCGGGGAACGCGGGTACCGATTCTCCGGTGGCGAGAAGCAGCGCCTCGCCATCGCGCGCACGGTGTTGCGTAACCCGCCGATCCTCATTCTCGACGAGGCGACCAGCGCGCTGGACAACTCGACCGAGCGCGCCGTGCAAACCGCTCTCGACGAGCTGATGGTAGGGCGCACGACCATCATCGTCGCCCACAGGCTCTCGACGGTCCGGGCCGCCGACCGCATTGCCGTCCTCGACGGTGGACGCGTCGTCGAGATCGGTAACCACACCGACCTCGTCGACAAGGGTGGTCGATACGCCGACCTGGTGCACGCGTCCGGCGACTCCGTGCACGGACACGTCTCGGAATCGGTCGCGGCGTAGACTTCTCGTGCCGAGGAGCCGCCCTCGCGACTCTGGCGAAAGGAGACCGACGATGTTCCTGACTGTCGTCGATCGAACTACCGCCGAGATCGAGGTGAAGAAGTCGCGATTTCTCGCAGTCGTGGCACGGGCGGACTCCGAGGACCGCGCACGAGCCGTCATAGCG
Source organism: Rhodococcus sp. 14-2470-1b (assembly GCF_002259415.1). GTDB lineage: Bacteria > Actinomycetota > Actinomycetes > Mycobacteriales > Mycobacteriaceae > Rhodococcoides. Next base: position 42,525 of record NZ_NPFY01000028.1, read on the forward strand.
GACGCCCGACAATCCAACAGCGCTGCCGGGCATCACTGTTGGGCATTCGTCGTCGGCGACCTCCCCGGTAGCCGAATCGCCAGGGCCAGCGACGACGGTGAGCCCAGTGGTACCGCCGGCACACCGATTCTCGAGGTGTTGACCGGACGCGAACTCACCAATGTGGTCGCCGTCGTCAGCAGGATCTACGGCGGAACTAAACTCGGCACCGGAGGGCTGGCGCGCGCGTACGCCGGGGCGGTCGTCGAAGCTCTGGCGACGGCCACTGTGCGTCGCAGGGTCCAAAGACGCCGTGTGAGAGTGGAACTCGATCACGCTGATGTCGGCAGGATCGAAGCCGACCTGCGTGCGCGAGGGATCGACATCGTGTCCGTCGACTATCTCTCCACGGCGGTGTTGACGCTCGCGGCAGCGGAGTACACCATGATCGAAGGTGTCCTCGCGGGTTCCACCGCGGGCAGTGCCGAACCGGTACGACTCGGCACCGACTACGTCGACGCAGCCGTATAGCACGGCAACCCGACGCACCTCACCGTGAACCGGCGTTCGAGAGTCGGTTGTCCACAGGTGCAGGCTCCATCCACAGATTTCGTTTCGAGGCTCCGAAGGGTCGATTTTCGCGGCACAGTTCGACATGGGTCGAGTAGTGCTCGGCCGAACACCGAAGCAAGGGGGACGAACATGTACGAGGCGCAATGTGCGGTGGTGGGGACCGTGATCACCAACCCAGTCAAACGATCGACCGCATCCGGCGACGAAGTACTGAGCTTCCGGATGGCGAGCAACGCGCGCCGTCAGGATCGCGCGACGGGCGAGTGGACCGACGGCGGGACGCTGTTCCTGACGGTGACCTGCTGGCGCAGGCTGGTCAAGGGCGTCGGAGGATCGCTCATGAAGGGCGATCCGGTCATCGCGTACGGCCAACTCAGAACGAACGAATACACGACGAGGGAAGGAATCGAACGGTCTGCGGTCGAAATGACGGCGAGCGCGATCGGACCCGACCTCGCCCGGTGCATCGTCAAGGTCGAACGAGTCAGGACCGTGATCGGTGGCGAATCGGACGAACCGAGCGGAGCCACGGAATCCGGAGATCCCGGCGTCCTCCGAGACAGCAGCGACACCGAGGAAGCGGACGGACGTGAGATGGACGACGAGCCCGACTTCGACTCGTCGGACGCATCCGGAGACGAGCGGATCGTCGCCGCTGTCTCGTAGGACCCTTCGTCGACGCGCGTGTCCGGACTCGATTCGAGGGGCGATCGGGTCCGGACCTGCATCGCGGCTGGATACGGCCGTCGTCGGTCGCACGAGACGGTCCGCGACGGCGATGGTGTCGGTGAGCCTTCGGACCGATAAGCTGGCCCACATGGCGGAATTCATCTACACCATGAAGAAGGTGCGCAAGGCGCACGGCGACAAGGTCATCCTCGATGACGTCACGATGAGCTTCTACCCGGGAGCGAAGATCGGCGTCGTCGGCCCCAACGGCGCCGGCAAGTCCAGCATCCTGAAGATCATGGCCGGGATCGACCAGCCAGGAAACGGTGAGGCATTCCTCGCGCCAGGTGCGTCGGTCGGCATCCTCATGCAGGAGCCGGAGCTCGACGACGCCAAGACCGTTCGAGAGAACGTCGAGGACGGACTCGGCGACGTGATGGTCCAGCTCAAGCGGTACAACGAGATCGCCGAGCTCATGGCAACCGACTACTCCGACGAGCTCATGGAGGAGATGGGTGAGCTCCAGGAGAAGCTCGACCATGCGGACGCATGGGAGATCGACTCGCAGCTCGAGCAGGCGATGGACGCACTGCGTTGCCCGCCGCCGGAGTCGCCGGTCACCAACCTCTCCGGCGGTGAGAAGCGTCGTGTCGCACTGTGCCGTCTGCTCCTGAGCAAGCCGGACCTGCTGCTCCTCGACGAGCCCACCAACCACCTCGACGCAGAATCGGTGCTGTGGCTCGAGCAGCATCTTGCTGCCTACGCCGGCGCCATCCTCGCCGTCACTCACGACCGGTACTTCCTCGACCACGTTGCGCAGTGGATCGCCGAGGTCGACCGCGGCCACCTCTACCCGTACGAGGGCAATTACTCGACGTACCTCGAGAAGAAGGCAGAGCGCCTCGAAGTCGCGGGCAAGAAGGACCAGAAGCTGCAGAAGCGACTCAAGGACGAGCTCGCCTGGGTGCGCTCGGGCGCCAAGGCACGCCAGGCCAAGAGCAAGTCCCGTCTCGCGCGCTACGACGAGATGGTCGCGGAGGCCGAGAAGACTCGCAAGCTCGACTTCGACGAGATCCAGATCCCCAACCCGCCGCGGCTGGGCGATGTCGTCGTCGAGGTCAAGAACCTCGACAAGGGCTTCGACGGTCGCGTGCTGATCAAGGACCTGTCCTTCACGCTCCCGCGTAACGGCATCGTCGGCGTCATCGGCCCCAACGGTGTCGGTAAGACGACGCTGTTCAAGACCATCGTCGGGCTCGAGGAGCCGGACGGCGGCGAGGTCAAGATCGGTCAGACGGTCAAGCTCAGCTACGTCGACCAGAACCGATCCGGTATCGACCCCAAGAAGACGGTCTGGGAGACGGTCTCCGACGGCCTGGACTTCATCACCGTCGGCAACTCCGAGTTCCCGTCGCGCGCCTACATCAGCTCGTTCGGGTTCAAGGGTCACGATCAGCAGAAGCCGTCGGGCGTGCTGTCCGGTGGTGAGCGTAACCGTCTGAACTTGGCTATGACGCTCAAGCAGGGCGGAAACCTGATCCTGCTCGACGAGCCGACCAACGACCTGGACGTCGAAACCCTCGGTTCGCTCGAGAACGCGCTCGAGGAGTTCCCGGGCTGTGCGGTGGTCATCTCGCACGACCGGTGGTTCCTGGACCGGACGTGTACCCACATCCTCGCGTGGGAAGGCGGCTTCGGTGACAACGAGGCCGCGTGGTACTGGTACGAGGGCAACTTCGAGGGCTACGAGGCCAACAAGGTCGAACGCCTCGGCCCCGATGCCGCTCGCCCGCACCGCGTGACCCACCGCAAGCTGACCCGCGACTAGCCGCGATTTGTCCGGCCTGTTTCGTCTACCGACGAGTACGCGAAACAGGCCGGACCACACACCCATCGAGAGGCGCCTTCCCCTATAGGCTCGTCCTTACGACGAAGAAGGTCCTCACAAGGGAGTGGTTCAACACATGCCGAACTCGGCGGGTACGACGGACATCGACTGGACGAGCGAACTGCCGGGGGAGTTGGTCACATCCCTGTCTCGGGTGAAGGCGGCGTACTTCGCGCACGTCGACTCGGCCGATCAGGACGGATCGATCGAGCAGGCCGAACGAACGATGTTCCGGCGTCACGTGCAACTCGCCGCGCGGCGTACCGCGGGGACCGCGAACATCCGCTTGTATCGCCCCGGTGCCGACAATTCCGACGGGACGCCGGGTGTGGCGGGGCTTGCACTGCAGATCGTCACCGACGACATGCCCTTGCTCGTCGAGTCCGTGGTATCCCAGCTGTCTCGGATCGGAGTCGAGGTCAGCGACGTCGTGCACCCCATCCTCGACGTCACACGAGACAGTGACGGCAGGTTGGTGTCTGCCGGATCGAGCAACGGATCGAGTCCGAGCGGGACGAACCGCGAATCCTGGATGCATCTACAGCTCAATCCTGCGGTGCCCGACGACGTCGTGGACACGCTCGAGGTCGCTGTCGCCGCGGTACTGACCGACGTTCGCGAAGTCATCGCCGACACCGACGACATGCGACGGGTGCAGAGCGAGATCGCGGATGCATTCGAGGCCGCCGCTGCCGTGTCCCCTGATTCGTCTGCGGTTCAGCAGCGTGAAGCCGCCGGCCTGCTGCGCTGGCTCGCCGACGGTCACTACACGTTGCTCGGGTACCGCCGCTACTCGGCCGAGAAGTCGTCCGAGGGGTCCCTCACCGCGGTACCGATTGCGGACAGTGGATTGGGTGTGTTGCGGGACGATCACCGAATTGGTTCGGACACAATCTCTCTGGACGATCGTGCCGATATCGTCGCGCTCGTTCAGGGTTCCAGCCCGGCGACGGTGCACCGCGCTGTCTATCCCTACTTCGTGACTCTCTTCGATCCGTCGAATCCGGAACTGGGGGAACATCGATTCGTCGGTGTCTTCACCGTGACCGCGTTACACGAGAACGTCCTCGACATACCGGTGATCGAACGCCGCGTCCGCTCAGCGGTTGATCGCGCCGGGTACGACCTGCAGTCGTTCTCGGGACAGGCGATGCTGGAGGTCGTCCAGTCGATGCCGCGGTCGGAGCTGTTCGCCACCGATGCTCACTCTCTGTACGAGACGGCGACGGCGGTGCTCGCCCTGGGGCGTCGGCGCAAGGTGAAGGTGTTCCTGCGTGAGGACGCGGGCGGGGCGTTCGTGTCCGCGCTGGTCTATCTACCGCGTGATCGCTACACCACACGCGTGCGGTTGGCGGTACAGAAGTGCCTGCTCGACGAATTGGCCGGTTCGGGTATCGATTACACGGCACGTGTCACGGAATCCGACCTGGCGTTGCTGCACGTCACGGTCCGGCGGGACGACGCGGAGGCCTCCGTACTCGATCTCTCGCGGGACAACGTCGACCGGATCGAGGCTCTGCTCACCGAGACCATCCGAACCTGGGAAGATGCGCTGTCGGAGGCGGTCTCGCGTATCGACTCGGCCGACACCGTCGTCGCCTCGCGCTACGCGGACGCATTGCCCGAGGCGTACAAGCAGGACTTCCGGCCCGAGCGTGCAGTCTTCGACATCGTCCGTTTCGAAGCCCTGTCCGACGGTGCGATCGACATGCAGCTTTACCGAAACGCCGACTCCGAGGTCGGTAGCTGGCGGTTCAGTCTGTACATCGGAGGAAGGGGAGTATCGCTCAGCCAGGTACTGCCCGTGTTGCAGAGCCTCGGTGTCGAGGTCGACGACGAGCGTCCTTATCCGGTGGTCCGCCCCGACGGATTGCAGTGCTGGATATACGATTTCGGGGTGTCGGCATCGCGCGAGATGTTGAACGCGGCGATCGACGGCGATCTCGACTCGGAGTTGCAGGATGCCGGTGCGACCGATCGTGAATCGCGGGTCCAGCTGCGCTTCACCGATGCCTTCACGGCCGTGTGGGAGGGTCGGGCGGAAGCCGACAGGTTCAACGAACTGGTCATGCGGGCTGCACTCGACTGGCGTCAAGCACAGATCCTGCGGGCATACGCGAAATACCTGCGCCAGGCCAACTTTCCGTACAGTCAGTTCAACATCGAGGGCGTCCTGCTCTCGCACCCGCGGACCGCACGACTTCTGGTCGGGCTCTTCGAGGCGCAGTTCGACCCCGAGCGCGCGTCGGAATCCCGTTCCGAGGAACTGAGTGACGAGCTCCAGTCCTTGATCGACGAGGTCATCAGCCTCGACGCGGACAGAATTCTGCGATCGATCTTCGAACTCGTCCGCGCGACGTTGCGCACCAACTTCTACGTGGTGGATGCACACGGCACTCGGCGCGAGTTTCTCTCGATCAAGTTCGATCCGCAGAAGATCGCGGAACTGCCCAAGCCCAAGCCCACATTCGAGATCTTCGTCTATTCCCCGCGCGCCGAAGGTGTTCACCTTCGGTTCGGGGCCGTCGCCCGAGGAGGGTTGCGCTGGTCCGACCGTCGCGAGGATTTCCGCACCGAAATCCTCGGCCTCGCCAAAGCTCAGATGGTCAAGAACGCGGTGATCGTTCCGGTGGGCGCGAAGGGCGGATTCGTCGTCAAGCGTCCGCCCGCCACCACCGGGGATGCTGCCGCTGATCGTACTTCGGCGTTGGACGAGGGCAAATCCTGCTACCGGTTGTTCATCGCCGGGCTACTGGACGTCACCGACAACCTCGATCGTGCAAGCGGATCGGTCATTCCACCCGAACGCGTCGTACGCCGAGACCGCGACGACACGTACCTCGTCGTCGCCGCCGACAAGGGTACTGCGACGTTCTCCGACCTCGCCAATTCCGTTGCCGCCGAATACGACTTCTGGCTCGGTGACGCTTTCGCGTCCGGCGGCTCGGCAGGGTACGACCACAAGGCGATGGGAATCACGGCGAAGGGTGCGTGGGAGAGCGTCAAGCGGCACTTCCGTGAAATCGGAGTCGACACTCAAACCGAGGACTTCACCGTCGTCGGCGTCGGCGACATGAGCGGCGACGTGTTCGGAAACGGAATGCTGCTCAGCCGCCACATCGGACTGCTGGCGGCGTTCGACCACCGGCACATCTTCCTCGATCCGAACCCGGACAGGGCGGCGTCGTTCGCCGAACGGGAGCGTCTGTTCGCACTCCCTCGTTCCTCCTGGGCCGATTACGATTCGGCATTGATCTCGCGGGGCGGCGGAGTGTGGGACAAGACCGTGAAATCGGTTCCGATCAGTCCCGAGGCGCGCGCGGCGTTGGGGCTGGGGGACACCGTGACGTCGTTGTCGCCCCCCGAGCTGGTTCGTGCCATCCTCACTGCCCCGGCCGACCTGCTGTGGAACGGCGGAATCGGCACCTACATCAAGGCGTCCACCGAATCGAATTCCGACGTCGGCGACAAATCGAACGACGCGGTTCGGGTCGACGGCAACGAGATCAGGGCCACAGTCGTCGGCGAGGGCGGAAACCTGGGTGCAACGGCACTCGGCCGCATCGAGTACGACCTGGCAGGCGGACGGATCAACACCGACGCCGTGGACAACTCGGCGGGCGTCGACTGCTCCGACCACGAGGTCAACATCAAGATCCTTCTCGAGTCCGCGATCTCCGACGGTGCGCTGGACCGAGGCGATCGCGACGAACTCCTCGCGTCGATGACGGACGAGGTCGGCCGGTTGGTGCTGTGGGACAACTTCATGCAGAACGAACTGTTGGGGACCTCTCGATTCGACGCGCCGTCGTTGCTCACCGTGCACCGACGGGTGATCGAGGACCTGGAGGAACGACGAGGGCTCGACCGAGAACTCGAAGCGCTGCCCACCGAACAGGAGATCCGCACGCGGAAGTCGGAGGGCCGCGGACTGACCTCTCCGGAGCTTGCGACATTGATGGCTCACGTGAAGTTGAGCCTCGAAAGTGACCTGTTGGCCAGCGAACTGCCGGACAGCGACGTGTTCGCTTCGCGTCTGCCGAAGTACTTCCCGGACGTTCTTCGCGAGCCCTACGCGAACGAGATCACCTCGCACCCACTGCGTAGGCAGTTGGTGGCGACCACGCTGACCAACGAGACCGTCGATCGGGGCGGCATCACTTTCGTCTACCGACTCGCCGAGGACGCAGGTGCAACGGGTACCGACGCCGTGCGTGCGTTCGCGGCTGCGACGGCGATCTTCGGGTTGGACGAGCTGTGGAACGACATCCGAACGGCGGGTATGTCGACGTCGTCGTCCGACGAGTTGCTGCTCGAATCCCGACGGGTACTCGACCGCGTCGCTCGGTGGTTGTTGACCAATCGGCCGCAACCTCTTGCCGTCGGCGCCGAAATCAGCCGGTACGCAGGCAAAGTCGCATCTCTGCGTGCCGTCGTCGGAGAGTACATCGACAGCTATCAGGCGCGCGACGCCGACGCCCGCGTACAGGCAGCCGTCGAACGTGGGGCACCGAGGGAGCTTGCGTCCGCGGTGTATCGACTCCTCGATCACTACAGTCTGCTCGACATCATCGACGTCGCGGACATCACCGAACACGACCCCGCGGAAGTCGCCGAGCTGTACTTCGCACTGGACGCGCACATCGGCATCGACTGGTTGCTGACATCGGTGTCCGGACTCGCCCGAGGGGATCGCTGGCATTCGCTGGCACGGCTGGCGCTCCGTGACGATCTGTACTCCTCGCTGCGGGCGATCACCAAAGAGGTTCTCCTGGGCGGCGAACCGCACGAGAGTGCCTCGGAGAAGATCGCGGAGTGGGAATCGACCAACTCGTCCCGCCTCGCACGTGCTCGCGCTGCGCTCCGCGAGATCTCGGACTCGGGAACACTCGACCTCGCTACACTGTCCGTCGCTGCGCGGCAGGTGCGCAGTATGGTTCCGTAGCATTTTCTGCCCGTAGCGTGCCATCGACGAAAGAAGGACGACTGCTGTGAGTGTGCCCGCCGACCATCTGTCCGACCATCGAGAGCCGCAGGAACGCATCGGTTTTCACACCAGCGTGGATGTTCGCTGGTCGGACATGGACGTGTACCAGCACATCAACCATGCCCGCATGGTGACGTTGCTGGAGGAGGCGCGGATCCCGTGGCTTCTCGTCGACGGACGACCGACGGCGAACCTGCGACACGGCGCGGTCATCGCGGATCTGCACGTGAAGTACCGCGGTCAGCTTCGACACGAGGACGGCCCACTGGACGTCTTCATGTGGATCGACAAGGTGCGGGCCGTGGATTTCGTGGCCGGTTACGAGGTGCGTGCCAACGGTGCGTCCTTGGACACTCCGGCGGCGATCATCGCGTCGACTCAGATCGCAGCGTTCGACATCGACACTCAGAAGCTGCGGCGTCTCACCGCTGAAGAGCGCGAGTACCTCGAGAGCTGGCAGCGTGTTTGAGCGTGTACTCACCATCCCGGACCCGGTCGAACGGGAGAATCTGACCGCGTTCCTCGGCAAGGCGCTGCGCCTCGACGAAGCTGCGGTGGTGCGCTTGAGGACGCGTACCGACGGGCGGCTGTCGGCGTGGGCATCGACGGGTTTCGACGCGCTCGCCGTGCGGGTCGTCGCCGGATCGATCGTTCCGGACGACACCTCGGCGGCAGCCGATCAGCTGCTCGTGGCGCTCGGGTCGGCCGTCGACGGCAGGGTCGACCCAGGCTTCTCGATGGATTCGGCGTGGAAGGGCGCGTTGCCTCCCGACCAGGGATTCGAGCATGTCGACGACGTACCTGCTCGGGTCTTGATCGACCTCGCTCAGCGCGGTGCAGCGCTGGCGAAGGAGCACGGGAGCAGCCACGGTCCGCCGGTGTCGCTGCTCGATCAGCAGGTCCTGCACGTCGACGGTGCCACGGGCGGAGTGTCGGTCACGATGAGAACGGTATTCGCCCTCACGGCAATGGGTTTCGTGCCGCACACGGGGGAGGACCCGCTCAAGGCCGACGTCGACCTCGCGCGCATCGACTCGAACGAGATCGTGCGCGTTCGCGCCACCAAGGTGTGGTTACGACTCGACGCGCGCTACGGCTCGGTCTTCTGCCGCCGAGAGAACTCGCTCTCCCTCACCGTGGAGCGCTGACACGGCCCTAGACCAACCACGCTGCGGCGTCGGCGGGAAGTTGCCCGTCGACGAGAGGCGCGCTGGACATCAGGACCTCGCCCGGCGGGAGGGGGATCGGAACGTCGGTCGCGTTGAGTGCGCAGATCAGCCCCCCTGGTCGTCGGAACGCAAGACATCCGGGTGGACTGCCGTACCAATCCACTCCGGGTCCGGCGAATTCCGGCCGTAGCGCGCGGAGTTCGAAGGCGGACCGGTACAGGCTCAGCATCGAATCGACGTCTTCGAGCTGTTCTTCCACCGTGAGCGACGCCCATTCCGCGGGCATCGGCAGCCAGGTAGCCGGGGACGAACTGAACGCGAACGGCGGTTCGGTTCCTTCCCACGGGAGGGGCACACGGCATCCGTCTCGGCCGCGCTCGGTGTGGCCGGAGCGTTCCCACACCGGGTCCTGCAGGGACTCGTCGGGTAAATCGACATTGGGAAGGCCCAGCTCGGCGCCGTTGTAGACGAACACCGTTCCAGGCAGCGCCAATTCGAGCAGGATCATTGCCCTGGCGCGGGCTGTGCCGCGAGTGCCTCCGCCGTAACGAGTGACTTCGCGGACGACGTCGTGGTTGGACAGCGTCCACGTCGGGGTGCCGTCGACGAGGGCCACCGCGTCCAAGGAGTTCGACACTGCGCTTCGGATGGCTGCTGCATCGAACTCGGCTTCGGCCAGGCGGAAGTTGAAGCCGAGATGCAGCTCGTCGGGGCGGATGTACTCGGAGAACCTGACGTTGTCCTGCACCCAGATTTCACCGACCGTCGTCGTGCCCTGGTATTCGTCCATGATCTTTCGGATACCACGGTGTATTTCGTGTACGGCCGGATTGTTGAACCGTGGATCGGAGTCGTCGTTCTTCATGAGCTCGTTCGTTTCCAGGCTCATGTCCGGAAGGCCTTCGGGCTTGGCCATGCCGTGTGCGACGTCGATCCGGAAGCCGTCGACTCCCCGGTCCAACCAGAAACGCAGCGTCGTGGCCAAGTCCTCGAAGACCTCGGGGTTGGTCCAGTCGAGATCGGGTTGTTCGGCCGCGAAGATGTGGAGGTACCACTGTCCCGGCGTTCCGTCGGCTTCGCGGATACGGGTCCATGCGGGACCGCCGAAGATGCTCGGCCAGTTGTTCGGCGGTTCGGAGCCGTCCGGTCCCTTGCCGTCACGGAAGATGTAGCGGGCACGTTCCGGGCTTCCGGGAGCCGAGTCGAGCGCTGCGACGAACCACGGATGTCGGTCGCTCGTGTGGTTGGGCACCAGGTCCATGGTGACCTTGATGTCGCGCGCGTGTGCCTCTTCGATCAGCGAGTCCATCACCGCGAGGTCACCGAACAGGGGGTCGATCGCTCTCGGATCGGATACGTCGTACCCGTGATCCGCCATCGGCGACTCCATGATCGGGCTCAGCCAGATCGCGTCGATTCCGAGTAGTTCGAGGTAACCCAGCTTGTCCCGAACGCCGCCGAGATCACCGACGCCGTCGCCGTTGGAATCGGCGAACGAACGCGGGTAGATCTGATAGAAGATCGCGTCCTTCCACCACGGTTCGGGCTGAGGTTCGAGTCGATCGGTCACAACGGTCAAGTCTGCCAAACGCGGGGGCTCGACCTCGATCAGGGACCGGGTTGATCTTCGTCACCTCGCAACGATGGGAGCCCACGACCGGCAAAAATGCGGGCTCACGCCCGGCAAAAATGCGGGCTCACGCCCGGGCGAAAATGCGAGCGACGCGCACGAAGGCATACCGTTTCCCCGGTTTACCTCCCGAAAACAGCCGCTTTGTCCGAATGATGAGGTACCGTACCCGTCGAACCGGAACGAGGAGCACGAGGAAATCACATGGCCGAGCAGTCGATCGAAGCAGTCCGTTTGAGTGAAGTGCTTCTGCAGGACAGTCCGATCGATCCGGACTGGATCATCGAGGGTGAGCCCCACGCCCGCGTGGCCGAATGGTCACGCAGCATCGACGGGACGACCACCACCAACGTGTGGGACTGCACGGCCGGTCGCTTCCGCTGGTACTTCCCGGTCGACGAGATCGTCCACATCATGGACGGCTCGGTGACGGTCTCGTCCGACGACCATCCTGAACGCACGCTGGTGGCGGGCGATGCGGCACTGTTCCGTGCAGGCACCTGGTCCGAGTGGCACGTCGAGGACTACGTCCGCAAGCACGCAATTCTTCGCCAGCATCTTTCCGGCTCGCTCCTGCTCGCCTTGAAGTTCGCCGGCAACGTTCGTGGTGCACTCCGACGAGCAAAGGGACTAGGACGCAGCGGCGCCGCCCAGCCGACGGCAGCCCAGCGCGAAGGATCCGCGCCTCGTCTGTGAAGGTCGGTTCCTAGAATGGAGAGTTGACCATGGAGTTGGCCGCCATCTCCATGTAGTCGACCAACTGCGCCCGATGCGGGGCGTCGAGGACCGAATCGTCTATCGACGCGATCGCACTGTGCATGCACCGCAACCATGCGTCCCGTTCGATCGGACCGATGTGGAACGGTGAGTGCCGCATGCGGAGGCGAGGGTGCCCACGTTCGTCCGAGTAGGTGCGTGGTCCTCCCCAGTACTGTTCGAGAAACATTCGCATGCGGCGCTCCGCAGGCCCCAGGTCTTCCTCGGGGTACAGCGGTCGCACGACGTCGTCCTTCGCCACTTCCTCGTAGAACCTGGCCGTCAGCTTGTAGAACGTGTCCGCACCGCCGACCGCGTCGTAGAAGGTCTGTTGCGGTTCGGTCATCGGTGCTTCTCTCCAGTCGTTCGAGGTCGGGGGTGCGGCCAGGTGGTGCCTACTTTGCCAGGTCGACGATCGCGCCGGCCGGTCGGCCTTGGGGGTACGGGGCCTGAATTCCGGCGTCGTCGAAGGCCTGCAGAATTTCGCGGTGAAGCCGTCGCTGCACCGCCCACTGCATCCCGGGCCTGGTCTTGACGGTGATACGGATGGTGACCGTGTCGGCACTGACGGCGTTGACGCCGAGCATCTCGGGATCCCCGAGTAGGTCCTCGGCGAACGCGCCCGATTCGACGACGTCGAGCGTCGCCTTCTCGGCCACCTCGCAGGCCTCGTCGAGATTGGCAGTGTGCGCGACGGGGAGGTCGAGGACTGCTACCGCAAAACCTTGACTCATGTTGCCGACGCGAAGGACCTCGCCGTTGCGGCAGTACCAGACGGTGCCGTTGACGTCGCGGATCGTGGTCACGCGCAGTCCGACGCTTTCCACTGTGCCCACTGCTTCACCGAGATCGACGACATCGCCGACGCCGTATTGATCCTCGAGCAGCATGAAGATGCCGGACAGGAAGTCGCGGACCAGATTCTGGGCACCGAAACCGAGCGCAACTCCGACGATGCCCGCGGAGGCGATGAACGGGGTGACGTTCACTCCGACCACGTCGAGTACGGACAGTACGAACCACGTCAGGATGACCACGGACACGCCGGACTTGAGGACCGAGCCGATGGTCTTGGCGCGTTGGCGACGGCGTTCGGAGAGGATCGAGCTCTGCAGCGTCGACGGCGCACGCTCGCGCAGTGGCCGAAGAAGTGCAGGTGCCTTGTCCGACGACGATCCGCTGCGACTGGTGAAACGGTCGATCAGCTTGTGCAGTACGAGTCGGAGGACAACCGCGAGCGCAAGGTAGCCGAGAACTTGTAAAGGTCTGTCCACCAGCCAGTCTCGACCGGTTTCGGTCAGTTCGAAGGCACGTGTGTCGAGAGACGAGCCCGTCAGGTAGGTCGATGAGTTCGATTCGAATACAGACACTTGCAGAGTCTACGGAAGGCGCGGATTCTCGCCACCGTGCTGGTAGCGGACCTGCTCGTTGGTTGTGCGTTCACCGATCGGTCATCACCACGATCCGGAAAAGGGGTGTGCAGACCCAGCGTTTTCGTGTTCCACTGTGACACGTGTTCCGCGCAAGCCATGCGCGGACGCCGACGCTTTTGGGAGAACCGAAGTGAAGAACAAGCAACACCGACACCGACAACTCCCGCCCATCGATGTCCATGACACCGCAGACCAGCGGCAACGGATATCGGGGGCGTCTCCGCTACATGTCGTTTCTCCTGGCGAGACAGTGTCGCCCAGCGACAACATGGTTCCTGCCTGGGTCAAGCGCCGAGTGCTGCTTCTGAACGCCACTTTCGAGCCCTTGACCGCGCTGCCGATGCGTCGCGCAGTGGTATTGCTGGTGTGCAACAAGGCCGATGTCGTCCACGACGATCCTTCCGGTCCCTACATTCGATCTGCTGACTTCTCCGTCCAAGTGCCCTCGGTGATCCGTCTGAGGACGTTCGTTCGAGTGCCGTACCGAGCTCGCGTGCCGATGACGAGGGCCGCGCTGATGCACAGAGATCGCTTCCGGTGCGCGTACTGCGGTGCCAAGGCGGAAACCGTGGACCACGTCATCCCGCGGAGTCGTGGGGGAGAGCACTCGTGGGAGAACTGCGTTGCGTGCTGCGCGTCGTGCAACCATCGCAAAGCAGACAAAATGCTCAGTGAGCTGGGCTGGACTCTGCGAGCGCAACTCGTTCCACCGAAGGGGCCTCACTGGCGTTTGCTCGCCAGCAACAAGGAACTCGATCCGTCCTGGTTGGCGTACCTGGGTGAGGGTGCGGCGTAGCGGTCGGTCTCGAATCGATCCGGACGGCCCCGCTGTCGCTTCGGGGTGAAAAGTCGACTAATCTCACACCCTGTGAGCATTCTCGAGACGATCCTGATCTTCGGGGTGATTCCGGCTGCGATCATCGGAATCATCGGCGCGTTGTCCTACGTGGGGGAAAGGCAGCCGGGTCTGGACATCACTCCGTACCGGTTGACCGACGAATGGACACGTGAACCAATTCTGTGGAGCGCGACCGACGAGGTGACACCGCACGGTGGCGGCCACGGCGATTCGCATGCATCCGCTGCAGATTCGATCGGAGGGTCGGCAAGTGGCAAGTGGTGAACTGGTCAAGAGTGACATCGACGCGGAGGACTTGCCCTACGGCTCGGCTCTGACGTCCAGCGGACGTGTGTCGGCTGCTCACGAGTTCGGGACGGCCAGCCCGGCGCACCTTCCGTTCGCCACGCAGGACCTCGTGTCCCTCGACGTCGCACTCACCGAGGCAACGCGGGCCACGCAGATTCGCTTCAACGTCTACCTCGGAGACCTGGGTGAGGATGTCGCCGCAGGTGCAGACGCCGTCTTCCCCGGAACACCGGACGCAATTCGTTCCGTGCTGATCGCAGTGGACCCGAACCACAAGGGCATCGAGATCCGCACCGGACGCCGTGTGTCGGACCGCGCGACCGACCGTGTGGCGCAGCTCGGCATCACCGCCGCAACGGGGCCGTTCCGCGACGGCAACCTCATCGACGGACTGGTCAGCGCGGTTCGCGTCATGGCCGCCGCCATCGTGAGCCCGTAGCGCCGCCGTATAGACACGAAGAAGGCGCCGCCCGAAACCCGGGCGGCGCCTTCTTGTCGTTTCAGCGCGGTGCTTACGCCGCGTCGAACTCGCGGGCCGCGAGCGAGCGCACGATTCCCGCGCGTCCCTCGATCACCAGACGCCGCAGTGCGGGCGGCAGATCCTTCTCCAGGAAAGCATCCGCAGCCGCGACCGAGTCCGCACTGATCGACCAGGACGGGTACAGCCCGACCACGACGGTCTGCGCGACCTCACTGGACCGTCTCGACCACACGCCCTCGATCGACTCGAAGTACCGCGACACGTACGGCTCGAGAAGCTCGCCCTGTCCCGGGCCGGCGAACCCGCCGATGATCGATCGCGCGGTGATGTTGGGGACGGAATCGTCGTCGACTACCGTCGTCCATGCGCGCTCCTTGACCTCGCTGCTCGGCCGAACGGCACGGGCAGCGGCTGCCGAACGAGCGCCGGCCGCAGTGTTGTCGCGGGAGGCCTCGGCGTCGATCTCGGGTGAATCGATGCTGTCGCTGTCGATCGCACCTGCTGCAGCGAGCGCCGACACCACACGCCAGCGCAAGTCGGTATCCACCTCGAGGCCGCCGAGTCCCTGACCGTCGACGTCGCCGTCCAGGAGGCCGCGCAACACAGCGACATGCCTGTCGGACAAGGCCGAACCGGTCAGCGAGTTGACGAATGCCAGCTGGTGGTCCGAGCCTGCGTCGGCGGCACGCGCGAGCTCGAGAAGCGTGTCCGCGAACTCGGGCTGACCGTGCTCCTGCGCCCACTGCGGCTCGGCGTAACTGGTGATGGCCGTCTGCGCTTGGAGGAGCAGACGCTGCACGACGCCGACCTCCGTCTCCGCACCGATGCCGCGCTGGACGAGCGCGACGAAATCGCGAGCACGCATCTCGGCCTGGCGCGTCATTTCCCACGCGGCGGACCACGCCAGGGTGCGGGGGAGCGACTCCGCGATGTCGCCGATGCGGGCGAGCAGAACGTCGAGAGACTCCGGATCGAGACGCACGGCGCAGTAGGTGAGGTCGTCGTCGTTGACAAGGATCAGCTTGCCCCGCGACACACCCACCAGTGACGGAACGTCGGTGCTGTCCGACGCCTCCAGGTCGATCTCGACGCGCTCGGTACGCACCAGCTTGCCATCGACTCCGCCGTCCGCGTCGTCGTAGATGCCGACTGCGATGCGATGCACTCGATGCTCGCCTGCGCCGGGCGCCGCGCCGCTCTGCTTCACCGCGAATCGGGTGAACTTGCCGTCCGCGTCGACGTCGAAATCAGGGCTCAGGGTGTTGAGTCCCGTCGTGCGGAGCCACTGGCTGCCCCAATCCGACAGGTCCCGACCGGACGAACGCTCCAGTGCGGTGAGCAGGTCGCTGAACGTGGCGTTGCCGAACGCATGGTCCATGAAGTACGCACGCAAGCCGGCGAGGAAATCCTCCTTGCCGACGTAGGCGACGAGTTGCTTCAGAACACTCGCGCCCTTGGCGTACGTGATGCCGTCGAAGTTGACCTCGACCGCGGCCAGATCGGGAATGTCGGCTGCGATGGGGTGCGTCGACGGCAGCTGGTCCTGCCGGTAGGCCCACGACTTCTCGACGTTGGCGAACGTGGTCCATGCGTTGGTGTACTCGGTGGCCTCGGACTGGCACAGGACCGATGCGAACGTCGCGAACGACTCGTTGAGCCACAGGTCGTCCCACCATGTCATGGTCACGAGATCGCCGAACCACATGTGCGCCATCTCGTGCAGAACCGTTTCGGCGCGGCGTTCGTAGGAGTAGCGGGTGACCTTGGACCGAAAGACGTAGTCCTCCAGGAAGGTGACCGCGCCGGCGTTCTCCATCGCGCCCGCGTTGAATTCGGGCACGAACAACTGGTCGTACTTGCCGAACGCGTAGGGGGTGCCGAAGTTGGCGTGGTAGAAACCGAATCCCTGCTTGGTCTCGGTGAACAACCGTTCGTGGTCCATGTGCTCGGCAAGCGATGCGCGGCAGTAGATCCCGAGCGGAATGGTGCCGTGCTCGTCGGTGTAGGAATCCGTCCACTCCGCGTACGGGCCGGCGATCAGCGCCACCAGATACGTGCTCATCAGCGGGGTGGTGTCGAAAACATGCTCTCCCGCAGCGGGTTCCGCGGCATGCGCAGCGTTGGAGATGACCTTCCAGCTGTCCGGAGCGGTGACCTTCAGATCGAACGTCGCCTTCAGATCCGGCTGATCGAAGCAGGCGAACATCCGCTTGGCATCCGCCGTCTCGAACTGAGAATAGAGATACACCGAGCCGTCGGACGGGTCGACGAACCGGTGCAGACCCTCACCGGTGTGGGAATAGACACAGTCTGCGACGACGACGAGTTCGTTGTCCTCGGCGAGGTCGTCGAGCGCTATCCCCGTCTCCTCGTCGTAGCCCGAAACGTCGATGTCCACCCCGTTCAGGGTGGCGGACCTGATGCTGTCGGCGACGATGTCGACGAAAGTCGATGCGCCCGCCTGTGCCGCGAACGCAATGGTCGTCGTCGACAGGAACGTCTTCTCGCTGGGATTGCCGGACCCGTCGGTGAGGTCCAGGACGATCGAATAGGTGGAATTGCCGAGCACGGTCGACCGTGCAGCAGCTTGATCGCGTGTCAGGTTGGGAGCAACCACGTCAGTCATGCACCTTCTCGAGTAGGGATCGTGTGATGACACCATCCCATCACGGCGCGGGTCGGGCATGCTTGTGTAGGGACGCGGCGCGGAATTGTTCTGCCGCATCCTTGGTTGTTCTCGGGCGACACCCACTCGTATCTCGACACGAAGGAGCTTCACGTGAGCGGCAGCGGACAGAAAGACACCGCCGATTTCTGGTTCGACCCCCTGTGCCCATGGTGTTGGATCACGTCGCGATGGATTCTGGAAGTCCAGAAGGTGCGCGATATCGACGTGAACTTCCACGTGATGTCGCTCGCAGTCCTCAACGAGGGCCGCGACCTCCCCGAGCAGTACGCCGAGATGATGAAAACGGCATGGGGACCCGTGCGAGTCGCCATCGCCGCCGCCCAGGAGAAGGGCGACGAAATCCTGTCGCCGCTCTACACCGCACTCGGTACCCGTATCCACAACGGAGGCAACAAGAACTTGCCCGAGGTGATCGAGCAGTCCCTCGCGGAACTCGGTCTGCCTGCGGAGTTGGCGAAGGCAGCCGACAGCACGGAGCACGACGAAGCGCTGCGCACCAGCCACCACGCGGGCATGGACAAGGTCGGTCCCGACGTCGGAACACCGACGATTCACGTCAACGGTGTCGCGTTCTTCGGGCCCGTCCTCTCCCGCATCCCGCGCGGCGAGGAAGCCGGAAAGCTGTGGGACGCCTCGGTGATCTTCGCGTCGTACCCGCACTTCTTCGAGCTCAAGCGCACCCGTCACGAAGACCCCGAGTTCGACTGACCCCAGGTGAGCGGAAATATAGGTCAGGACCTGTATTTCCGCTCACAGCGGGTCAGGCGACGATGCGATCGACGCCGTCGGACGTACCGAAGTATCGGTGCTTCCCACGGCCGAAACGCCACGCGGACCATGCAGCCGCGACGGCGTCGAGCGCGTCGTCGGCTGCGGGCTCGACCGGCAGTGATGCCATGGCGTCGTGTACGGACACCGGATCGAGCCACGTGGACAGTGCGCTCAGACGCTGGCCGATGCCACGCGCGGACTTCTTCGACACGAACGACGTATCCGGTGCCATGTGCCTGAACGAGCATTCCGGGTGCACTTCCACCACCCGTTCGGGGGCGAAGGACACGTCCTGCCACTGCCGGATCGAGGACATCAGATACCAGGTCTGCTTGCTGATCGCCTTGCCGGTGATTCGCCTGGACACCGCGCACGCATCCTCGTAGGTCTGCGTGTCGAGAACAGCGCGTACCGGCGTGTGAAAAATCGACGATCGAGCCGGCCCGAGGAAACTCTTCGCTTCGAGCTCACTGACCCGGTACCCGCTCTCGGGCAACGACAACGGCATGTCGACCCCGACGACGTCGCACCAACGTGTCGCGGCCAGCACTGCCTGCACGTCGGGTTCGACGGACATCCGCAAATCCTGGCCGTCGAACAGCGCCACAACCCACTTGCCTTTGGCGCCGTCGACTCCGGCGACCGTTTTTCGTCCCTGAAATCCCACCTGTCAGACTCTATGCATGCGCGTATACCTGGGTGCGGACCATGCCGGCCTCGAATTCAAGAACCAGATAATCGAACACCTCACCGCGACCGGGCACGAGCCCGTCGACTGCGGCGCTTTCGAATACGACGCCGTCGACGACTACCCGGCCTTCTGCATCGACGCGGCACGACGGGTCGTCGCCGATCCAGGCAGCCGCGGCCTCGTCCTCGGAGGCTCCGGCAACGGCGAGCAGATCGCGGCAAACAAGGTCCCCGGTGCCCGGTGCGCCCTCGCGTGGAGCGTCGAGACCGCGAAGCTCGCGCGCGAGCACAACGACGCTCAGCTGATCGGTATCGGCGGACGCATGCACACCCTTCCGGAGGCTCTTGCGATCGTCGACGCCTTCCTCGGTACCCCGTTCTCCGGCGAGGAGCGGCACCAGCGTCGTATCGACATTCTGTCGGAGTACGAGCGAAGTGGCGACGCACCCGACGTCCCGGGCGGACAGAAGTTCGACGGCGCCTGATCGATGCCCGAAGGGCATACGCTGCACCGCCTCGCGCGGCTGCACCAGCGGAAATTCGCCGGCGCGCCCGTCGAGGTGAGCAGCCCGCAAGGGCGGTTCGCCTCGGGGGCCGCGCTGGTCGACGGCGTGGTGTTGGAGAAGGCCGAGGCCTGGGGCAAGCACCTGCTTCACCGCTACGAGTCGGATCTGATCGTGCACATCCACCTCGGTCTGTACGGAAAGTTCACCGACCAGACGCCGCCGATGAGCGAACCGGTCGGTGCTGTCCGACTGAGGATGGTGGGCGAGAACTTCGGTACCGACTTGCGCGGACCTACGGCCTGCGAAATCTACACGGAGCAGCAGGTCGACGCTCTGCTGAGTCGACTCGGGCCTGATCCGATCCGGAAGGACGCCGATCCCGATCGAGCGTGGGACCGCATCTCGAGGTCGAAAACGCCGATCGGCACTCTTCTGATGGATCAGAAGGTCCTCGCCGGAGTCGGCAACGTCTACCGAGCGGAGATCCTGTACCGGCACGAGATCAACCCGATGCGTCCGGGCAAGGACATGGATCGAAGTGAATGGGACGCGATTTGGTTCGATCTGGTCGAACTGATGAAGATCGGTGTTCGACGCGGCAGGATCATCACGATCAGACCAGAGGACGACCACGGAGATTCCGGCTACGCCCCGAAACGGCCCCGCACCTACGTGTATCGCAGGGCGGGGCGTCCGTGTCGAATCTGTGGCGCGGAGATTCTGCATTCGGTGATGCAGGCGCGAAACCTGTTCTGGTGCCCTGTCTGCCAGGCGACCTAGCAGGTCAGGCGAGCGAGCCCGGACGTCAGAGGTCGAACCCGCCGTCGAACATTCCGCCGCCGTCCCCACCGAACGAGTCGCTGCCGCCGTCTATGGCGCCGTACTCCTCGCCACCACCGGCGTCACCCGAGTCGCCGAACTCGCCGTTGTCGGCGCTGCCGCCTTCGGAACCGTCACCGGCTCCGCTCGCGAACTCCTGTTCGCCGTAGCCGACTCCTGCCATTCCCGAGAACATCGCCGAGAACAGGAACATCGATCCGACGCCCCAGGCGCCCGCGACGAGGGCGGGGCGCCACCACGGCTCGGAGTACCAGCCGGCCGGAACGGGACGGCCTGCGACCTTGCCGCCTGGGTAGTAGTTGGGCGTGCGGTCCGACGGATTGGGCGAGGCCTCGACGTTGCGGCCTTCGAACTCGACCTTGCGGTCCTCGGTGACCTGACCCGCGGACTTCTGGCCGTCGATGCCCTGAATTTCTGGACCGGGGTCCATGCCCATCGCGATCCGCGCCGCGCGGATGTAGTAGAGACCTTCCAACGCAGTCTGCTTGGCCAGCCGTGCCTGCTCGACCGTCTTGGCCTGGTCGATCTGCGATCCGGCGGCGATGTTGCGCTCGGAGGCGTCGGCGAGTGCCTGCTTGGAAGCAGTGTCGCTGCCGATCAGGTTGTAGACCTGCCCGCCGAGCCGTTCGATGGACTGGCGAGCATCTGCCTTGGCGTCCTCCAGTGTGCTGGCCGACTTCGCCGCCGCGTTCTTCTGACTGCGGACGACCAGGAACACGACTGCTGCGACGATGACGACGACGAGTAAGAGAGCTTCCACTGTTACCGCTTCCTTGTGGGAATTTTTCAGGCACGTGCCCGATCGCCTCAGGACAAATCGGACACTTGTCACGATACGCGTGCCGATCGGTGCGCGAACGTACCGTCCGACGTGCTTCGATCGAGACTATGACCCCCGAACGTCAGTTGGAAGTGCTGGAACTCGAATGCTCGAGGATGGGGGCGGTGTCGCTGGACGACGTCAGCGCCGACGTCCCGACCATGCCGGACTGGACCGTCGAAAAACTGATTCGACACGTCACGTTCGTCCATCGAATGGCGAGGTCCGCGTTGGCGGCGCCGGCCGACGGCGGAATGGCGAATGTGCTTGCCGCGGTGGAGAAGCCCGAACGCGGACCTCGGGTGGTGGACGACTACCGCGAGTCCGCCGCCCTCGCGCTCGACGCCTACCGCCTCGCCCCACTCGATCGCGCCGTCCCGACGTGGGCGGGCCCGGGTACCGCCGACTATTGGGTTCGGCGCCAGTTGCACGAAATCGCCGTGCACCGCTTCGATGCGCAGAACGGAATTCACATCCGTGGGGGAGCGGAGCCCGATCCACTAGACCCCGAGGGTGCGGCCGACGGAGTAGTCGAATGGGCCGAGGACTTCCTGACAAGGGTTCCGCTGGAACAACTTCCACAACTCGCGGGCCGCACCGTCCATGTGCACACCGTCGACGACACTGCGATGGAACTGTTCCTCGACTTCGGCGGTGGCCGGGTGACGGTCACGCACGAGCACCGCAAGGGCGACGTTGCTCTGCGCGGTTCGGCCGAGGATCTGATGCTCGCAGTGTGGCGCAGGCGCCCGCTCGATGTGCTCGACGTCGTCGGCGACAGGTCGGTGGCAGAGGCGCTGTACGACGGTGTCCGGCTGTAGAGCTGTCGGTCCTGGCTCGCCCGTCGGTGACGTTCCGGCGAAGGGGAGCGAGACACGAAAAAGCCCGCCGATCGCAGTGCGATCGGCGGGCTGTTCCTGGAGCCGATGACGAGAATCGAACTCGCGTAGCCTGTTTGGAAGACAGGGGCTCTACCATTGAGCTACATCGGCGTGCATGCGACGTTGATGGGATCGCCATCGGCGCCGCTTGCGATTCGAAACTCTACATAACCTCGGATCGAGAATACAAATTGCCTGCATGTAGAGTCTGTCGAGACGGATGCGGTGGCCCGCCCACGGGTACCGCTGGTGTCTGCTGTTCAATGGAGCCTGTAAGTTGATCGACGGGCGGCTTGAACAGCGTCGGTAAGACGGGGTGTGGCGCAGCTTGGTAGCGCATCCGCTTTGGGAGCGGAGGGTCGCAGGTTCAATTCCTGTCACCCCGACAAAGATGAGACCGGGTCCTCGAAGGGGCCCGGTTTCGCCGAGTGGTTCACTTCGCCGCTGGTTCACCGTCGCACGTGGTCGCGGTATGTCAGCGAGTGACGGTGAATCGGACCGACAGCACAGCACGACCACCAGAAGGAGCATGTCCCGTGAAGAGCACCGTCGAGCAGCTCAGCCCGACGCGAGTCCGTATCAACGTTGAGGTGCCCTTCGAGGAGCTCAAGCCTGATTTCGACCGCGCCTACAAGGCACTTGCCCAGCAGATCCGCCTCCCCGGATTCCGTCCGGGCAAGGCTCCGGCCAAGCTTCTCGAAGCACGGGTCGGTCGCGGCGCAGTGCTCGAGCAGGTCGTCAACGACGCTCTCCCCGCCCGGTACTCCGAGGCCGTCAGCGCCGAGCAGATCAAGGTCATCGGCCAGCCGGACATCGAGATCACCAAGATCGAAGACGGTGACGAGCTGACGTTCACCGCCGAGGTCGACATCCGTCCGGAGATCACGCTGCCCGATTACTCGACCATTTCGGTCGAGGTCGATCCGCTCGAGATCACCGACGAGGCAGTCGACGAGCAGCTCCAGTCCCTGCGTCAGCGCTTCGGCACCCTCACCGGTGTCGATCGCCCGGTCCAGTCCGGTGACTTCGTGTCCATCGATCTGTCCGCGACCGTCGACGGCGAGACCGTGGAAGAGGCGTCGGCCAACGGCTTGTCGCACGAGGTCGGTTCCGGTCAGCTCATCGAGGGTCTCGACGACGCCATCGTCGGCGTGTCGGTCGACGAGTCAAAGGACTTCACCTCCACCCTCGTCGCCGGTGACTACGCGGGCAAGGAAGCAGTCGTCACCGTCAAGGTTGTCTCCGTCAAGGAACGCGAGCTCCCCGAGGCCGACGACGAGTTCGCGCAGTTGGCCAGCGAATTCGACACCCTCGACGAGCTGCTCGCGGACCTGAAGACGCGTGTCGAGCGGGTCAAGAAGGTCGAGCAGGCCGGTCAGATCCGCGACAAGGTCCTGGAGACGTTGCTCGAGACCGTGGAGATCCCGGCTCCCGAGGCTGTCGTCAAGGCCGAGGTCGACAACCAGGTGCACGAGGCCATCCATGGCCTCGACCACGACGAGGCCAAGCTCGCCGAGCTGCTGGAGTCGCAGGGCTCCAGTCGCGAGGAGTTCGACAAGGACGTCAAGGAAGCGGCCGAGAAGTCGGTTCGCACGCAGCTGCTGCTCGACGCCATTGCCGAGGCCGAGGGCACGCAGGTCGGTCAGGACGAGCTCACCGAGCGGATCATCTTCCAGGCTCAGCGCTACGGCATCTCGCCGGAGGAGTTCATTCAGCAGGTCCAGCAGGCCAACCAGCTCGGTGCAGTGTTCGCCGACGTGCGACGCGGCAAGGCTCTCGCCTCGGTCGTCGACCGCGTGAACGTCACCGACACCTCCGGTGCTTCGGTCGACACGACCGAGCTTTTCGGTAGCCCCGCAGACGCAGAAGAGCCTGCAGCAGGCGATTCTGCCGAGGGTGAACAAGAGAAGTAACGCTGACAGCGAACGACGGCGGTTCCGGGACTCCGGGGCCGCCGTCTTTCGTTAGTGTCTGTATCAGGAACCAACGATCAGTATGGAAAAGGCAGGTACCGTGACTGTTCAGAATCCGGCGGCTTCGCACCAGCAGAGTCCCGTCATGACTTCGGCCGCTTCCGGCCTGAATCTCAGCGACTCGGTGTACGAGCGTCTGCTTCAGAATCGCATCATCTTCCTCGGTACTCAGGTCGACGATGACATTGCGAACAAGCTCTGCGCACAGATCCTTCTGCTGTCGGCAGAGGATCCCACGCGCGACATCTCGCTCTACATCAACTCGCCCGGTGGTTCGGTGACCGCAGGTATGGCGATCTTCGACACGATGGAATTCGCCGAGTGCGACGTAGCCACCTACGGAATGGGACTGGCCGCATCGATGGGTCAATTCCTCTTGTCGGCAGGCGCCAAGGGCAAGCGATACGCCCTCCCGCACGCGCGCATCATGATGCACCAGCCGTCAGCCGGTATCGGCGGTAGCGCCAGCGACATCGCGATCATGGCCGAGCAGTTCGCCCACACCAAGCGCGAAATGGCCGAGCTCATCGCGCTGCACACCGGACAGACCGTCGAGCAGATCACCGAGGACTCCGATCGTGACCGGTGGTTCACGGCCGCAGCAGCGAAGGAATACGGCTTCGTGGACCACGTCGTCTCGCGCGCACGGCAGGCAGGCGGAGTCGGCGAGTAGATCGCCCTTCGAACTCCGTCCCTCGAAACCTCACTTCTTGGAGAAACGATGACCAACTTGTTCGATCCCAATCAAATGCCGTCCTCGCGGTACATCCTGCCGTCCTTCGTCGAGCACTCCAGCTACGGCGTGAAGGAGTCCAACCCGTACAACAAGCTGTTCGAGGAGCGCATCATCTTCCTCGGCGTCCAGGTCGACGACGCGTCCGCGAACGACATCATGGCGCAGCTGCTCGTGCTCGAGGGCCTGGACCCCGATCGTGACATCACGATGTACATCAACTCTCCCGGTGGATCGTTCACTTCGTTGATGGCGATCTACGACACGATGCAGTACGTGCGTGCCGACGTCGCGACAGTGTGCCTCGGTCAGGCTGCCTCCGCAGCCGCCGTGCTCCTCGCAGCGGGAACACCGGGCAAGCGTGCAGCACTTCCGAACGCTCGCGTCCTGATCCACCAGCCCGCCAGCGGCGGAATCCAGGGCCAGGTGTCGGACCTCGAGATCCAGGCGGCCGAGATCGAGCGCATGCGTCGCTTGATGGAGACCACCCTCGGGCGCCACACGGGCAAGGATCCCGATGTCATTCGCAAGGACACCGACCGCGACAAGATTCTGACCGCCGAGCAGGCGAAGGAATACGGAATCATCGACACGGTGTTCGAGTACCGCAAGTTGTCTGCACAGAAGTAGCGATAGCGGGTATCTTCGCAGGACCGTGGCACGGAGGCCGGAAGTCGAGCGAACCTCGGCTTCCGGCGCCCGGCATGCGGGGGCCGGTAGCGCTGGGGTGAGGGTCGGTTCCCGAGTTCCGAGAGAATTCGAACGACGAATCACCGGAAACAACTCGCCCTGATCTTCGGATCACGGGTACGGTCGCATCAGGGCTCAGGCGCTGTCGATCGAGAAGTTGCTCACGGTCGGGTCGGCATCCATTGGGTGTCGAATCGGCCAGACGCGGACAAGGAAGTAGGAACCTCGAACATGGCACGCATCGGTGACGGTGGCGATCTGCTGAAATGCTCGTTCTGCGGAAAGAGCCAAAAGCAGGTCAAGAAGCTCATCGCAGGTCCAGGGGTGTACATCTGCGACGAGTGCATCGACCTGTGCAACGAGATCATCGAGGAGGAGCTCGCCGAGTCGAGCGAGGTCAAACTCGACGACCTGCCCAAGCCCTCCGAGATCCGTGACTTCCTCGAGAATTACGTGATCGGGCAGGACACGGCCAAGCGCACGCTGGCTGTGGCCGTCTACAACCACTACAAGCGCATCCAGGCCGGAGACAAGGCTCGTGACGGTCGCGGCGAGAGCGTCGAACTGGCGAAGTCGAACATCCTGATGCTCGGACCTACCGGGTGTGGCAAGACCTACCTGGCTCAGACGCTCGCGAAGATGCTCAACGTCCCGTTCGCGATCGCTGACGCCACCGCATTGACGGAGGCCGGGTACGTCGGTGAGGACGTCGAGAACATTCTGCTGAAGCTCATCCAGGCGGCCGACTACGACGTCAAGCGCGCCGAGACGGGCATCATCTACATCGACGAGGTCGACAAGATCGCGCGCAAGAGCGAGAACCCGTCGATCACCCGCGACGTGTCCGGTGAAGGTGTTCAGCAGGCGCTATTGAAGATTCTCGAGGGTACGCAGGCAAGTGTGCCGCCTCAGGGTGGCCGCAAGCACCCCCATCAGGAATTCATTCAGATCGACACCACCAACGTGCTCTTCATCGTGGCCGGCGCGTTCGCTGGGCTGGAGAAGATCGTGTCCGATCGTGTCGGCAAGCGTGGACTCGGCTTCGGTGCGGAGGTCCGCTCGAAGGCCGAGATCGACACGCAGGATCACTTCGCAGAGGTGATGCCGGAGGATCTGATCAAGTTCGGGTTGATCCCGGAATTCATCGGACGCCTCCCCGTCGTCGCGTCGGTGACCAACCTGGACAAGGAATCGCTGGTCACTATCCTGTCCGAGCCGAAGAACGCGCTGGTCAAGCAGTACAGCCGCTTGTTCGACATGGACAACGTCGAGCTGGAGTTCACCAAGGACGCGCTGGAAGCTATCGCGGACCAGGCGATCCTGCGCGGCACCGGTGCTCGCGGCCTGCGCGCCATCCTCGAGGAGGTGCTCAACCCCGTGATGTTCGACATCCCGAGCCGCGACGATGTGGCGAAGGTCGTTGTCACGTCCGAGACGGTCAACGACAACGTGCTCCCGACGATCGTCCCGCGCAAGCCGGAGCGTCCCGAGCGCCGCGACAAGTCCGCGTAGCGCGGAACAAGCGACAGACGAAAAAGGCCCGGTCGAATCAGACCGGGCCTTTCTCGTGAATTCTGCGGCTCAGCCGATCACGAACGCGTGCGCGTCGGGATAGGCGTCGAGCAGGGCGTGGCGCTCGGCCACCTCGGGATCGTGTCCGGGAACCACCAGGCTCGGAGAATCCGCGAGTTCGTTGATGCGGTCGAACGCGTAGTACATGCCCGGTACGTCGTGAAGGATCGCGAACGGTGAATCGTTCTCGATGTTCTCGTAGAAGTGACTCGCGTCCGAGGCGACGACTGCGTATCCGTCGGCTGTCTTGACGCGCACCACCTGCATTCCGGCCGTGTGACCACCGACGCGGTGTACGGATATGCCCGGTAGGAGCTCGGCGTCACCGTCGACGAGTTGCAGCCGGTCGCCGACCGAACGCAGATGTGCGACATCCTTTTCCGAGTTGAGCCACTGTTCGCGAACGATCCGACGTGCCCACGGGCCGGTCCAGTACTCTAGCTCGTCGGCCTGCAGGACGTAACGAGCCTCGGGGAGGTCCGCGACGATTCCGGTGTGATCGTAGTGCAAGTGCGTGAGGATCGACAGGTCGATCCGATCGGCGGCAATGCCCAGCGCTGCAACGAGTTCCAGTGGCGAACCGTGGTAATTCAGGCCGTCCATTCCTGCGGCGGTCTCGGGCGAGATTCCGGCATCGACGAGGATCGTGTGCGATGCGGAGACAGCCAGCCACACGTAGTACGCCGTCGGGTGTGGTTCCTGTCCTCGCCCGTCGCAGTAGTGGAAATGTTGCTCGCGTGTACCGGTTCGCGATGCGTACTGCACCGCGTAGAGACGGAAGTACTCGTCCGACGACGGCCGGATCGCGGACGCCGTCGGGGAGGTGTGGTGGAAGCTCGTCATAAGAGGTCACACCGTCGTCGGGACGGCCGCTGCCTCTCTCTTGGTGAGTCCGAGCTTCTCGGTGGGGACTCGGAACGTTTCGCGGGAGGTTGCGACGATGGTGATGTTGATGGCACAGAACACTGCCGTCACCACAGCCACCGGGAACCACGCTCCGATTCCGTCACCGGCGATCGCACTGGCGATGGTGGGTGCGAAACCTGCGATGGCGAAACCTATCTGGGTGCCGATCGCTGTTCCGGACAGTCGGACCTTGGCAGGGAACATCTCGCCGTAGAACGCGGGCCAGACGCCGCCGGTGGCACTGTGGACGATGCCGAACATCACGATGCCGAACGCGAAGATCAGTAGGTAGTTTCCGGTCGAGATGGACCAGAGGTACCCGAACATCAGAACCGCGCAGCCGGTGGAGCCGAAGATGAAGACGGGCTTGCGTCCGATGCGGTCGGAGAGTGCACCGAAGAACGGGAGGGCGAACAGCGCCGCGACGTTGGCGAGCACTCCGACCCAGAGCATCGGTGTGCGCTCCAGCCCTACCGTGTTGACGGCGTAGGACAGCGCGTAGACGCTGAAAATCGTACTGACAGAGGCGATCACGGCAGCGGACACGACGCGCAGTACTGCACGCCAGTGATCGGTGAGCAGAACCGAGAGCGGCATCTTCGGCTGTTCGCCAGTGGCGACCTCCTCTTCGAACACCGGGGTCTCGTCGAGCGAGCGGCGGATGAGGAATGCGGCGAGAACGACGAATGCACTGAGAAAGAACGGGATTCGCCAGCCCCAGGACAGGAGTTGCTCCTCGGGAAGCATGGCGACGGGGAGGAAGACGGCCGTTGCGAGGATCTGTCCACCCTGGGTGCCGCTGAGGGTGAAGCTGGTGAAGAACGCGCGTCGGTTGTCCGGGCTGTGTTCGAGCGTCATGGAGTTCGCGCCCGCTTGCTCACCGCCGGCCGAGAAGCCCTGGCACAGACGGAGAACGACGAGGATGATCGGAGCCGCGATGCCGATTGTCTCGTAGGAGGGAAGCAGGCCGACGCCGAGGGTGGCGACGCCCATCAGCAGGACGGTGGCGACGAGCACTCGTTTTCGGCCGTACTGATCACCGATGTGCCCGAGGACCAGTGCGCCGAGTGGGCGGGCCAGGTAGCCGACGCCGAATGTCGCCAGGGCGAGCAGCGTGCCGGTGGCAGCACTCGAGCTCGGAAAGAACACTCGACCGAACACCAGGGCGGCTGCGGTGCCGTAGATGAAGAAGTCGTAGTACTCGAGTGCACTGCCTACCCACGCTGCGGTGGCCGCGCGCTTCGGGTTGGCAGTGGCCCGCCCACCGACGGGGTCGGGATGGTGCGTCACGGGATCGCTCATCTTCGGTCTCTCTTCGCGTGAAGGGGGAGTACACAAGGTCGACGGATCCGGGTTCATCCCGATCGGACCGTAATGTACTAAACGGTTAAAACTGGGCGTCGCTAAATAGTGAACGTGACCCGTGCCACGTGTCAAGCCCTGATGCGGTATGGCCTACATGTTCGTGATACGAACACACGCTGGTGGCCCGAAACTAGACCTCTGTCGAGGTCAGGAAAGCAATGATCATGTCGCCCAACATTCTCCGAAGATGCTCACGGTGGGATGGGTCGGTGAGGTCGCGCCCGAACAGAGCCTCGAAGGTGTACCGGTTGGACAGTCTGAACACGCAGAAACTGCTGATGGCCATGTGAATGTCGAGTGCGTCGACGTCGGTTCGAAAAAAACCGTCGGCCTGGCCTCGCGTCAGGATGCTCTCGAGCAGCTCGGCGGCGGGGTTGCCCAGGTTGCTCAGCGCTTCGGATTTGCGGATGTGCTCGCCGCGAAGGATGTTCTCGGTGGACACCAGTCGGATGAAATCCGGATTGTGTTCGTGATGGTCGAACGTCAACGACGCGATTGCGCGAATGGCGTCGGTGGGCGAGAGTCCTTCGGTGTCGAGTTCGCGTTCACGCGCGCGGATCGCGCTGTAGGACCGCTCGAGTACTGCCTGGTAGAGGCGCTCTTTGTCGGTGAAGTAGTAGTAGATCATGCGCTTGGTCGTGTGGGTTCGCTCGGCGATCTCGTCGACGCGCGCACCTGCGTAGCCCTTGTCTGCGAATTCACTGGTTGCGACGTCGAGGATATTGCTTCGCGTGAGGTCGCTGTTTCGCCTGCGCTTGGGGCCGTCCGCACCCGTCTTTGCTGGAGCGGGGTCGCTTCCCGGGCGCGTGGACGTCATGATCGGAAACTCTATCCCTGCAAAAAATCCCTCTCGAAGTGTGGGGTAGCGGACATTTTCGTAGTACGCTCGAATAACTCACTAGTTCGTACATTACGAACACGCGCACAATCGAGGGAGTCCGGGAGTGGACGATTCACTGATCTGCGGTCTGATCGGCACGGGCATCGGCAGGTCGCTGACACCGGCGATGCACGAACGAGAGGGTGCCGCGCACGGCCTGCGCTACGTCTATCGCATTGTCGACCTGGACGCCGTGGCCGCGACGGTGAACGATCTCGCACGTCTGGTCGACACTGCTGCCGACCTCGGTTTCCGTGGCCTCAACATCACCCATCCGTGCAAGCAGATCGTCATCGAACACCTCGATGAGCTGTCCGACGACGCAGCCAGTCTCGGCGCCGTCAACACGATCCTGTTCGACGGTGGAAGAAAGATCGGTCACAACACCGATTGGTCGGGCTTCGGCCGCAGCTTCCAGCTCGGGCTGGCCGGGGTGTCGATCGATCACGCAGTCCTGCTCGGTGCAGGCGGTGCGGGAGCGGCGGTGGCCTACGCGCTGGCGAAAGCAGGCGCCGGTCAGGTCACCGTGGTCGACGCCGACGAGGTGCGGGCGCGGTCGCTGCTGTCGTCGATGCAGTCGGTGTTCGTCGGGACGACGTTCGTGTCCGCTGTGCCGTCCGACCTTCCGCGTGTGCTGTCCGACGCAGACGGCATCGTGCACGCGACGCCGGTCGGTATGGCCGCCCATCCCGGCATTGCATTCGATCCAGCACTGTTGCGAGCGGACCACTGGGTGGCCGAGGTCGTCTACCGTCCCGCGGAGACCGAGCTGCTCGTCGCCGCTGCGGCACGTGGATGCCGAACGCTGGCCGGCACGGGTATGGCAGTACACCAAGCGGCCGACGCGTTCCAGATCTTCACCGGACGACCCGCCGACGCAGATCGCATGTCGGCGCACATGCGTGAGCTGATCTCGCTGGAGGAAGCGTCGGCACTGGCAGGGGTGTCGTCGTGACCGCCCCGCGCACCTCCGTGGCGACGGTATCTCTCAGCGGGTCGTTGCGAGAGAAGATGACGGCGATCGCCGACGCGGGATTCGACGGCTTCGAGGTCTTCGAGGCCGACTTGATCTCGTCGCCGTTCTCGCCGTCCGACATCGCGAAGCAGGCAGCCGATCTCGGGCTGAGCGTCGATCTGTACCAACCGTTCCGCGACCTGGACAGTGCCGACGACCATCGTTATCGGCGCAATCTGGTTCGGCTGCAGCGCAAGTTCGACGTGATGGAGCAACTCGGGTGCGATCTGCTTCTGGTGTGCTCGTCGCCGCTGCCCGGCGCGGTGACCGAGGACGAGCGTCTCGTCGAACAACTGCTCGGGGCCGCGGACATCGCCCAGGAACGCGGAATGCGGCTGGCGTACGAGGCATTGGCATGGGGAATGCACGTCAACACCTACCGCCATGCCTGGGACGTCGTGCGGCGCGCCGATCACGACGCATTCGGCACATGCCTGGACAGCTTCCACATCCTGTCCCGCGGTGACGACCCGGCCGGCATCTCCGACATTCCGGGGGAGAAGATCTTCTTCCTGCAACTGGCCGACGCGCCGCGGTTGAAGATGGATGTGCTGCAGTGGTCGAGGCATCACCGGTGCTTCCCCGGGCAGGGAAACTTCGACCTTCCCGAATTCGGCTCCCGAGTGGTCGATTCCGGGTACGCCGGCCCGTGGTCCTTGGAGATCTTCAACGACGTGTTCCGGGAATCCGCCACCGGCCGCACTGCCGCCGACGCTCACCGATCGTTGCTGTACCTGCAGGAGAAAGTAGCCGAGCGCCGTGCGCCGACCTCGTCGGCACTGTTCGAGGCTCCGCAAGCAGGGCCGATCGAGAACATCGTGTCCTTGCGCGTCGCCGCAGGTCCCATCGAAGCGGGTGAACTCGGCCGGACCCTGCGTCACCTCGGATTCGACATGACCGCTGCGCACAGTCGCCACGGCCTGCAGTTGTTCACGCAGGGGCCGCTTGCCGTCGCCGTGGACACCACCGTCGACAGCCTCTGGACGTCGCCCGGTGTGCCCGCCCACCTGCCTGCCGTGGCCCAGATCGGGGTGCGCAGCGACGATCCGGCCCAATGGCAGACTCGGGCCCGAGCATTCGGTGTCTCCGCCGATTCGGTCTCGATGCCCGGCGTCGCCGGCACCGATCACGACGTCGTCAGAATGAGCGTCACCGACGCGGCATCACTCGATCTTCGCAGTCGCGCGAGCGCGGGGGCGTGGCAGTCCGCGTTCGATCTCGTACCACGACAGCCGGATTCTCCCGCCGCGCCCATCGTCGGGTCCGTCGACCACATCGCTCTCGCCGTACCGGCCGACAGTTGGGACGGCATCATGCTGTTGCTGCGATCGGTGTTCGGGATGACTCCGCACGAGGGTCAGGACGTGGTCGATGCCGTCGGCACCGTCCGTAGCCAAGCTCTGACGCTACCGACCCAGAACGGCACGATTCGGCTCTCGCTGAACATGGTCCCCGGCCGGTCGTCGTCCACCGACACGCTCCCGGCGGCACGGCGAGGTGGCGTGAGCCATGTGGGATTCGCGTGCGCCGATGTGCTGACCGCAGCCGAGCAGATGACGGCCCGCGGGTTCGGGTCGTTGCGAATATCGCCGAACTACTACCTCGATCTCGCTGCCCGGTTCGATCTGGACCAGGACCTACTGACTCAGTTGGAGAAGCACGGAATCCTTTACGACGCCGACGGTTCCGGTGGCGAGTTCTTCCACTTCTTCACCCCTGTGGTGGGGGAGGACCTGTTTTTCGAGGTGTGCGAACGCCGAGGTGGGTACGACGGTTACGGCGAGGTCAACTCGGCAGTGCGGCTCGCGGCCCAGCTGCAGAGGTGAGGTCTCGGACGTGGGATGCACGGTGCATCCCACGTCCGAGAATGGTCAGCTCAGGCGTTCGAATACCGCGGCGAGGCCTTGACCGCCACCGATGCACATGGTTTCGAGGCCGTACCGCGCTTGTCGACGGTTCATTTCGCGCAGCAGTGTCGCGAGGATCCGTCCGCCGGTCGCGCCGACGGGGTGACCCAGCGAGATTCCCGAACCGTTGGGGTTGAGCCGGGGGTCGTCGGGCTCGATTCCCCAGGTGCGCAGCACCGCAAGAGTTTGTGCGGCGAACGCTTCGTTGAGTTCGACGACGTCCATGTCGGCGAGCGTGAGTCCGACGCGGCCGAGTGCCTTTTCGCTTGCGGGTACCGGTCCGATGCCCATGGTGCGCGGAGGCACGCCGGCCACGGCCCAGCTGACAAGTTTGGCTATCGGACGCAGGCCCAGTGCCGCAGCTTTCTCCGGTGTGGTGACGATGGCCAGCGCTGCCCCGTCGTTCTGCCCGCTGGCGTTGCCCGCGGTCACCGTCGAGTCGGGGTCGATCTTCCCGCGAATGGGGCGTAGTGCGGACAGCGTCTCGACATTGGTGTCCGCGCGGGGGTGCTCGTCGGTGTCGACCACCAGCGCATCACCTTTGCGCTGCGGTACCGAGACCCCGACGATCTCCTCGGCGAAGACACCGTTCTTCTGTGCGGCAACGGCCTTGTGATGCGACAGCACGGCGAGCTCGTCCTGGTCGTGTCGACTGATCGAGAACTCGGCACGAAGATTCTCGGCCGTTTCGATCATCCCTCCCGGTACCGGGAAGTTCTTGCCACCTGCGGTGACGCGTGCGCGTGCAAGTCGATCGGACAGCGCCACGGCTTCTGCTTTGACGCCCCAGCGCATCCCGGTCGCGTAGAACTCGGCCTGGCTCATGCTTTCGACGCCGCCCGCAAGGACGAGGTCGTTGCCACCGGACTGAACCTGCATGCATGCCTGAAGGACGGCCTGCAGTCCGGAGCCGCACCGGCGGTCGACCTGCTGACCGGGGACTTCGATTCCCAGCCCCGCGTCGAGCGCGGCAACTCGTCCGATCGCAGGGGCGTCACCGTTGGGCGATGCCTGACCGAGGATGACGTCGTCGACATCCGATCCCGAGATGCCGGTGCGGGCGACGAGTTCGGTGATGACGGTCGACGCGAGCGCTTCGGGTGTGATGTCGCGGAACACCCCGCCGAATCGGCCGATGGGGGTGCGGAGTGGTTCGCAGATTACGGCATCAGGCATGACGATTTCCTTTGTGGTCGGTCGATTGTGAATGCACGCGGTAGAGATCGGTTTCGATCGCAGCCGCTGCGCGCAACAGAGCGGGCAACAGATGTTCGCGCACGGCGTCCGCGCTGTGGCGGGCCGCTTGAGTGGACACGTTCGCAGCCGCCACGACCACCCCGGAGTGGTCTCGGACAGGGGCCGCGATGGATCGCAGGCCTTCCTCCAGCTCCTGGTCGACGAGGCAGTACCCCTGGGCGCGTACCGAATCGAGTTCTGCGCGCAGAGATGGGATGTCGGTGATGGTGCGGCCGGTGATCGGTCTCAGCTCCACCCGGTGCAGGTATGCGTCGAGCTTGTCCCTCGGCAGCCCGGCGAGCAGTACGCGACCCATCGACGTCGCGAATGCGGGGAAGCGAGTCCCGATGGTGATGGCGACGGTCATGATGCGGCTGACTGGAACACGTGCCACGTACACGACGTCGTCGCCGTCGAGTATCGATACCGACGACGATTCGCGGACCTGCTCGGCGAGTGCTTCGAGATGCGGTCCGGCGACGTCGGGCAACGACAGTGAAGACAGGTAGCTGTATCCCAACTCAAGTACACGGGGGGTGAGCCAGAACATGGAACCGTCGCTGCGCACATACCCGAGTTCGACGAGGGTGAGCAGGAAACGTCGCGCTGTCGCTCTGGTCAGGTCGGTGGTCTTCGCTACGTCCGTCAGCGTGCGTCGAGGATGCTCGGCATCGAACGCTCTGATCACCGCGAGTCCACGTGCGAGCGACTGCACGTAATCCGGTGACGGGCCTGGCTGCTCGCTCGGACCGGGCCGGGTCATGTCGCTTCCGATCCTCGGTGCTCGGCCAGTGCGGCGTTGGCCAGCGCGAACGCCGCATTGCTGTTCGGTACCCCCGCGTACACCGCGGTGTGGAGGAAGACTTCGGCCATCTCGTCAGCATCCAGTCCTGCGCGCAGTGCTGCCTTGATGTGCATGTCCAGCTCGTGCTGATTGCCGACGGCGGTCAGAATCGCGAGAGTCAGCAAACGCCGGGTGCGGTGGTCGAGGCCATCTCGGGCCCACACGTCGCCCCAGGCGGTCCGAGTGATGAAGTCCTGGAACGGCGCCGTGAACGCGGTTGTGCGCTGGATGCTGGCGTCGACATGTGCGTCGCCGAGTACCGCTCGCCGCACACTCGTTCCTGCTCGATGTGCCGCCGCACGGCCCGCGTCGTACGTGTCGCCGGCGATGTGGCGAACGATCAAACCGGTGATGATGCCCGCTTGTTCGACGTTCGCGAGATGCGCGGCGTCGGTAAGAACATGAAAGTCCGAGCGGGCGATACC
This sequence comes from Rhodococcus sp. 14-2470-1b, assembly GCF_002259415.1. Lineage (GTDB taxonomy): Bacteria > Actinomycetota > Actinomycetes > Mycobacteriales > Mycobacteriaceae > Rhodococcoides. Next base: position 77,980 of record NZ_NPFY01000028.1, read on the forward strand.
GTCGGCAAGAATCTGCATGTCCGACGGTGTCGTCGCCGGGTCCTGCTCACCGGCGACCACCAGTGTAGGCACACTGATCCGTCCGAGATCTGCGCGGTTGTCCCACTGCGACAATGCTTCGCACGACGCGGCATATCCCTCGTCGGACGTCGACGAGATCATCTCCCTGTGGCGGGCCGCGAGTTCGCCGTCGCGTGCGATCAGTTCGGGAGTGAACCACCGCGAGAGCACGGCGTCCGCGAGCGAGTCGGTTCCTTTCTCGCGTACTGCTGCTGCGCGCTCTGTCCAGGACTGCGGCTCGCCGAATCGCGCAGACGTACAGAGCAGTGTGAGACCGACGACTCGCGCCGGGCGGTGGACGGCAATCCACTGCGCGATCGCCCCGCCGAGCGAGAGGCCGACCAGATGGACCCGGTCCCGGCCGAGTGAATCCATTACGGCCAGAACGTCTTCTGCCATCTCCCGTACCGAGTAGGGCCCCGGTGGAGTAGGTGACGAACCGTGACCGCGGAGGTCGACGGCGACGACGTCGGCGACGTGCACCAGACCCGAGATCTGCGGATCCCACATCGAGCGATCGGACCCGAGAGATCCGACCAGCACGACGGTGGTGCTGCAGTTCTCGGGGCCGTGTGCGAGGTCGTAGGACAGTTCGACGGTCATCATGCTCCTTCGTTTCGAGCTCGGACTCGGACCAGCACGCGATCGACGATGTCGCCGGCGTGGCCCAGATAGCCTGTCGGGTCGAGAAGTTCCCGTACGTCGGCAGGGGTGAGGAATGCAGTGATGCCGGAATCGGATTCGAGCGGCAGACCGGAAGCGCACGCCGCAGTGACGATGCTCCTCGCGTCGTCGGTGTGCGCTCCGAGTGCCGTGGTGACCCGTTCGGCCAACAGCACGCCGTGGGTGAGGGCGAGATTGCCGGCCATCGCTTCGGGGTTCGCGCGCAGACCGGACAAGCTCACTGCCAGCCGGTGTGCGGCGCCTGCAGTCAGCCGAAGCAAGTCCGTCAGCGTCTCCCATTCCGCATGCCAGGCGCCCGATGCACGTTGGTGATCGTGCGCCATCGCGGACAGGATCGTCGATACGAGGCCCGGCACGCGTATGGCAGCCGCACGTGCGGCGACGGCGGCGACGGGGTTCTGCTTGTGCGGCATGGCAGAAGAGCCGCCGGGGGCGGCTTCGGAGACCTCGGAGACCTCCGTGGATGCGAGAAGAGTGATGTCGAGCGCGGGTTTGCCGACGGCCCCCGCCACGATCCCGAGGGTCGACGCGATCTCGCCGATGCGAGTGCGGTCGGTATGCCAGGGGATGGTCTGCCGCGCGAGGCCCAACTGGTCGGCGAGCGAGTCGGCCACCTCCAGGCCGCAGGGGAACAAGGCCGCCGATGTGCCCGCGGCGCCGCCGAACTGGACCGACAGGGACGACTCGACTCGTGCCACATCTTCGTCGGCACGAAGGAGACCCGCAGTCCAGCTCGCGGCGACGGCCCCGAACGTTGTCGGAAGTGCTTGCTGTCCCAGCGTTCTCGCCACCGTCGGCGTGTCGCGATGGCGGCGAGCGAGATCGGCCCCGGCAGCGATGGCGTCGTCGAGGGACACACGGATGACGCCGAGGACGCGCTTGGTGAGGATCATCAGCGCCGTGTCGAGAATGTCCTGACTGGTCGCTCCGGGGTGTACTGCACTGCCGGGAACACCGTGCTCGGCCACAGCCGCGCGCAGCATCTTCACCAACGGGATGACCGGATTACCGCCCGCGACCGACAGTGCACCGAGATCCGCGGGGTCCACCGCGCCCGGTAGACCCAACTCCGACGCGACCTCGGTCACCTGTCGAGCATGGACGGAATCGACGACGCCGTGTTCGGCTGCGGCACGTGACAGAGCAGCCTCGGTGTGGAGCATCGCCGTCACCCAGGCCTGATCCGACACCAGTGCAGCAGCCTCGGCGGCACCGAACGTGGGATCGAACAGCGGTCCTCGCGTGGTGGTCATGACTCGCTTTCGTTCGTCACAGCTCGAAGAACGGGGTTTCGTCGCCGTTCGGGTCCTCGTCCTGAAGTACCACATTCAGGTGGTATCCGGTGGGGGTCGCCGTTGCCACGAGTTTCGCCGCCTGGCGATCGTTCAACTGCGAGAGCACCGGATCCGACGCGTTGGCTTCGGTTTCGTCGGGAAAGTAGAGGCGGGTGACGAGACGCTCGAGTACACCGCGAGCAAAGATGCCGATGTCGATGTGCGGGGCTTCGACGAGATCGTTCTCGGCTGGAAGGGCGCCGGGTTTGACGGTGTGGATCGTTGCGGTGCCGGTGTGGTCCGCGACGGCACGGCCGAACCCGCGGAAGCCCGCGGGGGTCGCTGACCGACGGCCTCGTGGGTCGTCGGCGTGATCGAACCGACCGGACGCATCCGCTTGCCACGTCTCGATCATCGCGTCGGCCAGCGGTGTGCGATGGCCGTCGACGACGGTCACCGAGATGTCCACGGCCCCTTCGGTACCCACCGGGACCACGTCGGGGCCGTCCGGCCAGGGCAATCCGATGTGCAGGTAAGGGCCGACGGTCTGAGACGGTGTTTGTCCGAACGGAACCGTCGTGAAGTTGCTGCCCGGCGCGACCGGGTATCGAGGCGACAGGATGCCGCTCTCGGACACGGGCTCAGTCATCGTGGTCGTCCCCTTCGAACGGAGTTGCATTTCGCCCACGAAGAACGATGTCGAATCGGTATCCCAGTGCCCAATTGTCCTGCGTAGCTTCGTAATCGAACACGCTGATCATGCGTGCTCGTGCGTCTTCGGGTGCCGAGTTGAAGATCGGGTCCTGGAAGAACATCGGATCGTCCGGAAAATACATCTGCGTGACGAGACGCTGGGTGAACGCCTGGCCGAACAGTGAGAAGTGGATATGCGCCGGGCGCCATGCATTGTGGTGGTTGCCCCATGGGTAGGCGCCCGGTCTGATCGTGGTGAAGCGGTAGTTGCCTGCCGTGTCGGTCATCACTCGACCGACCCCGTCGAAATGGGGGTCGAGCGGGGCAGGCCAGGTGTCGCCGGCGTGACGGTACCTTCCGCCTGCGTTGGCCTGCCAGACCTCGACGAGAGTGTTGGGCACGGCCTTTCCGTCGCTGTCGAGCACTCTGCCGTGCACGATGATGCGTTGTCCCTGCGCTTCGCCGCCGTTGGCGAGGGTCAGGTCGGCGTCGGCGGCCGTGACCCGTCCCTCTCCGAGGACCGGTCCGGTGATCTCGGTGAGTCGCTGGGGCAGCAGGACGAGCGGTTGTTTGGGGTGACGCAGCGCGGTGGTGCGGTACTCGGCGAAATCACGTGGCGCGTTGACGCCCGTCTGGTCGCGGTACGGGCCCGCTGGGTCGGCGGTGATCGAGTGGTTCGGCGGTAGATGAAGCATCGATGTTCCTCACGGGAGAGGTTCGTGACGGTGTAGCACGCGAAGCTGCACATGTTCGCCATGTGGACTGTCGGTCGCTATGCGAACGATCCTAGACCGTAGATAGTGGGCTGGACAACAAAATACCCCGAAAAAGTTCGCATCGTGGCGAGGTGTTCACAGTGCGCACAAGTTTCGGTATGGTCGGCGGCATGATGGACAAAGTGGTGGCGAGCGCCGCCGAGGCCGTGGCCGACATGCCGAACGGAGCCTCCGTTGCAGTCGGGGGGTTCGGTCTGGTCGGGGTCCCGGAAATCTTGATCGACGCCGTACTGAAGCAAGGAGCAACCGACCTCGAGGTCGTCAGCAACAACTGCGGTACCGACGGTTTCGGTCTCGGGATCCTGCTGGAGAAACGTCGTATCCGTCGAACGATCAGTTCCTACGTCGGCTCCAACAAGGAGTTCGCTCGTCAGTATCTGGCCGGGGAACTCGAGGTCGAACTGACCCCGCAGGGAACGCTGGCGGAGCGGATGCGCGCCGGGGGAGCGGGCATCCCGGCATTCTTCACGCCCGCGGGCGTCGGAACGCAGGTCGCCGACGGCGGTCTGCCGCTGCGATACGACGGCAGCGGCGGTATCGCGGTCGCGAGCCCGCCGAAGGAAACACGCGAGTTCGACGGCGTCACCTACGTCATGGAACGCGGCATCGCCGCCGACTACGCATTGGTGCACGCGTGGAAAGGTGACCGGCACGGCAATCTCGTGTTCCATGCGAGCGCCCGAAACTTCAATCCTCCGGCAGCTGCGTCGGGACGGATCACCATCGCGCAGGTCGAGCACCTCGTCGAGCCGGGAGAGATTGCCCCGGACGACGTCCATACTCCTGGAATCCACGTTCAACGAGTGGTCCACGTCGGACCGGTAACCGTAGGAATCGAGCAGCGGACGGTGCGATCATGACTTCCCCGAAACTCTCACGTGAGCAGATGGCTGCGCGAGTGGCGCAAGAGCTGAACGACGGTGAATACGTCAACCTCGGTATCGGAATGCCCACGCTCGTGCCGAACTACCTGCCTACCGACATCACGGTGATCCTTCACTCCGAGAACGGCGTTCTCGGAGTCGGTCCGTACCCGACCGAGGACGAGCTCGATCCCGAGATCATCAATGCGGGCAAGGAGACCATCACCGTTCTCCCCGGTGCGTCGTACTTCGATTCGTCGCAATCCTTCGGAATGATCCGGGGAGGTCAGGTGGACGTAGCCGTCCTCGGCGCCATGCAGGTCAGTGCCACAGGCGATCTCGCGAACTGGATGATTCCCGGCCACATGGTCAAAGGTATGGGCGGCGCGATGGACCTGGTGCACGGCGCTCGCCGCGTCATCGTCATGATGGAGCACGTGTCCAAGAAGGGTGAGCCGAAGATTCTCGAATCCTGCACACTGCCGCTCACCGGTGTCGGATGCGTTCAGCGGATCATCACCGACATGGCCGTCCTCGACGTGACCACCGATGGTTTGAGGCTCGTCGAGACGGCCCCCGGAATTACCGAGGACGACGTTCGCGCGGCGACGGGAGCAACCCTCAGCGTGTGACGCGGTGCGTGTGCGAGTACAGGTTCATGTTCTCGCCGCGCAGAAACCCCACAACGGTCAAACCCGACTCGTCGGCGAGGTCCACTGCGAGTGACGACGGCGCCGACACGGCGGCGAGGACGGGTATTCCCGCCATCACCGCCTTCTGCGCGAGTTCGAACGAAGCACGGCCGCTCACCATCAACACCGTGCCTCCGGCTGGGATGCGATCCTGCGACGCAGCCCAGCCGACGATCTTGTCCACCGCGTTGTGACGGCCGACGTCCTCGCGCAGCGCGAGCATGGTGCCGTCCGCGTCGAACAGACCGGCCGCGTGCAGTCCGCCGGTGGAGTCGAACACCTTCTGGGACTCGCGCAAGGTGCCGGGCATCGTGGCCAGGACGGATGCTTCGACGCGGACGTCGTCGCCGGCGGGGGAGAAACGGCTCTTCAGTCGGACCGCGTCGAGCGACCCCTTGCCGCACACGCCGCACGACGACGTGGTGTAAAAGTTGCGTTCCACCCCGGGTTCGGGCGGTGCGACCCCGGCGGCAAGTGTGACGTCGAGGACGTTGTAGGTGTTCTGGCCCTCGTCGTCGACACCGTCGCAGTACCGGGCGACCGCGATGTCGTCACGGCCGGAGATGACGCCTTCGGTCAGCAGAAATCCGTGCGCGAGTTCTACATCGTGGCCAGGGGTGCGCATCGTCACCGCGAGAGCGGACCCGTTCACCCTGATCTCGAGCGGTTCCTCCACGACGAGGGTGTCGGGACGGGATGACTCGTGTGAGCCGCGAATCCGGACGACCGGACGGCGGGCAGTTATGCGTCCCATGAATCGATTATGCGCCTCACTCGCGAAGCGCCTGAACCAGTGACGCCAGCCTGGGGTGATCGACCAGATCGTCCACCCAGACCGCCTTGCCCCTGTGATCGGCGAGAGGGATACGCCAATTCCGGTACTGCGTTTCGTCGGTGCCGGGTTGATTCTGAATCCGATTCTCGCCCACGAGATCCACGAGCGCTATTCCGAGCAGGGTCGACGGACTGCGGCGAATCAGCCGGTAGAGGGCTTCCACCGTCTCCTTCTCCGACGCATCCGTGGCAAGAAGTCCTCGGGTCCGCGCGAGATCGAGTACCGCTTCCCTCCCGGCGGCGTCCTGTTCGATCTCGGCGTCCAGCTCGCGTTCGAGCAACCCGAGACGCGAGCGGAGTGCAATATGTTCGCCGCGTAGGTATCCCACCGTCGGCGGCAGGTCGTGCGTGGTCACCGTCGTCAGGCAGAGTTCGCGGTATTCCTCGGGCGGGATGGGGGCCTCACCGTCGTTCTCGAACCACAGGATCGAGGTGCCGAAGAGTCCTCGGCTGCCCAGATACTCCTGCACTCGCGGCTCGAACACCCCGAGATCTTCGCCGACGACGACGGCCCCGGCCCGCTCGGCTTCGAGCACGAGGATTCCGATCAACGCTTCGTGGTCGTACTCGACGTACGCCCCGTCCGCGGCGCTGGACGACTCCTCCGGGATCCACCACAGTCGGAACAGGCCGAGGATGTGGTCCACTCGAATACCGCCCGCGTGCCGGAGCACCGTCCGCAGCATGTCCCGATACGGTCCGTACGCCCGCTCTTCGAGCTCGTCGGGATTCCACGGTGGTTGGTTCCAGTTCTGTCCCTGCTGATTGAAGTTGTCCGGCGGTGCGCCGACGGTCACTCCCGTGGTCAAGGCCGATCCCAAGGTCCAGGCATCCGCCCCTTGACGGTGCACGCCGACGGCCAGGTCGTGCATGATCCCGATGTCCATTCCCGCGGCCGTCGCGGTGCGCTGCGCGCGTGCCAGCTGCTGATCGCAGATCCACTGAAGCCACTTGTGGAACAGGATCTTCTCGGCGGCAGTCGTGCGAAACTCCGACGAGAACGAGGTTCCCGGATGCGCAGCCTTGTCCGTCCACACAGCGTGCTCGGGGCCGTACTTCTCCGCGAGCGCGCACCAGAGGGCGAAGTCGTCGAGGCCGCTTCCTTCGCGCTCGCAGAACGCGTCGAACTCGGCCTGCCGGGCCGCGGATCGAGGAACCGCGAAGATTCTCTTGGCCGATTTCAGTTTGGCCCGAAACGACGGGTCGCGATCGATGCGGCCCGTTCGCTTGTTGGCCCTCGCGAACGACCGAGCGGCTTCCCTGACCTTCGCGTACTGATCCTTAGGTAGGTACGCAGTCTCCGGAATGTCCTCGATTCGGATGTACATCGGATCGAAGAAGCGTCGAGTAGTGGGGAGATAGGGCGACGCCTCGACAGGGGGAACCGGTCTCTGCGCGTGCAGCGGATTGACCAGGACGTAATCGAAATCGTGGTAGCGGCCGGTGATGGACGCGAGGTCGGCGAGATCGCCGTAGTCCCCGACACCCCAGGATCGATCGGATCGGAGCGAGTACAACTGCGTCATCGATCCGAGCCGCTGCGTGAACCCAGCATCGTTCCTGCCGGCTCCACTCGCGGTTTCTGGGTCGTTCCTGCCGGCTCCACTCGCGGTTTCTGGGTCGTTCCTGCCGGCTCCACTCGCGGTTTCTGGGTCGTTCCTGCCGGCTCCACTCCCGCTCTTTGGGTCGTTCCTGCCGGCTCCACTCCCGCCTCGGCCGAGAAGGGCGTCGTTGGGCGACAGCCGACGCGGTGTCGTCACGACCACGCAGCTGGCAGTCCGCGGGTCGCGGCCGTCCGCCGCGCTGACCGCCACCACGGTGTGCCAGCCGAGTGGGAGGTCGGCGGGTATCTCGAAGGTCGCTCGCCCGACGAGTGATCCGTCGATCTCGCGGGGCTCCACCCACACCTGGAGCTGGTCGAGCGATCTGCGCTCTCCGAACTCCGTCTCGAGGTGCACGTCCACCGGATCACCGTGTGGAACGTGTACGGCGATCGTCACGTCGCCGTCGCCTTCCACGGTGACGACGACAGGAGGAAGCATGCGACGCCACGGCAACTCGTCGACGTCGGCCATCGCCTGTCGGACCTCCGCCTCGTCGGACGCCGAGATCCCGCGCGCAGCGAGGATTCTGCGAAGTGTGTCCTCGGATACCTCGTGCTCTCCACGGTCCCAGCCTCGGTAGGCGGTCGACACTCCACACTCACGGGCAAGGTCGCGCAGCAGCGCTGTGTAGGTCACGTTCTCGATCGTGCCAGCATCCACGGCCGTCGTCATGTTCGAAACGCACTGCACGTTCACTGCGGGATCTCGCAGGATTGAACGAGACGGCCCCGGGTACTCTGGTCGCGGCGCGCACTCGAGCTGTGTGGCCTCTATGTTCAGCCCGAGGGAAACGACAGCGATTGTTGCGAAACGATGGATAGGGAGCGCGAATGACTGGCGTCGGCAAGATCGAAGAGCTGGAACGAAATTCCGGCGCACCGGTCGAGCTGAGGGTGGTCGCGGACGCCGATCAGCTTCCGGTGGTGCGCGCGGTAGCCGAAACACTTGCGGTACTGGGTGACTTCACCCTCGACGACATCGCCGACATCAAGCTCGTCGTCGACGAGGTGTGTTCGGAGCTGATCTCCGGGGCGCTGCCGGGCGCGGAACTGTCGTGTTCGTTTCTCGTCAGCGACAGCGGCATCCGAATCTCCACGACCTCGGTGGTGGACTCCGACCGCATCCCGCGAGGAGACAGCTTCGGCTGGCACGTACTTCAGACTCTCACCGACTCGATCTCGCTTGCTGCGTCCTCGGTCGAGGGTGGCTCGTCGGTGGTAGTCGACGTGGTCAAGCGGAGGAGTAGCTCCTAGTGCCCGTGCCGTACGAAAAATCTACGCGGCGTCAGTCGGACGACTACAGCGAAGTCGTACCTCTCATCCAGCAGATGCAAGCGATGGAGGACTCTCCTCAGAAGCAAGTGCTCCGCGACCGCATCATCACTCGCTGCCTTCCGCTCGCCGAGCACATAGCCCGGCGTTTCGGAGGTCGAGGCGAAGCGCACGAGGATCTGCTCCAAGTCGCCAGACTGGGCTTGGTCAATGCCGTCGACAGATTCGACATCGAACGCGGATCCGACTTCGTCTCCTTCGCCGTCCCCACGATCATGGGTGAGGCTCGACGCTACTTCCGCGACGCGGGATGGTCGGTTCGTGTGCCACGGCGCATGAAGGAACTCAACTCGATGATCTCCGGCGCCGTCGGCACGCTGTCGCAGAAGCTGGGGCGAGCCCCGACCGCGAGTGAAATCGCCGCGGAACTGGACATCGACGTCAAGGAAGCGACGCAGGCCCTGCTTGCGCGCAGTGCCTATCAGACCGTCTCCGTCGACTCCGTCGTCAGCGACGACCGCCTTCCGTTGATGGACACGTTGGGCTCCAACGATCCCGAGCTCGAGAAGATGGAAAGTTACCTGACTGTCCGGCCCGCGCTGGAGAAACTGCCGGAGCGTGAGCGGCAGATCGTGATCCTGCGGTTCTTCGGGTCCATGACGCAGACGCAGATCGCCGAGCGGATGGGCATCTCGCAGATGCATGTCTCACGCATCCTGGCCCGGACTCTCACTCAGCTGAGGGAAGAGCTCGGACCGAGGTGATCTCACGCATGCCCGGTCCGTAACATCGGCCGGGCATGCCTGGACTTCGATCACCGAGGAGAGCGCCCGTGTCACAGCGACCGACCGGAATCTTCGACGACCTGGATCGGTACGTCACCGAACCACGGGTCACCGATCTCGCCGTCGCACGCGACGGTCGTCGCGTCGTGGTCACGGTCTCGCGGCCCGACTCCGCCGGGGCGAAGTACGTCGGTGCCCTCTGGGAGGTCGACGCGACCGGCGAGTCCGACGCGCGGCGCCTCACCTGGAACGACGACGGCGCGAGCGGACCGGCGTTCACCGCCTCGGGTGATCTCCTGTTCACTCGTCGGGCGTCGAAGGACGACGAATCGTCGGCGATATGGTCCCTGCCTTCCGGCGGAGGTGAAGCGCACGTCGTCGCTGCCCGCGGCGCCGGTTTCTCCGGCGTCGTCACGGCGACGGCCGCACCGGCGTTCGTGGCGGTCTCCGGCGTACACCCGTCGGCTCGAACCGACGCCGACGACGATCGAATCCGGTTGTTGCGCAAGGACGGCAAGATCGACGCTGTCCTGCACTCCGGTTACCCGGTGCGGTACTGGGACCACGACCTGGGCCCGGCAACGCCGCACCTGTTCGCCTCCGAGGACGGCTCGTCAGTGCGTCTACTCACCGACGCGGCGGCCGGGGCGCTGCAGGAAGCGTCCTACGACATCAGTTCCGACGGAACATTTCTGGTGTCGACGTGGACGATCGCCGGGGCCCTCGCGACGTCGCGCACCGTCCTGATCCGTATCGACCTCGACACGGGGGAGCGGCGAATCATCGTCGACGACAGTGACGCCGACCTGTCGTCGCCTGCTGTCTCCCCGGACGGTACGAAGGTCGCGTTCGTGCGCGAGTCTCTGTCGACCCCGGAGGACGCGCCTCGAGTGTCGTTGCACGAGTACGCCTTCGCCGACGGAACCGTGACCGAATCCGCACCCGGGTGGGACCTGTGGCCGTCGGAACCCGTGTGGCTCGCCGACGGTAGCGGCCTTCTCGTCGTCGCCGACGAGAACGGACGAGCGCCGATCTTCCTGGTGTCGGGTGGCGAAGTGCGCCGGGTGACCGACACCGATTCCGCTTACACCCACGTCCATGCCGCCGCAAACGGCGTCGCGTTCGCGTTGGAGGCGTCGTATCTCGAACCACCGCATGCGGTGCGCGTCGACGTCGCGACGGGCGGGATCACCCGCCTGCGCACGGGACTGGACGCGCCGGACCTGCCCGGGACTCTGACCGAGATCGAGACCACCGCGGACGACGGCCACCGGGTCCGTGGTTACGTTGCACTTCCGCACGGCGTGTCCGACACCGAGAAGGCCCCACTCCTGCTGTGGGTGCACGGAGGACCCCTCGGATCGTGGAACACATGGTCGTGGCGGTGGAACCCGTGGCTGCTCGTCGCTCGGGGATACGCGGTCCTGCTTCCGGATCCGGCTCTGTCGACGGGCTACGGCCACGAGTTCGTGCAACGAGGCTGGGGACGATGGGGCAAGGAGCCCTTCACCGACCTCATGGCGATCACGGACGCAGCCACCTCGCGCCCCGATATCGACGAGACCAGAACCGCTGCGATGGGCGGTTCCTTCGGCGGATACATGGCCAACTGGATCGCCGGTCACACCGACAGGTTCGACGCCATCGTGACCCATGCGAGCCTGTGGGCGCTCGACCAGTTCGGTCCCACCACCGACGTCGCGTACTACTGGCAGCGCGAGATGTCCCCGGAGATGGCCGTCGAGAACTCGCCGCACCTGTTCGTCGCGGACATCTCCACACCGATGCTCGTGATCCACGGGGACAAGGACTATCGAGTGCCCGTCGGTGAAGGGCTGCGCCTGTGGTACGAACTGCTCAGCGAGTCCGGACTGCCTGCCGACGACGAAGGCAGGACCGATCACCGTCTGCTGTACTTCCCGTCCGAGAACCACTGGGTTCTCACGCCCCAGCACGCCAAGATCTGGTACGAGGTGGTCACGGCGTTCCTGGCGGACCACGTGCTGGGTGAGCGAATCGAGCTTCCCGAGACGTTGGGGTGAAAGGGCGCGTGGGAGCGCCCCGGCGCGACCACTAGAATCGTCGGGTGACCAGTTCAGTGCCTGAGACCCCAGACAACGCAGCGGGGCAAGACGACAGCCCGCGGAGCAACCCGAGCGAGGCGTTGCCCAAGAGTTGGAACCCGGGTGAGGTCGAGGCCGAGCTGTATCAGGGGTGGGTCGACGCCGGGTACTTCGAGGCCGACCCGAGCACCGACAAGCCTGCCTACTCGATCGTTCTGCCGCCACCGAACGTGACCGGCAGCCTGCACATGGGCCACGCGCTCGATCACACGTTGATGGACGCGCTCAGTCGTCGCAAGCGGATGCTCGGCTACGAGGTGCTGTGGCTGCCGGGCATGGACCACGCCGGTATCGCCACGCAGACCATCGTCGAGAAGCAACTCGCGGCCGACGGCAAGACCAAGGAAGAGTTCGGTCGCGAACTGTTCGTCGACAAGGTTTGGGACTGGAAGCGCGAATCAGGCGGAACCATCCTCGGCCAGATGCGGCGCATCGGTGACGGTGTCGACTGGAACCGCGAACGATTCACGATGGACGACGGCCTGTCCGAGGCCGTGCAGACCATCTTCAAGCGCATGTACGACGACGGCTTGATCTACCGGGCCGAACGTCTCGTCAACTGGTCTCCGGTGCTGCAGACGGCGATCTCCGACATCGAGGTCAAGTTCGAGGACGTCGAGGGTGAACTCGTGTCGCTGCGGTACGGCTCGCTGAACGACGACGAACCGCACGTGATCGTGGCGACCACTCGTGTCGAGACGATGCTGGGCGACACCGCGGTGGCCGTCCACCCGGAGGACGAGCGGTACAAGCACCTCGTCGGCACGACGCTGCCGCACCCGTTCAGCGGCCGGGACATCCCGATCATCGCCGACGATTACGTTGATCCCGAATTCGGTACCGGCGCGGTCAAGATCACGCCCGCGCACGATCCCAACGACTTCGAGATGGGGCTGAGGCACAACCTGCCGATGCCGACCATCATGGACAAGACCGGCCGAATCGCCGACACCGGTACGCAATTCGACGGTCTCGACCGGTTCGAAGCCCGGGTGAAGGTGCGCGAGGCATTGGCCGAGCAGGGTCGTGTCGTCGCCGAGAAGCGGCCCTACCTCCACAGTGTCGGACACTCCGAACGCAGTGGTGAATCCATCGAACCGCGCCTGTCCCTGCAGTGGTGGGTCAAGGTCGACGGCTTGGCGAAAGCGGCAGGCGACGCAGTCCGCAACGGCGACACGGTCATTCACCCCGCAAGCCAGGAACCGCGCTGGTTCGCCTGGGTCGACAACATGCACGACTGGTGCATCTCCCGTCAACTGTGGTGGGGTCATCGCATCCCGATCTGGTACGGCCCCGACGGCGAGACCGTGTGCCTGGGCCCGGGTGAGACCGCCCCCGAAGGCTGGGTGCAGGACCCGGACGTTCTCGACACCTGGTTCTCGTCCGGCCTCTGGCCGTTCTCGACGATGGGATGGCCGGACGAGACCGCCGACCTGGCCAAGTTCTATCCGACGAGCGTGCTGGTCACCGGCTACGACATTCTGTTCTTCTGGGTCGCTCGCATGATGATGTTCGGCACCTACGTCTCCGGCGACGCGTCGGTGAATGCAGGCGCAGAGCCGGGCAACGTTCCGTTCAAGGACGTCTTCCTGCACGGTCTCGTCCGGGACCAGTTCGGCAAGAAGATGTCCAAGTCCCGCGGCAACGGAATCGACCCGCTGGACTGGGTGGACCGTTTCGGTGCGGATGCACTGCGCTTCACGCTTGCACGAGGCGCCAATCCCGGGGCCGACCTGTCGGTGGGCGAGGACCATGCGCAGTCCTCGCGCAACTTCGCCAACAAGCTCTTCAACGCGACGAAATTCGCACTGATTAACGGTGCTGCGCCCGCCGAGTTGCCGTCTCGTACCGACCTCACCGACGCCGACCGTTGGATTCTCGATCGGCTCGAGCAGGTCCGCGGCGAGGTCGACGCCGCGTTCGAGCGGTACGAGTTCAGCAAGGCATGCGAGGCGCTGTACCACTTCGCGTGGGACGAGGTCTGCGACTGGTACCTCGAGATCGCGAAGGTGCAGTTCGCGGACACCGCGCATGCGGAGTCGACGCGAGGCGTGCTCGGCAACGTGCTCGACGCCGTGCTGCGTCTGCTCCATCCGGTCGTGCCCTTCGTGACGGAGACGTTGTGGAAGGTGCTCACCGGCCGCGAGTCCGTCGTGATCGCATCGTGGCCGACCGACAGCGGAGTGGACGTCGATCCGGTTGCCGCACGGCGTATCTCGGACATGCAGAAGCTGATCACCGAGGTTCGCCGGTTCCGGAGCGACCAGGGACTGAAGCCGTCGCAGAAGGTCGCGGCAAGGATCGTCGGCGTCGAGGACGCCGACATCACCGACCAGGTGGCCGCCACCCGGTCGTTGGCCAAGCTGACCGAACCTGACGAGAGCTTCAGCGCGACCGCCTCCGTCGAGGTCCGGCTTTCGCAGGCGACGGTCACCGTGGAGCTCGACACGTCGGGAACGGTCGACCTGGTCGCCGAACGGGCGCGTTTGGTCAAGGATCTCGCAGCCGCGGAGAAGGAACTCGCCCAGACCACCGCGAAACTGGGCAACGAGGCGTTCCTCGCCAAGGCGCCGGATGCCGTCGTCGACAAGATCCGTACCCGGCAGCAGATCGCCACCGAAGAGATTGCGCGCATCTCGGCGCGACTCGAAACGACGGGTGAGTAGTGACCGAATTCGATCAGCCCGCGAGCCAGGGCGACCCAGGGCCAGTCGATCTCGCCGAGTTGGCTCTCGTCGAGGCCGAGCTCGACAAGCGCTGGCCCGAGACGAAGATCGAGCCGAGCACCGCGAGGATCGCGGCGCTGATGGACCTTCTGGGCTCGCCGCAGAAGGCGTACCCGTCCATCCACGTCGCGGGGACGAACGGGAAGACGTCGGTCACCCGGATGATCGACGCATTGCTGACGCACTTCCATCGGCGCACCGGTCGGACGACGAGCCCTCACCTGCAGGTGGCCACGGAACGTATCAGTATCGACGGCGCACCGATCTCGCCGCGTCTCTACGTCGACACCTACAACGAGATCGCACCTTTCGTGGAGATGATCGACGCGCAGTCGCAGGCTGCCGGTGGTCCGAGGATGAGCAAGTTCGAGGTGACCACCGCGATGGCGTTCGCCGCATTCGCGGAGGCACCCGTCGAGGTCGCCGTCGTGGAAGTCGGACTGGGCGGCCGGTGGGATGCGACCAACGTCGTCGACGGTGAAGTCGCCGTCATCACCCCGATCGACTTGGACCACACCGAGTTTCTCGGCTCCGACCTCGCGGGAATCGCGGGGGAGAAGGCCGGCATCATCAAGAAGGCACCGGAACGGTTGGTGCCGAGGGACACGGTCGTGGTCGTCGCCGAACAGAAGCCGGAGGCTCTCGACGTCGTCCTGCGCGCTGCAGTCGAGGCGGATGCAGCCGTGGCCCGTCAAGGGTCGGAGTTCCGTGTACTCGCCCGCCGGATCGCCGTCGGCGGTCAACAGCTCGAACTGCAAGGCCTCGGAGGCGTCTACACCGACGTCTTTCTTCCCCTGCACGGCGAACACCAAGCGCACAACGCATCCCTCGCCCTGGCCGCAGTGGAAGCGTTCTTCGGGGCAGGCGCGGACAGGCAGCTCGATGTCGAGATCGTCCGCGCGGCCTTCGGTTCCATCGTGAACCCCGGACGGCTCGAGCGGGTGCGCAACGCACCGACGGTCTTCCTCGACGCAGCGCACAATCCGCACGGTGTGCGCGCACTCGCCGCCACGCTGGCGGACGAGTTCGACTTCCGCAAGCTGGTGGGTGTCGTCAGCGTCATGGGCGACAAGGACGTCGATGCGATGTTGACGGCTCTCGAGCCCGTGTTCGACGAGATCGTCGTCACCCACAACGGTTCGCCTCGCGCAATGGACGTGGAAGAACTCGCCAACATCGCCGTCGCCAAATTCGGTGACGAACGTGTGGTGGTGTCGCCGACCCTGGCCGACGCGTTGGAAACCGCCATCGGCCTGGCCGAAGAGGTCGCCGACCCAGGGGAGGCAGTGTCCGGGGCGGGCGTCGTCGTCACCGGTTCGGTCGTGACCGCAGGTGCCGCCAGAACCCTGTTCGGAAAGGAACCGGTATGACCGAGGCGACCGGTGGATTCAAACCGCCCACCAACGATCCGTGGAAGGGCTTCCGGGGAGTCTGCGCGGGAACCCTGATCCTCGAAATGATCGTGATCCTGCTGGCACTGCCGGTGGTCGCGACGGTCGGAGGCGGGCTCACGTGGTTCTCGACGCTCTACATCGTCGGACTCGCCGTCCTGATGATTCTCGCGAGCGGGATGCAGCGTCGCCCGCAGGGGATGCAGATCAACCTCGTTCTGCAGGTTCTCGTCATCCTCGGAGTGTTCATCCACCTGTCGATCGGCATCGTCGGGCTGATTTTCGCAGCAGTGTGGGCCTACCTGCTCTATCTGCGCCGAGACATCACGCGCAGAATCGAACGCGGAATGCTGTACGGCCAACGGGACTGACGGCCCGTCGGCGGGAAGACGACGCTGAAGGTCGACGCCAGGGATGAGGGCGCGAGCGCTGTCCACTACTGTCTGTGATCGTGACTGAGCGCACCCTTGTACTGATCAAGCCCGACGGAGTAGCCCGCCGATACGTGGGAGAGATACTCGGCCGCGTCGAGAAGAAGGGATTGAGCATCGCAGCCCTCGAGCTCAAGACCGTTCCGACCGCGCTGGCCAGCGCCCACTATGCCGAGCACGAAGGCAAGCCGTTCTTCCCCGACCTGCTCGAATTCATCACCTCGGGACCCGTGGTTGCCGCCGTCCTCGAAGGACCGCGCGCGATCGCGGCGTTCCGCCAGATCGCCGGAGGAACCGACCCGGTCGCCAAGGCCGTTCCCGGCACAATCCGCGCGGACCTGGCCCTCGACGGCCAGCAGAACCTCGTGCACGGCTCCGACTCGGTGGAATCCGCCGAGCGCGAGATCGCACTCTGGTTCCCCGGACTGTCCTGACCACACGCTGTTGCAGCACGTATTCACCCTTCCGCCACGCCGCTGAGGACGCATTCTCGGCGGTGTGGCGGGCAGGCGACCCTCGGTGTGGGATACTGGCGAAGGTTGCTTTCACAGTTTCAGTTTCACCGACCACCAGCATTCGAGAAATTTTTCAGTACCAGCAGGACGATCGAACGCCGACATATCGGTGTTCTCGTGTCAGCAACCGGATGACACCTTCGCGTGCGATGCCCGTCATCGCTGCCGACGCCGAGCGGAAGCCTCCGCCGTCGCAGGCACGCTTGATGATCAGGCGCTCGTACCGGAGGACACCACAGCCATCCAGCCAGGCACCGTGCTCGGTGCACCGGCCACTGATCGTGGCGGTGCCTCGGACGCGGAGCGAGACCAAGAGCGTGACAAGACAACACTGACGTCAAACCTTTCGTCAGGACACAAGGATTGCCCTCGCGTGGCCGCGTCACACCCAGCAGTCGAAGGTGGACGCGCCCGGGGGCCCGAGGAGACATACGTGGCCGATCAAGCCCCGCCGGAAGATGTACAGAATTCGAACACGGGAAGTGCAGAAGGTGGCGCCGAGGTAGCCCCGACGTTCCCGGATCGCCTGCGCGTACACGCGCTGGCGAAGATCATCGGGGTGACCAGCAAGCAAGTGCTGGCCAAGCTCGGCGAACTCGGTATCGAAGCCCGCAGCGCCCAGTCGAGCCTCGGCCGCGACGTCGCCCAGACGGTCCATGCCTCGTTCGCAGAACCGGAAGCGGTGGCGCCCGCTGCTGTGGAACCCGCTGCTGTGGAACCCGCTGCTGTGGAACCCGCTGCTGTGGTTCCCGAGGCGGCAGAGGAACAGGTCGCCGAGCCGGACGTCGCAGAGCCGGACGTCGCAGAGCCTCAGCCCGCCCAGACCTTGTTCTCGACTGACGCGCCCGCCGAGAGCGCTGCAACCGGCACTGCGACTCCGGTGGCACGTCCGACTTTCTCCGGACCTCTCTTCCTCCAGCCCGAGGCCGTAGCCGAACCTCCTCGTGTGCGGCGTCGGAGCAAGAAGGCAGCTGGCCCCGCGGCGGACTCGTCGGCAGCAGACGCGAACCCGAACGCAGCGGACACGCAGGCAGTGACCGCAGCTGCAGACGCCTCGACCGAGGAGTCCGAGGGCACCCGCCCCCAGACCACAGACTCGCCGGACGGCAAGCCCGCTTCCGCAGACACCGGCAATGACGAAACGCCGTCCGATGCGACCTCGTCCGTGGACACCTCGTCGGAGGACGGTTCCGACGACGGGTATGCCGACGACGACAACTCTCAGCCGCGTCGCCGCCGTCGTGGACGCCGAGGTCGCGGCCGTGGACGTGGTGACCAGGCCGGCGACAGCAGCACGGATGACTCCAGCTCGGACGACTCCAGCTCGGACGGTGTCGATGATCAGGGTGCCGGCGATCAGGGCGCTGACTCGGATGCCGACGACGTCGCGGCTCCGTCCGAGCCCTCGGGGTCGGACAGTGACACCGACAGCAGTGACACCGACAGCAGTGACACCGGCAGCAGTGATTCGGAGGACGAATCCACCGAGGGTGACACCGCCGAGGACTCGAAGCCGACCGGTGAACGGCGCTCGCGTCGGCGTAGCAGGTCACGTGGCGGAGCCAAGTCCGGCGACGATGCGTCGTCCAAGTCCGGGGACGACGTATCGGCCGAGTCGGGTGACGACGATGCACAGGACAGCGGCGACGCGTCGGCCGAGTCCGACTCCGACGATTCGGACGACGAGCAGGATGCAGCCGACGGTTCGAGCCGCCGCAGGCGTCGTCGCCGTCGTCGCCGCAGTTCCGGTGACGCGTCGTCGGACACGGCATCGTCCGAGGACGACCCGCCCAACACCGTCGTTCACGAGCGTGAGCCGCGCACCAAGTCCCGCAACAAGGACGAAGTTCAGGGAATCACCGGATCGACGAGGCTCGAAGCGAAGCGCCAGCGTCGACGCGACGGACGCGACGCCGGCCGTCGTCGTCCGCCGATCCTGACCGAATCCGAATTCCTGGCTCGTCGTGAATCCGTGGACCGCGTGATGGTGGTACGCGAGAAGTCGTTCCCGGACCACGGCGACACCACGCAGGTGGCCGTTCTCGAGGACGGCGTGCTCGTGGAGCACTTCGTCACCAGCAGTGCGTCGGCGTCGATGGTCGGCAACGTGTACCTCGGACGCGTTCAGAACGTGCTGCCGAGCATGGAAGCCGCGTTCATCGACATCGGCCGTGGTCGCAACGGTGTGCTGTACGCGGGCGAGGTCAACTGGGACGCCGCCGGTCTGGGAGGCAACTCCCGCAAGATCGAGCAGGCGCTCAAGCCGGGTGATCAAGTCCTGGTGCAGGTCAGCAAGGACCCGGTGGGGCACAAGGGTGCCCGGCTCACGACGCAGCTGTCGCTGGCCGGTCGCTATCTCGTGTATGTCCCCGGCGGCAGTTCGACCGGCATCAGCCGCAAGCTTCCGGACACCGAACGTAAGCGTTTGAAGGAAATTCTCCGCGACATCGTCCCGTCCGAGGCAGGCGTCATCATCCGCACGGCTGCGGAGGGTGTCAGCGAGGAGGAGTTGGCCCGCGACGTGTCGCGGCTGCAGGCGCAGTGGGCATCGATCGAGGAAGCTTCGGCGAAGGCCGAGTCCGGCAAGGGCAGCCAGCCGCAGACGCTCTACGAAGAGCCCGATCTGCTGGTGAAGGTCATCCGCGACTTGTTCAACGAGGACTTCGTCAAGCTCGTCATCGAAGGTGACAAGGCATGGTCGACAACGTCGACCTACATCGAAACCGTCGCCGCCGACATGCTCCCCAAGCTCGAGCGCCACGTCGCCGAACCAGGTCAGCCCGACGTGTTCGAGGCCCACCGAATCGACGAGCAGCTCGCCAAGGCACTCGATCGCAAGGTGTGGCTCCCGTCCGGCGGCACCCTGGTGATCGATCGCACCGAAGCGATGACCGTGGTGGACGTCAACACCGGCAAGTTCACCGGCGCGGGTGGAAACCTGGAAGAGACGGTCACCCGCAACAACCTCGAAGCAGCCGAGGAAGTCGTTCGGCAGATGCGCCTGCGTGACATCGGCGGCATGATCGTCGTCGACTTCATCGACATGGTGCTCGAACAGAACCGTGACCTCGTTCTGCGTCGACTCACCGAAGCCCTCGGTCGTGACCGAACACGCCATCAGGTGTCGGAGGTGACGTCGCTGGGCCTCGTTCAGATGACACGCAAGAAGCTTGGAACCGGTCTGGTCGAGGCGTTCTCGACGACCTGTGAGCACTGCCAGGGTCGCGGAATCATCGTGCATCCGTTCCCGGTGGAGGCCAAGCCCGACGACGGTGGACGCTCGGGGTCCTCACGAGGGGACTCGGGTTCGCAGCGCAAGCGTCGTGGACGCGACAAGTCCGACAACGCCGGTTCCACCGGCAACGCTGGTTCCAACGGCAACGCTGGTTCCAACGGCAGCGCTGGTTCCAACGGCAGCGGCACGGGGAATGGCCACTCCAACGGCTCAGATCACTCCGAACCCACGGCTGAGCCTGCCGTCAAGCGAGCCCATCCGGTCGCCCTGGCAATGGCAGCGCACCACGACGAAGTCGTCGCCGACGTCACACCAGCCGACGTGGTGGAACACGACGCATCGGCGTCGACGGAGAACAAGGTCATCGACGCCTCGGACGTCGCCGCTGTACAGGGCAACGACGACGCAACGGTGTCGGATGAAGCCGTGTCGGACGCATCGGTGTCGGATGAAGCGGTGTCGGATGAAGCGGTGTCGGGTGCAGCGGTGTCGGATGCAGCGGCTCCGCAGGAGTCCCAGTCGAACGGCACGGAAGCGGCACCCACCGGCTCGTCCCGTCGAGGTGGACGCAGTGCACGCCGAAAGGCGTCGCGGCCTACTGCATCTGCCGTAGCGGAAGACACAGGCGCAGTCGAAGCGGAATCGCCCACACACGTCGATGCCGAGACTCCGTCATCCGAAGCGGCAACGGATCGTCCCGCTGCCGAAGAGGCTGCGCCTGAACAGGCTGCCGTCGAACCTGCTGTGGTCGAACCTGCTGCCGTCGAACCTAATGTCGTCGAACCTAATGTCGACGAGTCGGCTGCAGCCGACGAACCCGCAGCGTCCGAGGCTCCGGTCAAGGCCAGGCGCGGACGGCGAGTGGCTCGCAAGGCTGCTGCACCGACCGACACCGGACCGGACGCGGGAGCTGTCTTCGTGATCTCGGCAACGGCGGACGGCACGGAAGCTGCGGACGAGCCTGCGCCGGAACCAGTGACGACTCCCGCATTCGCCCAGGTGGATGCAGGGGACGTGCCGGAAGAACTGCCGGTGGCTCGGCCGCGGCGCCGCCGCAGTGCTGCACGACCGGCGGGTCCTCCCGTAGACGCATAGGGAACAGGGGACGGGCGGTTTGACCATGGCCGCCCGTCTGCCGTAACCTTGATAAGTCGCTCCCGGCGACACCGTTCTGCTGTGCCCTGGCTCCCTTCGCGGAAGGCAGGAGCATTGATCGGGATAGATGCCGGGATGTTTGAAAGCAAGAACAAAGCAAGATCAGACCAGTCGTGTTGCCGTGGGCAGCGCGAGCAAGTTCGAAGAAGCAAGGGGTAGCCCTCCGATGGCAACGTACGCGATCGTCAAGACCGGCGGAAAGCAGTACAAGGTCGCTGTTGGTGACCTCGTCAAGGTCGAGAAGATCGAGGGAGCGCCCGGCACTGCTGTCTCGCTTGCTCCGGTCCTCGTCGTTGACGGTTCCGACCTGACCACAGATGCAGAGAAGCTGGCGAAGATCTCCGTCGCCGGCGAGATCGTCGAGCACACCAAGGGCCCGAAGATTCGCATCCACAAGTTCAAGAACAAGACCGGATACCACAAGCGTCAGGGACACAGGCAGAAGCTGACCGTCCTCAAGGTCACCGGTATCAAGTAACCAGTTCTTCTCAGCCGGTTTCTCACAGGGCACCGGCGATCTTCTTACCCGAGGAGGGTACGCAACATGGCACATAAGAAGGGTGCATCCAGCTCCCGTAACGGTCGCGACTCGAATGCACAGCGCCTCGGCGTCAAGCGTTTCGGTGGCCAGACGGTCAGTGCAGGCGAGATCCTGGTTCGTCAGCGCGGCACGCACTTCCACCCCGGTGTCGGAGTCGGCCGTGGCGGCGACGACACTCTGTTCGCACTGTCCGCAGGTGCCGTCGAGTTCGGCGCCAAGCGTGGACGCAAGACCGTGAACATCGTTCCGGTCGCAGTCGAGGCCTAGTCTCCGCTGCACCATCCGCGCCCGGGGATCGCACGCGATCCGCACGGCGCACCCCACGATCTACGACGAGGGCGGACCAGGGTCTAAGACACCCGGTCCGCCCTTATCGCGTTCGTGGGGCACAGACATTCGGTCACCTGACCGAGGAAGGATCGAAGGCAGCCATGTCACGATTCATAGACCGCGTGGTGCTGCACGTCAGCGCCGGTAAAGGCGGCAACGGCTGCGCTTCGGTTCATCGCGAGAAGTTCAAACCGCTCGGCGGACCCGACGGCGGCAACGGTGGACGCGGAGGCGGAGTCGTCTTCGTCGTCGACAGCAGCGTGCACACTTTGCTCGACTTCCACTTCCACTCGCACGCCAAGGCCAGCAACGGAACCCAGGGCATGGGTGGCAACCGAGAGGGCGCCAACGGCGAGGATCTGATCCTGAAGGTGCCCGACGGCACCGTCGTCCTCGACAAGGACGGCCGCATTCTCGCCGACATGATCGGAGAGGGCACGCGATTCGACGCTGCGCCCGGCGGCCGGGGCGGACTCGGTAACGCAGCGCTGTCGTCCAAAGCTCGTAAGGCTCCCGGCTTCGCTCTCCTCGGTGAGGAAGGGGTCGAGCGCGACCTGGTGCTCGAGCTCAAATCCGTCGCGGACATCGGGCTCGTCGGTTTTCCCTCCGCCGGCAAATCGTCTCTCGTGTCGGTGCTGTCGGCCGCCAAGCCGAAGATCGCGGACTACCCGTTCACCACGCTCGTGCCGAACCTGGGTGTCGTGTCCAGCGGTGACACGACTTACACCGTCGCCGACGTTCCTGGCCTGATTCCCGGAGCCAGCCAGGGAAAGGGCCTCGGTCTCGACTTCCTCCGGCACCTGGAGCGGACAGCGGTGCTCGCTCACGTGGTCGACTGCGCGACACTGGATCCCGGTCGCGATCCGGTCTCGGACGTCGACGCGCTGGAAGCAGAACTCGCTGCCTACAAGCCCGCGCTGCTCGGTGACGCGAGCCTGGGTGACCTGGCCGACCGTCCACGCATCGTCGTGCTCAACAAGGCCGACATCCCGGAGGCTGCCGAGCTCGCCGAGATGGTGACCCCCGAGTTCGAGGCGCGCGGTTGGCCGGTGTTCACCATCTCGGCTGTGAGCCGAGAAGGATTGAAGCCCTTGATCTTCGCCCTGGCCAAGATGGTCGAGGAGTACCGGGTGGCGCACCCGCCCGCAGAGCCTCGTCGTGCAGTCATCCGTCCAGTGGCACGCAACGAGGACGGCTTCGAGGTCGTCAAGGATCCCGACGTGCCCGGCGGTTTCCTGGTGCTCGGTACCCGACCCGAACGGTGGGTTGCGCAGACACAGTTCAGCAACGACGAGGCCGTGGGCTACCTCGCCGACAGGTTGGCACGCCTCGGCGTCGAGGACGCGTTGATCAAACTCGGAGCGGAGCCGGGCGCATCGGTCACCATCGGTGACGTCACGTTCGACTGGGAACCGCAGACTTCCGCCGGCGTCGACATCGTCCGCACCGGACGTGGTACCGACGCACGGCTCGATCAGGTCGAGCGCATCAGCGCGGACGAACGTAAGCATGCTCGTCGAGTCCGGCGTGGGCTCGACCCCGAAGAGTGAGGGAATGTGAGCGCTGAATCCGATTCTGCGTCAAGGGTATCGGCGACGAGAGGCACCATCGCGGGCGCCAAGCGCATCGTCGTCAAGATCGGATCCTCGGCGCTGACGTCCCTGGTCGGCGGCCTCGACGTCACGCGTCTCGATGCGTTGGCGGAAGCCGTCGAGACTCGTATGCGTGCCGGGACCGACGTGATCGTCGTGTCGTCCGGTGCCATCGGCGCCGGAATCGCGCCGCTCGGATTGACCAAGCGGCCACGAGACCTCGCGACCAAGCAGGCTGCGGCCAGTGTCGGGCAGCTCGCGTTGGCGCATGCATGGGGTACGTCGTTCGGACGTTTCGGTCGTACCGTCGGACAGGTTCTGCTGACGGCCGAGGACATCGCCAGACGCACCAATCACCGGAACGCGCAGCGTACGTTGGACCGATTGCGTTCGCTCGGAGCGGTCGCCGTGGTGAACGAGAACGACACCGTCGCCACCGCCGAGATCCGATTCGGTGACAACGATCGTCTGGCAGCCCTCGTCGCGCACCTGTCGGGAGCAGACGCACTGGTTCTGCTGTCCGACGTGGACGGCCTGTACGACGGCGACCCGCGCAAAGGCGGTGCGACGCTCATCCCCGAGGTCGACAGCCCGGAAGACCTGGACGGAGTGGTTGCAGGGTCTGGAGGAGCACTCGGAACGGGCGGAATGGCCTCCAAATTGTCCGCTGCGCGACTCGCAGCCGATGCTGGGGTTCCCGTCCTGCTTGCCGCTGCGTCCGACGCGAACGACGCTCTCACCAATGCGGGAGTCGGAACGGCTTTCGCTGCCCGGCCGGTCCGACTGTCGTCACGGAAGTTCTGGGTCCGGCACGCCGCGGACGTCGACGGCGACCTGCACCTCGACGCAGGTGCCGTGCGTGCCGTCGTGGACCTCAGGCGCTCGCTGCTGTCCGCCGGCATCGTCGGGATCACCGGCAACTTCCACGGAGGCGACGTAGTTGCACTGCGCGATCCCGAAGGATCCGTCGTCGCCAGGGGAGTAGTGGCGTACGACGCGTCCGAGTTGTCCGGCATGCTCGGAAAGTCGAGCTCCGACCTGGCTCCCGAACTCCAGCGGCCAGTGGTTCACGCCGACGACCTGGTGTCCGTGGAGCTGTAGCGGACTCGGGAATTATGACGCGGTGAGGAGCGCCAGGGGCCGGTTGCGGTTGTGGTCAGTGCACTGGCGGCAGCGCGTCGAGCAGTCCGGAGAGAGTTTCCGAGCACCCTGCCGCGCTGACGATCGATGCGAATTCGTCGCCTCGGGTGGATCCACGGTTGACCACGACGATGGGGATGCCTGCTTTCGCGGCGCGGCGGACGAACCGCAAGCCCGACATCACCGTGAGAGACGATCCGAGTACGAGAAGTGCGTCCGCCGAGTCGACGAGGTCGAAGGCTTCCGCGACTCGAGGCTTGGGGACGCTTTCCCCGAAGTACACGATGTCCGGTTTCAGCACACCACCGCAGTTCTCGCAATCCACCATGCGGAAGTGGGCGGTGCTGGAGATGACAGCGTCGGCGTCGGGCGCGATTTCGACGCCGTCGGCCGGGGCAACGCTGGCGAGAAAGCCCGGGTTGCGCATCTCGAGGCGTCGTGCCAGCGTGTACCTGGACACGAGCTGTCCGCAGTTCAGGCACGTGACCCGAGCGTAGACACCGTGCAGGTCGATGACGCGGCGGCTGCCTGCCTTGGTGTGCAGCATGTCGACGTTCTGAGTGATGACACCGGAGACGTTTCCGCGGCGCTCCAGTGCGGCGAGAGCCCGGTGGCCGCGGTTGGGTTGGGCAGCGTCCATGTGCCGCCAGCCGACGTGGTTGCGTGCCCAGTAGTGACGGCGAAACTCGTCGTCGCCGACGAACTGTTGAAAGGTCATGGGGTTTCG
This sequence comes from Rhodococcus sp. 14-2470-1b, assembly GCF_002259415.1. Taxonomy (GTDB): domain Bacteria; phylum Actinomycetota; class Actinomycetes; order Mycobacteriales; family Mycobacteriaceae; genus Rhodococcoides. Next base: position 103,422 of record NZ_NPFY01000028.1, read on the forward strand.
CGGCGGAGAGTCCGGGCCTCGGTAATCGGGAATCCCGGAATCGGTGGACATACCCGCGCCCGATACGACGGCGACCCGCTTGTCGGTCAGCAACTCGACGATGTCGTCGAGCTGACTCGCCGAGGAGACTGCGCGAACGGTCGTTGCCACGTTCTCCAGGTTAGCGCTCAGTATCCCTGCGTCGAGTCGATGCGGGCGGCAAGCGTTTCACCTGCGACGAAGCGCGCGACGTTGGCTGCGACGTGGTCGGCGAATGCGGCGTGACGCAGCGTTGTCGGGTTGGAGTCGTGCGGAGTGACGATCGCGTTCGGCAACGTCCACAGGGGATGACCGTCGGGCAGCGGCTCGGGGTCGGTGACATCGAGGCCGGCGCCGCCGATGGTGCGTGCGGTCAGAGCGTCGATCAGGGCGTCTGTGTCTACGAGTGAACCCCGTGCCACGTTGATCACCCACGAGTGTTTCTGCAGCCGGGCCAGTTCGTGTTCGCCGACGAGGTGACGGGTGGCCGGTGTGGCCGGCGCGGCGATCACGACATGGTCGGTGAGGGGCCACACATCGGCGAGAGCGGCGACGGGCACCGTGCGTACGGCACCAGGCACAGGTCGACCCGAACGGTTCACGGCTACGACATCCGCTCCCAGCGCGGTAAGCGGTGGGATCAACGCCCGGCCGATGCCGCCTGCTCCGAGGATCGTGACCGTCGACCCCCGGAGGGTACCGACTCTGCTCATGAACCGTTCCGGTTGCCACGAGCGGGCTTCGAGGTGTTCAGGGAGAGCGCGCACACCGGCGAGCAGCAGGGCTAGCGCGTGTTCGGCGACAGTCGCGGCGAAGGCGCCGGCGGCGGAGGTGAACAGGACGGAAGGATGGGCGGCGAGTATTCCTGCGTCGAACCAGGCTTCGACGCCTGCAGACGGCAGTTGCACCCATTCGACGTTCGAGGGGAGCGTCGCAGGGAACCTCGACGGTCCCTCGGTCCACACGAGTCCCGAGGCTCTGTCCAATGGAGCCACAACGGCTCCACCCCGCTCGATTGCGGAAACCGTGATTCGGTCCTCTTCGGGGCCGACGGCAACTGGAATCGAGCGGGGTGGAGTCATGAAGAGCAAGCTTATGCGGGAACTTCCACGAGAGGGTAGACACCGTTCTCGTCGTGGGTTTCGTTTCCGACGACGGGCGGGTTGAACACGCACAGCATGCGCATCTGGGTGCGAGGCTCGACGGTGTGGCGCTCGTTGCCGTTGAGCAGGTACATCGACCCTGGACCGAGTTCGTACGTTTCGCCGGTCTCGCGATCGGTCAACGTGCCTTCCCCCTCGATCAACCAGACGGCTTCGATGTGGTTGGCGTAGTGGAAGTTGTTCACCGTGCCGGCCTGAATGGTGGTCTCGTGGAACGAGAATCCGACCTTGTCGCCGCCCAGCACGATGCGCTTGCTACGCCAGTTGCCGTCCTCGCTCGAGATGTCGCGATCGGTTCCGGTGATTTCCTCGGTGGTACGTACGATCATGTGTTGTCTCCCTTCAACGAATGTGCAACTCGACGATGTGCAGGATTCGATCCTGCACGGGTCAGGAGCACACCTTGGCAGTTGCGCCTGCGATGATGTCCAAGCCGCGATCGAGTTCCTCGACGGTGGTGGTCAGCGGCGGAAGCAGCTTGACGACCTCGTCGGACGGACCTGCGGTCTCGACGAGCAGTCCCTCGTCGTAGCAGAGGGCAGCGACCTTGCCTGCCTTCTCCGGCTCGTCGAAGACGAGCGCTTGGACCATGCCGCGACCGCGGGTCGACACTCCGTCGTACTTGGCGCAGAGTTTGATGAAGTTGTCCTGGATGTGCTCGCCCTTGGCGAGAACTTCCTTCTCGAACTTGTCGTCGGACCAGTAGGTGTCGATGGCCGTCTTCGAGGTGACGAACGACGGATTGAATCCGCGGAAGGTGCCGTTGTGCTCACCCGGTGCCCACACGTCGAGTTCCGGCTTGAAGAGGGTCAGCGCCATCGGCATTCCGTAGCCACCGATGGACTTGGACAGCGTGACGATGTCCGGAACGATGCCTGCTTCTTCGAAGGAGAAGAACTGACCGGTGCGGCCGCAGCCCATCTGCACGTCGTCGACGATCAGTAGGATCTCGCGACGCGAGCACAGTTCAGCGAGAGCGCGCAGCCATTCCGGACGTGCGACGTTGATGCCGCCTTCACCCTGGATGGTCTCGACGATGACGGCTGCCGGACGGTTGAATCCGCTACCGGAGTCGTCGAGCACGCGCTCGAACCACTGGAAGTCCTCGGTGACGCCGCCGAAGTAGTTGTCGTACGGCATCGGGGTGGTGTGCACCAGCGGAATTCCGGCGCCAGCTCGCTTCATCGAGTTGCCGGTGACCGACAACGCGCCGAGTGTCATGCCGTGGAAAGCGTTGGTGAAGTTGATGATCGACTCACGGCCGGTCACTTTACGGGCGAGCTTCAGAGCTGCCTCGACGGTGTTGGCGCCTGTGGGTCCGGGGAACTGAACCTTGTAGTCGAGTCCGCGCGGGTCGAGGATGTTCTTCTTGAACGACTCCAAGAACTCACGCTTCGCGACGGTGGACATGTCCAGACCGTGCGTGATGCCGTCGCTCTGGATGTATTCGACGAGGGCGTCCTTGAGGATCTGGTTGTTGTGGCCGTAGTTCAGTGCGCCGGCGCCACCGAAGAAGTCGAGGTACTCACGGCCGTTCTCGTCCACGAGGGTCGAGTTCTTCGCGGTCTTGAACACAGCGGGCCACTGACGGCTGTAGCTACGGACGGCGGACTCGACGGTCTCGAAGACGTCGAGCTTCTCTGTGGCAACGGTCTTTTCGGTCATGTTCTGCTTGTTCCTTTCGTTTGTGCGCACGGCGGCAGGGCCTACGGTGTAGAGCTCCTCGGCCTCGTGGCTATCAGGGAAATCATTGGGCGCGAACAGATCTGATTTTCTAATCTCGGTTCCTCGTGTTCGAGCGAGGGCCGTGAACAGCGCGATCGATGCCTCGTTGTCGGGGCTGATCGTCGTTTCCAAGTGTGTGATGCCCTGGAGGGTCAGGCGATCGAGGAGTTCGTTCAACATACGACCGGCGAGGCCTTTGCCTCGTTGATCGGCATCGACCGCAACCTGCCACACGAAAAACGTTGTGGGGGAGTCCTGCCGGATGTAGCCGGTGACGAAACCAACTGCTCTGCCGTCGACGTCCGACACCACGGACGTTGCAGCAAAATCTCTGCACCACAGGATGTACGAGTAACTCGAGTTGAGATCGAGCACCCTCGAATCTCTTGCGATCTCCCAGAGCCGGACTCCGTCGGAAATCTTTGGACTACGAAACTTCACTGCGTCCGGCGCAGTGATTGAGGTCGCTCTCAGCTGTGCGGGCTTCATAGGAAATACAAACGTAACAAGGTGGCCATGGCTTTTCATGTACCCCGGGAAATTGGCCCTCTAAACCACCCTGCTTCCCCTGGTTAGAGGGTGAATGTGACGCTGGTCACAAATGTGTGGTTCAGGACGAGGGCGAACGGTTCGGGGCTCGTTTGCTCGCCGGAGATCCACAGTCTGGACTTACTGTCACCGGGTGTCTACTTGGGGGTGGCGAGAGCGAACGGGAGCACGGCGTCCGCTCCCGCCTTCCGCAGAGCGTCAGCAGCGCACGTGAACGTCCATCCGGTGTCGGTCACGAGGTCGACCAGCAGAATCGGACCGTCGACCTGACCGAGGTCCGGGATGTCCCAGGAGTCCACGAGCCCCGCGACCCGGAAAGCGGAGTTGGCGGCCGTCACCGCCGGATGACCCGGACGTGGACCCAGAACACCCAGGTCGGTGAGCCGGCCGATCCGCGCGAGCTCGCCCGCTACGGACCGCACCAGAACCGGATGAGATACGGATTCGAGGGCCAGGACGGCCGTGGGGCGGACCTTCCAATCCCACGATGCGAGGACCTTGATGCATCCGTCGATCAACGACGACGGCGCTGCTTCGTCCGGGCCGTCGAGGGCCGAACGCAGGCGCTTTCCCCAGACGAGATCCGTCAGTCTTCCCAGGACGCGGCCAGGCTCGTGCCCGTCGGTGATCTTTCCCGACAGTGAGACGCCGAGCTTCTTCATTCCGCTCGGCCACTGTTTGCGTGGGGGAAGGTCGATTCCCGGGCGGTCCAATCTGCTGCGAGTCTGATCGACGGCGTCCTGATCGACCTGTGCAGAGTAAGACTGACCTGTGCAATTGTCGCATCGGCCACAGTGCGACGGTGTGTCCGTAAGGTCCGGGTCGTCGAGTTGGCGCCGGAGGAAATCCATGCGGCAGCCATCGGTGCGTTGGTAGTCGACCATGGCCTGTTGTTCGGAGTCTCGTGCTTGCTCGAGCCGCTCGTAGCGCTCGGCGTCGTACGTCCACGGCTCGCCGGTCGCGATCCACCCTCCACGCACACGCTGTACCGCGCCGTCCACGTCGAGGACTTTGAGGACCATCTCCAACCGACTGCGGTTCAAGTCGACCAGGGGTTCGAGAGCCGGCGTCGACTGAGGTTTCACCGGATCGAGAGTCTCGATGACCTGTCTGACGACGTGTTCGCGCGGAAACGCAACCGAGGCGAAGTAGCTCCATATCTGCTTGTCCTCGTGACCCGGAAGCAGGATCACCTCGGCGCGATCGGTGCCGCGGCCTGCACGCCCGACCTGCTGGTAGTACGAGATCGGCGAAGAGGGGGCTCCCATGTGGACGACGAAACCGAGGTCCGGTTTGTCGAAGCCCATCCCGAGCGCTGAGGTCGCGACAAGTGCCTTGACGTCGTTGTTCAGTAGGTCGGTCTCGAGTGACTCTCGTTCCGTGGTGTCGGTCTGGCCGGTATACGCGGCGACGGCCAGGCCTTGATCGGACAGCAGCGCGGCCAGGTCCTTGGCTGCGGAGACCGTCAGGGTGTAGATGATCCCGGAACCGGGCAGTTGCGCCAGATGCGACGCGAGCCACGCCGCTCGCTCGGTCGAGTTCTCGATCTTCACGACCGACAGATGCAGTGACTCCCGTTCGAGACCTCCGCGCAGCACGAGGGTGTCCCCGCCGCCGACCCCCAACTGTGCGGCGACGTCCGACACCACTCTGTCGTTGGCGGTCGCGGTGGTTGCCAGAACCGGAATTCCTTCTCTCAGTTCGGAGATCAATGTCCTGATGCGGCGATAGTCCGGCCGGAAATCATGGCCCCAGTCCGATACGCAATGAGCCTCGTCGACGACCACCAGGCCGGCGTCCCCGGCCAGCGAGGGCAGGACCTGATCGCGGAAGTCCGGGTTGTTCAGGCGCTCCGGGCTGACGAGCAGGACGTCCAGTCTGCCCGCCGCGACGTCGGTGTGGATGTCCTCCCATTCGGTCATGTTTCCGGAGTTGATGGTCGCGGCCTTCACTCCCGCACGCTCCGCCGACGCGACCTGGTTGCGCATCAGTGCCAACAACGGAGAGACGATGACCGTCGGGCCCAGGCCTTGTTCACGAAGCAACTTCGCTGCGATGAAGTACACCGCCGACTTTCCCCACCCGGTTCGCTGGACCACCAGTGCCCTGCGTCGACCGACGACGAGTGCCTCGATGGCGACCCATTGATCCTCGCGCAGGCTCGCACCGTCCCCCGCGAGCTCGCGGAGCAGGCGCTCGGCGTCGGCGCGCAGGTCTGTCGGCGTGTGCGATGCGGTCGTCATGGCACCATCGTGCCGCACCGGTGTGACAAGGATCGACCGGGCGAGGGCCGATACTCTTCTGCAGAAGGTGGTACGAGGAGGCGACATGGGCGACGGCGGAGGCCGCGATTGCAGCGGTGATCCTGAAAAGCGCGAAGCGACGTCGACGCGGCCGCTGCACTCGAGCATGTCGGCGCTCGCGCTGGTTTTCGGCGGTGGCGTCGTGGGAACGCTCGCCCGGGTCGGTGTGGAGGAGGCGTTGCCGCACCGTAGTCCCGAGTGGCCGGTGGCAACCTTCGTGATCAACATCGTCGGAGCGTTCGTCCTCGGCCTCGTGCTGGAGAACTTGGCGAGGCGTGGACCGGATACCGGTGTGCGCCAACGACTACGTCTGCTCGCGGGAACGGGGTTCTGCGGGGCGTTCACCACATACAGCACGTTTGCCTTGGAAGCGGTGCTGCTGACCCGTGACGGACACTGGACCACCGCCGTGGCCTACGGGATCTCGACCGTGGCACTCGGTGGCGCAGCCGCCTGGGCAGGCATCGTCGTCGGAGCAGCCGCTCATCGCCGAGGAAACCTCCGGTGATCGTCGTGCTCGTAGCGCTCGCGGGCGCGTTCGGTGCCGTCGCGCGGTTCGTCGTCGATTCCTGGTTCGGTGACCGATTTCCACGATCGGGGTTTCCGTGGGCGATCGCCGCCATCAACGTCTCGGGTTCTCTCGTGCTCGGATTTCTGGCGGGGCTCGTTGTGCTGCAGGATGGTTCGACGGACCTTCAAGCCGTGATCGGAACCGGATTCTGCGGCGGGTACACCACCTTCAGCACCGCGAGCGTCGACACCGTCCGGCTCGTTCGATCCGGGAAGCATGCGAAGGCCCTCGGCTACGCCGTCGGCACGCTCGTGCTGTCGGTTGCGTCGTGTGCCGCGGGATTCGGGCTCGCCGGGCTTGCTTGACGGCCCGGAGTCCGCTCATTCCTGCCCGACGCCCCGAATGTCCGCGCGTGTTCCCGACGAGGAACCGGCTCCCCGTCGCGTTGCGGCGAAAGCGCCTGCGGCACAAGCCCACCGGATTGCTTCGTCGGGTCCGGCGAACCACTCGGCGGCGAGCGCCCCGGTGAACGCGTCGCCCGCTCCTGTGGTGTCGATCGCGTCGACCGTAGGCGAGCGGAAATCCGATGCCGAATCAGGGCCGCGGTAGTGCGCACCTCGCGCACCCAGCGTGGTTACGATGTGCGGCACTCGGGAGACGACGTCGGGCAACTCCCGTGCCTCGGCTTCGTTGACGACGAGGACGTCGACGGCCTCGACAAGCGCGTCCGGAAGAGCCTGTACAGGAGAGGGATTGAGTACGACGAGGGTGTCGTTGCCGTGCGCGTGTGTGGCGCCCTCGACGACGGTCTCCAGCGGGATCTCGAGTTGGCACATGAGGACGTCGGCCCCCGCGATGGCGTCACGCTCGGCGTCGGACAGGGCGCGCACTGACGAGTTTGCGCCCGCGACGACGACGATCGTGTTCTCGCCCTCGCTGTCCACGGATATCGAGGCGACGCCGCTCGGTCCGTCGACGCGGCGAACCAGGGATGTGTCGACGCCGGCCTCGGTCAGAGTGTCGATCAGATCCTGGCCGAACGCGTCGGAGCCGACGGCCCCGAGGAAGGTCGTGTCGGCGCCCGAGCGTGCGGCCGCCAGCGCCTGATTTGCGCCCTTGCCTCCCTGTGAGGCTGCGAAGGTGGTGCCGAGAAGGGTCTCGCCCGGCTGCGGCAGTCGCGGCGTGAACGTCGTGAGGTCCATGTTGATGCTGCCGAGGACGGCAACACGGGTCGTTGGCATGAGCCGACGATATCCATGTCGTCGAGAGCCCGGCGAAGCGATTGGTTGCAGATTGTTGACAATCTGCAAATCCTGAACCACGATAGCTCGCATGACAGCTCCAGCTCGCACTCACCTCAGCCCCGCACTCAAGCAGGCCACACCGGTTGTCGTCGACTACGCGTCGGGCAGCTGGATCTACGGAACCGACGGAAACAAGTACCTGGATTTCACCACCGGAATCGGCGTCACCAGCACCGGACACTGCCACCCGAAGGTCGTCGAGGCCGCGCGCGAACAGGTCGGCAAGATCATTCACGCGCAGTACACGACCGTCATGCACAAGCCGCTCCTGGAACTGACCGAGAAACTGGGTGACGTACTCCCCGCCGGACTGAACAGCGTCTTCTACGCCAACTCCGGCTCCGAAGCCGTCGAGGCATCGATCCGCCTCGCCCGGATGGCCACCGGGCGTCCCAACATCATCGCGTTCCACGGAGGATTCCACGGCCGCACGGTCGCGGCGGCGTCGCTGACGACGGCGGGCACGAAATTCCGCTCGGGCTTCTCGCCCATCATGGGAGGCGTTCACATCGCCCCGTTCCCCTACGCATTCCGCTACGGCTGGGACACCGAGACGTCCGTGGCGTTCGCTCTGAAAGAGCTCGACTACCTTCTGGCGACCGTGTCCAGCCCCGCGGACACTGCTGCATTCATCATCGAACCTGTGCTCGGCGACGGTGGCTATCTGCCGACACCGCCCGCGTTCCTCGAAGGACTGCGCGAGCGCGCGGATCGACACGACATCGTCCTCATCTTCGACGAAGTTCAGGCGGGTGTCGGACGCACCGGCAAGTTCTGGGGCCACGAGCACTCCGCTGCGCGCCCCGATATCGTCATCACCGCGAAGGGACTCGCTTCGGGATTCCCGATCTCGGCAATCGCTGCGTCCGAAGAACTCATGTCCAAGGCATGGCCGGGTTCGCAGGGAGGAACTTACGGCGGCAACGCCGTTGCCGCCGCCGCCGCCGTGGCCACACTCGACGTCGTGCGCGACGAGGGCCTCGTCGACAACGCTGCCGAACAGGGTGCGGTACTTCTCGAGGGACTGAACGACCTGAAGGGGCAGTATTCGGCCATCGGTGATGCTCGCGGCCTCGGTCTGATGCAAGCACTCGAATTCGTCGACGAGAACGGAGAACCCGACGCCGCGGCTGCGACGCGCGTGCAGCAGACGGCCATCTCCGAAGGTCTGCTGCTGCTCACCTGTGGCGGGTTCGGAAATGTCGTTCGGATCATTCCCGCGCTCGTGGTCACCGACGACGAGGTCGCCGAAGGGCTCGACGCAATCGCCAGAACCCTGAAGCGAGCACTGTGAGCGTTCTCGATGCCTCGTCCGTCCTCGGCGTCCTGCGGAGGACGGACATCGAGGTGGACGACTCACCTCGGCGGCGTGCCGAGTACTCCTACGACGCCTCGAACTACCGTGTCCCGCCCATCGCTGTCGTGTTTCCCAAGAGCGCGGATGAGGTCCGGACCGTGGTCCGAGCATGTACGAGTGCCGGCGTACCCATAGTCAGCCGTGGCGGCGGCACGTCCATGGCCGGCAATGCGATCGGTGCTGGGGTCGTTCTCGACTTCTCTCGCCACATGACTCGAGTCGTGTCGATCGACCAGCCAGGGAAGTCTGCTGTCGTCGAACCGGGAATCGTCATCTCCGAACTCGCCGCCGCGGTGTCGGCGGAGACGGCAGGGGCGCTGACGTACGCACCCGATCCGTCGAGCAAGTCCCGGGCCACCGTCGGCGGCGCGGTGGGCAACGACGCCTGCGGCAACCACTCGGTGCGTTACGGACGTACAGCAGACCACACGATCGCCCTCGATGTCGTCACCGTGGACGGGCACCTCTTGCGTGCCACCCGGGACGGACTCACCGCGGTGGACCCGTTCGACTCCGAGTCGGTCGAGGCAGCTGCGCGGATCACCGAGGACTTGACGTCGCTCGTCTCCGATCACATGGCGGACTTCCGTCTCGAGCTCGGGCTCATCCCTCGCCAGGTTTCGGGGTTTCACCTGTCGACCTTGTTGCCCGAGAACGGGTTCGACGTGGCACGTGCGCTCGTGGGAAGCGAGGGTACCTGCGCGATCGTCGTCGCCGTGACGGTTTCCCTCGTGGAGATACCTCCCGCGGCGCTGTTGCTCAGCCTCGGATACGAGGACGTCGTCGAGGCCGCCGAGGACGTCATGACAATTCTCGAATTCTCTCCCGCTGCAATCGAAGGCATCGACGAGAAGATCGTCGACACCATGCGGTTGCGTCGCGGCGCAGACTCGGTGCGCGGCCTCCCGTCGGGAAACGCCTGGTTGTACGTCGACCTCGACGGCGAGGACCCCATCGAAGTCGAGGACAAGGCCGAGCGTCTCCTCGAGAGGCTCCGGCAACTGGGACGGTTGAAGGACGGTCGTGTCGTTGCCGATCCGTCCGAGCGGAAGTCGTTGTGGCGAGTGCGTGAGGACGGCGCTGGACTGTCGGCACGCATGTCCGACGGCAAGAGCGGTATCACCGAATCCTGGCCTGGTTGGGAAGATTCGGCGGTAGCGCCGGAGAATCTTGCCGCGTACCTCGCGGACTTCCGTGACCTGCTGGCGCGCCACGGCTTGACCGGAGTGATGTACGGGCATTTCGGTGCGGGATGTATGCACGTGCGCATCACGTTCGACCAGCGGACCGATGGGGGCCGCGCGACAATGAACGCGTTCCTGCGGGATGCAGCAACACTGGTGGTCCGGCACGGCGGCTCACTGTCCGGCGAACACGGCGACGGACGCGCGCGCTCGGAGCTGCTACCGGTGATGTACTCGGCCACGATGTTGGGCGCATTCGCGCGTTTCAAGCGTATCTGGGATCCGGGGGGACTGCTCAACCCGGGCAGTATCACCGACCCGGCACCGATGATGAAAGACCTTGCACTGGCTGATATTCCGAATCGGGAGTGGAGGACGACGTTCGATCTACACCAGATCGGATCGGGCCCGGACGTCAGCGCGCGCCCGGATCTCGATCCGTTCGTGCACGCCACACAATCCTGTGTCGGAGTCGGCCGCTGTCGATCGAGCAGCGGCGGAGTGATGTGCCCCAGTTTCCGGGCGACCGGCGACGAGAAGGATTCCACCCGCGGGCGGGCACGAGTGCTGCAGGAGATGGTGCGCAGCTCGAGGACCGTCGCCGACGGATGGGCATCCGCCGATGTCAAGGAATCCCTCGATCTGTGCCTGTCCTGCAAGGCGTGCTCCTCCGACTGCCCGGTCGGCGTGGACATGGCGACCTACAAGGCGGAGTTCCTCGACCATCACTACGCTGGTCGGGTGCGTCCGTTGGCGCACTATTCCCTGGGATGGCTTCCGCGGTGGCTGAAGCTGACGTCGCGCATCGCTCCGGCGCTCAATGCCGTGCTGACACCGAGAATCGGTGTCCTGGCTGCGAAACTCGGAGGACTGACGACCGAGCGTGCGCTTCCTCGATTCGCATCACGTGCAGAACTGAAGGCGCAGACCGCCGGCTCGGTTCAGGGCGGTGACGTCGTGCTGTTCGTCGACTCGTTCACCAGAGGGTTTCGACCGGAGATCGTCGGCGCTGCGGTTCGGGTCCTCGCCGACGGCGGCCGAACAGCCGAGTGCCGCAGCGACGTCTGCTGCGGGCTCACCTGGATCTCCACCGGGCAGCTTGCGACGGCCAGGAAGCACCTCGCTCGGACGGCGGACGCGCTCGACGACGGGACCGACCGTCCCATCGTCGTCACAGAACCGAGTTGTGCGGCGGCACTGAAGAAGGACCTGCCGGAACTGGTGAACACCGACGCAGCCCGACGCGTCGCAGCACGCGTACGGAGCTTCGCGGGTGCCGTGATCGACCAAGCGGCGGGCGGATGGACACCATCGGGGCCGGTCCCTGACGCCGTGACCGTCCAGACGCACTGCCACGAATATGCTGTTTTCGGTGAAGCCACTCAGCGGAAGGCACTGGCCGCAGCGGGCATCGAGTCGGTCGACGAAGCAACTGGATGCTGCGGTGTGGCAGGAAATTTCGGCTTCGAACCGAATCATTACGAGATGAGCATGAAGGTCTCCGAGCAGGCCCTCGCGCCGGCCGTGCGTCGGGCCGGGAATCGCCCGATCCTGACCGACGGCTTCAGTTGCCATATGCAGGTCCGCCAGCTCACCGACAACCACAGCGCCGGAGCCTCGACGCATCTTGCACACATTCTGGATCCAGGTACCACCAGGAGGGACGTATGACCACATCACTGACCCGACCCGAGACCGGTTCACCGACACAGGTGTTCATCGGCGGCAGCTGGCAGGACGCACACGGGGGAAAGACCTTCGACGTGGTCGATCCCGCGACCGGGGAGACCATCGCCACCGTGGCCGACGGGGCCGTCGCGGACGCGGAGGCGGCCATGACAGCCGCGGCGAAAGCCCAGAAGTCGTGGGCCCAGACGGCTCCCCGCGAACGCAGTATCATCCTCCGTCGCGCGTTCGAGTTGGTTATCGAGCGCACCGAGGAATTGGCCGCGATCATCACTGCGGAGATGGGCAAGCCGCTGGCCGATGCACGTGGTGAGGTTGCGTACGGGGCCGAATTCTTTCGGTGGTTCTCCGAGGAAGCAGTACGGATCTCGGGTGATCACACCCTGACCGGCGACGGCAAGAATCGAATCATCGTCACCCGCGAACCCGTTGGACCGTGCATCCTGGTCACCCCGTGGAACTTCCCGCTCGCCATGGGTACGCGAAAGATCGGCCCTGCTCTGGCCGCAGGGTGCACTGTGGTGTTCAAACCGGCCGAGCAGACGCCGTTGACCGCCCTGGCGCTCGCGGCGATTCTCGCCGAGGCGGGGGTACCGGACGGAGTCGTGAACGTGGTTCCGACGACCGACGCTGCGGGTGTCGTCGGATCGTGGATGGCAAGCGGCGAGGCGCGCAAGATCAGTTTCACCGGATCGACCGAGGTGGGGAAAATCCTTCTCGCGCAAGCCGCACCGACGGTGATGCGTACGTCGATGGAACTCGGTGGCAACGCACCTTTCGTCGTCGCCGAGGGCGCCGACGTCGACCGGGCCGTGGACGGGGCGATGGTGGCGAAAATGCGCAACATGGGTGAGGCATGCACCGCGGCGAACCGGTTCTTCGTACATCGTTCCATAGCAGCAGAGTTCGCCGAGAAGCTCGGTGCGCGAATGGACGCACTGGAGGTGGGCCCAGGTGCCAGAGCCGGTGTCGAGGTCGGGCCGTTGATCGACGAGGCGGGCCGCGCCAAGGTGCAGCGTCTGGTCGACGACGCCCTGGGACGCGGCGCGCGCGCCGTCGTCGGCGGTGCGCAGGACGACGGACCTGGCTACTTCTATCCGCCTACCGTGCTCGATTCGGTGGATCCCACGTCGGATCTGATGTCGACCGAGATCTTCGGCCCGGTGGCCGCTGTCGTTCCGTACGACACCGAGGACGAGGTGATCGCGTTGGCCAACGACACCGAATGGGGACTCGTCGGATACGTCTTCACGCAGGACATCGATCGAGCGCTCCGGATGGGGGAGCGGTTGGAAGTAGGAATGGTCGGGTTGAACACCGGGCTGGTGTCTAACCCGGCGGCGCCGTTCGGCGGAGTCAAGCAATCGGGGTTGGGCCGCGAGGGCGGCAGGGTCGGCATCGACGAGTTCCTCGAGTACAAGTATTTTGCTATCCCAAGGTCCTAGCAGGAGGAGAGACCAGTGCCAGGATCAAGAAGACTGACGCCCATCAACGCGCGCAACACGTCGATGGTGATCGCCGATCAGATCCGTGACCGCATCATCGACGGTTCCTATGCCCCCGGTGAGCAGATCAACGAGGCGAACGTCGCCGCCGAACTCGAAATATCCCGAGGCCCGGTGCGGGAAGCGCTACAGCGGCTCAACCAAGAAGGTCTGCTGGTCAGCTACCGCAATCGCGGAGTGTTCGTCGTGGAACTCAGCAGCGACGATGTCGCGGAGATCTACGAGGCTCGTGCAGCGATCGAAGTGGGCGCCGCGTGGACCCTTGTGCACGGGGAGGAATCGACGTTGAAGGTGACGGCTGCTCGATTGTCGGCGATCGTGGATCAGATGCAGCCGTTCATCGATCGCGCGGACTGGTTCGGGCTTGCCGAGCGGGACCTGGCGTTCCACACTGCGCTCGTGTCCGCGACGTCCAACAGTCGCATGTCGCGGATGTACGCGACGTTGGCCGCGGAAGCGCGCATCTGCATGGCCAACCTCGAAACCGCGTACTACCGACCGGAAGCATTGGTCGAAGAACATCAGTTGTTGGTGAACCTGCTGGTCGGGGGAGACTGGTCTGCACTCGAAGCCGGCGTGCACGAGCACATGGACACCGCGATCCACGATCTCACGCGTGCGATGGCCGACGAGGCAACGGGAATCGCCCAGTAGCTGGTCAGGGTACGTGCGCGCGGGCGGGTCGGTAGCGTGTCGCCCGCGCGCACAAGTCGAAACGAAGAAGTAACACGGATTCTCTTGCGGCGGAGTGGACCTGGCACTTAGCCTGATTGTCAACAATCTGCAAACTGCAGACCGGTTGATCGGAACACCCGAAACGCCTCGAAAGGGGGTACCAGTGAACGAATACTTCGCGGCAGAGGTCACCAGTGCAGTCGGACCGAACCACTCGGAAGGCCTGGCCGAATACGTGGATCTGCCCAACAGCACTCCCATCACGTTCACCGACGACGAGTACTCCGCCCGCCTTGCAGCGGTACGGGCATCGATGGCGTCACAGAACCTCACGGCGCTCATCGTCACGGATCCATCCAACCTCTATTACCTGCTGGGCTACAACGCTTTGTCGTTCTACACCCCCCAGATGCTCTATGTGCCGTTGGACGGCGACCTGTACTTCTTCGCCAGAGAAATGGATGCCAACGGAGCATTTCGGACCTCGTGGCTGCCGCAGGAGCAGACATTCGGTTATCCCGAGACCTTCGTGCAGCGCAAGGACACCCACCCGTTCGTCTGGGTCGCACAGCGACTCCGCGAACTCGGTGTGGTGAACAATTTCTCGCACGGCCAAGTCGGTCTGGAGATGGACTCGTACTACTTCAGCCCCAAGGCATTCGAAGCCCTGGTCAAATCCCTTCCAGAATATCGATTCACCGATTCCTACGAACTCGTCAACTGGGTGCGCGTGGTCAAATCACCCGCCGAGATCGACCTCATGCGCGGCGCCGCCGAAGTCTGCGAATCCGCGATGTCGGCAGCCTACGATGCCGTCGTCGTCGGCGGACGCCAGTGCGACGCAGCCGCGGCCATCATGAACGCCCAGGTACGGGGAACGGACGATTTCGGCGGAGACCACCCGGCGATAGTCCCGATGCTGCCCACCGGCGCCGGCGCGGACACACCGCATCTCACGTGGTCCGACCAGCGGTTCATCGCAGGCGAGACCACCGTCGTCGAACTCGCGGGCGTCTTCCGCCGGTACCACGTACCGATGGCGCGCACCATCGTCCTCGGAACCCCCAGCAAGCGACTCGACTACCTCGCCCAATCGACAGGAGAAGCACTCGACGGAGTCCTGGCCGAGGTTCGACCAGGAATGACAACGACCGAACTCGCGCAGATATGGAACGTCGGCCTCGCCAAACACGGCCTGCACAAACCGTCTCGCATCGGATACTCGATAGGCATCGCCTACGCACCGGACTGGGGTGAACGAACCGTCAGCATCCGGACCGACGACGACACCGTCCTGGCCGAGAACATGACCTTCCACATCATCGGCGGAATGTGGATGGACGACTACGGATACGAAGTCTCCGAAGCCGTCCGAGTCACCGACAGCGGAGTGGAAACCTTCACCTCGTACCCGCGCCGCCTACTGACGAAGGAGTGAACATGCACGCCACCTCGCTCAACCACCCCGCAGGCTCCACTCCCGCTTCTCCGGGTCATTCCGCAGGCTCCACTCCCGCCCACCAGGGTCATTCCGCAGGCTCCACTCCCGCTTCTCCGGGTCATTCCGCAGGCTCCACTCCCGCCCACCAGGGTCATTCCGCAGGCTCCACTCCCGCCATCCCGTGGGCGCTTCGGACCGACAAACTCGTCGGATCGGTCATCGACTCCTCCACGTCGCTCCTCGCCGCACAGAAGCACGACATCGTTCGATTCGCGATGGGTTCGCCTGCTGCGGAGACGGTTCCAGCGGCGGCGTTCTCGGAGATCGCGGCGCAGGTGATGACGACGGACGCCATGGATTACGCCGCCACCGAAGGCGATCCCGGCCTGCTGGACGCACTCCTGGAGTACCTCGACTCGGTGGGCGAACCATCGTCGGCGGACCGAATCGTGATCACCTCGGGTGGGATGCAGGGGCTCGATCTCGCCTGCAAGCTGTTCGTGGATCCAGGTGATCTGGTGATCGTCGAAAGCCCCACCTACACCAACGGAACCGCGACGGTGCTGAGCTACGGCGGCGAAGTACTCGAAGCGCCGATGGATTCCGACGGACTGATCGTCGAAGCGTTGCCGGACCTGGTCGCCCGAGCAGGGCGCCTTCCCAAGATGATCTACGTCATTCCGAACTTTCAGAACCCGTCCGGCACGACGATGTCGCTGGCCCGGCGCACACTGCTGATCGAACTCGCACATCAGTGGGGATCGGTGATCCTCGACGACGATCCGTACGGGCTGCTCCGATTCGAAGGTGAGAACATACCGAGTTTCGCTGCGCTCAGCCCCTCGGATCCGCTGGTCTTCTCCGTGCGAACGTTCTCCAAGATGATCGCACCCGGTCTGCGCGTCGGATGGGTCGACGCCGCCCCCGAGGCCAGGCAGTTGCTGATCAACGCCAAGCAGGCAATGGACACCTGCACCAACCTGCCCAACCAACGAATGATCGCGGAGTTCATCCGCAGGGGTCAACTGACCGAACATCTTCGTTCGCTCGCCGCCGTATACCGGCCACGGAAAATCGCGATGCAACGGAGCCTGGAGAAGTACTTCGGCGACACGATCGAGACCACCGATCCCGAAGGCGGGTTCTTTCTCTGGGCCACGCTGCGCGGGAGGGCATCCGCTGTGTCCACTCAGGATCTGTTCGAGGTGGCTCTGGCAGAAGGGGTCGCCTACATACCCGGACCTGCACTGTCCGTCGGTGGCAAGTTCCACGACTCGCTGAGGTTGTGCTTCGCGTCCTCGACGCCCGAGCGAATCGACGAAGGTGTGAAAAGGCTTGCCGCAGCAGTGGACCGCGCGGTGGACACGATGTCCAGCGATCCCACTCGATGATCACGGGGGAAGTTGCCGATTTCGAAGAGGCGCTGCTCGGATGTATCGATTCCGATGAGATCGTTTCTCTTGCCTCGGCATTGATCGACGCAGGTGGCGAGAACCCAGGTGGTACCGAAGGCGACGTTGCGAACGTGCTTGCCGCACGGTGCCGTGATCTGGGCTTCCGAGTGGAGGTGGTGGACGTAGCACCGGGTCGACCGAATGTGATTGTCTCGGTGGGGGGATCGACGGATCCGGGTGTTCTCTTCGTCGGGCACTCCGACGTCGTTCCCGCCGGGGGTGGATGGTCGACGGATCCGTTTCGTGCGACGACACGTGACGGCCGACTGTACGGACGTGGCGCGTGCGACATGAAGGGCGGTCTGGCCGCGGTGGTGATCGCGATGGCCGCGATCGAGCGCGCTGCAGGCGAACTCACCGCGCCTGTCTCGCTTGCCTGTCTCGTGGACGAGGAAGACACCGGTCTCGGAATCAGAGCGTTCGTGCAGAGTGGCACCACTGCGGGCGGGCCAGCGCCCAGGTACTCGCACTGCATCGTCGCTGAACCGACGGACCTGGTGACGATCACCGCGTGCCGGGGTGCTGCGAATCTGGAGATCGTGGTGACGGGCAGGTCCGCGCACGCAGGTAGACCGAGCAACGGCCGCAGCGCGATCAAGGCTGCGGCGAAGATCGTCGGACTCGTCGAGGAATCCGCACACGAGATGCGACAGAACCCACACCCCGTTCTCGGTCCCGCAACCTGGAACGTCGGCACCATCGTCGGTGGTACCGGAACCTCGATGGTTGCCGATCGGTGCGTCCTCACCGTCGATCGGCGGCTTCTGCCCGGCGAAGACGCACACGAGATTGCCCGCGAGCTGAGTCTCTCGATCGACGGCGCCGGAATCACCGGTGACGGCGTCGAAGTGTCCGTTGGCGTTTCGATGGAGATGCCGGGCTTTCTGACCAGCGAAAACAGTGACACAGCGGCCGCGGCGGTTGCTGCGGTGACCGACGCGGTCGGTTATCGCGGGACAGACGTGTGGACCGCATCCTGCGACGGAGGTTTCGTCGCCCGAGATCTGGGTACGCCCGTCGTCGTGCTGGGACCGGGTGAGATCGAAACACAGGCTCATCAACCCGATGAATCGGTGTCGGTCCAGCAATTGTGTGACAGCGCAAGGGCGTACGCACTATTGGCGTCCAGAATCGTTGCGCTACCTGCAGTTTTGTCCAGGACGAAGGGGTAGCGCGAAAACACGAACATCAGCTTCCGTAGTGTGAAACGCTGCGAAGTACCAACCCGACGCTCCACGTTTGTACACAAAGCGAGAGGTATTCCGGCCGTGACACAGTCGTCCAGCAGTGGGTCCGACAGTAGTAACTCGAAAGCAGGGGGAAACGGAAGTCCTACGGGCTATCCGCCCGACACCTCCGAATTGAACCCGGAGGAGACCAAAATTCTTCACCGTGCCATCGGGGGATCGGCACTCGGTAACGCCGTCGAATGGTTCGACTACGCAGTGTACGGCTACCTGGCGGTGTACATCGCTGCGAACTTCTTCCCGTCGGAGGACGGGGGAGCGAGCCTGCTGTCCACCTTCGCGGTGCTCGCGGCATCCTTCATCATCAGGCCTATCGGTGGGATCGTGCTCGGCCCGCTGGGAGACCGCATCGGCAGGCAGAAGGTCCTGGTCCTGACGGTGACCATGATGTCGATCGCCACGGCGGCCATCGGCATTCTGCCCACCTTCGACACGATCGGCATTCTCGCCCCGATCCTGCTGCTCGTCTGCCGACTCGTGCAGGGCTTCTCCACCGGTGGAGAGTACGGAGGCGCGGCAGTCTTCATGGCCGAGTACGCACCGGACCGGCGCCGCGGATTCTTCGGGTCGTTCCTCGAATTCGGCACCCTGGCAGGCACTGTCGCCGGCGCTACTCTCTGTACGCTGCTCAACCTCGGGCTCGGCGACGACACCATGGAGGCATGGGGTTGGCGTATTCCGTTCCTGCTGACCTTGCCGCTGGGAATCGTAGCCCTGTGGCTCCGGACGCGGCTCGAGGATTCTCCGGTGTTCTCCGAAGCGAAGGCCGACGGCGAAACGGTCTCCGAGGGTGCGTCCGGTGGCGGTGCGATTGCGTCGTTGAAGACGACGATGACCTACTGGCAGCGAATTCTCATCCTGATGGGATTCGTCTTGCTGCTCAACATCGCGTACTACACCGTGCTGACGTTCCTGCCGTCCTACCTCAGCGACACACTGGGCCACAGCACGACTCAGTCCAACTTCACCTTGGTGATCATCATGTTGATCATGATGGCCATCATCAACCCGATCGGCTCGCTGTCCGACCGAATAGGCCGTAAACCGCTGTTGCTGGCCGCCTGCGTCGGTTACTTCGTGTTCAGCGTTCCGCTGTTTCTGCTCATCATCAACACCGGTCTCGTCGGCCAGTCCATCGGACTGCTCGGACTCGGCATCCTATTGGTGATCATGTGCTCGTGCGTGTCCTCGACGCTGCCGGCGCTGTTCCCGACGCAGGTGCGATACGGCGCGTTCGCCATCGGCTACAACGTCTCGACGTCTCTGTTCGGCGGTACTGCGCCCCTCATCCTGACGTTCCTGATCGACAAGACCGGATCGAACTTGATCCCCGGCTGGTACATGATGCTCGCCGCGGCAATTGCGTTCGTGCCGATCATGCTGATGCCGGAAACGGCCGGTCGTTCACTGCGGGGCAGTCAGTGCCCGGGTGACAACGACGACGAGGTCGCGGCATCCGGTGTGGAACTCGTGGGGTACAAGAAGTAGTGGCGGACAAGCCCGTTGTCGTCGTACTCCATGCCGACGATCTTCCCGTCGGCATGGAGACGGTGTCCGCGGTGGCGGAGGTTCGTTACGCCACTGCCGACACTCTCGCGGATGCCGTCCCCGGGGCGGACGTGCTGCTGCTGTGGGACTTCTTCTCGTCTGCGGTAGAGCAGGTGTGGAGCAGGTGCGACTCGCTGAAATGGATTCACATCGCAGCCGCCGGAGTCGATTCGCTCATGTTCGCCGATCTCGCCGATTCCGATGTGGTGGTGACGAATTCACGGGGTGTCTTCGACCGGCCGATTGCCGAGTACGTACTCGGACAGATCCTCGCCTTCGCGAAAGACACAGCAGCGTCCGCTGCGCTCCAGCAGCGAAAGGAATGGAAGCACAGGGAAACCGAGCGTATCGACGACGCCCACGCGATGGTCGTCGGTACGGGTGCGATCGGTCGCGAAATCGGTCGCTTGCTTCGGGCGGTCGGTATGCGCGTGTCGGGTGTGGGTCGCACGGCGCGATCCGGAGACGCGGAATTCGGTGTGGTGCATGCCAGTGCAGACCTGGTCCAGGTCGTGCCCGACGTGGACTACCTCGTGCTCGTCGCTCCGCTGACCGAGGCGACGAGAGGTGTGGTGAGCGCTGACGTGTTGGCCGCCACCAAACCCGGTGTGCGAGTAATCAATGTCGGCAGGGGTGAGCTGCTCGACACCGACGCGTTGCTTGCGCAGATGCAGTCGGGTCACGTGGCCGGGGCGGCATTGGACGTGTTCGAGACAGAGCCGCTGCCGGCTGACAGCCCGATCTGGACCACCGAGAATCTGGTGGTCACACCGCACATGAGTGGCGATGCTCGCGGATGGCGTGGGAAATTGTCCGCGTTGTTCGTCGCCAACTTCACGAAATACGCCCGTTCCGAAGACCTCGTCAACGTGGTGGACAAGAAACTGGGCTTCGTAGGCTGAGGCATCGATCCCTCGGGCCCGTGACAACACCGTGGGCACCCCGGCGGAGTCGGACTCGCCTCTCGTTTCCGGGGTACCCACGATGCACTGAATCGGTTCGGCGTCTTCGTCGTTCAGCCGAGCCGGTCAGCTTCGCGCGTACTGATTCGGCACCGACGGCGTGATGTCTGCACCCAGTTCGCGGGCGGCGCGGCGAGGCCAGTACGGGTCGCGCAGAAGCTCTCGGCCCAGCAACACCGCAGTCGCTTCGCCGGTGGCCACGATGTCCTCGGCCTGCTTGGGCTCGGTGATGAGCCCCACCGCCGCAGCCGGGATGGTCGTCTCGTTCTGGACCCTCTTCGCGAACGGCACTTGATACCCGGGACCGACAGGGATGTGGGCCCGCGCGTTTCCGCCGCTCGACACGTCGATCAGGTCGACGCCGTGATCCTGCAGCAGCTGCACGAGTGCGACTGTCTGATCCGCAGTCCAACTCGGAGCTTCCAGCCCCGAGGTGTCGTCGAGCCAGTCCGTTGCGGACACTCGGACGAACAGAGGCAGGTCGGCCGGCCACACCGCGCGCACTGCGTCGACGACCTCGAGAAGCAGACGTGTGCGTCCGGCGAAGTCGCCGCCGTAGTCGTCCGTGCGCTTGTTGCTCGCTGCCGACAGGAACTGATGGATCAGGTAACCGTGCGCTGCGTGAATCTCGACAACTCTGAATCCAGCGCGAAGGCTCCGCTCGGCGGCGGCAGCGAAATCTGCGACGATGCCGGCGATGTCCTCGGTGGTCGCTGCGACAGGCGTCGAGTAGTCGCCGAACGCAAGTGCGCTCGGCGCAACCGTGGTCCACCCGTGCGGCTCGCCGGCGGGGATCGACTCGCCACCCGCCCACGGCTCCGTCGTCGACGCTTTACGGCCGGCGTGCGCCAGTTGGATGCCGGCTACCGACCCGAAGGAGTGGATCCGCGAGACGATGTCCGCGAATGCGTCGGCCTGGCGGTCGTTCCAGATCCCGAGATCGGCCGGGCTGATACGACCTTCCGGGCTGACGGCGGAAGCTTCGGTGATGACCAGCCCGACGCCGCCGATGGCGCGGCTGACCAGGTGGGTCCGGTGCCAGTCGTGGGGCGCTCCGACGTCGTCGCCCTCCTTGGCGGCGGAGTACTGACACATCGGCGCCATCCACACACGGTTCGGGAACGTGACGCCCCGCAGTGTCAGGGGCTCGAACAAGGCGCTCAAGATTTCTCCTTCGTCGTTCTCGAGACGGGCTGCCGGTCGAAGTGCAGACCCTCGAAGCGTGGCAACCGACGCGGCAGCGTCGTCATTCCCGACTCGGCTGCGCCGACTCACCGACTGCAGGAACGTCGGTGTCGGACGGTTAGTGTGTAGTGCATGACTGCAGCACCCGCCCACGAAGAGGTGGACGAGCGTGAACTCGTTCATGCCGCGGCCGAGCGAGCGAGGGTCGCCTCGCGCGCCCTGGCGCTCCTGACCACCGCCGAGAAGGATGCTGCGCTGCACGCAGCTGCAGATGGGGTGCTTGCCGCAGCTCCACAGGTCATCGACGCCAACACTGCGGATGTCGACGCTGCGCGAGCCGCAGGCACGGACGAGGGTCTTCTCGACCGCCTGCGGTTGACCGAAGCTCGGATCGACGGAATCGCCGCAGGTCTGCGCCAGGTCGCCGGACTGCCGGACCCGGTCGGGGAGGTCATTCGAGGGTCGACGTTGCCGAACGGCCTGGAAATCCGCCAGCAACGCGTTCCTCTCGGCGTGGTGGGGATGGTCTACGAGGCGCGTCCCAACGTGACGGTCGATGCTTTCGGTCTCGCGTTCAAGTCCGGCAACGCTGCACTGCTGCGAGGATCGTCCTCCGCGGCGCGTTCCAACGCCGCCCTCGTCGAAGCCATCCAGGGCTCACTCGCAGCCGGCGGGTTACCCATCGACGCCGTCCAACTTCTGCGTAGCTTCGACCGCTCGACGGTCACGCACCTGATCCAAGCCCGCGGACTCGTCGACGTCGTCATCCCGCGCGGTGGAGCCGGGCTGATCTCGGCAGTCGTTCGTGATGCAACGGTGCCCACCATCGAGACCGGTGTCGGCAACTGCCATATCTACGTGCATTCGGCTGCGGATCTCGACACCGCGGAGAAGATCGTTCTCAATTCCAAGACCCGACGCGTGAGTGTGTGCAACGCGGCGGAAACCATTCTGGTGGACGGTTCGATCGCGGACGTCGCGGTTCCGCGGTTGCTGCAGGCATTTCAGACTCACAGTGTCGTCGTGCACGGCGACCTACCCGGATTGGTGCCCGCGACGGAGAAGGACTGGTCGGAGGAGTACTTGTCTCTCGACGTCGCGCTGAAGGTCGTCGACGGTATCGACGCAGCGATCTCGCACATCGACACCTACGGCACCGGGCACACCGAGGCCATCGTCACCGCCGACCTCGGCGCCGCTCGGGAATTCACGACGCGAGTCGACGCTGCCGCGGTCATGGTCAATGCGTCGACCGCCTTCACCGACGGAGAGCAGTTCGGCTTCGGCGCCGAGATCGGCATCTCCACCCAGAAGTTGCACGCCCGAGGCCCGATGGGTCTTCCGGAGCTCACGTCGACCAAGTGGATCGTCTGGGGCGAGGGTCACACCCGCCCGGTCTGATCGTGCCGGGTGTGACCGAGGTCCTGAAGCAGAACCCGAGAGGATTGACTGTGGATCGAGCATTACCGACGACACCGCCCCTGTTCGCGAGTGTCGACGACGTCGTGGCCAAGCTCGCCGAGACCGGGTATCTCGCGAACAAGGCCACGGCTACGTCGGTGTTCCTCGCGGACCGGCTCGGCAAGCCGCTGCTCATCGAAGGACCGGCAGGAGTGGGGAAGACCGAGCTCGCGCGAGCTGTCGCACAGACGGCCGATGCGGAACTGGTGCGACTGCAGTGTTACGAAGGCGTCGACGAGGCCCGTGCACTGTACGAGTGGAACCACGCCAAGCAGATCCTGCGCATCCAATCCAGCACCGTCGGCTCGAGCAGCTGGGACGAGACCAAGCTGGATGTGTTCTCCGAGGAATTCTTGCTGGCTCGTCCGCTGCTCCAAGCCATCCGCCGCGAGGATCCGACGGTTCTGCTGATCGACGAGACGGACAAGGCCGATGTCGAGATCGAGGGTCTGCTTCTCGAGGTGCTCAGTGACTTCGCCGTCACCATCCCCGAGCTCGGCACCATCACCGCGGTGCGACGGCCGTTCACGGTCCTCACGTCCAATGCGACCCGCGAGCTGTCCGAGGCCCTGAAACGGCGTTGCCTGTTCCTGCATCTCGATTTCCCGGACGCCGACCTCGAACGCAAGATCCTCGCGAGCCGAGTCCCCGAGCTCCCTGAGGCCATCGCCGAGCAACTGGTGCGCGTCGTGCGTGTCATGCGGGCGATGCAGCTCAAGAAGTTGCCGTCGGTCGCGGAGACCATCGACTGGGGACGCACCCTTCTCGCGCTCGGGATGGACACACTCGACGACGACGCAGTCCGTGCCACGCTCGGGGTCGTGCTCAAGCACCAATCCGATCAGGACAAGGCCGCGGCCGAGCTCCGGTTGAACTGACATGCTTGCACCGCACGGTCTTCCCGGTCACCTCGTCGATTTCGTCGAGGCATTGCGGAAGCGCGGGATAGCCGTCGGACCGTCGGAGACCGTGGACGCGGGGCACGTTCTGGCGGTTCTGGATCTGCTCGATCGCGAAGCCCTCCGTGAAGGCCTTGCCTGCGCGCTGTTGCGTCGGCCCACGCATCGTGACACCTACGACGCGTTGTTCGACCTGTGGTTCCCCGCGGCCACCGGGCAACGGGACTCCGGACGAATCGACACTGCTCTTCCGCGTACCCCCGACGGGGACGTCGACTTCGTCGCACTTCGCGAACTCATCACCGACCTGCTCGTCGACGGCAGCGAGGACGCGATCGGCCTGACCGAGATGCTCGCTGCGCAGATGGTCGAGGAACTCGGCCAGTACAAATCGGCGAACGGACCGTCCTTCTCGGCATACCAGGCCCTCCGAGACGTCGCACCCGACACGTTGCTCAGCCGAATACTCGAAGGCCTACTCGGAAACGCGGAAACCGGATCGAACAGGCCAGCGGGATCGTACGAGGACGAGGTCGCCAAGCGCACAGCCGCTCAGCGAATCGCCGACCTGAAGAAAATGGTGGACAAGGAGACTCGGCGTCGCGCTGCCGAGCGCCTCGGCAAGGAACGCGTCGCGAGCTACGGCGTCCCCAAGCTCGCCGAGGAAGTCGACTTCCTCCGAGCGTCGGACACCGAGATGGTCGCCCTGAAGCGAAGCGTCGCCCCGCTGGCGCGGCTGCTGGCGAGTCGCCTCGCGGCGCGAAGGCAGCGCAGCACGCGTGGCTCGATCGATCTCCGGCGGACGCTGAGAAAATCCATGTCCACCGGTGGTGTACCGATCGACCTCGTGCAGCGAAAGCCCAGGCGTGCGCGGCCCGAGCTGGTGGTGCTGTGCGACGTTTCCGGTTCCGTCGCAGGCTTCAGTCACTTCACGTTGTTGCTCGTCCACGCGTTGCGGGAGCAGTTCTCGCGGGTACGGGTGTTCGCGTTCATCGACTCGACGGACGAGGTGACTCGATTCTTCGACACCGGAAGCGACCTGGGTGCAGCCATGTCGCGGATCATGCGCGAATCCGAGCTGATCACCTACGACGGTCACTCCGATTACGGCAACGCGTTCGAGACTTTCGACGACAAGTACGCGCACACCGTCACCTCACGGACCTCGGTGTTGGTCCTGGGCGACGGCCGCACCAACTATCGGGATCCCAAACTCGGGGCTCTGGCGCGAACGGTTGCCGTTGCCAAGCACGCGTACTGGCTCAACCCCGAGCCGAAGGGGCAGTGGGGGTCCGGAGACTCCGCGGCAGGGGTGTACAGCGAGGTGATCGGCATGTACGAGTGCCGATCGGCGCAGCAACTGAGTGACATCGTCTCGCGACTCCTTCCCGTCTGAGCACGGCAAGTAAGCTCGTCAATCGTGCACCGACAACCCGACGTAGTTCGCAGGCTGGGCGTGATGGGCGGAACGTTCGATCCCATCCACCACGGCCACCTCGTGGCAGCGAGCGAGGTAGCCAACAGTTTCGGCCTCGACGAAGTCATCTTCGTCCCGACGGGTACGCCGTGGCAGAAGGAAGGCAAGGCCGTCAGCCCGGCCGAGGATCGTTATCTCATGACGGTCATCGCGACTGCGTCGAATCCGCGCTTCTCGGTCAGTCGAGTCGATGTGGACCGCGAGAAACTTACCTACACGGTCGACACGCTTCGTGATCTACGCGAGCAGCACCCGAGTGCCGAGTTGTACTTCATCACCGGTGCCGATGCCCTGGAAAGCATCCTCACCTGGCAGAACTGGGAAGAGCTGTTCGAGCTCGCCAAGTTCGTCGGAGTATCGAGGCCGGGCTTCGAACTGGGCGTCGAGCACCTGGCGGATCATCTCCAAGACCTGCCGAAGGACGCCTTGACGCTGATAGAGATACCGGCACTCGCGATCAGCTCCACCGAATGCAGACTGCGCGCAAGCGAGAATCGCCCGGTCTGGTACCTCGTACCGGACGGCGTGGTCCAGTACATCTCCAAGCGAAACCTCTACCGACCGCAAGGCGAACAGCGCCTCGACGGCTCTGTCACCATGTCGGAGCCTGCCCCTCAGAAGACACAAGCCGGTTCGACACACTCGAGTTCCACACAACGGGAGACAAGTTAAGTGACTGCTACAGACCAGGCCACCTCGATCGCACGCATCGCGGCACTCGCGGCCGACGACAAGCTGGCGAGCGA
The DNA here is from genome assembly GCF_002259415.1 of Rhodococcus sp. 14-2470-1b. Classification (GTDB taxonomy): domain Bacteria; phylum Actinomycetota; class Actinomycetes; order Mycobacteriales; family Mycobacteriaceae; genus Rhodococcoides. The sequence goes on from NZ_NPFY01000028.1 coordinate 129,822, forward strand.
CGTCGTGGTTCTCGACGTCTCGGAGCAGTTGGTCATCACCGACTGCTTCGTCATCGCCTCGGCGCCCAACGAGCGCCAGGTCAACGCGATCGTCGAGAACATCGAGGACAAGCTTCGCGAAGAAGGCTTCAAGCCCGTCCGTAAAGAGGGGACCAGGGAAGGTCGATGGGCCTTACTGGACTACGTCGATGTCGTCGTGCACGTGCAGCACAACGACGAGCGGAACTTCTACGCCCTCGAGCGGCTCTGGAAGGACTGCCCCAGCATCGAGGTCCCCGGACTCGGCGAGCGTCCCGAGACGTCCGAGACAGCAGGCGACGACGGTTCGGATTCCTGAGCAGTGACCGAACCGACGAAACGGCAGCTGATCCTACTGCGCCACGGTCAGACCGAGTACAACGCAGGCGACCGGATGCAGGGACAGCTGGATACCGACCTCACCGAACTCGGACGATCCCAGGCCAAGACCGCGGCCGCGGAACTCGCGACCCGCTCACCGCTCCGCATCGTGTCCTCGGACCTGCGACGGGCGTACGACACGGCGGTCGCTCTCGGTGACGCGTCGGGCGTCGTCGTCGTCACGGATCAGCGACTCCGGGAGACGCACCTCGGCGAATGGCAGGGCCTGACCCACCTCGACGTCGACGCCGTCGCACCCGGGGCACGTGCGGCGTGGCGCGCCGACGCGACGATGGCACCGCCCGGAGGCGAAAGCAGGATCGACGTCGCGCGCCGCAGCCTGCCCGTCGTGCAGGAACTCGTCGCAGATCTGCCGGAGTGGGGATCCGACGGGTCGAGTGCGCCCGTCGTCCTCGTCGCGCACGGCGGTCAGATCGCAGCCATGACCGCGGCGTTACTGGATCTGCCGGTCGACCGGTGGCCGGTCCTCGGCGGACTGTCCAACACGAGTTGGGTGCAGTTGAGCAGCCACGGAGAGGGCGAGAATCTCGGCTGGCGCCTCGACGTGTGGAATGCGTCGGCGCGGGTGGCCAGTGACGTCCTCTGATGCTCCCGCACCCGTTCTGTTGGTGCTGGCGGACTCGCTGAGCTACTACGGGCCCGAGGGCGGACTGCCCGTCGACGATCCTCGCATCTGGCCCAATATCGTTGCCGCCGAGCTGGGTTGGACAGTAGAGTTGGTTGCCCGGATCGGCTGGACCAGTCGAGACGCGTGGTGGGCACTCACTCAGGACCCACGGGTGTGGGCCGCGATCCCCAAGGCGGGCGCCGTCGTGTTCGGTGTCGGTGGAATGGACTCGCTGCCTTCGCCGATGCCGACCGCCCTCCGTGAGCAGATTCGGTACATTCGCCCGCCCGCGCTCCGCCGAATCGTTCGTACCGGATACCAGTGGGCGCAGCCGCGACTCGCGCACCTCGGCTGGCCGGTGGCTCTGCCGCCCAAGCTCAGCGTCGACTATCTGGAACAGTCGCGTGCCGCGCTGGCCTACGTCCGCCCGGATCTGCCGGTCGTCGGGACGCTTCCTTCGGTGCACCGCTCCGACGCCTACGGTCGGGTTCACTCCGGTCGACCGGCGGCGGAAAAGGCTCTGCGGCAGTGGAGTTCGACCACAGGTGTCCCGCTCGTGGATCTTGCCACCGCCGTACGGGAGAACATCGACTCCGGACAGGCGAACCCGGATGGAATCCACTGGGGCTGGGACGCCCACGTTCAGGTCGCCGACGCCATGCTCACCGTGCTGAGATCGGTTGCGCCCGATCGGAGCGCACCGGCGTGACAGTCGTCGTGGTAACCGACTCGTCGGCATGCATCGGCCCCGAACGCGGCGGTTCGGCAATCGCAGTGGCGCCGCTTCATGTCTTCGTCGACGGCGTCGACCTGAGAGAGGGCGTCGACACCATCCCCGAGGACTTCGCTGCGAAAGGTCCGGTGACGACGGCCGGAGCGTCGCCGTCCGAGCTGACCGACCTCTACTCCGATGCCCTCGATCGCAGTGGCGGTGACGGGGTTGTGGCCGTGCATATCTCGCGAGGACTGTCGAGCACCTGGGAGGCTGCTCGTCAGGCTGCAGCAGCCGTCGGGGATCGAGTTCGTGTGGTCGATTCGGCCTCCGCCGGCATGGGTCTCGGTTATGCGGTGCTCGCCGCGGCGCGCTCGGCAGCGAACGGTGACGGTCTCGACGACGTGTACGACACCGCGGCGTCGATGACGGCGAGAACGAGCAGCTTCATCGTCGTCGATCGTCTCGACCACCTTCGTCGCGGCGGCAGAATCGGCGCTGCCGCAGCACTGCTCGGTACCGCGCTTGCGATGAAACCAGTGCTGCACCTCACCGACGGAAAGCTGGTACTAGGCGAGAAAGCGCGCACCTCGACGAAAGCGCTGAACAAGCTCGTCGACGCTGCCTCGAGAGTGGCCGAGGGCGCCGCCGACTCGGGTGACGACGACTCTAGTGACGACGACCTCGCCATGACGGTGCACCACATGCTCTGCCCGGACCGTGCCGACACGGTGGTGTCCATGCTGCGCGAGCGCATCGCGCACCCGATCGACATCGATGTGGTGCCCTTCGGCGCTGTCCTCGGAGCGCACGTCGGGCCCGGCGCGGTCGGGGTCGTCGTCGCGCAGTAGCCGTCGTCGGACCACCGCGGGGGTGCGGGTTGTCCACAGGCGCTGGGTTGTCCACAGGGCAATTCACGACCTGGGTTTCGCGGCGCGGTGGGGTCGGCGGCCTCGCTACCGTCACCTCCCATGTCATCGCCGCGGGCTCGGCCCATCTCTCGGGAGGCCGTTCGAGTCGATCGCGCAACCGATGACCACGAGTACGCCGACGACTCCGACAGCGCGGTACGGGACGGACCGGAGCGGCTCGGGTTCGACGACGGTCACGACTCCGCTCTGTCCGCGTATCTTCCGGAGCGGTGGCGCGGAGCTCGCATGGATCCCGGTCGCACCGGACTCCTCGGACTGTGCGGCGTCGGTCTGATCGTCCTGCTCGTCGCGGGCTACGCGATGCTGCGAGACTCACCGCAGGTGGCACCGGTACCGGCCCTGCCCGTCGTGCAACCGGTGTCGGACTCGCAGTCGACACCGAGTGCGACGGAGCCATCGGTGCCGGAGCCCCCGTCGCGGATCGTGGTCAGCGTGGTCGGCCTCGTCGTCTCGTCGGGGTTGGTGAACCTGCCGCCAGGCGCCCGTGTAGCGGACGCGATCGCTGCGGCCGGCGGCGTCCTGGAGGGTGCGGACATGTTGGCGCTCAACCTCGCTGCCAAGGTGAGTGACGGTGACCAGATCATCGTCGGAGTTCTCCCGCCGGAAGGTAGGCCGGTAGTCAGTGGCACCGTACGAGATTCGGCTGCGTCATCCGGGCCCGGTTCTGCCAACGGCCCTGATTCCGTTGACCAGCCCGGTTCCGCCGAGGACTCAGCGACCGGGTCCACGGCACTGGTGAACCTCAACACCGCGACGGTCGCCGAGCTCGACGCCCTCGACGGCGTGGGGCCGGTGACTGCGGCCAACATCGTCGCCTGGCGGGAGGTCAACGGAAAGTTCGGCGACATAGGGCAATTGGCGGAGGTCGACGGTATCGGTCCGGTGCGCCTGGAGAAACTCAGACCTCAGGTGACGGTATGACCGAACCGCCGATCCGTGCACACGATGTGCGCCTGGTTCCGGCGGCAGCGGCGGGATGGGGTGCGACGATCGTCGGAGTTCTCGGCGGATCGGTACTCGCTGCCGCGGTCGCGGTGATATCGGGTGTCGTGGTCGTCGTTGTTCTACGATGCCGGGCTCGGCTCGGCGCGGCAGCGTTCGGGCTCGTCGCGATGTCCGTCGTGTCGTGCTGTTACGCAGGCGCGTCGGCCGTGCACGCCTCGATGTTCGAGTCCAGTCCGGTAACCGCAGCCGCGAAGGACCGTGCGTGGATCAGCGCCGCTGTGTCCGTCGTAGAGGATCCCCGACGGACACGCTCGCCCGGACCCTCGATGGTGACCATCGCGGTGGAGCTCCGACGAATCGACCTCGCGGGCACACCGATCGAATTGGGTGGCCGCCTCACTGTGCTCGCACCCTCCGACGGATGGGACCATCTGGTGCCCGGCCAACAGGTTCTGGTGAGAGGTCGGTTGGCGGAACCGACCTGGCGCAACCTGACGCTCGCGGTCGTCCGCGTGAACGGACCACCCCTGCACGTCCAGCCACCGGGAACCGTCGCCCGCGCGGCGTCGACCGTCAGGACATCGCTGTCGTCCGCCGCCGCAGAGGCTCTCCCAGCCGATCGCGCAGGTGTGCTTCCCGGACTCGTGGTGGGCGACGTGTCCGGCCTGCCGGAAGACGTCGAAACCGACTTTCGCGCAGCGGGTCTGACTCATCTGACCGCGGTGTCGGGTGCGAACTTCGCGATCGTGCTCGGTGCGGTTCTCCTGCTCACCCGCTCGGCGGCGCTCGGTCCCAGGACCACGGTGCTGATCGGCGCGATGGCTGTCGTCGCGTTCGTCGTCGTGGCGAGACCGTCACCGAGTGTGCTGCGTGCGGCCGTCATGGGCGCGGTCGGCCTGCTCGCTCTCGTGACAGGCAGACGCAGGCAAGCTGTCCCCGCATTGTGTACGTCTGTCCTCGGATTGCTGGTGTGGTTGCCTCAGCTCTCCGTCGACGTCGGTTTCGCGCTGTCGGTTGCCGCGACCGCGGGACTGGTCGTGGTGGCTCCGGTGTGGGTGGATTGGCTGCGCAGCCACGGCTGGGGTCGCAGCGCCGCGGAGATCGTTGCGGTCGCGTCGGCGGCTCATGCGGTGACCGCACCGATCGTCGCGGGCATGTCCGGAACCCTGTCGGTGGTGGGAATCGCCGCGAACATGGCCGTCGCACCCGTCGTGGCGCCGATCACCGTCGTCGGTGTGGTCGCTGCTGCCGTGGCACCGTGGGCGTCGGGGCCGGCGTCCCTCGTGTTGAGACTCACCGACGCTCCGCTGTGGTGGTTGATCCTGGTTGCCGAGCGCGCGGGATCCGTCCCGGGTGCGAGTATCGGAACTCCCGGCGGCGCAGCAGGTGTGGTGATCGTCGTGGCCGTGACGGCTGCGATCGTCTGCGCTCTGAGGGTTCGATTCCTGCGGTGGATGATCGGGGGAGCGGGGGCAGCGGCCACGGTTCTGTGGATCGTCTGGTCGGTGTGAAGACCGAATCCGCGTCGCGGCAGGTGGCGGTGAACTACGTCGGACCCACATGGCACGATCGTCGGTGTGAATGCGAACAGTCCGGTGGAACCTCTGCATCTCGTTCTCGGTGACGAGGAACTGCTCATGGACCGGGCAGTGGCATCGATCGTCTCGTCGGTCAAGAAGGCCGCCCCCGAGGGCGACGATGTTCCCGTCACCAAACTGCGGGCAGGCGACGCAAGTGGACCGGAACTTGCCGAACTTCTCAGCCCGTCGCTGTTCGCCGAGGACCGCGTGGTCGTACTCGAAGCAGCAGCCGAGGCAGGTAAGGACGCCGTCGCGTTGGTTCTGGACGCGGCGGCCGATCCGCCCGAGGGGGCCGTGTTGGTGATCATGCACTCCGGCGGTGGCAGGGCCAAGGCAATGGTCGGATCGCTGCAGAAATCCGGTGCCGTCACGCACGAGTGCGCAAAGTTGACGAAGGCGTCGGAGAGGTCGGATTTCGTCAAACGTGAGTTCGGCACGGCCCAGGTGCGAGTGAACCAGGACGTCGTGGAGGCGGTCGTGGAGGCGGTCGGTTCCGATCTTCGTGAACTTGCTGCCGCCTGCTCGCAGCTCATTGCGGATACCGCGGGCAAGGTCGACGTCGACGCGGTCCGACGGTATTACTCGGGCAAAGCTGAAGTATCCGGATTCGACGTTGCGGAGAAAGCCGTCGGGGGAGACGTGCCCGGCGCTCTCGAAGCGTTGCGGTGGGCCATGCATCGGGGCGTGCCGCATGTTCTGCTGGCCGACGCACTGGCCGATGCAGTTCGCACTATCGCACTCGTGGGTTCGGCAGGCCGAGGTGACCCGTTCAAGATGGCGGGAGAACTGGGGATGCCGCCGTGGAAAATCAAGAAAGCACAAGCACAGGCCCGCGGCTGGACCGGTGCGTCGATCGGGGAGGCTTTGCAGGTGGTGTCGAAGCTCAACGCCGACGTCAAGGGCCAGGCCGCCGACGCGGATTATGCAGTGGAGAGCGCAGTGTCGGTGGTGGCGACGCTCAGTGCACGGTAGGCATCACGGGAACGCGAAAGAACCCGCTCGGTGACGACCGAGCGGGTTCTTTCGACGAAAAAGAATCAGAGCTTGTTGACTGCCAGAGCCAGAGCCGACTTCTTGTTGGCTGCCTGGTTCTTGTGGATGACACCCTTGCTGGCTGCCTTGTCCAGCTGGCGACCTGCGCTGACGAGGATGGCGGAAGCCTTGTCCTTGTCGCCCTCGGCCTCAGCGGCGCGGAAGGAGCGAATGATCGTCCGCAGCGAGGACTTCACCGACTGGTTGCGCAGGCGGTTGCGCTCGTTGGTGAGAATCCGCTTCTTCTGGGACTTGATGTTGGCCACGCGTAAAATCCTTCTGTCTTCGTCGGTATTCCGGTCAGGGCGGTCCATGCTGGAATGCCCGAAGTCTGCTGCCAAGCCATGAAGCCCAGCGCCGAAGATCGAGAATACCAGCACCGTCGGCAGAACCCAATTCGGCCTGTACGTACACAGGGTAAGTGTTGTGCGTTTCCAGAAATTAACGCGTCCGGCGCGCTTATCTCCTGCCTCTGTAGCAACATTGCCGAGATGAGCCCGCGATCTGCAGCCACAGCCCAAGACAAGGCCAAGCCAAGCAAATCCAAGTCGGCAGCTCGCGAGAAACCCGAAGTGGACGGCGTGTTCGGCGGCTATTCCGATGTCGGAAAGTACGGTCTGGCCTTCGACGAGATGTTCGACCCGGACGGCAAGACCCGGACTCCCTACAAGGGCATTCACACCGCACTCGAGCCGTCGAGTTCAGCGGACCTCGACGCGCGCTCGGATGCACTCGGCCGCGCCTTCGTCGACCAGGGCATCACGTTCTCCCTCTCGGGACAGGAACGCCCGTTTCCTCTGGATCAAGTTCCGCGCGTCATCGCCGCAGGCGAGTGGTCGCGCCTCGAGCGTGGCATCAAGCAGCGCGTCCGGGCGCTGGAGATGTTTCTGGCCGACATCTACGGAGACCAAGAAATTCTGCGCGACGGCGTCGTGCCGAAACGTCTGGTCACGTCGTGTGAGCACTTCCACCGTGAAGCAGTGGGCATCGTCCCGCCCAACGGCGTGCGTATCCACGTCGCAGGCATCGACCTGATTCGCGATGCCCAGGGCACGTTCCGTGTGCTGGAGGACAACCTGAGGTCGCCCTCCGGCGTGTCCTACGTCATGGAGAATCGCCGCACCATGGCGAGAGTGTTCCCCGATCTTTTCGCCACACACCGGGTACGCGCTGTCGGTGATTATGCGTCGCACCTGCTCCGGGCGCTACGCGCGTCCGCGGCCCTCAACGAAGCCGACCCGACGGTGGTCGTCCTCACACCGGGTGTCGCGAACTCCGCGTACTTCGAACACTCCCTGCTCGCTCGTCTCATGGGTGTCGAACTGGTCGAGGGCCGCGACCTGTTCTGCCGCGACAACGTCGTCTACATGCGTACGACCGAGGGCGAACGCCAGGTCGACGTCATCTACCGCCGCATCGACGACGATTACCTGGACCCCATGCAGTTCCGTCCGGACTCGGTCCTCGGCGTCGCCGGGTTGGTCAACGCCGCTCGCGCAGGCAACGTCGTCATCTCGAGTGCCGTCGGCAACGGAGTCGGCGACGACAAACTGGTCTACACGTACGTTCCGACGATCATCGACTACTACCTGGGCGAGAAGCCGCTCCTCGCGAACGTCGACACGTTCCGGTGCTGGCTCGACGACGAGTGCGAGGAAGTGCTCGACCGAGTGGACGAACTGGTCATCAAGCCGGTCGAAGGATCAGGCGGTTACGGCATCGTCTTCGGTCCCGACGCGTCGCCCAAGGAACTGTCGACGATCAGCAAGAAGATCCGAGCCGATCCCCGTGGCTGGATCGCGCAGCCCGTCGTTCAGCTGTCCACGGTTCCGACGAAGATCGGCGGCCGGCTCGTGCCTCGCCACGTCGACCTGCGGCCATTCGCAGTCAACGACGGCGACGACGTCTGGGTGTTGCCGGGCGGGCTGACCCGAGTCGCGCTTCCCGAAGGCTCGCTCGTGGTCAACTCGAGCCAGGGCGGTGGAAGCAAGGACACCTGGGTTCTGGCAACTCGAACGTCGCAGGAAGAGCAGGAACTAGCGGGTGAGGAGATCGTCAGCGAGCCGCCCGAGGCTCCACGGGCCGAACAGGGCCCGGAATTGACCATGGACCAGCAGCAGCAGCAGCAGCAACAACAGCAGCAACAGCTTTCGAACGGTGGTGGATGCTAGATGCTCGCGCGTAACGCAGAGTCGCTTTACTGGATCGGGCGGTACGTGGAGCGGGCCGACGACACGGCTCGAATCCTGGACGTCACGGTCCATCAGCTCCTCGAGGACGCGACGGTCGATCCCGATCACATCTCTCGTGTCCTGCTCCGCGTTCTCGGGTTCCAGCACGAACCCGACGTGTCCCTGGACGTGTGGTCGCTGACCGAGGTGGTCGCGTTCAGTCGGGAGGGACGTGGATCGATCGTCGATTCCCTGTCGGGTGCCCGTGAGAACGCTCGTGGTGCACGGGAAGTCACGTCCACCGAGATGTGGGAGTGCCTCAACACCACCTACAACGGCTTGGGAGACCGCATCCGGGCGTCGAAGCGCACCGGACCGCACGAGTTCTTCAGTTACATCGAGGAGCGGGCGGCGATGTTCGCCGGACTCGCCGATTCCACGCTGAGTCACGACGACGGATATCGCTTCCTCATTCTCGGTCGTTCGGTGGAACGCGTCGACATGGTGGTGCGTCTGCTGCTCTCGCGTGCGGGTGACCGGCCGTCGTCGCCGGCATGGGTGACCGTGCTCCGTGCGGCGGGCGCGCACGACACCTACCTCCGCACGTACCGCGGCGCGCTCGATGCGCAGCGAGTGCTCGAATTCATGCTGTTGGACCGGCTGTTCCCACGTTCGGTGTTCTATGCGTTGAGTGAGGCGGAACGCTCGTTGGATCAACTCGATCATCAGCCCAACAGCCGCGTCGGCGCGCGAGCCGAGGCTCAGCGACTACTCGGCCGCGCCCGCAGCGAGCTCGAATTTCTGCGACCCGGAGCACTGTTGGACGATCTGCAGGACAGGTTGCTGGCGCTGCAGGAGACGTGCCGAGAACTGGGAGACGCGATTTCCAAGCAGTATTTCCATGCGGCGCCCTGGGTCGCGTGGACCGATGCGGGTTCGGGAACGTACGAGGATCAATTGGAAGGTGAACTGTGAGCTGGCGTATGCGCGTTGTCCACACCACGGGCTATCAATACGACGCTCCGGTGACGTCGTCCTACAACGAGGCGCGCCTGACACCGCGAAGTGACAACCGGCAGAACGTCATCCTGAACCGAGTCGAGACCAATCCGGTGACCAGGAGTTACCGGTACACCGACTACTGGGGTACGGCGGTAACGGCCTTCGATCTTCACGCACCGCACACGGAACTGGAAGTGACGGGGTCGTCCGTCGTCGAAACCGATCCGTTCTTGGCTCCGGAGGAGAACGCGTCGTGGGAGGAGCTTGCCAGCGAACCAGTGATCGATCGGTTCAACGAGGTCCTCGACAACACCGTCTACGTTCCCAAGAACCGCCAGCTGGCAGCGATCGCGAAAAAGCTCTCCAAAGGCCTGCCGCCTCAAGAGTCGGTCGTGGAGATCGCGAACTGGGTGAACCAGGAGATGTCCTACGTTCCGGGAACCACGGGCGTGCACACCTCGGCAGTCGAGGCCTGGTCCGAGAAGAAGGGCGTCTGCCAGGATTACGCACACCTGACGCTGCTCCTGCTGCGTAGCCTCGGGATTCCCAGCCGCTACGTCTCGGGCTATCTGCACCCGAAGAAGGACGCCGTCATCGGTGCGTCGGTCGAAGGGCAGTCTCACGCCTGGATCGAAGCGTGGACCGGAGCCTGGTGGGGATACGACCCCACCAATGCCATCGCCGTCAACGAGCAGCATGTCTCGGTCGGTCTCGGCCGTGACTACGCAGACGTGCCACCCCTGAAAGGCATCTTCTCGGGTGGTGGATCCACCGCTCTCGATGTCGTGGTGGAAATCACAAGGCTGGCGTAGGCGGGCGCGTCGCCCGCATGCGATTTCAGGACCAGCTGTAGTCCTTACGCAGACGGGCGGCGACCGCGTCGAACTTTCCCTTGGCCAGGATGGCGCCCTCGCGCCGGATGCCGCTCTCCGGCACGTCGAGAACACGGTCGAGCCTGATCCAACTCGGCCGACCTTCCGCATCCCACGACCCTGCCCCGATCGACACCCAGTCGGGGTCGCCCTCGCGCTTGTCCTGACTGGACAGCATCAACCCGAGAAGGGTCTGTCCGTCCCGGCCGACGACGAGCACCGGTCGATCCTTGCCCTGACTTGCATCTTCCTCGTACGTGACCCACGTCCACACGATCTCACCGGGATCGGCCTTGCCGTCGAGGTCAGGGGAGTATTCGACCCGACGGGCGCGGTGGGCCGTCGGAACGGTCTTCGACGCCACCGGGCGACCCGGCGTGGGGGCGGGTGCCGACGACGAGTTGCCGGCAATCGCGTCCTTGCCCTTCTGCAGGGCGCCGGAGTTCTGCAACTGGCGAAACAGTCTCGGCCCCTCCCGAAGCGCAATTTTCCCGAGTTGCTTGCCCAATTTGCTCCAGTTGCCCGCCATGGGCGTCGAGTTTAGCGACCCGGCCCGCGTAACCCGTCGACCCAGGACATGGGGCGGGCGGGAGTGGAGCCTGCGGAATGACCGTGGTGGGACGGGCGGGAGTGGAGCCTGCGGAATGACCCTGTGGGACGATAGTCAGGTTCTCTCTTGCAAGCGCCAGCAAAGGATACGAGTGCCCAGCTTCGCCGATACGACGTTCACCGATCCCGCCCGGATCAGGAACTTTTGCATCATCGCCCACATCGACCACGGCAAGTCGACGCTGGCTGACCGGATGCTGCAGCTCACGGGCGTCGTCGATGATCGGTCGATGCGAGCTCAGTACCTCGACCGCATGGACATCGAGCGTGAACGAGGCATCACCATCAAGGCGCAGAACGTGCGCCTGCCGTGGGTCGTCGACGGTGAAGAGTTCGTTCTCCACCTGATCGACACGCCTGGACACGTCGACTTCACGTACGAGGTTTCTCGTGCGCTCGAGGCGTGTGAGGGTGCTGTTCTGCTCGTCGACGCAGCGCAGGGTATCGAGGCTCAGACGCTCGCGAACCTGTATTTGGCGCTCGACAAAGAGCTGACGATCATTCCTGTGCTCAACAAGATCGACTTGCCGGCGGCCGATCCGGATCGCTACGCCGCGGAGATCGCTCACATCATCGGCTGTGAGCCGGACGACGTCCTGCGAGTGTCCGGCAAGACGGGCGTCGGCGTCGAGGAGTTGCTGAACGAGGTCGTCAAGCAGGTACCTGCTCCCGTCGGTGACGCGGACGGCCCGGCCCGCGCGATGATCTTCGACTCCGTCTACGACACGTACCGCGGCGTCGTGACCTACGTTCGTGTCGTCGACGGTGCGTTGAATCCGCGCGAGAAGGTCACGATGATGTCGACGGGCTCGACACACGAACTTCTCGAGGTCGGCATCGTGTCGCCGGACCCGAAGGCAACCAAGGGCCTGGGCGTCGGCGAGGTGGGGTACCTCATCACGGGCGTCAAGGACGTGCGTCAGTCGAAGGTCGGTGACACCGTCACCACCGCACGCAAGGGTGCGACGGAACCTTTGACCGGATACCGCGAGCCACGGCCGATGGTCTACTCCGGTCTGTACCCCCTCGACGGGTCCGACTACCCGGACCTGCGTGATGCGCTCGAGAAGCTGCAGCTCAACGACGCAGCATTGACCTACGAGCCCGAGACGTCCGTGGCGCTCGGCTTCGGTTTCCGCTGCGGCTTCCTGGGCTTGCTGCACATGGAGATCACCCGCGAGCGTCTCGAACGCGAGTTCAACCTGGACCTGATCTCCACTTCGCCCAACGTGGTGTACCGCGTGGAGATGGAGGACGGTGCCGAGCACATCGTCACCAACCCGTCGTACTGGCCTGAGGGCAAGACGCGCGACGTGTTCGAGCCGATGGTCAAGTGCACCATCATCTCCCCGAGTGAGTTCATCGGCTCGATCATGGAACTGTGCCAGGGGAGGCGTGGCGAGCTGGGAGGTATGGACTATCTGTCCGAGACCCGAGTCGAGCTCCGCTACACCATTCCGATGGCCGAGATCATCTTCGACTTCTTCGACATCCTCAAATCCCGCACCCGCGGTTACGCCAGCCTGGATTACGAGGAAGTCGGCGAGCAAAGCGCTGCGCTCGTGAAGGTCGACATCCTGTTGCAGGGCGAGGCCGTCGATGCGTTCTCCGCGATCGTGCACAAGGATGCCGCAGCCGCGTACGGCAACAAGATGACAACCAAGCTCAAAGAGCTGATTCCTCGTCAGCAGTTCGAGGTGCCCATCCAGGCTGCCATCGGATCCAGAATCATTGCCCGCGAGAACATTCGAGCGATCCGCAAGGACGTTCTCGCGAAGTGCTACGGCGGTGACATCAGCCGTAAGCGCAAGCTGCTCGAGAAGCAGAAGGAAGGCAAGAAGCGCATGAAGACGATCGGTCGCGTCGACGTGCCGCAGGAAGCATTCGTCGCTGCACTGTCCTCGGAGTCGTCGGCGGACAAGCCCAAGAAATAGCAGCGGAGTAGTTTCATGGAGTGTGACGACGAGACTCCTGAACGAACTGACCATTCCGATCATCAGTGCGCCGATGGCAGGCGGACCGTCCACTCCTGAGCTCGCTGCCGCGGTCTCGCGAGCCGGTGGTCTCGGCATGCTGGCCGGTGCATTACTCGACCTGGACGCTTTCGGGGCGAAGGTGGATTCGCTGCGAGAGGTCCGGTTCGGCGTCAACCTGTTCCTTCCCGACGACCCTTCCGGTGCTGATGTCGACGCGTACGCCGATCGCATCGCTCCATGGCTGGAGAAGTACGACGCGCCCCGGGGTGAACTGACCAGGCGCGACGACTACTACCCGGAAAAGTTCCGCTGGCTCGTACAGAACCCGGTCCCGCTCGTATCGAGCACGTTCGGGACATTCGATGCCGCGGAAGTCGCCGCGCTGCACGATGTCGGAACCGAAGTGTGGTGCACGGTGACCTCCGTCAGCGAAGCAGAGGAAGCCGAGGCCAGCGGTGTCGACGCACTGATCGTCCAAGGTCCGGAGGCCGGTGGACACCGCGGAAGCTTCGACGGCTCGGCTCCCGAGGAACCGTTGGCGGAACTGCTCGAGGCGGTGCGGCGGGCGTCCGCTCTGCCTCGTATCGCTGCGGGCGGCCTGATGGACGGCAACGACGTTGCACCGGTGTTGAAATCCGGAGCGGCGCACGCTGCGCAGCTGGGCACGGCGTTTCTGAACACGGCCGAGGCGGGAACCCGCCCGGTCCACCGCGAGCAGCTGACCGCCACCGAGGAGACCGCGGTGACACGTGCATTCTCGGGACGCCCCGCGCGCGGAATCGTCAACGAATTCATGCGCGATCACTCCGGTGATGCTCCGCTCGCGTACCCGGACCTGCATTACCTGACCGCTCCGATGCGCGCGAAGGCCGGAGCAGCAGGGGACCCGTCGGCGCTGTCGATGTGGGCCGGAACCGGTCACCGACGCGCACGCGCGGCGTCGGCAACCGACTTGATGGCGGAATGGGCGACCCAGTTGCAGTGAGTCGGCCACTCACGTCAGTTGGTGTGGGCCGGCTGGAAGTGACCGGCGGCCTGCGCTTCCTCCGCTCGGATCACGTGTACGACTGCGTTGATCAGCGCCAAGTGGGTGAATGCCTGCGGGAAGTTACCGAGGTGCCGTCCCGACCTGGCGTCGATCTCTTCCGCGTAGAGCTTGAGCGGGCTGGCGTATCCCAGCAGTCGTTCGCACAGGTGCTTCGCGCGGGCGAGTTCGCCGATCTCGACGAGCGCGGACACCAGCCAGAACGAGCAGATGGTGAACGTTCCTTCCTCGCCCTCCAGCCCGTCGTCGGTGGTGTCCACCATGTAGCGCAGGACCAGACCGTCGACGGTCAGCTCGTCGGCGATTGCCAGGACCGTTGCACGGACCCGATGGTCGTCGGCGGGGAGGAAGCGTAGCAACGGCACCAGAAGTAGTGACGCGTCCAGTGATTCGTGTCCGTACCGCTGCGTCAGAACACCGCGGTCGTCGACACCGTGTTCGAGAATGTCGGCCTTGATCTCGTCGGCGATCTCGTTCCACTGGTCCGCGTAGTCGGTCTCGCCGTGGATGGACGCGAGTTTCGCGCCCCGATCGAGCGCGACCCAGCACATGACCTTCGACGAGGTGAAGTGCTGCGGCTCGCCGCGCACCTCCCAGATGCCGCGGTCCGGCTTCCGCCAATTCGCGATCGCTTCCTCGACCTGACGCTTGAGCAGCGGCCACAGGGACTCCGGAACGTGCTCGCGTGACTTGACGTGCAGGTACACCGAATCCAGCATGGTGCCCCAGATGTCGTGCTGTTCCTGGTTGTACGCGCCATTACCGATCCGCACCGGCTTGGCGCCGTCGTACCCGGACAGGTGTGGCAGTTCGGTTTCCTCCAGCGTCTTCTCGCCGCCGATGCCGTACATCACCTGCAGTGGATTGGCTTTGCCGTCCTCGGTCATCGACACGTCGGACATGAACGAGAAGAAATCGTTCGCCTCACGGTCGAGTCCGAGGGTGTAGAGGCCCCACAGGGCGAACGTCGAATCGCGCACCCACGCATATCGGTAATCCCAGTTACGTTCTCCTCCAGGAGTTTCCGGCAACGATGTCGTCGACGCCGCCAGCAGGGCGCCGGTGGGTGCGTAGGTCAAGCCTTTCAACGCAAGCGCACTGCGCTGCAAGTATCCGCGCCACGGGTGATCGGGGAAACGACCGATGGTGATCCACTGGCGCCAGCACTCGGACGTGCGCCACATCTTGTCTGCCGCTTCCTCGAATGTCTGCGGTGCTGGCAGATCCGACCAGGACAGGGCCACGAAGATGTTGTCACCCTCGGTCATTCGCGTGCGTGCGCGGGCCTCGCGACCTTCGATACCGATTCGGAGGTTGGTGGTGAGCTTCAGCGTGGGTTGGTCACCGACCGAGCTGGCCTCGCACGTCGCCGTCGCCTCCTCGTACACCTTTCCCGTGTACTCCCAGCGGGCGGGCGCGCGGTGGTAGTCGAACGCCGGTTCGCAACTCATCTCGAGTTCGACGGTGCCGCTGACACACTTGACGGTCCGCAGCAGAATATGTTCCGCATCCCAGTCCGACGGGGCCCGCTTGTGCGTTCGCGAGCGCTGATCGGTGTTGTGCCACGGCCCCATCACCAGCGCGTCACGGACGACGAGCCAGCCCGTCTCGGTCTGCCACGTGGTCTCGACGATCAGTCCGCCGGGAAGGTAGCGGCGCGCAGCGGGAACCGATTGGCCGTAGGGGCCGACGCGGAAGTGTCCTGCGCTCCGATCGAGGACGGCACCGAAGATGCTGGGGGAGTCCGGACGAGGAACGCACATCCACTCGACGGAGCCGTTCCGGGCGATCAGGCACGTTGTCTCGCAGTCGGAGAGAAACGCGTAATCGTCGATCGGAGGAAACGCGCTTCGGCCGGTGGTGATGGTCGACACCGGCGCTTCGGTACTCGACAACACTCCCTGCGGGTCATGGCCGTCGCCGTCGGGAGAGCCTGGTCGGGGAATCGAATCGTCGGGCACGGGCACCACGGTGGAACGTTCGTCGAAGGCCGTCATCGCTCAATCATCGACGCCACCGGTGCCCGGCGTCCACCGGTGGCGATTTTCGGCGTGGCGCACGTGCCCTCTAGGCTGAGGTTCGTGCATGCAGTGGCAACGTGGTGGGACGGGATCGAGCTGTGGATCACCGGGCTGCCTTTCGTGCCGCAGTCGCTCGTCGTCCTGCTCGTTCTGGTTCCGGCCGCGCTGGGATTGGCTCGGGTGTTCGATCGAGTTCTGGCTGTTGTTCTTCATGCCCTCGGACGTGACGCGCGTGCCGAGAAAGATGCGTCCGAGTCGCCCGTCGCGGAAGGTCATTGATGCCGAAGTCGAGGGTCACGCTGGCCCTGATCGCACTGCTCGTACTCGTCGTTCTGGCATGGTTTCTGACCAGGTGATCGGACGCGTGCCCGCGCAATTAGAGTCCGCCGGGTTCCTCTGCTAGATTTCTGTCCGTGTCTGCCGCTGCCGAGTACCAGGTCCGCCATGAATTGGCGTTGATCGCGGTCGGCATGCTTGCAGTCGCGGATATCGACTGTTGTCGATCCGCGTCCTGATTCGGCCGCCTGCCCAGTCCGTACTGCCCCGCGCCTGAGAAGCGTGCGCTGCGCCGTGCGGGGTTCTCGCCCGCGTGCCCGAAGGACGCTTCACCGTGCTACCCGGCGGGCATGACTCGAGCAGGTATGTGCGGTCCTCGGTTGCTCCACGGATTCCGTCAACGACATATCAGATTCACATTCGATGAAAGGCACTTCTCGATGAGGCTCAACTCTCGATACCTGCTCACCACCTTCGCTGCTGTGGGGACCCTGGTCCTCGCTGCGTGCGGCGGTGGGTCGAGCGATACCGTCGGGGCCGACGGTGGGTCGAGCAGCGGTTCGACACTGACTCTCGTCGGGTACGCGGTCCCGAAGAATGGGTGGGATGCCATCGGGCCTGCATTCGAGGCCACCGAGGACGGCAGGGATACCGCCATCAACGCCGATTACGGTGCCTCGGGTAATCAGTCTCGCAAGGTCGCCGACGGCGCGCCGGCGGACATCGTGAACTTCTCCGTCGAGCCGGACATCACGCGTCTCGTGAAGGCGGGCAAAGTCGACGAGGGCTGGAACGAGAACGCCTACGGCGGTGTGCCTTTCGGTTCGGTGGTGACCTTGGTGGTGCGCGAGGGCAACCCCAAGAACATTCAGACCTGGGACGATCTGCTGAAGCCCGACGTTCAGGTGATCAGCCCGAGCCCCCTCAGCTCCGGTTCCGCCAAGTGGAACCTTCTGGCTCCCTACGCAGCCAAGAGCAACGGCGGCCAGGACAAGCAGGCCGGACTCGACTACGTCCAGCAGCTCGTGTCCGGGCACTTCCCGGTGCAGCCGGAATCGGGCCGCGCCGCAACGGAGGCGTTCCTGCAGGGGCAGGGTGATGTCCTGTTGAGCTACGAGAACGAAGCGCTGCTGATCGAGGAGCAGGGACAGCCCGTCGAGCACATCGACGTGGCCGACACCTTCCGAATCGACAACCCGGTAGCGGTCGTCAACACGAGTTCGCAGCTGGAGAAGGCAAACGCACTCAACGACTTCATCTACACCGACGAAGGCCAGCGCATCTGGGCCGAGTCCGGCTTCCGTCCGACCAACCCGGAAATCGCCGCAGAATTCTCCGACAAGTTCTTCACCCCGCAGAACCTGCGCACGATCGACGATCTCGGTGGGTGGGACGTCGTCGATTCCGAGCTCTTCGGTGATACCGGTGCAATCACGACGATCTACAAAGACAGCACCAAATAGCTGACATGTCGCAACGTAAGGGAAGAAAGTTTCGAGGTCCCGGGTCCGTCGGGCCGTTCGGCCTCGGCGTCGCGGTGCTGTGGCTCAGCATCATCGTGCTCCTGCCGCTCGCTGCGCTCACCGTCAAATCGTTCGACGACGGCCTCGCCGGCTTCTGGGACGCGGTCACCGAACCTCGAGCGATCGCGACGTTCAAGGTCACGTTGGAGGTCTCGGCGGCGGCCGCCGTCATCAACCTGGTGTTCGGCACGCTCATCGCGTGGGTTCTCGTTCGTGACGAGTTTCCGGGCAAGCGCTTCGTGAACGCGCTGATCGACCTTCCGTTCGCGCTGCCGACCATCGTGGCCAGCCTGGTGCTGCTGTCTCTGTACGGCCCGGCGAGCCCGGTAGGCTTGGTGTTCAACGCCACCAAGCCCGCGGTGGTCGTCGCGTTGCTGTTCGTTACCCTTCCGTTCGTCGTGCGAGCAGTTCAGCCCGTCCTGATCGAGCTCGACCGCGAGGTCGAGGAAGCCGCGGCCTCGCTGGGGGCGAACAACTGGACGATCTTTCGGTCGATCATCCTTCCGGTCCTTCTTCCATCGATTCTCAGTGGAACCGGACTCGCCTTCGCTCGCGCGATCGGCGAGTTCGGATCCGTCGTGCTGATCGGTGGCAACATTCCCGGGGATACCCAGATCGCGTCGCAGTACATCCGTGAACTGATCGAGTACGACCAACCCGTCGATGCGGCAGCTATCTCCGTCGTGTTGCTGGCGCTGGCGTTCATCGTGCTGTTCGTTCTGCGTGTGGTGGGTAATCGGCTCGCGCGCCGAGAGGAGCAGATTCGATGAAGATCGGACTACCGGTCAAACTGTCCCTGCGGTCGATAGCGTTGCTGTATCTAGCTGCGCTCGTCCTGTTTCCGCTCGGCGCCATTCTGTACCGCACCTTCGAGAACGGGTTTCTCGAGTTCTGGGGGCTGATCACCACGCCTGCGGCGCAGTCCGCACTGCAACTGTCGCTGCTGATCGTCACCATCGTCGTACCGATCAACGTGGTATTCGGTGTCATCACCGCCTTGGCGCTGGTCCGAGGACGGTTCCGCGGCAAGGGGATCGTCGAAGCCGTCGTCGACCTGCCGTTCGCGGTCTCTCCGATCGTCACCGGCGTCGCGTTGATTCTGTTGTGGGGTGCCAACGGTTGGTTCGGTGGGATCGAAAGCCTCGGCTTCAAGATCATCTTCGCGCTGCCCGGAATGATCATCGCGACGATCTTCGTGACGCTTCCGTTCGTCGTGCGCGAGGTCGAACCCGTTCTCTACGAGATCGGTGAGGAACAGGAAGAGGCCGCCTCGACGCTGGGAGCGTCGTCGTTGCAGACCTTCTGGCGCATCACCTTGCCCGCTATCCGCTGGGGACTGACGTACGGGATCGTGCTGACCGTCGCTCGATCTCTCGGTGAGTTCGGTGCGGTCATCATGGTCTCGACCAACCTTCCCGGCGTCTCGCAGACCCTGACCCTCCTGGTCAATTCGCGATACGAGGACTTCAATCAGCAGGGCGCGTACGCGGCATCGACGCTCCTCATGGCCATCGCCGTCATCGTGCTGCTTCTGATGACAGCCCTCGACAAGAAGAGGACGAAGTAATGACCGCACAGAAGTCGGACGAGATCGAGATCTCCGTCGTCGGCGCCAACAAGAACTACGGCGACTTCGCAGCTCTCGACAATGTCAGCATCGACATACCCAAGGGTTCGTTGACCGCGCTGCTCGGACCGAGTGGTTCGGGTAAATCGACGCTCCTGAGATCGATTGCCGGTCTGGAACAGCTGGACTCCGGGCAAGTGATTCTGGCCGGCCAGGACGTGACGTGGATCAGCCCTCAGAAGCGCGAGATCGGTTTCGTGTTCCAGCATTACGCCGCGTTCAAACATCTCAGCGTCCGCGACAACGTCGCGTTCGGTCTGAAGATCCGGAAGCGCCCCAAGGAGGAGATCAAACGCAAAGTCGACGACCTGCTCGAGATCGTCGGACTGTCGGGTTTCCAGACTCGGTTCCCTGCACAGTTGTCCGGAGGACAGCGTCAGCGAATGGCGTTGGCGCGTGCCCTCGCGGTCGACCCTCAGGTCCTGCTTCTCGACGAGCCCTTCGGTGCTCTCGACGCCAAGGTCCGTGAAGATCTGCGCACGTGGCTGCGGCGGCTGCACGACGAGGTGCACGTGACCACTGTCCTCGTCACACACGATCAGGAAGAGGCGCTCGACGTCGCGGACCGGATCGCCGTGCTCAACAAGGGACGCATCGAACAAGTGGGTTCGCCCGAGGATCTCTACGACCGTCCCGGCAACGATTTCGTCATGTCGTTCCTCGGACAGGTAGCCAAGCTCAACGGCCAACTCGTTCGCCCGCACGACATCCGCGTGGGACGGGACCCGTCGTTGGCTCTCGCTCAGGAGACCGGCACCGCCGAATCCGCGGGCGTGACACGCGCGGTCGTCCAGCGTGTCGTCCACTTGGGATTCGAGGTGAAGGTCGAGCTCGAGAACGCAGCCACCGGCGAACTGTTCGCTGCGCAGATCACCCGCGGTGACAGCGAGGCGCTCCAGCTCAGCCCCGGAGAGACCGTGTACGTCAGAGCGACGAGGATTCCGGAGATCGCCCCGACGGGAAATGCAGTCCAGACGGATCCGCTGGAGAGCGCCACTAGCAACCAGCAGCGGTGATGTTCGGTTGCTCGACCGTGCGATTGCGGCTCGCGGCCACACGGTAACGGTTGCTCGTGTATTCCGCATTTCGAGGTGATCTGGTCGCATACGTGTTCCGGCAGTGACGAATTCCACGAAGAACCTCGGCATGCGCTTCGCTACCGTCGGGGTACATGCGAGACATGTTCAGCTCTCACGCCCGACTGTCTTGGGTACTCGCCGGTCTAGCCGGACTGGTCGGCGCCGCAGCCTTCACCAATACCGGTGGCTACTTCGTGACGTTCATGACCGGGAACACCGAGCGCGGCGCGGTCGGATTCTTCCGGGGCGATAACGCAATGGCCGCCGCTGCAATCCTGTTGATCCTGACGTTCGTCGCGGGCGTCGTGATCGCGTCACTGTGTCGGCGCCACGTGTGGCGCGATCATCCCCACGGCGCAACGGTTCTCACGACCATCGCTTTGGCAATCGCCTCTGTGGTCGACGTCGTGATGAGCGGATGGAGTGCACCACAGGTACAGTTCGTGCCGATCTTGTTCATCTCCTTCGCGATGGGCGCGCTCAACACCTCGTTCGTCAAGAACGGGGAGGTGTCGATCCCGCTGAGTTACGTCACGGGCACTCTGGTGAAGATGGGGCAGGGAATCGAGCGTCACATCAGCGGTGGATCGGCCAAGGATTGGCTCGAATACTTCCTGCTCTATGCGGCGTTCAGTCTCGGTGCTCTCGTCGGCGGACTCATGAGCCTGGCCATCACCGGCCCTCAGGTCCTGATCGCTGCAACTGTCGTGTGTGCCGTCACGACGCTGTACACCTACCGGCGGACGGTGGAGGATTCGTCGATCCTCGGTTGATACCTCGGCGCCTCGTCGAACCTGGACGACACCACGTCTGCGACGAGCGGGTGGTCACCGAGCACATCGG
Organism: Rhodococcus sp. 14-2470-1b; assembly: GCF_002259415.1. Lineage (GTDB taxonomy): Bacteria > Actinomycetota > Actinomycetes > Mycobacteriales > Mycobacteriaceae > Rhodococcoides. The sequence continues at coordinate 151,094 of NZ_NPFY01000028.1, forward strand.
CACGAGGGGCCGAGTTGTCGAACGCACCGAACACTCTGTCGGTGAGCAGGCCCGGCGCGAGAAACCACGGGGCTACGACGACTCGGCGGGGCCCCGACGCCGTCAGCCGCGCGACGGCGTCGGCAGGCGGAGATTCGACCCCGGTCGCGAAGCACACCTGAGCACCGGACCATTCGGTGCCGACGAGAAGACGTGACGCGAGAGCCCGAGTACGTCGATTCGCAAGCGAGTCCGAGGATCCGACAGCGGCGAGGGCAACGGCGACGTCGGGATCGTATCGATCGACGCCGGTGTCCATAACGCGTGCGCGGAGCACGTCGACCAACCGCGAATCGTCACCGAGGACATCGGCCTGGGTGAACGTCATCCACGGGTATCGGACGCGTGCCGCGTCGAGAATGCCCGGGAGATCGACCCGCGCATGGAATGCGCTGCCGAGGAGGAGGGGAACCACGACCGCGGACGAATGTCCCTCGGCCGCCACCTCGCCGATGACGGTACCGACAGCAGGCTCGGTCAGATCGAGATATGCCACCCGTACGTCCAAGTCCGGGCGGCGCAGTCGAACGCCGTGGACCACAGCAGCAACGGTTTCCGCCGAACGCGGATCGCGACTGCCGTGGGCCACGGCGATCAGAACACTCATGTCAGGCCGGTACCGATTCCCCCAGCTCGACTGCGGACAGGGCGTCGCCGACGAGGCCGGCAGCAAGAGTGTTGCCGCCGGAGGGATCGATGAGCAGAAAACTTCCCGTGTGCCGGTTGACGGCATAGTCGTCGGCGACGATCGGCTCTGCGACACGCACCGAGATGCGTCCGATGTCGTTCAGTTCCAACGATTCCGGTGAAGGCTCGGCTGTGAGGTTTTGCTCGTCGAACTTCTCGACGAGTGTGCCGACGATGGCTTGGGTCGTACGGGTACCGTGCTTGAGCAGCAGGCGGGCACCGGGACGCAGCGGCTTCTCGGCGAGCCAGCAGACGGTGGCGTCGAACTCGCCGATCGGCTCGGGAGCGTCCTGCGGCGAAACGATGGTGTCGCCTCGGGAGACGTCGACGTCGTCGGCAAGGATCAGCGTGACGCTGCGCCCTGCGTGTGCGGAATCGAGTTCTCCGTCGGCAGTGTGGATTCGCTCGACGGTGGTACGGGTTCCGGAGGGCAACACGATCACCTCGTCCCCGGGGGCGACGGCTCCCGCCGCGACCTGGCCCGCGTAACCGCGGTAATCGGGGTAGTCGGCTGTCCGCGGACGGATGACGTACTGCACCGGGAACCGCAGGCCGACTCGATGGGGCTCGGCGTCGACGGGAACGGATTCGAGGTGCTCGATGAGCGTGGGACCGTCGTAGTACGGCGTGTTCGTCGACCTAACCGCGACGTTGTCACCGTGCAGCGCGGACACCGGAATCTCGACGACGTCCTCCGACGCCCACCCGAGTGAGGATGTCAGCGAGTTGAACTCGGCCGAGATGTCCGCGAACACCTGTGCGGGATCCTCGACGAGGTCGATCTTGTTGACCGCGAGTACCAGCTTCGGCACACCGAGGAGCGCCAGAACAGCAGCGTGACGACGAGTCTGCGTGATGACACCTTTGCGGGCGTCGACCAGCAGGATCACCAACTGCGCCGTCGACGCACCGGACACCGTGTTACGCGTGTACTGGACGTGACCGGGAGTGTCGGCGAGCACGAAAGACCGTGCAGGCGTTGCGAAGTAGCGGTAGGCGACGTCGATCGTGATGCCTTGCTCGCGTTCGGCTCGGAGGCCGTCCACCAGTAGCGACAGGTCGGGTGTGCTCAGGCCACGATCGACCGACGCCCGGGTGACGGCGTCGATCTGGTCTGCCAGCACCGATTTGGTGTCGTACAGCAACCGTCCGACGAGTGTCGATTTACCGTCGTCGACGCTACCGGCGGTGGCGAGGCGAAGAAGCTGCGAACCAGATGTGGACATGCTCAGAAGTATCCTTCGCGCTTGCGGTCTTCCATGGCTGCCTCGGAGACGCGGTCGTCGCCTCGGGTGGCGCCACGTTCGGTGAGGCGGGATGCGGCGACCTCGGCGAGGATGGCCTCGTTGTCCGCGGCGTCGGACAGGACGGCGCCCGTGGTGGATCCGTCGCCCACGGTGCGGTAGCGCACCGACAGTGTCTGCAGCTCTTCGGCGTCCGTCGGACCGCCCCACACGCCCGGGGTCATCCACATGCCGTCGCGCTGATAGACCGGGCGCTGATGGGCGTAGTAGATGCTCGCCAATTCGACGTTGTCCCGCGCAATGTAGCGCCAGATGTCGAGCTCGGTGAAGTTGCTGAGGGGGAAGACACGGACCTGCTCACCGGGGGAGTGCTTGCCGTTGTAAAGGTTCCACAACTCGGGGCGCTGCTTCTTCGGGTCCCACTGGCCGAATGCGTTGCGCAGCGAGAAGATCCGTTCCTTGGCGCGGGCGCGCTCTTCGTCGCGGCGCGCACCACCGAAGACCGCATCGAAGCGGTTCTCCGAGATGGCGTCGAGCAGGGGAACGGTCTGCAAGGGGTTGCGAATGCCGTCGGGACGCTCGGTGAGGCGGCCGTCGGCGAGGTAGTCCTCGACCTTCGCGACGTGCAGGCGCAGGTTGTACTTCGCGACGACGTAGTCACGGAAGTCCAGCACCTCCTGCAGATTGTGCCCGGTGTCCACGTGGAGAAGCGCGAACGGAAGCGGTGCGGGCCAGAAGGCCTTGATCGCCAGGTGCAGCAGGACCGTGGAGTCCTTACCGCCGGAGAACAGGATCACCGGGCGTTCGAATTCGCCTGCGACCTCGCGGAAGATGTGGATTGCCTCGGACTCGAGTGCGTCGAGAGTGTCGAAGCGCGCGCTGTCGACTCGGGGGCGATCCGTTGCTGTGTTCACGGTCATGAGGCGTGCAACCCACATTCGGTCTTGGCCTTGCCGGCCCACCGACCGCTACGCGGATCGGCGCCGGGGGCAGGTTTGACGGTGCACGGCGCGCACCCGATCGATGGATATCCCTCGTCGACGAGTGGATTGACGAGGATGGAGTGTTCGTCGATGTAGCGCTGCATGTCGTCGTCGGACCACGCGGCGATCGGGTTGATCTTCACCAGGCCGAATGCGTCGTCGAACGAGACGAGGGGAGCGTTGGCGCGGGTCGGTGCCTCCACGCGTCGGATACCGGTGACCCAGGCGCTGTAGTTGGCGAGCTCCTTGCGCAACGGTGCGACCTTGCGCAGTGCGCAGCATCGGTTGGGTTCGCGCGCGAACAGGTCCTTGCCTTCGGTCGAATCCTGTTCGGCAACAGTCTGCTCGGCGCGTGCGTTGATGACGTTCACCCCGTACACGGCTTCCACCGCGTCGCGCGTGCCGATGGTTTCCGCGAAGTGGTAGCCGGTGTCGAGGAACAACACGTCGACGTTCGGGTGTACCTGCGCGGCGAGGTGAACGAGAACGGCATCCTGCATGTTGGACGCCACGATGTAGTCGTTGCCGAACTCTCGTTCGGTCCACTCGAGCAGTTCGACGGCATTGGCGCCGTCCAACTCCCTCGCGCCTCGCTCGGCGATCGATTTCAGCTGATCGACCGACAGGTCCAGTCTGGTAGTCATCGCAAATCCGCCTCGTCTGCTCGCACGGCCCATTGAGCGAACCGTTCGCCTTCGCCTCTGTGCTTCACGAAATTCCGCACCACTCGCTCGATGTAGTCACCGAGTTCGGTGCTGTTCACCTTGTGCTGGCGCAGCTTCCGGCCGAACGCACTGTCCAGGCCGAGGCTGCCTCCTAGATGAACCTGGAATCCCTCGACCTGATTCCCTGCACCGTCGTCGACGAGCATTCCCTTGAATCCGATGTCGGCGATCTGGGAGCGCGCGCACGAGTTGGGGCAGCCGTTGATGTTGATGGTGACGGGTACGTCGAGCTGTGCGTTGATGTCCTCGAGTCGTGCTTCCAGATCGGGAACGAGAACCTGTGAGCGCTTTCGAGTTTCAGCGAAGGACAACTTGCAGAACTCGATTCCGCTGCAGGCCATCAGGTTCTTGCGCCAGTGCGACGGACGGGCAGGCAGTCCGAGCGCGTCGAGGTCCGAGATGAGCTGCTCGAGCTTGTCGTCGGGGACGTCGAGGACGATCAGTTTCTGATACGGAGTGAACCGCAGACGATCCGATCCGGCCTTCTCGGCGGCGTCGGCGACCTTGGCCATGATGGTGCCGGAGATGCGGCCGGCGATCGGCGCGACGCCGACGGCGTTGAGTCCGTTCTTCAGTTTCTGGATGCCGACGTGATCGCGGGGGCGGGACGGCTTCTCGGGCGCCGGGCCGTCGATCAGCTTGCGGTGCAGGTACTCGTCCTCGAGGACCTGACGGAACTTCTCGATGCCCCAATCCTTGATCAGGAACTTCAGACGAGCCTTGGTGCGCAGACGGCGATATCCGTAGTCGCGGAAGATCGAGACGACGCCTTCCCACACGTCCGGCACGTCTTCGAGGGGCACCCAGACGCCGACGCGCTGGGCCAACATGGGGTTGGTCGACAGTCCGCCGCCGACCCACAGGTCCAGACCCGGTCCGTGCTCGGGGTGATTCACACCGATGAAGGCGCAGTCGTTGATCTCGTGCACCACGTCCTGCAGGCCGGAGATCGCCGTCTTGAACTTGCGCGGAAGGTTCGAGTACTCGGGCTTGCCGATGTAGCGCTCGACGATTTCGTCGATAGCCGACGTGGGATCGAGCACCTCGTCCACAGCTTCACCGGCGAGGGGAGACCCGAGCACGACACGCGGGCAGTCGCCGCACGCCTCGGTGGTCTTCAGCCCGACGGCCTCGATACGACGCCAGATCTCGGGGACGTTCTCGACCTCGATCCAGTGATATTGGACGTTCTCGCGATCCGACAGATCGGCCGTGTCACGGGCGAACTCCTGGGAGATTCCGGCGAGGGTGCGGAACTGTTCGAGGTTCAGCGCACCCGCGTCGCAACGGATGCGCATCATGAAGTACTTGGCTTCGAGCAGGTCGATGTTCTCGTCACCGGTGAACGTGCCGTCGTAGCCCTGTTCGCGCTGGGTGTAGAGACCCCACCAGCGAAACCGGCCGCGTAGGTCGCCCTTGTCGATGCTGTCGAAACCCTGCTTCGAATAGATGTTCTCGATACGAGCGCGGACGTTGAGCGGGTTGTCGTCCTTCTTGGATTGCTCGTTGGCGTTGAGAGGTTCGCGGTAACCGAGCGCCCACTGTCCTTCGGCTCGGCGCTTGGTCGGCCTGGCGGTGCGCTCCCTCGGGGCTACGCCAGCAGGCGTGGACGAGGCGGCGGACGTGGCCGCGTCGGTTGTCGACGACATCGGTGTGCTCCTGGCTCTATCGGCTTCCGGGCCGCTGCAGGGAGAGGGCTGGTTCTCACCGCGGGCGCGCATCCGGACGGATCGTTCTGACTTCGTGCGTGGAGATCGGTCGAGCTGGCCGGCGTAGAGCTCAGCTGCAGACTCGACAACAAGGACACGATGAACTGCACACACGCTTGAGATCGACGTGGCGACGCGCCACGAGCGGGATCCCAGAGTCAGTCACGCGGACCATTGTGCCACGTCATTCCCGCTGGTCCGACCGCGGCAGGCCTATTTACCCACGATTTTGGGTAAATAGGCAGGCAGAGGGCCGGAAACTTGCTTCGCGCCTACGACACGTGGCTGCGAGCCTGCGAGGTGAATCGGTGTGTTCGACTTCTGGGACACTGGAGCGGTGAACCTGCTCGCTACCCCGCCCGTCCCACTCGCCCTGCCCGACGAGGCGTTCGACGGAATCGGACAGCGGCCGTTCGGAATCTACGTCCACGTCCCGTTCTGTGCGACGCGGTGCGGGTACTGCGATTTCAACACCTACACAGCCGGTGAACTGGGCACCTCCGCATCTCCCGAGTCCTGGATGGACGGCCTGCGGCGCGAGCTCGACGCTGCGGCCGCATTGATCGACGCGCGCCTCGGACACGTCCCGACGGCCGACACCGTGTTCGTCGGTGGTGGCACGCCGTCTCTTCTCGGCGGAGCCGGTCTTTCCGACGTGCTGGCCGCCGTGCGCGCGAGCGTCGGACTGACTCAGGGTGCCGAGGTCACGACGGAATCGAACCCGGAATCGACGTCTCCACAGTTCTTCGAGCAACTTCGTGCCGCAGGATTCACCCGAGTTTCACTCGGCATGCAGTCCGCCGCACAGCACGTGCTGGCCGTCCTGGATCGCACGCACACGCCCGGCCGGGCTGTGGCCGCTGCGAAGGAGGCGCGCGAGGCAGGCTTCGAGCACGTGAACCTGGACCTCATCTACGGAACACCGGGGGAGAGGGACGAGGACCTCGACGCGTCGTTGGCCGCAGTGCTCGACGCAGGCGTCGACCACGTGTCCGCGTACGCGTTGATCGTCGAGGACGGTACGGCGATGGCTCGCAAGGTGCGTCGCGGAGAACTCCCGATGCCCGACGACGATGTTCTCGCCAGTCGCTACGAGCGGATCGATGCCGTGCTCGACGCTGCAGGCCTGCACTGGTACGAGGTGTCCAACTGGGCAACCGGCGCCGACGCCGAGTGCAAGCACAACATCGGCTACTGGAACGGCGGTGACTGGTGGGGCGCCGGACCCGGTGCACACAGCCACATCGGCGGCACGCGCTTCTGGAACGTCAAGCACCCTGCCCGATATGCGGACGATCTGGCGTCCGGCGCGCTGCCGATCGCGGGCAGCGAACGGCTGACGACAGAGGATCGTCACCTCGAGGATCTGATGTTGAAGATTCGGTTGCGCACCGGGTTACCCGCCGACGTGCTGAGCGACGCCGAACGCCGGGCAGCGGCCCAGGTCGTTGCCGACGGCCTGATGACTTTCGGTGACGGCAACTATGTGCTGACCGACCGTGGGCGCCTGCTCGCCGACGCCGTCGTCAGGACCATCGCGGCCTGACCGGTCGTGGTGGGGACCGTCAGGCGCCGAGGACGTCGTAGTCGAAGACTCGGGCGTGTAGAACCGTCCGGTTTCGTAGCGCGGCGCGTACTGCGCGATGCAAGCCGTCCTCGAGGTAGACCACGCCGCGATAGTGGACGGCGTGGGGGAACAGGTCTCCGTAGAAGGTGGAGTCCTCGGACAGAAGCCGATCGAGCTCGAGCACCTTCGTCGTGGTGACGATCTCGTCCAGTCGCAGCTGCCGTGGCGGGATCTTGGACCAGTCCCGCAGGGAGAGACCGTGCTCCGGGTACGGCTTCCCGTCGCGTACGCCCTTGAAGATCATGCGGTGAACGTCGTCGAGGTCGAGTAGGTCACCGCACCACAGTAAGGCCTTGGACGGCTCGTGTTCGTGGCGGCTACTAGACTCAGACTGTTGACAACCGCGTGACCGAACGAACCGAAGGGGGGAACGTGTCGAGCACCGAGGACAGGCGATTCGAAGTTCTGCGTGCAATCGTCGCGGATTACGTCTCCACTCAGGAACCGGTCGGCTCCCGGGCGTTGGTGGAGCGTCACAACCTGGGCGTGTCGAGCGCGACCGTCCGTAACGATATGGCGGTGCTCGAGGCCGAGGGCTACATCGCGCAGCCGCACACCAGCTCCGGTCGTGTCCCCACCGACAAGGGGTACCGGCAGTTCGTGGACCGCATCGCGGACGTCAAACCGCTGTCGTCCGCCGAGCGCCGGGCGATTCTGGAGTTTCTCGAGAACGGCGTCGACCTCGACGACGTGTTGCGACGCGGTGTGCGGCTGCTGGCCCAGCTGACTCGTCAGGTGGCGGTCGTGCAGTACCCGACGCTGTCGGTGTCCTCGGTTCGTCATCTCGAGATCGTGGCGCTGACGCCGGCTCGACTGCTGATGGTGCTCATCACGGACTCGGGTCGCGTCGATCAGCGGATCGTGGAACTCGGAGACGTCATCGACGACGACGAGCTGGCGCAACTGCGTCGCCTGCTCGGTGGCGCGATGGAAGGCAAGCGGCTGGCTGCGGCGTCGGCTGCCGTCGCCGAGCTCGCGGAGAACTCGCCCGCATCCCTTCGCGACGCCATCATCCGGTCGGCAACTGTTCTGATCGAATCGCTCGTCGAACATCCCGAGGAACGGTTGGTCCTCGGCGGAACCGCGAATCTGACGCGCAACGCGGCGGACTTCGCGGGCGACGCAGGCTTCCCCGGCTCCTTACGCGGTGTCCTCGAAGCGCTCGAGGAACAGGTCGTGGTGCTCAAGCTTCTTGCCGTGACGCAGGACACGCGCACGGTCACCGTCCGGATCGGCGAGGAAACCCAGGTCGAGGAGATGCGCGGCACCTCGGTGATTTCCACTGGATACGGTTCGGCTGGCATGGTGCTCGGTGGCATGGGTGTGCTGGGGCCCACGCGGATGGACTATCCAGGAACAATCGCATCGGTTGCGGCCGTTGCGAGATACATCGGAGAAGTGCTCGCAGAACGCTGAGCACCTCCAGCTCGACTGCATCGGCTCGATCAACCAAGAACAGATTCGAAGAAAGAGACTCACGTGGCACGGGACTATTACGGAACACTCGGGGTCGGTCAGAAGGCCACCGACCAGGAGATCAAGCGCGCGTACCGCAAGTTGGCGCGTGAGCTCCACCCCGACGTGAACCCGGACGAGGCTGCCCAGGCTCGGTTCAAGGACATCTCGACCGCGTACGAGGTGCTGTCCGACCCGGAGAAGCGCCGCATCGTCGACCTCGGCGGCGATCCGTTGCAGCAGGGCGGCGGCGGAGGCGGTGGCTTCGGCGGCGCGGGCTTCGGCGGAGGTCTCGGCGACGTCTTCGAGGCGTTCTTCGGCGGTGGGGGTCAGGGAGGCGGACGTGGTCCTCGCGGCCGTGTTCAGCCCGGTGCCGACTCGCTGCTGCGCACGAAGCTGACGCTCGACGAATGCGCCACCGGTGTCACCAAGCACATCACCGTCGACACGGCGATTCTCTGCGACGTGTGTACCGGTTCCGGCACCAACGGAGATTCCAAGCCGGTGCGCTGCGAGACGTGTGGCGGTGCCGGTGAGGTCCAGTCGGTGCAGCGCTCGTTCCTCGGCCAGGTCATGACGTCGCGCCCGTGCCCCACGTGCCGCGGAGCCGGCGAGACCATTCCCGACCCGTGCCGTAAGTGCGCGGGTGACGGCAGGGTGCGTTCGCGTCGTGAGATCTCGGTGAAGGTGCCCGTCGGCGTCAGCAACGGAATGCGTATCCGCCTCGCGTCGCAGGGCGAGGTCGGACCGGGTGGTGGCCCTGCCGGTGATCTGTACGTCGAGATCGTCGAGCAGCCGCACGAGGTGTTCGTTCGTGACGGCGACGACCTGCACTGCACCATCCGTGTCCCGATGGTGGACGCAGCACTCGGAACATCGGTGTCCGTGGACGCCATCATCGACGGACCGACCGAGATCACGGTCGACCAAGGCACCCAGCCGGGGTCGGTCGCGGTTCTGCGCGGACACGGAATGCCGAAGCTCCGTTCGGGCGTCCGCGGCGACCTCCACGCGCACCTGGAAGTCGTCGTGCCCTCCCGCCTGGACAGCAAGCAGACACAGGTGCTCGAGGACCTCAAGCGGTTGCGTGACCGCGACGCCGCCGAGGTCGTCACTACCGGATCTCAGCACAGCGGTGGGTTGTTCTCGCGGTTGCGGGAAGCGTTCAGCGGTCGCTGACGATGGCGGCTACCGTCTTCTATCTCGATCCGCTGCCCGAGGTCGGTGGCGTCGCCGTGCTGGACGGTAAGGAAGGCCACCACGCCGCCACGGTCCGACGTATCCGCGTCGGCGAACGGATACTGCTGTCCGACGGTAGAGGCGGCCTCGCCGACACGGTCGTGACGGCTGCGGAGAAGAACCGTCTCGAGCTGGCGGTGAACGCCCGATCCGATGCGACGCCACCGACACCGACCGTCGGCCTGGTCCAGGCGCTTCCCAAAGCAGAGCGCTCGGAGTTGGCCGTCGAACTGGCCACCGAAGCGGGTATCGATTCGATTCACCCGTGGCAGTCCGCGCGCTGCGTTGCGCGCTGGGACGGACCGAAGGCAGTCAAAGGCGTCGCGCGATGGCGAGGTGTCGCAGCCGCGGCGTCGAAGCAGTCCAGGCGACCGTTCGTCCCGTCGGTGAGCGACGTGCAGGACACCGCCGGCGTGGTCTCCCTGGTGCGCGACGTGGTCGATCGAGGCGGGGTGGTCGCGATGCTGCACGAGGCGGCCACCGCCGAGTTCTCGTCGCTCCCGTTCCGAACGGTCCAGGAGGTCCTGTTGATCGTCGGGCCGGAGGGCGGCATCGACGACAAGGAGATCGCTCGGCTGACGGAAGTCGGGGCGACTCCGGTCATGCTGGGGCCCACGGTGTTACGGACGTCGACGGCGGCAGCGGTTGCGTTGGGTGCGATCGGTGCACTCACCGACAGATGGAAGCAAGCGCCCCTCGACTTCGGATCCCCGACATGAAGCGAACCACCATCGCCTACGGTGACCACCCCCAGCAGTTCGGACATCTGTATCTGCCCGAAGGCGATGCGACGGAACCGCTTTCGGTCGTCGTGGTCATCCACGGCGGCTTCTGGAGCGGGCAGTACGCGCTCAACCTGGGAACGCAGTACGCCGTCGAATGCGCACGAGCCGGGTACGCCGCGTGGAACATCGAGTACCGACGTGTGGGTGCCGGAGGGCTCTGGCCCGAGACAAGCGGAGACGTGGCGTCGGCCGTCGACGCGATCGCCACTGTGGTGCAGGACAATTCACCGCGTAAGCTGAATCTCGCCGACGTGCGTCTACTGGGCCACTCGGCCGGGGGACACCTCGCGGTCTGGCTCGCGGGGGAGAGGGACACCGCACTTCGTCCGTCGCGGGTGGTGTCGCAAGCGGGTGTGCTCGACCTCGTGTCACGCGCCTCGTACGAGCCGATCCGGGCGCTCTTCGGCGTCGACTACGACGACGCGCCGGAGACCTACCGTGCGGCGTCGCCGCTTTGTCGCGTACCGACCGGCATTCCCGTGCACTGCATCCACGGCGCCGAGGACGTACAGGTCTCGGTGTCGCAGAGCGAAGAGTACGCACAGGCGGCGCGCGCGGCCGGAGACCACGTGACCTCGACCGTCGTCGACGGCGAGGATCATTTCGCATTCCTCCAGCCCGGCAGCCGATGTTGGAAGCATTCTCTCGCCGCCGTATTGGAGTGATGCGGCGGGTGGAGTAATTGGAATGCGCTCACATCCAGGAGCGTTAAACTTCCAACAGCCGAGTTCGAGACCAGACAACCGGAAGCAGGCCATAGCCACCACGTGAGTGAACACAGCGATCTTCCTGCCGAACGCCAGGTTCGGTCGAGTATGGAATTGGCACCAGAAGCGGTTCCGCCGCTGCTGGGACCGTCGGACGAGAACTTACGCACACTCGAGCAGATGCTGAGCGCGGACATCCACGTGCGCGGTAACGCGGTGACGCTCAGCGGAAAGGTCGCGGACGTCGCGCTGGCGGAACGCGTGATCTCCGAGCTGGCGGCCGTCGTCAAGCGTGCCCAACCTCTGACTCCCGACGCGGTCCGGCGCACGGTGGCGATGCTCACCGAGGGCGTCTCCGAGTCGCCGGCGGAGGTCTTGAGCTTGGACATCCTCTCGCGCCGAGGCAAGACGATTCGGCCGAAGACCCTCAACCAGAAGCGGTACGTCGACGCCATCGACGCCAACACCATCGTGTTCGGCATCGGGCCTGCGGGAACCGGCAAGACCTACCTCGCCATGGCGAAGGCCGTCCAGGCTCTGCAGGCCAAGCAGGTCAGTCGGATCATCCTGACCAGGCCGGCAGTGGAGGCCGGCGAGCGTCTCGGATTCCTTCCCGGCACGTTGCACGAGAAGATCGATCCGTATCTGCGTCCGCTGCACGACGCGTTGCACGACATGATGGACGTCGAAGCCATCCCGAAGCTGATGCAGGCGGGGGTCATCGAGGTCGCACCGCTCGCGTACATGCGTGGCCGGACTCTGAACGACGCCTTCATCATCCTCGACGAGGCCCAGAACACCACTGCCGAGCAGATGAAGATGTTCCTGACGAGGCTGGGATTCGGATCCAAGATCGTGGTCACCGGGGATATCACCCAGGTCGACCTTCCCGGTGGAGCCCGATCGGGTCTCCGCGCCGCGAGCGAAATCCTGACCGAGGTCGACGATATCCACTTCGCGCAGTTGACCAGCAGTGACGTCGTTCGACACCGGCTGGTGTCCGACATCGTCGACGCGTACGAGCGCTTCGAGTCCTCTCGCGAGGGCAACGACTCGATCGGTAACCGTGCGCAGCGACGCTCGGGCGGGGCACGTGCCGCACGCCGTTAGACTCATGGCTGCCCGAGCGGAGAATCGACAGAGAATGAGCGGTAGATGAGTATCGAGGTGTCCAACGAATCGGGGATGGATGTCTCCGAGCCGGAACTGGTGAGCGTGGCGAGGTTCGCGATCGCGAGTATGGACGTCCACCCTGCCGCCGAGCTGTCGATGGTGTTGGTGGACTCGGCGACCATGGCCGATCTTCACATGCGGTGGATGGATCTGCCGGGTCCGACGGACGTGATGTCGTTTCCCATGGACGAGCTGGAGCCGGGTGGTCGTCCAGACGCCCCCGAGCCTGGGCCGTCGATGCTGGGCGACATCGTGCTGTGTCCGTCTTTCGCCGCCGATCAGGCAGCCGCAGCCGGGCACCCACTGGAACACGAGCTGGCGCTTCTCACGGTGCACGGTGTGCTGCACCTGCTCGGATACGACCATGCCGAGCCGGACGAGGAGAAGGAGATGTTCGGTCTCCAGAATCGCATCCTCGAAGAGTGGTACGAGGATCTTCGCCGCACAGAGGAAGCCGAGATCCAAGCGGCTCGTGACGCACGACTGCTGGGTAAGACCGGGTTCTCCAGGGACGAGAACCTGTGAGCAGTGCACCCGCACTCATCGTTTCCGCTGTGGTGCTGGTGCCCGTCGCAGGTGTCTTCGCTGCCGTCGACTCGGCCCTCAACACCGTGTCGCGGGCACGGATCGAGGACATGGCCAAGGACGAGCGGCCCGGTGCAATCGGATTGCTCGAGGTGGTCGCGGACCGGCCACGCTACGTCAACCTGACGGTTCTGCTGCGCATTCTGTGCGAGATCGCGGCCACCGTACTTCTCGTCGGCGGCATGATGGACCTGCTGTCGGAAACACTCGCTCTGACGGTCACCGCCGTCGTCATGGTGCTGGTCAGCTACGTCGCGGTGGGTGTCGGCCCGCGAACGCTCGGTAGGCAGCACGCGTACTCCATCGCATTGTCCGCCGCGTTTCCGCTTCGAGCTCTCGGCTGGATACTCGGCCCGATCAGCCGTCTTCTCATCCTCATCGGAAATGCCATCACTCCCGGACGGGGTTTCCGCAACGGCCCGTTCGCATCGGAAATCGAGCTTCGTGAGCTGGTGGACATGGCCCGCGAACGCGGAGTCGTCGCCGACGACGAGCGTCGGATGATCCAGTCGGTGTTCGAACTCGGGGACACCTCCGCGCGCGAAATCATGGTGCCCCGGCCGGAGATGGTGTGGATCGAATCCGACAAGTCGGCAGGCCAAGCCACATCCCTCGCAGTGCGCAGCGGACACTCCCGCATCCCGGTGATCGGTGAGAACGTCGACGACGTCGTCGGCGTGGTCTACCTCAAGGACCTCGTCCAACGGACGTACTACTCCACAGACGGCGGCCGAGGGGTCAAGGTCGACGAACTGATGCGACCCGCGGTGTTCGTGCCGGATTCGAAGGCGTTGGACAGCCTGCTGGCCGAAATGCAGCGCGATCGAAACCACATGGCCCTACTGGTCGACGAATACGGCGGCATCGCAGGGCTGGTGACCATCGAGGACGTGCTGGAGGAAATCGTCGGCGAGATCGCCGACGAATACGATTCCGCCGAGGTCGCTCCCATCGAGGACCTGGAGAACGGCACCTATCGTGTGTCCGCCCGCGTCACACTGGAGGACGTCGGCGAGCTGTTCGACATCGAGATCGAGTCGGAGGACGTGGACACCATCGGTGGACTGCTCGGCTACGAGCTCGGCCGCGTGCCGCTACCCGGTTCACGCGTCGAAACACACGGCTTGATCCTGATCGGAGAAGGCGGTGCAGACCCACGTGGGCGAGTACGCATCACGACCGTTCTGGTGGAACGAGTGCCTGCTCCCGACGAGGACGACGAATACGACACGGCAGACGACGACAATCCCAGCCACAGACGGCGGGAAGAGCTGGGAGACGAAGAATGACCGACGCAGGCACCGAGTTTCGATCGGGATTCATCTGTTTCGTCGGACGGCCGAACACCGGCAAGTCGACGCTTACCAACGCGCTCGTCGGCTCCAAGATCGCGATCACCTCGTCCCGGCCGCAGACGACACGGCACACCATTCGCGGAATCGTGCACCGCGAGCACGCGCAGCTGATCCTCGTCGACACACCCGGACTCCACCGGCCCAGGACGCTTCTGGGGCAGCGTCTGAACGACCTGGTTCAGGAGACCTACTCCGAGGTCGACATCATCGGGCTGTGCATCCCCGCGGACGAGAAGATCGGACCCGGCGACCGCTGGATCCTCGAACAGGTACGTCACATCGCGCCCAGGACCACGTTGATCGGCATCGTCACCAAGATCGACAAGGTCAAGAAAGAACGCGTCGTACAGCAGTTGATGGCGCTCTCCAAGCTCCTCGGCGAGGACAGTCACGTCATCCCGGTCTCCGCCGCGTCGGGTGAGCAGGTGGAGAAGCTCGTCGACCTGTTCGCGTCGGAGCTCCCGGAGGGCCCCGCCTTCTACCCGGACGGCGAACTCACCGACGAGCCCGAAGACGTCCTGATGGCCGAACTCATCCGCGAAGCCGCTCTGGAAGGCGTTCGCGACGAACTCCCGCACTCGCTCGCCGTGGTGATCGACGAGGTCACCCCTCGCGAGGGCCACGACAACATGCTCGACGTCCACGCGATCCTCTACGTCGAACGCCCTAGCCAGAAAGCCATCATCATCGGCAAAGGCGGGTCGAGATTGAAAGAGGTCGGCACCGCATCGAGGCTGCAGATCGAAAAGCTTCTCGGCACGAGGATCTACCTCGACCTGCACGTCAAAATTGCCAAGGACTGGCAGACCGACCCGAAGCAGATGGGCAAACTGGGCTTTTAGAAGTCCGAGTGGCGAAGGTGCGCTACCCCCGCGACGTGGGACACTGGAGAACGTGAGGCTGTACCGGGACAACGCAGTCGTGCTGCGCCAGCACAAGCTGGGCGAAGCCGACCGTATTGTCACGCTCCTGACTCGTGACAACGGCATCGTCCGGGCTGTCGCGAAGGGTGTACGCCGCACGAAGTCGAAGTTCGGCGCTCGGCTCGAACCCTTCGCGCACGTCGATCTCCTTCTGCATCCGGGTCGAAATCTGGACATCGTCACCCAGGTGCACACCGTCAACGCGTTCGGTGGGGACATCGTCAGCGACTACGGCTGCTACACCACCGGCTGCGCAATCCTCGAGACCGCGGAGCGGCTGGCCGGTGAAGAACACGCACCGGCGAAGCGACTGCACCAGCTGACCGTCGGCGCGCTGCGTGCGCTCGCCGACCGATCTCGTCCTCCTGAATTGATTCTCGACGCGTTCCTGCTCCGCGCCATGGGCTTCTCCGGCTGGGCGCCGTCGTTGACCGAATGCGCGCGGTGTGCAGCCCCAGGGCCGCACCGAGCATTTCATGTCGCGGCAGGTGGGTCTGTGTGCGTGCACTGCAGGCCTCCGGGTTCGGCGACGCCCATGACCGGTGTCATGGACCTGATGGTCGCCCTCGAACGCGGTGAATGGGACTACACGGAAACGACGTCGACGGCCGTCCGGTCCCAAGCCAGCGGGCTGGTTGCCGCTCATCTTCAGTGGCATCTGGAGCGCCAACTGCGGACGTTGCCGCTCGTCGAACGCACAGCACCGCATCAGATCGGGCCTGGTGAGGTTGGAGCAACAGGCGTCGGGCAGGATGAAGACCGTGATTCTCCGACGCGAACCGCGCAGTCAGTCTGACGGTGACAGGGCGATTCGGCCCCCTGATCCACACCCGTCGGGAGCCACGCCTCCGATCATTCAGCCCGAACTGATTCCGCGTCACGTCGCCCTCGTCATGGACGGCAACGGCCGGTGGGCACAGGACCGAGGAATGCCACGAACCGCAGGGCACGAGCGCGGTGAGGCCGTGCTCATGGACACCGTCTGCGGATGCATCGACATCGGAGTCAAGTGGCTGTCGGCCTACGCCTTCTCGACCGAGAACTGGAAGCGCAGCCCGGACGAGGTGAAGTTCCTCATGGGCTTCAATCGCGACGTCATCCGACGTCGCCGTGACGAGATGAACGAGATGGGTGTTCGTGTTCGGTGGGCCGGGCGACGGCCTCGTCTGTGGCGCAGCGTCATCAAGGAACTGGAAGTCGCCGAGGAACTGACGAAGAAGAACACCGTCATGACGCTGACGATGTGCGTCAATTATGGTGGTCGCGCCGAAATTGCCGACGCGACAAGAGAAATCGCGCGTCAGGTGGCGGCGGGGAAACTCGATCCCGAGAAGATCACCGAAGCCACCGTCGCCAAGTACCTCGACGAAGCAGACATGCCGGACGTCGATCTGTTCCTGCGTCCGTCGGGGGAGCAGCGCACGTCCAACTTCCTCATCTGGCAGTCCGCATACGCGGAGTTCGTCTTTCAGAAAAAACTGTTTCCGGATTTCGATCGCCGGGACCTCTGGGAAGCGTGCATCGAGTACGCGTCCAGGGACCGTCGATTCGGAGGAGTGAAGTATGAGTGAGCCCACCACCCTGCAGTCGCGTGCAGAACTGGCGCTGTCGCAGTTCGCGACGGTGGTGGTAGGGGAAGAAGGCTCGCTCGGCTTCGACTACGCCGGTGCCCTGTGTTCTCTCCGCTCGGTGGCACTGTCGCCCGGTCTCGAAGTGCTGTCGCTGACGGCAGTACTGGCATGGGACCGGCCCCTCAAGGCCGCTCTGCACAAGAAGGTGGCGGACCGTAACGCGGACTCGCAGTTCGGGTCGATCTCGGTCAATGTCCACGAGAAATCGGCGGATGTCCTGCTGCGCTACACGTTCCCGGCGAGTGGCCTTGACGACGAAGCCCTGATGACCATGCTGGTACTGGTCCTCGGGGGCGTGGAGAAAGCGCGCGAAGGCCTGCTTCCGTGACCTACTTGGCCCTGCACTCGTTGCATGTGCCGAAGATCTCGATCGTGTGGCTGACGTCGGAAAATCCGTTGTCCTCCGCGACGGCCTGCGACCACTTCTCGACTGCTACGCCCTCGACTTCGACCGTGTAGCCGCAATCGCGACAGACCAGGTGGTGATGGTGGCCGGCCGAGCACCGCCGGTAGACGGATTCGCCGGTGTCGATCCGGAGGACGTCGACGGTGCCTGCGTCGGCGAGAGCTTGAAGCGTGCGATACACCGTCGTCAGCCCGATGCCTTCGCCGCGCTTGCGTAGCTCGTCGTGCAGATCCTGCGCCGACCGGAACTCTTCGATGTTGTCCAACAGGTCCGAGATGGCGCTGCGTTGCTTGGTCGCTCGGATCCCGACCGCGACGGGCTTGCGTGTTCTCGTGCTCTCGGGCATGTCAGCCTTCCTCCGCGTGGGCGACGGCGTCGACGACGATGTGAGCCAGGTGATCGTCGACCAGTCGGTACAGCACTTCGCGTCCGTTACGTTCACCCTGCACAACACCCGCGGCCTTCAGAACGCGTAGGTGCTGACTGATCAACGGTTGGGTCACTCCGAGGGCGCCCACCAGTTCGTGGACGCATCTCTCGGACTCGCGAAGTTGCAACACGATCGCGATGCGAACGGGTGCGGCCAACGCGCGCAGGATGTCACCCGCAGCCGTCAACGTCTCCTTGGCCGGAACAGGTGCAGGCGGTGCGGATACGAACGGATCATGCACGTGGGCCTCGGTGGAGTGGCTGTGTGCAGGCTGATCGTTGCCGAGGTGCGAAGGGTCCGTCTCCAGGATTGCCAACAGATTCTCCTTCGTGTTCAGGGCTCGCGTACCTGCTTCACAGTAGTCCAGCGATCGTTAATGCAAATCACTTCCATTTTGATATGCACGAGTGCGCATGTCAAACGCGGACGGGAGCGTTCGGAGAAAGGGGCCCTCGACCGATAGTCTTGACGCCTGTACAAGTCCCTCTCGCAAGACACAAGATGGAGAGCTCCGCCAGTGGCACCCAAGTCCAAAGTCGAAACCGTCGCCAACCTCGCCAAGCGTCGAGGACTCGTCTACCAGTGCGGTGAGATCTACGGCGGTACCAAGTCGGCGTGGGACTACGGTCCGCTCGGCGTCGAGCTCAAGGACAACATCAAGAAGCAGTGGTGGCGCAACATGGTCACCAGCCGCGAAGACACGGTCGGCCTCGACTCCTCGGTGATCCTTCCGCGCGAGGTGTGGGAAGCGTCGGGACATGTCGAGACGTTCTCCGATCCACTGGTCGAGTCCCTCATCACGCACAAGCGTTACCGCGCAGACCACCTTCTCGAAGCCTACGAAGAGAAGCACGGACGCCCACCGGAGAACGGTCTCGCCGACATCCGCGATCCCGAAACCGGCGACCCCGGCCAGTGGACCGAGCCCCGCGCATTCTCGGGTCTGCTCAAGACCTACCTCGGACCGGTCGACAACGAAGAAGGCCTGCACTACCTGCGTCCGGAAACCGCGCAGGGTATCTTCGTCAACTTCGCCAACGTGCTCACCACCTCCCGTAAGAAGCCGCCGTTCGGCATCGGGCAGATCGGCAAGAGCTTCCGCAACGAGATCACCCCCGGCAACTTCATCTTCCGCACCCGCGAGTTCGAGCAGATGGAGATGGAATTCTTCGTCAAGCCCGGTGAGGACGACGAGTGGCACCAATACTGGATCGACTACCGCATGAAGTGGTACACCGACCTGGGTATCGACCCCGAGAACCTGCGTCTCTACGAGCACGCGCAGGAGAAGCTCTCGCACTACTCCAAGCGAACCGTCGACATCGAGTACCGCTTCAAGTTCCAGGGCAGCGAGTGGGGCGAGCTCGAAGGCATCGCCAACCGCACCGACTACGACCTGTCGGTCCACTCCAAGGCGTCGGGCCAGGACCTCAGCTACTATGAGCAGGCCACGGACACCCGTTACACGCCGTACGTCATCGAGCCCGCAGCCGGCCTGACACGGTCACTCATGGCATTCCTCGTCGACGCCTACACCGAGGACGAAGCTCCCAACGCCAAGGGCGGCGTCGACAAGCGCGTCGTACTCAAGCTCGACCGTCGCCTCGCACCGGTCAAGGTCGCCGTACTGCCGCTCTCGCGCAACGCCGACCTGACGCCGAAGGCCAAGGACCTCGCACAGCAGCTGCGCGCCTACTGGAACGTCGAATTCGACGACGCCGGCGCCATCGGCCGCCGCTACCGTCGTCAGGACGAAATCGGTACGCCGTTCTGCATCACCGTCGACTTCGACACCCTCGACGACCAGGCCGTCACCATCCGCGAACGCGACACCATGGCACAGGAACGCGTCGCCCTCGACCAAGTCGAGGCCTACCTCGCGGCCCGGCTACTGGGCGCCTGAGTGGGCTGAGCGCTACCCCTTTCCGGAGCGAAAGTGGCTCTCGATCAGTCAGACTGACCGGAAGCCACTTTCGCTCGGTGCGTCGGTGCGCTGCGCGGGCGTCAGGCGCGGGTGAGCCGGAGGGGAGCTAGAACCGACCGCCTCCGCCACCGAAGCCTCCACCGCCCCCGCCGAAGCCTCCGCCTCCGAAACCACCACCGCCGAAGCCACCGCCTCCGCCGCCGCGGAGGACGCTGTTGATGAGGATGCCGCCGAGGACAGCGCCGGCGACGTTGCCGCCGCTGCTGCCGCCTCGTGGACGGTTGCGATTCTCCCAGTCCCGTACGTCGGCTTGGGCGGACTGAGATGCTCTCGATGCCAGTTGCGCTGCTGCCTGCGCGTGCTGGATCGCTTTGGCCGGGTCCGAGGATTCGAGTTGTCGAGCTGCTGCGAAGTGCCGTTCCGCTTCGGCGAGCCTCGTACGAGCTTCTGCGCCGACGCCGCCGCGTCGGGTGGAGATGTAGTCCTTCGCTGCGGTGATCTGGGATTGTGCTCCGCCGAGGTCGCGGGCCAGTCGTGAACGGAGCACATCGTCCTGGGTCTTCGCCTCGGTGGCGTCGGCGATGACGGCATCGAGGTGTCGATCGGCAGCGACGAGTTGCGTGAAGCTGCCGAGCGGATCGGTCGCTTTGGATTCTTCGGCGATGCGGAGTGCCTGCTCGGCCGCTGCGCGTGCGTTCTGAAGCTCCTGGCCACCGTGCTCGGCGAGCGTGGCGGCGCTCTGGATGTCGCGGCGAACGTCCTCGATCGCGGCGGGGAGCGTGGCAATTGCGTTGCGAATGTCGTTCTGCGCGTGGTCTACTCCGTCGAGCAGTGCCCGAGCCTGGTCGACGGCTTTTTCCGCGGTCCGGATCGCGGACACGAGCTCGCCCTGTTGGCCTGCGGGTTTCGTCGCAGCCTCGCGGCCGACCTCGATGTTGCGCTCGGCCAGTTCGATGTCCTCCTGTGCCATGGTGATGTTCGACGAGATCGAGGCGAGCGCCGGCGCCGCGAACTCGGTGTGCAGCGCCTTCAGAACGGCATCGGACTCGGGTACGCGGACGGTGAGTTCGACGACGGCTTGTGTCAGCGAGTCGAGCTTGGAACCTGCGTTGATCAGCAGGTCTCGCATCGACTCGAACTCGGCGACCCGCGAATCCAGTTCGTGATCGGCGCGGCCGCACGAGGAGATGATCTGGATGAGCATCGAGCGTCGTTGTTCCGGTGTTTCCGGGATGGCGTCGTCGAGGCGTTGACGTACCTCGAACGCAGTTGCGAGCGCCCTTTTCGCTCCCTCGAACGCGGTGATGAACGGGGCGGCTGTGGTGTCGCCGAATTCCGAGCGAGCGATAGCCAGCTCTTCCTCGCTCGACCGGACGGCGTTGTCGGTTTCGACGAGCATCGAGTGTGCTCTCGCGTCGAGTATCTCCAGGGGGAGAGCGGACAGTGCTGCGGTGTCGGTGGGGTCGATGTTGTGTGCAGCGTCGATTCCCGCTTGCCTGCGTGCTTTGTTGCGCCGCGAAGAGTAGACGACGGCACCGCCTCCGGCAACGACAACGACGCCTGCGCCGATCAGCCACGGTGTACTGGACCCGCCGCTGCCGGAACTCGCGTACGCTTCGCCGAGAGATCCTGCGGCAACGATGGCTGCGCCGGACCAATCCTGTTCTCGCAGAGCGGGCTCGACGTCGTCGGTCCGAATGTCCGTCTGCTCGCTCGTGGTGATTCGATCCAACGACGTGTCGACGGCGAGGTAGTACGACCGGTCGACGGTGGCAACGGCCAACAGCACGTCGCGCTGCCCGAAGTCGCTCGCCCGATAGGTCTGCTGCGCCCATTGCTCGGCTGACATGTTATCGAAGTCGGCGACGTACGTGACCCACAGCCGTAGTTGCGCCGAGTTGTACAGATCGTCGATCGCGGCCTGGACGTCCACTAGTTCCGACTCGTCGAGGGCCCCGACCGAATCCGTGATCTGGCCGGCAAGCCTCGACGGCGCTTCCGCAGAGGCCGGGGCCGTCGCTCCGATCAGGGCGGCCAACCCGAGCATCGATGTGAGAACAGTGACTGCGAAAAAGCGTCGGACCGTGAACTGCGTCATGGGAACAGAATCTACCGTCCGGCGGTGATACCGCGGCACCACCCATGACAGTTGTCACGGCAAGAACGTGACGCTCGGACGAGGGATGGATGCCCGAACGCGAGCAGGGTAGTTCTCATGACAACAACACCTGCGGTGCATCTCGAGCACCTGAGCAAAGCTTTCGGGAAAGTCCAGGCTGTCGCGGATGTGAGTTTGCGAGTGGAGCCCGGTGAAGTAGTCGCGTTTCTCGGTCCGAACGGAGCGGGCAAGACGACGACTATCGACATGATGCTCGGGCTGGCGAAGCCCGATACCGGCAGCGTGCGGGTGTTCGGGCGTCCACCCGCCGAGGCGATCGCCGACGGACGGGTGTCGGCGGTGATGCAAAGCGGCGGGCTCATCCGAGATCTGACGGTCCGTGAAACGATTCAGCTGACCGCGTCGCTGTTTCCGCGCACGAGTCCGGTCGACAGCGTTCTCGCGCGTGCCGGGATCACCGGGATCGCCGATCGGCGCGTCGCGAAATGCTCCGGGGGTGAGCAGCAGCGGCTTCGCTTTGCCCTCGCACTGCTGCCTGAACCCGATCTCATTCTTCTCGACGAGCCCACGACCGGAATGGATGTCGAAGGGCGGCGCGATTTCTGGAATGCGATCCGCCACGATGCTCGCGGCGGCCGCACGGTCATGTTCGCGACGCACTACCTCGACGAGGCCGACGCGTACGCGGATCGGATCGTTCTGCTGCGCCACGGCAGGATCGTCGCCGACGGCAGTGCCGCGGAGGTCAAGAACCTCGCCTCCGGTCGAACCGTCACGGCGACGGCCCCAGGTTTGGATCAGACTGCGCTGCTGCGTATTCCAGGTGTGGACCACGTCGAGATGCGCGGCGAGCGAGTGATAGTCCACGGCAAGGATTCCGATGCCGTCGCCCGGTATCTGCTGACGTGCACCGACGCCGTCGACATCGAAATCGTCTCCAAGAACCTCGAGGATGCATTCCTCGCTCTGACAACCGACCTCGTAGGAAGTGCGGCATGACCACTGCAACCGCTCCTCGCCCGACCCTGGCTCTCGGAGGGTTCAGCCCCACGTTTCTCGGACTGGAGATCAAGAGGTTGTTCCGCAATCGGCGGACCATTGCCTTCACTCTCGTCATGCCACCGGTGTTCTTCGTGATCTTCGGTTCGCAGTCGGATTTCAAGTCCGACTACTCCTTCGCACACGGCAACGTCACCGCGTACATCGCCATCAGCATGGCGGTCTACGGTGCGATGCTGGGAGCAACCAGCGGTGGAGCGATGGTGTCCGTCGAGCGGGCGCAGGGCTGGAGCAGACAGCTCCGGCTGACACCGCTGCGTCCGGTCGCGTACATCGTCACCAAGATCCTGGTCGCGATGACGATGGGCCTCGCGTCGGTGGTGGCGGTCTTCGTGGTCGCCGCGTTCGTCGGCGCGGACATGCCGATCTGGATCTGGATCACCAGCGGGATCATCGCGTGGCTCGGAAGCGGCGTGTTCGCAGCCTTCGGACTGTTCATGGGATACCTGCTGCCGTCCGAGAACGTGATGCAGGTCCTCGGTCCGCTCCTCGCCGTCCTCGCATTCGCCGGCGGACTGTTCGTACCGCTCGCAGACAGCGGATGGTTCCCCTTCGTTGCCAAGTTCACTCCGCTCTACGGGCTGGCGACGGTTGCCCGCGCGCCGTTCGCCGATCCGACGACGGGGACGCTCGTGGTCGCTTCGGCCAACCTGGCCGTCTGGGCCGGTCTGTTCGTTCTCGGCGCGGCCGTGTTGTTCCGCCGAGACACCAAGCGTGTCTGACCGATCCGCTGTGCGTGGAAATGTGTCCCCGGGGACACATTTCCACGCACGTACTAGCGTGTTCTCCATGACCCGGGCCGACACGGACGACTCCGAGGGACTCGGACGGACGTTCCGTTTCGGCTGGGTTTTCGGCATGATCTGGCTTTTCTATCTCGCGTACCCGCTGGGGGAGTCCCTGGCGCTGCCGAGTGTGGTCGGGAAGGTATCGGGGGTCACCGCCGTTGTGGCCTTCGGCGCGTTGTTCGTCGTCACGTTCTGGGGATTTCGCAACGCTCGGCGGGCGGGTCACGAACTCGCCAGGGGATGGGCCTGGGCGAGTCTGGCCGCAATGGCGGCGCTGACGATGTTCCTCGCGGTCTTGATTGGAAGCCAGGCGTTCGGCGCGACCATCTACATGGCGGTTCTCGCCATGATGACGTTGTCCACCCGTCAGGCGTGGACGGTCGTCATCGCACTGGTCGCCGTCGTCGAACTTCTGCCCCGCATCGTCTCGTCCTGGGATCCCGGTTCTTTCTTCGCATTTCAGCTCGTGATCAGCGCAGTCGCGGCCTGGGGAATCACTCAGGTGTTCAAGCGCAACCACGAACTCGCCGAGGCACGGCAACAGCTCGCCGACCTCGCCGTCGTCGCCGAGCGTGAACGAGTGAGCCGCGATGTCCACGACATTCTCGGGCACTCGCTGACCGTCATCACGGTGAAAGCAGAACTCGCCGGGCGGCTCGTCCAGGTCGATCCTGCCCGCGCGGCCGTCGAGATCGCCGAGGTGGAAGCTCTTGCTCGGGAAGCACTCGGCGACGTCCGTTCCACCGTCGGGGCCATGCGCACGGTCGACGTCGCAACGGAACTCGCGTCGGCGCGGTCGGCTCTCGACGCGGCGGGGGTCGACGCCGTGTTTCCCGCCGATGCCGACGTGGTCCCTCTCCGCAACCGTGAACTGTTCGGTTGGACAGTGCGTGAAGCGGTCACCAACGTGATCCGGCACAGTGGGGCCCGGCAGTGCACGGTGGTCGTCGAAGCCGGTCGCATCGAGATCTCCGACGACGGCGTCGGCACGTCCGGAAGCATCTCGGACGACGGACACGGCCTGCGAGGGCTGGCCGAGCGTGTGAAGGCGTCGAACGGCTCGTTGAGCGTGGGGAAATCAGCTGCGGGTGGATTTCGGGTGGAAGTGGTGTCGGCATGAGTATCCGGTTGCTGTTGGCAGACGATCAGGCTCTCGTCCGGGGCGCACTGGCGGCGTTGTTGGACCTGGAATCCGATCTCGAGGTCGTCGCGGAAGTCGGGCGCGGCGACGAGGTGGTTGCGGCGGCGGTGGAGCATCGCCCGGATGTCGCACTGCTGGACGTCGAGATGCCGGGCCTCGACGGCATCGAAGCGACTGCGGAACTGAGAAGGCACTACCCCAGTTGCCGAGTGATGATCGTCACCACCTTCGGCCGGCCTGGATATCTGCGACGTGCCATCGACGCGGGTGCCGATGGATTCGTCGTCAAGGACACCCCGGCGCGCCAACTCGCCGACGCCGTCCGGCGCGTTCACATGGGCCTGCGGGTGGTCGATCCCACTCTCGCAACCGAGACGTTGACCGACGGAGTGTCCCCGCTGACGGCACGTGAGCAGGAAGTTCTCCGTGCTGCTGCCGAGGGAGGAACTGCAGGTCGAGTTGCCGCTGCGCTCCATCTGTCGGAAGGGACGGTACGGAATCACCTGTCCGCGGCAATCGGAAAAACGGGTACGACGACGCGAGCCGAGGCAATCCGAGTCGCGCGGGAACGGGGATGGTTGTAGGTCGCCCCGCGTGCCCAGGCGCCTTCTCGAGGGTCGGGCTGGCAAACTCGAGGGGTGAACTCGACTGTCGACCGCGATCCGTACGGTGATCCCTACGGGGAGACGTACGAATACACCGAGCCCGAACCCGCGCGGCTCGGGTTCTTCGGCACGCTCGGTCGCTGGACGACGAGGCTTGTCGTCGGAGTAGTTCTGATGGGACTCGTCGTCGTCGGCGGCACCGCGGTGCGTGTCTGGCAGGTGGCCCGGATCGACGACCACACGCCTGCGCAGGCAATCGTCGTGCTGGGCGCGGCGCAGTACTCGGGCACGCCGTCGAGCGTGTTCGAAGCGCGATTGTCACAGGCAGCTGCGCTGTACGAAGAAGGGGTCGCACCGGAAATAGTGACCGTCGGCGGGAAGCAGGAAGGCGACCTCTACACGGAGGCTGCGTCCGGCCGTAACTACCTCATCGATCAGGGAGTGCCGGCGGACAAGATCATTGCCGTCGAACAGGGCTCGGACACGCTGGAAAGCATCGAGGCGGTCAGCGAAACGCTTCGCGCGCAGGGCAAGTCATCAGTCGTGCTGGTGAGCGATCCGTGGCATTCGCTGCGCACGCGCACCATGGCCCGAGACGCTGGACTCGAAGCGTGGACATCGCCCACCCGCACCGGGCCGGCTGTGTACACCCGCGAGTCCCAGGCCCACGGAATCGCGCGTGAGACCGGTGCGTTGCTGTGGTATCAGCTGACGCACTTCACCGCGGACTTCTCCTACACGGCAGGGCAATGACAGTGAGCGACTACAGCGACCACGACATCGAACGATTCGTCACCGAAGCACCCAAGACCGCCGGGCTGGACAGCGGGCAGGAAAACGCGTCGCATCGCAGTCAGTTCGCGCGCGACCGAGCACGTGTGCTGCACTGCGCGGCATTGCGCAGGCTCGCCGACAAGACACAGGTGACCGGGCCGCGTGACGGCGACACTCCGCGCACCAGGCTCACACATTCGCTCGAGGTCGCACAGATCGGTCGCAGCATCGGGGAAGGGCTCGGCGCAGACCCCGACCTCGTCGACCTCGCCGGTCTCGCCCACGACATCGGGCACCCGCCCTACGGGCACAACGGCGAGAAAGCGCTCGACGAGGTCGCCGCGAACTGCGGCGGGTTCGAGGGCAACGCGCAGAACCTGCGCATCCTCACCGGAATCGAACCCAAGATCCTCGATTCCGACGGCACCAGCGTCGGGCTCAATCTCACCCGCGCATCGCTCGACGCCGCCATCAAGTATCCCTGGTTGCGCCCGTCGCCCGGCGCGAAATTCGGTGCCTACGAAGACGATTCCGCAATCCTGGACTGGGTACGCGACGGCGCACCCGACCGTCGCAAATGCCTCGAAGCTCAATCCATGGACTGGGCCGACGACGTCGCCTACTCGGTCCACGACGTCGAAGACGGCGTCATCGACGGCCGCATCGCACTCCGGTCACTCGGCGACCGGGCCGAGCAACGAGAGCTCGCCCAACTCGGTGTTCGCGAGTTTCGCGGCCTCGACCAGAACGAGCTCGTCGAAGCCGCCGAACGCCTGTCCCGCATGCCGGTGGTCCTCGCTGTCGGTGAATTCGACGGCACCCTCGCCGCGTCGGTCGCGTTGAAGCATCTGACCAGCGAGCTGGTCGGGCGATTCGCCACCGCAGCCATCGACGCCACCCGTCAGAAATGGGGAACCGAACCCCTGTCCCGGTACGACGCGGACTTGGTGATCCCGCCGATCGTTGCGTCCGAAGTCGCTCTGCTGAAGACGATGGCTTTGCGCTACGTGATGTCCGACGCGAGCCACAAGGTGCGGCAGGCCCGCCAACGCGACCGCATTCACCGCGTCGCCGAATGGGTCGAACGATCCGGGCCGGGTGAGCTGGACCCCATTTTCGTCCCCGCCTGGAACCGCGCCCAGTCCGATGCCGAGCGCACCCGAGTCGTGGTGGACCAGATCGCGTCGTACACCGAAAGCCGCCTCGAACTGATCGACAAGCGCAGCCTCGGAGCTCAGGCCAGCTGGGGCTGATCCGCTTCGTCGGAGTCGTGGGACAGGACTAGACTGCCCTTCGTGGCCGGCCGAATTCCTGAACGTGACATCGCCGCCATTCGCGAACGCACACGGATCGAAGACGTCGTCGGTGACTACGTCTCTCTCAAGCGCGCGGGCGGCGACTCGATGAAGGGCCTGTGCCCCTTCCACGACGAGAAATCCCCGTCGTTCCACGTCCGACCCAACCACGGGCATTTCCACTGCTTCGGCTGCGGTGAGGGAGGTGACGCCTACTCCTTCCTCCAGAAGATCGAGCACATCTCCTTCGTCGAAGCCGTCGAGCAACTCGCCGACCGGCTGAACTACTCGATCACCTACGAGGGCGGAGGGCCATCGGTTCAACGTGACCGGGGCACCCGAGCACGGCTGATCGCGGCCAACTCGGCGGCCCAGGAGTTCTACGCCGCACGTCTGCGTGAACCCGACGCCCAGGCCGCGCGGGACTACCTGACCGAGCGCAACTTCGACGGCCAAGCCGCGCTGGCGTACGGCTGCGGATACGCGCCCGACGGCTGGGACACCCTGACCAAACACCTGCTGTCCAGCGGCTTCGAAGCCAAGGAGATCATCGACGCGGGCCTGGCGACACCCGGTAAGCGCGGAACACCAATCGACAGGTTCCGGCGACGGTTGGTGTGGCCGATTCGCAGTCAGAGCGGCGACACCATCGGCTTCGGCGCCAGGAAACTGTTCGACGACGACACCATGCCCGGCAAGTACATCAACACGCCGGAAACCATGCTGTACAAGAAGTCTCAGGTGCTGTTCGGGCTCGACATGGCACGCAAGGACATCGCCAAATCGCATCAGGCCGTCATCGTCGAGGGATACACCGACGTCATGGCGATGCACCTCGCGGGCGTCAAGACCGCGGTCGCGTCGTGCGGTACCGCGTTCGGTGAGGACCATCTGGCGATGCTGCGTCGACTCATGATGGACGACAGCTACTTCCGCGGCGAGGTCATCTACACCTTCGACGGCGACGACGCAGGCCAGGCGGCCGCGATGAAGGCTTTCGAGGGTGATCAGAAGATCGCCGGACAGACCTTCGTCGCCATCGCGCCCGAGGGCATGGATCCCTGCGAGCTGAGGCAGAAATCCGGCGACCCCGCCGTACGTGACCTCGTTGCACGCCGCACCCCGATGTTCGCATTCGTCGTGAAATCGCTTCTGCGTGAACATGATCTGGACACACCCGAAGGGCGGGTCGAAGCGCTGCGCAGAACCGTCCCCGTCGTGGCGCGGATCAAGGACGCATCGCTGCGCGACGAATACGCGCGCCAACTCGCCGGCTGGACCGGTTGGGACGACACCGCGATGGTTCTCGCACGGGTTCGAGACGAAGCCAAGAAGGGCGCACGCGGAGACACGAAGAAACGCACACCGTTCGACAAGCGCCAGGCGCCCCCGGCAGAGGTGCCGGCCGGCCCGACGCGTCCACACCCCAAGGATCCGTCCCTGTGGCCTCAGCGTGAGGCGTTGAAGTCCGCGCTGCAGAACCCGGCGATCGCCGGGTCGGTCTTCGACTCACTGCCTCCCGAGACCTTCACTCACCCCGCCTACGCCGCCGTCAGCGCAGCAGTCACCGCCGCAGGGGGGACCGCCGCAGGCCTCGGCGGAGGGGAGTGGGTCGACGCCGTCGCCAAGCGGACCGAAACACCGGTCGTGAAATCGCTCGTGATGGAGCTCGCGGTCGAACACATCCCGGTGGCGGACATCGCGCTCACGCGCTACATCGGCGGGGTGCTGGCTCGTCTACAGGAAGTCTGGGTGGGGGAGCAGGTCGCCGAGCTCAAATCCAAGATGCAGCGCATGTCACCGCAGGACAACCAGGACGAGTACTACGCGCTGCTCGGCGACGTCATCGCCCTCGAACAGTACCGACGAAGCCTGCTCGAACAGGCCATCGGCAACGTCGAGGACGACTCCGCGGCCGGCTAACGCTTACGCAGCTGATCCTGCGGGATGTACAGCTGCGTCTCGTCGTCGATGGGCTTCATCGGCTCGAGCTTTGGCTGTGTGTTCAGCGAATCCGACAGCTTCTGCCTACTGACCTCGATGACCTTCTTGGTCGCCGGGCTACCCGCCACGGCGGAAGCCGTCTTACGAATCTGCTCGTAGCGACCACGACCAGCCTTGGCTCCGAGCACGTACGCCGCCCCAGCAGCCAGAACCAAACGAATCATCACAAGTCCTTAGATCAGTGTTGTGCACGCGTCCCACCATCCTGCCTGACGGGGCCCGAGCAGGGCGATTTGGTACTCCCATGGGGGTGTGCGCTATTGTTTCTCTCGGCCCGCACGAGAGTGCGAAGCCACTGAGTAATCCCCTGTAGCTCAATTGGCAGAGCTTCCGACTGTTAATCGGACGGTTGCTGGTTCGAGTCCAGCCGGGGGAGCTTGAGACCCCCATCCAGTTCCTGGGTTGGGGTTTTCTGCTGTCGAGGGCGCACATTCACCCACCTGTTGTGCGTAGGCAGACCTGCACAACGCACAACAGGTGGGTGAATTTCGTCGCGGGTTGTGTTCCTGCGTCGATGGCAGGGGGCGTGCGGTCGACCGAGTGCCCTGAGTACCAGGGTTCGTTCTACTCCGTGGACTTCGCCGCCGATGTCGACGGTGGAACCGGTTTCGAGCCCGTCGTCGGAAGGATCTGGAAGTCGAAGGTGATCTGTCGGGCTACCTGTTCCAGTGCTTGACCTGCGGTGCACACCGGCTGCACGTCGACTCCTGTTGAGGCAGTGCCGGATACAGGTTCAGGACGAGAGGAATCGGCTGATCTCGTCGGCGATTCGGTCGGCCTCCTCGGAGCCGACGGCGTGCGACGCCTCCGGGTAGACGACGACGGTGCCGTTGCCGAGTGCACGTCGAGCGACCTCCTCGGCGTCGGACGCGTAGTGCATGACCGATCGTCCGGCGAGTACCGCGAGGACAGGCATTCGGAGGCCTTCCAGGTCGCTCTCGGGGATCAGCGACGGTTGCGGCAGCTTGATCGAGTAGGCGCTCATGGCGGTTTCGATCATCCGAGCCACGGCGTTGTCCTCGACCGGTGCGCCGCCGGCTGTGTACGAGGCGAACGAATCCCGCCAGGACTTGGGTAGCCACGAGACGGATGCCGGGATGGCTCGAACCGCCGTCCCGAGCGGGATGGTGGCGAACGTGTAGGCCGGGTCGATCAGCATCAGGGAGGCAACACGGTCGGGGTAGTGGGTTGCCAGGTTGGTCGCGGCCCATCCGCCGATGGACAGGCCCAGTAGGTTGAATTCGTCTTCGGGGAGTTGTTCGAGAGTCTGGTCGAGCCAGGCCGCGTTGTCGTCGTCGTTCTCGATCGGGACTTCTTGCACACTCATTCCCGGTTCGCCCAGCAGGTCCAGTGCGTACACGTCACCGAGTGCGAGCAGCGAGGGCATGTTCGTGGCCCAGATAGGGCTGGGTGACGATCTGCCGGGCAGTAGCACGAACGGGTGCTCCGTCCTGGTCGGTCCGGTGCCGTCGAAGCGGTAGACACGAACGAATCCGAATTCCGTTCGTACGTCCAGGGTTCGGTCAGGCGTCGGCATGTCCTCCCAGGCGCGTTGGTAATCGGCCACGAACTTCTCGTGCTTGTCCTTGGAGTTCCAATGACCGACGGGGCTGGGGGTGCGGAGGGCGAATGCGCCCGCGGTCACCGTTACCGCCACGACGAGTGCCGCAATCACCCATGCTCGACGCCTTCTCCTGGGGCGGGTTGGCGATGGATCGTCCATGACTACCTCTCATTTCTTGACCTTATGGTCAAAAATTGGTCGATGTCGGTAACCTTACGTCATGTCTGCGCGTATGTCAGGGGCCGATGGACCGACCAGAATCGAGCGCGAACGGCGTGCGCAGATCATCGCCGCAGCTGTCTCACTGGTCGCCGACCACGGATATGCCGCCGCGTCGTTGGCGCGGATCGCCGATGCCGCGGGGGTCGTCAAGGGCACGGTGGTGTACCACTTCACCACCAAGGATGCGGTGCTCACGGCCGCATATCAGCATGTTCTGACCGCGCTGGTCACACACGTCGGCGAGCACGTCGACGCGTCGCCGCCACCGGAACGCCCCGAGGCATACGTGCGCGCGATGATCGGATACCTAGCGGATCATCCGGATCACGCACGAACCATGGTGCAGGCCGGACTGGCAGCTGCGAACAACGGCGCGTCCCGACACGAGAGGCAGGAGCGCTGGCGTCCCCTTGCGGGACTGTTGTCCGAGGCCAGGGGTGACGACCGGGGACCGGGTCGGGACGAGCGCACACTGGCGATCCTCGCGGGAGGGATGATCGACGCGGTCGTCGACGAATTCCTGGAGGACCCCACCTTCGACACGGGGTCGGCGGCGTCGGAGATCGTCGAGATGGTCGGCAGCAGGCTCGGAGCCGACTCGTGAGGCGCCGCGATGAATTTTCATGCCCAGCGCGGTCGACACGAGCATGACAACTCACACTTTCACCGTGCCCGGTGCAACTCTGACGTACGACGTCGTCGGTCCGTCGAGCGAAGGCGCGGTACCGCTTCTGTTGATCGGTTCACCTATGGACGCAAGCGGATTCGGAACCCTGGCGTCGCACTTCACCGACAGGGTGGTGGTCACCTACGATCCCCGCAACACCGGTCGCAGTACATGCGAGGACGACACCGCCGCAGTGACAGCCGCTCAGCACGCGGACGATCTCCGCGCGCTCCTGTCCGAACTGGGCTCGGGCACGGTGGATGTCTTCGCAACCAGTGGGGGAGCCGTGAATGCACTGGCGTTCGTGGCTGCCCACCCCGGACTCGTCCGAACGCTCGTCACGCACGAACCACCGGCCGGTGCGACGCTGCCGGACCGCGACCGCATCCGCGCCGTCTGCGAGGACATGGTCGCTATCTACGACGCGCACGGTTCCGGCCCCGCGATGGCCGATTTCATCATGCTGGTGATGCATCGCGGTGAGGTCCACCACGACTACCTCGATCGACCGGCGCCGGATCCGTCGCAGTTCGGCGTGCCCACGGACGACGATGGATCGCGCAACGATCCGCTGATGTCCAACATGCGAGGTGGCGGGGTGGATTTTGCGCCTGTCGTAGAGGCGTTGAAGGCATCCGGTACTCGCATCGTCGTCGCGGTCGGTGAGGAATCCGGCGGTCCGGTCGACGGTGAAATGGCCGGTCGCGCAGGGCATGCCGTTGCAGCGCTGCTGGGCCGCGATGCCGTCGTGTTCCCCGGCGGACACCAGGGGTTCTGTGGCGGCGAGTTCGGCCAGACCGGCAGGCCCGTCGAATTCGCGGCAGCGCTGCGTTCCCTCCTGGGTTGATCATGTGTCGGATGTCGGTGAGATGGACGACGCCAGCTCCACCGTCATCGTGACGCCGTCGCCGGGGGTGTCCGACACCGAGACCGATCCGCCCATCGCGTCGACGAAACCGCGGACCACGGACAGTCCGAGGCCGACGCCGGTGGTGTTGTCGGTGTCGCCGAGGCGCTGAAACGGCTCGAAGACAGCATCTTTCGAGCCGAGCGTGATCCCCGGGCCACTGTCGGCGACAGTGATGATCGTGCGGTCGCCGACGGTAGCGGCGCCGATCCGGATCGTGGTGTCGGCGGCGTGCCTGGCTGCGTTGTCGACGAGATTGGCCAGTACCCGCTCGAGCAGAATCGGGTCGGCCGCGACGGTGGTGTCCCCGACGTCGACGACGAGGTCGGGTGCGCCTCGCGTCGTGGAGTCGCACGCTGCTCGCACCGTGTCCTCGACCCGAACGGTCGACAGCGTGGGCCGAACGACACCGGCGGCGAGGCGAGACGAATCGAGCAGGTTCCCGACGAGAGCGGTCAACGTGTCGGTGGACTCGTCGATCGTCGCGAGCAACTCGGCGGTGTCGTCGGCGGAGAACTCGACATCGGTGCTGCGCAGGCTGGAGACCGACGCCTTGACAGCGGCGAGGGGAGTTCGAAGGTCGTGGCTGACGGATGACAGGAGGGCCCGCCGCAAGCGATCACCCTCCGCCACAACCGATGCTGCGCTCGCCTCCTCGGCCAGTTCGGCTTGACGGATGAGTCCCGCCGCCTGGTTCGCGACCGCTGCGAGTACTCGTCGATCGTGCGCACCGGTTTTCGATCCGGCCAACAGCAACGCGAAATCGCCGTCCGGCGTCTCGATCGCGGTGTCGGCCGAGGGGGCGTCGATGGGCGCGTCGCTACCGACGGATTCGACGACGTCGCCCGATCGCCGAACGATCGATACTGCACGCTGCGAATAGGTTTCACGGACTCGCTCCAGCAAGGTGTGCAGGTCGCCGCCGCGCAGAACCGTGCCTGCGAACAGTGTGAGCAACTCCGCCTCCTGAGATGCACGTTTCGCCCGCGCGGCACGGCGAGCGGCGACATCGACCAGGAAGGCGACAGCGACGGCCATGATCAGCAGCACCACCGTCGTGACGAAATTGTCCGGTTCGGCGATGGTGAAACTGTAGCGGGGGTCGGCGAAGAAGAAATTGAGAAGCAACCCGGCTATCAGTGCCGACAGCGCCGCTGCGGCAACACCACCGAGCAAGGCGACTGCGAGAACCACCATGAAGAACAAGGCACTCTCGCCGCCGAGGTCGAGATAGGGGTCCACGAGCAACATCGCCAGTGCCGACAGGAACGGGACGACGACGGCTGCCGCCCAGGAGAGAATCCGCCGGTGCGTCGGATCGGGTCTGATCAGTCGGGACAGACGCCACCCGCGGCTGACCTCGTCGTGCGTGACCATGTGGACGTCGATCTTCCCCGACTTCTGAATCACGGCAGCACCGATACCCTCGTCGAGAATGCGGGCCCACCGAGAGCGTCTGGACGTCCCGATCACCAACTGGGTTGCGTTCACGCCGCGGGCGAACTCGAGCAGGGTGACAGGAACATCGTCGCCGACGACACTGTGCATGCTGGCTCCGAGACGCTCGGCCAGTGCGCGGACCTTACCCATCTGCGGCGCAGACACTCCGCTGAGCCCATCGCCTCGAATGACGTGCAGCACCATCAGATCCGCGGACGACTTCGATGCGATACGCCGCGCCCGACGCACCAGCGTCTCCGATTCGGGTCCACCGGTGACCGACACGACGACCCGCTCGCGCGCCTCCCACGTCTCGGTTATCTGGTGTGCCGTTCGGTATTTGGCCAGGGCCGCATCGACCTGATCGGCGATCCACAGAAGGGCGAGTTCCCGCAGCGCAGTGAGGTTGCCCTGCCGAAAGTAATTGCTCAGTGCTGCGTCGATCTTGTCGGCGGCGTAGATGTTCCCGTGCGACAGGCGGCGTCGTAGTGCTTCGGGAGTGACATCCACCAGTTCGATCTGATCCGCGGCTCGGACCACCGAATCGGGGACGGTCTCGCGCTGCGGGACGCCGGTGATGTGTTCGACGACGTCGTTGAGACTCTCGAGATGTTGGACGTTGAGAGTCGACACCACATCGATCCCGGCGGCAAGCAAGTCCTCGACATCCATCCAGCGTTTGCCGTTTCGGCTGCCGGGGGTGTTGGTGTGCGCGAGCTCGTCGACGAGGACCAGGCCAGGTCCACGCGCGATGACGGCGTCGACGTCGATGTCCAGCGCTTTGCTACCGCGATAGTCCACGGTTCGCATCGGGACGATCTCGATTCCCTCGAGCAGGGCTGCGGTGCGCGCGCGGCCGTGGGTTTCCACCACGGCCGCAACGACATCGCATCCGCGTTCCTTCCTGCGATGCGCTTCGCCGAGCATCGCGAAGGTCTTCCCGACGCCAGGAGCGGCGCCCAGATAGATGCGCAGTTCACCGCGGGCGTCGGGGGACATCAGCTGCAGCCGGGGGCGGTCAGACCCAGCGCGACGTTGAGCTCCGGCACGTCGACTCGCGCGTTGCCGAGGAAACCGAGTTGGCGTCCCGAGGTGTACTCGTCGACGAGCGACCTCACCGTGTCCTGACTCAGCCCGTTCACCTGCGCGACTCGGGCGATCTGGATGGCCGCGTAGGCGGGGCTGATGTGTGGATCGATGCCCGATCCGGATCCGGTCACTGCGTCGGCCGGAACCTGATCCGGGTCGACGTTCTCACGTTCGGCGACCTGCACGCGTCGCTGCTCGACGAAATCGGCAAGCGTCTCGCTGCTCGGTCCCTGGTTCGAGGGAAGTGCGGCGGCGGGATCACCCGGTGCGAACGGGTCCTCGTCGGCCACCGATCCGGTGACCCGGGTGTGGAAGAACGGATCCGGCATGCCGTCCTCGACCTGAGGATCCACGCCGATCAAGCTGCTGCCGACCACGCAGCCGGCGCTGTCGGTCAACGGCGACCCTTCCGCGGAGTCCGATCCGAGCCTGCTCACCGCCCACACCGCGGCCGGGTACCCGACTCCCAGAATCACCGTGAGCGTCAGCAGGACGGCGAGTCCGGCGACGATCTGACCGAAGAACCTTTGAACGAAGCGCATGTCAGCCTATCCCTGGGATGAAACGAACGACGAGATCGATGAGCCAGATACCGATGAACGGGGTGATCACACCACCGACTCCATAGACGAGAAGGTTCCGCCGAAGCAACGTCCCCGCGTTGGACGGCACGTAACGAACGCCTTTCAGCGACAGGGGGATCAACCCGATGATGACGAGTGCATTGAAGATCACCGCCGACAGAATGGCCGATTCCGGCGTTGCCAGCCCCATGATGTTCAACGTGCCGAGTTGCGGATACACCACGCTGAACAGTGCCGGCAGGATGGCGAAGTACTTCGCGAGATCGTTGGCGAGCGAAAAGGTCGTCAACGCTCCCCGCGTGATCAGCAGCTGTTTTCCGATCTCGACGACCTCGATGAGTTTCGTGGGATCGGAGTCGAGATCGACCATGTTGCCGGCTTCTTTGGCGGCCGATGTGCCGGTGTTCATGGCGACGCCGACGTCCGCCTGCGCCAAGGCAGGAGCGTCGTTGGTCCCGTCACCCGTCATGGCCACGAGACGACCACCCTGCTGTTCTCGGCGAATCAGTTCCAGCTTGTCCTCGGGGGTGGCCTCGGCCAGGAAGTCGTCCACCCCGGCCTGTGCGGCAATTGCTTTGGCGGTCTTCGGGTTGTCGCCGGTGACCATGACCGTGCGGATTCCCATTGCGCGTAGTTGCGCGAAACGTTCCGCGATTCGAGGCTTGACCACGTCCGACAACTCGATCACGCCGAGGACACGCGCCGAGTCGTCCTGTCCGGCGGAGGCGACGACCAGGGGAGTGCCGCCCATCTCCGCGATCGAGGTGACGGTCTCCTGTGCGTGGAAATGTAGGCTAGGGCCTACATCTCCACGCAGGTGGGAGTCGACCCACGCGAGGACGGAATCCGCTGCCCCCTTGCGGATTCGAGTGCCGTCCAGGTCGATTCCGCTCATTCGCGTCTGTGCGGTGAACGGGACGAACTCCGCTGACTTCTCCGATTCGGTCGGGTGCAGGGGCAATCCGAAATCGAGCGCGCACAGATCCACGATGCTGCGCCCCTCCGGCGTTCCGTCCGCGAGTGACGACAACCTGGCGGCCGCCGCCAATTCGTCGGCCGTGACGCCTGGAATCGGATGGAGCCCGGTGGCGCGGCGGTTTCCGTACGTGATCGTGCCGGTCTTGTCCATCAACAGCGTGTCTATGTCGCCTGCTGCCTCGACAGCGCGCCCGGACATGGCCAGCACGTTGCGCTGGACCAACCGGTCCATCCCAGCAATCCCGATTGCCGACAGCAGGGCGCCGATGGTCGTCGGAATCAAGCAGACGAGCAGCGCAATCAGTTTGACGGGATCCTGCGCCTCGCCCGCATACGCGCCCATGGGACCGATCGCGACAACGGCGAGAAGGAAGATGATCGTCAGGGACGCCAGCAGGATGTCGAGCGCGATCTCGTTCGGGGTCTTCTGCCTCGAGGCGCCCTCGACGAGAGCGATCATCCGATCCACGAACGTCTCGCCCTGCGCGGACGTGATCTCGACGACGATGCGATCCGACAGAACCGTGGTGCCACCGGTGACCGCGGAGCGGTCGCCGCCTGATTCACGCACTACGGGTGCGGATTCGCCGGTGATGGCGGACTCGTCGACCGTCGCGATTCCCTCGATGACGTCGCCGTCGCCTGGGATGACCTCTCCTGCGGAGACGACCACGTGATCCCCGACGCGCAGGTCCGCACCCGGAACTTCCTCGATGCTTCCGTCGGTTGCCCGACGCTTGGCGACGGTGTCACGTTTGACGGCTCTCAGACTGGCGGCCTGTGCTTTTCCGCGGCCCTCGGCGACGGACTCGGCGAGGTTCGCGAACAGGAGGGTGAACCACAACCATGCCGCGACGAGCCACGCGAACACCGACGGGGAGAGCACGGCGAGGACCGTGCAGACCACCGATCCGACGAAGACGACGAACATCACGGGGTTGCGTGCGAGATGCCGAGGATCGAGTTTGGCCGCGGCGTTCGGCAGCGAAGTCCACAGTTGACGTGGACTGAAATATCCGGACCTGACCGGTGACGGTGACTCGTCGACGTCGGATTCGTCGGCGAGGAGCGGGGAGGTGGTGATGGTCATTGCAATGCCTCTGCGATCGGGCCCAGAGCGAGGGCCGGGAAGAATGTCAGTGCTGCAACGAGAACCACGGTTCCCAGTACCAGGACCGAGAACAGTGGACCGGTCGTGGGCAGGGTTCCAGGGTTCGGTGCGCTGCGCCGCTGGGTGACGAGTGAGCCGGCGAGTGCCAGGACGAAGATGATCGGGAGGAAGCGGCCGAGCAGCATCGCGACGCCGAGCGATGTCTGGAACCAGTCGCTCGTGACGGTGAGCCCACCGAAAGCGCTGCCGTTGTTGTTGGCAGCGGAGGCGAACGCGTAGAGCACCTCCGTGAAACCGTGGATGGAGCCGGGAGTGCCCGGTTCACCGGCGTTGCCCTGAAAACCGGTGGTGGACGACAGGATCACGGTGATTGCCGTACCGGTGAGAACCAACGCGGGCATGACGAGCACCGACAGCGCGGCGAGCGTGATCTGGCGTTGGCCGATCTTCTTGCCGAGATACTCGGGTGTGCGGCCGACGAGCAGACCGCCGACGAAGACTGCGATGACGGCGAGGACGAGTAGGCCGTACAAGCCGGTTCCCACACCGCCCGGGGCGATTTCACCCAGCAACATGTTCAGTAGCACCGCACCGCCGCCCAGTGGGGACATGCTGTCGTGTGCGGAATTGACCGCGCCGGTGGACGTACCGGTGGTCGCTACGGCGAACAACGTGGACCCAGGGATGCCGAAACGAACTTCCTTGCCTTCGAGCATCACTCCGGCGGCTTGGGCCGCCACACCGCGTGCGCCCGATTCTGCAGCAGCGGTCACCGCGAGCAGGGCGCCGAACAGTACTGTCACCACGGCGAGCAGTGTCAGGCCTTGCTTTCGGTCGCCGACCATGGTTCCGAACGTCCGGGTCAATGCCACCGGGACGAGCAGGATGGAGATGATCTGTACGACGTTGGACAACGGCGTCGGATTCTCGAACGGATGCGCCGAGTTGGCGGCGAAGATGCCGCCACCGTTGGTACCGAGTTCCTTGATGGCTTCCTGCGATGCGGCAGGAGCCAGCGCATTACCGGCCGTCGACCCATCGAGTCCGGTGGACGCGAAGCTGCTGGCGAAGGACTGAACGACGCCCTGGGTCAACAGGATCAGGGCGACGACGAAGGACAGTGGGAGCAGGATGCGAAGTGAACCGCGTACGAGGTCGACCCAGAAGTTGCCGAGTTCACCGCCGGTCCGTACGCGGACGAATCCACGGACAACTGCGATGGCCACCGAAAGCCCGACGGCCGCCGACACGAAGTTCTGCACGGCAAGTCCTACGGGCTGAGTGAAGTTCGACATCGTCGTCTCCGGCACGTAGGACTGCCAGTTCGTGTTGGCCACGAACGATATCGCCGTGTTGAACGCAACCGAGGGACTGACGCCGGGGAGGCCACCGTTCAGCGGGAGCACGCCCTGAACTCGTTGCAGCACATAGAGAAAGAACGCACTCGCAACCGAGAATCCCAGAACGGACAACGAGTACCCGATCCAGGTCTGCTGCGACCGTGAATCTATCCGACACAACCGGTAGATCCACGTCTCGACGCGGAGGTCCGCCATCGCCGGTGACCGCACCACGGTCGCCGTCCCACCCGAGGCGGAGGCGACGTCCGGTTCTCGGTCGCTGTCGTCCGCGAACACTTTCGCCATGTAGTCGCCCAGCGGGACGTAGGCGGCCGCGAGTACGACTGCCACGACGCCGATCTGAAGGGCAGAAGCCAGAGCAGAGTTCATCGCCGTCAGAACCTTTCGGGATCGACGAGTGCAACGAACAGGTACACGATCGTTGCGGCCGCGATCACCAGCAGGATCACGCTGATTGCGCCGTCGAGTGTCATTTGGACACCCCGTTCGAGGCGATGGCCTTCAGGATCAGCGCGCACACACCGAATCCGCCGGCCATGACCACGAGGTAGCCGAGATCAGCCATGAATTTCTTCGCCCTCTTTTTCGTAGCGTTCCGGCGGCCCAGTGCCTGCCGGTCGACTGCATGTCTACTGCCGTGTGTGCGACGCGGAACGGATCCTTACGGATCCTTTACGGGACCGAACCGAGTTCTGACGCGAACAAGACGGCAGCGATGAATTTCGAGCGACACGACGGTCGG
The DNA here is from genome assembly GCF_002259415.1 of Rhodococcus sp. 14-2470-1b. Taxonomy (GTDB): domain Bacteria; phylum Actinomycetota; class Actinomycetes; order Mycobacteriales; family Mycobacteriaceae; genus Rhodococcoides. The sequence continues at coordinate 191,171 of NZ_NPFY01000028.1, forward strand.
TACTGCAGACGACCTCGAAGGAGAAAGAACATGGGCACGATACGGCTGGAACTGTTCGCGACGCTCGACCTCGTGGCTCAAGCGCCGGGAGGCCCCGAAGAGGATCCCACCGGGTTTCCCTACGGAGGGTGGCAAGCGCCTCTCATGCACGAACTCACCGGAGCTCAGGTACAGGCTGCGTACGAGGGAACCGACGCGTTACTGCTCGGGCGTCGAACGTACGACATCTTCGCCGCGTACTGGCCGCACCAGGAAGGTGGTCAGGACGATTCGATCGCGACACTGTTCAACCGCGTCCCCAAGTACGTGGCGTCGCGCGGCACGCCGGATCTGTCGTGGAACGGTGCCACGCACCTGGGCCCGGACCTGGCGTCGGCGATAGGGGAGATCAGGAATCGGCACGAGGACATCAAGGTCGTCGGGAGCCTGAACTTAGTGCAGACGCTGGTGCGCGAGAAGCTCTTCGACCGCATCGATCTGTGGCTGTATCCCATAGTTCTCGGAGTGGGCAAGAAGGTGTTCGACGGTGGTTCGGTCCCCACCAACCTCGAGCTGCTGGCTCCGCCGGAGGCCACGGACAACGGCGTCACCTACCTCCAGTACGGGCGTCTCGACGGCACGCCGCAGACAGGCGACATGTCCGCCGAGCGGCAGTGATTCGGAAGGCCCGGATGCACGTCAGGGTGCCCCGGACTTCTACCGGGGCACCCTGCGCGGAGTCGGGGGTGGTGTCAGGACACGATCGCGTCGGCTTCGATCTCGACGAACAGTGCTTCGTCGATGAGTGCGCCGACTCCGAGAAGCGTCGACGCCGGACGGGTCGAGGCAAAGATCTCGCCGTGGACTGCGGCGACTTCCTGCCACAGCGACACATCGGTCAGGTAGATGCGGGTACGGATGACGTCCTGCAGCGAACCACCCGCCTCCACCAGCGCGCGTTCGATGGTCTCGAGTGCGGCTCGGGCCTGCTCACCCGCGGTCGCTCCCTGACCGGTGGTGCCGGACACCGCGATGTGGTTGCCGATCCGGACTGCGCGGCTGTACCCGATCTTGGGTTCCCACTCGGACCCGGACGAGATGTTCTGTCTTTGGCTCATGGGGCCCAATTATGCTGCTCTACTTGTAGAACCCGTCGCGCAGGTTGATTCCGTGCTCCACCCACACTTTGAGGGCAGCGAGCATTCCCGTCCAGCCCTGGCAGTTGCCGAACGCGCTCTTCGCACCGGCAGGCGTCGGCCTCCACGAGGACTCCGTGATCGTCACCAGTGTCCTGGTGTCGTCGTCGAGTGGCTCGAACTCGAAGGTCGTCGTGGTGCTCCCGTCGTCGGAGGACGTACCTTCGCCGTCCCACCTGATCACGATCCGATTGGGTGGATCGGCGTCGATCACCTGAACGGGAAACGCGCCGGGAAAGTCGTGGAAATCCCAGGTCACTTCGGCGCCTGCGTCGAGGCGCCCGCGTGCACCTCCGGTGCTGAAGTACTTCGACAGCTGCTCGGGGTCGGCGACGGCCTCGTAGACATCGGCGACGGGTCGGGAAATTCGTCCCGACACGGTGAAGGACAGTTCGGTCAGATTCTCGGACATGTTGTATTTTTACAACATGAGAGCTTCCGGGCACAAGGGTGACGACGATGATCGCGTGTTCAAAGCGCTTGCATCACCGCTACGCCGACGCATGCTGGACGCCCTGAAAGAAGCGCCCCGCAGCACGGGTGAACTGTGTGCGCTGTTTCCCGACATCGACCGGACGACAGCGTTGCAGCACCTGCGCGTTCTCGAAGCCGCCGAACTCGTGACCGGTCGCAAGATCGGCCGCGAGCGCCACCTCTCCTTGGCGCCGCTGCCGATCAAGCGAATTTCGGACCGGTGGATAGGGGAGTACACGCGCGCCGCCGTCGACCTGCTGGGGCGCCTCGACGAGTCGTGACCGAGCCGGGGTCAGACCACAGGCGCAGTGACGGCGGCCAGTGCCTCCTCGATGACGGACACGACCGCGGCCGGCTCGGCAATCATGACCAGGTGAGGTGCATCGATTTCGACGACCGAGCGCAATCCCGCACGTTCGTAGCCGAAACGCTCCACATCGGGGTTGATGGTGCGGTCGTTGCTACTCACGATTCCCCAGCCCGGCTTGGTCTTCCACGCTGCGACGGGCGCCGCTTCCCCGAACGCCGCTGCTGCCAAAGGCCGTTGGGACACTGCGAGTACCTCGGCAGCCTCCGGCGGAACACCGGCGGCGAAGACCGCGTGGAACGAGTCGATCTTCACCGAGACGTCGGTACCGTCTTCGGAGCCCGCGACGGGGAAGGGCGTGTAGACGAGATTGGCTGCGAGATCTGAGTCGGGGAACCTCCCCTGCAGCTCACCGAGAGATTCACCCTCTTCGAGGGCATAACCCGACACGTAGACCAGGCCGACGACGTTGTCTGCGGCGCCCGCCACCGTGATGACCGCACCGCCGTACGAGTGCCCGGCCAGGAGGACAGGTCCCTCGATCGTCTCGACGATGGATCGGATGTACGCGGAGTCGCCGAGGAGGCTGCGATTCGGGACCGCGGGCACGAGAACGCGGTGGCCCTTGTCGATCAACCGTCGTGTCACCGGTGCCCAGCTTGCCGCATCTGCGAAAGCGCCGTGAATCAGTACGACCGTGGGAGTGGGAGTGCTAGCCATGATGGTGCCTTCCGGAAGACGAGAGAACGGTGTGTTCTCCACGGAACTCTCGTCTTCCGGGCCGACGATGTCGTCGCGGCTGGCAGCCAGATACCCTGCGCGCTGGTGGGGGTTCGCCCTACCTGCCAGCAGGGGTGGCGTCCGTCGTCATCGGTCCGATTCGACAATATTGTTCAATGCCTCCGGTGCCATTCCGAATCCGACGAGTCGGTTCAACGGGATCGAGGCCATCATGCGCACCATGTCGACGCCCAGTGCGTCGTCGGAACCCGATGGTGCGGACGGGAACATGTCGGCCAGGGCGGGACCGGTCCGCGGGTCGGCGAGCGCCTCACCGAGAGTCGAGTTCATGGTCAGCGGGATCTCGACGGAATCGCCGGAAATTGCCACCGTTGCCGACGCGCGGATATCGCGACTCGACGCGCCGACGTCGACGGTGTAGTCACCGTCCTCGACGGCCCATCGGTCCGTTCGAGTTTCCCAGTAGGCGAGCGTGGATCTGTCGAGGTGAACCTCGACGCGCTCGTCGGCACCTGCATCCAGCTCGGAGGTGACGGCGAACCCCTTCAGCTCGCGGGGCGCTCGAACGAGCGTCGAATCGGGCTTGCCCACGTAGACCTGAACGACGTCGCGGCCGGACCGAGAACCGGAGTTCGTGACGGTGACCGACACGGCAACGCCGGAGTCGGTCACGGACACGTCGAGATCGGAATATCGAAACTCGGTGTAGGACAATCCGTGTCCGAACGGATAGGTCACCTCGATCTCGCGGGCGTCGTACCAGCGATACCCGACGAAGATGCCTTCCCCGTAGCGGACGTGTGAATTCTCGCCCGGGAAGTTCAGATAGGCCGGCACGTCCTGGATTCTCTCCGGGACCGTCTCGGTCAACCGGCCCGACGGATTGACGACGCCGAACAGAACATCCGCGAGAGCGCCGCCTGCTGCCTGGCCGAGTAGGGCGCCGTCGAGGATCGCAGGGACGATCGCCGAAATCGGCTGCAGGCGAAGAACACCGCCGTGGGACAGTACGACGACGGTTCTCGGCTGCGTCTGCGCGATGGCTGTGATCAGGTCCAGCTGATCCTCGGGAATGTCGATGTCTTCGCGGTCGAATCCCTCGGACTCCTGACGTGCGCCGAGTCCGACGAACACCACGGCCACGTCCGCCTCGGCGGCAGCAGCGACTGCGTCGGCATGCAGTGAAGCGCCGGCATGCGGTGGGTTGTCGGTCGTCGTGAAGCCCTGGTGGTACGTGACGGACGAAGCGTGCCGACGGATTTCGTCGAGCGGCACGTCGAGCCGGGTGGGATTGACGTGCGAGCTGCCACCACCTTGGTAACGCGGCTCCTGTGCGAACTCGCCGATCACGGCTATCCGCCGATCGGTTCGCAGAGGGAGAACATCGTCGTCGTTCTTCAGCAGAACGACGCTCCGAGCAGCTACTTCGCGTGCCAGGGCATGATGAGCATCGAGGTCGGGCGCGGTGGCTCCGTCATTGCGGCGCACGCGTTTTGCGAGTCGGGCGACCGCCTCGGCTGCGCGGTCCACCGCAGCCATCGGAACCGCGCCGGACTTCACGGCCGACTCGACCTGTGCATCGGTTGCGCCGCCGCGGCCGGGCATTTCGAGGTCCAGACCGGCCGCAACCGATGTCGGACGGTCGGCGACGGCACCCCAGTCGCTGACGACGACGCCGTCGAAACCCCACTCACCGCGCAGCACGTCCGTCAGCAGCCACGTGTTCTCGGAGGCGTAGACGCCGTTGATCTTGTTGTACGAGCACATCACCGTCCACGGGTTCGCGGTGCTCACGATGTGGGAGAAAGCGTTCAGGTAGATCTCGCGGAGCGGCCGCGCATCGACGTCCGAGCTCGACCGCATTCGATCGTGCTCGGTGTTGTTCAGCGCGAAGTGCTTCAGCGACGCCCCGACGCCGGTTCTCTGCAGACCGCTCACCCACGCCGCACCCAGGACACCTGCCACGACGGGATCCTCGGAGAGGTACTCGAAGTTTCTGCCGCAGCGTGGGTCTCGCTTGATGTTCACACCGGGGCCGAGAAGCACGTCGACATCGAGGGCGCGGGCTTCGACGCCGAGCGCCTCACCGACGCGACCGACCAGGTCGGGGTCCCAGGACTGGCCCAGTCCCACAGCGGGCGGAAAACATGTCGCAGGGGCGCTGCCGGCAAGTCCGAGGTGATCCGTCGCCCCGGTCTGCTTTCGGACGCCGTGTGGGCCGTCGGTCAGCATCAGCGACGGCACGGATCCGGCAGCGCGGGTGGTCCAGAAGTCCGCTCCGCTTCCCAGCGCAATCTTGTCGGCAAGCGACATGTCGGTGATCTCGGTGTTCTGGTCCATGGCTCGCCCTCGTCGTCGAAAGGAAGTGATGCCAAAACAGTACGTCGCTCGGTTTTGGTGTGCAACGGACCCGCCGTACAGTTCTCCTCGTGGCTCGACGAGGTGCGTACTCGAAAGGGGTGGCCAAGCGGGAGGAAATCCTGACGACGGCCCTCGAGATCGTCGCGCGCGATGGTTACAGCAAGGCCACCGTGCGTGAACTTGCGGACGCCGTCGGACTGAGTCAGGCCGGATTGCTTCACTACTTCGGTACCAAGGAAGTGCTGTTCACCGCGATTCTGCAACGACGCGACGAAGTGGACGTCGACCGTGCACTCGGTGAACCCGGCGAGGATCCGTTGGTCGACTTAGTCGAGCACAATGCAGAGGTGCCGGGCCTGGTGCAGCTGTACTCGCGATTCGCCTCCGAGGCGGCCGAGAAGGATCACCCGTCGCACGAGTTCTTCCGTGAGCGCTATCGGTCGTCTCGCGCCGGGCTTGCTGCCGAGGTCGAGCGCATGCAAGCGTCCGGTGAACTACCGTCGGATCTCGATGCCGAGCGCATCGCGATCATGATGTTCGCGATGATCGACGGACTGCAGACGCACTGGATGTTCGACCCGGAACTCGACATGGCACGGCACGTGTCCTACTTTTGGGAAATCCTGCGACGCACCGGTAAGTAGTTTCCAAATCAATCAAATAGGTAAGCTCACCGCATGACGTCGACACGGTGGCTCGATAATTCCGAGCAGCACACATGGCGTGCCTATCTCGACGCGACCCGTCTGCTGGTGCGCGCGCTCGACGGGCAATTGACTCGTGACTCGGGCATCTCGTTCGCCGACTACGAACTGCTGGTCGTGCTGTCCGAGGCGCCTGATGGCAGGCTGCGCATGAGCGAACTCGCCGACGCCGTGACCACCACCCGCAGCGGCGTCACGCGCGCAACCACCAGGCTCGTCGACGCCGGTTGGGTGAAGCGAGTCAAATGCGACGACGACAAGCGTGGGATGTCGGCCGAACTCACCGACGCGGGATTGGCAAAGCTCGCCGACGCCAGCCCGGGACACGTCGCTGCCGTGCGAGAGTTGATGTTCGATCGCCTGACACCCGAAGACGTCGCGTCACTGGGACAGGCGTTCGATCGCATGAGGTCGCACATCAGCGATTGACGGAGACGATCGCGAGCGAGGCTTGCCTGTCGACCACAACACCCTGGAGACGCAAGTGATGCAGTGGCGGGACGCGGTACAACTGGCCTTGATCGTCGTGCTGGCAGGCGTGGGCACCTGTCTGCTCGTAGTGGGTGCCTATGGCTCCGGCGGAGTGATGCTCGCGCTGGCGGCGCTGTGGTTCTGGCGTGTCTATCGCACGACGGAGTGAGTGATCATTCGTCGTCGCCGGGGCGGGGGACTGGGGTCTCCCAGCGTCGGCGACGCTCGTCGTCGGTTTGGTCCCACCAGGGTGTGCCGCGTTCGCCGAGCGCAACCTTGGAGGCCTGAACTCCTGCCCGTGACTCCGGGGCGCCGCCCGTTGCCTTCACGTCGCGGCGCCATGCCATGAGTATCGACCGTAGCTCCGCAGCTCGATCCTCCGGAATTGCCGGGTCGGTCGCCCTCCATCGGCGACCGTTGATCACGACATATCGACCGTCTTCGGTGCGCTCGGGGCCATCGGGCATGAGGTCGACGGTACGCATTGACATGCAAGCGCGTACTTGCCTATTGTTTTCTCATGCCCGACGACTCGGGGACTCCCGAACTGTTCAAGGCGTTGTCGGATGCCACCCGTCGAGTGATTCTGGACGAATTGGTGCTCCGCGACGAGCAGACGCTGTTCGAGTTGTGCACCCGACTCATCTCGATCCACGGGTTTTCGTTGTCCAGGCAGGCGGTGTCCCAGCATCTGGACGTGTTGGAGGCCGCCGGACTGATTCGCTCGGAACGCAAGGGCCGCTACAAGTTTCACTATCTCGACACGTCACCGCTTCGCTCGATAGTCGACCGATGGCCGGTCGCCGGAGAACAGGAGAAATCATGAAGATCTACATCACCAGCCTCATGGTGTCCGACCAGGACAAAGCGCTCGCGTTCTACACCGACATATTGGGATTCGTCGTCAAGCACGCCATTCCGCTGGGCGAACACAAGTGGCTGACTTTGGTCGGTCCAGGCAACGAAGACGGGCCCGAACTCGGCCTCGAACCTGCGGAACACCCCGCGGTGAAGCCATTCCGCGACGCCCTGATGGCCGACGGCATTCCTGCCACGTCTTTCGCTGTCGACGACGTCCGCGCCGAATACGAGCGTCTGATCGGCCTCGGCGTCGTGTTCACGCAGAAGCCCACCGACATGGGCCCGGTCACCGTCGCGACGTTCGACGACACCTGCGGCAACCTGATTCAGATCTCCAACTACGCAGGCTGAGATGGCGCGCCGGCGTGGCTCGGGCGACTAGAACGCATCCCTGGTGCGCCACGCCATCTCCTGCAGCGTCCATGTGTTGTCGTCGGGATCGGCGAATGCCGCGTACTTCACCCCGCCTCCCACATCCTGGACGTCGTCGACCCGAACGCCGCGGTGTTCCAACTCGGCCCGCGATGCTTCGATGTCCGCGACGACCAGATGCAGCCCTTTGGTCGAACCGGGAGGCATTGCGTACGCACCGAGCCCGGTTCCCATGCTGATCGAACATGCCGACCCGGGAGGGGTCAGCTGAACCACGCGAACACCCTCTGCGGGAGTCACATCCACGTCGGCTACGAACCCGAGCTTGTCCACGTAGAACGCTTTGGCTCGATCGACATCGCTCACCGCGATAGGGATCAGTTCCAACTTCATGTCCATGTATCCTCCTCGAGCCCGGTACCTCGGCAGAGCCTAGCGAGGACGATACTCAGTACACGTCGCGGACGTACCTCTTCTCGGCCGACAACGACTTCACGTAGGCGTCGGCGCTGGCTGGAGCGAGCCGACCATGCTGAGCGACAATGCCTTTGAGTGCATTGTCGACGTCCTTCGCCATTCGTGACGCGTCGCCGCAGACGTAGAAGTGTGCGCCCTCCTGGAGCCACTTCCACAGCGTCGGACCGTGCTCGACCATCCGATCCTGCACGTACACCTTGGACGCTTGATCCCGAGAGAACGCGACGTCGAGGCGCGTGAGGGAACCGTCGTCGAGCATCGTCGTCAGCTCGTCGCGGTAGTAGAAGTCCGTTGCGGCATGTTGCTCACCGAAGAACAGCCAGTTCGGGCCGGTGTGGCCGAGAGCGCGCCTTTCGTGGAGGAAGGCGCGGAAGGGGGCGATGCCCGTTCCAGGTCCGACCATGATCATCGGTACGGTCGGGTCCTCCGGTGGTTTGAAATGCGCCGACTTCTGAACGAAGATTCCCACGTCCTCACCCTCGGCGTGGTCGGCGAGATACGTCGAACACACACCACGACGCGGTATGCCGTGCACGTTGAACCGTACCGTGGACACGGTCAGTTGCACTTCGCTCGGGCTTTCCTTCGGACTCGACGAAATGGAGTAGAGCCGCGGCTGCAGCGGCTTCAGTACCGTCAGCCACTGATCCACGTCCGCTGTCACCGGAGCGTGGGCCAGTACGTCGATGGACTGCCGACCCCACATCCAGTCCGCGAGCGCACTCTTGTTCTCCGGCATCAGCATTCGTTCGAGATCGGCGTCGTTGGTGCGGGAGTGCACGAACTTCAGCAAATCCGGTGTGGCCTTAGCGATCTCGAGCCGGTCGCGGAGAGCGATGCGAAGCGGCATCGACTCGTGCCCGGCGAGGTCGACGACGGTGTCTCCGTCCAGACCCGTTGCGCCCAGCCACTCGTCGACCAGTACGTCATTGTTGCGCGGCCAGACGCCGAGCGCGTCACCCGCCGAGTAGGTGAGCGTGCCTTCCGGCAAGTGGAATCCGAACTGCCTGACGTCCTTGCTCGACCCGGCCGCACTCAGTGGGGTGTTACGCACCAGTGCGGTGGGCAGCGGCGCCTTCTTGCCGTACGACGGCGCCCCGGCGGCCGATGCTGACGTCGGAGCGATCACGGCCGGTGGGACGGGCTGCGATGCCGTGTTCAGCTTGGCCAGCACCCGTTCGAGCCACATCGCCGACGCTTCCTCGTGGTCGGGTTCGCAGTCGACTCGGCCCACGAGGCGTTCACCGCCGAGATCGGCCAATCTGCTGTCGAGTCGACGCCCGTTGCCGCAGAAGTCGTCGTAGTTGGAGTCTCCGAATGCAAGCACCGAGTAGCGGTGTCCGGTCAGGTCCGGGGCGTCGTCTCCGCTGAGTCCGTCGAGGAACGTCGCACCGTTGTCGGGTGCGTCACCGTCACCGGTCGTGCTGCTGATCAGCAGCACGACTGTGTACTGCGACAGACGAGCGGCCGGAAAATCGTCCATGACGTGCTCCGTCACCGCGATACCGGCGTTCCTCAGCGCATCCACGCTGGAGTAGGCGAACTCCTCGGCTGTGCCGGTCTGCGACGCCCACAGGACGAGCACCGCTGACTTGTCCGATGCATCCTGCCCGAGCGGGTCGTTCCCCGCCTGTGTGTCCAGTGCGGCCACGTCCTGGCGCGAGAACAGGCCTGCGAGCAGACCTTCCACCCACGCTCGGGTCTCGAGGGAGAGGGGAGTAGTGGCGGGCAACATAGGAGTGCCGGCCAACGAACCGTCCGCGCGGAGACCGGCGAGAAGGCCTGCGATGTAACGCTGTTCGTGCACGGGGAGTGGTAGCGCCGGTCCGGCGTGATCGCCGACCAGACCGGCCAGCGCGTCGACTGCCGAAGGCGAAGCCGAAGCGGGTACGGGGTCGCTTTTCTCGACGGCCCCGGCAACCTTGGTCAACGTCACGGCGCACACCTTGAACTCAGGCTGTTGGGACAACGGATCGATCGCGTCGTTGGTCACGGCGTTGATGGACAGGTATTCACCGAAGGAGTCGTTCCAGTGGAACGGCGCGAAACAGTCTCCCGGTCGGACGCGATCGCTGATCACGGCAGGCAGCACTGCTCGGCCACGCCGGGACGCTACTTCGATCCGGTCGCCGTTCGCAGCGCCGAGCCGTTCGGCATCGAGGGGATGAAGTTCGACGAAGGGACCAGGGTTCAGCTTGTTCAGTTTGGCCACCTTTCCGGTCTTCGTCATGGTGTGCCACTGGTGCTGAAGTCGGCCGGTGTTGAGCAGGAACGGGTAGTCGTCGTCGGGCATCTCCGCCGGTGCCATGGACGGTCGAGCGAAGAACTGCGCTCGGCCGGTCGGCGTCGGAAAAGACAGGCGCGGAACCGATCCGTCGCTCAGCACGCGCCGGGTCTGGCTGATTCCGTCGTTGACATAGCGAATGGGATGCCGGTCGGCGTCGTCGTCCGGCGGGCACGGCCACTGCAACGAGGTGGCGCGCAGACGGTCGTACGTCGCTCCGCGCAGGTCGTACCCGGTCCGCGGATTGGAGAATTGTTTGATCTCCTCGAAGATCTCCTCGGCGCTCGAATAGGTGAAAGCGTCGGCGAATCCGAGCTCGCAGGCCATTGCTGCGATGATCTGCCAATCCGGCAACGCCTGCCCCGGAGCGTCGACGGCCTTCTGGAACAGTGTGAGGTTGCGTTCGGAGTTGATCATGACACCCTCCGATTCCGTCCACAGTGCGGCGGGAAGGACGACGTCGGCGTATCCGTTGGTCTCGTTGTCCGCGAACACATCCTGAGTGATCACCAACTCGGCACGTTCGAGTCCGGCAATGACTGTCTTCCTGTTTGCCACCGAGGCAACAGGATTGGTGCAGATGATCCAGCATGCCTTGATGTCGCCGTCGGCCATGCGTGAGAACATGTCGATGGTGCCGCCGCCGACCTCGGTGCGGAGTGTTCCGGGAGGAAGATCCCACCGGTTCTCCACGAACGTCCGATCCTCCTCCGACAACACGGACCGCTGACCCGGTAGACCGGGGCCCATGTACCCCATCTCGCGGCCGCCCATGGCGTTCGGCTGACCGGTCAGAGAGAACGGACCACTGCCGGTACGGCAGATCGCCCCGGTCGCCAGATGTAGATTGATCACGGCGTTGGTGTTCCAAGTTCCATGCGTCGACTGGTTCAAACCCATTGTCCAGCAGCTCATCCAGTTACCGGCCTCGCCGATCCACGTCGCGGCCGTCCGCAGTGCCTGCTCGTCGATGCCGGTTCTCCTGCTCACCTCGGCCGGCGTGTACTCGGCGAGGAAGCCCTCCATGGCTTCCCAGCCGTCGGTGAACTCGTCGACGAACTCGCGATCCACGTGACCGTCGGCGACCAGAAGGTGCAGGAGACCGTTCAACAGGTCCAGGTCGGTTCCGGGGGTGATCTGCAGATGCAGGTGAGCTTTGTCCGCGGTGGCGTTGCGCCGAGGATCGACCACGATCAACTTGGCGCCCTGCTTGACCCGATCCATCATGCGTAGGAACAAGATGGGGTGACAGTCGGCCATGTTCGCCCCGGTGACGAAGAATACGTCCGCGTGATCGAAATCCTCGTACGAGCCGGGAGGGCCGTCCGCTCCCAACGATTGCTTGTAGCCGGTACCTGCGCTGGCCATGCAGAGCCTCGAGTTGGACTCGATCTGGTTGGTGCCGATGAAACCCTTGGCCAACTTGTTCGACAGATACTGCGCCTCGAAGGACATCTGCCCGGACACGTAGATCGCAACGGAGTCGGGTCCGTGTTCGTCGAGGATCGCCCGTAGCCTGCGCGCCGTCTCCACGATCGTCCGACGTGTGTCCGCAGGCATCGGATCGTCCCCACGCCTGGCTCTGGTCAGCGCGGTGGTGAGGCGCCCGGGAGCCAGCAGCATGTCCGACGTCGTCGAACCCTTCGTGCAGAGTCGGCCGAAGTTCGACGGATGGGACTTGTCTCCGACGGACTTCTCGACCGTCGCCGGGCCGTCGGGTCCCCGGGTGATCTGCAACGTCATTCCGCATCCGACGCCGCAGTACGCGCACACCGTCTTGACGGTGTCCACACTGACGTCGACTGTTTCTGTTGCCACGAACCCACGATCATCGTTCGAGGATTCCCATCGATGACCTGACGGTTAGGCCGATGTGACGATGTCCTCACGGCTTCCCGGTGCGCGACGTGAAGTCGGCTGGATTGGATCCGAACGAATCCGACGAATGGGATATTTCCGCTGGTAGCGGCTTTGACACGCACGAGTACTCCTGCGAGAGTAGTTCTGTGTCGTCCATCCGCCTGTTCATTCTGGGGTCCCTTGCCCAGCGAGGTGAGATGCACGGCCACCACCTCAAGTTGCTCGCCGAAGAAGAACACGTCCACATGTGGACCGACATCTCCGTCGGCGGGCTGTACGGCGCGCTGAAGCGGTTGCATGCCGAGGGGCTGATTTCCGATGTGCGCACCGAGCAGGAAGGCAACTTTCCGGCTCGCCAGGTGTACGGCATCACCGAGGCCGGCCGCGTCGCACTGAGTGAACTCAGACTCGACGGACTGACCGAGTACGTGCTGCGACCCGATCCGTTCGACCTGGCCCTCAGCAGGCTCGACCCCGATCGTCTCGACGAGCTTCCCCGCATCGTCACAAGCCGCATCGCGATGCTGAAAGAACTGCTGCGCACCGCCCGAGAAGCAAATGCACGGGCGCGGCCGTACTTGTCGCGGGCCGAGATGTTCGCTCTGGAACATCGCGAAAAGCGCCTGCACGCCGAAATCGACTGGCACGAAAGCCTCGTCGACGCCTTGCCCGACGTCGTCGCCGAGGAACGTGCACGAACACACTTTCCGCCCCCACACCAGCCACCGCCATCACACCGATCGAAGGGCTCTTCCACATCATGACCGAAATCAACTCACGAGCCTCGGCACCGGCCGCGGTGGTGCCACGCCGCTCATGGCAGGCGCTGGTGGTGCTGCTGCTCGGAATGTTCATGGCGCTGCTCGACACCACCATCGTCAACGTCGCACTGCCGACCATCGAAACCAGCCTCGACGCGTCCGAAGCAACGCTGTCCTGGATCATCTCCGGGTACGCCTTGGCGTTCGGGCTTGCGCTCATCCCGGCCGGAAAAGTAGGCGACCGAATCGGTCACAAATGGGTGTTCTTCGCCGGGTTGGCACTGTTCACCGTGGCCAGCTTCGCATGTGGGTTGGCTCAGAACGACATTCAACTCGTCGTTGCTCGTATCGCCCAGGGACTGGCGGGTGGCATCTTCGTCCCCGCCGTGACCGCGTTCATCCAGCTGCTGTTCCCAGGGCAGGTGCGGGGCAAGGCATTTGCGATCATGGGCGCAGTCATCGGCGTCTCCACCGCGCTCGGTCCCATAGCGGGCGGTCTCATCATCGAGGCGTTCGGAAACGAGAACGGTTGGCGCGGAGTGTTCTGGGTCAACCTGCCCATCGGCATCGTCGGACTGATCGCCGCCGCGGTTCTGCTGCCGAAGCGATCCGATACGGAGACCACGCCGCAATCCGGAATCGACTGGGTCGGCCTCGTTCTCGTCACCGCTGGTCTCGTCGCGCTGCTCGTACCGCTGATCGAAGGCCAGGACCAGGGCTGGCCACTGTGGACGTATCTGACGCTCGTCGCAGGCGCGCTGTTGATCGCTGCGTTCGCCGTATGGGAAGTCCGATACACACGGCGCGGACTCAACCCGCTGGTGCCGCCCAAACTCTTCACCCACCCCGCTTTCACCGGTGGCACCATCCTGGCACTTGTGTACTTCGCGTCGTTCACCAGCATCTTCTTCACACTGTCACTGCTTTGGCAAACAGGTCTGGGCAACTCCGCGCTGTCGTCGGGAGCAGTCATGCTTCCGTTCGCGATCGGAAGCATCATCGCGTCGTCGCAGAGCAACAGGCTCACACAACGCCTCGGGCGCACGGTGCTGCTGCTCGGGACGTCGTTCGTCGCCATCGGTCTGATCTGGATCTGGATCGTTCTCGCCACAACCGATGCGGCGGACCTCACCAACTGGAAGCTGCTGCTTCCGTTGCTCATCGGCGGACTCGGCAACGGCGCCTTCATCGCACCGAACGCGCAGTTCATCGTCGCGACGGTCGACCGTCAAGATGCGGGAGCGGCCAGCGGCGTGATCTCGACGATGCAGCGCATCGGCAGTGCCGTCGGCATCGCGGTGATCGGCAGTGTGCTCTTCGGATCGCTGACGATCACCGGCCCCGACACTGTGGCCAGCGGATTCATGCACGCCGCGTCCGTCGCGATGGCCGTCAGTGCAGCGTTCGGTGTCGCGGCACTGCTGCTCGTCTTCGCTCTACCCAAGCGCGTCGATGCGCCAGGGCCACCCGTCCGGAGTGAGTAACCGCTACTAGGGGAGGCTGCGTTTGTGCGATTCGATCACCGATCGCGCAAGCGCAGCAATCTTCACGTTCATGTCCTGCGACGTCTTGCGCAGCATCTCGAACGCCTGATCGTCGCTGACGTCGTGCGTCGCCATCAGAAGACCGATCGCCTTGCCGATCTCACGGTTGCTCTCCAACCCGGCACGGAGTGTGCTCGCTTCCTCGCCGCTCGCGATCGCCGACACCGTCACCGCGGCGAACGCCGAGATCACGATGGCGCGATCCGCGACCGTACCGTCGAATGCGCCGGGGGTGTCACTGAACAGATTGAGCGCGCCCACCTTCTTGGTGCCGAGCAGCAATCGAAAACCCATTGCTCCGCGGACCGGAGTGCGCGTCACCACGCCTCGCGCGAGCGCGGGCCACTGCGTCGGCGACAGGAAATCGGGTTCGATCTGAGCGGACTCCTGCTCGATCGCGTCCAAGCACGGACCTTCGCCGGTGGCGCGCTCGATGTCGTCCACAGTCCGCGCCACCTGATCGGAGGCGCCCACCGTGATCGGCTGACCCCGCTGAACGACCATCAAACTCGCGTGGTCGCACCCGTCCACCAACAGCGTCGCAGCAACACAGATGGCCGAATACACCTCGTCGGCGCTGGTACCGCGATACACGATGTCCGCGAGAGCCGCGAACACGGTCGCCGGATCGGTGGACGCGATTCCGTTGGCGTGTAAATCACCGGTCATGAACACTCCGATCGGGGTGTGCGGATATCGCACAGGGTCTGGTGTCGCTGCCCTGGACTCGAGAAGCTGCATTCGACCGTCAAGGATACCGAGTGGTCAGAGTCGATCGATCACCCGGCGCACAGGGGCGCCGGCGCATCCTCGGCAAACGGTTTGCCCGGAGGCTCGATGTAGGCAGCGTACAGAACCACCGGGACGGCGCCAAGGTTGGCGCCCTGGTGGACATGGCTTGCGTCGACCTCTTCGGCAACAACTTGCCCCGCTGGCGTCGACACCCTCGTGCAGTCGTGCAAAGTCCTTGTCAGAACGCCGGATTCGACGTACGCATACACCGGACCGTCGTGATAATGCCATCCGGTCGTTCCGCCCGGTGCGATGATTATTCTGCGTGCCGTGAAGTCCGTGCCTGCGAGCTCTGCGCTGCCGGCTATCAGCGGGAACGAGACATGAGCCAAAGTTTCCGCCGTGACCCCTGAGGGAGGTGTCGCACCGGCCAGAGCAGGGGAGAGGCCGGCGAACGCGACACAGGACACGCCTACCGCGGCACAGCGAGAAAGCACGGACATGTGGTTCACCTCTCGTGGAAGGACCGACCCGCACCCAGCGTAGATACGCAGGTCGATCGCGGAGTCGGTATCAAGATTTCCGCGGCCGGTAGCGGAGCCGGCAGGAGTGTCCGAACAAATCGTGAGGCTGAGTAATCTGCAGTAGTGGACGACTCAGCACATACCCCCGATTCCTCTGTCTTCGAGTACGGAGTGGACGGACCCAAGGTCATCCTTGCCGGGATCGACGGCTCCGATTCAGCCTGGCGCGCCGCGGCCTACGCCGCCGGACTTTCGCGCAGGCAAGGCTCGCTGCTCGTTCTGGTCTACGTCCAACCCCTCGCAACCGCCGCATGGGGTCAAGCGGGAATCTCCCTTGTCGAAACCGGGAAGGAGATCGCCGACGAACTTCTCGCCTACATACAGAAATCGAGCCGCGACTCCGATTCGATCCGGTGGGAGTTCCGCACCGCGACCGGTGACCCCTTCAACGGCCTCGTCTCCGTCGCCGACGAATTACGCGCCGACGCCATCGTCGTCGGCGCCTCCGAGCACGCAGGCCATCGAATGTTCGGATCCGTCGCCGTGCGATTGGTCAAAGCCGGGCGATGGCCGGTGACCGTGGTGCCGTGAAGTGATTGTGTGGGGCGGGCGGGGCTCGAACCCGCGACCAATGGATTATGAGTCCACGGCTCTAACCGACTGAGCTACCGCCCCATCTCGCGCGAGGCGAGCGGTTACGAATGCTACAACAATCACACAGCTGCGATGGTGACCGGGATACCGTTCAGAACTGCGTTGGCCGAGACCGCGTCGACCTGCTGGGGGTCGGTGATGTCGTTGACGCTCGGACCCTTCACGGTCGATGCCACGGACAGTTCGACTCCTGCGCGCTGGTGGCCGAAGCCGTGGGGCATGCTGACCACTCCGGGCATCATGCGATCCGATGCGAGCACTTCGATGCTGACCGAGCCTGCTGCGGATGTGACCGACACGAGCGCCCCGTCGTCGATCCCTCGTGCGTGCAGGTCGTCGGGATGGGCGAGCAGCTGGTGCCGTGGCTTGCCCTTCGTCAGTCGAGCGGTGTTGTGCATCCAAGAATTGTTGCTACGTAGGTGCCGTCGGCCGATCATGAGCAACTGACCGTCCGCGGGCACGGACGCCGTCGTCAACATGTCGTGCACGGCAGGCAGATCGCCCACGACGACATCCTGAACCAGCTGAATGCGCTTGTCGCGGGTACGCAGTTTGGCCGGGAGCCCGGGCCTCAACGGGCCGAGGTCGGTGCCGTGAGGGGACTTGGACAAGGCCCGGACCGACAGTCCCTTCCTTCCGCTGCGCAGCAGTACATCCACCGTTCGACGCGGCGAGAGGCGTAGACGTGCTTCGGCCACAATCGATTTCGGAGACAGGCGTCGTCGAACACGATCCACCGGAGACTGTGCCAGCGCCGCTTGATACCGGATGCCCAGGTCGCGGAAAATCTCCCAGTCCGCCTTCGCGCCGGGTTTCTTCGGCAACACCGCGGGCATGAACTTGGCCGTGTTGCGTACCGCGAAGGTGGAGAAGATCAGATCGTAGTGATCGCGTTCCAACGACATCGTCGGAGGAAGGATCACGTCGGCGTGACGCGAGGTCTCGTTGATGTAGAAATCGAACGACACCATGAAGTCCAGATCGGCGAAGGCCCGGTCGAGAGTGTCGCCACCGGGCATCGACAGCACCGGGTTGCCGGAGAACACCGCCATTGCACGGATACGGCCGTCTCCGGGAGTCGTCATCTCGTCGACAAGTGTGGAACTGGGGAACTCACCTGCGAATTCGGGCAGGTCACGCACCCGTGAGCGCCACTTGTCGAAGTGGCCGCGCCCCACGATCTTTCGCTCCACCAGATCGATTGCGGGATCCGTCAGAAGCGCCCCGCCCACGCGGTCCAGGTTGCCGGTGACGATGTTGAGGACCTGAATTGCCCACTGACACACGGTCCCGAACTTCTGCGTGGACACGCCCATCCGTCCGTATGCGACGGCAGACTCGGCGCCGGCGAAACGGTTTGCCAGATCGTTGATGGCCTCAGCCGCCATGCCGACGACGGGAGCGACGGCTTCCGGTGTGAAATCTCGTACGAGAGAAGCGATCTCGGACACCCCGTCGACGTAGTCGGCAACGCGGGTCGCGCCTGTCTCGAGAACGACGTTGACGAGTGCGAGCAGTAACAACGCGTCGGTGCCGGGACGTACGAAATGATGCTCGTCGGCGACGTCAGCAGTTTCGGTTCGACGCGGATCGACCACGACGAGTGTCCCCCCGCGGGCTTTCAAGTCTCGAACACGCTGCGCGAAATCCGGAACGGTCATCATCGATCCGTTCGACGCCATCGGGTTGCCCCCGAGAACCAGAAAGAAATCCGTCCGGTCGATGTCCGGGATGGGGAGTACGAGTTGATGCCCGTACATGAGGTGATTGACCAATTGGTGGGGGAGCTGATCCAGCGACGTCGCCGAGTACCTGTTGCGGGTCCGCAGCATCGACGTGAACGGAATACCGTGGGTCATCGCGCCGAGACTGTGCACGTTCGGATTGCCCTGGTAGATCCCGACCGCGTTGGCGCCGTGATCCCGGCGCGTGGACACCAGGCCGTCGACGACGATGCGGTAGGCCTCGTCCCATTCGATTTCCTGCCACCCCGAATCGGTGCGGCGTACCGGCTTGATCAACCGGTCGGGATCGGCATGCAGGTCGATCAGCGACAATGCCTTCGGGCAGATATGACCGCGGGACAACGGGTCCTTCTTGTCACCGCGAATCGAGGTGACGGCGTTGTCTTCGACCGTGAACTCGAGACCGCACATCGCCTCGCACAGATTGCACGTCCCGAACTCGACCGTCATCTCGTTCTCCCATCGTCCCGGTCAGGCCCAGAACAGTCAGCCTGCCCCGGCCGAGCTTAACCTGAACGCGATACCCCACCGGGCGGTATCGTTCGTCCTGTCGGCGGATCTGTCGACCACCACATGCACTACACGTCTGGGGACCCTCATGGACTTTCGCACAGCAACGATCAGAGGTACAGCAGTCCTGGGCGCCGTCGCCGCAGGATCGCTGGTGTTCGGTTCGGTGGCCAGTGCTGCTCCCTCCGACACCATCGTCAACTCGCCGTGCTCGTTCTCGCAGATCGTGGCCGCGACGTACGCAGTGAGCCCGGAAGAAGGCGCAGCCCTGGCTTCGTCGCCGCTCTCGTCGTCCTTCGCCGCGTTCCTGGCCGCGCCGCCGTGGCAGCGTCAGATCTTCCTCTCGTCGCAGCCGGCCGTGGTCGATCGCGTCAACGCATTCTTCGGCGGTCCGGGCTCGGGATTCGTTCGCACCGTGTTCGACACCTGCACGCAGTACTGAGAGCGCAGTCAGGGACGGGCCGGCTGCACACTAGAGTTGCCCCCGTGCAGAGTCTGGACTTGATTGCAGGGTGGCCAGTGGACAATGCGTCGGCGACGGTGGTGTCCACGGCAGGGCCTCGGGAACACTACGGCGACCAGAACCGGGTCTACGAGTTGGCGTCGGTGACGAAGCTCCTGGTGGCGTACGCGGCATTGATCGCCCTCGAAGAAGAGGCCATCTCGCTGGATTTGCCTGCCGGTCCCACTGGCTCGACGGTGCGCCATCTACTCGCGCACACCTCCGGCCTCGCGTTCGCCGAGGAGAAGGTGCAAGCGGATCCGGGGACCAAGCGGATCTACTCCAGCGCGGGCTTCGAGGTTCTCGCGGACACCATTGCGGCCGAGACGTCGATCGCGTTCACGGACTACCTGGACGAGGCGGTGTTCCAGCCCCTGGGGATGACCGATTCGACGCTGCCGGGATCGCCCGGGCACGGCGCTCGGTCGTCGGCGCACGATCTCGAGGCGTTCGCTACCGAACTGCTCGCGCCGACGCTCGTGTCCGAGGGCACGCTCGACGCCGCAACGTCTGTCCAGTTCGACGGGCTGTCTGGAGTCCTGCCGGGATACGGCAATCAGAAACCCAACGACTGGGGACTCGGATTCGAGCTACGGGACGGCAAAACGCCGCACTGGACCGGGGCTGCGAACTCGCCACGAACGTTCGGACACTTCGGTCAGTCCGGAACGTTCCTGTGGGTGGACCCGGATGCAGGTCTGGCAACGGTGGTACTCACCGACCTTGCGTTCGGGGAGTGGGCCAAGCCGCTCTGGCCGGAGTTGTCGGACGAGATTCTGCACAACAACCCCCGCTAGTCCATCGCGACACGCCGGTGCACTGGCGCAACAGGGGTAACTCGGGGCACACTGGTACATGCACACGCGTGTACGAGACACATCGCAGCAGATCGAGGTCGTTGGGGAAGACGTCCCTCGTCGAAGCTGGAGGTGTTTCTAATGCGCGAGTCCAACCAATTCGCGGATGCGACGTCGGGTGTCGTGTACATCCACTCGTCGCCTGCCGCGTTGTGCCCGCACGTGGAATGGGCACTGTCCGACGCCCTCAACTGCAGGGCCAACCTGAAGTGGTCCGCGCAGCCGTCCTCGGACGGACAGCTGCGCGCGACGAGCAACTGGGTCGGCCCGGTCGGTACCGCCGCCTCACTCGCGGGGATTCTTCGTGCGTGGCAGATGCTGCGCTTCGAGGTGACCGAGGACCCGAGCGACGGCGTCGACGGTGAACGATTCGCCCACGTTCCCGGACTGGGGCTGTGGCGTGGGACGACGAGCGCCAACGGCGACGTCATCCTCGGCGAGATGAGGCTCAAGTCGATGATCGACGGCAATTCCGGCAACCTTGCTGCCGAAATCGAACACGCCCTCGGCAGCAGCTGGGACGAGGCCCTCGAGCCCTATCGAACGGGCGGCGCAGGCGCCGAAGTGACCTGGTTGAGCCGTAACGCCGGCTGACCGACTCACCGCACCGGCCGTCGCACGTCCGGTAACGTGACGACCGTGTCCGAGGTGGGCATGTGGGTTGGTACGTGTGGCTGAGTAGTGAGACAGGGTGGTTGGGATGTTGTCGACCGGTAAGGTCATCCGATTCGACGAATTCAAGGGTTACGGATTCGTTGCTCCGGACGAGGGCGGCGAGGATGTGTTCATCCACGTCAACGATCTGGATTTCGACAAGCGCCTGCTGGCGCCCGGCGTGCGCGTCGAGTACGTCGTCGAGGAAGGCGACCGCGGCCTGAAGGCCGCCCAGGTTCAGATCATCGATTCGCCGAAGCCGGTAACTCGTGCAGCGGTTCCTGCGGTTGTCCCCAATGCGGAAACGACGGAGTACGACGACGTCGTGTGCGACGTTCTGTCGCTGCAGGAGTTCTCGGCCGAACTGACCGAAGGTCTGTTGCGTGCGAACCGCGGACTGACTGCCGAACAGATCCTCGACGTCCGTCAGGTCGTCATGCGAATCGCGCAGTCGCACAAGTGGCTCGAGGGCTGACCGAGTCGGTCGAACGAAAGACTGTGCCCCGGCGACCGAAGTTGCCGGGGCACAGTGCTGTTCGCCCTGATCAGAGCGGAATGTTCTTGTGATCTCCGCGTAGTGCCGGTGCCGAGGACAGAGCCTTCGCGACGATGGAGCGTGTCTTCGCGGGATCGATGACCTCGTCCACGACGCCGATGGCTACCGCTCGATCGACACCGCCGGCAATGGCCTCGTGTTCGACCGTCAAACGGTCGTGCAGCGCGTCACGCTCGGTGTCGGGCGCAGCCGCGAGCGCCTTCTTGTGCAGAATGCCCACGGCCGCCTTGGCGCCCATGACCGCGACCTCCGATCCGGGCCACGCGTAGACCGCCGTCGCACCCAATGCTCGTGCGTTCATGGCGATGTAGGCCCCGCCGTAGATCTTGCGGGTCACCAGCGTCACCCGAGCGACCTTCGCTTCGGCGAAGGCATGGAGAAGCTTCGCGCCCCGGCGTACGACGCCTTCCCATTCCATGCTCACACCCGGCAGGTAACCGGGAACGTCGACGATCACGACGAGCGGGATGCCGAAGGCGTCGCACAAGCGAACGAAACGTGCTGCCTTCTCGGCGCTTTCGGAGTTGAGGCACCCGCCCAGCCGGATCGGGTTGTTGGCGATCACGCCGACGGTACGTCCACTGAGACGACCGAGGCCGACGACGATGCTGCGGGCCCATCCGCCTTGAAATTCCTCGAAGGTCGACTCACCCTCGACGTTGTCCAGAAGCTCGTCGATGATCGGATGTACGTCGTAGGCACGACGATTCGACTCGGGCATCAGTGCGCGAAGATCGGTGTCACCGTGTTCGGCTGCCGCGATGTCGAAGGTGCCCTGCTCACTGAACATCGATACGAGCCGGCGTGCGCGGGTCAGTGCATCCAGTTCGTCGTCGGCGACGATGTGGCACACGCCCGACTTCTTGAAGTGGGTATCCGGGCCGCCGAGCGAAGCCATGTCGACCTGCTCGCCGGTGACGCTGCGAACGACGTCGGGACCGGTGACGAACACGCGTCCCTCGGGAGCCATGATGACGACGTCGGTCAACGCTGGACCGTACGCGGCGCCACCGGCTGCGAAACCGAGAACGACGGAAATCTGTGGGACGAGGCCGGAAGCGCGGACCATCGCCTCGAACACGAGGCCGACGGCGTGCAGCGCTTCGACGCCCTCGGCAAGGCGGGCACCGCCGGAATGCCAGATTCCGACGATCGGCGCGCGGCGTTCGATGGCGACGTCGATGGCGTCGACGATGTGTGCGCAACCGTCGACACCCATAGCGCCACCCATGACCGTGGCGTCGGAGCAGTAGGCGATCGTGTGGACGCCGTCGATATCGCCTGCAGCGGCGAGAAGACCCGACTTGTCACGATCGTGCAGAGGAGTCATCGTCCCGGCGTCGAACAGCTTCTCGAGGCGGGTAACAGGATCGCGGGGGTCGGTGGACTGACCTGAGCGAGTGGCGGGGGACAGGATGGTCATCGCGTTCTCCTTCTACATGCCCCTCGCACGGTCGAAGGGGCGATCCCCGGACGGGAGCGAGAGTCCGCTCCCGCCCGGGTGCTACGACGGTGTCGAGCCGGTTCAGGCCCGACCGAAGGCGAGCGCGACGTTGTGCCCACCGAATCCGAACGAGTTGTTGATCGCGTAATCGATTTCGACGCTGCGGGCTTCACCCTTGACCACGTCGAGATCGATTTCTGGATCCTGGTTATCCAGGTTCAGCGTGGGAGGAATGATTCCCTCGCGGACCGAGAGAACGGTCAGCACCGATTCGAGGGCGCCGACAGCGCCGATCGAGTGTCCGAGAGCGGACTTCGGCGCGTACACCGCTGCATGGGTACCGACTGCCTTGTTGATCGCGAGCGCTTCGGCGGTGTCACCGATAGGTGTTGCCGTTGCGTGCGCGTTCACGTGCTTGATGTCGGACTTCTGCAGACCAGCGTTCTCGATTGCCCGCTGCATGGCACGAGCAGCACCCTTGCCCTCCGGGTCGGGTGCCACGAGGTGGAAACCGTCCGAAGTGATGCCTGCGCCGAGCAGCCGGGCGTGAATCGTCGCTCCACGAGCCTTGGCGTGCTCCTCGGTCTCGATGACCATGAGTGCGCCTGCCTCGCCGAAGACGAATCCGTCGCGATCCTTGTCGAACGGTCGCGACGCGCCCTTGGGGTTGTCGTTGTTGGTGCTCATCGCTCGCATCATGGAGAAACTCGCGATCGGCACCGCGTCGATGTATCCCTCGACGCCACCGGTGACCACCATGTCGGCGTCACCCATGACGATCATCCGCCACGCATGCGCGATGGCTTCCGATCCGGAGGAGCATGCCGACACAGGCGTGATGACGCCTGCCTGTGCCTTCAGCTCCAGGCCGACGACCGCTGCGGGTCCGTTCGGCATGACCATCTGAACCGCGAGGGGAGAGACCTTGCGGTAGCCGCCCGACTTCATCTTGTCGTTTGCGTCGATGAGGGAGTCACCGCCGCCCAGACCGGTGCCGATCGACACTCCGAGACGGAGCGGATCGACCTCGGGGCTGCCGGCGTTCTTCCACACCTCGCGACCGAGAACCGTGGACAACTGCTCCACGTAGCTCAGCCTGCGGCATTCGACTCGGCTCAGAAGCGTCGCCGGGTTCACCGCGAGGTGTCCGCCGATGCGAACGGGAAGGTCGTACTCGGCGACGAAATCGTCTTCGAGCACTCCGATTCCGCTCTCGCCGTTCAGTAGACCCTTCCACGTTGCGTCCACATCACCGGCGATGGACGTGGTCGCAGCGAGGCTGGTGACGACGACACTCGGGAAGCGTCCGTTGTTGGTGGATGGGTTGGTCACGGTCCGACTCACTCGCTCGCGGAGTCGTCGAGCTTGGCCTTGATTGCCTCTGCGGCTTCCGGGTTCTCCGCTTCGAGCTTCTGGATGTACGACACTGCGTCACCGACGGTGCGAAGACCGGCGAGGTCCTCGTCGGGGATCTTCACGCCGTACTTGTCCTCGGTCTGCACTGCGATCTCGACCATGGACAGGGAGTCGATGTCGAGGTCGTCCACGAAGGACTTGTCGATGGTCACCTCGGAGGGCTCGATACCCGTGACCTCCTCGATGATCTCTGCAAGTCCGGCGATGAGGTCTTCCTGGCTGGCCACTTGAGTGGCTCCCTTCTTGTTGGTGTCTATCTTTTTCGGGTCGGCACGCCGTGAATCGGCATACCGAAGTCATGGGTGCGCACTCGTGCGTTCATCGAGCGAGTGCGCGGCGAGGCTGCCTGTCATCGGCGGCCGCGGGTGCGGTCAGATCAGGTCCGCCAGTTTGGCGATGTCCTCGGGTGTCTTGAGGCCCAGGTTCGGTGTGCCCTTCAGTTCGCGCTTGGCGATACCGACGAGCGTTCCGGCCGGCGGCAACTCTGCCACAGCCGTGACGGCGGCGTCACGCATCGTTGCGGTGCAGAGGTCCCACCGCACAGGCTTGGTGACCTGTGCTGCGAGCTTGGTGAGTGCGTCCGCACCGTTGGTGACCGCCTTGCCGTCGGAATTCGACAGCAGGGTGCGGACCGGGTCGGACGGGGTGATCGCGGCAGCAGCAGCGGCGACCGCTTCCTGCGCGGGCGCCATGAAGCGGGTGTGGAAAGCACCGGCCACGGGGAGCGAGCGGACCCGTGCCTTCTCCGGCGGATTGGCAGCCAATTCCTCCAGCGCGCTGTGCAACCCGGCTGCAACGATCTGCCCGGCAGCATTGATGTTGGCGGGTTCGAGTCCCAGCTCCTCCAGGCGAGCGAGCACAGCGGCCTCGTCTCCACCGAGCACAGCGGACATGCCCGTCGGCTCCAGAGCGCACGCCTTGGCCATCTCGGACCCACGCACGGCAGCGAGGGTGACGGCTTCGTCGGCGGAGATGACGCCGGCGACGGCGGCGGCTGCGAGCTCACCCACGGAGTGTCCGGCGATGAGCGCGTCCTGCGGGAGCAGGTCCTGGCCGGCGATCTCCTCGAACGCGAGAAGAGCAGCCGCGACGACGAGCGGCTGGGTCACCGACGTATCGGTGATCTCCTCGGCCGTCGCGGTGGTACCGAGCCGTGCCAGGTCGAGTCCGGACGCCTTGGACCACAAGGCCACGCGGTCGGCGGCCCCGGGTAGTTCGAGCCATGGCAGAAGCATGCCGGGTGTCTGGGAGCCCTGACCGGGCGCAAGCAACGCAATCACATCGTTAAGAGAACACCGTGACTACCCGTTTGGGAGATGTCGCTCTCGATGAACTCTTACCGCCCAATTTGTAGGGTCCCAACAAATGCTCGGCCGGAGTCGCGACATCGCCACGGTCCGTGTTCGCGTTACGTGACGATTTCCCCGAATGTGACGTGTGGGATTTGTGGGGCTGGATAGTGCGGTTCGTGATGGGTTTGAGTCAGTCTGCCCACCGTTGCCGCGACTCGAAGCACGTACGCATCCCTCGGAGTCGTGGGATCGCGGCCCGTGACTTCTGTGATTTTCTTCAAGCGATACCGCACCGTATTTGGATGAACAAACAGCAAACGTGCACAAGTCTCGACAGCGCCCCCGCTGTCGAGGTAGGCGTCCAATGTGTCGGCAAGGCCAGGGCCCGCGCTCGACAGCGGGTGCACGATGAGGTCGTTCAGCGCGCTGATGGCAGCCGAGTCACCCAACAGTGCGCGCTCCGGCAGAAGCTCGCCCGCGTGCACCGGACGGGGCGCACCGCGCCACCCCGCAACCGCCTGCATGCCGGCGAACGCCTCCACCGCGCTGGAATGCGCGGCGCCCAGAGTCCTCGTCGTGGGCCCGATGACGACCGGGCCGTCGGAGAAGTTCTCCAACATGTCCGCCAGAAACGCCGCGCTCGCGGAGTCGTCCACGAGCTGGCCGCTGACCACCATCACCAACCGAGTGCCCTGCACCACCGCCAACGCCGCACGACCGTGCTTCTGCGCGACGGCGTGAACGGTGCCGACGACCGACACCCCTTGATCGTCCGGTGGAGTACCGACCAGGACCGTCGCCGGAGCAGTCGCGTCCCAGTTGAGCGTCGCGGCACGCGAGAGCATGTCCGAGCCCGTGTCGCCCCGCACCACGGCGTCGACGACGAGGGCTTCCAAGCGCGTGTCCCATGCGCCTCTGGACTCGGCGGCGCTCGCATACACCGACGCCGCGGCGAAACCGAGCTCGCGTCCGTACCGCAGGACAGCCTCCGTCAGCGCGACGAGCTGCTGATCGTTTCGAGCCAACGCAGGAAGCCACTGCTCGAAGAACTCCATCGCGACCCGCACCATGTCCACCGTCTGGCGAAGCGTCAACCGTCGGGCCAGATCCTGCGGGATGACCTGGAACGCGTCGAGACTGAAGCGGATGTCGCTCTGCGGATTCTTCAGCCACTCCAGGAAGTTGTCCACCGCCGTCTGAATCAGCAGCTGCACACTCGCACGCTGGGCAGCGTCGAGACCGCCGAAGAACGGCAGCTGATCCTGCATCGCGGTCACGGCCTCGGTGGAAAGCCGTCCCGAGAACTGCTTCACGCGCCGCAGCAACGCGTCGGGAAGGGGGTCGCGCTTCTGGCGGGCCGACGTCAACGCCGTCACCGGCAGATGCACCTCGTTGTCGGTGATGTATTCCTCCCCGGCGGCGGATGCCGTTCTGTCGCCGACTCCGGGCGGTGTGTCACCGGCGCCGGTCGGCGTTCTGTCTGCGAC
Source organism: Rhodococcus sp. 14-2470-1b (assembly GCF_002259415.1). Taxonomy (GTDB): domain Bacteria; phylum Actinomycetota; class Actinomycetes; order Mycobacteriales; family Mycobacteriaceae; genus Rhodococcoides. The sequence continues at coordinate 217,936 of NZ_NPFY01000028.1, forward strand.
CACAGGAAAAACCTACGCCCGTCCACTCGTCCGCGGGGAAGCGGTACGAATGGACGGGCGCACTGGTGGTCTCCGGTCGGTCGTTACGCCGAGCCGGTGTCCGCGAACGACGTGGGAGCCGCCGTCACGTCGTCGATCTTGTACTTCTCTGCAGCCTCGACAGCCTTGGACTTGTCGATCTCACCCGAGGCCGCGAGGGCGGACAACGTCGCAACGACGATGGACTCGGCGTCGACGTTGAACACCCGTCGAGCCGCGGGACGCGTGTCCGAAAATCCGAATCCGTCGGTGCCCAGGGTGACGTAGTCGCCCGGAACCCACTGGCGGATCTGATCCGGAACGGCCCGCATCCAATCCGACGCCGCGACGACCGGTCCGGCAGCATTCTGCAGAGCTGTCGTCACGAACGGGACGCGCTTGTCCGCACCGGGATTGCGAAGTGCTTCCTGCTCGGCTTCGACACCGTCGCGGCGGAGCTCGCCCCACGACGTCACCGACCAGACCGCCGACCGGACGCCCCACTCGTCGAGCAGAAGCTCACGAGCCTTGCGCGCCGACACGAGACCCACGCCCGACGCGAGGAGCTGTGCCTCGGGTCCGTCGCCGTCCTGCGGAGCCTCGAACCGGTAGATGCCCTTCAAGAGGCCCTCGACGTCGAGGTTCTCCGGCTCGGCCGGCTGCACGTACGGCTCGTTGTACAGAGTGATGTAGTAGAAGATGTTCTCGCCGCCGAAGCCGTCCACACCTTCGGTGCCGCCGTACATCCGTCGCAGACCGTCCTTGACGATGTGCGCGATCTCGAAGGAGAACGCCGGATCGTAGGCGACCGCGGCCGGGTTGGTCGAAGCCAACAGCAGCGAGTGACCGTCCGCGTGCTGCAGACCCTCACCGGTGAGCGTCGTACGTCCTGCAGTGGCGCCGAGGACGAAGCCGCGTGCCATCTGGTCCGCCGCCGCCCACAGGCCGTCACCGGTCCGCTGGAAGCCGAACATCGAGTAGAAGATGTACAGCGGGATCATGACCTCGCCGTGCGTCGCGTACGACGTTCCGACTGCCGTGAACGACGACGTCGAGCCGGCCTCGTTGATGCCCTCGTGCAGGATCTGACCGACCGAGCTCTCCTTGTAGGCGAGCATCAGTTCCGAGTCGACCGACGTGTACAGCTGGCCGTTGCGGTTGTAGATCTTCAGCGACGGGAACCAGGAGTCCATACCGAACGTGCGCGCCTCGTCCGGGATGATCGGCACGATGCGGTGGCCGATCTCCTTGTCACGCAGTAGCTCCTTCATGACGCGCACGAGCGCCATCGTGGTGGCGACTTCCTGCTTGCCGGAGCCCTTGAGCAGCGTCTTGTAGGTGGCATCGCCCGGCTGCGGAAGCGGCTTGGGGCTGACCCGACGCTCCGGGACGAACCCGCCGAGCTTGTTGCGGCGATCGAGCATGTACTGGATCTCGGGAGCATCCGCACCGGGGTGGTAGTACGGCGGCATGTAGGGATCCTTCTCGAGCTCCTCGTCGGAGATCGGGATGTGCTGCAGATCGCGGAAGGTCTTGAGGTCGTCGAGCGTCAGCTTCTTCATCTGGTGCGTGGCGTTACGACCCTCGAAGTGCTTGCCGAGCGTGTAGCCCTTGATGGTGTGCGCCAGGATGACCGTCGGCTGGCCCTTGTGTGCCATCGCAGCGGCGTACGCAGCGTGGACCTTGCGATAGTCGTGACCACCGCGCTTGAGGTTCCAGATGTCGCCGTCGGACAAGTCCTTGACGAGCTCCTTGGTCCGCGGGTCGCGGCCGAAGAAGTGATCGCGCACGTAGCCACCGTCGTTGGCCTTGTACGTCTGGAAGTCGCCGTCCGGCGTCGTGTTCATCAGGTTGACCAGGGCGCCGTCGCGGTCAGCGTGCAGCAGTGCATCCCACTCGCGGCCCCAGACGACCTTGATGACGTTCCAGCCTGCGCCGCGGAAGAACGACTCCAGTTCCTGGATGATCTTGCCGTTACCGCGGACCGGGCCGTCGAGGCGCTGCAGGTTGCAGTTGACCACGAACGTGAGGTTGTCCAAGCCCTCGGTCGCGGCGACGTGAGCGAGGCCGCGCGATTCCGGCTCGTCCATCTCGCCGTCGCCCAGGAATGCCCAGACGTGCTGGTCCGAGGTGTCCTTGATGCCGCGGTCGTTCAAGTAGTGGTTGAAACGCGCCTGGTAGATGGCGTTCATCGGACCGAGGCCCATCGACACCGTCGGGAACTCCCAGAAGTCCTGCATCAGACGCGGATGCGGGTAGGACGGCAAGCCGCCGCCCTGCGTCTCGTGGCTTGCTTCCTGACGAAATCCGTCCATCCGCTCGGCCGGAATGCGACCTTCGAGGAACGCACGGGCGTAGATGCCGGGGGAGGCGTGGCCCTGGATGAAGATGTGGTCGCCGCCGCCGGGGTGGTCCTTGCCGCGGAAGAAGTGGTTGAAGCCGACCTCGTACAGGGCGGCCGAGGACGCGTAGGTCGAGATGTGGCCGCCGACGCCGACGCCGGGGCGCTGAGCGCGGTGCACCATGATCGCGGCGTTCCAGCGGATCCACGCGCGGTAGCGGCGCTCGACCTCTTCGTCGCCGGGGAACCATGGCTCGTTCTCAGTGGGGATGGTGTTGACGTAGTCGGTCGAAGTCAAGGACGGCAGTGCAACACGGCGTTCTCCTGCGCGTTCGAGCAGCCGCAGCATCAGGTAGCGCGCGCGGTTCGGTCCCGACCGTTCGAGGAGGCCGTCGAACGATTCGATCCATTCGTTGGTCTCGTCATTGTCGATGTCGGGCAGATACGAGGCGACACCCTCCCGGATGACGCGTACCCGACCCTCCGAGCCGGTGGGCCCGCTCGTCTTGCCTGCAGATTGTGTGCTCTGCCGATCGTCCTGGTTCAACTCGGACAACGTGTGTACTCCTCCATGTGGCGGTCGCTCGGTGCGGCGGCCGGTCCATGCAACTCGCGCTCTGTGACGGCGAGCTACTTCTCGGTTTCTCGGTGACTCTGCTCAATCCTCCTACATATGTTTCACCGGCGTAGTACGGAGTCCCAATACCCACCAGTAGAAATTTATGTACGCAATTTCGGCGCGGTCAGCTTGCGCGAACGGGAGAAACACTGTTCGCTTGCACTACTTCACCCACTATGCAAGGAGGTCACCACCGTGGTCGCCGCGGCGGACGCTCAGAACTACGCTCAGAAACTTGGAATCACCCGCGACTTGGTCGTTCAGGAGCTGGGCTGGGACGAGGACACAGACGACGATCTGCGGGCCGACGTAGAGGACACCATCGGCGGTGAAACCCTCGACGAGGACTCCGACGAAGTCATCGACGTGGTGCTGCTGTGGTGGCGCGACGGCGACGGTGATCTGGTCGATGCACTGATGGACGCCATCGGTCCGTTGTCCGACGACGGATTCGTCTGGGTCCTCAGCCCCAAGACCGGCCTCCCCGGCCACGTCGAGCCCAGCGAGATCGCCGAGTCCGCCCCCACGGCGGGACTGACTCAGACGTCGGCCGCCAACCTCGGTGACTGGATCGGCAGCAGGTTGGTGCAGCCGAAGACTCGCGCGGTCAAGCGCTAACGATCCGTCGACAAGGAAGTTTGATTCCATGCCACTCGAGGTGGGCGCGGAGGCGCCGGACTTCACCCTCAAGGATCAGAACAATCAGGACGTCACGTTGTCCTCGTACCGAGGCGACAAGAACGTGCTGCTCGTGTTCTATCCACTCGCCTTCACCGGCACGTGCCAGGGCGAGCTGTGCAAGGTTCGCGACGAACTGCCCAAGTTCGAGAACGACGACACCGCGATCCTTGCCATCTCGGTCGGTCCACCGCCGACGCACAAGATCTGGGCAGCAGAACAGGGGTACACATTTCCCCTGCTGTCCGACTTCTGGCCACACGGTTCCGTCGCACAGGCCTACGGGGTGTTCAACGACAAAGCAGGCTTCGCCAACCGCGGAACCTTCGTCATCGACACCGACGGCATCATTCGCTTCGCCGAGATGAAAGAGCCCGGCGAAGCGCGTGACCAGACCGCTTGGGAGACAGCCCTCGGCACAGTCCGTACGTGAGTGGAAATGTAGGCGATAGCCGACATTTCCACTCACGTGGGCTGACCTGCGGAATTGTAGATTCCCGGCGGACAGGATAAGTTTTTCTCCGTGTTCCGGTGGCTCGGTCATCGGAATCCGGGCGTATAGCTCAGCGGTAGAGCTCTGGTTTTACACACCAGCGGTCGGGGGTTCGAACCCCTCTGCGCCCACCACACAATTCGTCGATCGTCTGGGTTCGGCGACGCAAGCTCGTCGCGATAGCAGCAAGGTCAGTGCAAACAGTCGGCCTCCGCGGGTAACCACGAGACAGTCCGAGTTCCTAACGTTCTGGTGCATGAAATGGTTTCTTCCGCCAGCCGTCGGATCGGTGTTGCGACGGTCGGCACTCTATTCGACGCTCGGTGTCGGCTGTGCAGCCGCGGCGGGTCTGGCGACCGTTGCTGCGTTGACGAGCATGGTCTGGCTGCTCCGAAATCCGACGCAGTGGAGCGCCTCTGTAGTCGCCGCATTCCTCGTGACGGGTGCGGGATTGTCTGCAGCGTCGTCGTGGTTCTCGCACTGCGCCGAGGCAAGATTCGCAGCAACCTTGCGACGACGGCTCGCTCGGCATCTCGTTCGGTTACCGTCACGAACGCTTGCGCGATACGACGGAGATCGCCTCCGCCGACTGGTGTCCGACGATGTCACTGCACTGCATCACCTCGTTGCGCATGCGCCGTCCGAAACAGTGACGCTGATCGTGGTTCCAGTCGCCTCCGTTTTCGCGCTCGTATCCATCGCCGGGCCGACAGCGGTTCTGGTGCTGTTGCCCGGAGTCGCTGCGGCGCTTTTCTATTCGACCGTGGTCGCGAAGCTCGGCCACCGCCACAGCGCCGAGCAGGGGCGTGTCATGGCGCAGATAACCACCGCAGTCGACGACTACGCCCGCGGCATCTCCGTGCACCGCATCTACGGTGCCAGCGGCGGTGCTGCCGCCGAATACGCTGTCGCTACAGTTCAATTCACCCGCGGGATGGTCGGATGGGTGTCCAAGGTCGCGACGCCGGCCGCGCTCGCGTCAGCGCTCCTGCAGGCCACAGTGACATATGCCGTTGCCTACGCAGTCGGGTTCGGCAGCGGCACCGAAGTGTTGGCCGCGCTGCTCCTCTTCGGGCTTGCCGCCGTGACGCCGGCACTGCGACTCGAACACGGATTGGATTACATCTGGGCCGGCCGAGCCGCCGGTGGACGGCTCGCAGACCTCCTCGACGAGACCCCGTTGCCATCCGGTGCAACCTGGGACGACCAGCGAACCGGCGGAGCCCTACGGGCGCAGGGAATCACGGTGAACTCGGGGGAGCGTGCCGTCCTCGGCGGCCTGACGCACACGTTCGAGCAGTCCGCTGTGACTGCCGTAGTCGGTCCGAGCGGCTCGGGAAAATCGACTCTGCTCCGTGTTCTCGCTGGGTTCGACGTCCAGGATGCAGGCTCGGTCACTGTTGGAGGAGTCGACGTGTGGAAGTTGATTCAACAGTTCCGACACCGATCTGTCTTCTACGTTCCGCAGGGCACGGATGTCCTGCAGACCTCGGTGCGCACCGATCTGCGGCTGACCGCCCCCGACGCTCCGGACGGGTGCTTGCTCGGGGCTCTGGCGTCCGCCCAGTTGAACGTCGATCTCGACACCGCGGCGCACGAACTGTCCGGCGGTGAACGGCAACGTCTTCGTCTCGCACACGCGTTCCTGACCAGCGCCCAGGTCATTCTGTTGGACGAACCGACCAGTGCGCTCGACGGGGTGACCGCCAGGGCGGTGTTCGCGAGCATTCGGAATCTGGCTCACCGAGAAGGGAAAACAATAGTGTTGGTCACGCACGACCTCGCCTTGGCCGACCATGCCGACGATCGCGTCGACCTCGGTGCTCGACAGGTGGTGTCCGAATGAGAACCGACTCGTCGCCGACGATCAGACGGCGCCTCCTCGCTGCCGGTGGAGGCTGGATTCTCGTCGCAGTGGGCGAGGCCGCTGCCTACTCCCTTCTGGCCGCGGCCATCGTGCATGACTGGTCTCCTCGGACGGTGATCATCTCGGCAATGGCGTCGACCGCACTCACCATCGCCATGACCCGTGCGGGTTATCTGACCGGGGCGCGCCTCGCCGGCGACCTCTACAGCCGTGTGGGTACCGCTCTGGCCAGGGCGAAGTTGTCCTGGTTCACCGACGGCAACCGAGCGCTCGTGTCGACGGTCGCCAGTCGATCTATCCCGACTTTGATGGCCGTCCCTGCACATCAGATGCAGACCTACATCGTCGCGCCGCTGGTTCCACCGTTGCTGATGCTCGGCGTCGGCGTGGTCCTCGGGTGGACGACAGCGGTGTTCGTCGTCAGCTTGTTGGCTGTCGCGTTCGTGGTGCAGGCGTTTGCGCAGCGATGGCTCGCTGCCGTCGATGCAGTTCGGCATCGAGCGCACTCCACGGCCGCTGCTTCCGTGCTGACCCTGATCGATCATCTCGAGATTCTGCGCTCCACTGCGGGCCCGACGGGTGCCGTCGCCGGCCTCGAGCAGTCCTGGCTCGAACAGGAGACCGCGACGAACGCGACAACGACCGCAGCCGCACGAGCCTCGTTCGTGTCCGCGCTCGCTACCGCGTTGCCTACGATCGGCGTCGCGATGTACCTCGTCGTCGTCGACGCCGGGGCCGTCGGATCTCTTGCAGCGATACTGTTGACCCTCCGCGCGTCCGCACCGATCGACTCACTGGCGGCGGCGGGTGTCGGAACAAGTGACCTACGCAGCACCGTTGCTGACTATCGATCGGTGGTCTCGGCACCTTCGCTTCCGGAACCGGTCGTGGCAGACCACCCGCGTCCGACCGGTCACTCGTTGGACATCGTGAACGTGACGGTGGCACCCGGTACGAATCCGGTGACCATGTCGGTACCGGAGGGGACTCGTGTCGTGGTGCGCGGCCGTTCTGGAACGGGCAAGAGCACGCTGCTCGGTCTGATGATGCGCTTCGACGATCCGCGGTCCGGTTCGATCACACTCGGAGGCGTGCATCTAGGGGACATGGCTTTTCACACTCTTGCTCAGTCGTTCGCCTACGTGTCGCAGAACACGGTGGTGTTCACCGGGACGTTGGCGTCGAACATTCGTCTCGCTCGACCCGAGGCGTCGGATGCCGAAGTGGAACGCGCAGCACGAATGGCGATGTTGTCGGACGTGATAGACCGGTGTGACAACGGAATTCATCAATTCGTCGGGAACGCAGGCGGCGCGTTGTCGGGTGGGGAGCGACAGCGTGTCGACATCGCGCGAGCGTTGCTCGCGGATGCCGACGTGCTCGTCCTCGACGAGGCGACGTCCGCGCTGGACGGCGCGACAGAGGCCGCAGTGGCAGATGCGTTGATCGCAAAAAGGTGCAGTCTCGTTGTCGTAACGCACGGAAGCAGCCGTATATGGCGACCCGACGCGGTGGTCGACCTGACGCGGAGCGGTGAGGAGACGGCCTCCGCGTCAGGCCGATAGAAGATTTCGAGTCAGACTGCGGCGGACACCAGCGGGAGTATGTGGTCTGCGGCCCATGCGTTCCCGATGGGTCCGCCGCTCGTCACTGCCCACAACACATCGCCACCGTCCGGAGTGAGCGGTGGTACCTGGGCGAAGTGACCAGTCGACACCGACTGCAGCGTGTTGAACAGCGGACTCTCGACCAACTGCTGGTATTCGGCGTCAGAACTCGCGCTGCTGCGGCCGAGGATCAAGACGTCCGCGTCGATCGAGCTCATCAGTTCGTCGCTGACTTGTCGGACTGCCTCGAAAGGCTTGGCCAGCGGATTGGGTGCGAAACCGAGCTCGAGCAAGAAGGATTCGGGCGCAGACTCCGGTTGCGAGAAGTACTGCAGACCGGTTCCTGTGCCGTACCAGATTGCCCACGTCGCAGTCCGTCCCGCGAACTGCGGATTCTGCTCGCGCACGGTCTCGAAGCGTGCTTCGTGCTCGTCGATCACCGCGGCGGCGGCACCGGGTAGATCCAACGCCTCTCCGAGGTCCACGATGGATTCCTGCCACGGAATCATCACCGATGACGACGCTTCAGCGTTCGTGAGAACGGGTGCGATCTCCGAGAGTTGGTTGTAGTAGCCGGCCAAGTCGGCGCCACCCAGCCCCGCGTTCCATCCCACGGTCACGATCAGATCGGGTTCGGAGGCAGCCACGGCCTCGACGGGGAGGCTACCGCCGACGGTGAAAGGGTATGTCGTCAGGTCAGTGGCGCCGTACGCGTCGAGATATGCCGACGAGTCGCTGATCATCGACGACGCCAAGACCGGGGTCACGCCGAGGGCGAGTAGTAGCTCCGCGTCGATCGCATTCGGGACGACCGCAGCGATGCGGGTGGGCCGGTGTTCGAGAATCGTTGATCCCCAGGGGGATTCCAAAGTGACTGGGTACTGGGTGTGTCCCTCGGCGGGAGGCATGGACGCGGGCAGACCGACCGGAACGGAATCGGGGGTGCCGCCGGAACACGATGTGAGCACGATGATCGCGGCGAGCGCGACGGCTGCCACCGTCGATCCATGGCGTAGGGCGCGTGAGCGCGACATTGTTCTTCTTTCGATCAGTGGGGTCGGTGACGTAGAGCAAGGCGAGTAAGGCTATCCTTGGTCGCACGGGTCGAGTCGCCGCGAAGTGCCAATTTCTTGCACTCGGCGGACACCGGAGCAACAGGAGCGGCATTGACGAACTACCCGGTGATCCGCGTCGACGCCTCGATACCGCCTGTCGTCACCCACGTCTTCACGACTGCGCGCGAGGCCGTTCTCTTCTGGGTTCTGTCGGGCGAGGCCGACGTGCACGTCGGAGGGCGTGTTCTGACTCTCGCTGCGGCCGAGGCGGTTCTGGTCCCCCCTGGACACAGATTCAAGCTCGACGTGGGGGCACACTCGATCGTCTTTCCGATTGCCGTACCGCGTGACGAGGTGCCTGCCATCGAGAACGTGGTTCGACTGAGTGTCCGAGAGACGTGGCATGACTGGTTGGTTCACAGGTTCGCGAGATCTCTCGGATACATGCGAGGTGTGAGAACGACACCCGACGGCCTCACGGAACTTCTCTCGGGCGCCGCTTCCGCTCACGAAGCCGCCAACACTGTCGGCGCGCCACCGATGCCGACGTCGGCTGAGGCATTCGCCGTCGCGAAACGATTCGTCGACTCACCGGAACACGACGCGGACCTCGCCGAGCTGGCTCGCTCCGTTCACGTCGGAACCAGGACGCTGCAACGACAATTCGTCGACGAAACCGGGTTGTCCTTGTCGCACTGGCGAGCCGCGGCACGTATTGCCGTGTCGGTCGAGCATCTCGCGTCGGGGCGCGACATCGGGTGGGTAGCGAATCGGGTGGGCTTCGCGACGGCTGGAGGGTTCACCCGGGCGTTTCGGCGTCACACCGGTCTCGCTCCGAGCGTGTTCGTCCGGTCTCGGGCCACGGACGGAAAGTTGTGCTCGACGTCGCTCGCTACCGACGTCACCATGTCTCCGGCCCCTGACGTACCCGGCGGTGAGACGTGGCCGCGGGTCAACGACTTTCACGTTCTCGTCTGGGTGTACCGGGGGAGGGCGCGCTTCACGGTCGGGGGGAGGGTGGTCACGCTGCGCCGAGGAGACGCGATTGTCCTGCCGGCAGGTGTGCGCAACCGAATCGACACCGAACCCGGTTCGCTCGTGCTTCCGCTCGGGTCGAGGGACAGCCGAGTGCCGGACGCAGGGCGTCGATTCGACGCTGTTGTGCACTTTCCCCTCGAATCCGAGAGCTACCTTCTCCACACAGTCGTGGCCAACTACAGCCGGGTTCGTCCCGTCATGCACGACGAGCACAGACTGATCGATCTCGCGTGCAGATCCGCAGAGCCCGCGCTCGTGGGCGCCGCGCAGGACCGGATTCGAGGCGTGGTGAACACGAACCGTCGCCTCCGTGCACGAGAAACCGTCCGAAGACAAGCACCTGTGCGAGTGGGCACAGGATGCCGGCATCGACGCACGGGCATTACATGACTGTTTCGTGCAGACCGTCGGGCAGACTTTTCCGCGTTGGCGGTCGCACGTTCGAATGACTCTGGCGCGCCGATATCTCGGTGAGGGCCGCACCGCCGGCGAGATCGCACGCCTGCTCGGGTATGCGCACTCGTCGGGCTTCACGAAGGTGTTCCACGAGACCCAGGGCATGACGCCGACCGAATATCGCAGGTACGGGTGGCGAGAATCCCGCGAAAGTGTGGTCCTGGCCTAGACGTCAGTCCGTCGGCTTCGTTGTTCCGGCGATGCGGTCCGCCAGACGCGCGCCCTCTTCGATGAAACGGCGACGCCCCAGCGTCGTGAAGGATCGGTCGTCGGACAGGAACGCCGACGCGAAAATCTCGATCTCGGAGATCGTCGCCACCGCGATGACTCCTGCTTCTGCAGCCGGCACTTTCCCTCTGACCTTCTTCGCGGCTGCCGCCAGGGCGGGAATCAGAACGAGCGCGTTCTCGCGCCGAATCGCCTCCACTTGCTGGCTGGCGCCGCGGGAGGCGACGAAATACACCGTTGCGGCTGTTCGGTTGTCGCCGAGCCACTTCACGAACGGCGCGACGAGTGCTCCCATTTGCCGCTCGGGAATCACGACCTCCGTTGCGATGCGTTCCACTTCGTTCACGTAGTCGGCGGCGAACTCCCGCAGGCCCTCCAGGAGAATTTCCTCACGCGAAGGGTAGTGGTAGTAGATGGCCGCAGATGTCATGTCGGCGGCGGCCGCGATGTCGGCGACAGTGATCGAATCAGCGGGTCGGGCGGCGAACAGTTCGAAAGCGGTGGAGACTATGACGCCCCGCCGCGACGGACGGTGAGCGGGCCGCTTGACTGTTGCCGACATTCGATCTCCTCTGTAACGGGGTCATGCAACACTAGTGCTTCGGCGAACGAGAGGTGAGACTTCCAGGTGAGCGAGAAGGGGGCGGGCGTCGGCATGGGCAAGAAATCACCGCACAGGCCATCGAGGCGGCACGAGATCGTGTCGGCGGCAATCAAAGTCTTCGCAGCAAAGAGCTTCTCGGACGCGAGTATTCAGGACGTCGCGATCGAAGCGGACGTCGTTCCATCGGCCGTCTACTACCACTTCGCGGGCAAGGACGAGCTGTTCGAGCTGGCCATGCGGCAGGTGCTCGACATGGTCGACGCCGTCGTAGCCCAGGTTCGTGCCCAGGAGGGCGACGACGATCCGTCGCTCGAGGCGGTGATACTCGCCGTGTGGAAATGGGTCGAGTCGCATCCCGACGAGTCACGCCTGCTGCACTACCATCTTCCCGGTGCCACGGCTGAGGCGTCGGTGCTACGACGTGAGTTCGAGGAAGCTCACGTGCAACGCGCATTCGAGTACCTGCCGCCCAGTCCCACACCACTCAGCCGGCGCGCTGCCGCGAGTCAGCATGCCACGCATACCCTGTCCACTCGCACGCTCATCGAACTGCTGATGATCGTGCACGCCCTCCGCATGGACGAAGGTCCGTTGAGCAAGCACGCATCCAAGAGTTTGAGCCGTGCCGTGGTGACGGTCGGCCAACGCATCATCGTCGGCGCGGGGGCGGCTGACGATTCCTGAGGTGCAGGCGCTCGTACCGAACGCGCTCGTCCTCGAGTGCCGCCGTCTTGCGATCGCTCTGGAGATTCGATGGGAGACCGTGTAATTCGAGCCGACGGGCGCGGTTGAGCTCCATGAACGCCACGGTGTAGAAGAGTGCGAGCAGCACGCTCAGCAACACCATCGCTCCGCGCAACCACAGTGCGCCGGGAAACAGCACGAAGAACCCGATGAAGATCGGGAGGAATGGAATCATGGATCGGAGGAGGTGTCTCGGAACGGCCCCTCGCCCGATCAGGTCGTTTCGGACCCAATCCTGCATGGACATCGGAAGCCTGCGCCCGGCCACGTAGCCGAGCCACTGCAGGAAGCTCGGTCGTGTTCGTGGTGTCGTGCTCATTGCAGCGCCCCTGCATCGATAGCGGCTCGGTTGATGCGCCCGAGCACCGTGCGAAGTTCTTCGAGTTCGGTGATGTCCACTCCGAGTCGTTCGACGACGGCAGGGGGAATGTTCTCCGCCAGCGTCCTCAGTTCGGCCCCGTCTGCGGTCAACTCGACGGCGAGCTGACGCTCGTCGCTACGGCTGCGGGTTCGAACGAGGAGACCGGCTGCCTCCAGCCGTTTGAGCAACGGGGACAGGGTGGGGGAGTCCAGTTGCAAGGCCGCTGCGATTTCTTTCACCGACCGCGGCGAGGACTCCCAGAGCGCCAGCATGACCAAGTACTGAGGGTGAGTGAGCCCCATCGGCTCCAGGAGGGGCCGGTAGACGGCGAGAACGGCTCGGTTGGCAACCGCCAGTGCGAAACAGACCTGCCTGTCGAGAGCGAGTGGATCGTCGTCGGACACGTTTTCGATAGTACACGAATGGTTAGTGCACTAACTATTTACTGCTTGTACTGCCAACGTCGAGCCCAGAGCGACCATGAACGCCGCTATCGCGCCGTCGAGGACGCGCCAGGCCATCGGTTTCGCAAATGCCGGTTGCAAAAGGCGGGCGCCGTATCCGAGCGCGGTGAACCACAGAAGGCTCGCGGTACACGCACCGATTCCGAACCAGATTCGCGCGGTGTCGTACGTTGCCGCCACTGATCCGAGAAGGACCACGGTATCCAGGTACACGTGCGGATTCAGCCATGTCAGCGCCACCGCTGTCACGATGACGGTGCCGACCCGGGCCGGTTGCGACGGGCGATCCGCAGTCATGGCGGCCGGGCGCAGCGCGCGACGTATCGACAAAGCGCCGTATGCGAGAAGGAAGGCAGCGCCACCCCAATAGGCGATGGTCATCACGGAGGGGGAGTTGTCGACGAGGAAACCCGCCCCGGCGACGCCGGCCGCGATGAGGACGACGTCCGACACCGCGCAGACCGCGACGACAGGAAATACGTGCGTCCGCGCGATCCCTTGCCTCAGAACGAACGCGTTCTGAGCTCCGATGGCCACGATGAGCGACAGGCCGAAAGCCAAGCCCGCGAGGGTGGGACCGAGTGCGAACGTCATGAAGCAAAGGCTAGAAACGGTCGGATCTGAAGTACAGCGAATATTACTTCATCAGGATTAGTGTTGCTTATGCACGAACCCGACCTGTCACAGCTTCACGCCCTCGCCGCCGTGGTGTCCGAGGGCTCGTTCGACTCCGCGGCCACTCAATTGCACATCACGCCTTCGGCAGTCAGTCAACGGATCAAAGCGCTCGAGACATCGGTGGGGACAGTGCTGGTTCACCGCTCCAAACCAGCGCGGATCACCGAGGCGGGAATGCCCTACCTGCGGCTGGCACAACAGATAGGAACACTCGTCGCAGAGCTGACTCCAGGCACGCCCGCGTCGATACCGATTGCCGTGAACGGTGACTCGCTCAACACATGGGTTCTCCCTGCGCTGGCACAGCTGTCGCACCGTATGGAGTTCGACATCAAGAGGGAGGACCAGGACCACTCCGCGGAATTGCTGCGTCAAGGAGTGGTCGTCGCGGCCGTCACCACGTCAGCGGACGCAGTGCAAGGGTGCTCGGTCACTCGTCTCGGGGTGATGAAGTATCGGCCGATGTGCTCGCCCGAATTCCATGAAACCTGGTTCCGCGACGGACCGTCGGGCAACGCATTGTCCCGTGCGCCGATGATCGTGTTCGATCGCTCCGATGACCTACAACACCGATATCTCGAACAGTGGGGTGTGACGAGGCGTGCAGGTCCCACGCACTTCGTGCCGTCGTCAGCCGACTTCGCCGAAGCGGTGAGGCTCGGAATGGGATGGGCCGTCCTGCCTCGACAGCAGATCGACAGAATGCGCACCGGAGTGGACGTCGTCGATCTCGCGCCGGGCACCGGCGTCGACGTCTCGCTCTACTGGCAGCAGTGGACGTTGAAAACGGCCGCCTTGGCCGAGTTGGCGTCGGTGATCGTCGCTGCGGCGGGGTGTTCGCTGGACTGACCGCCCGGACTCGACAAGTACAGAAGCGTGTCCGTCGGTGAATGGTTCTCAAAAAGTCATAAAGTCGTAAATCTTTCCCGAAACAGGATCTTGGTATATGTTCTCGGGACAGAATAAGTCCGGGCGGTTTGTTGTGTTTCACAGCCTGCACGGACGGGTCTGTGTTCACGGGAGCTGTCAGCCCGCCCTTGTCCCCGCCCGCCCTGGGCAGAGTCGAAGCGAGTCCGGCTAGTGGTCGAAATTGGAACCGAACCACCGAACACGGTGCCCACCGAACGCACGTGGTCGCTCTCTGCATGGCCCGTTCGGGCCAAGGTCGCGGCCGTCGTCGCGCTGCCGTTGATTCTCGCAATGGGTTTCGGTGCTCTCCGCATCCAGACCGAACTGTCCGCCGCAGCCGATCTGTCTGCCGCTGCCGACAATTCACGAATCGTGACGCCGCTGCTCGCCCTCGACAAGGCCGTCGGAGATCTCGCGCTGAGCGGTGTGCCGAATTCCGGCGAGGAAGTGCAATCCGGTCTCACCGCCGTGCGCGACGCGCTCGGAACCAGCGGAGACCAGGATGGCGGAGGCCCCGAGGCAGGCGCCCTCGTCGACTTCGAGAGCGCCGTCTCCGGCGCGGAGCAACTGAGCGACAGGCTGCGGCAAGGCCCGGTAGCCCCCGTCGAGCGCGTCGGTGTCGCATCGGCCGTCACCGAATCGATCGCAGAGCTGATCGCCGACGGCTTGTCCGTCGAGAGCGCCGAGCCTCGAACCCTCACGTCGACCATCGTCGACGCCATGTCCGGTCGCCGCGCCGCGCAGACCCAGCAGCTTCACGTCTCCACCCCCGACGTCACGATTCTCGACGAGGTCAACCGAGCCGCGGGCAGCGAAGCCGCCGACATCGCAGCACTCTCGACCGTCCTCGGTCCGGAGTCCGCCGAAGTGCAAGCGCTGCAAGCACAATTCGACACCAGGCTTGGAATGTACTCCGCAGCGGCAAGCGGGGGACCCACCAATCCGTTCCTCTCGGCCGGACAGTCCACCGATATCTACACCTCCATCGCGGACCGATACGCAGGCCGCCTCGTCGAGACACTGACGTCCGAGGCCACCGAGAGTCGCTCGGTCGCGTTGCGCGACACCGCCCTCGTACTCGGCTCGGTCCTTACCGCACTCGTGCTCGCGCTGATCGTCGCTCGCTCGCTCGTCCGCCCCATCCGCAGGCTCCGGTTGGGCGCACTCGGTGTCGCTCAACGCGCGCTCCCCGCTGAGATCGAAAGCATCAGATCCGGTGGACACACCCCGGAGATCGTGCCGATCCCCGTCCACACGCAGGAGGAGATCGGCCAGCTTGCCCGCGCGGTCGACGCCATCCACGAGGAAGCGCTGCAGCTTGCCGGCGAACAGGCGCGCCTTCGAGTGCAGGTCGGCAACATGTTCGAAACGCTTTCTCGCCGAAGCCGATCGCTCGTCGACCAGCAGCTGGCCTTGATCGAAGAACTGGAACGCGACGAGGACGACCCGCGCCGCCTCGACAGCCTCTTCCGCCTCGATCACCTGGCCACCAGGATGCGCCGAAACGGTGCCAACCTCATGGTGCTGGCAGGCACCCCGTCGCGCCGTGCACAGGGTGACCGCCCCGTCGCACTCGACGCGGTGATGAGCGCGGCCGTGTCGGAGGTCGAGGACTACCGCCGCGTCCTCATGCTCGACGTGCCGGAAGCCGCGCTCACCGCGGCAGCAGCAGCGGACATCGTCCACCTGGTCGCCGAGCTGATCGACAACGCACTGCGCTACTCACCGCCCGACAGTGCCGTGGCCGTCACCGCCGCCCGCGCTGTCGAAGGCGGAATCCTGCTCGAAGTCGCCGACCGCGGGCTGGGTATGCCTGCAGCGGACATCGAAGAAACCAACGAGCGGCTGTCCGCCGGCGGTGAAGTCACGCCCGAAACAGCGCGTCGGATGGGCTTGTTCGTGGTCGGGCGTCTCGCGCAGCGCCACGGAGTGACGGTACGACTACGCGCGACACAGGTACAAGGAGGGGCGTCGGGAGTGACCGTCAGCGTCCACATACCCGTGTCACTCGTCGTGACGACATTCCCGACGGCCGAGAACGTCCGCGCCAATCGCAGGGACCTGTCGGCAGGTCGATCGAAATCTGTGCCGTCACCGCGCAACGGTGCACCTCCGAACACTGCGACGGACGCCGAAACAGCTACGGAACGAACGGGTCCGGTGTCGCTCCTCGCGCTCGACGGACTCGCGTCGGCAGGAGTGCCGTCGCCGGGTGCCGACGCTCCGACGCCGGCCGAGCAGAACGGATACGTCGCCCAGACGCGTAACGGTCACTCCGACGACACACAGGACGTCACCTCCGCATCGCTTCCCCGGCGTCGTCCGGGCGCGAGCGGCGTCGACGAGCACATCGCCATATCGTCCGGCAGAGCCGAAGCGGCCCCGTCCGGCGACGTAGCTGCCGTCAGGCGGACCTCGGACACATCGTCGTTCTTCGGCGCTCGCCCTGCCGCGCTCGCGGCGAAGAACGACACCGCGTCGGGAACCGAGGACGCGACCCCACCACCGCCGGATCCGCTGGCACCGCCGACCCAGGCCATGCCGATCTATCAGCGAATGGTCTCCGAGTGGCTCGTCGACCCTGCCACCGGACAGGGCCGTTCGCGCACCTGGTCTTCACCGGCGGACGCAGGCTGGGCCGCCGCCGAGAACGCCGACGACGCGCGCGCACGTACCAGAACGGACTCCGGTCTGCCCCTTCGTAGACCAGGTGCCCGACTGGTCCCGGGCGCCGTCGACACCGGGCGCACCCCGACGCACAGCCGGGAAGACACGCCGACGTCGTCGCGCACACGGTCACCCGACGCCGTACGCGAGAAACTCACCAATCACTTCACCGGTGTCCGCACCGGACGCGCCGAAGACGTCACCGGCCGACACAGAACGGAAGAAGGCGAATGAACCACCCCATCGCGTCGACCCCCGATCGGTCCCTGGACTGGCTCGTGTCGAACTTCGCACGCGACATCGTCGGAGTCGCGCACTCCGTACTGGTCTCGGCGGACGGGTTGCTGATGGCGACCAGCGAACAACTACCTCGTGAACGCGCCGAGCAGCTGGCTGCGGTGACGTCCGGTCTGGCGAGCCTGTCCTCCGGCGCCGCGCGACTCTTCGACGGTGGTCCGGTGCTCCAGTCCATCGTGGAGATGGAGAACGGTTACCTGCTGCTGATGAGCGTCGGCGATGGATCGCACCTCGCGGCACTGACGGCAGCATCGTGCGACATCGGCCAGGTCGGCTACGAAATGGCCGTGCTGGTCGATCGTGTGGGCAGCATGGTGCAGCCGGCCGCGCGGATACGAGATCGGTGATGCACGGTGACACCGTCGGAAACCCCTGAAGTAGACGATGCGGTGAGCGAGGTCGACTCGCGCGATCGATCAGGCACACCCGAGTCGACCGACGAGTCTGCGCCCGAAGCCCCTGTGGGCATCAATGATTCGGACGGGTTCGACGAGGCGGCACCGACGCCGAATCTGGTGAGGCCGTACACCCTCACCGCGGGCCGAACACGATCTGAGGTCTACCTTCCTCTCGAAGCTCCCGTGCACACCGTCTCCCCGGTCGTGACGAGTATGTGGCCGCCCAGCGACATGAGATCGAAAATCGTCGCGCTGTGCATGGAGAGCCCGTCCGTGGCCGAGATCTCCGCGCGCCTGAGCCTGCCCCTCGGTGTCGCCCGCGTACTCGTCGGCGACCTCGTCGAATCTGGAACATTGCGTGTGTCGGCGACTCTCGACGACGACGCCACTGCGGCCGAGCGCCGCGAACTCATCGGAAGGACACTTCGTGGACTACGCGCACTCTGACGCGAGAGGTCGGACGGCGGCTTCGACGAAAATCGTCGTCGCAGGTGGATTCGGCGTCGGCAAGACGACACTCGTCGGTGCGGTATCGGAGATCGTGCCGCTGCGAACCGAAGCGATGATCACCGACGAATCCGAAGGAATCGACGAACTGGACTCCGCGGGCAGCAAATCGACCACGACCGTTGCCATGGACTTCGGCCGAATCACACTCTCGGACGACCTGGTGCTCTACCTGTTCGGTACGCCGGGCCAGCGGCGATTCTGGTTCATGTGGGACGACCTGGTTCGCGGTGCCATCGGTTCGATCGTCCTCATCGACACGCGTCGTCTCGACGACTGCTTCGCGGCGATCGACTACTTCGAAGCTCGTGGACTTCCCTTCGTCGTCGCCGTCAACGAGTTCGACGGTGCGCAGCGATTCGAGATCGACGACATCCGCGAAGCACTCGCGATCGCCCCGTTCGTGCCGATAGTCAAAGTCGATGCGCGACGCGCGGATTCCGTACGCGACGCCCTCATCACCCTCACCGAGTACGCCCTCGACCGCGTGCACTCGGCAACCTAGGAGCAACACCATGGATCATTCACACGAGATGCAGCATTTCTCGATGGGCATCTGGCTCGTGTTCCTCGCCTACGGAGTGTCCGTCGTGGGCTGTGTCGTCGGCCTCGCCTGTACCAGGCAATCCGCGGTCGTCTCGTCACCGCGTGCTCGATTCGGATGGTTGACGATGGCGGCAGTCTCGATCGGGGGTATCGGCATCTGGCTGATGCACTTCATCGCCATGCTCGGATTCACCGTGACCGGCAGCGTCGCGCGGTACGACCTTCTGTGGACCGTCGTCTCGGCGTTACTGGCAATCGGAGCGACCCTCGTCGGACTGCTCATCATCGGTCGCAAGGTCAACATCTGGACGCTCCTCGTCGGTGGCGTCGTGATGGGAATCGCCGTCAACGTCATGCATTACACCGGAATGAACGCAGTCCGCATCCAGGGTTCGGTGTCCTACGACACGACTCTCGTCGCCGTCTCCGTGGCCATCGCCGTCGTTGCAGGCACATTGTCTCTGTGGTTCACCCTGGTCCTACAGAAACCGATGTTGTTGCTGGCCGCAGGTCTTGTCATGGGCGTCGCAGTCGTCGGAATGCACTACACCGGGATGGCTGCCATGCGCGTCACCGTCGACTCGGACGCACCCGTACCAGCGGGGCTCGAAGTGTTCGGATTCCTGTTCCCGGTCTTCGTCATCGGACTCCTGGCGCTCGCGGCACCGATCGCAGCATTGTTCACGCTCACCGACGACGAGGACGACGACATCGAATCGATGCACCTCGACCAGCCGCAGGCGCCCTCTCGCGTGAGCTAGGACAACCTGGCGCAGATCGCGCGGCCCGCGTCCGTACCCGACCTCCATGCACTCTCGACGCGAGGTGGCCCCGACGGACTCCACTGATCGCCCGCGAAGTAGACAGGGCCGCTCGCGAGATCGACCGAACGGAAGGTCGAGTCGTGTGCCTGCGCGGGCTTCGCGAAGGTCCACCGATGAACGTGCGTCCACGACGGAGCCCGCAGACCGGTCACAGAGCGAACCGCCGCAACCGTCTGCGCCACCGCCGATTCCGGGTCTCTCAGATGCGCACGGGCGAAGTCCGCGGTGGTGTGCGCGACGAGAACCGGCGCCGAGTCGCCGCGCCGCGCCCCGTCGTCGGCGAGGAACTCTATGACGGGATGCGCATTGACGAACGCTGCGTTCTCGAACGGCAACGGCATGTCCTCGAACCCGGCGACCACGGTGAGAGCAGCGTCGTAGTTCACCGGGTCCGGCACGTCGACGAGTCTCGATGCCTGCGGATCCGGCATCGCCAACACGACGATGCCGTCGGGAAGCGCGGTGAGCTCGGTGGATTCGGCCGTGATCTCGCCCGGGCCAGCGCCCCCCAACACGTCCCTGACCAGTGAACGCAACCCACCTGGAGTCGCCCACCTTGTTGGACCCGTCGTGGTGGTGGCGTCTGCGCCTGGAGCCAGTACCCCGAACGTGTCGGTCCACGGCCTGGCGAGACCTGCTACTTTCCACGCCTCGACCAACTCGGCGAAACCGTCGTCGCGCACGGTGAAATAGCCCGCGCCGATGTCGACACGGCGACCGTGCAGTTGCGGAGACGCCATCCGCCCGCCCACAGCACGGCCGCGATCGACGAGACGACACTCGACGCCGCCGTCCCTGAGCGCGACCGCGCATGCGGCGCCGGCCATTCCCGCGCCGACGATGGTGACCGGAGTACTGGGGGTGCTCACGATCGGCTCGTCGCCCTCGTCGTCATCATCATCGACACCGAGCGTCGTCCCGAAATCCTCATACGCGAGACACTAGTCGTTCCACGGTCCACGGCGTGCGACGTCCGCCCAGTCGACCAGGTTCCAGAACGCCGTGACGTATTCCGCCTTGACGTTCTTGTACTGGAGATAGAACGCGTGCTCCCACATGTCCAACAGCAGAAGGGGAGTGATCCCGAGAGGGACGTTGGCCTGCTGATCGTAGAGTTGGAACGTGAGCAGTCGCCTGCCCAGTTCGTCCCAGCCGAGAACTGCCCAACCGGAACCCTGCAGTCCGTTCGCTGCAGCAGTGAACTGTGCGCGGAACTTGTCGAAGGACCCGAACTGATCGTCGATGGCGGCCGCGAGCTCACCGACAGGCTTGTCGCCACCGTCCGGGGAGATGTTGGTCCAGAACTGAGTGTGATTGCGATGCCCGCCCAGATGGAACGCAAGATTCTTCTCGTGCAGGAAGATCCGTGAATGATCGTCGGATTCACGTGCAGCCGCGAGCTGTTCGAGTGCGGTGTTCGCGCCCGCGACGTAGGCCGCATGGTGCTTCGAATGATGAAGCTCCATGATCTCGCCGCTGATGTGCGGTTCGAGGGCAGCGTAGTCGTACGTCAGTTCGGGTAGTACGTACTTGTCGGTGGTCATGATCTCGCTTTCGGGTCTGTTCGATCGGTACATGACCATTCTCGAACCTCGACTGCACTCGAGGTCAAGCCCAGCCCGGTGATGGTGTACGCGTGGGCTGTGGCCGTGCGCGGTCAGAACACGGAGCGATACAGATCTGCGATCTCGTCGGCCGTCGGCACGACGGGGTTGTTGCCCGGCGATCCCGACGCCAATGCCTGCTCGGCCATGAGCGGAATCAGACTGTCCCACTTGGCTTCGTCGATACCGTAGGTGCTCGGGCGCGGGACCTCGACATCGGAGCACAGGGTGTCGATGAACTCGATCAGCCGCGCGGACGCGATGTCATCGGAATCCGTGCGTCCGGCCGCACCGAGTTGGCGAGCGCACTCGGCATACCGGTCGCGAGCCCCGGGGATGGAGAACGCCGTGACGGCGGGGAGCAGCATTGCGTTCGACAGGCCGTGTGCGACATGGAAGTGCGCTCCGATCGGACGGCTCATGCCGTGAACCAGGCAGACGCTGGAGTTGGAGAACGCCATACCTGCCTGGGTTGACGTATGCATCATCGCCTCGCGCGCTTCGGTGTCGGAGCCATCCCTGTACGCGCGCAACAGAAACCGGCCGATGGTCCGCATCGCGGACAATGCGAGTCCGTCGGAGATCGGGTTGGCTTTCTTGCTCACGTAGGCCTCGATCGCGTGGGTCAACGCGTCGACGCCGGTGTCCGCGGTCAAGCGGGGCGGCATGGATGCAGTCAATTCGGAATCCACGATCGACGCTATGGGAAGAAACGACAGGCCGGGACACAACATCTTCTCGTCCGACGTGACATCCGTGATGATCGTGAACTGTGTTGCCTCCGAACCGCTTCCGGCGGTCGTCGGAATCGCGATGATGGGTAACGCAGGCCCCGTGTACTGGCGTGGTGCCTTGTAGTCGCGCATCTCGCCGCCCTGCTTCGACAACACCGCGAGGGCTTTGGCTGTGTCCATCGGGCTGCCACCGCCGAACCCGATGACTGCGTCTGCGTCGTGGGCTGCCGCCGCAGCCAAGCCTGCGTGCAGGGACTCGGTGGTGGGGTCCGGGACGGTTCCGGAGAACAGTGCGCCCTCTTTGCCCGCTCCGGTGATGATCTTCATGAGCCGTTCCGCTGAGCCGTTGCTTACCATGAACGCATCGGTGACAAGCAAGGGGCGCTGCACGTTCAAGTCGGTCAGCACGTCGCCGAGGCTCTCCACGGCTCCTGGCCCGAGCTTGAGAAAACGCGGGAACGAGATGTTGGCAACCATGTCCTACTCCTTTGTAGATACGTCAGCGCACTTGCCTGCACACTATCGGCCACCGACGCGGCCTGACCTCGTCGTGAGTGGAAATGTAGGTGCTCTCTGGTCGCTCCGTGGGTTCCGCTCCTGAGCTCAGGCCTACATTTCCACTCACGTGGGGGTTAGTTGTTTTCGGGGAAGCCGAGGTTGATGCCGCCGTGGCTGGGGTCGAGCCAGCGGCTGGTGACGGCTTTTCCGCGGGTGAAGAAGTGGATTCCTTCGGTGCCGTGGGCGTGGGTGTCGCCGAACAGCGAGTTTTTCCAGCCGCCGAAGCTGTAGTAGGCCATGGGGACGGGGATGGGGACGTTGATGCCGATCATGCCTACTTCGACTTCGTTCTGGAAGCGTCGGGCTGCGCCGCCGTCGTTGGTGAAGATGGCGGTGCCGTTGCCGTAGGGGTTGTTGTTGATCAGTTCGAGGGCTTGGTCGTAGGTGTCGACGCGGACGACGGAGAGGACGGGTCCGAAGATTTCGTCGGTGTAGATGCTCATGTCGGTTTTGACGTGGTCGATGAGTGTCGGTCCGAGCCAGAATCCGCCGGAGACATCCCTTGTCGCGTCGCTCGCACCGTCTCCGCCGTCGGCTTTGACGCTGCGGCCGTCGACGACGATGGTGGCGCCGTCGGCTTCGCCTTGGTCGATGTAGGAGGCGACTTTGTCGCGGTGGGCTTGGGTGACGAGGGGGCCCATGTCGGCGCCGCGGGTGCCGTCGCCGGTGACCAGGGGGGTGGTGCGTTCGACGATTTTGGCGACGAGGGTGTCGGCGATGTCGCCGACGGCGACGAGGGCGGAGATG
>NZ_NPFY01000072.1 GCF_002259415.1 Rhodococcus sp. 14-2470-1b
CCCTTCGGCCTCATCCGCTACGGCGTCGCACCGGACCACCCCCGCATCAAAGGCATCATCACCGCCCTGCACAAGGTCCTCGACAAGCCCCAGGTCCGCCTGCTCGGCAACATCGACTACGGCACCGACATCACCCTCGACGACCTGCGCCGCTTCTACGACGCCGTCATCTTCTCCACCGGCGCCAACGCCGACCGCGCACTGAACATCCCCGGCATCGACCTCGACGGCAGCTACGGCGCCGCCGACTTCGTCTCCTGGTACGACGGCCACCCCGACGTCCCCCGCACCTGGCCCCTCGAGGCCGAGAAAGTCGCCGTCCTCGGCGTCGGCAACGTCGCCCTCGACGTCGCCCGCGTCCTCGCCAAGACCGGCGACGAACTCCTCCCCACCGAAATCCCTGCCAACGTCTACGAAGGCCTCAAAGCCAACAAGGCCCTCGAAGTCCACGTCTTCGGACGCCGCGGACCCGCGCAAGCCAAGTTCACCCCCCTCGAACTCCGCGAACTCGACCACTCCCCCAACATCGAGGTCATCGTCGCCCCCGAGGACATCGACTACGACGAAGGCTCCGAAGCCGCCCGCCGCGGATCCAAGCAGGTCGACATGGTCGCCAACACCCTGCAGGACTGGGCCATCCGCGACGTCGGCAACCGCCCCCACAAACTGTTCCTGCACTTCTTCGAATCCCCCACCGAAATCCTCGGCGAGAACGGCAAGGTCGTCGGACTACGCACCGAACGCACCGAACTCGACGGCACCGGCAACGTCCGCGGCACCGGCACCTACAACGACTGGGACGTCCAAGCGGTCTACCGCGCCGTCGGCTACCTCTCCCAGAACATCGCCCAACTCCCCTTCGACGACCAAGCCGGCACCATCCCCAACGAAGCAGGCCGCGT
>NZ_NPFY01000059.1 GCF_002259415.1 Rhodococcus sp. 14-2470-1b
TCGAACACATCACCCGCACCACCAACACACCCCGCACCACCAACCGCACACCCCTCTTCCAAATCCTCCTCACCCACACGACCTCTCATATCGACGACGGAACTGGTGAGGTGGGTTCGTTGCTGCCGGGCCTGGTCGAATCAGCACTTCCGTCGGGCGCATCCACGGGGTTGGACGCGGCCAAGACCGATCTCGATCTCGACCTCGCCGACACCCCGAACGGCATGGTCGGCTACCTCACCTACGCCACCGAACTGTTCACCCCCACCACCATCGACCGATTCACCACCACGTTCCAACGGGTCCTCGAAACAATCGCCTACGCACCCGACACACGACTGGCAGAGATACCAGTCCTCACCGACGACACACGCAAGCACATCGACACCTGGTCGACCGGACCCACCCAGGCAAGCCCGAACACCACCCTCGACACACTGATCCGCACCCAAACCACCCGCACCCCGAACGCCACCGCCGCCGTCGACGACAGCGGACAACAGTGGACCTACACAGCCATCGACGCCCACGCGAACGCAGTGGCGCATCTGCTAGTTGAGCGTGGTGTACAGGTCGGAGACCGCGTCGCAGTCATGCTCCCCCGCAGCGTCGACCTCGTCACCACACTGATCGCCGTCATCCGCGCCGGCGCAGCGTATGTCCCCATCGACCCCGACTACCCCAGCGAACGCATCACCCACATCCTCGACGACGCTTCTCCCACAGTGGTCATCACCGAAGATTTCCTCACCGACCCAGCAGTATCAGCACGCCTGACACACGGTGAAACCGCGGCACCGGCACTCGATCGCCCACTGACCCCCGCCGACACCGCCTACGTCATCTTCACCTCCGGCACCACCGGACGCCCCAAAGGCGTCATGATCTCCCAC
>NZ_NPFY01000069.1 GCF_002259415.1 Rhodococcus sp. 14-2470-1b
ACCGCAGCCGACCAGCACACCCTCATCCTGACCATCCACCACGCCATCACCGACGGCTGGTCCACCCCGCCCCTGATCGCCACACTGCTCCGCGCCTACAACAACCCCACCACACCCGCACTCCCCGACACCACCTACCCGAGCTTCCTTAACTGGCTCACCCACCACGACCACACCACCTCACTCGACACCTGGACCACCGCCCTCGCCGACGTCACCGAACCCACCCTCATCGCCACCACCAACACAGCCACCACCAACACAGCCACCACCGACACAGCACAACCGATCGAACTCACCCACACCATCGACCCCACCCTCACCCACCAACTACGCACACTCGCCCGCACCCACAGCACCACCCTCAACAGCGTCATCCACACCGCCTGGGCACTGACCCTGAACGCCATCACCGGACAACCCACCATCACCTTCGGCACCACCGTCTCCGGACGACCCGCCCACATCGACGGCATCGAAAACGCCGTCGGCATGTTCCTCAACACCATCCCCACCCCCGCCCACCTCGGCCACAACCCCACCGTCGCCGAACTCCTCGACCAAATCCACCACCACAACACCACCGTCCTCGACCACCACCACACCCCACTACCGGACCTGCACCACCTCACCGGACTCCCCGCCCTCTTCGACACCCTCCTCGTCTACGAGAACTACCCCCTCGACGACGACACCGACACACACCACGACCTCGCGCTCACCAGCGTCGACATCCACGACTCCACCCACTACCCCCTCACCCTCGGCATCCTGCCCACACCCACCCACATCACCATCGAACTCTCCTACCAACCACACCGCATCACCCACCACACCATCACCACCCTCACCACACTCCTCGACACCGCCCTACACACCCTCGCCAC
>NZ_NPFY01000001.1 GCF_002259415.1 Rhodococcus sp. 14-2470-1b
AATCGCCTTGTGAACGAACGAACCCTTAGGTCCCATCCGCGGCGGAAAAGGCCGAGCCGCCGTCACAGCGGGAGTAGGCCTAGGCGCTAGGGCAGTCACTGATCCTCCTGAAGATGCGTCCCATCCCGATCGACAAGCGGGACGTCCTGGTGTCTTGCGCTATTCGAATCCTAGACCGTGCACTCCGAGCCTGACCAACCGGTCCTACCGTGTGTCGTATTCGGCTCCCGCACCAGCTGGGCGGCGTCGAACGACCAGCGAGACCGGCGATTCGAGGAGCGGTCGATCTTCTTCGATAGGGTATGACGGCATCCCGACTCCCGTAAGGAACACCCGAGTTGATCAAGACGTCTCCTGCGCGCACCGCTGCCCTTGCGATCGTGGTGACAGCACTGACACTCGCATCCGGATGCTCGGACACCGCATCCTCCGAGGACAACGCGTCGACCATCGTTCGGAGCACCACCAACATCGCCGGAGCGGGCGTCGTCGGCAATGACCGGGACACCGTCGGGCTGTGCCCGGCTCCTGCACCGCTGGATCCGACCGGCATCGACGGTGACACCCGCCCGGTCGGCCACAGCGAGGGCATCACGGACGTGCCGGCGGACCCGATGCGCGTCGTCGTACTGGACGCCGCGTCGCTGGACGCCACCTGTGCACTGGGTGTGTGGGAGCGCGTCGTCGGCGCAGCTCCGCTCGATCCCGACTTCCGCGGCGACGGCGATCAGGAGCTGTACCTGGGGACCGGAATTGCACAGATCCCGTCGGCCGGGGCCGTCGGCACGCCGGACATCGACGCCATTGCAGGCCTGTCCCCCGACCTGATAATCGGAGCGGATTCACTGGGACCGGACATGTACGACACACTCGGCGACATCGCCCCGACGGTCTTCACCAGCACCGACGAGGGATGGAAAGGCGCATTCCTGCAATCGGCGGCTGCACTGGGTCGGGGTGGGACCGCCTTCGAGGAACTAGCCCGCTTCACCGCGGACGCCGAGCAGGTCGGCCGGGACGTCAACGCCCAACAGACGCAGGCGTCGGTCGTGCGATTCCTTCCGGACTCCTTCTCCACCGATGCTCCCTCGACGTTCGCCAGCTCCGTTCTCGCGGAGATCGGCGTTCAACGACCTCCGACGCAGGTCGACACCGCCGCCACTGGATCGGCCGAGGACGTCGCAGCCGCCGAAGGCGACATCGTCTACGTCCGCTTCGACGGCGACGCCGGGGAGGACTACGGCACCTCGGTCATGACTGGCGAGGCGTGGGAGGGCCTGGGCTCGGTCAAAGACGGACGCATCTTCGTGGTCAACGACACCGTATGGTCGGGCAGCGGACTGATCGCCGCCCGCACGATCCTTGCGGACGTCACCAACTCCCTGAACGCGTACGTGTCCTGACATGCCGATCCCCGAATTCGTCCTCGCCCTCCGCGACAAGGTCGGCACGTCACCGCTCTGGCTGTCCGGCGTCAGCGCCGTCGTGGTCTCCGACGGCAAGATTCTCCTGACCCAGCGGCGGGACAACGGAAAATGGGCCGTTGTCTCCGGCATCCTCGAACCCGGCGAAGAACCCGGTCCGGCCGCTCTACGCGAAATCCGCGAGGAAGCCGGCATCGACGCCGAACTGATCCGCCTCACCGGCGTCGACGTCACCGAACAGATCACCTACCCCAACGGCGACGTGGCCCAATACCTGGACATCACCTTCCTCGCCCACCACACCGGCGGACACGCACACGTCGCCGACGACGAAAACCTCGCCGTCGCATGGTTCGACCCTGACGAACTTCCCGACAACCTCGCCGACACTTCGCGTCTGCGCATCCACCACGCTCTCGGCAACACAGCCGAAGCCTGGTTCCGGCGCTGAGTCGCCCCTCTCCCCCCACCACGCGCTGATCCGCCCTCCTCCTCCACCCGGCCCTGAGTCGCCCCCATTCCCGAGCGAAAGTGATGTTCGGTCAGTCTGACTGACCGAACATCACTTTCGCTCACTCCAAGTGACCGAACGTCACGTTCGGTGCGACGGCGGGCGCGGAATGTGATATCACTTTAGTATCACTACTGAGAGGGAGGCCATTGTGACTGGACCATCGACTGTTGCCGAGAAACCGACGGGTGCTCCGACGACGACGATTGCCGAACGGCCGGGATGGGATCTGCCGGGGTGGTCGATGCTCGGGGTCGGGCTCGTTCTGTTCCTGGGAGGTATCGCGGCGTTCGTACTCGGTCTCGTGTTCACCGTTGTCCCACTGGCTGTCGTCGGCGCCGTGTTGTTCGTCGTGTCGCTTCCCGTTCTTGCGGGCTTGACGTTGGTGCAGCCGAATCAGGCTCGCGTGCTTCAGCTCCTGGGAAGTTCGTACAGCGGAACGCTCCGCACGCCCGGCCTGCGTTGGACGAATCCGTTGACGTACCGCAAGGCGATTTCGACGCGAATTCGCAATCACGAGACGGGACAGTCGAAGGTCAACGACGCCGACGGCAACCCCATCGAGATCTCGGCGATCGTGGTGTGGCAGGTGGCGGACACCGCACTCGCGTCGTTCCAGGTCGACGACTACGAGGAGTTCGTCGCGGTGCAGACAGAGTCGGCGGTTCGGCACATCGCCGGTAGCTACCCGTACGATGCCGAGGGTCGAATGTCGTTGCGCGAAAACGCGGACGAGATCACGGGCGCGATGAGCGAGGAAGTGCACGCACGGGTCAGATCGGCGGGCGTCGAGGTGATCGAGACGCGGATCAACCGGCTCGCCTACGCACCGGAGATCGCCCAGGCGATGCTGCGCCGTCAACAAGCAGGTGCTGTCATCGCAGCACGTCAGCAGATTGTCGAGGGCGCGGTGGGAATGGTCGAGATGGCCCTTGCAAAGCTCGAGGACAAGCACGTCGTCGAGTTGGACGAGGAACGCAAGGCCACGATGGTGTCCAACTTGCTCGTCGTGCTGTGCAGTGACCGCGACACGCAGCCCGTGGTGAACACCGGATCGCTCTACCAGTAATCCGATGCCCGTCGAACGTAAGAAGCTTCTGCTCAGACTCGACCCAGCGGTGCACGACGCGCTTGCCCGCTGGGCTTCCGACGAGCTCCGGAGCACGAATGCGCAGATCGAGTTTCTGTTGCGTCGCGCTCTGACCGAGCAAGGGCGGATGCCGAAGGACGCGGAAACGATGCGGAAGCAAGGCAGGCCCCCCGGCTCGTAGCCGAGGGGCCTGCCCCGCCGAACAAGATCAGAAGTCCCAGTCCTCGTCTTCGGTGTTGACTGCTTTGCCGATGACGTAGGACGACCCGGAGCCGGAGAAGAAGTCGTGGTTCTCGTCCGCGTTGGGCGAGAGTGCGGACAGGATCGCCGGGTTGACGTCGGTCTCGTCCTTGGGGAACAAGCCTTCGTATCCGAGGTTGTTGAGAGCTTTGTTGGCGTTGTAGCGCAGGAACTTCTTGACGTCCTCGGTCAGACCGATTTCGTCGTAGAGGTCCTGCGTGTACTCGACCTCGTTGTCGTACAGCTCGAACAGCAACTCGAACGTGTAGTTCTTCAGGTCCTCGCGCTCGGCTTCGGTGACCTTCTCCAGGCCCTTCTGGTACTTGTAGCCGATGTAGTAACCGTGCACGGCCTCGTCGCGGATGATCAAGCGAATGAGGTCGGCCGTGTTGGTCAGCTTGGCCCGTGAGGACCAGTACATCGGCAGGTAGAAGCCCGAGTAGAAGAGGAACGACTCGAGAAGCGTCGACGCGACCTTGCGCTTGAGCGGGTCGTCACCTTTGTAGTAGTCGAGGACGATCTCGGCTTTGCGTTGCAGGTTCGGGTTCTCCTCCGACCAGCGGAAGGCATCGTCGATGTCACGCGTCGAGCTCAGCGTCGAGAAGATCGAGCTGTAGCTCTTGGCATGGACCGACTCCATGAACGCGATGTTCGTGTAGACGGCTTCCTCGTGCGGAGTGATCGCGTCGGGGATCAGACTGACCGCTCCGACCGTGCCCTGAATTGTGTCGAGGAGCGTCAGCCCGGTGAACACCCGCATCGTCAACTGCTTCTCGACGGCATTGAGAGTCCCCCACGACGGGATGTCGTTGGATACCGGCACCTTCTCGGGAAGCCAGAAATTACTGGTGAGCCTCTCCCAGACCTCGGCGTCCTTGTCGTCCTGGACGCGGTTCCAGTTGATTGCCGAGACGCGGTCGATGAGCTTGATCTTTGCCCCGTCCGCGGGCGAGTGCGGTGCTGCAGTCATGACGTGTCCTCTGTGGGTTGAATCGGGTGAAGATCAACGGCCTCGGCTTACAGCATGCACGAAACGCAGCCCTCGACCTCGGTGCCTTCGAGTGCCATCTGACGCAGTCGGATGTAGTAGAGCGTCTTGATGCCCTTGCGCCATGCGTAGATCTGAGCCTTGTTGATGTCACGCGTGGTGGCGGTGTCCTTGAAGAACAACGTCAACGACAAGCCCTGATCGACGTGCTGCGTTGCCGCGGCGTAGGTGTCGATGATCTTCTCGTACCCGATTTCGTAGGCATCCTGGTAGTAGTCCAGGTTGTCGTTGTCGAGGTACGGCGCCGGGTAGTAGACGCGACCGATCTTGCCTTCTTTGCGGATCTCGATCTTGGACGCGACGGGGTGGATCGAGGACGTCGAGTTGTTGATGTAGGAGATCGATCCGGTCGGCGGAACGGCCTGCAGGTTCTGGTTGTAGATGCCGTACTGCTGCACCGACGCCTTCAGCGCGGACCAGTCGGTCTGCGTGGGGATGTGCACGTCGGCGTCCGCGAACAGAGACGCCACCCGAGCGGTACTGGGCTCCCACACCCGCTCGGTGTACTTGTCGAAGAACTCACCGGAGGCGTACTTGGATTCCGGGAACCCCTTGAAGTACGTTCCGCGGTCCTTCGCGAGCTGGTTCGACGCCTGGATAGCGTGGAACAGCACGGTGTAGAAGTAGATGTTCGTGAAGTCGACGCCTTCGGTGGAACCGTAGTGGATGCGCTCACGCGCGAGGTATCCGTGCAGGTTCATCTGGCCGAGACCGATAGCGTGAGAGTCGTTGTTGCCCTGCTCGATCGACGGCACCGAGTAGATGTGGGTCTGATCGGACACTGCGGTCAATCCACGGATAGCGACGGCGATGGTCTTGCCGAAGTCCGGTGAATCCATCGTCTTGGCGATGTTCAGCGAGCCGAGGTTGCAGGAGATGTCCTTGCCGACGTGACTGTAGGACAGATCGTCGTTGAACAGCGACGGCGTCGAGACCTGCAGGATCTCCGAGCAAAGGTTGGAGTGAGTGATCTTGCCCTTCACCGGATTCGCGCGGTTCACGGTGTCCTCGAACATGATGTACGGGTAACCGGATTCGAACTGGAGCTCGGCAAGTGTCTGGAAGAATTCGCGCGCCTTGATCTTGGTCTTGCGAATTCGCTTGTCGTCGACCATCTCGTAGTACTTCTCGGTGACGTTGATGTCCGCGAACGGAACGCCGTAGATACGCTCGACGTCGTACGGGGAGAACAAGTACATCTCTTCGTTCTTCTTCGCCAGCTCGAACGTGATGTCCGGGATGACGATTCCGAGCGACAGCGTCTTGATGCGGATCTTCTCGTCCGCGTTCTCGCGCTTGGTGTCGAGGAATTTGTAGACGTCCGGGTGGTGAGCATGCAGGTACACCGCTCCGGCACCCTGACGGGCACCGAGCTGATTGGCGTAGGAGAACGAGTCCTCGAGGAGCTTCATGATGGGGATGACGCCCGAGCTCTGGTTCTCGATCCGCTTGATCGGCGCACCCGCCTCGCGAATGTTGCTGAGCAGCAGAGCAACACCGCCGCCGCGCTTGGACAGCTGCAGGGCGGAGTTGATGGAACGACCGATGGACTCCATGTTGTCCTCGATACGCAGCAGGAAACAGGAGACGGGCTCGCCGCGCTGCTTCTTACCCGAGTTGAGGAATGTCGGGGTGGCCGGCTGGAATCGTCCGGCGATGATCTCGTCGACCAGATCCGTCGCAAGCCTTTCGTCGCCGGCCGCGAGGGTCAGAGCGACCATGCAGACGCGGTCCTCGAAGCGTTCGAGGTAACGCTTACCGTCGAACGTCTTGAGCGTGTAGGACGTGTAGTACTTGAACGCGCCGAGGAACGTAGGGAAACGGAACTTCTTCGAGTAGGCGTGGTTGATCAGGAACTTCACGAACTCGCGCGAGTACTGGTCCAGCACCTCGGGCTCGTAGTAGTTCTCCTCGACGAGGTAGTCGAGCTTCTCGTCCAGATCGTGGAAGAAGACCGTGTTCTGGTTGACGTGCTGCAGAAAGTACTGGTTGGCCGCCTCGCGGTCCTTCTCGAACTGGATCTCGCCGTTGGGACCGTACAGATTCAACATCGCGTTCAACGCG
Organism: Rhodococcus sp. 14-2470-1b; assembly: GCF_002259415.1. Classification (GTDB taxonomy): domain Bacteria; phylum Actinomycetota; class Actinomycetes; order Mycobacteriales; family Mycobacteriaceae; genus Rhodococcoides. The sequence goes on from NZ_NPFY01000001.1 coordinate 6,378, forward strand.
TGATAATCCAGATCGCTGTCCGATCGAGCGGCGTTGACGGGTGCTACCTCGGTGATGGTCGGTGCCACGGCTTCGCTCCAGTTCCTTCTACATGTCGTTTGTTGTGTGCGCTGCGCTAGTGGACCTGCGCGGCGCGGCGGGATTCGCGCTCCCAGAAGTCCTCGAGACCCTCGCGGACTCGATGTACGTCTTCGGGAGTGCCCATCAGTTCGAATCGGTAGAGATACGGAACTGCGCACTTTTGCGAAATGACATCGCCTGCAAAGCAGAACGAATCACCGAAATTGGTATTACCGGCCGCGATGACCGCGCGGATCAGCGACCGATTGTGCTTGCGATTCAGAAATTTGATGACCTGTTTGGGGACGTAGCTGGTGTCGCGGCCTTCGAACGTCATTCCCCCGCCGTACGTGGGCACGATCAACACGTAGGGCTGGTCCACCGAGAAATCCTCGGGGTTCTTGAGCGGGATGCGACTTGCCGGAAGGGCGAGCTTCGTAACGAACCGATGCGTGTTCTCGGATGCGCTGGAGAAGTAGACGATCGGATGCGTCGACGGTGGAGCGGGAGCGAAATTCACACCTGCTCATCTCCTCCTACGTCCGGAGCACCCTGAGTTCAAGCAACGCTCGCCGTGAGTGCCTTGATGCGGTCAGGACGGAATCCGGACCAGTGGTCTTCGCCGGCGACGACGACGGGAGCCTGGAGGTAGCCGAGCGCCATCACGTAATCACGAGCCTCGGCATCCTGCGAGATGTCGACGACGTTGTACTCGATGCCCTCTTTGTCGAGAGCGCGGTAGGTGGCATTGCACTGAACGCAGGCGGGCTTGGTGTAGACGGTGATGCTCATGATGTTCCCCTTTTCCGTACCGACCTCGGCCGACGATTCCGACGCCGAGCGGTGACCCGGGCCAGAGCAGTTTCGAGACGATTCACCGTGCTTCGAGCCCGTTTTCGGGGCTTTCGACGTTGTGTCCTCTCGACTGCTCAGACACTACACCTTGTGTCCGACATATGCCTACAACACGAGATGTTGCGAACAACATCGTTGGTATTCGCTGGTCACGGACTTGCCGTCGAGCGAAAGAAGGAATCATTGCGGCGTGTCGCGTGCGACACGCTTTCATGTCATGCGTCACACCGAAGACGTGAAACCACAGTGACCGAGTACAGCAAGCCGACACGCCGCACGCGAAGGGTGAAACGGTCCGGTTCGGACACGAGAAAGGCCCTCGAAGTCTTGTCGACTCCGAGGGCCTCGTCCGACCGCCCGTAGGCGCTGATGCGCCGTCGATCCGTCAGCGTTGGCGCGCCTTGAACCGCGGTTCCTTCTTGTTGATCACGAACACCTTGCCGTGACGACGCACTACCTGAGCGCCCGGCTTGTTCTTCAATGATTTCAGCGAGTTTCGTACCTTCATACGAAGACTCTACATGAAAACGATTTCCGTTACCGTGTCAGGCTGCGACGAGCTCGTCGGATGCCTTGACCAACTCCGCGACGACGGCGCCGATCTCGGCGGAGACCTCGGCATTCTCGCGCGGGTGGGCAGTTCCGAACTTGTCGATGGTTCCGCCGATGGTGAGCTCGACGTCCTCGAGCACCTTGCCGCCCGCGATGCCGACGGCCTTGCGGGCATCGTCGTGCGCCCACTTGGCACCGTTTCCACTCGGCGACGCACTGATGACGGCGACCGGCTTCTTCGACACCGCACCGGCGCCGTACGGACGGGACAGCCAGTCGATGGCGTTCTTCAGAACTGCAGGAATGGTGCCGTTGTATTCGGGCGTGACGAGCAGAAACGCGGTGGCCTTCTCCGCCGCAGCACGCAGTTCGAGTGCGGAACCGGGAACCTTGCCGTCGACGTCGATGTCTTCGTTGTAGAACGGCACATCGGCAAGACCGTCGTAGACCACCGCCGAGGAGCCCTCGGGGGTCAGCGACGCCGCAGTATCGGCAATCTGCTTGTTGACCGAATCCGCGCGGAGACTTCCGACGAGAACGAGAACGTGTGCATCAGACATGAGTAATTCCTTCGAGTTCGAGTGTGCAGCCGGTGTTCGATCCAATTCTTACCACTCAAACGGACCGCGGTCCACTTCCATTCCCGAGCAGGTAGACTGTCCCTTGTGACCGATTTCATGCTGCCCATAGCCGGCGAGGAGACCGAGCGGTGCGACGCCGCGCGTAACCGGCGACTCCTGCTGGACGCGGCATCGGAACTGGTCGCGACGGTCGGAGCCGACGCTGTGACCATGGACGGCCTCGCTGCCAAGGCTGGTGTGGGCAAGGGCACAGTGTTCCGTCGGTTCGGGAGTCGATCCGGCCTGATGCAATCTCTGCTCGATCACACGGAGAAAGAGCTCCAGCAGTCGTTCCTCTTCGGTCCCCCGCCGCTGGGCCCGGGTGCCGACCCGATCGACAGGCTCGTCGCCTTCGGCCGCGCTCGGCTGCAACTGGTGGAGGTTCAGGGCGAGGTCATGCGCGCGGCCGAGAACTCGGCCCTGGTGCGGTACTCCGCGCCTGCTCACATGGTGAACTACACCCATGTGCTGACACTGCTGCGCAGTGCAGACGTCGGCGGCGATCTGGAACTACTGGCCTACAACCTGCTGACCCCACTCGAAGCGACACTGGTCATGCATCAGTTCCGCGATCTGGGTATGCCGATAGAACGGCTCGCCGACGGCTGGGAAGACCTGGTGCGCCGAGCCACCCGCTGACCGGCGAAAGTTCGCCCGGCGCCCCTAGAATGGCCGAATGTCACTACTACGCTCGGAACTTCGGACCCGCATCCTGCGTGAACTGGCGGTCCAGTCGTCGATCGACCCCGTGGCGGAGATCACTCGCCGTGTCGATTTTCTGAAGGCCTATCTACGCTCGACCCCCGCGAAGGGATTCGTGCTCGGCATCAGTGGTGGGCAGGACAGCACCCTCACGGGCGCGCTCTGCCAGCGTGCCGCGGCCGAACTACGCAGCGAGGGCGCCGAGGCAGAGTTCGTCGCGGTGCGTTTGCCGTACGGAGTTCAGGCCGACGAGGACGACGCGACGACGGCACTGACCTTCATCGGTCCGGACCGGACGGTCACCGTCAACATCAAGTCAGCGGCCGATGCTTCGGCCGCTGCCGCCGCCGAGGCGCTGGGCACGTCCGAGGTGCGTGACTTCGTGCGCGGCAACATCAAAGCGCGCCAACGCATGGTCGCGCAGTATGCTCTCGCCGGCCAGTTGGGCTACGTCGTCGTAGGAACCGATCACGCGGCCGAGGCGATCACCGGATTCTTCACCAAGTTCGGCGACGGCGGTGTCGACATCACCCCGCTCACCGGTCTCAGCAAGCGCCAGGGTGCGGCATTGCTACGTGAACTGCGCGCACCGGAGAGCACGTGGAAGAAAGTGCCGACAGCAGATCTGGAAGACGACCGACCCGCGCTCCCGGACGAGGAAGCACTCGGCGTCACCTACGACCAGATCGACGATTATCTCGAAGGCAAGGACGTGTCCGACGAGATCGCCGAGAGGTTGGAGCGGATGTTCCTGATCACCAGGCACAAGCGCGCCGTTCCGGTCACACCGTTCGACGACTGGTGGACCACCGAGAACTAAAGGACGCTAACCGCCGGCGAACGGCGGCAGGACATCGACCCTGTCGCCGAGCGTCGTGGCCGGATCACGGGTCAGGTCGTCGCCCACGAGAAACGCCGAGACTCGCAGCACGTCGGTAACCGAGCTTCCATGTCTTTGTTGCACAGCAGCTTTGAGAGCTGCAAGCGTACTTCCACCGGGAAGATCGAATATTTCGTGTGCGCACCCGGCAGCGTCGGCTGCGCCGGCGAAATACCTGACCTCAACCACCGATAGCTCCCATGCTTCGTGCGGGCGGTACGAAATCTGCGGCGTCGATACCGTGTCCGGCCCACTTGTTCCACATCGCGCCGCGCCACAGCCGTGCGATCTCGTCATCGGTGGCGCCGCCGCGCAGTGCGGCGCGAAGGTCGGTTTCCTCGTCGCTGAACAGGCACGACCGAACGGTGCCCTCGGCGGTCAACCGCGTGCGGTCGCAGTCCGAGCAGAACGACCTGGTGACGGACGCGATGATGCCGACGGTCGCCGATGTTCCGCCGACCGCCCATTCCTCCGCGGGAGCCGACGGGTCCGCGCGGCCGATTTCCGTCAGTTCGAACCGGGCCGACAGCACGTCGAGCAAGTGCTGCGCGTCGAGCATGTTCGCGCGCGCCCATTCCTGGTCCGCGTCCAGCGGCATCTGTTCGATGAAACGCAGTGCGACACCCTCGTCGAGGCACCACTGCAGGAGGTCCGCTGCGCCGTGCACCGTTTCCGGCATCAGGACGGCGTTGATCTTCACCGGGTTCAAACCGGCGCGTCTGGCCGCGCGAACACCTGCAAGCACCGACGGAAGCCGGTCGCGCCGAGTCAGTTCCGCGAAGTGGTTCCGATCGATGGTGTCGAGCGAGACGTTCACCCGTCCGAGACCCGCTGCCACCAAGGCGTCGACGCGGTGTTCGAGACCGACGGCGTTGGTGGTCATCGCCAGTGGCACGCCCGGCGCGGACGCCGAGCAGAGCTGAAGGATCTCCGCCAGATCCGCACGCATCAACGGCTCTCCGCCGGTGAAGCGGACTTCCTCGACGCCGAGGCGCGAGGTGGCAACACCGACCACTCGGGCGATCTCGCTCGCCGTCAGCAGATCCCGAGCCGCGATCGCGGGGAGACCGGCTTCCGGCATGCAATAGGTGCACCGCAGCGAGCACTTCTCGGTGATGGACACCCTGAGGTCACGTGCGACGCGACCGAACCTGTCGACGAGGACGGGAACATCCGGCCGATCCTCGACGGTGTTCGGGCGCGCTCGGTTGATCGAAGGCATTCCGAGCCCGACCGCACCGGTGCCCACCGCATTGCCGACTGTCATGACCCTCCTTCGACTGTTCCGCGTCCGACTGTCCATCCTCCAGTATGCCGTCCGCCCGATTCTTCGTACGATCCACCGAACATTCGCGCGACGGCGCGCGCCTAGGATCGTGGAATGAGCAGGATCGTGGAATGAGCAGTGCTGGGCATGGTGGATCACCGGAGGCCGGCGGGCGCGCGCACCGTCCGAGCGGGGCGTCGGTCGAGGAACACCTTGCAGTCGTCGAGGAACTGTTGCGCCCGCTGCGCACGAGAACGCCGCTGTCGGTGTCGGTGGCCGAAGCCCTCGGTCGCGTCGTGCACGCCGACGTCGTCTCCCCCGTCGACCTCCCGTTGTTCCGCAATTCCCAGATGGACGGATACGCCGTTCTCGCATCGGACGTCGCGACGGTTCCGGTCACGCTGCGGGTCGACGGTGTCGTTGCTGCGGGTCCGTCGGAGATCGTCCGGATCGAATCGGGGTCGGCCGTCAAGATCATGACGGGCGCGCCCGTGCCCCTCGGCGCGGACGCCGTCGTCCCCGTCGAGAACACCGAGCGATCCGCCGAAGGATCAACGCCCTCCGGTGATGCCGTGACGGTCACCGTGTCGAGGCAACCGGGTGACTACATCCGTGAGCAGGGCAGCGACATCACCGCGGGCACGATCCTGGTGCGGGCCGGGCAGGTCCTCGAACCACGCCACATCGCGGTGCTCGCCGCGGTGGGCCTCGACAGCGTCACCGTACGTTCTCGACCCACGGTCGCGGTCATCACCACCGGCGAAGAATTGGTCGACGCCGGCAGCACCCTGCGTCCCGGCGAGATCTTCGACTCCAACGGGCTCACGCTGGCGGCGCACCTGCGGGCAAACGGCGCCGACGTCGTCTCCGTCCGCCGAAGCTCCGACGACCGGAGCGAGTTCGAAAAGATATTGTTCGACGCTGCCCGCGAAGCCGAACTCGTCATCACGTCCGGCGGAGTGTCGATGGGTGATTTCGAGGTCGTGAAGGATGTAGTGGGTCCTCTGGGTGGGCGTTTCGGGTCCGTGCGCATGCAGCCCGGCGGTCCACAGGGCGTCGCGACCATCGAGGGAACGCCCGTGCTCGACTTTCCGGGTAATCCGGTGAGCACGGTCGTGTCCTTTCTGATTTTTGCGCGCAACATCGTTCGAGAGGCGGCAGGTCTGGACCGGATCGAGCCGCGGTCGGTCCCACTGGCGCACTCGATCACCTCGATACGCGGCAAGCGACAGATGCTCCGAGCACGCCTCGGCGACGACGGAGTCTCGTTGGTCGCCGGTCCCGGTTCGCACCTCGTCGCTGCAATGGCATGGGCCGACGTCCTCGTCGACGTGCCCGAGGACACGACGGCTCTCGAAGCCGGTGAGAAAGTTCAGGTGATCCCGCTGTGACCACATCCGGTTTCTCCCACCTCGACTCCGAGGGTCGCGCACGCATGGTCGACGTCTCCGCCAAACAGGACACCGCTCGAATCGCCGTCGCCGCAGGCGAACTGGCCACCACGGCAGAGGTAGTCGCGTTGGTGCGCGCCGATGGCATGCCGAAAGCCGACGTGCTCGCGACCGCACGGATCGCAGGAATCTCCGGAGCGAAGAAGACGTCGGAACTCATCCCGCTCTGCCACCAACTCGCGCTGTCGAAGGTCGACATCGTGTTCGGTTTCACCGACACCACGATCACGGTGGAAGCCACCGCGAAGACCACAGGTCCGACAGGAGTGGAGATGGAGGCGCTGACGGCCGTCGCCGTGGCCGGGCTCACGTTGCACGACATGGTCAAGGCCGTCGACCCGTCGGCGACGATGAACGGTATTCGGTTGGTGCGCAAAGAAGGCGGCAAACGAGGGGCGTGGTCACGTGACGACACCGCATCCGCTGCGCCTCCGTCCCTGACCGAGAACGAATCTCCGGCGGGCCGAACAGCCGCCGTCCTGGTCGCCTCCACCGGTGGTGCGAACGGAACCCGTGAGGACACGACCGGGCCTCGCATCGCGGCGTGGCTTCTCGACAGGGGATTCACCGTGCGCGGCCCACTCGTCTACGCCGACGCGGAGATCGCGGCAGGCCTGCGCGACGCTCTCACCGACGGCCCCGCTCTCGTCGTCAGCACCGGTGGCACCGGCGTCTCCCCGACCGATGCGACCCCCGAGGCGACCAAAGCCGTTCTGGACCGCGAACTTCCGGGAATATCCGACGCCATCCGGCTTCAAGGAACGAAGGTCACGCCGCATGCCACGCTCAGCCGCGGGCTGTCCGGGGTGGCGGGCCGCTCTGTCGTCGTCAATCTCCCCGGATCACCGGGAGGCGTGAAAGACGGCCTGGCGGTGCTGGATCCGATCGTCGACCATCTACTCGCCCAGGTTGCTGGAGACGGACCCCACGCCGATTCGGAAAGTGACGTGAACACCCCATGACCGACCTGCTCGCCGCGATCTCCGCCGATCCCATCGACACATCGGCGGTGGAAAGTGCAGTCGCCGGTCCGACGCACGGTGCAGTCGTGTTGTTCTCCGGCGTCGTACGCAACCACGACGGCGGACAATCCGTGTCGGCGCTCGAGTACCAGGCCCACCCCGAGGCGGAGAGATTCCTTCGTACGTGCTGCGCGGAGGTCGCGGAAGAATCCGGCCTGCCCGTCGCAGCCGTGCATCGCGTCGGTGACCTGTCGATCGGCGACATCGCCCTCGTTGCCGCCGTCGCTTCGCCCCATCGCGCCGAGGCGTTCGCAACCTGTGCACTGCTCGTCGAACGGATCAAAGCAGAAGTGCCCATCTGGAAGCGACAGCACTTCGCGTCGGGCACGTCGGAATGGGTCGGCCTCTAACCGGACCGGACGTACCGGTGGACCGGGAGCATCGCGGACTCGTCGGCGAGGTCACCGGGCCGCCGGACGCAATCCAGTAGCCGAATCTCGGCCAGTTCCTCGTCGAGGTCGGTGCCGATCAGAACGAGCCGGGTCATTCTCGTGGTGTCGTCGCCCCACTCCGCCGGCGTCATCGTGATGTGCCGGCCGACGGTGTTCACCTCGTACCGCTCGCGGTAGCCGGGTACGTCGAAGTGAACGAACCCCTTGATGCGGTAGACGTCGCCAGCCGGGTTCTCCACCATGTCGACGAACCGTCGGGGATCGAACGGCTCGTCGCTCTCGAAGCTCGTCGTGGAGTACTTCGCATGCAAATGATGTGCATGATCGTCTTGGTCGCCATGGCTGTCGTGGTCGTGGTCGTCGTCGTCGTCGAGGAGAATCTCGTCGAACGACATCTGACGCGGCTGCGTGGGATCCTGCACACGCTCGGGTACGTCGAAGAGCAGTTCGGCGTCGACGCGGCCGTGGTCGGTGGTCAGAACGGGCGTGTCGGCGACGATGCCGCGGACAAGGGATTCGATGTTCGACAGTGCGTCGGGCGACGGCACGTCCGCTTTGTTGAGCACCACCAGGTCGGCCAACTGCACGTGCTGGTCGAGTTCGGGGTGTTCGGCTCGGGTGGAGGCGAATTCGACGGCATCGACCACCCCGACGAGACCGCCGTACGACACCCGCGGATTGTCGCTTGCAAGAACCATCCGAATGAGATTTCGGGGCTCGGCGAGACCGCTGGCTTCGACGACGATCACGTCGAGCGCGGACTTGCTACCCGCGAGGACGTCGAACATCGCGTCGAGTTCCTCCACGTCGACGGCGCAACACAGGCAACCGTTGCCCAGCGACACCATCGAGTCCACCTGTCCGGCAACCATCATCGAGTCGATGTTGATCGACCCGAAGTCGTTGACGACCACGCCGATGCGAATTCCGCGATTGTTGCGAAGAAGGTGATTGAGCAGCGTCGTCTTGCCGGAACCCAGGAAGCCCGAGACGAGGACAACGGGAATCGTTCGGTCTGCCTCGGCCACGCAGCGAGATTACTCGGTGCCGCGTTCGGTCATCGAGTCAGGATCTGACGGAGCAGACCTTGCGCGACATCGGCGACGGCCCGAACGTCCGCCTCACCGCCACCGGCGTCGACGTAGGGAGCGAGTTCGGACAGCAACCGCGACAGCGAGTTTCCCGCGGTCGAATCGGCAGCGGAGGGAACAGTCGGCAACGACGGCACCGACTCGGCATCCGTCTCGGCTGCGATCTCGTCGGGAGTGACCGAGGTGTCCGGCCCGAGCAGATAGTCGATGATCCCGGTGGACAGCGCGATCGCGTGCTTCAGTTGACCGTCGGTGGTCTCCAACGTGTCCGCATCCGACGGGTTGGATCCGTTGCCCATCTCGACGAACACCAGCGGTACACCCGCCAGCGCAGGGCCTGCGACGTCGGAGCGTTCCTGAACACCGTCGGTCACACCGGCGTAGTTGGCAGGAGTGAAACCGGCACGTTCGTAGGCGTCGCGCATCAGTGACGTTGCCTGCCGCCCACCCGCCGATTGTGCCGCGTCGGCCGCTGCATCGGGGATCGGCAAGGTGGGAACGATGAGGTGGAAGCCGTGCTTGTTCTCGTCCGGGCCTGTGGACGTGGAGTCCGCATGAATGCTGACGGCCACGTCGGCCCCCGATCGCGTGGCGGCCTCCGCCCTCTCGTCGACGCAGCCGCCCCAACCGGTGTCGTCCGCCCGCGAAGTCACCACCGTCGCACCGAGGCTCTCCAGACTCGACTTCACGAGCTGAGAGACGTTCCAGTTGATCGTGTGCTCCGGCACTCCACCGAGCGACGTCATGCCCGTCGTCTGGCAGTTCTTGGTTCCGCCGCGTCCATCGTCGACCTGACGCGTGAGATCCTCCGAGTGGCCCGTCCCTTGATGACCCGGGTCCAGGAAGACCGTCTTGCCGGAGAGTTCGTTCCCGGTCGATTCGGAGGCCGGATCGGCACTCGCCGCCGCGGGAGCGATCACCGCAGCGGACAGCAGTCCGATCGACAGAAACGCGAGCACACCAGTTTTGTTCATCGACGGTTGTGAGCACACCGCGGCCTGAGCCCGGCGCACCGCTCCCCTCTCACTCCGACAGCCACCAGGCCACACGAGCCCTCGGTCGTTCCCACAGGAATCAGTGGACACTTGAGCCCCAAGTGAAGCAGCAGCATCAGGGAGACTCACGGGCGATCCGCAATTCGGAAGCAAATCGTGAGCAGGCCGTGACTCAACCGTTGCCTTTTCCTCGAAAACCTCCGCACACTTCATATTTCTTTCAGTGACACACAAAACGAGTTCGCACAAAAGCAATCATCCGTGACCGAACGTCACGTTCGCTCCGAACAGGGGCGAAGACAATTCGTCACGCATGGATTATTTGCCCAGCCGGTCGTATAGTCGCGTTGAGTGTGATGCAGACGCACCTGAACTTCATTGGAGAACTTTTCATATGGCCAAGAAAGTCTTCGTCCAACTGGTGGACGATATCGATGACAAGCCGATCGAATCCGGCGGCGAACACATAACATTCTCCGTGAACGGTGTCGGTTACGAAATAGACCTCAGCGACAAGAACGCGAAGGAATTTCACCGGAAGCTCGATTACTACATCGAGCATTCGTTGCGAGTCGGAGGAAAGCGCGCGAAGAAGTCCGGCGGATCCGATTCGGTGAACTCCAAGCGTGACGCGAATCAGACCAAGGCGATTCGGGAATGGGCGAAGTCGAACGGTTACGCGATTTCCACTCGTGGTCGAATTCCGGCGGATGTAGAGCAAGCCTTCGACGCGGCGCACTAGGAACGCCGCGATCGAGCGGAGTACCTACGCAAAAAAGGGAGAGCCACCGTGATGGTGACTCTCCCTTTTTGTGGAGCTAAGGGGACTCGAACCCCTGACCCCCACACTGCCAGTGTGGTGCGCTACCAGCTGCGCCATAGCCCCGTACTTCGCTTCCGCGTTACCTTGCGGTTGCTCGAACGAAGTTACACCATTGTCGCTGACAGCAACAAATCAGCAGCTCAGGGCGCTTGCGGTGGAAGTGGGCACATCAGCTGATCGACTCGACCCACGATGACTCGCGCAGTGCGTCCACGAGTTCCCCGTCGACGAGAACTCCGGGCGTACCTGCGGCTCCCGCAGCGGCCAATGCAGCCCGGGCGGTTTCGGCGTCGGCGGCTGCGGCGTCTGCTGCGCGTCCACTCGTGATGCAGTCTGCAACCGAACTGTCCGCGCCGTTACGAGTTGCCATCTCCGCCAGTTCGGCGTTCGAATGGTCGGTCTCGCCGTTCTCTTCCGGTTGGAAGTCTGCCGAGAACAATTCTGCGTGGAACGCGGAGTACACGATTGCGTCGGACGATTCGGCGACGCAGCGCGACGCTGCGACGGCCCGGCTGGAGTAGTCGCCGCTCGCGGACAACTGATCGAGTTGGGGCAGAACGACCATGTGGTAGCGAACCGTGACGGTTCCTTCGTCGATCTTCTGTTCCAGTTCCTGGCCGTGCTTCACTTCGAGCTCGCCGCAGAACGGGCACATCGGATCCTCGAAGATGTCGACGGTGCGCGGCGCACCCGGAACACCGAGTTCGACCACACCGTCGTCGGACACGGTCGATTGGACCTCCGCGTTGCGGACCGAGCCGTATCCGTCGTTGCGTGGCTCGTCGCCTCCTCGCTGCCAGAGGATGGCCACCACGATCACGGCGACAACCACGACAAGTGCGACGCCCGCAAGCACGTAGGTGAAGGTGTTGGACGTCGGCTGAGGTGTGTACTTTGCCCCGGATGTTCTCTTTTGACTCACGTGCACATGATACGAAAGCCTCACGTGGCCGGGGCTGCGGCGCTCTTCCTGCCTCCCGGCTCGGGGACCGTGATCCACCATGCGGCTGCCGCGAGCAGAATCACGCCGGATGCCACGAAAGCGGTGCCGTACGACGCCCCCTCGACGATCTTGGCTGCGACCACCGGGCCGAGGATCGCACCCACGTCCGCGGACATCTGGAAGGTGGACAGCACCGGTCCGCCGCGCGCTTTGGACCCGATGACATCCGCGATGGACGCCTGCTGCGCCGGTGTCATCAGACCGGATCCGATGCCTGCGAGGACAGAGAACGCCATGAACAGCGCGATGTCGTCGGTGAGCCCGATCCCTGCGGTACCGATGCCCGCGACGACCAGGCCTGCCACGACGAACGGTTTACGCCCACGGAGGTCCGACTGACGACCTGCGGTGGTGAGCACAATCGCATTGCCGACGGCGAAGACGGCCAGCGACACCGCCGCGACCGCAGCGGAACGCTGGAGTACCTCGATGACGAAGAGTGGAATCAACGCCACCCGCACACCGAAGATCACCCAGCCTGTCGCGAAGTTCGACGCCAGTGCCGCTCGGTAGGCGGGCACCGCCCACGCTGCCCGGAGTGTGAGAACGGGGACCGCCGAGTCCGTGCTCGCCTTCTCGTTGTCGACGTCGCCGAGCGCGAAGAACACGACGGCCGCGGCGACGACGAGCGCCACCGCGTAGATCAGAAACGGCGCACGCAGACCGAGTCCGACGACTGCTCCCCCCAACAGCGGACCACCGATCGATCCGAGCAGAAAACTCGTGGCGTACAAGCCGGAAATTCGCCCACGGCTCTCGGGCGGGCTCATTCGGATCAACAATCCGAGAGCGGACACCGAGAACATCGTCGACCCGATGCCGCCGAGCCCACGGAACACGAGCAACTGCCAATAGGTCTGGGCGAACGCACATGCACCGGTGGACAGCGCGACGATCAGCAGACCCGACAGGTAGATCGGGCGCTCCCCCAGCTTCTGTACCAGCGTCCCGCTTGCCGGGGCGAACAGAAGACGCATCAGCGCGAAGGTACTGATGACGGCGGACGCCGCGAACACGCCGACTCCGAACTCGGTCGCGAACTGCGGGAGCGCAGGCGAGACTATGCCGAATCCGAGGGCGATGACGAAGCTTGCCGAGATCAACACCCAGATTTCGGACGAAACCGGCGAGCGCCCGCTTTCCTGTCGAGTACCTTCCGTCACGACTCGTTCAAGGCCTGAGACACCAATTCCTTTGCCGCTGACTGAACCTGAGCGAGGTGATCGGCTCCTCGGAACGACTCGGCGTAGATCTTGTAGACGTCCTCGGTGCCGGAGGGCCGTGCCGCGAACCATGCATTCTCGGTGGTGACCTTCAGCCCTCCGATGGCTGCGTCGTTGCCGGGCGCCGTCGTCATGGTGGCGGTGATCTCCTCACCTGCGAGTTCGGTTGCGGTCACCTGACTGGGAGACAGCTTGCCGAGGACTGCCTTCTGCTCGCGGGTGGCCGGTGCATCGACCCGGGCGTACGACGGGTCGCCGTACTCGGCGGTGAATTCCGAATAGCGTTGAGAGGGTGTCTTTCCGGTGACCGCGGTGATCTCCGACGCGAGCAGTGCCAGGATGATTCCGTCCTTGTCGGTCGTCCAGACGCGGCCGTCGGTACGCAGGAAGGACGCCCCAGCGCTCTCCTCCCCGCCGAATCCGAGATCGCCGTCGAGCAAGCCGGGTACGAACCATTTGAAACCGACGGGGACCTCGAGCAATTGCCGACCCAGTCCGGCGACCACGCGGTCGATCATCGATGACGAGACAAGGGTTTTACCGACACGCGCGGTGGGCGACCAGCCCGAACGATGCGTGAACAAGTAGTCGATCGCCACCGCCAGATAGTGGTTGGGGTTCATCAGTCCACCGTCGGGCGTGACGATCCCGTGACGATCGGAATCTGCATCGTTGCCGGTCGCGATGTCGTACGACGTCCGAGCTGCAATCAACGACGCCATCGCGTTCGGTGAGGAGCAGTCCATTCTGATCTTGCCGTCGGTGTCGAGCGTCATGAAACGGAACGTGGAGTCGACGAGCGGATTCACCACGGTGAGGTCGAGATTGTGACGCTCGGCGATGGCGTCCCAGTAGTCGACGCTTGCGCCACCGAGCGGATCCGCACCGATCCGAACACCGGCAGCCCGAACGGCGTCGAGGTCGACGACGCTGGGCAGGTCGTCGACGTACGTGCCGAGGTAGTCGTAGCGTTCGACGGTGGTGCGCATCGCGGTGTCGAGGGACACCCGCCGCACCCCGGCGAGGTCGGCGCGCAGAAGTTCGTTGGCTCGGGCTGCAATGACCGACGTGGCGTCACTGTCGGCGGGCCCGCCGTGGGGCGGGTTGTACTTGAAGCCGCCGTCACGCGGTGGGTTGTGGGACGGGGTCACGACGATCCCGTCGGCCCGGCGCTCCGGTCCCGACGCGTTGTACCGCAGAATCGCGTGACTCACAGCGGGAGTCGGTGTGTAGCGGTCCCCCGAGTCGACCAGGACGGTGACGTCGTTGGCGGCCAGTACTTCGAGCGCCGTGGTCCAGGCGGGTTCGGACAGCGCGTGAGTGTCACGGCCGATGAACAACGGACCTGTGATCCCCTGGGCCGCGCGATATTCGACGATCGCCTGGGTCGTCGCCAGGATGTGTCGTTCGTTGAACGCCGAGTCGAGGCTGGAGCCTCGGTGTCCCGAGGTTCCGAACACGACCTGTTGCCCGGGATCCGACACGTCGGGCGTCCGCGAGTAGTAGGCGGTGATCAACTGCGCGACATCCACGAGGTCCTCGGGAAGGGCAATTGTTCCAGCTCGTTCGTGCGCCACGATGCGCCTCCTTGTTCTCACCCTGTGCCGGCGAGTTCGACTCTAATCGCTGACCGAGAACGCGGCGGGGCGCGGTTAGGAAGTGCGGGGTGATTTCGGAGGGCGAGGCAGGAAGTAACTCGTTCGACGCTGGTAGTCGGCGTATCCCGGCCGTCGTTCCATGGAGCGTTCCAGCAGTCGCGCGCCCGTCGCGAACACGAGGAAATAGGTCATCGCGACGGGCGAGAGCACCGTGACCACCCCAGGCCACGCCGACGCCGCAACGAGGAAAATGCCCCACCACACGCAGGCGTCGCCGAAGTAGTTCGGATGACGCGTCCACGACCACAGACCGCGGTCCATGATCTTGCCCTTGTTCGACGGATCCGCCTTGAACGTTTTCAACTGCGCGTCACCGACCGCTTCGAAGGCCAGTCCGACAACCCACAGCAGTACACCGACGACCACGGTCACCGGTACGGAGGACTGCGAGACGGCGGAGACCTGGATCGGCAGCGAGACGAACCAGAGCGCCGCACCCTGCGTCAGGTAGATCTTGCGGAGGGCGTACAGAGTCCGGTTTCCCGTGGCCTTGGACAGCAGCTCCTCGTACCGCGGGTCCTCACCACCGCCGACCGACCGGCGAAACACGTGCCACGCCAGACGCAGTCCCCATACGGCGACGATGACGGTCACCAACAATCGGCGCCATCCCTCACCGGTTCCGACCACGCCCGACACGAGTGCGATGAGGACGAAACCTCCACCCCACGTCACGTCGACGACGCTGTGCCGCCCGATTCTGCTGCCGATGAGTGCGGTGACGACCATCAGAACGGCGGTGGCCAGCAGCGAGGAGGCGGAGACGATCAGGAACTCGGACCGAAAGAACTCGTTCACGGTCTCGGGCCCACCCATACCGGTCGAACGGGGTCGAGGTCGACCCGCCCGTCGGGTTCGGGGCGCACCGACAGAATCTGGTCGACACCCATGCGGCCCTCGCGGAACGCCATACCGCCGCCGACGAGATACAGCCGCCAGACGCGTGCGACCTCCTCGCCGACGAGCTCGACGACGTCGTTCCAGCGAGCCTCGAATCGCTCGGTCCACACGTCGACCGTCCGCACGTAGTGCTCACGCATCGCGTGAACGTCGCGGACCTCGAGTCCGGCTTCCTCGATCATCGCGACGGTTCGACCGACGGGCCGCATGTACATATCCGGTGCGATGAACTGCTCGATGAACGCACCTCCGCCCGGGTTGTCGCCTTCTTTGCGAGACATCTGCTGGATCAGCACCCGCCCGCCGGGCCGCACGTTGCGGTGCAGCGCGGCGGTGTACGTGGGGTAGTTCGACTCTCCCACGTGCTCGCCCATCTCGATGGACGCGACCGCGTCGAACGGACCGTCGGGGATCTCGCGGTAGTCCTGGATCCTGATCTCGACGCGGTCCTGTAGTCCTCGGTCGGCAATTCGCTTGTCGATGAACGCCTTCTGCTCACGCGAGATCGTGACGCCGACGACGTGGGCGCCGTATTCCTGCGCCGCGTGCAGACTCAACGAACCCCAACCACAGCCCACGTCGAGGAACCGCTGACCGGGAGCAGTGTCCAGGCCGATCTTGCGGCACACGAGGTCGAGCTTGTCCGTCTGTGCGTCGTCGAGGGTGTACGTCGGCGCGGTGGACGTCCAGTACCCCGACGAGTACGCCATGTGGGAATCGAGCACCAGTTCGTAGAAGTCGTTCGACAGGTCGTAGTGGTGGCTGATCGCGGCCCGGTCCCGCACCAGCGAATGCAGCCTGCCCTTGACGACCGCCTGCGACGCGGGTGGGGCGAGGGGACGACCGAACACTCCGAGTTCACGGGCCAACTTGGCGAGCTTCAGCAGCGCCGCGGGTGACGGACGAATGGCCGACAGCTTCCTCGCTCGAACTTCGCCCCACACGTGGGCGAGCGCGGCACCGAGGTCACCGTCGACGTCGAGTTCGTCCAGAACGTAGGACTGGGCCGCACCCAACTCCCCCGGGTTCCACAGCAGTCGCCGTAGAACGTTCGGCGATTTCAGGTGTACGTCGGGGGCACCGACGGTCCCCGCGACACTGCCGTCCCATGCGTGCAGGCGCACCGGCAGATTCCCTCCGACGTACGGCGCCACCAACTCCGCGATCCGCGGTGCAACTCCGGCGGTGCTCATCTGTCTCCCCTACGGTCGAGAACGATCTGCTGTACGTCGAGATACCCGGAGCGGAAGCCTGCTTCCGAGTAGCACAGATAGAAGTGCCACATTCGGTCGAATGTCCGATCGAAACCCAACTGGGCTGTCTCGGCGTGCCGGGCGGCGAACTCCTCGTCCCACCGCCGCAGAGTCCGTGCGTAGTGGTCGCCCATCGACAATCGTTCGCGCACACGAAGAGTCGTGTGATTCTCGGTCACTTCGTCGATCGCGCGCAGCGACGGCAGGAAACCGCCGGGGAAGATGTACTTGTGCACCCAGGTATAGGTGTTCCGGGTGGCCAGCATCCGGTCGTGCGGCATCGTGATCGCCTGAATCGCGACTCGGCCACCGGGCGCAAGCACTCGGTCGATGGTCCGGAAGTACTCACCCCAGTACTCGTGTCCGACGGCCTCGATC
Source organism: Rhodococcus sp. 14-2470-1b (assembly GCF_002259415.1). Taxonomy (GTDB): domain Bacteria; phylum Actinomycetota; class Actinomycetes; order Mycobacteriales; family Mycobacteriaceae; genus Rhodococcoides. The sequence continues at coordinate 23,503 of NZ_NPFY01000001.1, forward strand.
ATCTCGACCGACACCACCGCGTCGTAATTGCCGTCGACCATGCGGTAATCGAGTAGATCGACCTGAACCCGTTCCGAGTATCCAGCGTCGGCGATGCGCTTGGAGGCGAGTTCCTGCTGCTCGGTGGACAACGTCACCGAGCGCACCGTCGCCCCCCGCGCCGCCGCACGGATGGCCAGTTCACCCCAGCCCGTGCCGATTTCCAGTACGCGGCTTCCTTCTTCGACGCGGGCGCGGTCGAGCAATCTGTCGATCTTGCGCCGCTGCGCTTCCGCGAGCGGTTCGCCGTCCTCACGGGTGCCTCCGGAAGCGAACAGCGCACTCGAATACGTCATGGTCTCGTCGAGGAACAACTCGAACAGGTCGTTGGACAGGTCGTAGTGTCGCGAGATGTTGGACCGAGTGTTGTCGGTCGTGTTCCGTTCCGCACGCGGAGGTTTCGGCACGTACAGGCCACGGAGACGCTGCAGCGATTTCGGAATCAACGTTGCCATCCGCGTGGCGAACACTTCGAGTACCGCAGTCAGGTCTTCTGCATCCCAGTCCCCTGCCATGTACGCCTCACCGAAACCGATGAGTCCGCTCTGGCCGACTCGCGCTGCGAGGTCGGCGGGCCGCACGATGTGCAATACCGGGGATTCGGGGCCACCCCCACCGATTACGCTGCCGTCGGCGAAACGCGCCCGCAGCGGTAGCGTTCCTACTGCGCGGCGAAACAAGAAGTCGGCGACCGGCGCCGCGATCTTTGCCTTCGTTCCTGCCGGCACGAATGCGATACCCGGCCAGTTCTGTATGTCCACGTCGGACTTCGATCGAACGACGGTTGTCATCGTGTTGCCCTTCCTACAGCGGGTGCTTTCGGACGTGGAACGATGGGTAGACCTCTCGCCCACAGCCGAATTCCTTGCCAGCGAATCTGTGCCACTACTCGCAAAGGTGCGAGCGGAACCGAGACTGCAGACGCCACCACCGACCGAGTGGTGGCAGGCGTGCGGCGGCCGGTCACGCTCGCCACGAACGGCGGTGCGCCTTCGCGTTCGAGAACGATGGAGAGCGCCAGCGTCGAGTCCGGCTCAGGCAGTTTCATCCGGTATTCGCCACTGACGTCGTTGAACGGCGAGACGTAGAACTCTTTGCGTGCTCGCGCCGCGCCCACGTCATCGGTGTGCAGAAGGTAGGCGTATCGCTCACCGTAGGTGTTGTGGACTTCCGCGACGACGCAGACGAGCCGGTCCTCCTTGTCGTGACACCAGAAGACGCTGAGCGGGTTGAACGTGTGTCCGAGCACCCGGGCGCTGGCGAGCATCGTGATGTGTCCTCCGCCGAGGTCGATGCCGTGGTCCGCCAGAAACGCGTCGACGTTCTGCCGGATGGACCTCGAGGGGTCACCGATGTGATCGCTCGCGTGGAACGTCGCGAGTGGCCGGATCCACCGAGGCAACGCGGGCAGACTGTCGAGGTCGACGAACCAGCTGTAACTGCGGTAGCGAAACTTGTTTCGTATCGGCGCCGTACGCACGTGAACGATGGTCGTCGAATAGATGGCGTCGGTGTACGTCATGTCCACTGCCCGCCCAGACGTTCGGCAGCCACCCGACCCGATTCCGCGCCGTCCTCGTGGAAACCCCATCCGTGGTATGCACCCGCGAAAGCCACCGTGTCGGTGTTCAATTCCGGGAGCCTGCGTTGAGCTGCGAGCGACGCGGGCGTGTACTGCGGGTGCTCGTACGTCATCTCGTCGAGCACGGTCGACGGGTCGACGACGTGAGATCCACCGAGCGTCACCAGGAATCGCTGCGAGCCTTCCAGCCGCTGCAGTCTCGTCATGTCGTAGCTGACGAGAACGCTGTCCGGCTGCGCTCCGCATTCCGGAATGCGGTAGTTCCACGACGCCCGCGCCCGCGGCGTCGCCGGAAGCACCGCCTCGTCGGTGTGGAGTTGAGTGCGGTTGATCGAATACGGCATCGACCCGAGCACCGAATGCTCGAGTGCGGTCGGGTCGGCGAGCATCTTCAGTGCCTGATGGGGATGTACCGCGATGACCACGGCGTCGTAGCGTTCCATCACGTCGCGAGAGTCGCGGATGTCGACACCGCCGAAGTGTCGGTACACCGCGTGGACCGGTGAACTCGTGCGGATCTCGTCGATGTGCGCGGCGACGCGCTCGACGTAGCGCGCCGAGCCACCGGTCACCGTGCGCCAGACCGGAGAGCCCGTCACGCTGAGCATGCCGTGGTGTTCGAGAAAGGTGAACAGATATCGCGCCGGATAGTTCAGCGCAGTGCCCGGATCACACGACCACACCGCCGAGACGAGTGGAGCCATGAAGTGCGCGGTGAAGTAATCGGAGAAGCCCGTGCGACCGAGGAAGTCGGCAAGAGTTTCGTCGGCGACGGTACTGTCGGTCGCTCGCAACACGTCCGTCGCTGTGCGGTGGAATCGGGTGATTTCGCGGAGCATCTTCAGGTACCGAGGGCGGGCGAGAGTCCGTACCGACGGAAGAATCCCTCGGATCCCCTGACCGCCGGAGTATTCGAGGCCACACCCGTCGCACCGAATCGACATGCTCATGTCGGATTCCTGCGTGGGCACGTCCAACTCGGCGAAGAGACGGAGCAAAGTCGGATACGTCCGGTCGTTGTGGACGATGAACCCGGTGTCGACGCCGATGCCGTTCACATCGTGTGTGTCGGCATGACCACCGAGCCTGTCGTCGGCCTCGTACAGAGTCACGTGCGAGGACTTCGACAACACGTATGCCGCAGTCAAACCCGCGACACCACTACCTACGACCGCCACACGCCGACGCGTCACGACGACACTCCGTTTTCTTCAGAGGGGACACGCGCGATGATGTCCATCGCGAATTTCGTCGTTGTCTCTACCCATGTGCGGGACTTTCGAATCATGAAGTGACCGCCGTCCATGTCCACGAACGTTGCATCGACACCCCGCCCGCGTGCGGCCTCGACTTCAGCCGACGACCTTCGCGGATCCGTCCAGCTGTCGTCGCGCCCGTGGAGGACCCTTACCGATCGGTCGGATTGGACGTTCGCCAGCTCGTCGCCGTCGGGCCACCACGGCGCGAGCGCCACGATGCCCAGGACCCCGGGATCGTGCCCGACGGCGGCTGCCGTCCGCCCGCCCATCGAGTGCCCGACGACTACCACCGGCACACCGGGGTGCTCGTCGCGAATCCGTAGCAACGCCCACCGGGCGTCACGAACGGGGCTGCGTTCGACACCGTTCCATCCGCGGAACCGGTACTGCAGTTGGTGTACTGCTACGCCATCTGCTCGGCCTGCACGCCGCAGCGCCCACGTGAACTGCCACATGCGCAGTCCCGACAGATGCCAAGGCCTACTGGGCGCGTGGCTGTCCACTTTGCCTCCGTGCAGAACGAGGACGACGGCGCGGACAGTGCCGCGCGGACTGGGGCCGGACCACAACTTCGGCGTGGCGATCTTGCTCATGATCACTATTCGACACCATCGCTGCCACGGGTTGGATTCTTGCGATGCAATGCGATTGTGAGGTGAATTACAGGCTTCGAGCAAGAAAAAACCGGGCCGGAAAGCGTGTGCTTTCCGACCCGGTCTCGGTGGAGCTGCCGGGAATCGAACCCGGGTCCTCCGCTGTATCACCAGGGCTTCTCCGTGTGCAGTCTGCTATGCCTCTACTTGGATCTCCTGATCTCGCAAACAAGCCAGGATGACGATCCCAGCCACTGTTTGATGTTCCTCATCACTCCGTGGCCGAGTGAATCGGTAAGCCCTCTAGCTGATGCCAGTACCCGGGTCGAGGGCGAACCCGGACTGACAGACACGCAGTCGCTACTTAGGCAGCGAGTGCGTAGTCGCGCTGATTGGAATCGGCGCTTATATGTTTGCGATGACGCTTACGGTGGTCTCTCGCCTGCACCGACACGCTTCCCCTGACTCAACATACAGAGTCGAAACCGTTCAGCCCCGTACGTCCCCAGCACTTTGCCGGGGCTTGTCAGTGTAACGCGTCCTCCGAACAGAATCATCCCGATATACGCAGCGCGTCGCTATGCGCGGTCGACTTCAGCCACGACGCGCTGCAACTGACGGCCCGCGACAACCTTTCGAGCAGGCAACGACCCGTACCAGAAGGCGCGGCCCGCGAGGCCACGAGGAAAGAAGTCGATGCGTTGCTCGAGCCGCGTTCCCCCGCCTGCAGACACCACCGAGTACTGCATCCACGCGTTCCCGGGCAACTTGGCAGTGGAACGTAGCCTGATGTCACCGGCCGAATCACTGCCGTCCGACTCACTGCCGTCCGACTCACTGCCGTCCGACTCACTGCGCTCGATCTGCCAGTTCTCGGCGCTGCCTGTCGCAACGGCTTTGTGCAGGCGGCTGCGAATCTCGTCGGCCCCGCTTCCGAGGTAGACGCTGCGCACGTCGGTGAAGACGGTTTCTCCCGCCCAATCGGGGTCGGACGGAAGAGGATCCGACGGGGCAGACACGGTCGATGTCCACGTCGACTCCGACTCGCCGTCGTCGATGGTGCGTAGAGCCAGCCGAACTGCATCGCGGTACGGCGTCAGACCGCCCTCCGGCCGTTCGACGACGGAGTCGATGTCGGTTTCGTGTGCCACCGCGTCGAACTGTAGGGATTCGATGAGCGGCATCGCCAGTCCCCTCGGTATCGGAGTCACCAGTCCGATCCAGTGTCCGGCCAGCCGTGGGGTGAGAACTGGCAGTACCACCATCTGTCTCTTGCGTAGGCCTGCAACGTCCGCGTAGATGTTCATCATCTCGCCGTACTCCATCACGTCCGGGCCGCCGACGTCGTAGGTCCTGCTCTCCGGAAGGTCTGCGTCCGCTGCTCCGAGTAGGTAATGCAGGATGTCGCGCACGGCGATCGGCTGAATCTTGTTGTGGACCCAGCGCGGTGTCGTCATGACCGGCAGCCGGTTGGTGAGATGACGAATCATCTCGAACGAGGCCGAGCCTGCACCGATCACCACTCCGGCCTGAAGGACGAAGGTCGGCACTTCGGACTCGCACAGAATCGTGCCTACCTCGGCGCGCGATTCCAGGTGCTCGGAAAGCTCCCCAGACTGGGGGTGCAGCCCGCCGAGATAGACGATCCGCGACACGCCGGCCTCCGCAGCGACCGCAGCGACATTCTCGGCGCTCTCACGCTCGGTTTTCTTGAAGTCACCGCCGCCGGAACCCATCGAGTGCACCAGGTAGTACACGACATCGACGTCGGCGAACGCTTTCTTCAGCGAATCGCGGTCACCGAGATCTCCCTGGGCAATCTCGACGTCGTCCGCCCACGGCACACCCTGGAGTTTGTCGGGATTGCGGGCCAGCACACGAACCGTGAATCCCGCGTCCAGAAGTCGCGGAGCGAGCCTGCCGCCGAGATAACCGGTCGCTCCGGTGACGAGGACACGGCGGGCATCGGGACTGCTGTTGGCGTTCATCGTCTATCGATACCCCCGCGGGGGTATCTCAACCCGATCTCACCAGGCCGATCAACCTTGGACGATCGATCTTGGACGATCAACCCAGGGCGATCAGACCGACCGCGCCGAGAGCGACGACCATTCCCACCTGTTGCAGTCTGCCGACGCGCTCGCCGAGCATGACCATCGCCAGGAGCACGGTCGCCGCGGGATACAGCGATGCGATGACACTGACCAAGGACAGCAACCCGCCCTGGTACGCGTAGAGCAGAGCGGCGTTCGCCACGACGTCGAGAATGCCGACGAACGCAGCGAGCTTCAGCACACTGCCGTGCGGCAGCGTGAAATGACCGGAGGCGAGCGCTACACACCACACCACCGCCGTCGCCGACGCGCGAGATGCAGCCAGCGGCCACAATCCCGATCCGTCGCCGATCTGATGGAGGCAGATGAACGCGAGCGCGAACGTGACACCCGATCCGACGGTCAACCACGCCACCGTCGGGGTGAATTTCATCTCGCGACCACCGGCTACTTCACCCGTCGTGTCGTCGGGAGACTCCTTGCTGACGAGGAGTACCGCGATCAACGCCAATGCGATACCCACGAACGCGAGCGCACCCGGACGCTCCCCGATCGCGAATCCGGCAACGACGGGTATGCCCGCCACCAGCACGGCGGTCAGCGGTGACACGACTGCCATCGGGCCCGACGCGAGCGCGAGGTAGAACCACCAGACGGCCAGGCCACCTGCCACTCCCGACGCCAAGCCCCACAGAATGGGCACCCACGAAATCTGGCCCCCGACGAACGGCGCCACGATCAGGACGATCACGAACGAGAAAGGGTAGGAGACGATCACCACTCGCAGGGCCGCCACCCGACGGGACGCCACACCCCCGACGAAATCGCTGACGCCGTATCCCACCGCAGCGACGAGTGCGAGCAGGATCGCGGTCAGCGCGAACCCCTCACCGCTCGCCCCTCACCGCATACCCCCTCACCGCATACCTTTGATACGGCGGCCGAGTTCCCTGGTCACTTCACGCTCGGCGGTGCGACGGGCCAGGTCCTGGCGCTTGTCGTAGTCCTGCTTACCCTTGGCGAGAGCAAGTTCGACCTTCACCTTGCCGTCGGAAAAATACATCGACAACGGTACGAGGGTCAGTGACCCTTCTTTCGTCTTCCCGACGAGCCGCTCGATCTCTCGCTTGTGCAACAACAGTTTTCGGGTGCGTCTGGGCGCATGGTTGGTCCAACTCCCCTGCGTGTACTCGGGGATGTGCAGCCCGCGCAACCAGATCTCGCCGTCGTCGACCGTCGCGAACGAGTCCGCAAGCGACGCTTTGCCTTCACGCAGGCTCTTCACCTCGGTGCCCACGAGCGCGATACCGGCCTCGTAGACGTCGAGAATCGAGTAGTGGTGGCGAGCCTTGCGGTTCGTCGCAATGGCCTTGCGGCCCTTCTCTTTCACTTCAGGGCCCTTTCTCGAGCGCTGTTCGTCCGTGCGTACGCGCTCTCTGCGCTGTCCGCTCCAGCATAGAACCGTGTCGCAAGCACTTTTCTTCCGGATGGAATCGGCCGGATCGGGAACCTACTCGCGGACGTACAGCCGCAACGTGATGTACGCGGTGACCGCAGCCATGCCGATGCCGACGAGCGCCAGGAACGGTGAGACGAGCAAGACGTCGCTGTTGGAGATTCGGGCGAGGATGTTGGCGTCGTACACCTCGGACAGCACGTCGTCGATGAAGAGGTTCTTCGCGGTGAACAGCCCCGCGATCGCGAGACCGGACCCGATCAGTGCGGCCACCACGGCTTCGAGCAGGAACGGCAGCTGGGTGTACCACCTGGTCGCACCGACGAGTCGCATGATTCCCACCTCGGTACGCCGGGTGAAGGCTGCGATCTGAACCATGTTCGCAATCAACAGAACAGCGCCGACGGCTTGAACGATCGCGATGGCGAATGCCGCGTTGCGAACGCCGTTGAGCACGCTGAACAGTCGCTCGACGAGATCTCGCTGATTGAGCACGCTCTGCACTCCGGGCTGGCCCGCGAAGTTGTCGTTGATGACACCGAAGCGTTCTGGATCACTGAGCTTGACCTTGAACGAGGCCGGGAAGCTGTCCGGGCTGACCAGCTCCGCGAGTTCCGGTTGATCCTTGAACACGCGCTCGGTCGCATCCTTCACTGCGTCGTCGCGGTTGAGGTACTGCACCGACACCACGGACGGTGTCTGCTCGAGTTCACTGCGCAACGTCGAGCACGTGGATGCCGCGCAGTCCGGATCGGTCGCCGAGATGTCGTCGGTGAGGAAGATCTGTACTTCGACGCGGTCCAGGAAGATCTGCTGCGTCTTGCCCGCCATCTGCACGACGAGCAGTCCGCCTCCGAACAGGCCGAGCGAAATGGCCGTCGTCAGAATCATGGCGATGGTCATGGTGATGTTGCGGCGAAGTCCGGTCAGGACTTCGCTGAAAATGAAACTTGCGCGCATCGGGGAATCCGGGCCCTTCGGTGGTGTCTGCAGTCGTCGATGTCTGTAGTCGTCGATGTCTGTAGTCGTGGCGGCAGAAGTGCGGCGGCGTACTACCTACCGACGCCGTAGACCCCTCGGGCCTCGTCACGCACCACTCTGCCGTTGTCCAGTTCGATGACCCGCCGACGCATCGAGTCGACGATGTGGTTGTCGTGCGTTGCCATCAGCACCGTCGTTCCGGTCCTGTTGATCCGCTCGAGCAACATCATGATGTCCTGGCTCGTGTCCGGATCGAGGTTTCCCGTCGGTTCGTCGGCCAGCAGCACCAGTGGGCGGTTCACGAAGGCCCGGGCGATGGCGACGCGCTGCTGCTCACCACCGGACAGCTCTGTGGGCAGTCGATCCGACTTGCCGCCGAGCCCGACCAGATCCAGGACCTCGGGCACCGTCCGCTTGATCATCGATCTCGGCTTGCCGATGACTTCGAGCGCGAAGGCCACGTTCTCCACGACCGTCTTCTGCTGCAGAAGACGGAAGTCCTGGAACACGCACCCCATGCTCTGCCTGAGCTTCGGCACGCGCCGCGAGGACAACCGGTTCACGTGGAAGTCCGCGACGTGGATGTCGCCGGAGGTGGGTGTCTCCTCCTTCAGAAGAAGACGCATGAACGTCGACTTCCCGGATCCCGACGGTCCGATGAGAAACACGAAGTCGCCCTTGTCCACCGACACCGTGACGTCGTCCAACGCCGGCCTGGTGGATGTCTTGTAGGACTTGGAGACATTCGAGGTGCTGATCACGGGTCGCCAGTGTAGCCCTTACCTACCGGTAACCGACTCGGCTCGACATGTGTGTTGCCTGAGGAATCCTAGGGAGATCCGGTGGCCGTCGGGGCCTGCGGAGCGGGGGGTAGCAGCGACCGCAGCTGCGGCGGCACCGTCAGTCCCGGCAGATACGTCGGCTCCTGCGTTGCCGACGCACCGGACTGTCCCGTGGACGATTCCGGTTCGACCGAGTCGGCACCGGTACTCGACTCGCCTTCGGTCCCGCTCGGTGCGGTCGCGCTCGGTGCCTGCGTCATCGACGGTTCGGTGTAGGGCTGCCGGTACGTCGGCTGCTGCGTGTACTGACTCGTGTCGATCGGCTGCGGACCGGTCTGGACGACCTCGGGGTCCGGTCGCACCTGGTCGTACAGCAGAGCCGTCAGCACGAAGCACACGCCGATGAGCACTGTCGATGTTCGAACCCGGCCATAGATCCGGGCCGGAATCGGCCACCGACGGCTCGGCCGGTTCGGCTGGGCATCGGGATCGGTCACAGATCCACCTCCCGGTCACGGTTGGAACCTTCCGGCGCGACACCTGCGGTCGACACATCCGGGCTCACACTGATTCCCTCGGGCTGCAACGCTGCAGCGACGCGCACGCGGAGATCACGTCCGACCTGAAATTGCTTGCCAGGCAACGTCCGTGCCACAAGCCGCACGTTGACCTGGTCGACCTCGATGGACTCGACGCCCATGACTGTCGGTTCGTCCAGCAGCAGCGGCCGGAGTCGCCGATCCTCGAACGCAGTATGGCCCACACGGCGGAGGATCTCGTTGACCCGGTTCAAGTCCGCGATGGACGGGATCGGTACGTCCACCACCGCGCGCGCCCAGTCCTTCGACAGATTGATCGCCTTGACGATCTGCCCGTTGGGCACCGTGATCACTTCTCCGTCGACACTCCGAACACGAGTGACGCGCAGCGTCACGTCCTCGACGGTGCCCTCCGCGTCTTCTGCCGAGCCGTTGACCGCGATCTGCACGACGTCACCGAAGCCGTACTGCCGCTCGGTGATGATGAAGAAGCCGGCAAGTATGTCCTGGACGATGCGCTGAGCGCCGAAGCCGAGCGCGGCGCCCAGAACCGTCGCAGGCGCTACGAGACTGCTGACTGCGAACCCGAATCGACGAAGCACCTCGATCGTGACGAGCACGTACACGATCGTGACGGCGACCCAGGTGATGACCTGGGCAAGGGCGTGCCGGTGCTTGGCGGCCTCGGACCTGACGAGCGCGTCGCTGTGTTGATAGTTCGCGTCGATTCGAGTGGTTATTTTCGACCCGACATAACTGACGAAGCGAGCGACGAGCAATCCCCCCAGGATGTACAGCACGATCTCGAGTCCACTGCCGCTCAGCCATCGCTTCAGATCCGCCGGTAAACCGAGCGACAGTGCAAGATCCATGATGGTCTACTCGTCCCCCCGCATACGCCAACGAATTCCTGCTTCCAGGAAACCATCGATGTCACCGTCGAGCACGGTGGAGGGATTGTTGACCTCGTACTCGGTGCGCAGATCCTTGACCATCTGGTACGGATGCAGCACGTAGGAGCGCATCTGGTTACCCCAGGAACTTCCGCCGTCGCCCTTGAGTGCATCCATCTCGGCGCGCTCTTCCTTGCGCTTGACTTCGAGCAGCTTGGCCTGGAGGACCCGCATCGCGGACACCTTGTTCTGCAGCTGCGATTTCTCGTTCTGACACGTCACGACGATTCCCGTAGGGATATGTGTCAGACGGACGGCCGAGTCCGTCGTGTTGACGGACTGTCCGCCCGGGCCGCTGGACCGGTAGACGTCGACACGGATATCACCCTCGGGTATCTCGATGTGATCGGTCGTCTCGACGACCGGAAGCACCTCGACCTCGGCGAACGAGGTCTGCCGTCGACCCTGGTTGTCGAACGGGCTGATCCTCACGAGGCGGTGGGTTCCCTGCTCGACAGACAGAGTGCCGTAGGTGTACGGAGCCTTCACCGCGAAGGTCGCGCTCTTGATTCCAGCTTCTTCGGCGTAGGACGTGTCGTACACCTCGACGCCGTATCCATGCTTCTCCGCCCAGCGGATGTACATGCGCATGAGCATCTCGGCCCAGTCCGCTGCGTCGATGCCGCCCGCACCGGAACGAATGTTGACGAGCGCGTCGCGTTGGTCGTACTCACCGGAGAGAAGCGTGCGCACCTCGGCCGCGGCGATGTCCTCGCGCAGCGATGCGCGCTCGGCGTCGGCATCGGCTGTCGCCGACGCTGCAGCGTCGCCTTCTTCGCCCTCGGCCAGCTCGTAGAGCACCGGCAGGTCGTCGAGGCGACCACGCAGTTCCTCGACGCGGCGCAGTTCGGCTTGCGCGTGCGAGAGCTGACTGGTGACCTGCTGAGCGTGTTCCTGGTCGTTCCACAGGTCCGGCGACGCAGCCTGATGTTCGAGCTCGTCGATCCGGCGACGTAGTTCCTCGACGTCGAGAACCGACTCGATCGTCGTGAGGGTGATGTCGAGTTCGTTCAGGTCCGCGGAGACGTCAGGATGCACGAGATCGAAGTTTACCGGCCGCGGCGCACTCGCCCGACCAACGCTGCCCGACGAGCAGGATTTCTACGATTTGGACGGGCCCTTCCAAGGGCGTGAGCAGGCACGGCTGCGGATCGCGAGCCCTGGCCCGAACGTCGATCTCCTGTTAGTTTTCTCGGCATCGACACGAACGCATGCGACCATGCCGCGTACCCCCTGCTGTTCGTTGCGCGCCTCCACGTCGATTTCTGCAGGACCGGCACCAGTCTCTGTCGCTGATGGGTCCACCCCAACCGCAGGGCGCCCACAGTCGGCGCCATCTGCGCAGCTCCACCCCACGCAGAAACATCTGGAGGAGATTCATGACGGTCACCGACGAGTACCTGAAGAACAACGAGGCATACGCGGCACAGTTCACCGGCCCGCTCCCGCTTCCACCGTCGAAGAACGTTGCGGTGGTGGCATGCATGGACGCGCGCCTCGACGTCTACCGCATTCTCGGATTGAACGAAGGCGAGGCGCACGTCATCCGCAACGCAGGTGGCGTCGTCACCGACGACGAGATTCGATCACTCGCCATCAGCCAGCGTCTGCTCGGAACCAAGGAGATCATTCTGATTCACCACACCGACTGCGGAATGCTGACGTTCACCGACGACGAATTCAAGAACGGCATCCAGGACGAGATCGGCATCAAGCCCAACTGGGCGGCCGAAGCATTCGCCGACCTCGACGCCGACGTGCGGCAGTCGCTCGCGCGGATCGAGCAGAGCCCGTTCGTGACCAAGCACGAATCGGTGCGCGGATTCGTCTTCGACGTCGCGACCGGGAAGCTGAACGAAGTCACGGTCTGACGTGCACAGCGCCCGGGGTGACGATGCCACCGGCACCCCGGGCATTAGTGTTTGGAGCGTGACTTTCTCTGCCGCTGACCTGCAGCTCGCACTGTCCATCGCCGACCAGGCCGACGTCATCACGCGGGATCGTTTTCTCGCTCTCGACCTGGTGGTGGACGACAAACCCGACCTGAGTCCGGTCAGCGACGCCGACCTCGCCGTCGAGAACAAGGCGCGGTCCATCCTCCAGGACGAGCGGTCGGAGGATTCCGTCCTGGGCGAAGAGTTCGGTGGCGACGCCGTCTTCGACGGACGCCAATGGGTCATCGACCCGATCGACGGAACCAAGAATTTCGTGCGAGGTGTGCCGATCTGGGCCACGCTGATCGCGTTGCTCGAAGACGGCATTCCGGTCGTGGGCGTGATCAGCGCTCCGTTGCTGAACCGGCGGTGGTGGGCGTCGAAGGACGGGGGCGCGTGGACGTCCTACGACGGCGGCGAACCTCGCTCCATCACAGTATCGTCGGTTCGCGAACTGGGCTCTGCCAGTTTGAGTTTCGCGAGCCTGTCCGGCTGGAAGGAGCGCGGGCTGCGAGATCGGTTCGTGGACCTGACGGACGAGGTGTGGCGGGTTCGCGGGTACGGCGACTTCTTCTCCTACTGCCTCCTCGCCGAGGGCACCCTCGACATCGCGACCGAACCCGAGGTGTCGCTGTGGGACCTGGCACCCCTGGACATCCTGGTTCGGGAAGCAGGTGGGCGCTTCTCCTCACTCGACGGCGCGGCAGGCCCGCACGGCGGAAGCGCAGTGGCCACCAACGCCTTTCTGCACGACGAGGTACTGACGCGGCTCCGCCGCACGTGAGTGGAAATCTAGGGCAGGGCCAGGAGCGGAGCCTGCGGAGCGACCAGAAAACGCGACATTTCCACTCACGTGAAAGCTGCGAACAGCAATGCCAACAACGGGGTGATGCCCTGGATCACGGCAGGGCGGAAGTACTTCCGCCCGCCGGTGGCCAGCACGAACGCAGCACCGACGATGCTGAGGCACGAGAACACGACGATCGCGTCCCCGGCGTCGCCTCCCAGGAACAGGCCCACGACGATTCCCACTGCCAGAAACAGGTTGTAGAAGCCCTGATTGAAGGCCATCGGCCGGACCACATCGGCGTCGGCCTGACTGGCGACTCCGAATCTGCGCCAGACGGCGGGCTTGGTCCAGGCGACGGATTCCATGAAGAAGATGACAACGTGCAGCGCGGCGGCGACGGCAGCGAAGATCGAAGCGATGACAGGCATGCTCGAATGCTTCCACAACGGGTGTGAACTGCGCGAACGGTCCACTTCTTACTCGAGAGTAGACAGCTAACTTACCCGGGAGTAAGATAGGCGGAGTCCGAGCCCGACGCCGAGAAACAGCTGGTGATCATGAGCAAGCAAGACAGTGTCATCGAGACGAAGCGCAAGGCGCCTCGCGATACATCCGCAGTTGGCCTCAACCCGTTCAAGCGAGACGCCATCGGTACCGCCATGCGTGTTCTCACGGCTATCACCGGGTCCGATCTCGCGGAGAAGTACAACCTTCGCCAGACGATCGACCGCGTGACGTACGAGAGCACCAAGACTGGGTTCAAGACCCTCGGCGCTGCCAACCGCACGTTCGCGAAGGTCACCGGTGGCGACAAGCCGAAGCGACTCGAGGACGCCGCGGTCAAGAACCTCGACTACTTCGATCTGACGCCGGACGACGAGCAGCGCATGATCGTCGAGACCGTCAAGGAATTCGCCGAGGAGATCCTTCGACCCGCAGCGCACGACGCAGATGCCGCGGCGTCGTCGCCGGAGGATATCGTTCGTCGTTCCGCTGAACTCGGTATCACCTTCATCAACGTCCCGGAAGAACTCGACGGCGCGGCTACCGAGCGTGGCGCCGTCACCAACGCGTTGGTAGCGGAAGCACTCGCGCACGGCGACCTCGGACTCGCGCTTCCCATCCTCGCACCGAGCGGTGTCGCGGTCGCATTGACGCAGTGGGGCACCGACGCACAGCAGAAGACCTACCTGCCTGCGTTCGTCGGCGAGAAGGTCCCGGGTGCGGCCGTCGTGGTCAACGAACCGCGTGCACTGTTCGACCCGTTCGCTCTGCAGACGAAGGCCGTGCGCTCCCCCAGCGGATTCAAGCTCAACGGCGTCAAGAGTGTCGTGCCTGCCGCGGGTAGCTCCGAACTGTTCGTCGTTGCCGCCGAACTCGAAGGCAGGCCTGCGTTCTTCATCGTCGAGTCCGACACCAAGGGCCTCGTCGTCGAAGCCGATCCGAGCATGGGTCTGCGTGCCGCCGGCCTGGGTCGACTCGTGCTGACCGACGTCGCGGTTCCGGAATCCGCACTGCTGGGCGATGGAGATGCAGATCAGCGCGCACTCGATTACGCCGAGGCCATCAGCCTTGCCCGGCTCGGCTGGTCCGCTCTCGCAGTCGGCACCGGTCAGGCTGTCCTCGACTACGTGATTCCGTACGTCAACGAGCGCGAGGCATTCGGCGAGCCGATCAGCAACCGCCAGGCGGTTGCGTTCATGGTCGCCAACATTGCGATCGAGCTGGACGGGCTGCGCCTGGTCACTCTTCGCGGCGCATCGCGTGCCGAACAGGGCAAGTCGTTCGCACGTGAAGCAGCGCTCGCCCGACGCCTCGCCGCCGAGAAGGGTATGCAGATCGGTTCCGACGGTGTGCAGTTGCTCGGTGGGCACGGATTCACCAAGGAACATCCGGTCGAACGCTGGTACCGCGATCTCCGCGCTGTCGGTGTCACCGAGGGCATCGTCCTCATCTGATTCGCCCCCATCCTCGTAGGCAACCCATCGGTCAAGGACTGAATTCATGATCAATCTAGAACTTCCCAAGAAGCTTCGGGCACAGGCGAATCAGGCTCATCAGGTTGCGGCCGAGATCTTCCGCCCGATCTCTCGCAAGTACGACCTCGCCGAGCACGAGTACCCCGTCGAACTCGACACCATGGCATCCATGGTGGAGGGAATGTCCGACGCTGGTACCGAGGTCGGCGGCGCCGCCGGCGGCCGAGAGAAGGACAGCGAGAGCGCTCCCAAGCCCAGCAAGACCGCCAATGCCAACGGTGGCAACATGGCTGCATTGGTGAACGTCATCGAAACCTGCTGGGGCGATGTCGGTTTGACTCTGTCCATTCCGTACCAGGGCCTCGGCAATTCCGCCATCGCGGCTGTGTCCACTGACGAGCAGCTCGAACGCTTCGGCAAGGTGTGGGCATCGATGGCAATCACCGAACCGAGTTTCGGATCCGACTCCGCTGCGGTGACGACGACTGCGGTTCTCGACGGCGACGAGTGGGTCCTCAACGGCGAGAAGATCTATGTCACCGCGGGCGAACGTTCGACGCACATCGTGGTGTGGGCGAGTGTCGACCGTTCGAAGGGCCGCGCGGCGATCAAGTCCTTCGTCGTGCCACGTGACGCCCCCGGTCTCAGTGTTGCTCGACTCGAGCACAAGCTCGGTATCAAGGCGTCGGACACTGCCGCCCTCCTGCTCGAGGACTGCCGAATCCCGAAGGACAACCTTCTCGGTTCCGCCGAGGTGAACACCGAAAAGGGATTTGCGGGCGTCATGCAGACGTTCGACAACACTCGCCCGCTCGTCGCGGGTATGGCCATCGGTGTCGCTCGCGCGGCCCTCGAAGAACTGCGCTCCATCCTCGACGAGGCAGGCGTGGAGATCTCGTACACCACTCCGGCCTACAGTCAGCATGCAGCGGCTGCCGAGTTCCTGCGTCTCGAGGCCGATTGGGAGGCGTCTCATCTGCTCGCGCTGCGGGCTGCGTGGATGGCCGACAACAAGGAGCCGAACTCGCTGCAGGCATCGATGGCCAAAGCGAAGGCAGGCCGCTCGGCCACCGACATCACACTCAAGGCCGTCGAACTTGCAGGCAGCTACGGCTACTCGGAGCGCCTGCTGCTCGAGAAGTGGAGCCGTGACGCGAAGATTCTCGACATCTTCGAAGGAACCCAGCAGATTCAGCAGTTGATCGTCGCCCGTCGTGTTCTCGGAAAGACCTCCGCCGAACTGAAGTGATGCAGATGTGACGACGTGGCCCCGTGGACCGTGAGGTTCGCGGGGCCACGTCGTGTATCGACAGAAGAATCGGGTGTCCACCGAAAAATTTCTTCGGGTCTTGTCGAAGACGGCGTATCCCGTTCGTCGTCATCATGTACGCAGACAGAAGAGCAATTCGATGGAGGACACCATGAAGTACATGCTGCTGATCAACGCACCGAGTGCCGATTTCGACAACGGATGCACGCCGTCGGACTGGGTGCAGTACGGCAAGGAGATGCAGGACGCGGGCGTATGGGTCACCGGTCACGCACTGGCCGACCTCACGACGGCGACGACCGTGCAGGTCGATTCGTCCGGAGAACGCAGCATCACCGACGGTCCGTACGCGGAGACCCGCGAGGTTCTGGGAGGCTTCGAGATCATCGATGTTCCCGACCTCGACGCTGCGTTGGATTGGGCCGCACGGTGCCCCGGTTCCAAGGGCGGGGGGACCGTCGTCGTCCGGCCTGTCGCCGAGTACTGACGGCGCCACGGCCGTGTCCGACGACGTACGTACCTCCCTCTCGGATGTGTTCCGAGAGGAGCACGGGCGACTCCTTGCGTCGATGGTGCACCGCTACGGCGACATCGACCTGGCCGAGGAAGTCACCTCGGACGCGATCGAGGTTGCGTTGCAGCGTTGGCCGATCGACGGAGTACCCACCAAACCGGGCGCCTGGCTGTTGACGACAGCCAGGCGCCGAGCCGTCGATCGCCTCCGTCGAGACCGGACGCTCACCACGAAGCTGGCGATTCTGCAGATCGAGCAGGATCGCGCGAGCAGCGGGCAGACAACCGATGCGCTCGCCGTTGGCACCTTCGACGACGACGTGCCCGACGAACGGCTGCAGATGTTCTTCATGTGCGCGCATCCCGCGCTGAACGTCGACGACCGTCTTGCGATCACGTTGCGTTGCCTCGCGCAGCTCACGACGGCCGAGGTGGCACGGGCTTTCATGATCCCGCCGTCGACTGCGGGTCAGCGAATCTCGCGAGCCAAGAAGAAGATCCGAGAGGCGCGAGTTCCGTTTCGAATTCCCGGCCCCGACGAGCTGCCCACCAGACTGACGGTGGTGCTGCAGGTCGTGTACTCGATTTTCACCGAGGGGTACGCAGCGTCGAGCGGTGACGATCTCGTCCGGGTCGATCTCGCCGACGAGGCAATCCGGCTCGCCCGTATCCTGCAGGCCCTGCTGCCCCGCGAACGGGAGGTCACGGGATTGCTGGCGCTCATGTTGTCGGTTCACGCACGCTCTGCCGCACGAGTGAACGGGGAGGGAACACTCGTGATGCTCGACCAGCAGGACCGGGCCCGGTGGGATCGGGACATGATCGGCGAGGGAGCCGACCTGACCGTGCGGGCTCTGACGGGCGGAGCAGCCGGCCCCTATTCGGTACAGGCCGCGATCGCGGCTCTCCACGTGGAGTCCGAGACGTGGGAGGCCACCGATTGGGCGCAGATCGTGGAACTGTACGGCGTGCTGATGTCGCTCGCCCCGTCTCCCGTCGTCGCAGTCAACAGAGCAGCCGCCATTGCGCTGCGCGACGGGCCGGCCGCTGGGCTGATGGAGCTCGACGCGTTGGCGGACGAACCTGCTCTGCAGGCCTACTCGCCTTATCACGCTGCTCGCGGCGACGTACTCAGCCGCCTCGGTGCATCGTCCGACGCAGCGATCTGTTTCGAGCGCGCGCGCACGGTTGCCGGGTCGATACCCGAGCGCGACTACCTCCGACGCCGGGCCGACGACGCTCGGGACGCCGCGGGCGCGTAACCGGGCGGCAGGCCCACGGTCGGATGTCGGAGTCCGATGCTGCCCACTCGCGGCCGGCACCGACACTCATAGACTGACGAGGACTGCAGGAATCGATATTCGATGGAAGTGAGGGCAACGATGTCCGAGTGGGCGAAGAAGATCAAGGACGAAGCCAAGGGACTCATCGCCGAGGCCGAACAGGAGCTCACGGCTCTCGAAGGGGTCGACACCGTCGACCTCACCGCGGACGAGACGGATGAATCGCCCACAGCGGGCACGGAATCGGATTCCACACGCTAGTTCCCGACTCGCAGTTCGGCTGGGATCGCTCGCGAGCGGTGCGAAGCTAGGGCGTCGACGACCATCGGATGGTCGTCGGCTTCCGGCAGGCCCGAAATCTCGATGACGCCGACGAGCGACCCCGCTCCTCGCATGGGAACAGCTCCGCCTGCTGCTACGTATCGGCTGTTGTCGTACCGCGATTCCGCGTCGAAATTCCCGGATCACGGGGTCGACCACTCGAGTGGGCTGCGTGCACGAAAGAGGGCCCCGACAGGGGACGCACAGCAAAGAACCCGGCATCGTGACACGATGCCGGGTTCTTGCGTTGGTAGCGGGGACAGGATTTGAACCTGCGACCTCTGGGTTATGAGCCCAGCGAGCTACCGAGCTGCTCCACCCCGCGTTGCAAGAGATGAAGTTACCCGAAGGTGTCCGCCGGATGCAAATCGCGTGTACAGCCGTCGACGACGACACTTGCGCATCGTTCGACGTGCGAATTACCGGGAACAACGACCGAAACCAGTGTGCTGGACCACAGAAATCGCGTGAGACATCCCACATAACAGCTATGTAACGAACGGGACTCGAATACATTCCGAGGCCGTCCCACCTGCAGATAAACCGACCTCTGTCTCACATGGTGGACAACTGGTTCCCGGATTCTTTGTGTGACGTCACGACGATCCTCGACTACCTTCACGGTCGGCCCTACAACGCAGGGTCAGTACCGCCCCCGCCGCTGCATCGCTCTGCCCCGCGGGGAACGGTTCCCCGATACGCACGGGGGCAGAGCCGCAACACGTACGACGCCGCGCACCGAGTCCTCGCGCCGGCCCCTCGTACACGGTGCCTGGAGACGACTACGAACGATCGTCGTCCCCTGGCTGGGTTGCGAAGGCAAGCGCGGAGAGGATTCACCCCGCATGACCAAGGAAATTCATTTCGGCAAGCGTGCACTCGGATGGGCCGCCGTCACCGGCGCCGTCGTAGCGATTCCCCTCGGCCTTTCCGTGGGCACCGCCAGCGCAGCCGAGCACAACTGGGACGGCGTCGCACAGTGCGAGAGCGGCGGCAACTGGAACATCAACACCGGAAACGGCTACTACGGCGGCCTGCAGTTCTCGCAGAGCACCTGGACCGCCAACGGCGGCACCGGATCGCCGCACACTGCCTCCAAGGCAGAGCAGATTCGCGTTGCCGAGAACACGCTGCAGAGCCAGGGTGTGGGCGCATGGCCGGTCTGCGGCCAGAACCTCACCACCGGTGCATCCACCCCGGAGCCCGAGGCAGCCCCCGCGGCACCGGCCGCACCCGCTGTCGAAGAGGCACCCGCCGCTCCCGCAGCACCGGCGCTTCCGGTCGCGCCGGAGTTCCAGGCACCGGCACAGCAGGCTGTCGATCAGGCAGCTGCAACTGCCAAGCAGAGCTTCGACGCCGCGAAAGGCATCGCAGACCAGTACGGTCTGAGCGCTCAGTTCGAGCAGCTCGTGAGCACCAACCCGGTTCTCGCGTCGATCGGACGCTGAATTCGTCCGCAGGCTTGACCTGCTGACCGACGAAGGCGCCCGCATCGCTTCAGGAAGAGAAGCGATGCGGGCGCCTTCGTGTGTGCGGCCGCCAGGTCAGTGCACGGTCAGTTGGCGTTGTACGCGTCGATGGCCTGCTGAAGGGCATCGAACGCGTCCCCCAGACGACCGAGGTCGCCGCTCTGCTGCGCAGACCTGACATCGGCCAGAGCCGAGTTCAGACGCTGCACCTCCGCAGCCGACGGCTGACCGCCGGTTGCAGGCGGCGTGGTCGACGGTGCAGGCGCCGTCCCCTGCTCGGTGCCGTTCGCAGCGTCGGGCGACTCCGCCGTCGACTGCGGATCCGCGGCGTCGCCACCCGGTGCCGTGGCCGCGGTACCCGTACCCGATCCGAAGACCTGATCCAAGGCCTCGGACAGCGTTGCGGCGTACCCGACGCGGACGCCGCCTCCCGAACCCGGCTCGCGGTAGCTGACGAGAACCCTGGTCAACTGCGGGAACGTCGACGTCGATGCCGTGTTCCGTTCGGTGTACAGCGGTTCGACGTACAGAATGCCGCCGTTCGCGATGGGCAGGGTCAACAGGTTGCCGTACTGAATCGTGTTGGACTGCTGAAGAAGCGTGCGGTCCGAGGCCACGCGTGAATCCGATGTCATCGAGTTCTGCGCCTGCTGTGGACCCTGCGTCTGAGTGTTGGTCGGAAGCTGCAACACCGTGAACTTTCCGTAGTTCTCCGGATCGGAACGCACCGAAATGTAGGCGGAGAGCAGTTCACGGTTGAACCCGACCATGGCGCTGGTCAGACGGAACGAGGGTTCACCGGTCTCCGGATCACCGATCAGCACGTAATACGGGGGCTGATTCAGGTCGGTTCCGCCGTCCACCGTCGGATCACTGGGAACCGACCAGAACGCGTTGTTGGTGAAGAACTCACTGGGATTGTCCACGTGGTACTTGGCCAGCATTTCGCGCTGGATCTTGAACAGATCCTCCGGGTAGCGGAAGTGCGATCGTAGTTCCGGCGAGATCTCCGACTCCGGCTGAACCGAATCCGGGAACACACCCATCCACGCCTTCAGCACCGGGTCGGTGTCGTCGACCTGGTAAAGCGTCACGGTGCCGTCGTAGGCGTCGACAGTGGCCTTCACCGAGTTCCTGATGTAGGACACTTCCTCGCGCGGGAGGGGCCTGCCCGTCGTGGGCTCGATGCTGTCCGCGGTCAGACCGTCCAACGACGCCCGCTGTGCGTACGGGAAGTTCTCCAAGGTGGTGTACCCGTCGACGATCCAGACGATCTTTCCGTCCACGACCGCCGGGTAGGAGTCGGTGTCGGTGGTCAGCCACGGGGCCACCTTCTGGACACGATCACGAGGATCGCGGTTGAAGATGATCTTGGAGTCGTCGCCGATGGCACCCGAGAACAGAATGTTGCGCTCGGCGTACTTCGCCGCGAAGGCAAGACGGTTGAACCAGTTCCCGACCGAGACGCCACCCGCACCGGTGTAGGTGTAGTTGGAATCGTCCGTGTCGTACTCGCGGTCACCCGTTCCCGTCGCGCCGACGATGGCGTAATCCGGGTCGGCCTGGGCGATCACCTCGCCGTAGTAGATGCGAGGCTGATCGACCGGGATGACCTGATCCTGGCCCTGTGAAGCGATGTCGCTGACGGTGTAGATCGGGTAGCCGCTGTTGCTGGTCGCACCCTCTGCCGTCGGATCCTCCACGGCCGCGTTGACGCGGTTGGCCGGCGCCGCGACGAAGCCGTTTCCGTGGGTGTAGACCGTGTGCCGGTTGATCCAGTCGGTCTGGTTACCGGTCAGGGACTCCGGCGACAGCTCACGCGCGGCGACGATGTAGTCCTGGAGTTGCCCGTCGATCTCGTAGCGATCGACGTCGAGGGTCGACGGGAAGCCGAAGAAGTTCTTCAGCTGCTGCTGCTGGGTGAACGTGCGAGACAGCACATTCGGATCCAGTAGACGGGTGTTGGCGATGGTCGTGATGTCCGCGTCGCTCTCCCGCGGATTCTGCGAGCCTTCTCCCGAATACGGCTGGTACTCGACCTGGTCGTCACCGATGCCGTACGCGTCGCGCGTCGCGGCGATGTTGCGCTCGATGTACGTGCGTTCCTTCTCGGCCGCGTTCGGTCGGACCGAGAACTGCTCCATCAGCAGCGGGAAGACCGCGCCGACGAGAATCGAGGACAGTACCAGGAGCGCCGTAGCGAGAGCGGGAACACGCAGATCGCGGAGGAAGATTGCAGCGAAAAATGCTGCGGCACAGATCAGTGCGATGGCGAGCAGGATCAGCTTGGCGGGAAGTACGGCGTTGATGTCGGTGAAGCCTGCACCGGTGAAGATGGGTTCCTTGCGACCACTGGACAGCAGCGAGTACCGATCCAGCCAGTACGCGATGGCCTTGAACAACACGAACGATCCCGCGAGCACCGCGAGCTGAATGCGCGCTGCGCGGGTCAGAGCACCCTCACGACCCGCCAGCCGGATTCCACCGAAGATGTACTGCGTGACCAGGTTTGCGAAGAATGCAATCAGCGTCGCGACGAACAACCAGTTCAAGATGAATCGGTAGAACGGCAGATCGAAAGAGTAGAAGCCGATGTCCAAATTGAACTGTGGGTCGGTGAGTCCGAATTCGCCACCGTTGAGGAACAACTGGACTGTCACCCAATTGGTCTGCGCGATCAGTCCCGAGATGATGCCGAACGCCAACGGTATTCCGATACCGAACAGGCGCAGCCGGCTCATGACCGTCGTCCGATAACGTGCAACCGGGTCGTTCGGACCGGCGACCGGAACGAACACCGGCCGGTTGCGGTACGCGAGCAGCAGCGACGCGAACACCACCGCGCCGACGAACAACCCGACCACCAGGAACAGAACGACACGCGTCAGAAGCGTGGTCGTGAAGACCTGCCGAAAGCCGACCTCCCCGAACCAAAGCCAGTTCGTGTAAGTGTCGATGAGGCGAGGGCCGACAAGCAGCAACGCTGCGAGGACCAATGCCAGTACAAGTAGAATCCGTCCGCGCCGCGACAGCGACGGTAGACCGGTTGGGGCCCTCATGCCCACGTGCCACACTCCAACTTCGGGCGATACACCTAGGTATCGCTGATGGGGTTCGACGGCGCACCGAGTGCGTCGCCTGTCCGATTTGGGAACCACTGTACGGAACGGCGGCACCGGCCGCTGACACCCCTTCGTCCTGCGCGCGCGGACCATGGGTCGGCGACGGCCGAACAGCGGAATGGGAAGATGAGCGGGTGAGCGATTTCAGCGACGACCTGTTCCGTGACGGCGTGGAACCCAACGCCGACAACGATGCCCTCGGTGCCGCTCTCGGGCGGTGCGCGCGCGAGGTCGCCGACTTCGTGGACGGCGAAGGCTGGGGTCAGGTCCCCCAGCTGTTCGCGCTGGTACCCACCGAACTCCTGGCGGCCGCGGAACCCGGACTGCTCGACGACCTCGCCGACGGTGCGTTGCTCACCCCGATCCAGCAGCACTCGCTACCCGAGGACATCACCGGCGGGTCACCTGCGCTCGACGAATTTCTGGCCACCACAACGTGGCCGGACGGTGTCGTCGGGTGCGCGCTGGTGCAGGAGATCGTCGTACTGCCTCCCACCGCGGAGTCGGCACTCGACGACGCACTGGTTCCTCTCCTCGCCGACCGCGACGCAGCGGACGACGCGGCCCGCGCCGCCGCCCATGCGCATCCCGACCGCAAGGACGGCAGGCTCATCGCAGCCGTTCTCAAGGACGGGCCGTCCTTGACTCTTCTGCAGTTGCAGCCCGACGAGGACGCAGATCCGTTCGCCCCCGTGGAGCTCCTGCTGTACGAGGGTCTTGCACCCGGCATCGTCGCTGCCCTGCACGCGACATTCGACCTCGTCGAGGACGACTGACCCCGGTTCGTCAGCAACTCGGCGCGTCGTCGCCGCGGCCGAGGGCATCGAGCGAGTCGATGGCTCCGTCGAGGGAATCGACCTTGACCAGACGAAGTCCGGCAGGAACGTTCTGCGACGCCTCGTCGCAGTTTTGGGACGGCACCAGAAACGTCGTCGCCCCGGCCTCGCGCGCGGCGATCAGCTTGTACGGAATGCCGCCGATCGGCCCGACTGCTCCGGCCGAATCGATGGTGCCGGTACCGGCGACGAAATCGCCGTTGCTGAGCTCGCCGGGACTCAGCTTGTCCACGACGGCGAGGCTGAACATCAGACCGGCCGAGGGCCCGCCCACGTCGGCCAGGTTGAACGTGACCGAGAACGGAACGTCGGGCTCCTCGGTGGGCGTCACCCCGAGGTACCCGGACTCCGCGTCGTCGGGACGGGAACCGAGCACCACCGACTCGGTTCTGGTGACACCGTCCTTCTCCACGACGATGTCGATGGACTCGCCCGGTGAGCGAGCACTGACCGACTCGCGGACAGCGCTGACCGAATCGACGGGCGCACCCGCCACCGACACGAGTCGCTCACCTTCGTTCAACAGGCCTGCGGCGGGACCGTCGGGCGCCACCGAACCGACGACGAGAACGACGGGCAGTCCCAGATGGTGCAGCGCCGCGAGCTGAGCACTGTTCTCGGACTGTTCGAAATCGGCCTGATTGCCTTCCTGGACCTCTTCTTTCGTCTTGTTCGGCGGATACACCTCCTCGCGCGGAACGAGTCCTTGCCGTCCACTCGCCCAGTATCCGAGCGCTTCGAAGATGTTCAGCTGATCACGGACCGCCACCGTGGTCATGTTCAGATGCCCCGTGGTGGGATCGACATCCGTCCCGTCGATCTGCACCACGGGAACCCCGTCCGCATCACCGAGGGTGTTGTACGTCGGTCCTGGTCCGAGCGCAGCGAACGGAACCGTGACGACGGTGCCGACCACGCCGAGCACGACAACCGGTACGAGGGCGGCGACAAGAGTGGCAATCCGACGATTCACCCGACAAACATAGATCCGCCGACTGTGACGACGATGTGAGACCCCCGTCCGAACAAGTCACGGTTCATTCCGCAGGCTCCACTCACGGCCTCCTGGTTCATTCCGCAGGCTCCACTCACGGCCTCCTGGTTCATTCCGCAGGCTCCACTCACGGCTCCTCTGACGGCGTTCGCCGTAAGCGTGATCACCAGCGGTGCTGTTCGCGCCCTCGCCTTGTACCGTTGACTTATGAGCAATTTCGGTTTTCAGGGCTCCGACGAGGATCCGGACAAGAAGAAGGATCAGAGCGGTGGCGACGGCTCCGGCGGCAATCCCGGCGGTTTCGGCTTCGGCACCGAGGGTTTCGATCCTGCGGCCCTGGGGCAGATGCTCACCCAGTTCGGGCAGATGTTGAGCGGCATGGGTGCGCCCGGTGCCGGGGGCTCCGCCGCGGGCCCGGTCAATTACGACCTGGCCAAGCAGTTGGCACGCCAGCAGATCGGAGACTTCGCTCCCGTCGGCAAGGGCAAGGCCGACGCGGTTTCCGAGGCCGCTCATCTCGCGGAACTGTGGCTCGACGGCGCGACCACGCTCCCCGCTGGTGCGTCCAAGACGCTGGCGTGGACTCCGGTCGACTGGTTGGAGAACACGATCGACACCTGGAAGAGGCTGTGCGATCCGGTCGCCGAGCAGATTTCCGGAATGTGGACCGCCGGTCTGCCTGCCGAGGCGCAGCAGATGGCAGGACCGATGATGGGGATGCTCACGCAGATGGGCGGCATGGCGTTCGGTTCCCAGCTCGGCCAGGCGTTGGGGCAGCTGTCCAAGGAGGTTCTGACGTCGACCGACATCGGAATTCCCCTCGGACCGAGCGGAGTGTCCGCCCTTCTCCCCGAGTCCATCACGGCGTTCACCGAAGGTTTGGAGCAGCCCGAACGTGAGGTTCTCGTGTTCCTCGCGGCTCGCGAAGCTGCGCACCAGCGCCTCTACAGCCACGTTCCGTGGCTTCGTCAGCGCGTCTTGGCGACGGTCGAAGAGTACGCACGCGGTATCCGGATGGACTTCTCGGCCATCGAGGAAGCCGCGTCGGGCCTCGACCCGGCGTCGCTGACCGATCCGTCGAAGATCGAGGAGATACTGCAGCAGGGTGCGTTCGAGCCGCAGACGACTCCCGAACAGAAGCAGGCGCTCGAGCGACTCGAGACTCTGCTCGCCCTCGTCGAGGGTTGGGTGGAGACGGTCGTCTCCGAAGCCCTCGGGGAAAGGTTGCCCGGTGCCGTGGCACTCGCGGAGACGATTCGTCGCCGACGGGCATCCGGTGGACCGGCCGAGCAGACGTTCGCGACGCTCGTCGGTCTCGAACTTCGTCCACGCAAGGTTCGCGAAGCAGGCGATCTGTGGCGTCGACTCACCACAGCCGCAGGAATCGAGGGACGCGACGGCGTCTGGGCTCACCCGGACCTCCTGCCGGTGTCGTCCGATCTGGACGACCCGGC
The DNA here is from genome assembly GCF_002259415.1 of Rhodococcus sp. 14-2470-1b. Taxonomy (GTDB): domain Bacteria; phylum Actinomycetota; class Actinomycetes; order Mycobacteriales; family Mycobacteriaceae; genus Rhodococcoides. Next base: position 49,706 of record NZ_NPFY01000001.1, read on the forward strand.
CGGGTTCGTCGACGGTGTCATCGGCGGAGGTTCCAGCTCCTTCGACGACCCCATAGCCCAGCTCGAAGCCATGGAAGCTCAGGAACGAGCAGCCAAGAACAAGTCGGACGAGACAGACGCCAACGACGCAGACAAGAAGGACGGGGACACCGGCAGCGCCGGCTGATACCGAATACACGGTCGACGAGGGGTTCGCCGAAATTTTCGGCGTATCCCTCGTTTTGTTTCGATCACGCTGGTGAGGAGTCTGCCGGCCTGTGGATAACCCGTCCTCGGCGCCGTCGCCGGGGATGCGTCGTGTGCGACTCTGCGTTTATGTCCGCCCACGAACCACCCCACCCTCCCCAGCCGGTTCCGATGCTGCGGCGGCCCAGACTCGACGTGCCGGTGTTCTCCCAACGGGACGGCACGATTCGGCTCGGGTGGAATCCGGATCGGTCGTTCGTCGTCACACCTCCGCCGGGCGTCGACTACGACGTTCTCGTCGATCTACTGCGTCGGCTCGACGGAGTTCATTCGAGAGCGCACACGATCTGGTACGCGGGCACCGTCGGGATGTCAGCCAATGCGATGTCCACACTGCTGGCCGAGCTCGTCGAGGCAGAACTGTTGGTCGAAGGGCATTCGACGCCTCACGTTCCCGAGGGAGCAACGCGGACCGTGGTGCACGTCGTCGGACGCGGGCCGCTGGCCGACGCGGTCGTCGCGGTCCTCCCGACGTCGTCCTCGATCACGGTTCGACGTTCCACGTCTGGGGCGGGCAAGGTCGCAGGCACTGCCATCACGACCGGTGATGTCGCGGTACTCACGGACAATTTGGCCCCCGATCCGCATCTCGTGACCGAACTTGTTCGCGCCAGAACACCGCACGTGCAGGTTCGGTTGCGCGACGGCACGGGCGTGGTCGGCCCGTTCGTCATTCCAGGGAAGACGAGTTGTCTACGCTGCGCCGACCTGATCAGAGGCGGACTCGACCCACAGTGGCCGCACATCTCCGCGCAGCTTCTCGGCAGCGTCGGGCATGCGGACAAACCCACCGTCCTGGCAGCTGCGGCGGTCGTTCTCGGACAGATACACGAGTTCGTCCGCACCCGTCGACCGTCGTTGATCGACACGACCGTCGAGATCGACCTCGGTTCGCACATCATCGAACGGCGTCGGTGGACTCGTCATCCGCACTGCGATTGTGCCGTGTGACGAACGACGCGAACACAGGCGCTGTGGCCTGCAGTCTCGGCAGAATGTCGTCTCGTCCGACATGATGGAGGCGTGCCAGACATTCCACGCCGGGGTTCGGCCCGGACAGCCAAACTCGCGCGCATTCCGATCGGTATCGCCGGTCGGGCTGCAGTCGGTTTCGGAAAGAAGTTGGCCGGGGGGAACCGCCAGGAGATCGACTCCGATCTTGCCGCCAAAGCTGCCGAGCAATTGTTCGCGGTCCTCGGCGAGCTCAAGGGCGGTGCGATGAAATTCGGGCAGGCGCTGTCCGTGATGGAAGCCGCCGTGCCGGAGGAATTCGCCGAACCGTACCGGGAGGCTCTCACCAAGCTGCAGGCAGACGCACCGCCGCTCCCCGCCGCAAAGGTGCACCGCGTACTCGACAGGCAGCTGGGCACCGCCTGGCGGTCGCGGTTCGCGTCGTTCGACGACACTCCGGTCGCCTCGGCGAGCATCGGGCAAGTGCACCGCGCAGTGTGGTCCGACGGCCGAGACGTCGCTGTGAAGGTGCAGTATCCAGGCGCAGACGACGCGCTCCGCGCCGATCTGAAGACGATGTCGCGGTTTGCCAACACCTTCAGTGCGATTTTCACCGGGGCCGACGTCAAGCCGGTCCTCGACGAGTTGATCGCCCGGACGGAGGACGAACTGGATTACCGGATCGAGGCGGCAAGCCAACGCAAGTTCGCGTCGACGTTCGACGGCGACAGCCGGTTCGCTGTGCCGCGGGTGGTGGCGAGTGCGCCCAAGGTTCTGGTCACCGAGTGGATGTCCGGGACCTCGTTGTCATCGATCATCGCCGACGGTTCCGTCGAGCAACGCAATGCTGCCGGTGAGCTTCTGGTCCTCTTCGCGTTCGCTGCGCCTGCACTCGCCGGTCTCCTGCACGCCGACCCGCATCCTGGTAATTTCATGATGCTTCCCGACGGACGGCTCGGTGTGATCGACTTCGGGGCCACTGCGCCGATGCCGGACGGTCTCCCGCCGGTGCTGGGCAGGATGGTCAGGCTGGCACGCGAAGAGAAGTTCGACGAATTGGTCGAACTCTGTACGGTCAGTGGGTTCGTGATCCCAGGTAGAACGGTGACAGCGAGGGAGATAGCCGACTATCTACGTCCGTTCACCGATCCGATCCGGACCGATTCCTTCCACTTCACCAGGTCGTGGCTGCAGAAAGCTGCCGGTACAGCAACTGAATTCGACAGTGCGCAGTTCAAGACCGCACGGGCGCTCAACATGCCTGCCGAGCAGGTCATGATCTTCAGGGTGCTGGGCGGACTCGTCGGCATCTGTGCGCAATTGGATGCCTATGCGCCGTACATGGCCATTCTGACGGAGTGGATGCCGGGGTTCTCGGACGAGACCTGATCGGTCTCGTCCGAGAACCGGGCGGGTACGACGGCCGCCGTATCGGACTTCACGCGACCTGCTGCTTTCGCGGCCGTCCACGCGGGCGCTTCCGAGCGATGACGACTCCCTGATCGAGAATCTCACCTCCCCATACTCCCCAGGGCTCGGCACGGTCCAGTGCGGCACTCAAACACGTGCGCCGAACAGGACATTCGGCGCACAGCGCCTTTGCTCGCTCCAATTCTCCTGGTGTCTCGGCGAACCAGAGATCCGGATCGGCCACACGGCACGGCACTTCGTCACCGAGCGTCACGGCACTCAGGGTGTTCGACGATGAGGTCTCGCTGATCGGGGTCGCCTCGTCACCGAGGTGCGTGGCCGAGTATCGCTCGGCTGCAACATGTTCGGATCGTTCGTATCGGCATGTCGTCCGGATCGTGGCGGTTGACACGTCGGTCTCCTCTACTTTTCGTGCGGCGTGTTTACGGTTGTTCGGTATCTGAGCGAACCGGTCGGGCCGAGAAGTTCGAATTCGAGGGGACTCATCGAACGAAAAAGGCCACGGTCCGCGTATGCGGGTCCGTGGCCTGAAAGGCAAGTCGAAAGCTCTACCGAGATTTCTCTCGATATCGACTTTCGACCACGGACACCACTGCCGTACGGCGACGGCGTGCTGCGGGGGACGCCTTGGCGGCGAACCACTGGGCGGCAAATGCTTCGGCCGCTGCAGCTGCTGGGACGACTGCTGCTCGTGCGCAGACTGCGTCGGCCGCGAGCTGATGCGCTCCGGCGACGCGCACTGCCCCGCCCGTCGACGCGGAAGAGAAGTGAGCGGAGTTACCGAGGACGTGCATCAGCCGTGCGTCGGTCGCGGGTGCGACAGCGCTCGTGACGATCGAATTGAAAATCTTCATGTTCTCCACCTCCTACTTGCGAATCGATTGCGGACGATGTGTGTGGCACGCGGTCTCCCGCGAGCGGTGAAAACAGACTAAACCTGTTGGTCGAAACTGCACAAGTTATTTTCTACCTGCGGTTTTACATCAGTTGGTCGATGATTCCCGCACAACGGTCAGGACGTCCTCACCGAAACGTTCCAACTTCTTCGCGCCGATCCCGGGAATGGCCACGAGACCGCGGTCGTCCTGTGGTTGCTGCTCCGCGATGGCCGTCAGCGTCGTATCGCTGAAGACAACGTAGGCAGGCACTTTCAGCTCCCGCGATTTGTACAACCTCCATGCCTTCAATGCATCGAGCAGAGCGACGTCGACGTCCGTCGGGTGACTTTCGCAGCGACCGAGCATGGTCGCCGCCGTTCCGATCAACGGTTTGCCGCACAACCTGCACTTGGGTCCGGACTTCTTGGTCGTCGGAGTGGCGATGCGTGATGCGGGTGAATCCTCGGGAATCAATCCGTTGAGAAAACGCGACCGACGCCTGGATTTGCGACCGCCCTCGTTGCGCGCGAGCGCCCAGGACAGATGCAGATGCTCACGCGCACGAGTGACGCCGACGTACAGCAACCGCCGTTCCTCTTCGATCGCGGCGTCGTTGTTGGCACTCGGGTCGCTGCCGAGCGCATGCGAAATGGGCAGCGTGCCGTCGGCGAGTCCGACGATGAAGACAGCGTCCCACTCGAGACCCTTCGCTGCATGCAGCGACGCCAACGTCACACCCTGGACGACCGGTGGATGCCGCGCCTCGGCGCGGGCCGCCAGTTCCCCGAGCAGACGATCCAGATCCAGAGCCGGATCCTGCGCCAACAATTCTTCGGTGACCTGTACCAGCCCGCCGAGCGATGCCCACTTCTCCCGCGCCTGCGCACCCGTCGGCTCCGTCGACGTCAAACCGAGCGGCGCCAGTACAGCGCGCACAAGCGACGGCAGGCCGTCGCCGTACTTGGACTCGTCCGGCAGATCCTCCCTCCCGGCGGCGCTACGAAGAGCCGAAATACCCTGCCGCACTTCAGGTCTGTTGAAGAACCCTTCGCCGCCACGGACCTGGTACGGAATCTGCAACTCCGTCAGAGCCTGCTCGTGCGCCTCCGATTGCGCGTTGATGCGGTAGAGCACCGCAATCTCCGCCGGCGCGACGCCCTTGCCGATCAACCTCTTGATTGCCCGAGCGACACCGTCGGCCTCGGCCGGCTCGTCGTCGTACTCGAAGAACTCCGGTTCTGGGCCTGCCGGCCGTTGCCCGATCAACTGCAGCCGAGTCCCGGCGATCCGCCCGCGCGCTGCACCGATCACCCGGTTGGCGAGCGACACCACCTCGGGAGTCGATCGGTAGTCACGCTCGAGACGCACGACGGTGGCGTCGGGAAAGCGTCTCGAGAAATCGAGCAGGTAACGCGGTGTCGCGCCGGTGAACGAGTAGATCGTCTGATTCGCATCACCGACGACCGTCAGGTCGTCACGCTCGCCGAGCCAGGCGTCGAGCACCCGCTGCTGCAGAGGCGTCACGTCCTGGTACTCGTCCACCACGAAGCAGCGGTACCGCTCACGGAACTCGTCGGCGACCGCAGAATGCTCTTCGAGCGCCGCGGCGGTGTGCAGCAGCAGGTCGTCGAAATCCAGCAGCATTCCGTCACCGCCGTGCGACTTCAAGTCCTCGTACCCGGCGTAGACCGACGCGACCTTCGCAGCATCCATCGGCACCTCCCGGCGCAGCCGCGCGGCCACCGCCGGGTAGTCCTCGGGCGCGATCAACGAACCCTTCGCCCACTCGATCTCACCGGCCAGATCGCGAACGGAGTCCGTCGACGTGGACACTCCTGCGCGGTGCGCAGATTGACTCACCAACGCGAACTTGCGATCCAGAAGTTGCCAGCCCGTGTCCCCGACCACCTGCGGCCAGAAGTACTTCAGCTGCCTCAGCGCGGCAGCGTGGAACGTGCGGGCCTGCACGGACGGTCCCTCACCGCCGACGCCCAGTTCTCTCAGTCGGCCGCGCATCTCCCCCGCGGCCCTCGCCGTGAACGTCACTGCGAGGACTTGCCCAGCCGACACGTGACCGGCGTCGACGAGGTGTGCGATGCGCCTCGTGATAGTCCTCGTCTTGCCGGTACCCGCGCCGGCGAGAACGCAGACGGGGCCTCGTGGGGCCGCGACCGCGGCCGACTGTTCGGGATCCAACCCGGCGGTCATCGAATCCACAGACATGGTCTCCATCTTGTCAGGGGGTGCCGACACACCCGTCATCCCGCCTGCCGCCGCCTGCTCCGCCGGTGCTCACTCGACCGACGGAACAACACATTCGGCATCGGTGTTGAATCGTGTCGTGACTACCACCGAGAACGCAGTACCCGAGTCCCCCGCGGCATTGACCGTCTACTCCACGACGTGGTGCGGTTACTGCAGGCGTCTGAAGACCCAGCTCGACGAAGCCGGCATCGCGTACGCCGAGATCGACATCGAAGAGGATCCGAAATCCGCCGAGTTCGTCGGCAGCGTCAACGGCGGCAACCACGTCGTGCCGACGGTTCTCTACGCCGACGGCTCGACCGCGACCAACCCGTCACTCGCCGCGGTCAAGAGCGCACTCGGACTCTGATGCCACCCGTGGCGGGTCGGACGCGGTGACGACGCTGCACAACCTAACCGGCGGAACCCGCCCACGCTTCGAGCATGCCTCGGGCGATCGAGATCGAGCCGGGCAACAGAAGACGTGAATCGGAATCGGCGGCCCAGTCGCCGACTTCGAGAGCCGCTCGCACCTCGCTGCGCTCGAACCAGTGCGCCTCGGCGATCTCACCGTCGAGGAAGTTCAGCGGAACCTCTGGATCGGCGACGGCAGAGAATCCGATCATCACCGACCGCGGAAACGGCCACGGCTGACTGCCGAGGTACGTGATGTCGGCGACGGTGATGCCGACTTCCTCGCGGATCTCCCGCAGGACGCAGGTCTCGAGCGATTCACCCGCTTCGACGAAGCCCGCGAGGACCGAGAATCGACGCTCGGGCCACGCGGGAGCCCGGGCCAGGAGGACCTTGTCTGCTCCGTCGTGCACGAGGCAGATGACCGCGGGATCGGTGCGGGGAAACTCCTCGTGACCGTTGGACGTGCTGACCCGCGACCACCCGGCCGCCGACGGAGTCGTCGCTGCGCCGTCGAGCGCGCTGAAGCTTGCACTCGCGTGCCAGTTCAGGATCGCGAGCGCGCTCGTCAGGATGGACAGCTGGGTCGCGTCCAGACGCTCACCGATGGTGCGTAGGTCCCCCAGCTCGCCGGTCAGTGCACCGACGCGCTGCGCCCACAGGTGACGTCCGTCGTCGATGCCCAGAAACACGGCGTCCAGCGCGGGTTCCGCACCGAGGTCCGTCGCATCGACGTACACCAGGGAGTCACCCTCGACCCGGAGCCTGCCGCGGTGATCGACCTGCAGCACCTTCGCCGTCGGCCAACCGCTACGCAGCGCGTCAGTGTCCTTTCGAAGTTCCTCGGCTCGGTCGAGTGGCGAGCGGGACAACAGCGGTGGAGAGGCGAGTTCGAATCGTGGCACCTCTAGACCCTACTGCGCCCACGCAGACGCTCGTCCGACCGCGTGGACTCGATTGTGCGCGCGTTCACTCCCCAACGCGGCGGATGTACAGCAGGCGATCCGATGCCTCGACGGCGTCGACCTCGGGCGATCCGACGCGGTACAGCTTGCCTCCGCGCACGACGCCCAACACGATGTCGGTGAGGTGCCGCGGCGATCCACCCACCTCGTCGCGCTCGACTTCGCGCTCGGCGACAGCGAATCCGGCCTCCGGCGTCAGGAGATCCTCGATCATCTCCACCACGCTCGGCGTCGAGGTAGCGATGCCGAGCAGACGTCCTGCAGTCTCCGAGGACACCACCACCGAGTCCGCACCCGACTGCCGAACCAAATGAGTGTTCTCGGCCTCTCGCACCGACGCGACGATCTTGGCCTTCGGCGCGATCTCTCGCGCGGTGAGTGTCACCAGAACTGCGGTGTCGTCGCGGTTGGTCGCGACGATGATCGCTGCGGCGTGCTGTGCGCCGGTCAATCGCAACACGTCCGACTTGGTCGCGGAACCGTGCACTGTAACGAGCCCCATGTTGGACGCGGAATCCAGGACCGTCTGGTCCGTGTCCACGACGACGATCTCCGACGCAGGAACACCGTCCCCGAGCATGGCGTCGACCGCCGTGCGGCCCTTGGTTCCGAAACCGATGACCACGGTGTGATTGCGCACGCTGCGCCTCCATCGCTGAATTTTGAATGCCTGCCGGGAACGCTCGGTCAGAACCGCGAGCGTCGTGCCGACCAACAAGATGAGGAAGAAGATTCGAAGTGGTGTGATCACCAGAATGTTGACGAGACGAGCCGATGGCGCGATGGGGGTGATGTCGCCGTATCCGGTCGTGGACAACGAGACCGTCGCGTAATACAGCGCGTCGAGGAAGGACAATTCGTTGTCTTGAGCGTCCCGATACCCGTCGCGGTCCAGGTACACGATCACCGCGGCCAACAGCAGAGCCGCGAGTGCGATGAGGATGCGCCGATAGATCGCGCGCCACGGGCTGCTCTGCAACTCGGGAACCCGCAGAACACCCACCAACGCGAAGTCCGGCTTGTCGGTCAGCGTGTCGCCCGCACTCAAGCGGGCACGCAATCTACCAGCCACGTTTCCTTCTCTGCTCTCGTCGCACCTGCACTCGTCGCAGTCCGTTCGTTCGCCTCAACGGTCCGGCTCGCAGCCTAACCCCAAACCCGGGTTCCGCCGGTGTCGACGCGTCGACCTTCTTTCCTGCCGGTTATGGCACGGTGTAGCCATGACACAGCGCACGAGTCACGCCCCGGCCGCACGACTCGCCGTACTTCTGGGCGGCGCGGGAATCCTCCACTTCGCCACCCCCCAGTTCTTCGACATGCAGGTGCCTCGCGCTCTTCCGGGCAAGGCTCGCACGTACACGCAGGTGTCGGGGATCGCCGAGCTCGCCGTGGCCGGTGCATTGGCCGTTCCGGCGACACGGCGCCTCGGCGGCGGGCTTGCCGCAGCGCTCTTCGTCGCGGTGTTTCCCGCCAACATCGACCTGGCGCGCAGGTTCGTGAGCAACCCCAAGACCTCCCCCATGGTCAAAGCTGCTGTGCTGGCGCGTCTTCCGTTGCAGATTCCGTTGGTGACCGAAGCCTTGAAGGTGCGACGACTGGGGTGACCCTCACGATCCCCCGCTGAACTCGATGTCCTGGGTCCCGTCGATGAGGGTCGCGAGTTGCCGGGCGTCGGGCAGATCGGTCGGTGCGATGGTCCGGCCACTGCGCACGTAATGGAACGCTGCACGCACACGATCCAGAGGAACGGCCTCCGCAGTCGACGCGGACATCAGTTCGGCCCACGCGATGCGATACGCAGCGAGCTGCATGACCACCGACTTCTCCTCGCTTGCGGTCGGCTCCTTACCCGTCTTCCAGTCGATGACGGTCCATCCACCGTCCGAGTCTGCGAACACCGCATCGATCCGGCCTCGCAGTACCGTCCCGGCAACGGACGTCTCGAACGGGACCTCGACTTCGATCGGGCTACGAAGAGACCAATCGGATTCCAGGAACGCCTGCTGCAACGTCTCGAGATCGACATCGGCGGAGGCGCCGGTGTCCGCCGAACCCGGCAGCTCGTCGAGATCCAACAACCTCGTCGCCCCGAAGCGCCGTTCGATCCAGGCGTGGAACGCCGTTCCCCGACGAGCCAGAGGGTTGGGAGGAAACGGCAACGGTCGACGAAGTCTCGACGCCAACGCGTCCGGATCCGCGGCCAGATCGACGAGCTGACTCACCGAGAGGTTGTGCGGCAACTCCACATCCACCCTGGTGTGCATGCGCTCCTCCCGTTCGGCGAGCAGAGCATCGACGTCGGCAGCCCAGTTCTCCGGATCTGCACTGTTCTCCAGATCTGCACTGTTCTCCAGATCTGCACTGTTCGCCGGATCGGAAACGTCGTCGTGGTAGGAAGGCTGCGACGTGTCCACGCTCAGGACCGCCCTCGCACCCCGCTCCACGGCGTCGCGGCGCCTTCCCAGCGGATCCCGTGGCCACAGGGCAGAATGCGGCTGGGCCGCAAGCGGATTCTCCGATCCGTCCTCGGGCGCGAGGTCCCAATGATCGACGACGCCGACAGGGCGGCCGCGATCGGAGCCGTCGTCGAGGACTGCGCGCACCTCGCTGAGGAAGTCGGACGGTCCGCGCGGTTTGCTGCTCGTCTCGTCCCAGTGGTGACCCGAGACGAACAGGACCCGTTCCGTCCTGGTGAGCGCTACGTAGAACAGGCGGCGGTCCTCGGCCAACCTGCGACGTGCCAGCGCATCCTTGTGCCGGTCGATGGCGTCGGAGAGGTCCTTACGATTGTGCACGTCGTCGAGTTCCAGAACGGGGACGCCCTCGGACATCTGGCCGCTGTCGTCGGCGACCGATCTGTCTCCGCGCAGTGTCGGCGGAAGCTCCGCCATCGCGCCGAGCCAGGTCGATGCAGCCGTCGACGACGGAAAAACACCCTTGGACACGTGAGGGACAGCGACGACCTCCCATTCGAGGCCCTTCGCCGAATGCACGGTGAGTACCTGCACTCGGTGCGGCGCCACCTCGATCTCTCCTGGTGCAAGTCCGTCCTCGACGGTCTCCGCCGCGGCGAGGAAGGCGAGGAAACCGGTGACCGTCGAGCTGGGATTGTCCGCGTAATCGGCTACGACAACCGCGAATTCGTCGAGGTGCTCGCGGCCGACCACTCCGACGGCGGACATCGGCGTACGAGCCTGGGCTTCGATTCCGATGCCCATCGACCGCTCGATGTCGGCCACGAGCTCCGTCAGAGGCTGACCGATTCGATCCCGTAGTGCATGCACCTCGGCGGCAAGCGCGGAGATCCTCGCGAATCCGCTCTCCGAGTAGCGCTCCTCCGGGCCGGGATCGGCGATGGCGTCCGCCAGTCCGGCGTCCTCCGAATGCTCACCCGGTAACGAACTTTCGAGCGCGGCATCGAGCGCCGCCACATCGTCGACTCGGCCCGATGTTCCGTGGCCGGAGCGAATTCCCAGTTCCCGCATACGCCGCGACAGAGCGCGAAGGTCGGCGGCACCGATCTGCCAGCGCGAACCGGTGAGGACACGCATGGCTGCACTTCCCGCCATCGGGTCCGCGACCAGTCGCAGCATCGCGATGACGTCGGCGACCTCTGGGACGTGCAGCAAGCCGCCCAGTCCGACCACCTCGACCGGAAGACCCCGGGCGCGAAGCGCATCGGCAATCGGTTCGGCGTCGGCGTTCCTACGCACCAACACCGCCGCCGTCGGAGGTAACCGATCCTCGGCGAGCGCCGCTCGATACTCCCCGGCGATGCTGTCCGCGACCCACTCGCGCTCGTCGAGCACCGTCGCCGACAGAGCGATCCTCACGTCACCGGGCTCCACCCCCGGCCGCGGCCGAAGCGTCGGCACCGACACACCAGTCTCAGGGTCGCTCCTGCCGGCTCCGCTCCCAGCCCCCGGGTCGCTCCCGCCGGCTCCGCTCCCAGCCCCCCGGTCGCTCCTGCCGGCTCCGCTCCCAGCCCCCTCACGGAGCGGCGTCGTGATCCGATTAGCGAGTTCGAGCGCTTCGGCAGGATTGCGCCAGCTGGTCAGCAGTTCGAGCCTGGGCGCAGGTGCGCCGCTCGACTGCGGGAAATCGGTCGCGAACCGCGGGAGATTGGCCGCCGAGGCACCTCGCCATCCGTAGATCGACTGCATCGGATCACCGACCGCGGTCAAGGCGAGAGTCGCATCGGATCCTCGACCGAACAACGAGGACAACAGGACTCGCTGTGCATGGCCTGTGTCCTGATACTCGTCGAGTAGTACCAGCCGGAACCTGCTCCGTTCGGACCTGCCCACGTCCTGGTGTTCAGCCGCGACCCGTGCCGCGAGCGACATCTGACTGCCGAAGTCGAGCGCACCCTCGCGACGCAGTGTCTCGGCGAGCCGTTCGACCAGTGGCAACAAAGCAACACGTGCGTGCTGCGCATCGACGATGTCCAGCAGGGCCTTCGCCGGACCGCCCCGTTGTTTGGGACCGGGGCCGAGGGTGTGGACGAGTCGATCGAGCTCCAGGTGCGCGCCGCGGAGGGCGTCGGGCGCGACCAGATGCTCGGCGAGCTGACCCGACAGCGCAAGTACCGCCTCGGTGATCGACGTGGGGTTGCGTTCGGTGTCCAGGTCGCCGTCCCACGTGCTCACCACCCGATGCGCCAACTGCCACAGCTCGGTCTCCGACAGGAGTGTGGCCGACGGCTCGATCGGGAGCAACAGTCCGTGCTCGGTCAACAGCCGCCCCGCGTACGAGTGGTACGTACTCACTTCCGGCTCACCGCTCAGAATTCGTTCTCGCAGAGCGAGACTGGGATCGAGTTCTCGAACGATGTCGGATCCGGCCAGCCGCGCGAGGCGGGCCCGGATTCGCGACGTGAGCTGCTGCGCGGCCTTTCGTGTGAACGTGAGGCCGAGCACGGCGTCGGGGTCGACGAATTCGTTGGCGACCATCCAGACGACGCGCGCAGCCATGGTCTCGGTCTTGCCCGCTCCCGCTCCCGCGACGACGAGCGTCGGCCCGAGCGGGGCCGAGATCACTGCCGCCTGTTCTGCTGTCGGCGGATGCTTCTGCCCCAGCGCCCGAGACAACTCGATCGGATCGATCCGCGCGTCGCGAACGGTACGTGCGAGTCGTGCGCCGGTTTTGGTGACCGTACTCAACTTTCGGTGACCTGCCTTCCGGTTTCCTGCGCCGGGCAACTGGACTTCACCGGGCAGTGCCTGCACCCGTCGTTCACGAATGCCTCGAAATTCGGCCCTTGCGTCGCCGACGCCGCGGCGTGAACCGTATCGCGCCACTCGGCCAACTTCTCCGGCGTCGGAGCTTCCTGGATACGCTGCGTCGCACCGTCCTGTTTGTGGGCCTTGGCGACGAAGACCAACCGTGCTCCGCCCGGCTCGCCCGCAGGCTCTCCCTCGATGGCGCCGGCCGCGGCCGCCACCTGGTAGGTGGCCAATTGATTGTGGGAGCGAGCGTCCTCCTTGGACATGACCGTCTTGGCCGTCTTGACGTCGATGATCACCGGCCGACCGTCCGGGTCGCGCTCGAGCCTGTCGATTCGTCCACGGAGCGCTACGGACGGTTCGTCGTCGGTCCGCGCTGGGAGGACACCATCGACTGCTACCTCCACACCTGCTTCGGTGAGCTCACCTCGGGTTCCACTGAGCCATTTCTCGAAGGTGTCCAGCATCGCTCCGGTGCGATCCAACTCGTGACGCGAGAACCACTGCGAGCCGAGATCCACCGCATCCCAGGCCGTTTCGAGAGCACGTCGGACCTGCTCCGGAGGCATTTTTCCGGCAACCGCCTGAACGAGAGTGTGCACGAGAGTTCCCGTCACCGCGTGGGTGTTGGCGCCGTCGTTGCCGCCGTGTCGGTCCAGCATCCACCGCAGCGGGCACGTGGTGAGCTGCTCCACGGTGGACGGCGACAGCGGTACCGGGCCGTCACCGAGTGTCCACAGCGGAGCGTCGGTACTGGTACCCGCAACTCCGAACCACTCGCGTGGGTGTGCACCCTTCACCCCGGCGTCGGCCAGCCTGGCCAGTTGCCGCGCCGCGCGGGCGTGCTTCTGCGGGTCGTGTTCGGCGACATCGGCGTCGCACACGACTCTGCGGAGCTCGGCGACCAACATGGGCAGTGCGAGTACTCGTGCCGCAGGCTGCGGAACCTCGGGGACCTGCTCCAGCTCGTCCGCATCCTCGTTTCCTCGAAGTTCGTCGAGAAAGCGCGACCGAACCAGATCGGTGTCACCCGTCGAGGAGTCCACTGCAGTGACCAGCAGAGTCGACCGCGCTCGACTGCATGCGACCAGAAACAACCGTCTCTCGTCCGCGAGCAGAGGCGCCGTCTTGGACAACGTTCCGTCCGACGTCACGTCGTCGGCGATTCCGGACGCGAGATCGACGAGGGATTCCGTTCCCAACAGGCTGCCGCGAGCCCGAAGACCTGGCCACAAGCCCTCCTGCACACCGGCCACAGCCACGAGATCCCACTCCCGGCCCGCTGCCGAGTGTGCGCTCAGTACGGTCACGGCATCCTTGAGGACAGCACCGGCCATGCTATTCGATGTCGGAATCTGTTGTTGCGAAATGTATTCGACGAACCCGGCGAGCCGCGCCTGCGGCAGACGATCGACGTAAGCGGCTGCGCTGTCGAACAGGGCGACGACGGCATCGAGATCACGGTCCGCCTGAGCACCGGCCGATCCTCCACGAGCCGACGCCGCCGACCACCGCCGTTCGAGCCCGGAGGCCTGCCACGCAGCCCACAGCACGTCCTCGACTCCGCGTCCGCGACGTGCGACGGCGTTGGCCTTGCGCACCACACCGAGCACGCGGCGCAGCGGAGCCGCCTCCACGTCGGACAACTGGGCCATCCACCGAGAACGCTCCGTCTCGGGGTCGGCGTCGCTACCGGAGTGCCATCGAACTCCGGTGATGGCCTGCCGCAGCAACTCTGCCGAATCCCGCTCCCCGCCCGAGGCCAGCTCCACACGCCGGACACCGCGTCGGAGGCGTCGAAGTGCCACCGGATCCGCGCCGCCGACCGGACCCGACAGCAGAGCGAGCGCATCCTCACCGTCGAAGCTCGGGTCCACCAGGGCGCGCACCACGAGCAGCAAACCGACGGCGCCGTGCTGACGATGCAGCGGAAGTTCCGACGCCGGCGTCAGGATCGGGACCCCCGCCGCCTGCAAGGCTCGGCGCAGCGGCGCGATGACGCGGGGAACGGACCGTACGACCACAGCCATCGCAGACCACGGCATGCCGTCGACGAGGTGCGCGCGCCGCATCGTGTCCGCGATCAGCGCCGCTTCCTTCGCGGCCGACGGCAACACCTGCACGAGCGCTCGGGCGTCGCCGTACTGCGCGGACGCCACTGCCTCCGGGGCGCGGTGCCGACCCAGGCCGGGTAGACGGCCGCTGATCCTCGCGGTGAGAGCAGCGACTGCGGGTGCGCTGCGGAAATTTCGGTCGAGCATCACCTGTCGCTCGGACCCGGCGTCGGCGAGGTCGGCCAGAAAGGACGGATCGGCGCCGCGGAAGGTGAACACCGATTGATCCGGGTCTCCGGCGATCACCGTCGATTCCGTGCGGCTACCGATCAGCCGAACCAACTGTGCGGCTTGTGGATCCAGATGCTGCGCATCGTCGACGACAAGGTGTCTGATGCGGGCGCGCTCGGAATGCAGAAGATCCGGGTCGGTGGCGAACGCCATCAGTGCACTGCCGATCAGTTCGGCAGCGTCCAGCCCGGGGGCCGACGCGCCTGCCGCCTCGACTCCGACGGCTCCGCGCAGCAGCATCGCTTGCTCGTACCGCGCGGCGAACTTTCCGACGGCCACCCACTCCGGACGCGCTTGCTTACGACCCAGTTTCACCAGATCCTCCGGACCGATCCCGCGTTCTGCCGAACGCAGCATGAGGTCGCGTACCGCGGTGACGAACCCCGCCATGCCGAGCGCGGGACGCAATCGGTCCGGCCAGTCCTGGGCTCCGTCTTCGAGGTCACCGCGCAGCATCTCGCGGACGACGGCGTCCTGCTCGGCGCCGGTGAGCAGCCGAGGGGGCGGGTTGCCGTGAATGGCCGCCTGCAGGCGCAGCACAGCGAAAGCGTAGGAATGTACCGTCCGTACCAGAGGCTCCCGTGTTGCGCGCACGGCGTGCTCACCGGCGAACAATCCCCCGGTGATCTGCTGACGCATCGCGGTGGCCGCGCGCTTCGACTGAGTCAGCACGAGGACCGCTTCCGGATCACCGGCGACGATCCGCGACACCGCATAGTCCGCAACCAGGGAGGACTTACCGGTACCCGGGCCACCGATCACCTGCCACGGTTGCCACGCGGGTGCGCCGTCCACCGCAGCGGACACGGCGTCGGTCCGCCCGGTGAGCATGTGCGCCGCTGAACCCGTCCAGGTCCGGCGCGGTACGGCGACCTTCGGTGCCCGCACGAGGGTGGCCGCACCAGCGTGCCTACCCCCGTGCTGGGTACCGCTTCGACTGTCCGTACTCATGCACCGATTGGATCATGCGCCACCGACATGTCGTCTCAGCCTCCGACTGCGAAACGAGCAGCAGAACACCGGGTACGGCATAGTTGACCCGTGCCGAAGTTGAACTCTTACACGTACGGTCCCGCCGACGGCCCGGAGGTTCTCGCTGTTCACGGAATGACGGGCCACGGCGCTCGATGGGCGCATCTGGCCGAACGGCATCTGGCCGACGTCCGCGTCCTGGCCCCCGATCTCGTCGGCCACGGCCGGTCGCCGTGGACGCCGCCGTGGGACATCGACGCTCAGGTCGACGGCTTGAGCGAGCTGATCGACGCGCATGCGCGCGGCCCCGTGGTCGTCGTCGGTCACTCGTACGGCGGTGCGCTGGCCGTACACCTCGCGAAGTCCCACCCCGAGAAGGTACGCGGGTTGCTGCTGCTCGATCCGGCGATCGAGCTGGACCCGTCGGATCTGCTCGAGGTGGCTGGGCTCACGGCGAAGTTCCCCGATTACACCGACGCCGAGGAAGCCAAGTCGGAGAAACTGAACGGCGCGTGGGCCGATGTCGATCCGGCTTTGCTCGATCAGGAGGTGGAGGACCACCTCGTCGACGCCGACGAGGGGCGTGTCGCCTGGCGGATCTCGACCCCGGCGATCGTCTCGTCGTGGGGTGAACTCGCCCGGCCGCTCGTGGTTCCTCCTGCCGATCTGCCGACGATTCTGGTGCAGGCGATGCGCGTGCAACCTCCGTACGTCGGAGACAAGTTCAAGGCCGCGTTGTCCGATCGACTCGGGGACAACCTGACCGTCCTCGAGTTCGACTGCGACCACATGGTGGCTCAGGCCAAGCCCGCAGAGGTCGCCGAGCTGGTGCGTCGGCTCCTGTAGATGGCAGCGATCACCGACGAGCAGGTCGAACGGGTCCGCGAACTCGTCGCGTCGATTCCCGCTGGACGCGTCAGTACCTACGGGGACATCGCTGCCGCGGCGGGCCTGTCGAGTCCGCGCATCGTGGCGTGGATCATGCGCACCGACTCCGCGGACCTGCCGTGGCATCGGGTGCTGCCGGTGAGCGGCAGACCGGCACCTCACCTCGCGACTCGCCAGTTGGAGAACCTGCGGAGCGAAGGCGTCCTCGCCGTCGACGGGCGCGTGCGCCTGGGGGAAATTCGGTTCGTGTTCGGCGCCGACTAACCTCGGAGAGCATGAACCTCGGACCGTTCGATCCTCGCCCGACTGCCAAGTACGCACTCGGTAAGGCGAGCCCCTTCGTCGCGGCAGCCGGACTGGTCATCGACGAGATCTCCGGAACTCGGGTGGTCGGCCACATCGAGCTGTCGGAGGACCATCACACTCCGTGGGGCGTCGTGCACGGTGGGGTCTACACCGCGGCAGTCGAATCCGCTGCGAGCATCGGCGCGAGCGAAGCGGTGAAGGATCGAGGCGAGTTCGCCGTCGGTGTGCACAACGGTACCGATTTCCTTCGCGCCAGCAAGGGCGGCAGGGTGGACGTCGTCGCAGAACCGCTGCAGCAAGGCCGAATTCAGCAACTGTGGCTGGTCACGATCACCGCCACGGACAGCGGAAAGGCCATCGCCCGGGGGCAGGTTCGGCTGCAGAACGTGCCGCTCCCGACATGAGAATCACCGGTGTCGATGCGGTCATCCTTGCGGGAGGCGCCGCACGCAGGATGCACGGCGTCGACAAACCAGGCCTGACTGTCGGCCGAATCAGTATGGTGCAGAGGATGATCGACGCGGTCGTGGTGGCAGGCACCATCGTTGTCGTCGGACCGCATCGACCGGAGTTGGCGCCACACATTGTGCAAACCCGCGAGAATCCCGCCGGGTCCGGGCCGGTCGCGGCGATCGCAGCGGGGTTGGACGCCCTCCGCGATCGCAGCGCCGGTACCGGTGACTCGAAAGCACTTCTGGTACTGGCCGCGGACCTCCCGTTCGTCGACGCCGCGGCGATCGATCGCCTCGTGGCGGAGTCGTCCGCCGCGGCCGCCACGTTCGCGGCGGACGGCGACGGACGCACGCAGTACCTCTTCGGTGTCTGGAACACCGCAGCGCTCAGGCGCAGCATCGACGATCTCCCGTACACGCGGGATGCGCCGATGCGTGCGTTGATTCCGCAGGATCACCGCGTGATCCACATCGACGGAGTCGACGACTGCGACACTCCCGAGCATCTGAGTCTGGCGCGGCGACACCTCGCCGAGTACTTGCCGGCTCAACCCGTACCGACCGTCGACGAGGCACGCGACACGATCCGAAACCGGCTGCGCCCCATTCCGACCCGACGTACGGCCACCCGTGACGCTCTCGGTGCGACCTCGAGCGAGCCCGTGATCGCGGCGGCCCCTCTGCCGCCGGTCGACATCTCGGCGATGGACGGATACGCGGTGTGCGGGACGGGGCCGTGGATGATTCGCAGCGAGATCGCGTTCGCAGGCACATCGGGCCACCGGCCGCTGGGGCGCGGGGAAGCCATGCGCATCGCCACCGGCGCCCACGTTCCCGCGGGAGCGGACTCGGTGGTACGAGACGAAGACGTGCGAGTGTCCGGTGACGACTTGGATCGAGCCGAGGGTGCACCCGTGCGCGACGACACTCGGCGTGCGGGCGAGGATTGGATCGCCGGAACGGTACTGGCCCCGGCGGGGACCGAAGTCGGGGCCGCCCTCGTGTCCGTCGCCCTCGGCGCCGAGATCGAGGACTTCGCAGTACGCGGACCGGTCCGAGCACGAATAATTCTCAGCGGGAACGAGATTCAGGGATCCGGCGTGCTGCAACCAGGGCAGACCCGCGACACCATCGGGCCGGTCTTGCCGAACTATCTGGCTGCGTGCGGGATCTCCACGACCGACTCTGAACACCTCGACGATTCGCCCACGGCGTTCGACGATCTCCTCGCCGACCCCACCGACGCCGATCTCGTCGTCGTCGTCGGTGCGACCGGAGGCGGAGCCGCCGATTCTCTGCGCAGCGCGCTCGTCGACGCGGATGCGGACATCGTGGTGCACCGCACGCGCGTCCGTCCGGGCGGTTCG
The DNA here is from genome assembly GCF_002259415.1 of Rhodococcus sp. 14-2470-1b. Taxonomy (GTDB): domain Bacteria; phylum Actinomycetota; class Actinomycetes; order Mycobacteriales; family Mycobacteriaceae; genus Rhodococcoides. The sequence goes on from NZ_NPFY01000001.1 coordinate 68,390, forward strand.
CAGATCACAGCGGTGCTACCGGACGGCACGGTGGTGCTCGGACTGCCCGGTAATCCGTTCGCGGCCGTCGCGACGGTCATGGTGACTGGACCCGCCGTCGTCGACGCTCTCACCGCGCGAACTCCCCGGCCTCCGCTGCTGGGATACGTGAGCGGGACCGACAAGGCGTCGACGACGCGCATCGTGCCCGTTGTGCGGGACGGCGCTCGCTGGCGCGTCTCCCCCGGCATCAGGACCGCCCATCTGCGCACTCTGATCGACAGCGACGCCGTAGCGTTGATCCCGCCGCAGCACGAACCCGACGTACCCGTCGAACTGGTGCTCCTGCCTCGGTGAATTACCGCACGGACCCGCGCGAGTAGTCGTTCGACCGCGCCGCAAGCTCGGCGGAGCCGCTACGGAATCGGTCGACGACGAGGTCCACGATGCCCTGATGCAGCCCGAGAGGGTCGGCCACGCCGTCGCTCCCGGCGTCGGACAACCGGTCGTGAAAAAGCCCCCTTGCCAACAGATACGACGCCACGAACACCCGCTGGTGGCCGTGCGACCGTAGTGTCGCCACGGCGTCGGGAACGGTGGGGGCGGCGGTTGCGACATAGCCGATTCGGACCGGCACTTCGGTCAGTTCAGCCACCATCAGTGCAGCGCGGCGATGTTCGGCGAGGGCGCGCCGATCCGACGACCCGGCCGCAGCGAACACGATGGCATCACCCGGTCGCCAGCCCGCCGCGAGCAGTCGGTCCACCATCACTCGGGCGAACACCCGGTCCGGTCCGAGTGCCGGCGTCACCGTCGTGCACGGATGCTCGCTCGCGGCGACCTCACGCGGAACGTCGGTGTGCACGTGATACCCGGACGCCAGAAACGCCGGGACCACCACAGCGGGACCCTCCAGCTCGCGCAGTACCTCGGCCGGCGACGGCCCGAGCACGTCGACGAACGCCACCCGGGTCGGTCCGACCTCGACGCCGACGGCCTCGGCCAGTGTCGCGATCATCTCGACGCCGCGTGGATTGCGAGTTCCATGTGCCACCAACACCAGCGAAGGTGTTGCGGCAGAGCGAATGTCGTTCATGTCAGTACTTGCTTCCTTCCTGGTATGCAGCTGCACCGACACCCTCGGCCGCGACGCCGGTGTCGGATGGTGCATCGGGGAGTGTGTCGACCGGATCGATCGCGAGGCGATAGCCCCGCTTGACCACTGTCTGAATCACTTTCGGGGCACCGAGAGAGGATCTCAATCTCGTCATGGCCGTCTCGACGGCATGGGTGTCGTCGCCTCCTCCGGGGAGTGCGCCGAGCAGATCGTCCCTGGAGACGACGCGACCCGGCTTGGCAGCCAACGTCTTCAGGATCGCCATGCCCGCCGGAGACACCGCCCGAACCACACCGTCCACGACGACGCATCGGCTCCGCACACTCAGCGAGTGACCGCCTGCGTTCATCGGAGCGGCACGTCTCGGTAGTTCCTCGGCGATGTGCCGCGCGAGCGATCCCAGCCGGGCCCGCGTCGGTTGCGTCGTCGGCACGTCCGATTGTTCCAACGGCGCCGCGGTGACCGGTCCGACGCACACGGCGAGAACGCGCGTCCGCAAAGAATGCAACAACGCGTCCAGAACACCGTTTTCGTCCGCCCGCATCAACAGCGACACCACCGCCGGGGCGCTCGTGAAACTGATCGCGTCGAGATCCCCGAGGACGACGGCCTCGATCATCCGGTCCATCGGTGAGCTGTCGTCCGGAGCCGTCCACCGGTACACCGGAACCGGCACGACCTCGGCGCCGGCATTGCGCAACGCTTCGCAGAAATCCGGCACCGGCTCCCATTCGGTCGTGGCACCGTGCAGCTGAACCGCGATCCGTGTGCCGTCGACGCCCTCGGCGAGCAGGTGTTCGAGCACCTCCGCCGAGGATTCGGACGCCGGGCTCCACTCTTCTCGCAAGTCGGCGGCTCGAATGGCGCCCTTCGCCTTGGGCCCGCGAGCAAGAACTCTCGACGCCGCGAGGGCCTCGTTCAACGCTTCTGCTCGGCCCCACCCCTCCGCGGCCTCGATCCATCCTCGAAAACCGATACCCGTGGTGGCGACGGTTATCTCCGGAGGGTCGGCGATGATCTCTTCGGTCACGCGTTCCAGCTCGGCGTCGTCGGCCAGCGGAATGATTCGGATCGCGGGTGCATGCATGACCGTTGCACCTCGTCGTTGCAGCAATGTCTCGAACTCGTCGGCCCGGCGTGACGCGGTGATCCCGACGGCGAATCCGGCCAGAGGCTCCCCCGAGATCGGTGTCGCAGCGCACGACTCCGTTCCCGCCTCGGCTGCACTCGTCACGTCGATTCGCCCCGAACGTAGATGACGCCGCCGTCCGTCCTGGTCTCGAAGGAACCGAGGCCGACGCTCTCATCGTCGAGGCACCGTCCGTCGACCAGCGAGAAAACCTGCTTGAGCAGCGGCGACGCGACGGTCGCCTCCCCAGCCCGATCGCCGACGAGTCCTCTGGACATGACGGCCGCCCGACCGAACGGGTCGACGTTGCCGACGGCGAAGGTCTCGCCCGTCTCGAGCAGGAACAGGGCCACCTGTGTGCCTCCACGCAACAGCACGGCTACTCCCCTGCCTGGCACCAGGGAATCGACGGTGCACGCCGGTGTCCACTCACGGGTCGCTGGAATGCTGCTCGCGGCCGGTGTGGTGGTGTTGAGCGAATCGATGACAGTCATGGTGTCGGACCTCCTGATGCAATTGCACTGTGCCGATGTTTCTTCGTCGTTAAGGGCCGATTACCCGGGTGTGCACATGCGTGCAGACCCAGGAACCGGCCCGCGTGAGGTGCTCAGGCGCCGATCTTCGGCATGCCCATCAACACCGGCACCTTGCGCCGGCCGGTGTCGTCGAACGAGATGGTCGGGTCCGACTCCGCGGGAGCGTTGACGAACGACACGAACCGGCCGAGCTTCTCCTCGTCTTCGAGTACGCCTGCCCATTCGTCCTTGTAGCCCGCGACGTGGCGCTCCATGTCGGCCTCCAACTCGGCCCCGATGCCCAGGCTGTCCTCGCACACGACGGCCTTCAGATGATCGAGACCACCGTCGAGAGAATCGAGCCACGGCGCAGTGCGCTGGAGTCGGTCTGCGGTCCGCACGTAGAACATGAGGTATCTGTCGATGTAGCTGACCAGAGTCGCATCGTCGAGGTTCGACGCCAGCAGCTGAGCGTGCTTCGGGGACTGTCCACCGTTGCCGCCGACGTACAGGTTCCAGCCGTGTTCGGTCGCGATGACGCCGACGTCCTTCCCGCGGGCCTCGGCGCACTCGCGTGCGCAACCGGACACTCCGAACTTGATCTTGTGCGGGGACCGCAGTCCGCGATAACGGTTTTCGAGATCGACGGCCATTCCCACCGAATCCTGGACACCGTATCGGCACCAGCTCGACCCGACGCAGCTCTTCACCGTCCGCAGCGATTTGCCGTACGCCTGGCCGGATTCCATGCCTGCGTCGACCAGGCGCTTCCAGATGGCGGGCAACTGCTCGACGCGTGCACCGAACAGATCGATGCGCTGGCCACCGGTGACCTTGGTGTAGAGCCCGAAGTCCCGGGCGACCTCACCGATGACGATGAGTTGCTCCGGGGTGCACTCGCCGCCCGGCATTCGCGGTACGACCGAGTAGGTTCCGTTCTTTTGGATGTTCGCCAGGAAGTGATCGTTGGTGTCCTGCAGGGATGCCTGTTCGCCGTCGAGAATGTGATCCGAGGAGGTGGACGCCAGAATCGACGCGACGACAGGTTTGCAGATATCGCATCCACTTCCCGTTCCGTACTTGGCGATCAGCGACGAGAACGTGCGCGTGTTCGTCGCACGGACGATCTCGAACAGTTCCGCGCGGGACTGGCCGAAGTGCTCACACAGTGCCTTCGACATCACGACACCGGACGCCGCCAACAGCTGCTTGATGGACGGCAGGCAGCCTCCGCACGTGGTACCGGCGGTGGTGCAGCTCTTGACCGAGGCGACATCGCACGCGCCGTCCGCGATCGCACCGCAGATCGCACCTTTGGTGACACCGTTGCACGAGCAGATCTCGGCCTCGTCGGGAAGTGCGCCGATGCCCACTTTCTCCGCTACTGGTGAGATCAACGAGCCTGGATCGCCCGGCAATTCGCGACCGACGAGCGGACGCAGCAACGAGTAGGCGGTGGCATCGCCGACGAGAATTCCACCGAGCAACGTATTCGCATCGTCGGAGACGACCAGTTTGGCGTACGTCCCCTTCGGTGCGTCGCTGAAGACGACCTCGAGTGCACCCGGTGTTGCGGCCATGGCGTCGCCGAAACTGGCGACGTCCACGCCCATCAATTTGAGTTTGGTGGACATGTCCGCACCCGGGAACTCGGCAGCGCCGCCGAGCAACCTGTCCGCGACGACCTCCGCCGTCGAGTATCCCGGGGCGACCAGTCCGTAGCAACGACCGTCGACGGCCGCACACTCTCCGATGGCGAACACTGCCGAATCGGATGTGCGGCACCCGGCGTCGACAAGAATGCCGCCGCGTTCTCCGACGTCGAGACCGCTCTCCCGTGCCAGCCGATCCTGCGGCCGCACACCCGCGGAGAAGACCAGCAGGGCCGCGTCGATGGTGTTGCCGTCGGACAGTTCGACCGTCAGCCCGGCGCTGTCGTTCTCGGTGATGGACGACGTTCCGACGCCGGTGTGCACGTTCAGCCCCAGGTCGGTCACCAGCCGCGCCAGGAGCGCGCCGCCGCCTTCGTCGACCTGCAGCGGCATCAACCGCGGCGCGAACTCGATGACGTGTGGAGTCATTCCGAGCTTCTTCAGCGCGTTGGCTGCCTCCAGCCCCAGGAGGCCACCGCCGACGACCACGCCGACCGCGCCCGGTCCCGCAGCCTCGGCGCGGGCGCGGATGCGATCCAGATCGTCCAGGGTGCGGTAGACGAAGCACTTGTCCAGGTCGTGTCCGGTGATGGGGGGCACGAACGGGTAGGAGCCCGTCGCGAACACCAGTGCGTCGTAACCGATCACCTCACCGGTCGACGTCGCAACCGTCCTACCTTCGCGGTCGACGCTGTCCGCGCGGACACCGAGCCGCATGTCCACCGCGGCGTCACCCGGGTAGTCGTTGCCGGCGAGCGCGAGCTCCTTGTGATCCCAGGCCCCGACGTACGACGACAGGCCGACGCGGTCGTAGGCAGGCAGTGCCTCCTCGCAGAGAACGGTGACTTTCCATTCCGCTGCCTCGTCGCGAGACCGCAATGCCTCGACGAAGCGATGTCCGACCATGCCGTGACCGATGACCACCGCGTTCTTCGTCGCGTTCTTCATCAGGGGTTCCTTCCGAGAATTACTGCAGAGCATTGAAAGACTTTGGGGCGTCAGACTTCCACCGAGGACTGAGTTGCCTCGTCGGCAATCACGCGCGGTTTGCGCAGGTAGACGGCGTACGTCACCGCGCAGCACAGTACGTAGAAGGCAAGGAACACCCAGAAGGCCGTGGTCGCGGACTTCGCCTCCCCGGAGTACGACGCACGCAGAACCAGGTTGATGCCGACGCCGCCCAATGCGCCGATGGCGCCTGCGATTCCGATGAGCGCTCCGGACATCCGGCGGGACCAGTGCTGCTGTTCCTCGGTCGACATGCCCTGCAGCTCGGTTGATTTGGCGGCGAAAATCGCCGGAATCATCTTGTAGACCGAGCCGTTGCCGAGACCGGACAGCAGGAACAGCAGAATGAATCCGACGACGAACAGCGCCATCATCGTGCCGCTGGCGGCCCCCGCGGTGTTGTCGTCCCAGGTGCTTGCGGCCACCAGAATGCCGGTGGCGAACACCATCGACACGAAGGTGTACAGCGTGATCTTGCCGCCACCGATCTTGTCTGCGAGCTTGCCGCCGAACGGGCGGGAGACGGATCCGAGAAGTGGTCCGAGGAAAGCGATCTGAGCTGCGTGGAGCGACGCCTGCGCCTGCTGGGCGGCCGTCGCCGGTGCACCGTCGGTCAATCCCGCGAGAAAGTTGATCTGCAACACCTGGCCGAACGCGAAGCTGAAACCGATGAACGAACCGAAGGTGCCGATGTAGAGGAACGCGATCCACCACGAGTCCGAGAACCTGAGGACATCGATCATGGAGCGTCCGTTGGTCTTCTGGTTGTCGAGGTTGTCCATGAACAGTGCGGCGCCGACGGCTGCGATCGCGATGAAGACGAGGTAGACGGCGCAGACGATCTCCGGTGCCGTGTTGCCGATCGTCGCGATCACGAGCAGACCGATCAGCTGAATCACGGGAACGCCGATGTTGCCGCCGCCTGCGTTCAGGCCGAGCGCCCAGCCCTTCTCACGCTGCGGGTAGAACGCATTGATGTTGGTCATCGACGACGCGAAGTTGCCGCCGCCGAGGCCCGCGAACGCCGCGACGACGATGTAGGTCGTGTACGACGCCGGGTTCAGCATGAAGTACATGGTCAGAACCGTCGGGACCAGAAGAACGAGAGCGCTGAAGATCGTCCAGTTCCGACCGCCGAACTTCGCTGTCGCGAAGGTGTACGGGATACGAAGCACAGCGCCGACGAGCGTGGGGACGGCGACGAGGAAGAATTTTCCTGCGGCGTCGATTCCGTACACCGACACAGGCATGAACAGCACCATGACCGACCAGATCGACCAGATGGAGAAGCCGACGTGCTCGGCGACAACGGACCAGATCAGATTCCGCTTCGCGATCGCCTTTCCACCGGCCTCCCAGGCCGCGACGTCCTCGGAGTTCCAGTGGCTGATGCGGTGCTTGATCGACACCGGCACCGTCCCCGGAGGGGGTGTCGACGGTGTGGGTGTCGAATCGGGCGCCGCATCGGCTTGTGGTGCCTCGGGAATGCTGGTCACGTGGGCCTCCTGATCGCGTGGGAGACCCAAAGATAGAAAAGCCATGTTGCGCGGGCGCTGCGCGCGGTGACCCCTTGATTAACTTGGTCTCACGAACACGCAAAGCCCGCCGTGAGATCACCGAGTGTCGTCTAGCCCGCGTCTCACCACGTGTCTTCGAGCATGCGGGGCTTACAGCACAGATATCCCGCGACCAGCTGAATCGCGACGCATCCGGTGAGAACCAGGATCGGGATGCCCCAGCCCCCGGAGAGCGTGTGCAGGAAGCCGAAGGACAGCGGACCCGTCGCCGAGACCACGTAGCCCAATCCCTGCGTGAACCCGGACAGGCCGGATGATCCCGCCGGAGTGCGTGTCCGAAGGTTGATGAGTGTCAACGACATCGGGAACGTCATCGTGCCGAGCCCGACGAGGCAGACCCACACCACTGTTCCACTGGTCGGGGTGAAATGCAGGCCGGCGAACCCCACCAGGTAGAAGACGGCGGCGGCGACGACGAGGCCGTACGGGTTGCGCAGCCGAGCGCAGAGCGACGGCGCGGCGAGTGACGCGATCAGCCCCATTCCACCGAACGCGGCCACCGACGCCCCTGCTGCGGCCTCCCCGATGCCTGCGTCGGTGAGCACGGTCGGCAGCCACGTCAGCATCGCGTAGGTGATGAACGACGTCATCGCGAACATGCCGACCATCCCCCAGGCCAGCGACGACCGCCAGATACGACCCTGCGGTTTCTCGTGCACAGCGGACGTGCCGCCCTCGCCGGTCGTGTCCGCGACATCGTGGCCGCGACGCGACATCACCACGCCCAGCCAGGGCACAGCAGCGGCCAGGCCGACGAGCGCCCAGATTCCGATGGACAGTCGCCACCCGTGCGCGTCGGCGACCGGCACCGCCAGCAACGGCGGGACCATGGTGCTGACCTGCAGTGCGCAGATATACATGGTGCTGACGATGGCGAGTCGGTCGGAGAAGTACCGCTTCACCAGAGGCGGGATGACGACGTTGCCGATTCCCATTCCGGCGAGAGCCACTGCGGACAGAAGAATGAGCGACGCGGTACCCGGAGCGAAGGCCCGGGTGGCCATGCCGACCGTCGTCAACGCCATCGCGAGAAGAGCGGCGCGTTCCATACCGGTTCGCTTGACCAGGACGGGCGTCAGCAGTCCGAAGACGGCGAACATCGCCGGGGGAAGCATGCCGATGAGTCCCACGACGGACGACCCGAACTGCAGGTCGGTTCCGATACGGCCGAACAACGGGCTGATGGACGTCACTGCCGCGCGGAGCGTCAACGCGGAGACGATGATCGCGGCGAATACCAGGACGCGTCCGCGCAGAAGGTTCTGCGCCTCGGCGCCTGCCCCGGTCTCTGTCGTTGCGGTAGTACTCACGGCAGAAATCATAGGATGACCGGATCACCAGACGCAAAGAAGTTAAACTGACCGCCGAACGACAAGCCGACAACATCGAACGACGACGGGGAGAGCACGGGTGCAGCAGGTTCAACGGTCCAGCCTGATCTCGCAGGTGACAGCGCAACTGCGGGCCGAGATCGTGGCCGAACGCTGGCCCGTCGGCACCCGAATCCCCACCGAGGCCGAGCTCTGTGAACTGACCGGCACCGGCCGTAACACCGTCCGCGAGGCAGTGCAGGCCCTCGTGCACGCAGGAATGGTCGAACGCCGTCAAGGGTCGGGCACATTCGTGCTGGCGACCTCGGACCTGGGCGGAACGCTCGGTAAGTACTTCGCCGACGCGCAGGATCGCGACGTCACCGAGCTGCGACGCACCCTGGAAGTGACTGCGGCGATGCTGGCGGCCGAACGCCGCGACGCTGCCGACGTCGCCGCGTTGACCGCGGCACTCGCCGACAGGCACTCGGCGTGGGCGCACGACGGCACCGACACCGCGATCGCGGTCGATGCCAGATTCCACCGCGCCATCGTCGCGGCCAGCCACAATGCCATCTACCTCGAGTTCTACGACTCGCTGATGCCGATCATCGTCCAGACGATGCACCATCACGTCGCGGACCACGACAACGGATACGACGACGAGCACTCGGCACTGGTCGACGCCATCGTCCGCGGCGACGCCGAAGGCGCTCGCACGGCATCACTGAGGTTCTTCGACGAACTCGAGGCGCCGGAACACTGACTCCCGAGTCCTCGGCGCTCAGAGCAGCAGCCTGACCAGGTCCGCGGTGCGCGCGAGACCGGGGAATGCCTCCGGGGTCGAACGCGGGTGGAGCGCATGAACGGAAAAGCGAAAGATCAACGCGCGCAACAACATCTGCGGCCACTCGGGAAGATCTTCCCACCGCCCGATCAACGCGTCGTCGGCTCCGCCCCACGAGATCGCGTCGACGACCGTCACCGCGGCCGCCCAGGAGGCCGGCCTCCAATACGGCGCGATGTCGGTGATGCCCGGCGCCTCGCTTCCGTCGAACAACACGGTCCCGAACAGGTCACCGTGCACCAACTGATCACCGACACCCACCGGCTTGCGGAGGCTCGCAAGCTGCTTGATCAATTCCAGGCTCTGCTTGCCGTCGGCCGAGGTGACCTCAGGCGCCCCGGCCGCACGCGCCACACGCAACGGCGTCGCCTCCCACGCCGCACGGTCCGCGGCGGTGAACACGTCCGCGTCGGACCACGGCGCCACGGGCGGCTGCACCAGAAAGCGCGGACGTTCCAGACCGGCAGTCGCGGCATGCAACCGCACCGACAGGGAGACGACCTCGTCGTGCCGCGGTTCCGGCGAGCCGACGATGAACGTGTCCGCGCGCCAACTACTGACGACGTAGCGGCCGTCCGTCGACCGCACCGGACGCGCCAGACGGAGACCGTCCACGGCCAAGGTCTCGCGCACCTTCGCGGACCACGCGGCTCGCGCGTGGTCGGCGACCGGCGAGAGCACGACGTCGCCGAGCCTCCAGCCACCGTCCCAATCCGCACCGAGCGGCACGGGAGGTACGTCACGCAGCCCGAATGTGGAGATCACGTGCTGAGGGGGTTCCAGTGAGCTCACGTCCGTCACGCTACCGTGGGCCACCTCCGACGGTGAGGAAGGCGCGCTAGTACACCGGAAGAGACGGATCCACCTGACGAGCCCACGCGACGATGCCACCGTGCAGGTGAACAGCGTCGGCGAAACCGGCCTTCTTCAGAACCGCCAACACCTCCGCCGACCGAATTCCGGTTTTGCAGTGCAGAACGATTCGGCGATTCTGCGGAAGCTCCGCCATCGCCTCACCGGACAGGAATCGCCCCTTCGGAACGAGCGTCGCGCCGTCGATCCTGACGATGTCCCACTCCACCGGCTCACGCACGTCGATCAATGCGATCTCGTCGGGCCCCTTCAACAATGCCGCGAGTTCCGCGGGGGTGATCGACGACGATTCGGCGGCATCGGCTGCCTCGTCGGTAACCACACCGCAGAATTCGTCGTAGTCGATCAGCTCGGTGACCGGACGCCGATCCGGGTCCCGCTGGACGTTCAGGGTTCGGTAGCTCATCGACAACGCGTCGTAGATCATGAGCCGCCCCAGCAAGGTCTCACCTATCCCCGTGATCAGTTTGATCGCCTCGGTGACCATGATGGAACCGACGGACGCGCACAGCACACCGAGCACACCGCCTTCGGCGCACGACGGCACCAGTCCCGGTGGCGGCGCCTCCGGGTAGAGGTCGCGGTAGTTCAGCCCGAGACCACCGGGGGCGTCCTCCCAGAACACCGAGACCTGGCCCTGGAACCGGTAGATCGACCCCCACACGTACGGCTTGCCCGCCAGGATCGCAGCGTCGTTGACCAGATATCGCGTCGCGAAATTGTCGGTGCCGTCCAGAATCAGGTCGTACTGCCGGAACAAGTCGACCGCGTTGCTGTTGTCCAGCCGCATCCGATGCAGCCGCACGTCGACGCCGTCGTTCAGCTCGAGGACGGACTCACGCGCGCTGACGGCCTTGGGCCGCCCCACGTCGGACGCCCCGTGAATGACCTGACGCTGAAGGTTGGACAGTTCGACGTCGTCGAACTCCACGATGCCCAGCGTGCCCACCCCGGCTGCGGCCAGGTACAGCAGTGCGGGCGAGCCGAGGCCTCCGGCGCCGATGACGAGCACACGTGCGGCGCGAAGACGTCGCTGACCGACAGTTCCGACGTCGGGAATGATCAGGTGGCGGCTGTAGCGGGCGACCTCGTCGTAGGACAACGGGCCCGACGGTTCCACCAGGGGCGGCAACACGCTCATCGACTTGCTTTCTCCTCGCGGGCACCGCCGACCGTGACCTGGTGCCACGGCAGCGGACTTCAGGCCACGCTACTCGCCGAAATCAGCCTCGCGGATACGGCCACGGATTGAATCGACACGTCTTTCCGTCCATCGGAACCACGCCCTCCGGATCGAGCCGCGCGATGTCGTCGTTGGCGGTTCCGAACGTCTGCTGCATCATCACCGGCGCCAGACCACCGTCGGTTTCGCACGGCTGATGCTGCTGGTACCCGATGGCGTGCCCGACCTCGTGATTGATCTGATACTGCCGGTAGGAACCGATGTCACCCTGGAACGCGATGGCCCCTCGAACCCAGCGCGGCTCGTTGAGGACGACCCGGCCGATACCGGGGTTGTAGCACGACACTTCCAGCTGAATGTCGTACCCGCACGCCTGCCGAATGCTCATCTGAGACGTCAGCGAGATCCGAAAGTCCGGTTCACCTTGGTCGATCCGTCGGAACGCGAAGCGTTGATCGTTGGTCCAGCTCTTCGGATTGCCCAGCGTCTGATCGACGAGTCGGCCGAACGACTCCTCGCCGCCGAAACCGGCCGTGTCGACACCGTCCTCGACCTCGACCGTGTAGGTGAACACCCGTTCGCTCCCCTGGCCCACCTGACCGGTCGCGCCCTGCACGACATGCCACGTCCCCGCACCCTGGACCGTGAACGAACCACCGTCGGGCAGCTCACCGGAGGGAATCGAATCCGCGAAGTTGCCGTCCGCAGCAGGCGGAACACCGATCACACCCGTCGAATCTCCACTCGGACTGAGGGCACCGAAACCCGGGTCCGCCGGCTCATCGATGCCCGACGACGCCGTCGTCGTCGGCTCGCCGGTACGAACCGCATCGAACACCACCAACGAGGTCACCACGAGCAGAATCGGAACCGCATAGGCGCGCCACCCGTACACCGACGTGAACTTGCCGAGCTTGGACTGCTTCTTCGCCTTCCGAGGCGGCCGCGGCGCACGGGTGCGAGCCGAGTCGTCGCGCGCCGTCGGATCCCATTGAGCCCGCAGCGGTTGGTGAGAACCCCGGCCGCCGACACCGCGGGAGAAGTCCCCGTCCCGGCCCCGATCCTCGACGGGGTGACGCCGCTCGACGCGCCGAGACGCAGAGTCCGGGCGCTGATCGTCGTACTCGTCGTCGGCCCACGCCCTCCCGCTGCGTCGCGGCCCACCTCGGTCACTCACCTCGCCAGAATCTCACAGTCACCGGCATCCGCCGTTCGCCGCGCCGATGTTTGTACTTGAGAACAATCTTCACACCGCTGATATGCACGCGAAACGAGGTGGGAGCGCCGTTTCGCTGGTATCCATCACTGCGACTGGCGCACCACCGTCCCGACGATGCGGCGTGCTGCGAGTATCGTTGCTGAACGACCTGCGCTACGGACACCCCTTCGGCGCGGTGACGATGCGGATGGGAACTTCTTACATGACAGAACTGGCGGATCGAATGTCCTCGGACCGTTCCACCTCACCGGCGAACCGACGCAGTGCGCGGTTGCCTCGCGACGCGCGCCGTGCGCAACTTCTCGCGGCTGCAAGCGAAGTGTTCGTCAGTCGCGGATATCACGCGTCGGGAATGGACGAGATCGCCGAGTGTGCCGGCGTCAGCAAGCCGGTGCTCTACCAGCACTTCCCCGGCAAGCTCGAGCTCTACCTCGCCGTACTGCAGAGCTACGTCGACACCCTGATAGCCGGCGTGCGCCAGGCCCTGCGATCGACGACCGACAACCGCAAGCGCGTCCGAGCTGCCGTACTTGCGTTCTATGACTTCGTCGACACCGACACCCAGGGATTCAGGCTCGTGTTCGAGTCCGATCTGATGGGCGACCCGCAGGTCAACGCCCGAGTGGAGCAGGCGACCGAAGCGTGCGTCGACGCGGTGTTCGATCTCGTTGCACACGATTCCGGCCTCGACCCTTACCGCGCCCGCGTGCTCGCCGTCGGACTCGTCGGAGCAAGTCAGTTCACGGCACGCTACTGGCTGGAAGCGGACCGCCCGATCTCCAAGGAAGACGCCGTCGACACCACCGTGTCGCTCGCCTGGGGCGGCCTGTCTCACGTGCCGCTGCAAGCTCCGTAGTCCACACGATCGAACGACGAAGGGCCGCGCACATGTGCGCGGCCCTTCGTCGTAGGACTGGCTCAGGCCGTGGCGAAGCCGACCTTGCGGGCGTCGGCCGGACCGATCTCCACGTACGCGACTCGTGCCGACTGGACGAGGTACTTACGTCCCTTCTCGTCCACCAGGGACAGCACGTCCTTCTTGCCGGCGAGTGCCTCGGCGACGAGCGCCTCGACCTCCTCGGGCGACTGGGCGCTGTTCACGACGAGCTCGCGAGAGCTTTCCGACACACCGATCTTGACCTCCACGGCCAACCTCCGAACTCAGTAGAGAAAACTTCAGCTGCTTCGACCAGGCTAGTGCAGCCACGCGGCGACGGTGACGTCCGACGGTGTGCTGTCAGCGAACATCCTGGTCTCAGACCAGCCCGAGCACCCGCATGCGCTCCGCGTGCTGCTCCTGCATCCGATCGAACAGAGCGGCGACACCGTTGAGATCACCCGATGCCGTGATCACCAGATCGGTCAGACTCTCGCGTTGAGCAAGGACGTACTGCGCCTGCGTGATCGCCTCGCCGAGCAGCCTGCGCCCCCACAACATCAACCGCGCCTTGTCCTGAGAACTGGCGGACACCCGGGTGGACACCTCGTGCACGACGAACTCCGAGTGACCCGTCTCGGCAAGCACCTCTCGTACCGTCGCCGCGACGGCCGGATCGAGAGTGTGCGCGATCTCGCGGTAGAAATCAGCGGCCAACCCGTCACCCACATAAGCCTTGACCAGCACTTCGAGCCACGTCGACGGGTTGGTCGACGCGTGGTAATCGTCCAATGCGCGCACGAAAGGATCCATCGCGGAGTACACGTCGAGACCGCGATCCGACAACGCGGACACGAGGGTCTCGAAGTGGTTCATCTCGGCCGCCGCCATACTCGCCAACGCCACCCGCCCCTGCATCGACGGCGCCGATCGCGCGTCCTCGGCCAGGCGGTAGAACGCCGAGATCTCCCCGTACGCGAGCACCGCGTACAGCTCGGACACTCCCGGATGATCGAACGGAATACGCGGCTGCGCATCGGAGGTTTCCGTGGCGTCGGGAAGGGCTCCCGTGGTGGTCGGTAGAGCGTCGGCGGCGAACGATTCAGGCGAGTGGGCTCCCATGAGAATCGATCGTAGTCGCGCCCGACGCACGTGCGCGCTGTCACCGAAACGCGGAGCCTCTCACGTCCCGCAAAGCTCGGAATACGGGTTTTGGACGGTCGGCAAGCTACCATGGTGCACGGATCGACGCCCGGACCGATGACACGGACCGATTTTCCACGCGTCGAACCACACCGACAATGTGTGCGCACCTGATCCGGGTCGCTACGACTGCTTCGCCGCCTGTCGAGTACCACTACGTTCCACCGACACGGCTGAGGCTCGAGGCGAAATCACAGACCAGGATCGAGGGCATCGACTTCGGCCGGCAATAGGCCTGTGCCCTTCCTTGTGCGTACGTGTGAACACGAGGAAGGCCAGACCCCTGAGCAAGATCGTTATCGACCAAGAATCCGACACCGGCGACACCACCCTGTCCGCCCAGCTCGACGACACACACGTACCCCCGACCTTCGCGGAACTCGGCGTTCGCGAGGACATCGTCAAGTCTTTGACTGCCATCGGCATCGAGCGGACCTTCGCCATCCAGGAGCTGACCCTCCCCCTCGCCCTCGCCGGCGACGACCTCATCGGTCAGGCCAGGACCGGAATGGGCAAGACGTACGGCTTCGGCGTACCGCTTCTGCACCGCATAGCCACGACCGACTCCGGCACCGCGGCACTCGACGGAACACCCCGCGCGCTCGTCATCGTCCCCACCCGCGAACTGTGTGTTCAGGTGACCTCGGATCTGACCAATGCGTCCAAGTTCCTGAAGTCCGGCGGCAAGTCCGTCGAGATCCTGTCCATCTACGGCGGGCGTCCCTACGAGGCCCAGATCGCACAGCTGCAGAAGGGCGTCGACGTCGTCGTCGGCACCCCCGGTCGTCTCCTCGATCTCGCCAAACAGGGCCACCTCATCCTCGGCAAGATCGGCGTCCTCGTTCTCGACGAGGCCGACGAGATGCTCGACCTCGGATTCCTCCCCGACATCGAGCGCATCCTCGGCATGGTGCCCAGCGGTCCCTCGGCCGGAGGCTCCACGCGTGGTCGTCGCCAGACGATGCTGTTCTCGGCCACCATGCCCGGACCGATCATCACGCTCGCACGCACGTTCCTGACGCAGCCCACGCACATCCGCGCCGAGGAAGCAGAGTCCTCCGCCGTGCACGATCGCACCGCGCAGCACATCTACCGCGCGCACGCTCTCGACAAGGTCGAGATGGTGTCCAAGGTCCTCCAGGCAGAAGGCCGCGGAGCGACCATGATCTTCACCCGCACCAAGCGCACCGCGCAGAAGGTCTCCGAGGAACTCCTCGAACGCGGGTTCGCCGTGGGTGCCGTGCACGGTGACCTCGGACAGATCCAGCGCGAGAAGGCACTGAAGAAGTTCCGGACCGGCGGCATCGACGTCCTGGTCGCGACCGATGTGGCAGCGCGAGGCATCGACATCGACGACGTCACTCACGTCATCAACTACCAGTGCCCGGAGGACGAGAAGACCTACGTCCACCGCATCGGCCGCACCGGCCGCGCGGGCCGCACCGGCATCGCCGTGACCCTCGTCGACTGGGACGACATCCCTCGCTGGCAGCTGATCGACAAAGCGCTGAATCTCGGAATCCCGGATCCGGTCGAGACCTACTCGAGCTCACCGCACCTCTTCGAGGAACTGGGCATCCCCGACGGCGTGACCGGCTCGATCAAGAAGGCGCCGGAGCGGACCGAACGCGCGCACACGGGCGACAACGGCGAAGTCGCCGACAGCGTCGACAGTGCCGTCGATTCGGATGCAGCAGCCGAACCTTCTCGGCCACGCCGAACCCGCGCCCGCCGTCGCACCCGCGGCGGCAAGGCCGATGCAGCTGCAACCAACGGCACAGCCGCAGGCGGGGATACGTCCACGGACAGCGCCCCGACCGAGTCGGGCACCAGCGGTGACGCCCCGTCCGGTGACGGCGCGGCACCCAAGCGTCGGCGTCGCCGCCGCCGCTCGCCCGCCTCGTCCGGACAGGCGAGCTCCACCCCCGAGTCGTCGCCCGCGTCAGCACCGGCAGCCGAGTAGCCTTCTTCTGTGCTTGCACCCGAACGTCGTCGACGCTCGGATCTCGTCGCCGCGGCAACCATTCTGGTTGTCGCGGTGCTCGCTGCCGGGGTGATCTGGTTCCGAAGCGACGCACACGGCACGACGTCCGAGACCGCACCCACCCCACTGCCGCAGGCCACCACCGCACTCGCGGTGCCTGCGTCGTTGACCGAAGTGTGGCGAGCGCAGAGCCCGCTCACGTCGACACCGGTGGTCACCGGCAGCGCCGTGGTGAGCGGTGACGACGGCGGAGTGAACGGTCTGGATCCGTCCACCGGTGAGACAGCCTGGAGCTACCGCAGGGACGTTCCGCTCTGCGCGGTGACAAGTGCATGGAACACCGCCGTCGCCGTGTTCGCGGACGACCGTGGATGCGCACAGGTCACCGAACTGGACGGGGCGACGGGATCACGCAAAGCTCAGCGATCCAGCGATGCAGATTCCGAAGTCCGTCTCAGCGACGACGGAACCTACGTCACGTCCCAGGGTGACACGCGCATGGAACTCTGGCGTTCGGACCTCGTACGGACCCTCGAGTACGGACGGGTCGACGCCCCGCAGAACCCCGGCACCCAACCTCGCACCGGCTGCACCCTGCTGTCCACCGCATCGAACAGTTCCCGCGTCGCGGTACTCGAACAGTGCCCCGAGGAGTCGGGTGCACGGTTGACCACCATGAACCCAGCGCCGAAGGACGCCACCGAACCTCAGGAGTACGGCTCCAGCGTCGTCGCGTCGTTGACCAGCGCCGACGGCCCAGTGGAGGGGGCGCGTGTCCTCATTGCCTCGGGGGATCGGGTGGCGTTGTCGATCCCTCCGCATTCCGGTGAACCAGCGAAGGTCGCCTTGTTCGACGGCAATGCTCAGCCTCTCACCGAATTCGATCTTCCGGACGGGACGGTGCCCGAGGTACCGGCCGATCTGTATCCGACGGTCGTCAAGGCCGCGAACGTCTTCAGCTGGTGGACCGGATCCAGCACTGTCGCACTGGATCTGAGCGATCTGTCACCGCAGTGGACCGTGCCCGGCGCGCTCGGCCCCGGCACACTGATGGCCGGACGCCTGCTGTTACCGGTCCAGGACGGCACAGCGGTCATCGATCCGTCGACGGGTACCGCCGAACGAACGATCCCGGTCGACCGCGGTGACTACTCCGGCCCGGTCGGACTCGCCGTCGTCGGCGACGTACTCATCGAACAACGCGGTACCGACCTGGTTGCACTCTCCGGCACGGAGGGTCAGTCCTCGGGCGAATAGGTGCGGAGCGGGGATCCGTTCTCCCAGTGCTCCAACAGGTTCCCCGCCAGGTCTCGATACGCCTGCGCACCCTTGCTCTTTCGACCCGACAACACTGTCGCCCCCGAAGCCGACGCCTCCGCGAAACGCACCGTCCGAGGAATGGGCGGATCGAGAACCGGAAGGGAGTAGCGGTCGGAGACATCACCGAGAACGTCGCGGCTGTGCGTGGTGCGTGCGTCGAACAACGTGGGGAGCGCGCCGAGAAGCGACAGTTCGGAATTGGTGATCTGCTGAACTTCCGAGACCGTACGCAGCAGCTGGCCGACGCCGCGGTGCGCAAGTGTTTCGCATTGCAGCGGCACCAGTACCGACCGGGCGGCCGTCAACCCGTTGAGTGTCAACACACCCAACGACGGCGGGCAGTCGATGATCACGACGTCGTAGTCGTCGAGAATCGGCGCCAGCGCTCGCTTCAGCGCGTATTCACGGCCCGCACGCATGAGCAACAGTGCCTCGGCGCCCGCGAGATCGATCGTTGCCGGAAGCAGGTCGATACCCTCGTCGGTCTCGAGCAGCGCTTCGGCCGCCGGGGTATCCCCCGTCAGGACGTCGTGCACGGACGTCTCGAGTTTGTCGGGGTTGTGCCCGAGGGAGAACGTCAGGCACCCCTGCGGGTCGAGATCGACCACCAGAACCCGCCGGTCCAGTGCATGAAGCGCCGCCGCAAGTGAAGCCACCGTGGTGGTTTTCGCGACGCCGCCCTTTTGATTCGCTACCGCCAGTACTGTCGTCACGCCCCCGATCCTTGCCTACATCGGGGCGATCGGCCAGAGCGAGCGGGTCGTGGGCGCGTCGGGAAGGGGCCAGGAACAGTCCCGGTCCGACGCGCCCGTCACCGGAATCAGTGCAGCATAACCGGTTTGGCGCTGTCCGCACCCTCTGCCGGAGTGATCTTCTTCCGGGGCAGGAAGAACGCCGGCACGAAGGTCAGCACGATGAGCACGAGCGCGACCATGAACGTGGAGCCGAACGCTCCCGCCGAGATGTCGAGAGCCTCGACCGGCGACGTCGCCTTCGCGACGTCCTTCAACTGATTGGTCAGCACCACCGACATGACCGCCGTACCGATCGAGCCCGCCGTCTGCTGCACGATGTTCATCAACGTCGATCCTCGCGCGACGTTGTGATCGGTGAGCGTCTGCAGAGCAGCGGTCATGATCGGCATCATCGTCGCACCGAGACCCATGCCCATGACGAACAGCGCACCGAGCAGAATCACGTACGAGGTGTCGGCACCGACCTGTGTGAAGACAGCCATGCCCGCGGTGATGAACACCATGCCCGCGAGCACGATCTTGCCGGGGCCCATGCGGTCCGCGAGGGTGCCCGCGATGGGCATCGTCAACATCGCCCCGATTCCCTGAGGCGCCAGCAACAGACCTGCAGCCAGAGTCGTCTCCCCGCGGATCTGCAGGAAGTAGCTCGGGAACAGCAGACCCGCGCCCATGAACGCAACCATGAACAGGACGGTCGTCAGGACCGCCACGGTGAGCGCCCGGTTGGCGAACAACCTGAGGTCGATCAACGGATGCTCGGTGCGAAGCGCATGGAAGACGAACAGGACGATCAACACGAAACCGACGATCGCGGGCACCAGCACGCGAACAGCCAACACCGTCTCGGTCTCGGGAATCGAGGACACTCCGAACAGGAACAGTGCGAGGCCGGGAGAGAGCATCAACATGCCGACGAAGTCGAACGATTCCGACGGCGTCGGGTCGTCCTTCGGGAAGATGACGATTGCTGCGATCAGCGCGATCGCGCCGATCGGCACGTTGATCAGGAAGATCCAGTGCCAGCTCGCAGCCTCCAGCAGCCATCCGCCGAGGATCGGGCCGCTGATCGGTCCGAGAAGCATCGGCACGCCCAGCACGGCCATGACGCGACCGATCCGCTCCGGACCTGCTGCCCTGGTCATGATCGTCATACCGAGCGGCATCAGCATGCCGCCGCCCAGTCCCTGAAGCACACGGAAAGCGATGAGCGTGGTGATGTCCCACGCGAAGCTGCAGAGCACCGAGCCGAGCACGAACAGCACGAGAGCGGTGATGTACAGGCGCTTGGTACCGAACCTGTCCGCCGCCCAACCGGTCAGCGGAATCACCGTCGCCAGCGCCAGCGTGTATCCCGTCATCGTCCAGGCGACAGTCGCGTACGTCGCGTCGAACACGTCCATGAACGTGGGAAGCGCGACGCTCACCACGGTGACGTCGAGAATGGACATGATGGCGCCGAGAACGACGACACCCGCGATCTTGAGGACGGCGGAGTCGAGCTTGTCCGGCTTCACCGGATTCGGACTTGCCCCTGGCTGCGTCATGGTCGATCGTCCTTCGTGTCTCGGTGAGCAGAAACACTGCCCACCATCTGCCTGAACACGCACGGCAACGTGCGCGGTGTGTCCGTTCCGTCGGTGGACCATCCGTCCCCGAGAAGTTCGATGCATCCCCGGGCAGCCCCCATGCGCGAGCAACCGAGTGCGTCGCGCGACCGGAACAGTATCCACCGACGGCCCGTCCGACTCAATCCGTTTTGTACGGGTAACCACCTGCAGGCCTGTGACACCCGACACGGCATCATTGCTTCCATGAGCGCCACCCCCACCTCGACCCCTGATTCCGGGTCCACTGCTTCCGGGTCCACTGATTCCGGGACTACTGCTTCCGGACGTGTAGTTCTGTTGCGCCACGGCCAGACCGAATGGGCCACCTCGGGACGGCACACCGGCACGACGGACGTTCCACTGACCGACGTCGGAGAACGCCAAGCGGCCGCGGCAGGCGAACTCGTCGGCGAGCTCGGCCTGCGTGACCCGTTGATCGTCAGCAGTCCACGAACGCGGGCGCTGCGGACCGCGCAGCTCGCGGGGCTGACTGTCGAACGGGAGTGGGACGCACTGTCCGAGTGGGACTACGGAGACTACGAGGGAAAGACCTCCGCCGAGATCCAACGGACGGTGCCGCACTGGACCGTGTGGACCCATCCGTGTCCGGGTGGCGAGTCCGTCGAGCAGGTCGGCGCACGCGCGGACCTGGTGCTGTCGGTGATTCTTCCGGCCCTGGGCGAACGCGACGTGGTCCTCGTCGGACACGGACATTTCTCGAGGGCTCTGCTGACTCGCTGGCTGGAACTGCCGGTCTCCGAGGGCAAGAGGTTCGCCCTCGCCCCTGCCGCGTATTCGGTCCTCGGGTTCGAGCACTCGTTCCGGCAGGTCGTGGTGCACAACATCCATCCGTCGGTTCGGACCGGAGTTGCATCGTGATTCGGCGGGCCACCGACCGAGACGTCGACGCCATCACCGGCCTGATCCACGAACTGGCCGAGTACGAGAAGCTGCGGGAGCAGTGCACCGTGCGTCCGGATCAGATCCGCTCGGCCCTGTTCGGTGCCGATCCGTCGGTGTTCGCACACGTCGCGGACGTCGACGGTCAGGTCGTCGGGTTCGCGATGTGGTTCCTCAGTTTCTCGACGTGGGACGGCGTGAACGGCATCTACCTCGAAGACCTGTACGTGCAGCCGGAGCTCAGGGGGTCGGGAATCGGATCCGACCTGCTCGCTGCACTCGCAGCCGAGTGCGTGACGCACGGGTACACCAGACTCGGCTGGTCGGTGCTCAATTGGAACACGCCGTCGATCGGCTTCTACGAATCTCTCGGAGCGGTGGCACAGAGCGAATGGACAGCGTTCCGCCTAGGAGGCGAACCACTCAGGGCACTCGCAGCGCGCGCATCCGCCCGCAGCTAGAGCGTCTCGTCGTCGGCATCGACGTACTGCGCTGCCATCCACCTCGACGACGGCGGGCTGAACAGCAGCACGAGTATCGCCAGTGCGCCCACACCGAGCAGAACTCCGTACAGAGGCTGGTGAGAATCGGTCAGCAACGACCACACGACGGGCAACAGCAACAGTTGAACGACGAGGGCAATTGCCCGCCCCCACCGCTGGCCGAGAACGAGAGCGACACCCGCCGTGCCGACGGCAACCCCGATCACGGCGAACCAACCAGCTGTCCCGTACCCGTTCGCGACCTGGTCCTCCACGCCGTTCATCGCGCGAACGAGAAGGACCACCGCTGCGACGAGGGCAACCGCTCCTTCCACCGCGACGAGAACTCCTGCGGCCCTGAACGCAGGTGGAGGCACCGAGGGCAGGGATGGCGTGGACACCGGTAAAGCCTAGAACACCGATCCTGCCCGACAGGGTTCTGTCCCGACGGCACCCCGTGACCGATACCGGCGCGACACCGATACCGGACCGACGCCGAGAACCGGATAGGCTGACGCCCCGTGCGTGCGCTGCTGATCGTGAACCCGAATGCAACGTCGACCACGCCGGCGGCCCGCGACCTTCTGGCCCACGCGCTGTCGAGCCGGGTGCGCGTCACCACAGCACACACGACCCACCGTGATCATGCTGCGGAGCTGGCACGCCACGCCCGCGAGGACGGTGTCGGTCTGGTCATCGTCCACGGTGGAGACGGCACCGTGAACGAAGTGATCAACGGGCTGCTCGGGGTTCCGCTGCCCACATCGATGCGCGCCGTCACGATCGGTCCCATCCCGGCTCTGGCCGTGGTTCCCGGCGGAAGCGCCAACGTCTTCGCACGCTCACTCGGAATCCACGCCGACCCGGTTGCCGCAACCAACCAACTGATCGACCTTCTTGCCGCGCGGTCGCGACGCACCATCGGTCTCGGCCACTGCGACAACAGGTGGTTCACGTTCAACGCCGGTCTGGGTCTCGACGCCGACGTGTGCCAGGCGATCGACGCGGGCAGAAAGGACGGCGGACCCGTCTCCGCGACTCGGTACGTTCGCGCCGCCGTCAGCGCCTTCTTTCGCAACAAACGACGTGATCCGAAACTCACTGTCGAAATTCCAGATCACGATCCGGTAACAGGCGTGCATTACGCTTTCGTTTCCAACTCGAGTCCGTGGACCTATCTGAACGAGCGTCCGGTGCACACCAATCCGGGCACCTCGTTCGACACCGGACTCGGACTCTTCGCGATGCGGACGACGCGCGTCCTGCCGAGCCTGAACGTATCGCGCCAACTCCTGTCGGCGGGCGCGGAACCCAAGTCACGCAAGCTCTTTCGAGTCGACGACGTTCCACGCATCAAGATCACGTCCAGCGAACCCATCGGGTTGCAGATGGACGGAGACTTCCTCGGACTCCGCACCGAGGCCGAATTTCATTCGACACCGTCGGCCCTCGAGGTCATCGCGGAGAACAGGTCCTGACACTGCCCGAATGGGTAGTTTTCAACCAGTTTTCGCCGCGCGGAGACCGGGCCCCGTGGGCAGCGTCATAGCGTCTTTGCTGGGAAAACCTCTGCACATTGCCATTCGAGCGGGTACAAAGGAGCGCAGGAGGCTTAAGGCAGCCTAACAGAGTGAGCTTGACCACGGACGTGCGGCTATCTCTTGACTTCCCCTAAGTTCGTGAAAGCATTCACAAGCAACAGTGCGGAAACATTGGATACGCACGAGTGAACATCAGTCGAAAACGCAACGACACAGATCGCGGTAACAACAATCAACACGGCGCTGCGGCGCCCGGTAAGGAGCAGAGGATGGACTGGCGCCACAAGGCAATCTGTCGCGACGAAGATCCGGAACTATTTTTCCCCGTGGGAAACAGTGGCCCGGCACTCGCGCAGATCGCCGATGCCAAGGTCGTCTGCACGCGGTGCCCTGTCACCGCTGAGTGCCTGTCCTGGGCACTCGAGTCCGGCCAGGATGCCGGCGTGTGGGGCGGTATGAGCGAAGACGAGCGTCGCGCGCTGAAGCGTCGCAATGCACGTACGCGGGCTCGTAGCTCCGTATAACTCTCGGTGAACCGGTGAGGGCCAGTCCCTCACCCAGGTTCGCTCGGGCACAGCAGAACCCGGTGACTCCACGTCGGAGCCCGGGTTTTTTGCTGTCCGGCACCCAGAAGTCCGGCACCCAGGAGTCCGGCGCCCAGAGGTCCGACGGTCAGCTGTTTCAGGTTCGGGGCGATCGACGCCCGAGGGGGACGCGGAGGGACGCGTCGGTACCTCCCCGAGGCGATGGATGGAGCCCCAGGGAGCCACCCAGTTCGACGGACACCAACGTTCGGACGATCTGCAGGCCGAGACCCTCGGACTTCTCCAAAGAGAACCCTGTGGGCAAACCACGCCCGTCGTCGTGGATGACGACGTCGAGCCATCGCGCGGATCGGTCGGCCTGGATGCGGACGACACCCGCGGTTCCGGCGTCGAATCCGTGTTCCATCGCGTTCTGCACCAGTTCGGTCAACACCATCACCAGCGGTGTGGCCCGCTCGGCGGAGAAGACACCCAGCTTGCCTTCCCGCGCGACGCGAACGCGAGGGTTGACCGTCGCGACGTCGAGCATGATCGGGACCAGCCGGTCGACGATCTCGTCGAGGTCGATTTCTTCGTCCACCGACATCGACAACATCTCGTGCACCAGCGCGATCGACGTCACCCGTCGGACCGATTCCGACAACGCCACGCGTGCTTCCTCGTTCTCCAGCCGTCGTGACTGCAGACGAAGCAGAGCGGCGACGGTCTGCAGATTGTTCTTCACCCGGTGATGGATCTCGCGGATGGTCGCGTCCTTGCTGAGCAGCGCACGGTCTCGGCGCTTGACCTCGGTCACGTCTCGCACCAGCACGATCGCCCCCACCGACTCACCGCGCGGCCGAAGCGAGAGAGTTCTGATCAACACCGTCGCGCCGCGCGCGTCGGCTTCCATCCGGTATCCCTCGCTTCCCGACAGCGACGCACGAATGTGGTCCGCAATCTCCTGGGAATCGAACGGATCGGTGATCAGCGACCGCGTCACCGACGCCAGATCCGTCCCGGACAGGTCGGTCGCCAAACCCATCCGGTGATAAGCGGACAGTGCGTTCGGACTCGCATAGACGACGCGGCCGTCGGTATCGACCCTGATGAAGCCGTCGCCCGCACGCGGTGAGGAGTTGACGTCGGTGCGTTCCACAGGACTGGGAAACGTCCCCTCACTGATCATCCGGCACAGATCGTCAGCGCAGCCCCGATACGCGACCTCGAGCGCGCCTGCCGTCCGCTGCCGCGTCGGGTTGGCGTCGCGAGTGAGGATCGCGATGACGTGGTCGCCGCACCGCACCGGCACGCTGTCGGTGTTGGAACCACTGCTGACGATGTCGCGGGTGACCAGCGAATCCATGACCGTCGGGTGCTGAGACTCCGAGACGACGGCGCCGACCATGTCCTCGGTGAACACCGTCGGTGCGGTCGTCGGTCGGCACTGCGCGACACACAGGATCTTGGCATCCGGGCTCGCATCCACGTCGTCGGTCCCGACCCAGAGAAGAAGGTCCGCGAACGACAGATCCGCGAGGAGCTGCCATTCCCCGACCACCCGTTGCAGGTGATCGACAGCTTCTCCGGTCAGATCGGTGTGTTCGGCGAGCAGGTCGCTCAGTGTCGACACAGTGACGGCTCCGTCGCGATTGTGGGCGGGTGCACGGCGGCGAAAATCTAGGAGACCACTGCGATCAGGTCGCCCTGCTTGATGACGTCGCCCACGGTGACGGCAATGGTGCTGACCACGCCGGCCGACTCGGCGAGCACGGGAATTTCCATCTTCATCGATTCGAGAACGACGAGTGTGTCCCCGACCGCCACCTCGTCGCCCTCGGTGACCACGATCTGGAACACGGTCGACACCATTTCCGCGCGCACGTCCTCGGCCATTGGGCATCCTCTCGTTCACGGGCGGTTTCGCCTGTGGTTCCGGCACCCGTGACAGGGCGGCCGACCACTCGTGAAAGACTGTAGTGAACCAGTAGAGAGGAGCTC
This sequence comes from Rhodococcus sp. 14-2470-1b, assembly GCF_002259415.1. Classification (GTDB taxonomy): domain Bacteria; phylum Actinomycetota; class Actinomycetes; order Mycobacteriales; family Mycobacteriaceae; genus Rhodococcoides. The sequence continues at coordinate 93,993 of NZ_NPFY01000001.1, forward strand.
ATCATGGGTAAGCGTGGGCGCAAGAAGCGCAGTCGCAAGAACAACAAGGCAAACCACGGCAAACGTCCGAACAGCTGACGATCTGCCTCATCACACGACGAAGGCCGGGAAGCGCGATGCTTCCCGGCCTTCGTCGTACCTCGGCCGGATCTAACCCGGCGTCGTCACTCCTGCTCGGTGTGCTTGATCAGCACGGTTCGCCTTATCTCGATACTCAGGCGCTCCCGCAGGCCGGCAGGCGCCTGGTCACCACCGCACTTGCGGCTGATCAGACTCTTGACCTTCTCTTCGATGCCGTACGCGGCGAAGCATGATCCGCACTCGTCGATGTGACGTTGAAGCCGAGCCCGGCTGCCTTCGTCGCACTCGTTGTCGAGCATCAGCCACACGTCGGCGATGACCGCGGAGCAGTCCAACGCCTCGAACTGCCGATTCTGTTCGGCTTCGTCGTTCGCGTCCGATGTCACTTCGAGACCTCCTGCTCGTGCGCGTCGACCGCACCGTTGCGATTGAAACCACGTTCACGTGCCACGTCCGACAGCAGGCCCCGGAGCTGTTTACGCCCCCGGTGCAGCCGGGACATGACGGTGCCGATGGGCGTGCCCATGATGTCGGCGATCTCCTTGTATGGAAAACCTTCGACGTCGGCGTAGTACACCGCCATACGAAATTCCTCGGGCAGCGACTGAAGCGCGGCCTTGATGTCGTCGTCGGGCAGCGCATCGAGAGCTTCGACCTCGGCGGAACGCAGTCCCGTCGAGGTGTGCTCGGCCGTCGCGGCCAGCTGCCAATCCGTGATCTCGTCCGTCGGGTACTGCGCGGGTTGGCGCTGCTTCTTTCGGTACGAGTTGATGTACGTGTTGGTCAGGATGCGGTACAGCCACGCCTTGAGGTTCGTTCCCTCACGAAACGAGCGGAATGCGGAGTACGCCTTGATGTACGTCTCCTGGACCAGGTCCTCGGCGTCGGCCGGGTTCCGCGTCATCCGCAGTGCCGCGCCGTAGAGCTGATCCAGCATCGGCAGTGCGTCGCGCTCGAACCGCTCGGTCAGGTCCGCCGCCGACTCCACCGGTGCCTCGGCCTCCGCCTGAGCTGGGCGCTCGACTTCCTCCACGCTGATCCCTTCGGTAGCCATATCCGACCAGGTTACAGCGGGAGAAGGCAGCGCCTTCACGTAGATCGCACTCGAACTCGGAGCGGACCGGAGCGGGCGCTCGGTCGTCGTCACTGCCACAGCAGATCCCTTCCTCTTGCCTTGCGTACCTCTGGGCTCTTCAACACCGGCTTCGCCCCGGTCATTCCAGGCGCCGGTCTCGCTACAGTGATCCGATGCCCTCAGCGCACCGGTCCGCCGCCTCCACACCTGCCGTCGCCCTGTTGATCGCGCAGAAGGTCGAGCACTCGGTGCACACCTACGACCACGATCCGAGGTCGGAATCGTTCGGCACGGAAGCGGCGGACGTCCTCACCGAACGACTCGGTGTCGTCGCCGATCAGATCTTCAAGACGTTGGTCATCAAGCGTTCCGACAACACACTCGCGGTGGCGGTTCTGCCCGTCACGGCGACACTTTCCCTCAAAGCCGCAGCCTCGGCCCTCGGTACGAGAAAGATCGTGCTGGCAGACCGAGCGGAGGCCGAGAAATCGACCGGGTACGTCTTCGGCGGGATCTCCCCGCTCGGCCAGAAACGAGCGCTCGCGACCGTGGTCGACGAATCTGCCCTCGCCTGGGACCGAATTCTCTGCAGCGGAGGCAGACGAGGGTTCGAGATCGAGCTCGACCCGAAGGACCTCGTCCGACTCGCGCGGGCCGTGACGGCGCCCGTCGCCGCCAGCTGAGCGCCGATGCGCAAAGATGGTGTGGTGACCAACTGGACCGCACCGCTCTCCACAGCCCCCGTCGACGCGACCGTCACGCTGCCCGGTTCCAAGTCCATCACCAATCGCGCGTTGATCATCTCCGCACTGGCAGGCGGACAGTCGACGGTCACCGCAGCCCTGCGCAGCCGCGACACCGACCTGATGATCGCCGCGTTGCAGCAACTCGGAGTCGGTATCACGATCGACCCTGCCGATCCGACGTCTCTGACGGTCACTCCCGGCTCCCTGCGCGGCGGATCGATCGATTGCGGGCTCGCCGGAACGGTGATGCGGTTCGTTCCACCTCTAGCCGCCATGGCGGACGGTGTGGTGCGTTTCGACGGTGACGAGCAGGCACGGACCCGGCCGCTGGACACCATTCTGGGCGCGCTACGCCACCTGGGAGCCGACGTGGCCGGGAATTCACTGCCGTTCAGCGTCACCGGGTCCGGCACTCTGCGGGGCGGGGCCGTCGACATCGACGCCTCGGGGTCCTCGCAGTTCGTGTCCGGGCTGATGCTCAGCGCAGCCGCGTTCGACGACGGCATCACCGTTCACCACACCGGAAAGCCCGTACCGTCGATGCCGCACATCGACATGACGGTCGAGATGCTCCGGCGCGTAGGTGTGCAGGTGAGTACTCCGGCCGACAGCGGCGACGCGGACACCTGGCGCGTGCATCCCGGCCCGGTCGACGCCGTGTCGTGGGTGGTCGAACCCGACCTGTCGAACGCGACGCCGTTCCTGGCCGCAGCGGCGGTGACCGGAGGTGTCGTACGGGTCCCGAACTGGCCGTCGTCGACGACGCAACCGGGAGACGCCATACGAGGAATTCTCGAATCCATGGGCGCCACGGTGACCCTCGAGAACGGAACCCTCGAGGTGCGAGGCGGTGCAACATTGACCGGAATCGACATCGACCTGCACGACGTCGGCGAGCTCACACCCACGGTGGCGGCTCTCGCCGCACTTGCGGACGGTCCATCGCATCTACGCGGAATCGCTCACCTGCGTGGACACGAAACCGACCGTCTCGCAGCACTTGTCGCAGAGATCCGACGACTGGGCGGGAACGCGACCGAGACCGACGACGGTCTGGACATCGCACCCGCGGCCCTGCACGGCGGGGTGTGGCGAGCGTACGCCGACCACCGAATGGCAACGGCAGGAGCAATTCTCGGCCTGGTGATCCCTGGAGTGGAAGTCGACGACATCGGAACCACCGCGAAAACCCTCCCAGGTTTCGAGAATCTGTGGGCATCGATGCTGGAAGACTCGCCGCACGAGGGGACACGGATTCGGCCCACCGACGAAGGTGTTTCGTCCTGAGTCGCCGCTACGACGAGTCGGACGTCCGCATCCGCCCGGGCAAGAGCTCACGCCCCCGGACGAAGACGCGGCCCGACCATGCCGATGCCCAGTCGGGAATGGTCGTGTCCGTGGACCGCGGCCGTTGGGGATGCGTTCTCGGAGGGGACCCGTCCCGGCCGGTCGTCACCATGCGCGCACGCGAACTGGGTCGCACACCCATCGTCGTCGGCGACGATGTCGACATCGTGGGAGACCTGTCCGGCAAGGTGGACACGTTGGCTCGCATCGTTCGGGTGTCCGAGCGCCGCACCGTGCTTCGCCGTACTGCCGACGACACCGATCCGTACGAACGTGTCGTGGTCGCCAACGCCGAACAACTGTTGATCGTCGCCGCACTGGCCGACCCTCCGCCGCGCACCGGATTCGTCGAGCGTGCGCTCGTCGCCGCGTACGTCGGCGGTCTGAAACCTGTTCTGTGCCTGACCAAGAGCGATCTGGCCGACCCACACGAGTTCGCCTCGGCGTTCGCCGACCTCGACGTTCCGGTGGTGCTGGCCGGGCAGAGCGAAGATCTGACCGATCTCACCGCACGGCTGACCGACAGCGTCACGGCACTCATCGGCCACTCCGGCGTCGGGAAATCGACGTTGGTGAACAGGCTGGTGCCCGACGCGAAGCGCGCAACCGGCACGGTGTCCGGTGTCGGCAAGGGCCGTCACACGTCGACGCAGTCGATTGCACTTCCGTTGCCCGGCGGCGGGTGGGTGGTGGACACACCTGGCATTCGGTCGTTCGGGCTCGCGCACATTTCGCCGGAGAACGTGGTGGCCGCGTTCTCCGACCTGGCGGACGCCATCGAAAACTGCCCGCGTGGGTGTACTCACCTGGGCCCTCCGGCGGACCCGGAGTGCGCGCTCGATACATTGACCGGCGATGCTGCGAGACGCGTCGCTGCCGTCCGTCTACTGCTGGAAGCCGTACGTACCAACGAAAACTGGTGACCCCGCGAGTGCAGTTCCACTCTCGAGGTCACCAGTCCGTGCTCGTACAGTCCTAAGCGGACAACTTCGCGACGAGGCCGCGAAGGCCTTTCTTCTTCTTCGATTCCGCGATGGCCGTACGCAATCCGCGGCGTTTGCCGGTGACTGGATCGACGGTGAGCAACCCGCGAGACTCGTCGGCGAACTTGCGCTCCGACGCCGTCTCCGGCGCGTCGTCCGCAGTTGCCTTGAGGTACTTGTTGGGCAACGAGAGCTTGGCGATGGTCCGCCAGGACAGCAAGTACTGCTTGCCGATCGAGCCGGTGGTGTACGGCAGGTCGTACTTCTCGGCGAGTTCCAGAACTCGGAACTTGATCTCGCGCAGGCGATTGCTGGGCAGATCCGGGAACAGGTGATGCTCGATCTGGTAGCAGAGGTTGCCGCTCATGAACTCCATGACGGGGCCTGCCTCGAAGTTCGCGCTGCCGAGCATCTGCCGCAGGTACCACTGCCCCTGCGTCTCGCCCTCCATGTCCGACTTCGTGAACTTCTCCGCACCGTCCGGGAAGTGCCCGCAGAAGATGACCGTGTTGGTCCAGACGTTGCGGATCATGTTGGCGACGATGTTGGCCGTCAGCGTGCTCTTCCACGCCGGACCGGTCAGGGCCGGGTAGACCACGTAGTCCTTGGCGATCTGCTTGCCGATCTTCTCGAGGACCTCTCGACGCTTGCGCTCGAACTCCTCGCGCTCGACGCGGCCCTTGGCGACCTTGCCGAGTTCGAGATGCTGTGCGGCGACGCCGTATTCGAAGAAGAGCTGCAGAAGCAGGTTGTAGACAGGGTTGCCGAGATTGAAGGGCTTCCACCGCTGGTCGCGCGTGACACGGAGAAGTCCGTAGCCGACGTCGTCGTCCATTCCGAGCACGTTGGTGTACTTGTGATGGATGTAGTTGTGCGTCTGCTTCCAGTGCGCCGACGGCCCGGTGTTGTCCCACTCCCACGACGTGGAGTGGATCTCCGGATCGTTCATCCAGTCCCACTGCCCGTGCATCACGTTGTGCCCGAGTTCCATGTTCTCGATGATCTTGGCGGCGCCGAGCATGCCGGCCCCGAGGAACCAGGCCGGTCGCTTGCGGCTTGCGAACAGGACGGCACGACCGCCGATCTCCAGCGTCCGCTGCAACCGAATGGTGTTGCGGATGTACCGTGCGTCGCGTTCTCCGCGTGACGCCTCGATGTCACGGCGGATTGCATCCAGCTCGACGCCGAGCGCCTCGACGTCCGCATCGGTCAAATGCGCGTATTCCTTGATGTCCGATATCGCCACGGGTTACGGCCCTCCTGGCAGTCGTCGGTGATGCACGTGGTGCACGATCACTACTACCGTACCGTAACTTACGGCAGCGTAGGTTACGACCCCGTAGGTGTGAGGGACTTCACGCGTGACTTCTGTGCCTGGCGCAGAGCCTTGGCCTGGCGCTTGGCTTCCTTCTTCGCGTTCCGCAGTGTGACCCGCGCTTCTGCAATGGCCGAGCGGAGACCGCGACGCTTGCCGGTCAGCGGATCGATTCGAAGCGCATGCACCGTGGGCTCCTCACCCGTCCTGAACCGGCGCTCGGAACTGGTCTCGGGTGCATTGTCCGACGTGGCACGCAACCACCGATCAGGGAGCGACAGCTTGTGAATGGTGCGCAGCGCCAGCAGGTACTGCTTACCGAGAGATCCGGTGGTGTACGGAAGGTCGTACTTCTCGCACAACGCGTGCACCTTCTCGGATATCTCCTCGTACCGGTTGCTGGGCAGGTCCGGGAACATGTGATGTTCGATCTGGTAGCAGAGGTTGCCGCTCATGAACGCCATGACCTTGCCTGCGTCGAAGTTGGCGCTGCCGAGCATCTGACGCAGGTACCACTCCGCGCGCGTCTCCGTCTCGAACTGACCGATCGTGAACTTCTCTGCACCGTCGGGAAAATGGCCGCAGAAGATGACCGCGTAGGCCCACAGGTTGCGGACGAGATTTGCGGTCGCGTTGGCGGTCAGAGTGCTTTTCCACGCAGGGCCGGTCAACGCCGGGAACAGAACGAAATCCTTGCCGACCTGACGGGCGATCTTACGAGCGAACGCCCTGTTGGACGGAGACTTCCAGAATTGCTTCTCGTGCTCGCCGTCCAGTTCCTTCTGCGCGTCCAAGTCGTGCAGAGCGATACCCCATTCGAACGTCGCCGCCAGGAGGACATTGGCAACCGGCTGCAAGAGGTTGATCGGTTTCCACGCTTCGTCGCGGGTCATACGGAGGATGCCGAAGCCGATGTCGTCATCCATGCCGACGATGTTGGTGTAGGTGTGATGGGAGTAGTTGTGCGCGCGCTTCCACTGCTCCGACGGACCCGTCTGGTCCCATTCCCACGACACCGAATGGATCTCCGGGTCGTTCATCCAATCCCACTGCCCGTGCATCACATTGTGCCCGAGCTCCATGTTCTCGATGATCTTCGCGACGCTCAGCATCGCGGTACCCACAAGCCACGCTGGACGATATTTGCTGCCCAACAGCACGATTCGACTGCCGAACTCCAGACAGCGCTGCAGCTTGATGGTCCGACGGATGTACGCGGCATCCTTCTCGCCGCGCGAATCCTCGATGTCGCGGCGAACAGCGTCCAGTTCTCTGCCGAAGGCTTCCATGTCCTCTTCGGTCAGGTGTGCGAACTCTTTGATGTCCGTGATGGCCATCGTGGTCCTCCGAAAGTCGTGGGCGCGGGCCCGAAATGCGTTTTCGCCTCTGTGCGCCAATGCAAGGGTAGCCGAACTTACTGAGAAGTCCGTGTGGGTTGGAGCACGCTCACACCGCGTCGCGGCCGGTCAGAGCTCGAGTGTGCAGTCGCCTGCAGCCGCGGAAATACAGGTCTGGATACGGTCACCTTCGCCGTGTTCCTTGCCCGAGCGTAGGTCGATGACGTGCCCGGCCGTCAACGGCACGACGCACGTCTGACAAATACCCATCCTGCACCCGAAGGGCATCTGAACACCCAGACCCTCCCCTGCCTCCAGCAAGCTCGTGGCACCGTCGACCTCGACGGACCGGTCCGACTTGGAGAAGGTCACCTTGCCCCCCTTGCCGGACGTGTCGGCCCGGGCGATCTCGAAGCGTTCGAGGTGCAGTCTGTCCTCGATTCCCTCCGACTTCCACACTCGCTCGATCTCCTCGAGCAAGCCGGACGGGCCACACGCCCACGTCTGACGCTCGCGCCAGTCCGGGTAGAGCTCGTCGAGCGACGCCAACGCGAACTTGCCGTCCGATCTGGTCAGCTGCACGTGCGAGGTGAACTGCGGATGACCGGTCGCCAGCGATGCGAGCTCGTCGGAGAACATCACCTCGTCCTCGGTGGGTGCCGAATGAATGTGCACCGTGTCCGGCATGTCTCCGTGTCTGTCCAGGGCGCGAAGCATGGAGATGATCGGTGTGATGCCACTGCCGGCCGTGATGAACAGAATTTTCTCCGGCGGCGGCGTCGGGAGCGCGAAATTGCCCTTCGGAGCGGCCAGCCGAACGATGGTGCCCTGGGGCACGCCGCCGACGAGGTGGCTGGAGAGGAAGCCCTCCGGCATCGCCTTCACCGTGATCGAGATCAGTTTCTCGTCCCAGTTCGGTGCGGACGTGAGCGAATACGAGCGCCAGTGCCAGCGCCCGCCGAGGTGCAAACCGATCCCGATGTACTGCCCGGGCTGGTAGTCGAAGTTGAATCCCCATCCGGGCTGGATGACCAGAGTGACTGCCGTTGCGGTCTCCTGCTCCACCCGAACGATGCGGCCGCGCAGCTCACGCGCCGACCACAACGGGTTGGCGAGGTGCAGGTAGTCGTCGGGAAGCAACGGTGTGGTGATGCGCGTGATCGCACCACGCAACATGTTCAGCTTCGGACGCTTGGGAGCAGATACACCCGCGGCGGGAGCTTCCAGCCACTTCTTGAGATCCATCGGAAAGTACATACCCCTCGTTCGAGACAGAGACAACGCTGACGTGCTGGACCAGCTGGCGCGAATAGGCCCGCATCAAGGTTACGCTACCGTAGGTTACTGGGGCGTTCGACTTCTACAGGAACTCCAACAGGAACGGCAGCTCCTGCGTCGCGTACCACGCAAGGGCGTGATCCTCGGCATCACCGAGAACGAACTCGGCGTCCGGATCGCCCATATCCGCCGCGTCCACGACACCGACCGCCTTCTCGACAACGGACTCGGCGCCTTCGAGGTCGACGTGGACCGACGCGACCTCGCTCATCCGAAGCGGCTCCTTCAACCGAACGACGGCGTCGTCCAGGTCCGGCCGAAGCGTCGGGTCCTCCACGTCCGCGGCGATCACCGCGCGCCGGAACACGACCGAGCCGTCGACGACACCGTCGCCCTCGTCTTCCAGCGCAGCACCGACCAGACGCAGCGACGCCCTGGCCGCTTCGTTCATCGCGACCTCGGCCAGCTCCTCGTCGTCTCCCGACGAGTAGGCCTCACGGAGGGTGGGGGTCACCGCGAACGCGGTACGACTGACCGGATGGAACTCACCGTCGGCCACCAGCGTCCGCAACATGGCGACCGTCGCCGGAACATAGACCCTCACGCGTACCTCACACTCTCGATTCGTTGCTGGCGTCGACGAGCTCTTCGAGCGCCTCGCGCAACAGGACGGTGATGACGTCGACGTCGGGCATCGCGCCACGATCGGCGTTCAGGCCGAAGCACACGAATCCGTCGTACGACGTCAAACCGATACTGAGAGCCTGGTTCTCGAACAGCGGCGACACGGGGAACATCTCCAACATACGGGCACCTCCGACGTACAGAGGGAACTGCGGGCCCGGGGCATTGGTGACGATCAGATTGAACAGTCGCCTCGACAGCCTGCTGCCCGCCCGTGCACCCATCGCGTGCAGACTGGCGGGCGCGAATCCCGAGATCCGCATCAGCGTGTCCGCGGTGACCCCGGGAGACTGCTTGGCGTGCGCTTCGGTGGCGTGCGCGATGTGCGACAACCGCACCACGGCATTCAGTTCACCGACCGGCAGATCGATCAGGAACGACGACACCTCGCTGCGGGGCGGCACCTCCGGGTCGTGGTCTCCGGTCAGCCGGTCGGCGTGCTCGTAGCCCGACGGATCCTCGGTGACGTAGACCGACATCGGAACCATCGCGCGCACGGTCGACGATGCCGTGACGGGCTCACCCCGTGACAGCAGCCAGTTGCGAAGAGCCCCGGTGACAACGGCCAACACGACGTCGTTGATGGAGCAGTCGAAGCGTGTGTGAATCTTGCGGTAGTCGGTCAGTTCGGTCTTCGCGACCGCGAAACGCCGGTTCCTCGAAATGGGGGCATTCAGGGGGCTCGTCGGCGCGCTCTGTGCGGCGGTGCGCACGACGGACAGCACCTTCCCCGCTGCGCCGAGCGCACCACCGGCAATTCCGGCCACCCCGGCCGCCGCACCACGCAAGATCTCGACCCCCTCGCTCGGTGAGGCGATCAGTTCCGTGATGGCATCGATCACCAGCGCGGATTCCTTGGGCTCGCGCGCAGGCATCCACAGTTCCTCAGCCATCGCAGGCGGGCTCTTGGTCGCATCCAGAATGACCTGGCCGATTTCGAGCGCCTTCTCACCGTCGACGAGCGCCGAGTGCGACTTCGTGAAGATCGCGAACCGGTTCTTGCTCAGACCCTCGACCAGGTACATCTCCCACAGAGGCCGAGTGCGGTCCAGTGGCCGCGAAGTCAGCCGCGCCACCAGATCGTGAAGTTGCTCGTCCGATCCCGGCTTCGGTAGGGCCGACCGGCGAATGTGATAGGTGATGTCGAACTCGCCGTCGTCCACCCAGACCGGCCGTGCCAGGCCGAATGCGACTTCCCGGACCTTCTGTCGATACCGCGGCACCAGAGCGAGGCGCTGCTCCACCAGCGACAGGAGGTCCTCGTAGCGGAAACCGTTGCGAGGCGTGCGAAACACCGCGAGGGAACCGAGATGCATCGGTGTACTGCTGGCCTCGAGGAAGTAGAACGACGCATCCTGAGTTGTCAGTCTGTTCGCCATCGCGGGTACCGGTTCCCCAATCCTTAGCCACACCGTGCCGATCACCACTGGTCGAGCGAGGTGATTCGTCGTACTCGAACCTAGACGAACCCACAGGTTACAGCCATTCGGCCGCGGTTCGATGGAACCGACCGCGGCTCGGTTCCGTCTGAATTACCAAGAAGAGGGATCCGCCGGAGGGACTCAGGATGAACGCAATGTCGGATGCGCGCCGGTTCGCGTACATCGCCCGTGCCGCCACGTTCGAACCACCGACGGACAGCGCACGTGCGAGCGACGGGCGAGTGACGGACAGCCGGTCCGCGCCTGCTGCGTGCAGCAGGCCGATCCGGCGCCGACGCCCGTTCCCGCGCAGCGTCGGACACCACGACCACCCGGGAGTCGCCGATCTTGCCAACTCGAACGGATCGCGCATCGGCCCACTGACGGCGGTAAGCGAGAACTCGGTGTCCGACGACGCTCGCCGCGGTGCCGAGCAGGCAGTTCGGTTACTGCTGGAGGTCCTGGATCGACGACGGCCGCCGGAGAAGATGGGACTGCTGTTCGCCCCGAACGTCGTGGAATCGGTGCGGACGATCGCACGAACCGAACCACCGGGGCGACGGTTGGGGGCGGCGAGCCTGCGTCGCATTCACGTCACGCACGCCGCACGCAACGCGACGGAAGTGTTCGGAACCTACACCCGCGGGACGCGGGTGTTCGCGGTCGCGGCCCGCCTCGAGTACCGGCGCAGCCTCAAGTACACCGGGTGGACAGTCACGTCGCTGCGCGTCGTCTGATGCCGTGCGCATCGGTTCGCCGCGCGCGACGTGACCGAGCCCCTAACGCTTCTTCTTGGACCGTGCCGGCTTGGACGTCTTCGACTGTGCCCGAGCGGCTTCGCGGCGTTCCCGACGAGTACCTTGCGCCGCGGCGTCTCCGTCCGACGAGTTGGATGCCGTCGCGACACCGGACCGTCGAACAGCGGTGCCACCGTCCTCGTCCGGACCGGAGAACGTCAGACGCTCCTCGGTGCGTTCGTCCAGACCCTTCGCACGCAAAGCCGACGGAACGGGAGCGGCAGGCGCCTTTTCGGTCGCTCTTGGACGTGCCGGTGCTGGCTGACCCGCTGAAGCCGGGGCCGACCCCGTCGGAGCCGAGGCCGTCGGAGCCGTGCCGGTGTTCGCTGGCCGCGTTCCGACCGGTGAGGCGAGTCCGGGTGCAACCGCAAGGCCTGCACCGGCTGCGGGACCGGCAGGAGCCGGTGTGGCCTCTACCTGAAGGTTGAACAGGAATCCGACGGACTCCTCCTTCAGTCCCTCGAGCATGCCCTGGAACATGTCGTAGCCTTCTCGCTGGTACTCGACCAGCGGGTCACGCTGCGCCATCGCCCGCAGGCCGATGCCTTCCTTCAAGTAGTCCATCTCGTACAGGTGTTCGCGCCACTTGCGGTCGAGGACGGACAGCAGCACACGGCGTTCGAGCTCACGCATACCGTTCTCGCCCGCCACCTCTTCGACGCTTTTCTCCCTGGTGGCGTACGCGGCGCGCGCATCGGTCAGCAACGCTTCGAGAAGTTCTTCGCGGCTCAGGTCGCTCTTCTCGCCGAACTCGTCCTCGTGCGAGAGCTCCTTGTGGTCGAGACCGACCGGGTACAGCGTCTTCAGCGCAGTCCACAGCTGCTCGAGATCCCAGTCCTCGACGTAGCCCTCGGCGGTCGCGCCGTTGACGTAGGCAGTGATCACGTCGGTGATCATGCTTTCGACCTGGCCCTCCATGTCAGCGCCCTCGAGGATGCGACGTCGCTCCTCGTAGATGACCGTGCGCTGCTGGTTCATCACCTCGTCGTACTTCAAGACGTTCTTGCGGATCTCGAAGTTCTGCTGCTCGACCTGGGTCTGGGCACTCTTGATCGCCTTCGACACCATCTTGGCTTCGATGGGAACGTCGTCCGGAAGGTTGAGCCTGGTCATGATCGACTCGAGCGCACCCCCGTTGAATCGACGCATCAACTCGTCACCGAGCGACAGATAGAAGCGCGATTCACCCGGGTCACCCTGACGACCGGATCGACCACGGAGCTGGTTGTCGATGCGGCGGGAGTCGTGACGCTCCGTGCCGAGGACATACAGGCCGCCTGCGGCGCGGACGGTGTCTGCGTCGGCCTTGACCTGGGCCTTCACCGTTTCGAGGGCGGAATCCCACGCGGCCTGGTACTCCTCGGGAGTCTCGACGGGGTCGAGGCCCTGTTTGCGGAGCTGCAGGTCGGTGATGATGTCCGGGTTACCACCGAGCACGACGTCGGTACCGCGGCCTGCCATGTTGGTGGCGACCGTGACGGCGCCGTGGCGACCGGCCTCGGCGACGATCGTCGCTTCCTGCTCGTGGAACTTGGCGTTCAGCACGCTGTGGACGACGCCGCGCTTGGTGAACTGCTTGGACAGATATTCCGAACGCTCGACGCTCGTCGTACCGATCAACACAGGCTGGCCCTTGCCGTGTCGCTCGACGACGTCGTCGACGACGGCGTCGAACTTGGCTTCCTCTGTCTTGTAGATGAGGTCGCCGTTGTCCACGCGAACCATGGGGCGGTTGGTCGGGATCGGGATAACACCGAGTCCGTAGGTCTGGTGAAGCTCCGCGGCCTCGGTCTGCGCGGTACCGGTCATGCCGGACAACTTGTCGTAGAGCCGGAAGTAGTTCTGCAGCGTGATCGTGGCGAGAGTCTGGTTCTCGGCCTTGATCTCCACCTTCTCCTTGGCCTCGATGGCCTGGTGCATGCCTTCGTTGTACCGACGACCGACCAGGATGCGACCGGTGAACTCGTCGACGATGATGACCTCACCGTCGCGGACGATGTAGTCCTTGTCCTTGGTGTAGAGCTCCTTGGCCTTGATCGAGTTGTTGAGGTAGTTCACCAACGGTGAGTTGGCGGCCTCGTACAGGTTGTCGATGCCGAGCTGATCCTCGACCAGCTCCACGCCTGCCTCGTGCACACCGACCGTGCGCTTCTTGATGTCCACCTCGTAGTGGACGTCGTTCTTCAGCAACGGTGCGATACGGGCGAACTCGCCGTACCACTTGGACGACGCGTCGGCCGGGCCCGAGATGATCAGTGGCGTGCGGGCCTCGTCGATCAGGATCGAGTCGACCTCGTCGACCACGGCGAAGTTGTGCCCCCGCTGGACCAGATCGTCGAGCGAGTGCGTCATGTTGTCGCGCAGGTAGTCGAAGCCGAACTCGTTGTTGGTTCCATACGTGATGTCGGCGGCATACGCGGTACGACGCTCGGCCGGGGTCATTCCGGACAGGATCACGTCGGTCTCGAGGCCGAGGAAACGGTGAACTCGTCCCATCCACTCGGAGTCGCGCTTGGCGAGGTAGTCGTTGACGGTGACGACGTGTACTCCGTCACCGGACAGCGCGTTGAGGTAGGCCGGCAGGACGCAGGTCAGGGTCTTGCCTTCACCGGTCTTCATCTCCGCGACGTTGCCGAAGTGCAGGGCCGCTCCGCCCATCACCTGAACGTCGAAATGCCGCTGGCTCAACACGCGCCACGATGCTTCGCGCGCAACGGCGAAGGCCTCGGGAAGGAGCTCGTCGAGCGTTTCGCCCTTGGCGTAGCGCTCCTTGAATTCGACGGTCTTTGCCCTGAGCTCGTCGTCGGACAAGCCCTCGACGTCCGGTGACAGGGTGGACACGTGGTCGGCGATGTTCTTGAGTCGCTTGACCATGCGACCCTCACCGACACGGAGCAGCTTGGAAAACGACAGCGAAGGCACGGGCTTTCTCGTCCTCGATCCTCGGTTACTTGTATTCGGTCGACAGGTTGGCGGTGCAGGCCTCTCCGACGTCGCGACTAGCTCTGGCGATGCGACCTGCCGATGAGGCCTGACGCAACCATGGTAGGCGTTGGACCGTCATGGCCCACAGACCCACGTACCAAAGCAGGCCCGACCTGGTGTTTTCCAGGTCGGGCCTGCTTCGTCTCGAGGTATTCCTACGAAATTCTCAGCTCACGTGAGCCTGATCAATCCGTAGTCGAACGCGTGACGGCGGTACACCACCGACGGTCTGTCGGTCGCGGAATCGTGGAACAGAAAGAAGTCGTGGCCGACGAGTTCCATCTCGTACAGAGCGTCGTCCACACTCATCGGGGCTGCGGAGTGGACCTTGGTGCGCACGATCTGACCGGGGCCCGACGGCTCGTCTTCGAACGTGTCGAGTTTGATGTCCGGGTCGATCGCCAGATCGTCGTCCTCGGCGAGTTCGGCGGTGGCCTCGGCCACCGAGACGGGACGCTTTTCTCCGTAGTGGACCTTGCGCCGGTCCTTCGTGCGACGCAACCTGCTTTCCAGTTTCGAGGTCACCGACTCCAGGGCGGCGTAGAAACTGTCGGCACATGCCTCGGCACGAACCACGGGCCCCTTGCCCTTCGCGGTGATTTCCACGCGCTGACATGCCTTGGCCTGTCGGCGGTTTCGCTCGTGTTGGAGTTCGACGTCGAACAGGTAGATGGAGGGATCGAATCGTTCGAGCCTGGCGAGTTTTTCGGATACGTAGATCCGGAAGTGGTCTGGGATCTCGACGTTGCGGCCTTTGACCACAACGTCGGCATGGGTCTTGGTGGACTCGTCCGAAGGCTTCTCGTCGAAGAAAACCGAAGCTTGTGAAGGGGTCGTCACGCGTACCTCCCGATATCGGCCACGCCGCCGGTGCGACGCGGCAAGTGCTCATGCCGAGTGGGGAACCAACCGGCATCAGATTCAGCCGCATCACCTCCACGTAACGAGAAGTCGCATCGCCTCACACAGCAGAACCGCCGGTTCTTGCTCTGCAAGTACGTGACTGCGACGTTAGTCGGTCATCCGCCGGCGTGCCACCGTTCACGCGGAATTCACCGACATTCTCAGTACTTGTTCAGTCACGTCGCGGTCCCATCACGGATAGAGCGGTCCACAGAAGTCTCACACCGCCGCCACCACCAGGACTCCGTCGACCGGGACCCCCAATTCCTTTAGCACTCTTACCGATTCGGCCGCAGTTGCACCCGTGGTCATGACGTCGTCGATCAACAACACCGAGGTGGCCGAGTATGCGCCGCAGCCGAGTTCGATCGCAGGCGCACCACGACGCACTCGAATCCTGCCGGAGATGTTGGCCGCCCGCTGCGCGGCACCGAGACCGACGGAATCCCGCACGCCGCGTGCCATCGCGAGTGCAGGCACCATCGACACCGGTTCCGGCGCAAGCGCAGCAGCGGCATCTGCCGCGAACCGGAGCACCGGATCACCGCCACGACTGCGCGCGGCTCGCGCCCGCGTCGGGGCCGGTATCAGAACGAGGCGCGCAAGTTCCGGTGGATCCAGATGCCCGAACAGCCTCAGGTGGCGTACCGCTGCTGCGACGGCTCGGCCTATCGGCGCCGCCAGGTCGTGTCGATTGCGCTCCTTGAGGGCGAGCACCGCCGCACGGCGAGCCCCGGCGTACGTGCCGAGCGCCCAACACGGCACGGACGGGTCCACGCGTGGACTCAGCGCGATCGGTGGGCTCGCCAACTCCTCCTCGCACCGCGCGCACCATTGGGTGCCAGAGCCGCCGCAGCCACCGCATTCACGTGGAAGGGCCAGGTCCAGCATCGCCGCCAATACACCGCTCATACGCGGGAGTATGGCCGACCGGTCCGACACGAACGATGCGCTCAGCCCGGCAGTACCGGAGTCGCCTTCACCCCGGCCAGGCCGGCGACTTCACGCCAGTACCGATCCCCCGCCGGATCGTTGTTGTTCAACTGGAACACCGCACGCGAATCCGCGACGTACTCGGCCGTTGTCGACGCGTCGACCGACAACACCGGCGCGGTCAGGTTCCGACTCGGCAACGCGTCGAGCCGCGAGCCGTCCGTGGTCACCTGAACCACCGGAACGTCTGTCGCGATACGCACCACGACCACCGCGTCGCCGGTGCTCCAGTCCAACGCGAGCGCGTCGCTACCGAGCCCGTTGGCAACTGCTTTCGGCGACACGAGCGAGTACGTTCCGTTGGGTTGGCGCACGACTGTCGCGACGTACACCAGCCCGTCGACGATCATGGCCGCCCGGACGCCGTCGCGAGAGAGACGAAGATCGGTGATTCTCGATCCGAGAGCCGTCACCGCACCTGCGTCGACGGGAAGCACCGACACCTGCCCGTTGGCCGGATCCCTCGCTGCGCGAATGACATTGGTGCCATCGATGACCGCCCACGCCGCGTTGTTGTCCACTCCCCACGTCGGACGGGTGATCGATTGTCCCTCGGCCACCGGGAACGCTCCGCTGTCGTAGCCGCCGATCATCAACGCCGACGACGGTTCGGGTGCGGGACGGCCGGTGTCGGCGACACCTGCCACGAGAGTGCCGTCCGTCGACAGCGCTGCGCTGCGCAGATTCTCGACGGTGCCGAAGTAGCCCGGCACCGGCGTCGTGCCACTGTCGTCGACGGACACCAAGCGACCGGACACCAATGCGTGCAACCCGACGTCGTTCTCCGGCGAGGCCAGCGGGTCGAGGGTACCGACGTCCGCCGTCGTCCATCCGTCGGGTTTGGAGTTGTCGAGGGGTTGCCCGTCCGCGAGCAGCACGTACGGGCCCGCGATGTCCGCCGACGCCAACGTCCACACCACCTGGGCCGCGAGCAGTTCGCGGTTCTTGGCGTCGACGGCCTGCAGGCCACCGAAGTCGATCCGAACGCCGCCGCCGGATCCGATGGCCTCCTGTGAGGTCCGCCCGTCGGCCTTGGTGATCGGCCCTCGAATCCCGACGCCGTTACCCAGCTCGTTGGACACGGCGGGAGCCAGGCTCGGCTTCGGTCCGTCGATCAGCAATTGGACCAATTGATCGGCCATCTGATCGGCCGCGCCGCTCACCCACCGCACGTCGGGTACGAGGGCCGCGCCGAGCGGGTCGACGAAGAACAGCGACTTGCGTTGATATGCACCGAAGAACTGCGAACGATCGATGACGACGCCGGGAGGTAGTTCGTCGATGCGCCACTCCCCGTCGACCTTGATCATCCTGATGTTCGAATCGACCGTGCCCGCGCCGGCTTGGTAGTCACCGCCGGGAGCGACGAGACCGACGGTGTTGGACCGAAGCGTGAACTGTGCCTCGGTGTCGGTGCGCATGCCGGTGAGAAGGTCGATCTTGTCGGCGACGACGGTCTTGGCGCTGTCGTCCCAACTGTTCGAGGCCGAGGCGGTCAGGAACTGCCGAGCTGCCTGATGCCGGTTCGCGGACGCCGCACTGGCGGTCACGAAATCACGCAGCAGCAGGTCCGGCTCGCGGCCCGATGCGGGTGGGGGCGGGGTTGTCGACGCCGCGCCCGCAGTGAGCGACCCGATCGCCTGCGGGCTGGAAGATTCGGGGAGGCTCGCGCATCCGCCCACTATCAGAACGAGACTCGTCAGGGCCGCGACCAGTGTGCCGACGCGCGAGAAGCGACTGTGTCGGTGTGCAGTCGTCATGTGGACCGCCCTCCACCGGTGTCCGCGCCGATCGAACCGGCGGAATCGACCGGCGCGCCGGGTCCCTTCGATTCGTCCGCTCGATCCGTCGCGGACGGAAGGGGTTGCCCCTGCGTGTATCGGCGAGTGCTCGGCTTCAGTGGAAGCGGGCTCCCGATCACCTTGTGCCCCCGCACCAGAGGCAAGGTCAGCCGGAAACATGCACCCTCGCCGACGGCTCCCCATGCTTCGAGTTTGCCGTCGTGCAGGCGTGCGTCTTCGACGCTGATAGCCAGGCCGAGGCCAGTGCCGCCAGATCTGCGGACCCTCGACGGATCCGAGCGCCAGAAGCGGTTGAACACCAGCTTCTCTTCGCCAGGGCGCAGGCCGATGCCTTGATCTCTCACGACGAATGCTGCGGCGTCGTTGTTGGCCCTGAGCCGGATCAGAACCGGACGGCCTTCTCCGTGATCGAGAGCATTGGCCAACAGGTTGCGGAGGATGCGCTCGACGCGACGGGGATCGACCTCCGCGACGACAGCGTGATCTGGCATGTCGACGATCACTTCGGTCGCGCTTTCGCGTGCCAGATGCCTGACCGTGGAGACCGCAGCCCTGGCGCACATGCGCAGGTCGAGTTGCTCGGACGCCAATTCGGCGACGCCCGCGTCGTGGCGACTGATCTCGAGGAGATCACCGAGGAGGGTCTCGAATCGATCGAGCTCGTTCACCAGCAGTTCCGACGATCGCTTCAGCGCGGGGTCGAGCTCGGCGGAGCCGTCGTGAATCAGATCGGCAGCCATGCGGACGGTCGTCAGCGGTGTCCGTAGCTCGTGGCTGACGTCGGAGGTGAACCTGCGCTGCAGGCTTCCGAACTCCTCCAACTGAGTGATCTGTTTCGACAGACTCTCGGCCATCTCGTTGAACGACATCGCCAACCGCGCCATGTCGTCCTCGCCGCGCACCGGCATCCGTTCCTTCAGTCTGCCGTCGGCGAAGCGAACGGCGATGCGCGATGCCGAGCGAATCGGTAGCACGACCTGCCTCGCCACCAACATGGAGATCGCGGCGAGCAGCACCAGGAGAACCGCGGCACCGATGAGCAGCGTCCCCCGCATGAGCGAGAGGGTGCGCTCCTCGCTTCCGAGCGGAAACACCAGGTACAGCTCCAGATCCGCGATGTCCGACGCGGTCGGCGTGCCGAAGATGATGGCCGGACCGGTGTAATCGCCCTGCTCGGCGTCACTGACCGTGGCGTACTGCCAGCTGATCAGGCCTTCCTGGACGAAATTTCGAAGACTCTCCGGAATCTGCGACGACGGGCCGATGGACGAGCCCGTCCGGATGCCGTCTCCGTCGACGATGAGCACGGGATCGAACGTACCGGCGGATCCGGTGCTCTGCCCGGAGTCGACGCCGCCGCTCGTCAGTTGAGCGCGAGCGCGCTCCAGACGCGAGGAGAGCCCCGTCGTTTCCTCGGCCCCCGCCAACGCTCCCTCCACGGTCATGCGGGATCGTTCGAGTTCCTCCGTGGCAGCCGTGATTTTCGCTTCCAGGAGCCGGTCGGTGATCTGGCTCGTCAGCACCGCACCGAGAATGATGATGACGACAAGGGACAACGTAAGTGTGGAGACGACCACACGCAGTTGCAGCGACCGGCGCCACGCATGGCCGATCGATGTGGTGAGCGCTCTGAACCAGCGCAGAAGCGGCGTGAACGTTCCGTTGATTCGACGCCGCGAACGGTTGGACCAGATCACGGCGGTCCGGCTTTGTAGCCGACTCCCCTCACCGTCAACACCACCTCAGGATTCTCCGGATCCTTCTCGACCTTGGCACGCAACCGCTGCACATGCACGTTCACCAGGCGGGTGTCGGCGGCGTGGCGGTACCCCCACACCTGCTCGAGCAGCACCTCGCGAGTGAACACCTGACGTGGCTTTCGTGCGAGGGCCACCAACAGGTCGAACTCGAGCGGCGTCAGGGACACCAACTCGTCCCCTCGACTGACCTTGTGCGCCGGGACGTCGATGACGATGTCCGCGATGGAGAGCAACTCGGCCGGCTCGTCTTCGGTGCGACGCAGACGCGCTCGCACCCGAGCGACCAGTTCTTTCGGCTTGAACGGCTTCATGATGTAGTCGTCCGCACCGGACTCGAGTCCCAGCACGACGTCGACGGTGTCCGTCTTCGCGGTGAGCATCACGATGGGAACCCCGGAATCGGCCCGAAGAACACGGCACACGTCGATGCCGTTCATGCCGGGCAGCATCAGGTCGAGCAGCACGAGATCCGGACGGTTCTCTCGCACCGCGGACAACGCCTGTGTGCCGTCGCCGACCACGAACGGTTCGAAACCCTCGCCGCGAAGGACGATGGTCAGCATTTCGGCGAGTGCCGAATCGTCGTCGACTACAAGAATCCGAGGCTTCATGGACCTATGTTGTCACTTTCCCGGCGTCAGTTGGCTGATTGAACACGTCGGCGGCGAGTCGATCGGGATCGACGTCGGCGCCGACGACCTGCCACGGCGACATCCAGTTCGACGCCGCCAGTTCGCCGTACACCGCAGCGGTTCGCGATTGCAGCGATCCGTCGCGCTCGTAGGCATCCCGTGTACGCGAGGCGTCCGCGGTCTCGCGTGACTCCGCGCGCGAGGCGGCCAGTTCCACCGACACGTCGAGGAAGATCTGAGTGTCCGGGATCGGTACCTGGAATCGATCGAATTCGAGGGCGCGGATCCATTCGACCGCCTCGCCGTCCGCGGACTGGTCGAGCCTCGCGGCGGTGTATGCCGCGTTGGACGCGACGTAACGATCCAACAGCACTATGTCGTTGTGAGAGAGCGCGTTTCGTAGCTCCCCCGCGGCCGATCTGCGGTCGAGCGCGAACAGCAACGCCATTGCGTGGACGCTCTGCGCGGTGTCGCCGTGTTCACCTCGTAACGCTTCCGCGGCGAGATCGGCGTGCACCGAGGCGTCGTACCTCGGAAAGCCGATGCGAACCACGTCGAGATGTTCACGTTCCCACGCCGAGACGAGTCGACGGGCGAGCGTGTTCTTACCCGCGCCGTCGACTCCCTCGATGACGATCAGTCGGCCCACAGCAGGACCTAGTAGCGGTAGTGCTCGGGCTTGTACGGGCCCTCGACGTCGACGCCGATGTATTCGGCCTGCTCCTTGGTCAGCTTGGTGATGGTGCCACCGAGTGCTTCGACGTGAATGCGAGCGACCTTCTCGTCGAGGTGCTTCGGCAGGCGGTACACCTCGTTGTCGTATTCGCTCGGCTTCGTCCACAGCTCGATCTGTGCGATGACCTGGTTGGAGAAGCTGTTGCTCATCACGAACGACGGGTGGCCCGTCGCGTTGCCGAGGTTGAGCAACCGGCCCTCGGACAGCACGATGATCGAATGGCCGTCCTTGAACTGGAACTCGTCGACCTGCGGCTTGATGTTGATGCGCGTGACATCCGCGGCCTTCTCGAGCCCGGCCATGTCGATCTCGTTGTCGAAGTGACCGATGTTGCCGAGGATTGCCTGATGCTTCATCCGCTTCATGTGGTCGAAGGTGATGATTCCCAGGTTGCCGGTGGAGGTGATGACGATGTCGGCCTTGTCGATGTACTCCTCGACGGTGCGGACGTCGAATCCGTCCATCAGAGCCTGCAGCGCGTTGATCGGGTCGGCCTCGGTGACCGTGACGCGAGCGCCCTGGCCCTTCAGTGCCTCGGCGCAGCCCTTGCCGACGTCGCCGTAACCACAGACCAGGACGGCCTTGCCGCCGATGAGGACGTCGGTGCCGCGGTTGATGCCGTCGATCAACGAGTGGCGGGTGCCGTACTTGTTGTCGAACTTGCTCTTGGTGACCGAGTCGTTGACGTTGATCGCCGGGAACGTGAGCTCGCCTGCCGCTGCGAACTGGTACAGACGCAGGACGCCGGTGGTGGTCTCCTCGGTGACACCCTTGACCGACTCCGCGATGGCCGTCCACTTGGTCTTCGACTCTTCGAGCGAGCGACGCAGCAATCCGAGGAACACCTTGTACTCGTCGGAATCGTGATCGTCGTCGGTCGGCGGTACGACGCCTGCCTTCTCGAACTGGGCGCCACGCAGCACGAGCATCGTCGCGTCGCCACCGTCGTCGAGAATCATGTTCGCGGGTTCGCTCGGCCACGTGAGCATCTGCTCGGCAGCCCACCAGTACTCCTCGAGCGTCTCGCCCTTCCACGCGAACACCGGGACGCCCTTGGGCTCCTCCTCGGTTCCGTGGGGGCCGACGACGACAGCTGCTGCTGCGTGGTCCTGGGTGGAGAAGATGTTGCACGACGCCCACCGCACCTCGGCGCCGAGCGCAACGAGCGTCTCGATGAGAACGGCCGTCTGGACGGTCATGTGCAGCGACCCGGAGACGCGGGCACCCTTGAGCGGGAGCACCTCTGCGTATTCACGTCGGAGTGCGATCAGACCCGGCATCTCGTGCTCGGCGAGCCGGATTTCCTTGCGGCCGAACTCTGCGAGCGAAAGATCTGCGACCTTGAAGTCGATTCCACCCCGGTGGTCCGCGGTGAGTGCCGATCCGGCGGCCGAACTGCCGCCGGCATGTGCTGAGGTCGTCATCGTGCCTCTCCTGTTGTGCGTTGCGTTTCCGCACCAGGCTATCGGGTCGACTCGCGGTGGGTTCGGCCCAGGTGTCGCCGCCGTCGTTCGGAATCAGGCGGCCGTACGAGATGTCCGGTTCTGCGATTCGGGCCCCGCGAGTGGTGCGTCTCGTCGAGCGTGCCGAGCGAGAACTTTGCTTCGACGTCGGGGCAGGATGTTGGCGCGGGTGATGTCACCGTCGTAGTGAGCGAGCACCCGGCGATCCATCACTCGACGCCACAGCGGAGGCACGGCGGCGACCAGCACCATGGATGCGTAGCCGGCCGGCAGCTGTGGGGCCTCGTCGCAGCTACGTAGCGTCTGGTACCGCTTGCCCGGATTGGCGTGATGATCGCTGTGCCGCTGGAGGTGGTACAGAAAAATGTTGGTGCACAAGCGATCGCTGTTCCAGCTGTGCCGCGGCGAGCACCGCTCGTAGCGGCCCCGTTCGTTCTTCTCCCGCAGCAGACCGTAGTGCTCCACGTAGTTGACAGTCTCCAGCAGCAGGAAACCGACGACTGCCTGCAGCAGAAGGTACGGCAGGATCGACAGCCCGAACACGAGCACGAGCGTGCCGAACAAAGCGACGCTCATCGCCCACGTGTGCAGCAGAGCGTTTCGCGGACTCCATCGGCGGATCCCACGCCGATGCAGACGCTGGTTCTCGAGCCGCCACGCGGACCGGAGTCCCCCGATAACGCTTCGAGGCAGAAACACGTACAAGTTCTCGCCGAGCCGAGCACTTGCCGGGTCCTCGGGGGTGGCGACGCGGACGTGATGACCGCGATTGTGCTCGACGAAGAAGTGACCGTAGAGGGTCTGCATCAGCGCGACCTTCGCGAGCCACCGCTCGTGCTCCTCGATCCGGTGACCGAGCTCGTGAGCCGCGTTGATTCCGGTACCCGCTACCAGTCCCACCGTCACAGCGAGACCGATCTTGTCGATGACGGCGAGTGAACCGAACGCCCACATCCAGCACGCGATCAGCAACGTCACGAACTGAACGGGCAGGAAGAGGTATGTGCACCACCGGTAGAACCGGTCCTCCTGCATATGCTCCACGTCACTGTCGGACGGGTTGTCCCCGTCCTCGCCCGCCAGCATGTCGATGACAGGGATGACGACGAAGAACACCATCACACCGCTCCACCAGAAGATGGGCATTCCGGTCCAGAGGACCAGCTGCGACGGCAGCAGCGCCGACGCCGGCGCCAGCAGGCCGAGAAGCCACAACGCGCGCTTCCCGGTCCGCCGCTGGCGAGTGACGTCTGTATTTTCTACCGGCTCGACATTTTCTACTGGCTCGACGGTTCCTACTGGCTCGACGGTTCCTACTGGCTCGACGGTCGCGTCCCCCGACACGCCACCCCCGGATGACTCGTCCACGGCTGTGGCCGAGTGACCGGCGCGTTCCATTTCGATCCCCCTTGAAAGAAAACTTCGGGTCTGTTCGGCTAGCGTATAACAGGCAGAAGTTCCGATACAGGGGTTGGTCGAACAACTTCTTACTTGGACGAACGAGCCTGCTCACGCGCGCGCAGAGTCTTCTCCACGTTGCGCTTGCTGTAGACGAAGTAGATCACCACGCCGATGACCATCCAGCCGATGAATCGAAGCCATGTCTCGACCGAGAGGTTGACCATCAACCACAGGCAGGCAACCACGGCCAGGATGGGGACTATCGGCATGAGGGGGACCTTGAACCCACGCGGCAAGTCCGGTCTGGTGCGTCGCAACACCACGACGCCGATGGACACCAGTACGAATGCGAAGAGGGTGCCGATGTTGACCATCTCTTCGAGGACGCCGATCGGGAAGAACGCGGCGAGAACCGCGACCACCACACCGACGAGGATTGTGATGCGAACCGGAGTGCCGCGCTTGCCGGTATGCGCCAGCGAGGTCGGCACCAGCCCGTCGCGCGACATCGCGAACAGCACGCGGGTCTGACCGAGCATCAGCACCATCACCACGGTTGTCAGACCGGCAAGAGCACCGAACGAGATGATGTTCTTGGCCCACGTCAGACCGTTCAGGTCGAAGGCTGTCGCCAGAGTCGAACTGTCACCTGCCAGTTCGGTGTACTTGACCATCCCGGTCAGGACGAGCGTCACGGCGACATACAGCACGGTGACGATGGCCAGTGATCCGAGGATGCCACGCGGCAATGCCTTCTGCGGTTCCTTCGTTTCCTCGGCAGTCGTCGCGACGACGTCGAACCCGATGAACGCGAAGAACACAAGGCTCGCGGCGGCCAGAAGCCCGTACCAGCCGAAGGTGCTGCCACCGGCTCCGGTGACGAACGAGAACAGGGACTGATGGATTCCCTCGCCGGTCGATCCTTGCTCGGCGGGCGGAATGTAGGGCGAGTAGTTCTCGGCCTTGATGTAGAAGGCTCCGACGACCACGACCAGCAGTACCACTGCGACCTTGATCGCGGTGATCACCAACGACACCCGTGAGGAGAGTTTGGTTCCGCTCGCCAGCAGGACGGTGATGACGACAACGATCAGGAACGCGCCCCAGTCCACGTCCAACGGGCCGATGGTCACGATCGGCGACGAGGAACCGAGCACCTCCCCCAGATACAACGACCAGCCTTTGGCCACGACGGACGAGGCGAGCGCGAACTCGAGTATCAGGTCCCATCCGATGATCCAGGCGATGAACTCACCGAACGTGGCGTAGGAGAACGTGTACGCGCTGCCGGCCACCGGCACCGTCGATGCGAACTCGGCGTAGCACAGCGCCGCGAGACCACAGGCGACCGCAGCGAGCACGAAGGCCAGCGACACGGACGGCCCGGCGACGTTGCCAGCGGTACGCGCAGTCAACGTGAAGATTCCGGCACCGATGACGACGGCGACGCCGAAGACGGTCAGGTCCCACGAGTTCAGATCCTTGCGGAGCTTGGTATCCGGTTCGTCCGTGTCGCGGATGGAATCCTCGACCGACTTCGTTCGGAATATTCCAGTCCTGCGAGCCGGTCCGCTCGAACGCTCTTGTTCCATCTTCTCTGCTTCCACCTGTCGATACCGTCTGGTGTGTGTCACTCGAACACCTTCGGTAACACCCTAAGGCGTCGGCACGCCGGCTCGATGCAACTCGAGCGAACGCGTGCCTCAGACGCGGAAGTTGCCCACCGTTCCGCGGAACACTTCGGCGTCGCCCCACCGGGCGGTCACGGTCGGGGCTGCCTCCGACGCCGAGACCCATACTGCCGAGCCGCGTTCGACGATCTGCTCGCTCTCACCGTCCTGCACGGCCACCCGGCCCTCGGTGCACAGCACGATCTGCGGGCCGACACTGGCGAGAGTGGCCGACGCGCCGTCCGTGAGCGCCGTCCGGGACAGCGCGAACTCCGGTGCAGGCGTGTCGTAGACGATCGTCGAGGAATCGCCGGATACCTCGGGATCGAGGATGTTCACCTCGGCGGGCTCGAAATCGAGCACTCTCAGCAACTCCGGTACGTCGACGTGCTTCGGCGTCAGTCCTCCGCGAAGAACGTTGTCGGAGTTGGCCATGATCTCCACGCCGGTACCGGACAGGTACGCGTGCAGGTTGCCGGCATCCAGGTAGAGCCCTTGCCCGGGTGACAACGTCACCCGGTTGAGGAGAAGCGCGGCCAGAACGCCTGCATCGCCTGGGTAGGACTCCCCCAGTTCCAACAATGTCCGTGCCTCGTCGACGAATTTGCCGTCATCGGCGTGCGCACCCGTCGACAAGTAGCGGATGCATCCCTCGGCCACCAACGGGAGGAGAGCATCGAGTGCAGGACCCGGCAACGTGATCCATGACGTGAACACCGTGCGCAGTCCGGCTTGGTCAGGTTGGTCGGCGAGCAGCGACCGGTACCCGGAGAGCGCATCCACACCGAGCGCATCGATGAATTCGACGGTGCGCCTCGGGGACCGAAAGCCTGCCAGCGCATGGAATTCGGTGAGCGCGACGATCAGTTCCGGCTTGTGTGACGCGTCTCGATAATTGCGGACCGGCGAGTCGATCGGAACTCGACGTGCCTCCTCGCGCGCAAAGCCCTCCTTCGCTTGAACGGAACTCGGGTGCGCTTGGAGGGACAGGGGTTCGTCGGCGGCGAGCAGCTTGAGCAGGAACGGCAACCGGCCCCCGTACTCGTGCGAGGTGGTGGCTCCGAGCTCACGATCGGGATCATCGTCGATTACCTCGAGCAGCGATCGAGTGGAATCCCCTGGCCCGATCCGAGCAGGGTCGGCGGGATGGGCGCCCAGCCAGATCTCTGCCTCTGGATGTTCCGACGGCACTTGCCGTCCTTGCAACTGCGCAAGCGAGGTTCTCGATCCCCACGCGTACGACCGAACCGCACCGTGCAGTGGTTGCACTAGTCACCGCCCATCAGATGTAAGTACGCGGCAGCCATCTCCAGCCGCGTGGCCAACAGTGTCATCGATTCGAATTCCCCGACCATCTCGGACAGGAGTGGATCCCGCGCACTGCTCCGGTCGGAGACGGGGCCGACGGCAGGAACCGGCTCTGACGCGGCATCGTCGCCGCCCGCGACGAGAATCTCCACGTCGTCGAGAGCCGCAGTACGACGGTCGGCATCCAGTGCGCCGGTCGGCGCGGCGGCGACGAACACCCGGACGCCGGGTTGCGGTCTCGGACCGTCGAGTTGGTCGTCGTGGAAGAACGGGTCGTAGTCGGCCGGCATCTCGGACGAGGCACCGGCAGCCTGCACTCCGGCTGCCACCACGTCCGGTAGATCGCCGGACGCCGCCACTACTCCCGCGACGCGGAACAGCACTTCGCCGCCGTGCCGTGCCGTCTCCACCGCGAGTGCGCTCACTCCGGTGAACACCGCTCGGCGCCCTGAGATGCGTGACGCGATGGACTTGGCCGGATTGTGAAAGATCTCGTGCCGAGGATGATTTCGCGACGCTTCCTCGTCCAGCGCGTCGGCGAGGCGAGCGAGATCGGGGAGCAACGCTCGGTAGGCGCCGGACGACAATGCACCCAGAACGCACACCGCAGCAGCGACGTAGCGCATCAGTGCGTTCGGTTCACGCACCGACACCCGCGGCGCCAGGAACAGCGCGCGTCCGGCCGCCGCCGAACGGAGCGGCCCCTCGTCCGGAGTGACGAGTACGGTTTCGGCGCCGCGTCGCACGGCAGCAGCAGTGGCCTCCGACAACCGGGGATCCCCTGCGTCGTCTCCACAGATCACCACGACATCGAGGGGGCCGACCCACGGCGGTGTGCCGTCCGATACGACCAACGGGACGCCGATCCGGGCTCCCACGGCAGCGACGACCATCGCGGTGGCGCGCCGGGCGCGACCGCCACCGGCAACGAATACCACGCTGCGGGGACGGAGGTCCGACAATCGGTCACCGACGACGTCCTCGTAGGAGGACATCGTCGCACGGGCCTGTGCCCCGGCCAGCGCCGCGCTGCGCAACCAGCCTTCGACATCGGCCTTGGCGAGAGCGTCCGAATCGTCCAGATCCAGTGCAGGCGTCAGAGTAGTCATCGCAGTGCCACCGTCCTTCCCGATTCGACTCGCCGTTTCTGCCACCGATGGTGCCCGCATACCCACCGCCGCGTCCATTAATACAGTTCGGACGGAGTAGTGCGCCGCCGATCAGCCTCGGACGATGCCGAGAATCTCGGTCGTCAAGGCGTCCACTTCGTCCGAGGTACGGGCCTCGACGTTGAGCCGGAGAAGCGGTTCGGTGTTGGACGCACGCAGGTTGAACCAGGCGCCTCCGTTCAGATCCACTGTCACTCCGTCGAGCCGATCGACTCCGGCAGTGCGGTCGGCGAACGCGTCGAGCACTGCCGACGTCCGCGCTGCGGCATCGTCGACGGTGGAGTTGATCTCGCCCGACGCCGAGTACGTCTCGTACCCACGCATGAGCTCGCTGAGCGGACGGTCCTGCGAACCGAGTGCCGCGAGAACGTGCAATGCCGCCAACATGCCTGAGTCGGCGCCCCAGAAGTTCTTGAAGTAGTAGTGCGCGGAGTGTTCTCCGCCGAAGATCGCTCCGGTCTCCGCCATCTGCTGCTTGATGAACGAGTGGCCGACGCGAGTACGCACCGGGGTACCGCCGAGCGCGGTCACCAGCTCCGGCACCGCCCTCGATGTGATCAGGTTGTGAATGATCGTCGCTCCGGGTTCGCCGCGCAGTTCACGCTCGGCGACGAGGCCGGTCACCGCGGAGGGAGACACCGGGTCGCCGTTCTCGTCGACGACGAAGCATCGGTCGGCGTCTCCGTCGAAAGCGAGCCCGATGTCCGCACCGGTCTCTCGCACGAACTTCTGCAGGTCCACCAGGTTCGCTGGATCGAGAGGGTTGGCCTCGTGGTTGGGGAACGTGCCGTCCAGCTCGAAGTACAGCGGTTCGACGGTGACGGGCAACCCGTCGAACACGGCCGGAACCGTGTGGCCGCCCATCCCGTTACCGGCGTCGACGGCGATCTTGACTCCGGACACCCGTGACAGGTCGACAAGGCCCCTGACGAATGTCGCGTAATCGACGAGGACATCCTGTTCGGTGACCGAGCCCGGCTTTCCGTCGTACGCCGGGACGCCGTCGACGAGCTCGGACTTGATGGTCGCAAGACCCGTGTCCTGACCGACCGGCTTGGCACCGGCACGGCAGAGTTTGATGCCGTTGTACTTCGCCGGATTGTGACTCGCGGTGAACATTGCGCCGGGGCAGTCGAACGATCCCGAAGCGAAGTACAGCTGATCCGTCGACGCGAGACCGATCAACACCACGTCGAGGCCCTGCGAGGTGACGCCGTCGGCGAACGCACGCGACAACTCGGGTGACGATGCCCGCATGTCGTGGCCGATCACGATGCGCGTGACGCCGGGTTCGCGCACCAGACGAGCGAAGGAAGCACCGACGTCGCGAACGAACTCGGCATCGATCTGCTCGCCGACCACCCCCCGCACGTCGTAGGCCTTGATGACTGCATTGACGGCTTCGGCAGTGCGTGCCACGAACGACTCCTCGGGGTTTCGAATGGTTCAACTGCGAGCGCGAATCGAGGGCGCACTCACCTACGAATGTGTCACAGATGGAGGTGGACGTCGCGATGACTCACACCAGATGTGACAGAAATGATGCCTGGGTCGATCATCCGAACGACAAAGCAGCGGACCGCAATTGCAGTTTCGGGCTACCGATCAAGCCGTCGGATCGGGAAGCACCCTCAAATGGCCGCGTCGCCCGGTTCTGACGGGCGAAGCCGCGCGGCGGTCCTGCGTGGACTCCGTAGCGGACCGGACACCGGCACTGGGTCGGGGGGCGTCGTCGCGAACGCGGTCTCCGCGGCCGGCTTCGCGGACGGCTTCCGCCAGCGCCGTCAGATCGTCCTCGTCCGGAGTCGAGGTGGTGAACCCACCTTCGTACCGAACCATCTCCCATCCCTTGGGTGCTGTGGTGGTCGAGGCATGCACCTCGCACAGATCCCAGGAATGCGGCTCGTCGACGGTGGCCAGCGGCCCGACGACAGCGGTGGAATCGGAGTAGACATACGTGAGCGTCGCAACGGCCGATCGGTTGCACCCAGGGCGGCAGCATCCACGCATAGATCTCACACGGAAGAGAGTAGTCCCCCACTCCGACGCCGAGCCGCTCGACACACCGCGCAACGGCACCGATAGCCTCTCGGCATGGCTCGAACCGGCTCCGGACGCAGAACGACCTCCCGATCCGCATCACGGCGAGGCCGCGGTATTCGCGGTCCGATCCTCCCCGCGTCGCTTCCCGGTCATCGATCGCGGGCCGACAAATTCGACCGCGCAGTCCTCGAAGCATTCGCGCGCATCGACCACCGGTGGCACGACAAGCTCGAACGTCTCGACATCGCAGTGGACGAGGTCCCGAAGATTCGCGCGAAGGACCCGGAATCGGTGAACTGGCCACCCGAAGTAGTGGCAGAAGGCCCGGTGCCGCTCTCTCGGCTGGTACCGGCGGGAATCGACAAGCGCGGAGAAACCACACGCGCTCGGATCGTGCTGTTCCGCCGTCCGCTGGAGCGACGTGCGAAACATCCCGAGGACCTGGAAGATCTACTGTTCGACATTCTGGTGGAGCAGGTCGCCACTTACCTGGGCGTCGACCCGGATGTAGTGGACCCGCTGCCCGACGAGGACTGACGGACAACCGGCAACGACCCGGAAGAACCGGACGTCGGTGCACACAGCCGCTTCGGAATCGCGGCAGGGTCAGACGATGCCGCGCTTGAGGCGCCGGCGCTCACGCTCGGACAGTCCGCCCCAGATTCCGAAACGCTCGTCGTTGGCGAGCGCGTACTCGAGGCACTCGTCCTTCACCTCGCAGCCGAGGCAGATACGCTTCGCCTCACGCGTGGATCCGCCCTTCTCCGGGAAGAAGGCCTCCGGATCGGTCTGAGCGCACAGTGCGCGCTCCTGCCACTGATCCTCGATCTCCTCGAACATCTGATCGAATCCCGCGATCAAGCTGAGCACAGGCTTCACCGAGTCCCGAACGACATCGAGATCGGTCTCGTCGGAATCGGTTTCGTCGGAATCGGTTTCGTCGGAAAGCGCGGCGACGTGTTCGGTGTCGTCGGGCTCGACGTCGTCGGCCGGCGTCGCATCGACGTACGCGGCGCCCGCGTCCACCGGAACGACCTCGACTCCTCGGGCACCGTTCTGAATTGCGTTGTCGCAGTCGCTTCGTGCTGCGCCTGCTCGAGAATCGGTCTGCGGCGCGCCGTCGACTGCGCTGAGGTGAGCAAGAGCCTCGCCCTGTTGTTCACGTGTCACGTGCTGGTCATACATCGCTTCCGCCTCCTCACCATTTCTTCTAGCGCAGATACATCCGGTCGGTCCGAACACCTTGCCCCACGCCGGTATTCGTAATCACTCTGAACTCTCGACCTTTACTACACGTATCCACGAAATGGCGCCACATGGGAACGCGTGTTCGAATCAAGGTCGGCACCAAGCACACTCGCTCGGCAACCCTGGAATGACATACATGTGATTAGACACGCCGCACAGTGGTGCGGTCAAGCTGATGGGCACATTTCCAATACCATCTACGGCCCGAAATCGGCCGACACCCCGAATCAACGGCCGTTCCGCGCGTGTCGTCCCCGTGAACAGGCAGCTAAACATGCCTCGAGCACGGCCGGACACGAGGCGCCCACACACAGGCGTCCGGCAAGGCATAGGCTCCTCAGCTGTGAAAGTGACTGTCTTGGTGGGCGGGGTCGGTGGAGCGCGATTTCTTCAGGGCCTCAAGGAACTGCTCGGCGGTGGCGGTGACATCACCGCGATCGTCAACGTCGGGGACGACGT
This sequence comes from Rhodococcus sp. 14-2470-1b, assembly GCF_002259415.1. Lineage (GTDB taxonomy): Bacteria > Actinomycetota > Actinomycetes > Mycobacteriales > Mycobacteriaceae > Rhodococcoides. The sequence goes on from NZ_NPFY01000001.1 coordinate 125,629, forward strand.
GTGGATGCACGGGCTTCGGATCTGTCCGGATCTGGACACCTGTATGTACACACTCGGCGGGGGCATCGACACCGACCGAGGATGGGGCCGCATCGCCGAAACGTGGCACGCGCGCGACGAGCTCGCCGCGTACGGAGCGGATCCGGACTGGTTCGGTCTCGGCGACCGCGACATCGCCACACACTTGATCCGTAGCCGGATGCTGCGGACCGGGTACCCGCTCTCCGCTGTCACCGAAGCGCTGTGCAACCGGTGGCAGCCCGGAGTTCGCCTCCTTCCCGTTTCCGACGATCGGAGCGAGACGCACGTCGTCGTCACCGACCCCGACGACGAGTCGGGTGAGAGTCAGCGCGCGATTCACTTCCAGGAGTGGTGGGTTCGCTACCGGGCTCGAATCCCGACGCACAGCTTCGCCCACATCGGCGCGGAACAGGCCAGTCCAGCCTCCGGTGTGCTCGACGCCATTGCCGACGCCGACGCCGTCATCCTGGCTCCGTCGAATCCAGTCGTGAGTGTCGGGGCGATCCTTGCCGTCCCCGGGATCCGCAGCGCCTTGCGCACCACGAAGGCCAAGGTCGTCGGCCTGTCCCCTGTCGTCGACGGCAGGCCCCTGCGAGGGATGGCCGACGAATGCCTGTCGGTCATCGGCGTCGAGACCACTGCCGAGGCGGTCGGAAAGTACTACGGCGCTCGCACCGACACGGGCATCCTCGACTCGTGGATGATCCATTCCACCGACACGGCAGAGATTCCCGGCGTCGACGTCCTCAGTGTGCCGCTGTTGATGACCGATCCGGCCACCACGGCCGAGATGGCAGCCGTTGCTCTACGTTCGGCAGGGCTGGCGCTGTGACCGAACAGGCAGGCTCCCCTGTGCCCGGCGATCACGCGCCGGGCGGCGGTATCGAGATCCTACCGGTCACAGGGCTTCCCGAGTTCCGCCCGGGCGACGACCTCGCTGCGGCCATCGCGACGGCCGCGCCGTGGATTCGCGACGACGACGTCCTCGTGGTGACGAGCAAGGCGTTCTCGAAGGTGGAAGGTCGACTGGTCGCCGCTCCGCTGGACCCGGAGGAACGCGATGCCGCGCGGCGTGTGCTCGTCGATCAGGAGGCTGTTCGTGTCGTCGCGCGTAAGGGCCGCACACTCATCACCGAGAACCGTCTCGGCATCGTCCAGGCCGCGTCGGGTATCGACGGGTCCAACGTGGACCGGGCAGAACTCGCGCTGCTCCCCGAGGATCCCGATGCGAGCGCGGCCGGTCTTCGGGCTGCGCTGGCGGAGTCGCTCGGTGTCACGGTCGGTGTCGTGGTTACCGACACGATGGGGCGTGCGTGGCGGGTCGGGCAGACGGACGCGGCCATCGGAAGTGCAGGCCTCGCCGTGGTGCACGCGTACGCCGGTGCCGAGGACAGTCAGGGGAACGAACTCGTGGTCACCGAGGTCGCCGTCGCGGACGAGATCGCTGCGGCCGGTGATCTCGTCAAGGGCAAGCTCGGTTCGGTTCCGGTGGCGGTCGTTCGCGGGTTGACCCCGGTCGACAACGGTTCGCGCGCACGCGATCTCGTGCGTCCCGGCGAAGACGATCTGTTCTGGCTCGGGACGCAAGAATCGATCGCACGCGGCAGGCGCGAGGCCGTCCCGTCGCGTCGTTCGGTTCGGTCGTTCGCTCCGGACTCGGTCGACCCCGACATCGTTCGCGACGCCGTGGCCGACGCTCTGACCGCACCGGCACCGCACCACACCCACCCCGTCAGATTCGTGTGGGTGAGAACTCCCGCGCTGCGCACCCGACTGCTCAGCGAGATGCAGAAGGCATGGCGGATGGATCTCGAGTCGGACGGCCTCGCCCCGAGTGCGATCGATGCACGAGTCGCTCGCGGCAACATTCTGGTCGACGCACCGGAGATAGTGATTCCGTTCTGCGTTCCAGACGGGGCGCACACCTATCCCGACGCCCGCCGGACAGCAGCCGAGGAGACGATGTTCACCGTCGCGGTCGGCGCCGCCGTGCAGGGACTGCTGGTCTCGTTGGCAGTACGGGGTCTCGGTAGCTGCTGGGTAGGGTCGACGATCTTCGTCTCCGACCTCGTTCGGTCCGAGCTCGGCCTACGGGCCGATTGGAAAGCCATGGGGGCCATTGCAATCGGGCACCCGGCCGAACCGTCGGAACCTCGTGTGCGCACTGCACCGGGCTCCGAGCTGCTGGAGATGTGAGGTGAGCGCTCGCTCGCTGCACGTCTCCGCTCGACGTGTGCTCGAGGACTGGCCTGTCGGCGACGCCCGCGACGATGCCCTGCGGCACACCATGCTCGCGTTTCTCGCGGCGTGCCCCGACGGCTGCCTTCGCTCCAACGAAGCCGGCCACATCACGGCGTCGTCGCTGGTACTCGATTCCTCGGGACAGCAGGTACTGCTGACGCTTCATCCACGCGTCGGACGATGGATCCAACTCGGTGGTCACTGCGAACCGTCCGACAGCACCGTCGTCGATGCCGCGCTCCGGGAAGCGCGCGAGGAGTCCGGCATCGACGATCTGACGATCGATCCTGTGCTGCTGTCCGCGGACACGCATCCGATCACCTGTTCACTCGGCAAGCCGACGCGCCATCTGGACCTCAGATTCCTCGTGCGCGCTCCCGCGGGTGCAACAGCAGTGCGCAGCGAGGAATCGACGGACCTGAGGTGGTGGCCGATCGACGAGTTGCCGAAGTCCGCCGAGGTGGACACCATCACCCACCTGGTCGGCCTCGCGGCTGCCCGCTGATCGGGGACGCACCCGGTCAGACGTACCCGGTCAGACGTACCCGGTCAGACGTCGGTGGAGAAACGCACTCCGCCGTCGGGGAGTTTGACGCCCGGCCACACGCGGGCGCCTCGCAGAAGTTCGCACCGTGCGCCGATGTCCGCCCCGTCTCCGATCACGCCGTCGCGGACCAACGCGCGAGGTCCGATGCGAGCGCCGAAGCCGATGATCGAGCGCTCCACCACGGCGCCTGCCTCGATGACAGCTCCGTCGAACACGACCGCTCCGTCGAGACGGGCACCTGCACCCACCTCGGCGCCGCGGCCGACGACCGTGCCGCCGATCAGCAGTGCGCCCGGAGCCACACCGGCGCTCGGGTGCACGAGGAACTCACCGCGGGGTCCACTCAGGGCAGGTGACGGGGCGATACCGCGCACCAGGTCCGACGAGCCCTTAACGAAATCCTCGGGTGTTCCCATGTCTCGCCAGTACGCGCTGTCGACGTGGCCGTAGACGCGCTTGTTCTCGGCGAGCAGCGCGGGGAACACCTCGCGCTCGACGGACACGGGCCTGTCGGCGGGGATGGTTTCGATGATCTCGCGTTTGAAGACGTAGCAACCTGCGTTGATCTGATCGGTCGGTGGGTCCTGAGCCTTCTCGAGGAATGCCGTGACCCGTCCGTCCTCGTCGGTGGGAACGCAACCGAATGCACGGGGATCACCGACGCGAACCAGGTGCAGCGTCACGTCCGCCTCGGTACCGGCGTGGGTATCGAGCACCGCGGTCAGGTCGGTTCCACCGAGCACGTCACCGTTGAACACCACGACGTTGTCGGCACGCAGTTTCGGCAGCACGTTACGGATTCCGCCACCGGTGCCCAGCGGTTCGGTCTCGGTGACGTACTCGAGCTCGATGCCCAGCTCGGAGCCGTCGCCGAAATGCTCTTCGAAGACTTCGGCTTTGAAGGACGTGCCGAGCACCACGTGGGTGATCCCGGCGGCCTTGATGCGCGCGAGCAAGTGATGGAGGAACGGCAATCCCGCAGTCGGAAGCATCGGCTTCGGGGCCGACAGTGTCAGCGGCCTGAGCCGAGTCCCTTTGCCTCCCACCAGGATTACGGCATCGGTGGTCTTGCCCGTGTCAGCTGGCATTGTCGGCCTCTCTGTCGTGGTCCGGTCGAGTGTCGTCTGTCTGTCGCTGTCGAAGTGCCGAAGCCACAACAACCTTCGAGCGCGTCGCCAAACCTGCGCGTAACGCCCATCGTATGGGAGCTTGCCATAGATGAGGGTGGCGATCCGCTTGAAAGCGATACGCGCTCGCGTGGTGGGCCGGAAGCATGAGTTCCGGATGCCTACCTGCCGCATGCCCTTTGGAATGGGTTACTTCCACACTCGGCACGTACACATTGAGCCATCCGCCGGTTCCGAGGCGGTCACCCAGATCCACGTCCTCCATGTACATGAAATACCGCGAATCGAACCCGTTCACCGAGTCGAACGCGGCACGGCGCAGCAACAGGCACGACCCCGACAGCCATCCGACTGCCCGTTCGGTGGCTGCTTCGTTGTCCTGCCGGTATCGCAGTGTCCACGGGTTGTTCGGCCACACCTTCCCGAGGAGCGCATGGCCCGCGCCGGACGTGAGATCCGGAACCGACCGCGCCGACGGGTAACGGCTACCGTCCGGCTCACGAATCAGAGGTCCGAGCGCGCCTGCGCGCGGCCATCGCTCGGCTGCGTCGAGAAGTCCGTCGAGCGATCCCGGGTGCCACCGGACGTCGGGGTTGACCACGACGACGAACTCGACGCTGTCGTCGATCTCGGCGACAGCCCGGTTGACCGCGCCTCCGTAGCCGAGGTTGGCGCCGGTCCGGAACAGTCGCACGTTCGGGTACTTCGCCTCGGCGGCCTCCGGTGCCCCGTCGGTCGAGCCGTTGTCCGCCATGATGACCTGTGGATCCTCGGACGTGGCCGTCGCCAACGACGTCAGGAACTGGTCAAGGTGTTCACCGGGCGAATAGGTCACCGTCACGACGGCCAGCTTGGAACTCACGCGGGCAACCCTATCGGTCCACGTGCACCGGGGCGTCCAAGGCATCGGCGAGTGCGTTACGCCAGTCCCGAAGCGGCGTCAGGCCGGACTCGCTCCACGCGTCGGGCGAGAGTACCGAGTACGAGGGCCGAGGTGCGGGCCGGACGAACTCCGCACTCGAGCACGGCTCCACCCGCTCCGGATCGGCACCGACTCCGGCGAACACCGCGCGGGCGAGCTGGAACCAGCTGGCGGTGCCTGCGTTCGTCAGGTTGAGGATCGGGGGCATCGGCGAGTTCGCGGCGGCGAGTTCGAGCAGTCCACCCGCCAGATCCCACGAGTAGGTGGGCGATCCCACCTGGTCGTCGACGACACGCACGGTGTCTCGTTCGCGTTCGAACCTGCGCATCGTGGACACGAAGTCCGAGCCGACGCCCGTGTACACCCACGCGGTCCTGACGACGGTCGCCGTCGGAAGCGCGTCGAGAACGGCGTGCTCGCCCGCGAGTTTCGTGCGGCCGTACGCACTGCGCGGTGCAGTGGGGTCACCCGGCCGGTAAGGGACGTCGGACGTGCCGTCGAATACGTAGTCGGTCGACACGTGCACCAGACGCGCCCCGGCCTCGGCACACGCCTGCGCCAGGTTCGCGGGCCCGACGGCGTTGACCGAGAATGCGCGGTCCTCGTCCGTCTCGGCCGCGTCGACGGCCGTGTACGCGGCGCAATTGATCACGACGGACCCTGGTGTCACCGCAGCCCCGACCGAGTCTCGGTCGGTGATGTCGAGTTCGGCACTGGTGACGCCCGTCACCTGTACCCCTGCCCGCTCGGCTCGTTTCAGAATCTGTCGTCCGAGTTGCCCCCCGGCGCCGGTCACAAGAATGTTCGTCACAGTCGGAAAGTGTGGCACGCCGTCCGTGCTTGAGCGAGGCAGTGAGATTTCACAAGTAGCCTGGATCCGAACCAGGATCGTCGAACAACGTCGTACAACGGAAGGAACCGCTCAGGTGCCAGGTCAGTCGGACGAGCCAGGGGACTTCCCACGCCCCGGCCGCGACGAGTATCGCCGTCGCTCCGACGAGTCCCGTGCCCGCCGGGAGCCCCGGAGCGATTCTCGGGCCGGGTCCCGCAGGTCACGAGCCGACCGGAGCAGGAGCGAGATTCCTCGTCGTCGCCGTGAGGACGAACCGCGCCGGACCGGCCGGCCCGCGACGGAGCGTACGGACCGCCGTCGACCCGGCCCGGCACATCGGGACCCGTCGGCCCCTGCCGCGCGATCCGCGAGAACGATGCGAGCACCACAGATCTTCGTCGCGGCACTGGCCGTGATGGTGTTGGTGGTCACCGGTTTCGCGTGGCGAAGCATCGACGGCCTTCGTTCCAACATCGCGACGGCAGGCGCGCTCGGCCTCGGCGGCGGAGCCGACGGCGCCGTGGACATCCTGATGGTGGGCACCGACAGCCGCACCGATGCGCACGGAAACGCACTGTCGCAGGCGGAACTCGATTCACTGCGCGCGGGCGAGGAGGTGGCGTCGAACACCGACACCATCGTGTTGATTCGCGTTCCCAACGACGGGTCGTCGGCGACGGCGATCTCGATTCCCCGCGACTCCTATGTTCAGGTGCCCGGCATCGGGATGTCGAAGATCAACGCCGCGTACGGCGCCACCAAGGAGAACAAGCGCCTCGAACTCGTCGAGAGCGGCGTGTCCGACGCCGACGCCGAGTCCCAGTCCACCGAGGCGGGCCGCGAGGCGCTCATCACGTCGGTGGCCGATCTGACAGGCATCACCGTCGACCACTACGCCGAGGTCGGTTTGCTCGGGTTCGTTCTCCTCACCGACGCGGTCGGCGGGGTCGGTGTGTGCCTCAACGCTCCGGTCGACGAGCCCCTGTCCGGTGCAAATTTTCCTGCCGGCGAGCAGACCTTGTCCGGTGCCGACGCACTCAGCTTCGTGCGGCAGCGCCACGATCTGCCGCGCGGTGATCTGGATCGCATCGTGCGACAGCAAGTGTTCATGGCGTCGCTCGTCCGCAGTGTGCTGAGTGCACAGACACTGAGCAATCCCGGCAAACTGAACCAGTTGAGCGCGGCGGTACAACGGTCGGTGGTGCTCGACTCCGATTGGGACATACTGCAATTCGCCACTCGACTGCAGGATCTTGCAGGCGGCCAGGTGAAGTTCGAGACGATTCCCGCGGTCGACATCAACGGGGTGACCGATTACGGCGAGTCCATCGTCGAGGTGGATCCCGCCGCAGTCAAGAAGTACGTCGAGGGCCTTCTGGACGGCTCGTCGGAGGACGACAGCGATGCCCCGACAACCGATGCGCCGCAGGTCGATCCGTCTTCGGTGACGGTCGACGTCGCGAACGACAGCGGCATCGACGGACTGGCCGGCGGGGTTGCCTCCACGTTGAGCGAGCTCGGGTACATCGGCGGTACCGTCGGCAACTACGAGGGAACGACGGTGTCCACCACCACGGTTCAGGCCGCCGATCCCGAGAGCGACGAAGCGAGAGCCGTCGCTGCCGCGCTCGGCGGTGTCAGCGTGGCCGGCGACGATTCGTTGACGAGTGGCACCGTGCGCGTGGTCCTCGCGTCCGACTACTCCGGACCGGGGACGGCAGGCGCCCCTGCCGCAACGAGCGCATCCGCTGCCTCCGAAACTGCGGGCAGCTCGGCAGGCGAGTCGCCCGCTCCCCCCATCGACGCCGGTTCCACCGGCCCCGCGTGCGTCAACTGAGGCGGTAGTGTTCCCTGCGTGGCTTCGACTCTGACGCAGGAACTTCTGGACCCCATCCTGACAACCGACCCAGCCGGCCCGCGCGTGACGTATTACGACGACGCCACCGGCGAGCGGGTCGAGGTCTCCGGTGTGACGCTGGCCAACTGGGCTGCGAAGACCGCGAACTTTCTCCGCGACGAGCTGGGTGTGGAACCGGGGACACGAGTCTCGGTACTGCTTCCCGCGCACTGGCAGACAGCGGCAGTGCTCCTCGGGGCGTGGTGGGCAGGCGCCGACGTCACCCTGAGCGCGGACCCCGACGTGGAGGTCGCGTTGGTGCACGGCGGGCGCATCGACGACGCAGGCGACGTGCCCGAGGTCGTGGCGCTGTCGCTCGACGCCTTCGGTAGACCGGTCCCGGATCTACCGGTGGGTGTGACCGATTACGCGACGTCGGTCCGTGTGCACGGGGATCAGTTTCGGCCGTCGGGACAATCGGGCGCTCTGGACGGTCGGTCGGTCGAAGAGGTTCTCGGCGCCGCACGTGCCCGCGCCGAGGCGCATTCGATCGCGGTGGGAGACCGCGTGCTGTCCTCGTTGCCGTGGACCACGGCCGACGAATTGATAGACGGGCTGCTCTCGGTGCTCGCCGCCGGCGCATCTTTGGTTCAGGTCAGCTCGCCCGACGACTCGAAGACCGAACGCCGCGTCGCGACGGAGAAGGTCACCAAGACCCTCTAGCCCGCTTCACTCGTCACTCCGGTCGTCGGATGCGATAGCCGCCGTCGGCCAGGCCTGCCTCGATCTCGTATCTGTTTCTCGCGCCCGGTCGACGGATCTCTTCGACGAGATAGCGCGGCGCGAAGGCGATGCCGTATCGCGCCCACTGATCGGCGTGGACGGCCTCGTGGCGCAATACCCGACGGGACACGTTGGAGTTCGTCAGGTAGACACCGCCGATCGTCGTCCCACCGCGCCCGAAGCCGTACCGCATCCCGGACGCGACGAACAGTGCACTCGGCTCGTCGAACTCGACTCTCGCTCGCCACAGGCCCGCGTAGGCAAGCGCCAGCCAGGTCACGACGACGACCTGGCGCCGACCGCGTGAGGCACGGCGTACGCGCGCCCGGAGCGAAAGCGGCACTATCCCAGCAGCTTGGCGCGCAGTGCGGCGTCCTTGTCCTCGACCATCCGCTCGAGCCCGGCCTGGAACGAGGCCATCCGCTCACGGAGAGCAGCGTCGGATGCACCGAGGATGCGTACAGCGAGCAGGCCGGCGTTACGCGCACCGCCGATGGACACCGTCGCCACCGGAACACCTGCCGGCATCTGCACGATGGACAGCAACGAATCCATGCCGTCGAGATACTTCAACGGCACCGGAACGCCCACGACCGGCAACGGCGTCGCCGACGCCACCATGCCGGGAAGGTGAGCAGCTCCCCCGGCTCCCGCGATGATCACCTTCAGTCCGCGTTCGGCGGCAGTGTTCGCGTAGTCGATCATGCGTTGCGGAGTGCGATGCGCGGAGATGACGCCGACCTCGAAGCGGACACCGAATTCTGCGAGGGCTTCCGCCGCGGCCTCCATGGTCGGCCAATCCGAGTCGCTTCCCATGATCAGGCCGACCTGAGGGCCCGTCGAATTGTCGCTCATGCGTGCGGATCCCATCCGTCGGTCCATTCCGCGTGCGACATCCAATGCGCGGCACGCTCTGCCTTTTCTCTGATCGCGGCCACATAGGCTGCGTCGTCGGCGCGTCCGCCTGCCGCGCCGAGCACGTTGACGTGGCCGATCTTGCGATCCTTGCGTTCGCCTTTGCCGTAGAGGTGCACCTTGGCGTCGGGCATCCGGGCGAACAGGTGATGCAGCCGCTCGTCCATGCTCATCGTGGGCGCCTCGGGTGCGCCGAGGATGTTCGCCATCACCGTCACCGGCGCCACGGGCGACGTGTCGCCGAGCGGATAGTCGAGAACGGCTCGCAGGTGCTGCTCGAACTGCGAGGTCCGGCAGCCGTCCATGGTCCAGTGCCCCGAGTTGTGCGGACGCATCGCGAGCTCGTTGACGAGGATGCGCCCGTCCGTCGTCTCGAAGAGTTCCACCGCCATGGATCCGACTACACCAAGTTCTGCGGCAAGGCCCAGAGCCATGCGCTCGGCGTCGATGGCAGTGTCCTCGTCGAGACCTGGCGCGGGCGCGATCACCACGGCGCACTGTCCGTGTCGCTGAACCGTCTCGACGACGGGCCACGACGCACCCTGGCCGAACGGCGAGCGCCCGACCATCGCGGACAGCTCGCGGCGCAGATCGACCTTGGTCTCGACCATCAGGGGCACGCCGAGATCGAGCTGTCGACCGACGATCTCCTCGGCTTCCTCGGCGTCGGCTGGCATCCACACGCCTCGGCCGTCGTATCCACCCCGAATTGCCTTGACCACGACGGGCCAGCCGTGTTCTTCGCCGAACTCGGTCACGTCGCCGGCCCAGGTCACCTCCGCGAACTCGGGGCTCGGGATGCCGAGATCAGCGAGCTTGCGGCGCATCTTCAGCTTGTCCTGCGCGTAGATCAACGCCGACGGCGGTGGCTGCACGTTGACACCCTCGGCGACGAGAGTCTCCAAGTGCTCGGTGGGCACATGCTCGTGATCGAACGTCACCGCGTTCGATCCCGTTGCAGCGGCCCTGAGCGCGTCGAGGTCGTCGTGGTGTCCGAGCACCACGTCCGCACTGACCTGTGCAGCGGGCTCGTCGGCACCGGCGGACAGCACTCGAAGCGTCTGTCCGAGCGCAACGGCTGCCTGGTGGGTCATCCTCGCGAGCTGGCCGCCACCGATCATCGCCACGACAGGCATTCCGTTGGTGGACGGACGCGGAGTACTGGGACGCGGGTTCGCCGCGTCGGAGGGGAAATGTGGACCGGTCACGGCTTCCTATCGTGTCATGTGAGGCGGATTCGACCGTCGTTGGCCTGAGAGAAGTCTGATGATCTGCGCGCCGGTTCGTGAAATCGAGGTGTCGTTTCGTAGACTTCTCCGTTGTGCCCTCGATCGACAGTGTGATTCACCGCCTCCCCGGTCCAATTCGGGAGCTGGCGATTCGTCACAGCGAACTGATCAAATTTGCCATCGTCGGCGGCACGACGATGGTGTTCGACCTCGCCATCTTCTACTCGCTCAGCCTCACGGTGCTCGAACCCAAGCCGGTGGTGGCCAAGGTCATCTCCGGTGTGATGGCGACGATCCTGAGCTACATCCTCAACCGTGAGTGGGCGTTCAAGAACCGAGGCGGACGCGAACGGCACCACGAGGCACTCCTGTTCTTCACGATCAGTGGCATCGGCGTGATTCTTGCCGCGGCGCCTCTGTTCATCGCCAACAACCTGTTCGACATCCGTGAAGGCCACACGAGCCTCACCATGCTGGTGATCGTCGACTTCGTGCTGAACTACATCATCGGCAACCTGATGCAGATGGCGTTCCGATTCTGGGCCCTGCGCAAGTTCGCCTTCCCGGAAGAGAACGCGCGCGGAGCAGCCGCTGGATCCACCGATTTCGACCCCACCGAGGAAGAAGCCGCCGAGGAACAACTCGGCCACAGCTGACTTCCCGCCGGCTACCGCGGCTCGCGAGTGCGGGGCGCTCCCATGCTCTGATCCCGCGAAGCCGGCAGGAACACCGAGAACATCGCGGGGCGTCGACGCTGCAGTTCCAATCGACCACCGTCGGCCTCCACCAACGCCCGAGCGAGCGCGAGCCCGACGCCGGTGGATCCCGCACCGGAGAATCCGCGGTCGAAGATGTGCGGCGCCATGTCGTTGCTGACGCCGTCCCCCTCGTCGGACACCTCCACACAAGCGAGAGCTTCCCGTCGTCGCTCCGCGGTGTCCACCGCGGGCACGAGCCGAACGGCCACCGTGCACGTACCGCCGCCGTGCGACAGCGCGTTGTCGACCAGCACGGACACCGCTTCTCGCAGCCGCGATCCGGTCACCGACGCCGTCACACCCACGTCACCTCGCAGAACCAGCTCACGCCCGGCGTCCTCGAAATTGCGCTGCCATTCCGCGACGAGACCGGTCAGCTCGGCGATCACGGGAACTTCCTCGGCTCCGGCCGAACCGTCGCTACGCGACGACCGGACCAATTCGTCGATCGCCAGTGTCAGTCGGTCCACCTGGGCCATCGCCTCGTCCGCCTCCTGAACGACGTCCGGGTCCGGGTGGACCGACAATTCGTCGAGGCGCAGGCGGACGGCGGTGAGCCGACTTCGCAGCTGATGCGACACGTCGGCCACGAGGGAGTGCTCACGCTGCAAGCGTCCGGAGATCTCCACCGTCGCGGAGTCGAGCACCTCGGACACTCGGTCGAGTTCGGCGATTCCGTGCCGGGTGGGATCCGGTCTGAAATCGCCCTCCGCGAGTCGGGCGGCTCGGCGCGCCACGTCCTGCAGTGGGTCGGCGAGCCGTTTCGCGGTGAGGACCGCGATGGCCGTGCCCGCGAGGATCGAGGCCAGCACCACCAGCCCGACGGCTCCTACCGCCTGCCGCTGCAATGTCCGCATGTCGTCGGACGGCACCTCGAGCCGTAGTGAGCCCGACGTCCCCATCGACAAGGACTCGACCAGCGGACGTGATACGAAAGGTTCGCCGATGTCGACACGCGACGCGGCATCCTGCGGGGTCGGGAACACCACGACGAGGCGCCCGGACTGCGGAATGGCCAGCCGTAGCGACCCGATGTCCAGGTCGCCGATCACCATTCCCGCTTCACCCTCCTGGGAGAGGATCTCCGACGCCATTCGATCGAGTCGACGCTGCAGGTCGTCGCGAGTGAAATCCTCGACCCACAGCCACGCGGTGTACATGAGCGGAAGGCCGAGCAGGAGCGCCGTGAGAATGACCACGGCGAGAATGGATTGGAGAATGCGACGACGCATCGTGTCGGCTGCTCTGCTTTTCTACTAGTCGCTGTTGATCCGGAACCCGACTCCACGCACCGTCGCGATGCGGCGCTCGGCGACCGAACCTTCGTCACCGATCTTTCGGCGAAGCCACGACATGTGCATGTCGAGTGTCTTCGAACCGCGCAGTTCGGCGTCACCCCACACCTCACGCAGAATGGTCTCGCGGGGAACGACCTGCCCCGCATGTTCGAGGAGCACCTTGAGCAGCTCGTATTCCTTGTTGGCGAGCGAGATCTCGTTGCCGCCGACGAGCACGCGTCGAGCAGCGGGCTCGAGCCTGATGTCGCCTACCTCGATCGGCCCGTCTTCGCCGGTTCCTCGTCGGCGCAGCAGCGCACGTACCCGCGCCATGAGCTCTGCCAACCGGAACGGCTTGCCGACGTAGTCGTCGGCGCCCGCGTCGAGCCCGACGACGAAATCCACCTCGTCGGTGCGTGCGGTGAGCATCAACACCGCCAGATCCGAGCTGTTGGCGCGTACCTGCCGGCAGACCTCGAGACCGTCCATCCCGGGAAGGCCGAGGTCCAGAATCAGGAGGTCGTAGTTGCCGTCGAGAGCACGCTGAAGAGCAGCGGGGCCCGTCTGTTCGACCGTCACCGTGTACCCCTCGCGGCCGAGGGCGCGGGACAGTGGCGCGGCAATAGCTTCGTCGTCTTCGGCAAGGAGCACATCGGTCACTCGGTGAGCGTACGGCCGGAAACTGTGAGAATGATGTATTTACCCGCCCGCACCCGGGTTCCGCGGAACCGCTGCCGGCAAGCGGACACCGTCATCGACGCCGACCGGCCCGCCAACCGGGCCTGGCACCGTCCGGCGACGGCCCGTCCACCTCGTGGCCGAGCTCGTCTCCGTCGATATCGCCGGAACTGCGGTATTCCCCCGATCGATACTCCCCGGACCGCCGAAATTCCCCGGACCGCCGAAATTCCAGGGAGTCGAACACCTGTTGGTAGAGCAGCGAGTGCACCCGCTGCACCCGTGGAATGTCGTCGAACTCGAGCGGATCGTCGGACGCCGACGCGATGATGAGCGTGCCCGTGCCGAGCATCCGGTCGACCAGTCCGTGCCGGAACTGGACATTGCTGATGCGGCTCATCGGGATGTCGATGCCCGAGTGTGTGATGACACCCTGTCGAATGAGCACGCGACGGTCGGTGACGATGAAGTGCGTGCACTTCCAGCTGATCAACGGAGCGACGCAGCGCCACGCGACCAGAGCTGCCCATACCACGGCGACGACGATGACCGCCGTCGTCGACGCTGTGCCGTCCACTCGAGCGGAGGCCACTCCGATCCCGAATCCGGCCAGGGCGGTGACGACGATGAAGGTAGCCGCCGGAAGGACGAGCATCTTCCAGTGAGGGTGGTGGTGCAGTAGCAGCTCTTCTTCGTCTGCCAACGCATCCTGCGGATAGCCCATGCGGATCGCTCTCCTTCTCCGGTTCCGCCGTGATCCTGCCACGACCGCGCTGCCGATCGGTGGCCGATCGGAAGCCGTTCGAGGGGTCAGTCGGTGTCGACAGCTCGTAGATGAGTGACGTCGCCGGCAGCGACCGCGACGGTTCCGGTGTCGGCGTCGTCGGTGCGAACGACGATCCGGCCCTGATCGTCGACGTCGGTCGCCTCGCCGACCATCTGGCGGTCTCCCGGCAGCTCGACGCGCACGCGGCGGCCGATTGTGTCGCACCGCTCGCGGTAGCGGTGGGCCAGGTGTTCGGTGTTCCAGTTGGAGTTGCGCCAGGAGTCGATCTCCGCGCCGATCGCTCGGAGTATCGACCGCAGCAGCGTGCTGCGGTCGATGACGGCGGCGTTTTCCAACGCGAGCGACGTTGCCGTCGGGACCGGCAGTTCACTTTCGGTCATGGTGACGTTGAGGCCGATTCCGACGACGACAGAGGGGTTGGGGCCGTGCTCGGCCACCTCGGCGAGGATGCCCGCGACCTTACGGCCCTCGATGAGTACGTCGTTCGGCCACTTCAGTGCCGCGTCCACGGCGGCAACAGTGCGGAGCGAATCGACCACGGCCACACCGGCTAGCAGCGGAAGCCATCCGAGAACCGCCGGATCGATGCCTGGAAACTTGACGAGAACCGAGAACAGAAGTTGTGATCTCGGTGGACCCACGAAAGGCCGTGAGTGTCGTCCGCGCCCGCTGTCCTGTTGCTCGGCGACGAGGGCAGTCCGGTCGGCGAGGCCGTGTACCCGAGCAATGAGGTCGGCGTTGGTCGAACCGGTTTGCTCGACCACATCGAGCCTGGACCAGGAGGCTTGTGGTCCGTCGACGAGTGCCCGTCGGAGAGCGGCAGTGTCGAGCGGGGGGCGATCGAGGTTGGTCCACATGACTCAAGAGCATATGGGCTCACCGGTTCGATGGCCGGTGGCGCCGACTCCTGCTACCAACCGGTACGTGGCCCTCGGTAGGGCTCCCGTCACACCCGTGGTTAAAGTGTTTCCCCATGACCAGTGTTCAGGATTCGACTGCGCAGGGTACGGACGCCAAGCCCGACATTCACACGACGGCAGGCAAGCTCGCCGAACTCCGTAGCCGCCGCGAGGCCGCGATGGCACCGTCAGGCGCCGCCGCAATCGAGAAGGTGCACGCCAAAGGCAAGCTCACCGCCCGCGAACGCATCACCGCACTGCTCGACGAAGGTTCCTTCGTCGAGATGGACGCCCTCGCCCGCCACCGCTCCCAGAACTTCGGCCTCGCCGACAACCGCCCCTACGGCGACGGCGTCGTCACCGGCTACGGCACCATCGACGGACGCGACGTCTGCATCTTCTCCCAGGACGCCACCGTCTTCGGCGGCTCCCTCGGCGAAATCTACGGCGAGAAAATCGTCAAGGTCATGGACCTCGCCCTCAAGACCGGACGCCCCCTCATCGGCATCAACGAAGGCGCAGGCGCTCGCATCCAGGAAGGCGTCGTCTCCCTCGGCCTCTACGGCGAAATCTTCCACCGCAACGTCCAAGCCTCCGGCGTCATCCCCCAGATCTCCCTGATCATGGGACCCGCCGCAGGCGGACACGTGTACTCCCCAGCCCTGACCGACTTCGTCGTCATGGTCGACGGCACCTCCCAGATGTTCGTCACCGGACCCGACGTCATCAAAACCGTCACCGGCGAAAACGTCACCATGGAAGAACTCGGCGGCGCCCACACCCACATGGAGAAATCCGGCGTCGCGCACTACGTCGCCTCCGGCGAGCAGGACGCCCTCGACTACGTCCGCGACCTCCTCGGCTACCTGCCGTCCAACAACCGCGCGGATGCACCACGCACGATCCCGTCGGATCCGATCGACGGCGCCATCGAGGACAACCTCACCGCCGAGGACCTCGAACTCGACACCCTCATCCCGGATTCACCGAACACTCCGTACGACATGCACGAGGTCATCCGCCGCATCCTCGACGACGACGAATTCCTCGAAGTCCAGGAAGGCCGCGCCCGCAACATCATCGTCGGCTACGGACGCGTCGACGGCCGCTCGGTGGGCATCGTCGCCAACCAGCCCACCCAGTTCGCCGGCACGTTGGACATCGACGCCTCCGAAAAAGCCGCACGCTTCGTCCGCACGTGCGATGCGTTCAACGTCCCCATCATCACCCTCGTCGACGTCCCCGGCTTCCTGCCCGGCACGGGTCAGGAGTTCAACGGCATCATCCGCCGCGGCGCGAAACTGCTCTACGCCTACGGTGAAGCGACCGTCGGGAAGATCACCGTCATCACCCGCAAAGCCTACGGCGGCGCGTACGACGTCATGGGCTCCAAGCACATGGGCGCCGACGTCAACCTCGCCTGGCCGACCGCGCAGATCGCCGTCATGGGCGCCTCCGGAGCCGTCGGATTCGTCTACCGCAAGCAACTCCTCGAAGCCGCCAAGAACGGTGAAGACGTCGACGCACTGCGCTTGAAGTTGCAGCAGGAATACGAAGACACCCTCGTCAACCCGTACGTCGCCGCCGAACGTGGATACCTCGACGCCGTCATCCCGCCGAGCCACACCCGCGGACAGATCGTCTCCGCACTACGCCTCCTCGAACGCAAACAAGTCACCCTGCCCCCGAAGAAGCACGGCAACATTCCTCTCTGACACGTCTTACTACGACCACCGGAAGTGAGCTTGCATAGATGAGTGCACCCGCACGCGAAACAGATCTGACCGTCGCCGACGAGCTGATCGAGTCCGCCGACCTCGGCGCCGACGGAGCAGCTGCCGCGGCGTCGGCGATCCGTATCGTCAAGGGCGATCCTTCCGACGAGGAGATCGCTGCGTTGGTCGCGGTTCTGACTGCGGCGCAGGGCTCGGCGTCGGCACCCGCGGATACGCGTCCGGCCGAGTTGTGGGGATCTCCCGTCACCATGCACCGCACGTTCGCGCCGTTCTCGCCGTACTCGTTCGCTGCGTCGCGCCGCTACTGAGGCACGTGCCTCGGGGCGTGGACACACAATGACAACGTTCGTTCTTGCTTCGGCGTCGCCGGCTCGGTTGGGAGTCCTCCGAGCCGCGGGCGTCGACCCCGTCGTTCGGGTGTCCGGCGTCGACGAGGATGCTTTGACGGCCTCACTCGGTGAATCGGCGTCCCCCGAGGACGTCGTCGTGGCGCTGGCTCGCGCCAAGGCAGAGGCAGTCGTGAACGGCCTGAGCACTTCAGGCCCTGACCCTGCCCCGATTGACACTGCTCTGAACGACGCTGCTCTGATCGACGCTGCTCTGATCGACGCTGTGGTTGTCGGTTGTGATTCGATGCTGTCGATCGGCGGGGACCTCCAGGGCAAACCGCACACGGTCGACGTCGCCCGTCGACGCTGGCAGACCATGGCCGGGACGTCCGGCGAGCTCCTGACCGGCCACTCGGTCGTTCGCGTCCGCCACGGCCAAACGACGGCGGTGGTCGGTGCGTGCCATTCGACGACTGTTCACTTCGCGACACCGTCGGAGGCCGACCTGGAGACGTATCTGGCGTCGGGGGAACCTCTGGAGGTCGCGGGGTCCTTCACGCTGGACGGTCTCGGTGGGTGGTTCGTCGACCGCATCGAGGGTGACCCGTCCAGCGTCATCGGCATCGGCCTGCCCCTCGTTCGGCGATTGCTGAACGAGGTCGGCGTATCGATGTCCGATGTGTGGTCAGCCCGGCAGTAGTCCGGTGAGTTCGCGAGCCCACTCCTCGGCCAGAGCTTTCGGCTTGATGTTGGACGAGCTGTCGTGGCGTGCATGCTCGTGGACCTGCACAGCACCCAGTTCCACGAGCTTCTCTGCGATGATCTCGCCGCCACGGTTGAACGTGTCCTCGTAGATTCGGTCGCCGAGGCCGAACAGCGCGAACTTGAGCCCGGACAGGTCCGGTGCGTCCTCGACGAGTGCGTCGTAGAAGGGCTCGGCTCCCGTGGGCAGCTCGCCGTCACCGTAGGTGGAGCAGATGATGACGTGGAAGGCGTCGGTGTCGATCTCCGAGACCTCGTACTCGAGCATGTCGCGCACCTCGGCGTCGTGGTCCACCAGGATGTCGGCGATCTTGTCTGCCACTTCCTCGGCGGTACCGGTCTCCGAACCGAACAACACGACTACTGCCATGTTCACTTCCCCTTCGTCCGTAGCGCTGCACCGAAAAGGTGCGGAATCGGTGGATAAGCATAGCCTCACCAGAAAGTGGGCGTCAGCTGCCACCTGGTGTACTCGTCGGCGATCAGTTTCTTCAGATGTTCCCGGCCGGGGTACAGGTCCGGGTCCAGACCGGTCACACAGAGCGTCGCCGTCTCGCCGCACGTGTTCCACCAGACACTGACGCCGCCCTTGGTACGCCGCAGCAACTCCGCCGTGGTGTTCTGCGTGATCGAGCGCATCGCGACCGACTCCGCCACGGCTCCGCCCACCGAACGCAGAGCGCCTCCGCGTGCACCCAGGTTGGAGCAGAGGCACAGCGGTGCGGTTGCCGACTTGGCTGCGCGCGCGACGACGGCGTCGGGCAACATCTGCATCAGCGGCTTCGTGAGCTCGAACGTGGTGGACCGGGTGGCGTCGGCGAGCGCTTGGAACGCCGCCTTGCTGTCCCGGCGAATGGGCCGGAGATCGTCGAGGTAGCCCCTGCCTCCGTCCACGACGATCGACACCCCGGACGTCGCGTTGGCACGGGTGTCGCCCGGAATGCGCGTGCTCACCGGAAGAGACACCTTGACTGCATCCGACTCCTTCACGCGGCCACCGGCCGTCAGAATGCCCAGGGCGACGGCCACCAACAGACTGTTGGCGCTACCCCCGGCCCTCGACGCTGCGGCCACCCATTCGTCCGTCGGGCAATCCACGACGACGGTGCTGGGAGAGAACTCCCCCGTTGTCCGTGCTGCCACAGGTAGCTTGCCTGCTCGCTGCTTGTCCACCACAGCCGGCTTGTCCACCACAGCCTGCGTACCCGCCTTCGAGGCGGACGGGGTGCTCGCACCCGGAAGCACGCCGCGCACGGTTCGGCCGAGTGCTCTGGCGGTGCCGGACGCCGCGGCCCGGAGTTGCCCGGCAGCATCGCGGAGGTCGGAGGTGGGTGCGGTGTCGAATGCCGAGGCGAAGTCGTCGGGATCAGAGGGTCCTCTCAGCGCTGCGATGGCTGCAGACGTCAGGGCGCCACCGTCACCGACCACGTGGGAGGCGACGAGAGACAGCGCGGACCCTCCGTTCTCGAGGTCCGTGTACGCGAGTTGCCACACCGGTCCGCTCGTGGGGTCGAGAGCGACCGTCGCGCGCTCTTCCATCCACTCGGCGAGCGCGTGCGCGGGAATGGCTCGCGCGCCTCGGAGTAGGGGCAGTGTCGACTCGGCCCGCACCCATCGGTCTCGTGCACCCGGAACCGACACTCGGTGTACGGCTCGATCGATCGGTCCGCCTGCGAGGTTCCGCCACGTCGAGTCCAGTACCTCGGAGTCGATCGGACCTGTGAAGCGCCAGACGATCTGATTGACGACGGGAACGTCGAGGACGCACTCCATCCGGAGGAACAGGTCGTCGTCGTACGTCAATCTGGTCACCGAGAAAGGGTATCGGAGAACGCGTGGTTGGAAACACCCGCGTGGTTCGAAACACCATTGCGCCCGTGCGTGTTACGCGACGTTCACCACTCGTGCGGTAGGTTTCAGTTCTGCGTGCGAGGACGCGGCCGAGGAGGGCGGAAATGAAGTTCGTGATGCCGTTCACAGGCAGCCGTGGGGACGTCCAACCAGGCCTGGTCGTGGCGTCCGAGCTGTCCGCTCGTGGGCACGATGTCACCTTCGGCGCACCTCCCAACCTCGTCGCGTTCGCCGAGGCAGCAACGGCGGACCATGCGTCCGTGTCCGTGGTGCCGTTCGGTCCGGATACCCGAGCGCTTCTGGAGTCGGATCTGGTGCGCACCCGAATCAAGTCGAAGAATCTTCGAACGCGGTGGGCCGCGTTGGCGGAACTGGCCAATTTCGGATGGGACGACATGGCCGAGAGCGTGCTGCTGATGGGTGCGCACGCAGACATGGCGATAGCCGGCACCCTCGGCCAGGAATTGGTCTTCAATTATGCTGAGTCACAATCCATTCCTTTCGCAGCATTGCATTATTGCCCCATCCGATCGAACCGGTCGATGTCGGTCGTGCCGTCGCGCACGATGCCCGGTGTTGTCAATCGAACGACGTGGCGGATCCTCGAGTCCATGCGGTGGAACTCGATGAAGAAGCGAGAGAACACTCAGCGCCGCGCCCTCGGACTGGGGAATGCGTCGCGCCCCCTCCCCGAACGGATCGAGTCGTACGGCGGGATCGAGATCCAGGCATACGACTCTGCGTTCTTCCCCGGTCTCCGGCAGGAATGGGAGGACAGGAGACCGTTCATCGGGTTTCTCGAACCGGGCGGAAGCGAATCGTCGCACAGCACCGGAGTTCTCGGTGCCGATCCGATCCCCGCATCGCTTCGATCCTGGATCGAATCCGGGACTGCGCCGGTGTACTTCGGATTCGGCAGCATGCCGGTCAGGGATCCGACGGGGTTGGTGAGAATGATCGAGGACGTCTGCGCGCGCGGTGGATACCGGGCGATCGTCAGTTCGGGTTGGAGCGCACTCGACGAACGCGTCGATGCCGACAACAGCGTTGCCATCGCCGGCTCCGTCGACCACGGCGCCTTGTTTCCGTTGTGTCGGGCTGCAGTTCACCACGGCGGCGCGGGCACGACTGCCGCGAGCGTTCGGGCGGGGTTACCGACCATGGTGTGCTGGTTCAGCGCGGATCAACCGTTCTGGGGTGCCGCTCTGACGAGAACCGGCGCTGGGTGCTCGGCGAAGTTCGTCGAACTCGACCGGGACACTCTCGCCGCAGGCATCGAGACGTTGATGCGCCCCGACACCGCGTCACATGCACGACAATTGGCCGCGGCCATGACAACTCCGGCCGACACGCGTCGCACCGCCGTGCGGTTGATAGAAGGTGCCGTTCACCAGAATTCGTGACCGATCCCCCAGCGTCCGAGAACCTCTGACACCACTTCTCGGACGTCCTCGTCGCTCGCCATTCGGTCCGGATCCATCCCGTGCATGCTGATCGTGATCGCAGCGTCGGTCTCGGTCGCCCAGGCCGTGGAACCACCGCCGAGCTGTCGTGCGAATTCGGCGTCCGCTCCCGAGAACGTCGCTCTGGCAGACACTCTCGTTGCTCGCACTCCGCCGATGGAGACAAAGTCGTCGGAGAGCCGACCGAGGTTGGAACACAGTCCCTCGGCGCCGTCCGCGGGGACGGGCAACCGTCTCGCCACCGCGTCGGGCAACATCTGGACGAGGGCCAACGGAACCGGCCCGGTGGCCGCGCCCACAGCCTGTCGTGCGGAGAATTCCTGGAATGCAGTTTTGCTCGCTTTCCGGATGCCAGTGAGATCACGGTCGGCAGGATCCGGCACGGGCACTCGCACGGCGATTATTTTCGTGGAGTTCGAATCGACGTCCGACGAGCGCCGATCGTTGAAGGGAAGCGACCACCGCAGTTCTTCTCCGGGCCGTGCGCGGCCCAGCGCAGCGGACACCGACGTCATGACGGCGATGAACAACGAATTGGACGTACCACCCCACTGTGCGGCCGCCGCCGTCCACTCGGACGCCGAGCAGCTGACCACGACGTAGGGCGGACTCCACGGCTCCGACGTCTCGGGCACATCGGTTCGGCTAGGTGCGTCGGGCGCGATCGGCGCTTCCGCTGATGACGGTTCTTCGTCAGCCGTACGTCGGACGACGGAAGTGACAGCCTGGGCGGATTTTCCCGCGAGCCACGTCGCGATCGGCCGGAGCTGGCCCACGGTGTCCGTGATGTCGGACGCGATCGAGTCGATCAGCGACGGCTTGTCACCCAGACGAGCCGAGTCCCCCACCGAGACGCCAGTGGATGCGCGTTCGACGGCGGCGACCATAGCCGCGCCGTCGGCAACCATGTGCGAGCAGACCAGAGACACGACCGTGCCGCCGTCTGCAACCGGAGCTGCGGACAGCTGCCATCCGATCCCCGCTTCCGGGTCGATGTCGGCGGAGATACGCTGTTCCGCCCAGCATCGAACCGCATCCGTCGGGACCGAATTGGTGGAGTAGTCCAGCGGTAACGACGTGTTCGAGGTCACCCATCGGTGCCTTGCCGTGGGAACGGTAGGCGGAAGTACCCGTCGCGAGAGCAATCCCGCAGACAGGTTCGCGTGCAGTTTTGCGAGCTCCGCGACTTCTACTGGGCTGTCGAACCGCCACACGAACTGATTGAACACCGGATTACCGATTCCATGATGCATTCGGAGGAATAGGTGATCCGCAAATCCAATTCGGGTCATCTGCGAAAATCTACTACAAAGCCATTGACCGAGCAGGTTCGACAGAGTGTCGAAATCACCGGGAAACAGCGTCGGAAATCGAATTTCAAGAATTCGAGACAGGACTTCGTACGGATTGGTTGGTTTCGAGGATGTGGCGCAAGCCATAAGGATACCGACCCGAAAGTCCGAAAACCGAGAGAGCGACGTCGTCGCACCATGCAGCAGTGATCAGCGCATTCGCCAGGGCAATCGGACGAACTGCGCTGCCGACCAGCAGGTTACGAACGGGTAGTAGAAAATACCCGGACGTGACGTTCTCGGACGACAGAAAACGACACTGTCGTCAACTCGAGACCAGGTGATGAACAACACTTTTTTGCGTAGCGAATTACCGAACGATTCGCCTTAGTGTCGTCAGCGAAACCAATACCGAATGCACAATCCGCGAGAACCACGGAATGCGCGTTACAAACGGCTAGCACGGTGTCACGTCATGCGCGTGCGCTGTGCCTGTCGAGTCCGGCTTCACGAATCGTCACCCATGTTGCCAGTAGCTGCTGGCCGAGCTCGGAATTGGATGCTTTCGATGGAATACACCGAATTGGCGGACTACCCGCTGCCCGCAGGCAAGCTGACCGAGTGGGTCCCCGCCGTCGCCTCCGAGGCGTGGCGCGAGGATCCGCGGGGGATCTCCTTCACTCACGAGGACCACTGCAGCCGGGGCAACGACGGTTCGTGGATCGGTACCGTCTTCGAGATCCACCGTCGTTACGACGTCGAGGTCATGCGCCGGACCATCGGTGCCTACATCGCACGGCACGAGGCGTTCCGTACACGCGTCGAGCGCGACGACCGAACCGGCGCCTGGAGGCGCTACAGCGTCGAGGCCGACGCCGTCACGGTCGATGATCGGGCCGAGTCGTCGTCGTGGAGCGAGTCGCAGGTCTTCGAGCATCTCGAATCCTGGTTCGCCGACGTCGTCTCGCCGACGACGTGGCCGCACTTCGTTCTGGCGACCGTCGTCCCCGAGCCGCACGTGGCCGCCTCCGTCCCGCAGCAGGACAAGTTCCTCGTCGCGTTCGCCGCCGACCACTCGGTGATGGACGCGTACAGCCAGATCTACGCGATCAACGAGTTCGACCGCCTGTACGCACATGTTCTGGACGGCGCCGAGCACGGACTCCCCGAGGTGGGCAGTTACGTGGACTTCTCCGCAGCCGAACGTGAGCTGGGTGAATCGTTGACCGCCGACCACGACGCGGTACTGGCCTGGGATCGCTTCCTGGCTGCCGAGGACGGCCGATTCCCGGCGTTCCCGCTCCCGTTGCGCGCAGAGAACTCGTCGGCGCCGACCGATCTCGCCACTCGTCAGAGCAGCGTGTCTTCCTGGTTGCTCACCACCGAGCAGGTCGAGGTGTTCAATGCCAAATGCCGTGCAGCCGGCCAGAACATGCAGGCGGGGATTCTGGCGGCACTCGCGCTGGTCAACTCACGATTGACGGGCAACGGCACGTTCCGGACGATCATGCCCATGCACACCCGCTACGCGGAGAAATGGGCTGCGAGCGTCGGCTGGTACGTCGGGATTCTCCCGATGGAAATCCGACTGGACGATGCAGCGACCTTCGCCGAGGCGATAGAACGGGCCAACGTCGGGGCAACCGAGTACAAGGGGCTCGCCGCGATGCCGTACTCCAAGATCGCATCCCTGATGTCCTCCACCGAGATCCCGCGCTTCGTCGTCTCCTACATCGACCTGAGGTTCCTTCCGGACGGCGAGGAATGGCAGGAACGAAAGGGCCGCGCACTGCGCAGCGAGTGCCACGCAGAGGACGAGGTCTACTTCTGGATCAACCGCACCCTGCAAGGCCTGAACATCTCGGCCCGATTCCCCAGCTCGGACGTG
This sequence comes from Rhodococcus sp. 14-2470-1b, assembly GCF_002259415.1. Taxonomy (GTDB): domain Bacteria; phylum Actinomycetota; class Actinomycetes; order Mycobacteriales; family Mycobacteriaceae; genus Rhodococcoides. Next base: position 149,803 of record NZ_NPFY01000001.1, read on the forward strand.
TCGACGACCAACGTGCACCGGTTCATCACCGAATTCGTCTCCGTGGTGACCGCTGTGATCGAAGAACCAACGGAAACCCTCGATTCTGCAGTTGCCGCCGTCGGAGCCGGGCGAGAATAGATCCGGGAGGTACATCGATGATCATCACCGCGCTGAGCAACTGGACGCCTCGACCGGGCACTCTCGTGGAGTGGCACCCCAGTCGGGCGGCGTCGGACGCTGCGCTGGCAGCCCCGATTCACCCGGCCCCGCCGTCGTTTCTGCAGGAAGACCATCTGGTCGCGGCCGCAGCAGCGGCCACTCGCGGTGACGTCCACCACGCCTATACCGGAGTCGCCACCGAGATCGACGGGGCTCTCGATCGGGATGCCCTCTCCCGGGCGATCGCTGCCTACGTGCTTCGGCACGAAGGATTGCGGTGCTGGTTCGAGGTGAACGGCACGCAGGTCGTGCGGCACCTCGCCTCGAACGCGGTCGCCGAGTTCGAACCGAGGGATGCAGGCAGCTTCGACACCGACGAGCAGTTCCAGAGTTACGTCCGTGCCCGTTTCTCCGCCGAAGCCACCGCGTTCGAGTATCCGGGTTTCGTCGTCGGTGCCGTCGATCGCTCCGACGGTTTCACCCTCTACTACGGTGCGGATCACGCGTTCACCGACGGTGGTTCGCAGGCGCTGGTCATCAGCGAACTCGCTGATCTGTACGCAGTGGAGATCGGTGAGGACGCTCCCACACCTGCAGCGGCGGGCAGCCACCTCGAGTACGCGACCGCAGAGCGTGCGCTCGCGGCGACGTACGGCCCCGATGCCCCCGAGATCGCCGCGTGGAGAAGCATTTTCCAGAACAACGACGGCAAGATGCCGCGATTCCCTCTGCCACTCGGGCTGGGGGAAGGTGAACGCGGACCGGTACGGATCGTGGAACGCCATCTACTCGACGCCGACGCGACGGCTGCGCTCGACCGAGCGTGCAAGGCTGCGGGTGCACGCATCAGCAGCGGCGTGTTCGCTGCCGTCGGCATCGCCGATTTCGAACTGGCCGGCCGCACCGACTACTTCGGTATCACGGTGCTCAGCACGCGCCATCTCGGTGACTACGCGCAATCGCAGGGCTGGTTCGTGAACTTCGCGCCGGTCGCGTTCACCGTCGGTGATGCCGGTGCCTTCTCCGAGGTCGCCGTCGGAGCCCACGCCGGATTCGAGGCTTCGAAGAAGATCGCAGCGGTGCCCGTTCACGCCGTCCTCGGCGCGCTGGCTGCCGACGGAACGTTGGGCAGTGAACTGGCGGTGAGTCCGAACATGCTGTCCTACATCGATTTTCGATGGTTCCCCGGTGTCGGCCGTCCGGCTGACACGCGGGGTGAGCACTTCACCGGTGAAGGCAGGACGTCCAACGCGTCGATGTGGATCAACCGCGACGCGGACCATCTGTACTTGTGCGCGCAGGTACCCGACAATCCCGTCGCCGCCGAGTCGGTCGAGCGCTATCACTCGCACCTGCAGAGCATCCTGGAATCGGTTGCCCGTGACGGCGACTATGCGATACGGGTGGCCGAAGTCGTCGGTGGTTGACCGGTGCAAGTGACCTCGATAGCCGACTTCCACACCGCGCCGGGGCTGTACCTGGAGTGGCCGATCGTGATGGGCGCAGGTGCTGCGTCGACCGTTCCGCCGTCGTTCAATCAGAGCTTCCATCTGTCGTCCGCACTCGAACCTGCGGTCGACAGTGACACGGCATCGGTGTGGATCGCGGTCGCTTTCGACGTCGACGGACCGATCGACATCGAAGCTCTCACGTCCGCTTTCAGCGCCTTCGTACGCCGCCACCCGGCTCTTCGGACCTCCTTCGCCGCCCGAGACGGCGTCGTCGGCCGACGCGTGTACGAGCCACACGAGGTCGACGTCGCGGCACCGACGTCGGTGACCATCGACAACTCCGAGGCCCTCACCGAGCACCTCCGCGCCCAGCTGAACGTCCTGTGCCACCCCACCCGCATTCCGTCGTATTCGTTCGCAGCAGTGAGCCGCACGAGCCGCTCGACGGTGGTGTGCGGTTTCGATCACGCTCACGTCGATGCAGTCTCGATGACGGTGGCGGCCGAGGAGATCTCGCGTCTGTACGCGGCACACCGCCTACAGGACGCGGCGGCCCTTCCCGAGGTAGGGAGTTTCGTCGACTTCTGCGCGGCCGAAATCGCCGCGCCCGTGGTCGATCTCACGGATCCTCGTCTGCAGGCGTGGTCGAATTTCTTTGCGAGCTGTGGGAACCGGACACCCGAATTTCCGTTCGCCCTCGGCGTGCCGTCCGGTTCTCGGGCCCCTCAGGCCACGACCGTGCACCACCTGGCCGACGCCGCCGAGGCCTCGGCGTTCGAACAGACCTGTCGAACTCTGGGCGCCGGCAGTTTCGCCTCGATCGCCGCCGCGATGGCGCAGGCGTCTTCGGACATCGGTGGCCCTGGCACTCTTCCGCTTCTCTTTCCATTGCACACCCGTCGCGAAGCCCGGTACGAACACGCGATCGGGTGGTTCACCACCAACGCACCGATGAGCATCGAGGTGTTCGAGACGTTCGCGGACACACTCGCCTCGGCACAGTCGTCCTTTCGTGACGCGCTCGAGCTCGGGACCGTTCCGATACCCCGCGTCCTCGAAGCAGTGGGCGACACGCTCACACGCGGCCGCGACGACGTCTTCATGATCTCCTACGTCGACTACCGGCGTCTGCCCGGAGCCGACGCCACCGGCCGCAACGCGCATCACATCAGCAACGTCACCACTGCCGACGACGCTCAGTTCTGGGTGTCGCGGACCGGGGACGGGCTTGCGCTTCGTTCGCGTTTTCCGGACACGACGCAGGCGCACATCGTGATCGAACGTTTCGTTCGAGCACTGGTGTCGGTCGTCCGTGCCGCGGCATCGGACCCGGTGGACACCAGTGACCTCTTGCTTCTGGGCCCGAGCGCATAGGATCGATGCAGTCAGCTCGTCACCCGGCGAACTGCTCATCTCCCTCTCGAATTCTCAGTAGGAGCGAAGAAGAAGTGCCCATAGCAGCAGATCCCACCCCCGCCTTCGCCGACTATGCGCACCCGGATCGCCTGGTGTCCACGCAGTGGCTGTCCGCCCATATCGGAACTCCCGGCCTCAAGGTCGTCGAATCCGACGAGGACGTCTTGTTGTACGACGTGGGACATATTCCCGGCGCAGTCAAGATCGACTGGCATCTGGACCTGAACGATCCCGTGACGCGGGACTACATCGACGGCGAGCAGTTCGCGGCACTGATGCGCCGGAAGGGGATCTCCCGCGACGACACCGTCGTGATCTACGGAGACAAGAGCAACTGGTGGGCTGCGTACGCACTCTGGGTCTTCACGCTCTTCGGCCACGAGGACGTGCGTCTGCTCGACGGTGGGCGCGACGCGTGGCTTGCGGAGATCCGTGAGACGACGCTCGATGTTCCCGAGTACCCGGCCACGGATTACCCGGTCGTCGAGCGGAACGACGCCCCCATCCGGGCGTACGCGTCGGATGTTCTGTCTGCGCTCGGGTCCGTTCCGCTCGTGGACGTCCGTTCACCAGCCGAATACACCGGCGAACGCACACACATGCCGGATTACCCGGAAGAGGGCGCATTGCGCGGCGGACACATCCCGACCGCCACGAGCATTCCGTGGGCCAAGGCAGCGGCAGCGGACGGCCGTTTCCGTTCACGCGCGGAACTGGACGAGATCTACGGAGACGTCGTTGCGAACGACGAAGTCATCGCGTACTGCCGTATCGGTGAGCGGTCCAGCCACACCTGGTTCGTTCTGACGCATCTGCTCGGGCACGAATCGGTCCGCAACTACGACGGCTCGTGGACCGAGTGGGGCAACGCGGTTCGTGTTCCGATCGTCCGTGGCGAGGAGCCCGGCGACGCACCGACGAAGAAGTAGCACTGTGGCCGAATCTCAGGGCATGCCCGACACCCTGGCCGAGATCGTCGACGACTTCGCTGCGGTCGGTGGCCAGGACAAGCTTCAGTTGCTGCTCGAGTTCAGTCGTGAGCTTCCCGAGCTGCCTGCCCATCTCGAGCAGGCAGCGATGGAGCCCGTCCCGGAGTGCCAGTCCCCGCTGTTTCTCTCCGTCGACGCCGACGACCGCGACCGTGTGCAGCTGTACTTCAGTGCGCCACCGGAGGCACCGACGACGCGGGGCTTCGCGTCGATCCTGCACCAGGGCCTCGACGGTCACTCTGCGCAGGACATTCTGGACGTACCGGACGACTTCTATCTGGCACTCGGGTTGGGTGACGCGGTGAGTCCGCTCCGGCTGCGCGGCATGTCCGCGATGCTGGCGCGCATCAAACGACACCTGAGGTGACCGGTCGTCTTGATCGATACACTTCGGGCTCGGTACACTCGGCTGCAGTAGTTGTCTGTTCAAGTCACCGGGAAAGATGGTCAGTGCCGCATGGAGTTCACCGAGCTGGCTGACTACGCCATCCCCGCTGGAACCATCACCGAGTGGATTCCCAGCGTCGGGCCGCACGCCACCACTCCGGTTCTGGCCGGGTGGCAGCCGGACAGCCGACCCACGTCGTACGTCCACGAGGCGCATCTACGCTCCAGCCTCGCCAGCCCGAGGCGAGGGCGGGAGAGCTGGCTAGGCGCAGCGTTCGAGATCGACGCCCCGCTGGACAAGCCTGCGTTCCGGCGCGCCGTCCTCGCGTGGATCGACCGTCACGAGTCGATGCGCTCGCACGCGTCGATCGACGAGAACTCCGGCGCACTGTCTCGTGTTACCGCAGCCGAGGGTGCCATCGACATCTGGCAGGTGGAGCAGGAACGCTGCGTTCGGTCCAGTGAGGTCTACGAGCACCTTCAATACCTGTTCGACGAGTTCACGTCACCACTGGCGTGGCCCGCCTACGCGTTCGTGACGCTCGAGCCGCTGGCCGAGGAAGCCCCGAATCGCGTCACTGTCTTCTTCGCCGCGGACCACTCGATCATCGACGGACTGTCCACCGTTCTCGTCGCTCACGAGATCTCGGCGCTGTATGCGGAGGCCAAGGATCAGGTGCCTGCCGGGTTGTTCGAGGCAGGTTCGTACCTCAACTTCGGTGTGTCCGAGAGACGTGTGCACGAGGAACTGGAAAACACGCACGATGCCGTTCTGGCGTGGAAGCACTTCTTGGACGAGGGCAACGGTGAGCTGCCTGCGTTCCCGCTGGACATCGGTCGACCGGGCGGGATGCACGCTCCGCAGAGCGGCCTGTCGGCGTGGATCCTCGACGCGGAGCGGGCGGACGCCTTCTCGGTGGCGTGTCGGAAGACCGGAAACAGCCTGTTCTCCGGCCTGCTCGCCGCGTTGGCTGTCGCGGGCGCAGAACTCTCCGGCGACACTCGGTTTCGCACCATCACTCCGGTCCACACCCGCGACCAGCCGCACTGGGTGTCCTCTCTCGGATGGTTCGTCGGACTGTGCCCGTTGTCGTTCGACATCGCCGACGCGGAGTCGTTCGGTTCCATCGTGGCTCAGGCAACCGAGCAGGTCACGGCGACCAAACCTGTTGCCCGGGTTCCCCTCGATCGAGTCTTCCGGGCTTTGGACACGTCGGCGAAACCGCGTTTCGTCGTCTCCTTCATGGACGTGCGGTTCGCCCCCATGGCCGAGAACTGGCACGACTGGAATGCACGCGCGCTACGTAGCAGGCAGTACGACCACGATGTCTACATCTGGATCAACCGGACACCGCGCGGGATCAACATCTCGGCGCGCTACCCCAACACCGAGGAGGCGACGTCGAACGTCCATCAGTACGTCGGCGCACTTCGCCGGATCGTCGACGAGGTGGTCGACACCGGCAGTTACGCACTCCTCGGTCGAGCAGGGCGCTCGTACAGCCTGGACGCGTCCGGTACCGGCCCGATTGCTACCAATCAGTAGGTAGTGACTCGATTTTTGGGGAGGTTCCCCATAATCACCATCCAGTTTCGGTTGTGTTCGGGCCTGTGCTTAAACTCCGAAGAGACGCTCGTACCAGTGCGGCACGAAACGGCCAGCACGGAACACTCGACACCACAGGAGGCTCAGTGCCCAGCCATGCCAGTGCGCATATCACCAAAGTTCTCGTCGCCAACCGCGGCGAGATTGCAGTTCGGGTGATCAGAGCAGCAGCAGATGCAGGCCTGAGAAGTGTCGCGGTCTATGCCGAACCCGACGCCGACGCCCCCCACGTCCGCCTCGCCGACGAAGCCTTCGCCCTCGGCGGCCAGACGTCGGCGGAATCGTATCTGGTCATCGACAAACTCCTCGATGCCGCAGCCAAGTCCGGCGCCGACGCCATCCACCCCGGCTACGGCTTCCTCTCCGAGAACGCCGACTTCGCCCAGGCCGTCATCGACGCAGGCCTGATCTGGATCGGACCCTCCCCCCAATCCATCCGAGACCTCGGCGACAAGGTCACCGCCCGCCACATCGCCGCCCGCGCCAAAGCACCGAGCGTTCCCGGCACAGCGGAACCGGTGAAGGACGCCGACGAAATCCTCGCCTTCGCCGACGAACACGGCCTCCCCATCGCCATCAAAGCCGCCTTCGGCGGCGGCGGCCGCGGCATGAAAGTCGCCCGCACCCGCGAAGAAATCCCCGAACTGTTCGACTCGGCTACCCGCGAAGCCGTCGCAGCGTTCGGTCGCGGCGAGTGCTTCGTCGAGCGCTACCTCGACAAGCCCCGCCACGTCGAAGCACAGGTCATCGCCGACCAACACGGCAACGTCGTCGTCGCTGGCACCCGCGACTGCTCGCTGCAGCGCCGCTTCCAGAAGCTCGTCGAGGAAGCACCCGCACCGTTCCTCACCGACGCCCAGCGCGCCGAGATCCATTCCTCCGCCAAGGCCATCTGCAAAGAGGCCGGCTACTACGGCGCCGGGACCGTGGAGTACCTCGTCGGACAGGACGGCCTGGTCTCCTTCCTCGAGGTCAACACCCGCCTGCAGGTCGAACACCCGGTCACCGAAGAAACCTCCGGCATCGACCTGGTGCTGCAGCAGTTCCGCATCGCCAACGGCGAAGAACTGTCCATCACCGAGGACCCCACCCCGCGCGGACACTCCTTCGAATTCCGCATCAACGGTGAAGACGCAGGCCGCGGCTTCCTGCCCGCCCCCGGCCCGGTCACCACGTTCGTCGCGCCGTCCGGCCCCGGTGTGCGCGTCGATTCCGGTGTCGAATCCGGCTCCGTCATCGGTGGCCAGTTCGACTCCATGCTCGCCAAGCTGATCGTCACCGGCGCCACCCGCGAGGAAGCCCTCGCACGCTCCCGTCGCGCGTTGGCCGAATTCACCGTCGAAGGCCTCGCCACGGTCATCCCGTTCCACGCTGCCGTGGTCTCCGATCCCGCGTTCATCGGTAACGGGGAATCCTTCGACGTCCACACCCGCTGGATCGAAACCGAATGGGATAACCAGGTTCCCCCGTTCACCGCCGGCGAAGCGCTGGACGAGGACGAGGTTCTGCCGCGTCAGGCTGTCGTCGTCGAGGTCGGTGGCCGACGCGTCGAGGTCTCCCTGCCCGGCCAATTCTCCCTCGGTGGCGGTGGCAACGCCGGTGACGGCGCGATCCGTCGGAAGCCCAAGGCCCGCAAGCGCGGCGGAGCAGGAGCCGGAGCTGCATCCGGTGACGCTGTTACCGCACCCATGCAGGGCACCGTCGTCAAGGTCGCCGTCGAAGAAGGCCAGGAAGTCGCCGAAGGCGACCTCATCGCCGTCCTCGAAGCCATGAAAATGGAAAACCCCGTCAACGCCCACAAAGCAGGCACAGTGACCGGGCTCGCCGTCCAACCAGGATCGGCCATCACCCAGGGCACCGTCCTCGCGGAACTGAAGTAGTACGAAAGAAAGCGACGTCCGGGTTAGTCTGTCTGTCATGGCCGACAACCCGGACGTTCGCATTGGTACCGCCGAACGCGAGCAGGCGCTCTCCAACCTGAGTCAGCACCTGAGCGACGGGCGCCTCACTCTCCCCGAGTTCGACGAGCGCAGCGCAGTGGTGACGGCGGCGACAACGCGTGGCGAGTTGGATTCTGTTTTCACCGATCTCCCCACCCCCTCGCTGGCACCGACGGCGTCTCGGCCACTGGATATCTCGAAGTCGGCGGAACCCGCCGTAGAACCGGCAGCCCCGGCGGTGGTGGATGGTTGGGACTGGCGCAAAGCCACCCTGGCAGCCGCACCGATAGTCGCGCTGATCCTGTTCTTCGTGGTGCCGGTGTCCAACAGCTGGTTGTTCTTCCTACTCATTCCTCTGACCGGTGCCCTGCTGTTCGGTGGCGATCGCTCCAGGCGGCGCGATCGGTGACGGCGAAAGTACTTCTCTTCGACGTCTTCGGCACGGTCGTCGATTGGAGAACCAGCGTTGCGGCTCAGTGTGCGCACGCAGTGCCCAAGGGCGTCGACTCCTACGCGTTCGCCGACCGTTGGCGCAGTCTCTACCAACCGTCGATGGAGGAAGTCCGGTCCGGTGCACGGGAGTTCGTCCGTCTCGACGTGCTTCACCTCGAAAGCCTGCGGACGGTGCTCGACGAGTTCGGCGTGCGTTTGCCCGCCGAGGCCGTTGCGGAGTTGAACAGTGCATGGCATCGACTGACACCGTGGCCGGACTCGGTCTCCGGACTCGAGCGGTTGAAGTCGCAGTTCGTCATCGCTCCCCTCTCCAACGGCAACATCTCGCTGCTGTTGGACATGGCGAAGAACGCCGGATTGCCGTGGGACGCGATTCTCGGCGCCGAGCCGGTGCGCGCCTACAAGCCGAGCCCCGAGGCATACCTCCGCACAGCCGACCTCCTCGGTGTCCCACCGGAGCACTGCATGATGGTCGCCGCGCACAACAGTGACCTCGACGCGGCGCGTGCATGCGGATTCCAGACCGCCTTCATCGCCCGCCCCACCGAGCACGGACCTTCTCAGTCGACGGATCTGACGGCGGAGTCGGACTGGACTCATAGCGTTTCGTCGATCGTCGAACTGGCTTCGGCGCTGGGATGCTGAACAGATCGAGAATCGCTCGATTACACGTCTGCAACCAACCCCGCTAGAGTTGTCCCTCGGTGCGCCGGGAAGTCTGGTCGGCATGAATTGACCATGCCCGAAAGTCGTTGCCCCGCTGCTGTGGGTGACGACGTTGCGAAAGGCCATCATGCCGACATCTCCGACACCGCGAACACTGTTCTCCCGCGGTTCGTGGTCCGAAGCCAGTCGTATCGCCGCAGTACTCCGCAAAGAAACGGTAGGCGGAGTTCTACTACTCGTCGCTGCCGTCGCGGCACTCGTCTGGGCGAACTCGCCGTTGTCCGACAGTTACCGAACCTTGATGAACTTCACGATCGGGCCGTCCTCGGTTCATCTGAATCTCACCGTCTCGACGTGGGCAGCCGACGGACTGCTCGCGATCTTCTTCTTCGTCGTCGGCCTCGAACTCAAACGCGAGTTCGTCGCGGGCGACCTCCGCGATCCGAAGCGCGCAGCGCTTCCCATCGCGGCCGCGGTCGGCGGAATGATAGTTCCCGCACTGATTTTCGTGCTCGTCAACCGCAACACCGGTGACGGCGCGCTGCAGGGATGGGCCATTCCCACAGCGACCGACATCGCATTTGCTGTGGCCATTCTCGCCGTGATCGGGACCCATCTACCCACTGCACTGAGGACGTTCCTTCTTACTCTCGCCGTTGTCGACGACTTACTCGCGATCACCGTCATCGCGATCTTCTACACGGACGAGGTGAACTTCGTAGCGCTCGCTCTCGCTGTGATCCCTCTCGGTCTGTTCACGATCGCCGTTCAGAAACGAATACGATCGTGGTGGATCCTCATCCCGCTCGCAGTCGTCACGTGGGTGTTGGTACACGAGTCGGGCATCCACGCCACCGTCGCAGGAGTACTACTGGGGTTCGCGGTCCCCGTGGTTCGAAGCCGTGCGGCAGGCGGACCCGATGCCGGCCCCGGACTGGCCGAACACTTCGAACACCGCATTCGCCCTCTCTCCGCCGGCGTCGCTGTTCCTGTGTTCGCTTTCTGCGCGGCAGGCGTGACTGTCGGCGGTTTCAGCGGACTGACCAGCGCGATCACCGACCCCGTCGCACTCGGAATCATTGCAGGCCTGGTGATCGGCAAGACCGTCGGGATTTTCGGCGTCACCTTCCTGCTCTCGAAACTCACCAGAGCATCGCTGGACAGCACCGTCAGGTGGGTGGACGTCGTGGGAATCTCCATGCTTGCCGGCATCGGATTCACCGTGTCGCTGCTGATCGGCGACCTCGCCTTCGGACCAGGCACCGAACGCGACGACCACGTCAAGATCGGTGTGCTCGCAGGATCGATCATGGCGGCCCTGCTGGCCTCGGCCCTCCTTCGAGCGCGCAACACGGTGTACCGGAAGATTCACGAGGACGAGACGCGAGATGACGACCAGGACGGGATTCCTGACGTTTATCAGCAGCGAAACCCCTGAGAAGCGACTTCCTTCAGTCGTCCCGACGTCCACACGCGGACCTCGTGTTCTCGTTGACAACCCGGTACGAAGTCATCGATAGTCGTGATCCACACCGGTTGCCCAGCGCGAGCATTCGACGGCGATGACGTCGTCGCGGTTGCGGAGAAATTCTCGGGCTCCCTTGTCCCCCGTTGCGCCGGCGGCGACTGCGGCCCAGTGCTCGCGTCCGAACACCACCGGGTGACCGGGAGATCCGTCGAACACTGCCCGTGCGAGTCCGGTGGCGTCTGCTGCTGCCAGGACGGCGCGCACCACCTCCGCGCCGACGTCGGGGGTGTCCACCACGTGGACGACGGCGAATTCTGCGTCGCCTGCGGCGGCGAGACCGGCCTTCAGTGACGCGCTCATGCCTTCCTGCCAGTCGGCTGCGAACACGGCGCGAGCGGGTGCGGGGACGTCGGCGTCGGCGGCACCGAGAACGACCACCACGTCGGCACAACCTCCGTCCATCAATGCCTGTACGGCCGCGGCCAGCCAGTCGCCGTCGTGGGCGAGGACCTTGGGCGAGCCGTATCGGTGTCCTGCACCTGCGGCCAGCAGCACCCCGACTGCATCTGGAACCACCGCGCACCCTCCGTTTGGACATTCGCACAACGACTGCGGCCGGACGGCCGATCATTATTGTGCCCGCTCGACTCGCGGCATCTCCTGCGATGGCGGATTCTGTTATCACTTCTCCTGCAGCGTGGCAGGACTTCGATATCTGTTCGCTACCGCGAGGTGCCCACATGTCCGTTCTACCGATCAAGCGTCGCCGTGTTCATCCTGTCGACGAAGTGTTGCCCGTCCCCAAACTCGCCGCGTACGGCTTCCAGCATGTGGTCGCGTTCTATGCGGGCGCCGTGCTGGTGCCGATCATCATCGGCAGCGCGATCGGACTGACCAACGAACAGTTGATTCACCTGATCAACGCCGACCTGTTCACGTGCGGAATCGCGTCGATCATCCAGTCCGTGGGGTTCTGGAAGATCGGCGTGCGCCTCCCACTTCTGCAGGGCGTGACGTTCGCCGGAGTGTCACCGGTGATCGCGATAGCGATGGCGAACGGCGGCGGCACCGAGGGGTTGCTGTACGTCTACGGAGCCGTCATCGTCGCGGGGCTCGTCACGTTCTTCATGGCGCCGTACTTCAGCAAGCTTCTGAGGTTCTTCCCGCCCGTCGTGACCGGGACGGTGATCACCATCATCGGCGTCGCACTGCTCCCCGTCGCCGTCAACGACGCGGTGACCAATCCCGCCACGCACGAGCAGGATCCGACGAACGGACGATGGATGGCGTACGCCATCGGCACCCTGTTGATCATCGTGCTGATCCAGCGCTTCTTCAAAGGATTCATGGCGACCATCGCGGTGTTGCTCGGTTTGGTGATCGGAAGCGCCGTCGCGTTCGTTCTGGGAGACATGAGCTTCGACGGCACCGGTGACGCATCGTGGGTGGGCTTCACGCAGCCGTTCCTGTTCGGCGCTCCGAAGTTCAGCGTCATCGCGATCATCTCGATGATCGTCGTCATGCTGATCATTGCCGTCAAAACCACCGGAAGTGTCTATGCCACCGGCGAAATCGTCGGGAAGCGGATCAAAAAGGACGACATAGCGGCAACCCTGCGCGCGGACGGCGTGGCGACGGTGATCGGCGGGACGTTCAACTCGTTCCCCTACACCGCGTTCTCGGAGAACGTCGGACTGGTGCGTCTCACCGGAGTTCGGAGCCGGTGGGTCGTGGCGGCGGCGGGCGCAATCATGATTCTGCTGGGGCTACTGCCGAAAACCGCCGCGGTCGTCGCGTCGATCCCGCCGCCCGTGCTCGGCGGTGCGGCGCTGGCTCTGTTCGCGACGGTTGCCGTCGTGGGAATCCAGACGCTGTCCAAGGTCGATTTCACCGACCATCGCAATTTGATCATCGTGGCAACCAGCCTGGGCCTCGCGATGTTGGTGACGATCCAACCGACGGTGTCCCAGGGCGTGCCTGCATGGCTCGAGATGCTCTTCGGCAGCGGTATCGTCCTCGGAGCCGTCACGGCGATCGTGTTGAACGTGTTGTTCTTCCATCTCGGCAGTCGCGGCCAGGCCGTGGCAGGTGGACCGGGCAAGGGAATCACCCTGGACAAGGTCAACGCGATGACTCCCGACGAATTCGCCTCGACGTTCGGCGGTTTGGTCCAGGGCACCCCGTGGGTGGTCGAGCGCGCGTACCAGCAGGCACCGTTCGCCGACGCGCACAGCCTGCGGGAGGCGTTCCAGGAATCCTTGCTGGCCGGGACGACGGAGGAGCAGGTGGAGCTGATCAACAGTTACCCCGACCTCGGCAGCGAGGATGCGACGGGAACGCTGCACGCGGCAGATCACGTCGGACTGTCCAATCTGGAGGAAGACGAGCACGACAGCATCGTCCAACTTGCGGCGGAGTACCGGCAACACTTCGGATTTCCGCTCGTGATCTGCGCCAGGGAGACCGAACGCTACGACAGAGTTCTCGCCAACGGGTGGTCGCGCATGGAGAATGCAGTCGCGGCCGAGCGATCGTTCGCGATGATCGAGATCGCCAAGATCGCGAACTATCGCTTCGACGACCTGGTCGCCGACGCCAACCCCATCGCCGCCGCCCGCTTCGGTCGGCTGACCGAGCACAGATAGCGAGATGCGTTGTTACACGAATGGATAGGTCTGGACGGGTTCAACGAACTGTCGGACCGACAGGCGATGCACGCTCTGTTCGAGTGCTGCTCGTCGTCGATCTGGGCTCGACGGGTCGCCGGGTCTCGGCCGTTCTCGTCCCGAGATCAACTGCTGGACCGTGCCGATCGAGTGCTCGCCGAGCTCCCGGAAGCGGAGATCGACCAGGCGCTCGACGGCCACCCCAGGATCGGCGGGCGGGCGGACAACAGCTCCTCTCAGCGCGAACAGGCGGCTGTGCAGAGTGCAGGATCGGATGTACTGGCCGAGCTCGCCGAGGCCAATCGCAAGTACGAGGCGCAGTTCGGGCACGTGTACCTGGTGTGCGCCACCGGACGGTCGGCGACGGAGTTGCTCGCTATCCTCGAAGAGAGATTGGGGAACGACCCCGAAACCGAGCGACGGGTGCTGCGCGTGGAACTGGCCAAGATCAACAGAATTCGGCTCAATCGTGTACTGGGGCCGCAGCAGTGAGCGGGATCAGCACGCACGTTCTCGACGCGGTCGCCGGGACTCCCGCAGTCGGGATACGAGTCGCGCTGTTCCATCCGGTGGACGGACAGATCGCGACAGCCGCCACCGACGCCGACGGACGGGTGCCGGAACTGGTGCCCGGACCGCTCGATGCCGGCACCTACCGTCTGTCTTTCGACACCGGCAGCTACTTCGACGTCCACGGCACGGCGACGTTCTATCCGGAGGTGTCGATCTCGTTCGCTGTGACCGACCCGGATGCGCACCACCACGTTCCATTGTTGTTGTCCCCGTTCGCCTATTCCACCTATCGCGGGAGCTGAGATGACCGACCTGAACGGCAAGATCGTCCTCGGGGCCAACCAATACGGTAAAGCCGAGAACCGAGTCGTACGGATCTACCGCGACACTCCGCGACACGAGATCCACGACATCAACGTTTCGAGTGCGCTGCGCGGCGACTTCTCACCCGCTCACCTCGTCGGCGATCAGTCGAACGTTCTACCGACGGACACGCAGAAGCAGACGGCGTACACGTACGCCAAGGCCAAGGGCCTGTTGCACATCGAAAGTTACGGGCTCGACCTCGCCCGGCATTACGTCGACGATGTCGAGCCGGTAGAGGGCGCCCGCATCGAGCTCGAGGAGTACGCCTGGCAGCGGGTGGTCGTCGACGGAGCCGAGCACAACCACACGTGGACACGCAAGGGTGAGGAGATCCGCACGTCCGCGGTGACCGTCGAAGGCAAGGGCGAACACCAGAAGACCTGGGTCGTCAGCGGTTTCAAGGAACTGATCATCCTCAAGTCCACCGGGTCGGAGTTCGCGGGCTTCCTGGAGGACGAGCTGACCGTGCTCGAACCGACCCACGACCGGGTGATGGCGACGTCTCTCACCGCACAGTGGCGCTACACTCGCACCGACGTGGACTGGGACGGAGTCCACGCGGGCGTGAAGGCTGCGATGATCGAGCGTTTCGCCAATCTGCAGTCGCTTGCACTGCAGCAGACGTTGTACGCGATGGGTGAGGCGGTACTGCAGAAGTATCCGTTCATCGCAGAGATTCGGATGTCGGCACCGAACAAGCATCATTTCCTGTACGACACAGCACGTTTCGGTGTCCCCAACGACAACGAGGTGTTCAACGCCGACGATCGACCCTACGGTTTGATCCAGGCGACCGTCGAGCGCGAGGACGCCCCGGACGCCGGCAGTGCGTGGCGCACCTATTCGGTGGTCGGCTGAGCACCGGTAGCTACTGCAGAACCTGCTCGGCCCACTCGACGAGAGGGGCCATCTTCCGCCACGACTCACGGACCCGTGCAGCGGCTTTCGGTGTTTCGAGCCAGGCCGGCGAACCGAAATGCCTGCTGACGGTCAGGGTCTTGTGGCGGAGCAGATCGATCCGCGGGTGGTCGGCGTCGTACCCTCTGGGTTTGGTCTTGAGCTGATCGCCGCCGATCTCGAAGCCTGCTTTCTGCATCGCGGCGACGATGCTCTCGAGTTCGGTCCCGCGCACCTCGGTGTCGACGGCGCCGCGGAACCGGGCGATTCCGTCGGCGTCCGCGTGGTAGAAGCCGCCCGCGACGAAGAGCCCGGCCGGGTCGATCTGGACGTAATACCCCAGGGCCGAGCCCCGCGCGACGAACGCACCCTGGTGCGCTTTGTAGGGAGTCTTGTCCTTCGAGAATCGGACGTCGCGGTACGGCCTGAACATCTTCGCAGGACCGAACTCGGACTCGAGTTCGGCAAGTAGCGCCGTCATCGGTTCTTTCACCGAGCGCTGGTAGACGTCCTTGTGGGCGTTCCACCACACTTTGCTGTTGTCCGCTTCCAGGTCCTCGTAGAAGTCGAGAGCGGCGAAAGGAATCCCCGTGAAAGCCATGGGGACGATTCTAGGTGTGCGGCGGTGCCACCGATTGCAGTGCCAGGTAGACGTCGACGCGGTCCACCGTGGACCCCATATCGCGGCCGAGCAGTTCTTCTACACGCTTGATCCGGTAGCGGACGGTGTTGAGATGGACGTGAAGCACATCGGCTGTCTTGTTCCACGACCCGCCCTGGGCCAGGAATTCGCGCAGGGTGTCGAGAAGTCCCGAGTCGCCGTCGTAGCGCAGCACCGGACCGAGGACACGCTCGGCGTACTCGCGTCGGACACGGTCGGGAAGAATCGACACCAGCGACACCGCCGAGTCCAGATCGCCCGCGGCGACGACAGCGACCTGTTTCTCACTCGCCCTCGCCACGTCCGACGCGTGACGAGCGGAATGAATCGCTCCTTCGAGTGCCGAGCCCGTCACCTCGGAACTGACGCCGACCACGAGCCTGCTCCTCCCGATCCCCGCAGCCAGCCTGCGCAGTCTCGTCCGCAGAACGGGCACGATGTCGACGGCTTTGGTTGTCACGATCCCGACGATGTCACCGCGGCTGCCGCCACCGACGCATCCACCGCCGAAGGACGTCAGAGTGTCCGACAGAACGGTCCTGAGCAGTTCGTGCATGTCACCTCGACCGACGAAGACCGCACTGATCACGACGAGTGGTTGTTCGGGATCGACGCCGGCTTGGCGAAGCCGTACGAGCGTCTCGGATGTGGACCAGTCCTCTTCCAGCAATCGCACGGCCTGGTCGGCGATTTCGCGTCGCACGAGGCGGCCTTCCTCCCTGCGAGCGCGATCGAGAGCGGCGATCGACGCGAGCTGGCCGAAGGCGTCGGAGATCGCCGGCCCGAAGGTCCGGTAGTCACCGGAGACGGCGAGAAACCAGCGCATTGCTCTGGTGGACAGCGCCGCACCGACACCGAAGATGCTGTGGACGCGGCCTCCTGCGAGGGTGACCGTCGCGGGCAGGCTGTCGGCGGACAGGGCGCAGCGGGTCAGCGCATCGACGTCCTCGTCGGAGAAGGGGGTCGCTTCGACGACGAGTCGACGCCCGGTCGCGGTGAAGATCGAGCACTGCATTCCGGTCTCGCGTGTGGTGTGGACGGCCAGCTCGTCGAGGGCACGGCCGTCGGCGACAGCCGTCAGGAGCTGCCGTTGTCGCATGAGCGAGGTGTTCAACGCGGCAATCCTGTCGCCCGACACCCGGTCGACGAGGAACTCCGTCAGATCGCCGAACGACACCGATGCCGGTACGGCGAGCAGTGGAAGTCCGTGCCGCTCGCACGCGTCGACGAGGTCGACCGGAACGTGGCCGAGCAACCCCTCGCCGGCGGCCAATGCCACAGCGCCCGAGTCGAACACTGCCCGAACGAACGCGTCCGAATCCTCGGGCGCTCGGCGCCACACGAGTCCGGTGATGACCAACTCGCCGCCCGCGATGTAGCGAGACGGGTCCGGTAGATCGGTCGTGAACGTCCATTTGACGGTTCGCTCGTACGCCGCCGTGTCCGTGGTCAGCATGCGGATGCCGAACTCCGGAACCGCGAGCAGGTCTTTGACCTGCATGTTCACCTCCGATGTTCCCCGGCTTTGTAGGAACGGACAATATCCGCGGAGTGTTTCGGTCGCGTTTCGGTCGTATCGCATCAGTACGCCGCCGTCGTAACAGATGTTCACTAGAGTTCGCATCAGGTCACGCAGGCTCCGCTCCTGCGGCACAGGAAGGCGGTGACGGATGGACCTGGGAACGATTGCCGACGTGGTGATTCCACGCATGCGGTCCGATGTTCCTCCCGGCCGCGACGACACTGCGGTCATTGCCGGTGGAACCTGGTTGATGTCGGAGAAACAGGACCATCTGACGCGTCTGGTCGACATCACCGGTCTGGGTTGGCCGCCGCTCGTGGTGAACGACGCCGGATTGACCGTCGCGGCGACCTGCACGATCGAGACACTTGCGTCGGCGAGCGTCGAGCGGGACTGGCCGGCGACCGGGTTGTTCGCCCAGTGTGCGACAGCATTGCTGGCGTCGTTCAAGATCTGGAAGGTCGCCACCGTCGGAGGCAACATCTGTCTCTCTCTGCCCGCGGGTGCGATGATCTCACTCGCGACGGCTCTGGACGGCGTCGCGACGGTCTGGGCGGACGACGGTTCCGAGTACACCGTCCCGGTGGTCGACATGGTGACCGGGCCCCACGAGAACGCCCTGCGGGTGGGCGACGTGCTGCGCAGCGTTCGCTTCACCGCCGAGTCGCTTTCCGCGACAACCGCTTTCCGGAAAGTCGCCCTCTCCCCGCTCGGACGCTCCGCGACGGTGGTCATCGGGCGTCGCGATGCCGACGAACAGTTCGTCATCAGCGTGACGGCCGCGACGAGACGCCCGTACGTACTTCGCTTTCCCGGGCTGCCGAGCCAGGACGAGTTGAGAGGAACTCTCGCCGCGAGTATTCCCGACACTGCCTGGTACGACGACCCCCACGGAGCGCCGGATTGGCGTCGACACATCACGATCGGCTCGGCTGCGGAGATTCTGGAGGAACTGACGTGCTAGTCGGCATCAACGGAACACCCACCGAATGTTCCCCTCGCCCAGGACAATGCCTGCGCACCATGTTGCGTGATCACGCGCATTTCGAGGTCAAGAAGGGGTGCGACGCCGGGGATTGCGGCGCCTGTTCGGTGCTTGTCGACGGAGTGCCGGTGCATTCCTGTATCTTCCCGGCGTTTCGTGCCGCCGATCGACAAGTGACCACCGTCGCGGGGCTGGGCACTCCCGAGGACCTGCATCCTGTCCAGCGACGATTCGTCGATGCGGGCGGCTTCCAATGCGGTTTCTGCACAGCGGGCATGGTGGTCACGGCGTCGACGCTCGACGAAGGAGTGGATCTGCCCCGCGACGATCTCGCGCAGAAGCTCAAGGGCAACCTGTGCCGCTGCACCGGGTATCGCAGCATCGCCGACGCGGTGCACGGCGTCGTGAACACCGAGAAGGTCACCGACGGTCCGTCGTCGGGTCGGTCACTGTCTGCTCCTGCAGCGACGCGAATCGTCACCGGAACCGAGGAATACACACTCGACATCACGCCGACCGGGCTTCTGCACGCCAGTGTTCTGGGCAGCCCACATCCGCACGCCCGAGTGGTATCGATCGACACGTCGGCGGCCGAGGCGCTACCCGGAGTCAGACTGGTTTTGACCTCCGCGGACAGCCCGGACCGGCTGTTCTCCACCGCCCGTCACGAGCAGCGGACGGACGACCCGGACGACACTCGTGTGATCGACACGGTGATGCGTTTCAAGGGGCAACGCGTCGCCGTGGTCGTCGGAGAGACCCTGGCCGATGCCGAGGCAGGGTGCCGAGCGCTCGAGGTGGAGTACGAGGTCCTGCCAGCGGTGTTCGATCCTGAGGAAGCCTCGCTACCCGGGGCGCCGCTCGTGCATGCGGACAAGGGGCAGGAGTCGAGGATCGCGGACCCGTCGCGCAATCTCGTTGCCGAACTGCACGGTGGAATCGGCGACGTCGACGCTGCCGTCGCCGATGCCGATGCCGTCGTCACCGGCCGATTCACCACACAACGAATCCAGCACGTTCATCTCGAGACGCACGGCACGATCGGATGGATCGACGACGCCGGGCGCCTGACATTGCGGACGAGCACGCAGGTCCCGTTCCTGGTGCGCAACGAAATCTGCGAGATCTTCGGTCTTCGCCCCGACCGCGTCCGGGTGTTCACCGCCCGCGTCGGCGGTGGATTCGGCGGGAAGCAGGAATTGCTGACCGAGGACATCGTTGCACTCGCAGTGTTGAGAACGGGCTCGCCCGTCCAGTTCGAGTTCACCCGCGGCGACGAGTTCACCGTCTCACCGTGCCGTCACCCGTTCCAGGTCGACGTCACGGTGGCAGGCACGGCCGACGGCGTCCTGACCGCGCTGGCGGTCGACGTGATGACCGACGCAGGGGCCTACGGAAACCACTCCCCCGGCGTCATGTTCCACGGGTGCGGAGAATCGGTCGCCGTCTATCGATGCGCCAACAAGCGTGTCGACGCGAAGTCCGTGTACACCAACAACATTCCGTCCGGCGCGTTTCGTGGGTACGGGCTGGGCCAGGTGATCTTCGCGGTCGAGTCCGCCATCGACGATCTGGCACGCGAGCTGGACATCGATCCCTTCGAGTTCCGACGCCGCAACGTCGTGGTGCCGGGTGATCCCCTCGTGGCCGCGCATGTCGAGGGAGACGATCTGATGTTCGGAAGCTACGGCCTGGACCAGTGTCTCGACCTCGCCGAGCGCGCGTTGAGGGAGGGCAACGGTGTCGGAGCTCCACCGGGATGGAAGGTCGGCGAGGGAATGGCGATCGCGATGATCGCAACAATCCCGCCGCGTGGACACTTCGCGGAGGTCACCGTATCGCTCGGTCACGACGGAACTTACGAGATCGGCATCGGCACAGCAGAGTTCGGCAATGGGACGACTACGGTGCACACGCAGATCGCCGCGACGGAACTCGCCACGTCTCCCGACCGGATCGTCGTCCGGCAGTCCGACA
Source organism: Rhodococcus sp. 14-2470-1b (assembly GCF_002259415.1). Taxonomy (GTDB): domain Bacteria; phylum Actinomycetota; class Actinomycetes; order Mycobacteriales; family Mycobacteriaceae; genus Rhodococcoides. The sequence goes on from NZ_NPFY01000001.1 coordinate 169,907, forward strand.
CCGATTCCGCGACATACGACACGGGTGCCTTCGGATCGGCCGGGACCGTCGTGGCGGGCAAAGCGCTCCTGGCAGCGGTCAGGCTCCTCTCCGAACGCATCAGCGACGTTGCTGCGTCGGCGTTCGGCGTCGCGCCGAAGACATGCATCCTCGGGCCGGAGGGTGTGCACTGCGCGGATCGCTTCATGTCCTTGTCCGGTGTCCTCGCCGCAGCGGGCGGGACACTGACGGCGTCGGGTGACAGTGGCGGCGTCCCCCGCTCGTTGGCGTTCAACGTCCACGCCTTCCGCGTCGCAGTCGAGGAGAGCACCGGCACCGTCCGCATCCTGCAATCGATCCAGAGCGCCGACGCAGGCACCGTCATGAATCCCCAACAGTGCCGTGGCCAGGTCGAAGGCGGCGTGGCTCAGGGCATCGGTTCGGCGTTGTACGAGGAGATCCAGACCGACGGGGCGGGCACGGTCGTCACCGATTCCATTCGCAGCTACCACGTCCCGCAATTCGCCGACATCCCTCCGACCGAGGTGTACTTCGCCGACACGTACGACCAGCTCGGCCCGTTCGGCGCCAAGTCGATGAGCGAATCACCGTACAACCCGGTCGCCCCGGCGCTGGCGAATGCAATCAAGGATGCGATCGGATCACGGCTTCATGCCCTTCCGCTCTCCTCGGATCGGGTCTGGCGCTCACTCGACGGCTGAGAACGGGGCGTCTGGAAGACCTTCCAGTTCGTCGTCAGCCGCCAGTAGAGGTAGGAGACAAGGCCGATGGGAATGGGAAGGAACCACGTCGCGAATCGGAACACCAACACGGCCGCAACGAGTTCCGCCTGCTGACCGGTGGACAACCCGACCCCGAGCACGGCGATCAACGCGGCCTCGGCGACGCCGAGGCCACCCGGCGTCGGGGCAACGAACGCTGCGAGCGACATCGCCCCGAACGCCACGAAGATTCTGTCCCACCCGATGTCGTCGTGCTCTAGACCGGCCATCCGAACCGACACACCGAGCACTGTCGCGCCGAGCACCTGCGTCAGTACCATCGTGGCCGTCAGCGACCTCCAGGACGTCCGAACTTCGGCGAGTAGGTCGGCGCGGAAGTGCGCGATCTGCTCCTCCATGTCCCGAGCCTGGATTCTGGTGATGCGCTTGGCTATGGCACCGCGCATCCGTGTGAGCAGCCGGCCGAGGGCACGAGCAAATCGATCGCTCGTCAGGATGCATCCGATCGATGCGCAGATGGCCGTCACGACCACGCACGCGCCGACGGCAATCCACACCACCGACCCGGACACCGAGCCGAACACGACGAGTACGACGAGCGCGATCGCCATGACTCCGTAGCGCGAAAGGTTGGTCCACAACCCCACGGCGAGAATCGAGGTAGTGCTCGCGGCGAGCGTGAACCCCCACGATCGATACATCGCAAACGTCAATCCCGTTGCGACGGTGCCACCTTCGGGGACAGTGTTGGCGAGCGCCGACGACGCGGTTCGCGCTACCCCGGCACGCGGCAGGTCGAGCCCCGGGAGAGTGTAGGTCATGGGCTTGAACATCGATGCGAGGTAGACGAGACCGAGACCGGAGACGACGAGAACGTGGGTGAGGGAGATGGATCCGATGGCGTCGGACACTGCACCGGAGTTACCGACGGTCCGGTAGAGGAGCCACATCACCAGTCCGACCACTCCGTACGACAGGACGGCGGAGACAACCTTGCGCACTCCCGACCGCGTCATCGGTCGTAGAACGTCTGCAGAATTATGGTGCTGCGGGTACGAACGTTCGCGGTCGCTCGAATGTCCTGAAGCAGATGTTCGAGTGCACGCGGTGACGAGGTTCGCACCAACAGGACGTAGCTTTCCTCACCGGCGACCGAGTGACACGACTCGATGGCGGTGATGTGCCGGAGGCGGGCAGGCGCGTCGTCGGGCTGCGCCGGATCGATGGGGGTGATCGCAACGAACGCAGACAGCGGTCGCCCCAACGCTTCCGAGTCGACCTGTGCGGTGTAGCCACGAATGACTCGTCTCGATTCCAGACGGCGCACACGCGATTGCACCGCCGACACCGACAGGCTTGCCTTCTCGGCCAGAGTCGCAAGGGTCGCGCGGCCGTCTGCGACGAGTTCGTCGATGATCAACCGGTCGATCCGGTCGAGGTTTTCACTCACCTGCGCAATGTAGCCCAGAACGCCCGGTTTCGGCGGAGTGGACTACAGGAAATCCGCACCGGGAGCGAGCTAGGATGTGTCCGTGTCGTCCTGGCCGGAACGTGCTCGAGAACTCGCCGATTCGGTACTGTTCCCTGCCGCCGACTCCGTCGACGTCGACGGTGAGATCCCCTCCAGCCATTTCGACATCTTGGCGGCGGAGGGCTTCTACGGGCTCGCATCCGACCGCGGTGAACCGCTGGGGCCGGACGAATTGCCGCTCGTCGTCGAAACCCTCTGCGCCGGTTGCCTGGCAACCACCTTCACCTGGATGCAGCACAACGGCGTCGTCATGTCGCTCTCGCACACGAGCAACACGTCGTTGCGCACGCGGTATCTCGACGGCGTGATCGATGGATCCATCAAGGCGGGTGTTGCCTTCGCAGGCGCGACACCTCGGCCGCCCAAGCTGTATGCGCGCCGAACCGACACCGGCTACGTGCTGGACGGACACGCGCCGTTCGTCACGGGATGGGGCATAGTCGACATCCTTCAGGTCTCCGCGCGCGACGAGTTCGACGATTCCATCGTGCACCTCGTCATCCCCGCCACGGATGCGGCCGGTATCGAGGTCGAACGCCTGACGCTGATCGCCGTCGACGCGAGCAACACGGTCCGGTTGCTGTTCGACGGCGTCGAGGTGCACGATTCTCAGGTCGTGTCCGTCGTGACGGACGAGGAATTTCAGTCCGGACAGATTTACGGGTCGTACCTCAACGGGTGCATGGCAATGGGTGTTGCTCGGCGCGCCATCACTCAGATGGACGACATCGGAACCGATACCTCGTCGTTTCGTCTGTCCCATTCCCGGCGCCGCGCTGCGTTCGACGACGCCCTCGCCGGCAGGTACGACATGTTCGCGGCGCGGGCGGAAGCGTCGGAACTGGCGATGCGGGCGGCGGCGGCGCTGGTGACCGCCACCGGTTCGGGAGCAATCGTCGGGCACGGCACGCCGGAGCGTCTGATGCGGGAGGCTACGTTCACTCTCGTCGGCGCGGGACGGCCCCGGATCAAAGCCGAACTACTCCAGACCCTGCGGAGTGACCCAGCCGGCAGGAGCGGACGGTAGCGGTCAGACGAAGAGTGGGGGTAGAGCGAACACCATCACCGTCGACCAAGCGACGTGAGTCAGCATCGGCGCCAGGATGCCGCCGGAGGACCGGCGCTGGAGCGCCAGCACGAATCCGAGGGTGATAGCGGCGAACGCGAGCATCGGGTTGCCGCTGGCGAGGGTGACGACCGTGTAGACGAGCGTCGAGATCAGAACCGGCTTGCGGCGTCCGATCGCAGCGAAAAGTGCGCCTCGGAAGAAAATCTCCTCGGCTACACCGTTGAGAAGCGTGATGAACACGATCAGACCCATCGACCCCATCGTTGCGTGCGCCAGCACGTTGGCGACGAAGTCCGCGAGAGGCGGAATCTGGCGAACGACGAGCCCACCGACGACGAACACACCGCCGGCAGCAAGGCCGATGAGTATCGGTGTGATGATCGGCCGACGCATGGAGCCGTTGAACGTGATGCGTCCGAGGTGGAGCGGGCCGGAGACGAATCCGCCGATGATCCACGTTGCCGCCAGCGCGATCGTCAGCGGGTAGAAGGCGTTGTCCCCCGGGCTCACCGACAGAGACACACCGAGAAGAACTGCTCCGACGACGAGTGTGACGCCGACGACGATGCGTCGGCGAAGGAAAGCGCGATCGGACTGCCGGTGATCACGGTCGACCTTGTCCACGAGCGCGGACTTCATCACGTCGACCACCGTGGTCTGCCACGTCGCCATCAAGCCTCCTCGTCCCCGCCGTGTTCGTCGTTCGATCCCCCGCGCACGCGTCGTATCACCGATCTCGCGCGTTCCGAAACACCGCCGACGACGTCGAGGTTGGTGCGCACCACCGCTGCCACCGGCCACGAGTACAGCATTTTGCGTGCACCGAGGGCTTCGAGCAGGCTCCACGTCTCGTCGGACGACGCTGCGACGCCGTAGCGGCGGATTCCGATTGCGTCGCCGCCGCTCCAGACCGCGTCGGTGTGTGCGAGCCGGAGCGGATCCTTGGACGCACGAACTCCCGGCGGCTCACCGACGGTGCCGAGAACACTGCGACGCATTGCTTCGTCGATAGTGGTCCGACCGCCCTCCTTCTCCCCCACGAGATCGACGATCCGACTTTCGGTCGCCGTCATCGTGTTGTGAAGGGAATGAACGAGGTCCTCGGCCAGGGCATCGGGCACGGGGATGATCTTCCCGATGACACGACCTGCGAGGCCGGTGGGGACGCCGGGAGCGGACACGCCGATCCGCGTCAGGCCGGCCGCGTCGACGTAGGCGAACAGCAGGTCTCGGTAGGGCACCACGTCGGGCCCGCCGATGTCGTATGCGCCCGCGGGCACCTCCTGCCTGGAAGCCAACAGGTAGAACAGGACGTCGTCGACGGCGATGGGCTGCACGGGCCGATTCAGCCAGCTCGGTAGCGGCAACACCAGCAGGCGATCGGCGAGATAGCGCAGCATCTCGTAGGACGTCGAGCCTGCGCCGAGGACGATCGCGGCCTTGAGCCACACCACCTCCACGCCGTCGACGTCGAGTGCTTCGCCGACATCGGCGCGGCTTCCGAGGTGCTCGGACAGCGCTTCGCCTTCCGGAGCGAAACCGCCGAGATAGACGATTCTCCTCACACCGGCCGCTGCCGCCGCTTCGGCGAACTGCCCCGCCGAACGCAGGTCCTGGGCTCGGTAGTCTTCCTGGCCGATGGCGTGCACCAGGTAGTACGCGGTATCGATGTCGCCGGCGGCGTCGAAGGCGTCGGCCAGCGAGCTCGTGTCACCCGCATCGAGCGCCACCGTCTCCACCTCGGCTCGCCAGTCGAAGCGATCGAGGCTTTCCGGCCGACGAGACGCAGCCACGACGGTGTCGCCGTCGTCGAGCAACGCGGCGACCAGACGCGAACCGATGTACCCACTTGCCCCCGTCACGAGAACTCTCATGCTCGCCAAGGCTAACCGGCTCGCGACAGTTGTGCCGAAGGTGTGCTCGGCGCCGCATTGTCGGCCGCGGTGTGCGTCGGTGGACGAACGCGGTGTGGCATTGTTTGACACATGGCGTTGGTGCTCGCAGGCGTGCGGCTTCCCGATCCTGCCGGCGGCCTCGTCGCTGCGAGGATCGGACTCGACGTAGTGCGATACGGGGTGCGGTGGACCCGGGACACAGCTGTCTTCGCACTCGGGCTTCCCGGCCGCATCGAGGCGCTTCTCGACGAGGTGACAGCGCTGATGGCCCGAATCGACGCCGTCGTCGACGCTGCCGAGCTCGTCGTCGCCGAGGCTGCGACGACCACCCGCTCGGCGGAAGGTGTGGTCGATTCCGCATCCAAGGCGTCGGTGACCGCACTGCAGCTGGTCGAACTGTTCGACCCGATAGCGCAGCGCTCCGCGCCGTTCGCGAAGAAATTCGTCGACCACCTCGACGAGAACGAGGTCGATGCGGCCATCGCCATGGTCGACCAACTCCCCGGACTCGTCGAGCACATGGAAGCGGTCATACCCATCCTGGCAACCCTCGATTCCGTCGCACCGGAGATCCACGAATTGCTCGGCGTGACAAAGGATGTCCGTCGCGCAGTGATCGGCATACCCGGGTTCAAATTCTTCCGCAACCGAGGCCAGGATCGACTGGACGAGGAAGAAGGCCGCGACTGATCGTCCGCGACCCTCCTCGACTCGATCACTCCGGGACTACTTGACGAACGCGAACTCGTCACCACCGTGGTACTTCGCGAGGGTCTCGGAGATGGACCGCCTGGACGGCGGGTGAAACGCGTAGGCCTGCAACGCAGCTGCGAGGTACCCGATGTCGGGCGAGGTGATGAATCCGATTCCGCCGAGGGATTCCATCGCTGTCGAACTCGCCCGAACCAGCGCATCTCGAATAGCTATGCGGCAGAACAGCAGTCGCGCGGAGATGTCCTGGCCCCGTTCACCGTCGTCGACGGCACGTGCCACGCTCTCGATAGCCGCGATGCTGTTCTCGATCTCCGCCGCAGCTCGGGTGTAACCCTCGTAGTCACCTTTGTCCTGCGCAAGCATCTTCTCCAGCAGCATCGTCGCAGCGCCGAGGTAGTTGGCGCTGATCAACATTCCGAACCACAGGTACCCGGTCATCTCGTGGACGCCGTCCGGGTCGTCGTCGCTGTTGAGTAGCACCAGGTCCGCCGGTACCTCGACATCGCGGAGAACGACCTCGTCGCTCTGCGAGCCTTCGAGGAACGGTGTCTCCCAGAACTTCGTGACGGACACTCCGTCGAGCGACGCGGGGATCAAGGCAACTGCGCGTTCGCCGTCCTTCGCGCCGACACCTTCGACCTCGACGCTGGCCGTCAACAGATCCATCGAACCGGACAGGCTGCAGGGCTTCTTGCTTCCGTTGATCACGTACACGTCGCCGACACGCTTCGCCTTCATCGTGGGAATGAAGACGCTGCCCCCCGGGGTGCCTTCCGAGAACCCCGACGCGATCACGGCCTTCTGCTCGATGAGCGATTTCATCAGCGCACGATCTTCTTCGCTGGCTCCCGTGGCGAACTCGTTGAGCGACGCGATCGACAGATGGTGCATGGTCGTCGCCGCTCCGAGCGACGGCGATCTCGATCCGATCGCCCGCTGTGCGCGCACGGCGTCGAGCGCGGAGGCGCCGCTACCGCCCAGCTCCGTGGGAACGATGAGCGAGGTGCCGCCGAACTCCTTGAATTTGGCGATTGCTTCGCCGTCCCTGCTTTCGAGGTCTTTCAGTGGCGTGCGGTCCAGATAATCCAGTAAACCCGGAATGTATTGTTCCAGAATTTCGCGTTCTCGAACCATCAATGCAGTCATGACTCTCCCTAACAATTTGAAATTCGCATGGCAGACAAAGGTGAATCGAATTCGCAACCTCGTGCTCACTACCCACCGTTCTACCAGGCAAAACATCCAAGAGTAGGTAAACTTCCCTCCTTTTCGAAACTGGGCGACGAGTTTGTTATGGCCTCCCACCTGGAGTAATGAAAATTTGTTTGATTCGAACCAATCCTGCCCATCCCATGGAGCCGAATCACAATTCGCGACCATCGTTCGACGACCGACTCCAAACCCACCCTGTGTCAGGAGAACCTGCAGCGATGACCGTCAACCGATTGATCAAACGACTCGACGGCGACGACCGAGTCGACCTCCTTCGCGCCGTGCGCGAATCCGACGTGAGCCCGTACTTCCGCGTCATGGAGTCCGCCACCGCACCCATCGTCCAGGTGGAAGGCAAGGACAAGATCATGCTGGGCTCCAACAATTACCTGGGGCTCGCCGACCACCCGGACATCACGCAGGGCGCGCAGGACGCACTCGACACCTTCGGCTCCGCCATCACCGGCAGTCGACTGCTCAACGGCACCATGGACATTCACCTGGAGCTCGAGAACGAGATCAAGGAATGGCACGGCACCGAGGACGCGATGGTGTTCACCACCGGTTACCAGACGAACCTCGGAACGATCGCCGCCGTCGTGGGTAAGGGCGACGTGATCGTGGTCGACTCTGCCGCACATGCGTCCATCCGCGACGGAAGTCAACTGTCCGGAGCAACCATTCGCAAATTCGCTCACAACGACATGGCCGACCTCGAACTCCAATTGCAGGGGCCTGTCGTCGGCGACGGTGCCGTCCTGGTCATCGTCGACGGCCTGTACTCGATGGAAGGTGACCTGGCGCCTCTGGACCAGGTGACAGCACTGTGCACGAAGTACGGTGCTGCGCTGATGGTCGACGAGGCCCACAGCCTCGGCATCTACGGCGAAAGCCTCACCGGCGCGGCGGAATTGTTCGGCACGGCAGGCGACACCGACATCAGAATGGCGTCTCTGTCCAAGAGCCCCAGCTCCACCGGGGGCTTCATCGCAGGATCCCACGACCTCCTCGACAGTCTTCGAATACATGCGAGAGCATTCCTGTTCACGACATCGGGCGTGCCCGCCGCAGTCGGCGCGTCCCTCGCGTCGATCAAGCTCATCAGGAGCGAGGAAGGCCGTCAGCGAGCGCGTCGGGTGTTGGAACACGCCGAATCCTTGCGCAGTGGACTCGCTGCCGAAGGACTCGACGTCGGCGCCAGGTCCCCGATACCGGGAGGAGACACCGCGTCACCGATCGTCTCGCTGCACATCGGGGACGACCTCACCGCAATGAATCTGTGGCGTCAACTGTTCGACAAGGGTGTCTTCACCTCGGCGGCCCTACATCCGGCGGTCCCCCGCAACGGTGCGCTGCTCCGACTCTGCGTGATGGCCTCCCACACCGACGAACAGATCCGAACCGCCATCGCCACCATCGCGGAGACGGTCGCGGAGTTGCCCTCGTGACCCTTCGCATCGCCGTCACGGGCGCAACGAGCGATTTCGCCGCAGCGATCCTGCCTTCCCTGCTCGCCGACGACGACGTCGACTCCGTGGTCGGGATCGCCCGGCGTCCGCTCCGAATGCAGCATTCCAAACTCGAATCGGTACGTGCCGACATACGGTCACCCCGACTCGAAGAAGTTTTTCGAGGCTGCGACGTCGTCATCCATCTGGCCTTCGTCGTCGAAGAATTACGCGACAAGACCGAGACACACGACATCAACCAACGTGGCTCACGGAACGTTCTCGATTCCGCGTACGCCGCAGGGGTGGGCAGGCTCGTGATCACCTCGAGCATCAATGCGTACGGTGCGGACATTCACGACAAGCCCCTCGACGAAAGTCACTACCCCGCCGGCGATCCCGACAGGTATTACTTCCACGACAAAGCAGAGGTGGAGCACTACGCGGAGTGGTGGCTCCGCCGCCACCCCGGCGAGATGGCTGTATCCATGTTGCGACCGACGTACATCATCGGTCCCGACTTCGCCAACGACGGCATCGATCAGTTCACCGGCCGGGTCGGTGCATTCCCACAGGCGGACCGGGCCAGCTACCAGTTCCTGCACCAGAACGACCTGGCCGACGCCTTCCACCGCGCCGCCAAGCAGGACCTGATCGGCCCCTACAACGTGGGCCCACGCGACTGGACGCCGGTCCGCGAACTTGCGCGTATGCAGGGCCAGATCCTGTTCGACGTGCCCGAGAAACCTGCCGTGGCGGCTGCGAATCTCGCATTCCGACTCGGACTCACCCCGTTCTCTGGTCAGTGGGTCACTGCGGGCGAGCCCGTCGTGGACTCCACTGCGCTGAGCGAGAAGACTGGCTGGACACCCACTCTCACCTCACGCGAGTGCGCCGCCGTCATGGTCCTGTTGCAGGGCAAGCCGATTCTGGGCGCCGAGCACGCCCTGACCAGCCAGAACGCCTGCGAGGCAGCACTGGAACCGGCATCGAGGTTCGTCGGCACCGTCGGCGGTGAGCACGTGTCGATCACAACGACCTCGGGTCGGCTTCACATCGAACTGCACCGAGGCTCGGCACAGGGACCGACGGTTGTCGTGCCCGTGCGCCCTGGACTGCATGCCCGCTATCTGACACCTGTCGCCCAGGAACTCGCCCACGCCGGCATCACCACCGTCCTGCTCGACCTACCAGGTCACGGGCTCAGCACGGGGCCGCGAGGACGCGTCACTGCCGCGGAATTCGACGACGCCGTCGCCAACGCAGCCGACTACGCGCGACTGAACTTCGGATCGACCGTCACCGTCGTCGACATCGGAGATCACACGCCCGCACCGAAGCAGACGTTGCGCAGACTCCGGCGGCACCACCCCGTCAATCCCGCCGACGGACTACTTCCCCGTCGTGTACGCGCCCACGACCTCCGCGGGCGTACCAAGACCCGAACAACCACCGCGACATCCGTCGACGAGGTCATCGATCTCGTCGGTGGAGCAGCCGAACCCACCAGCTCACGCGCCCACTCCTCGGTACGGTAGATCTGCCGGGGCCGCTCGCCGTCCGCGACGACAATGCCTCGCGTGCCTCGGCATCCGCCGCGGCCCGGTTGCGCTTCCACTGCGTCACCCAGTCCTCGACGTCGACCGGGCCGATCGGCACCAGCGGCGGCGATGGCATACGGATCCACGCCACGACACGCGCATTGAGGTCCTGCAACGCTTCTCGAACCGACGACTCCTCACGCAGCTCGATCAACGTGGTCGGAAGTTTCTCGATCTCCTTGCGCAACTGCAGAGACTCGGGCAGCAATGCGTCCGTCGACAGGTTCTCCCGCTTCAGAAACCCTTTCACCCACCACAGATCGTCGTGAGCCGAACTGGGCAACGGTTTACCCGCCCCCTCGAGATTCTCGAACTCGCCGCGCTCCTGCGCCTCGCGGATCTGTCGGTCCACGAAGGACTCGAACGTCACCCCTGGTTTCTTCCGTTCCACCACTGCTGCACCGCCGTTCCTCCGCTGAACATCCTCACTGCCGGAAACGCCCGTATTCCGCTAGGGTACTCACGTCGATCCGGGCCGACGCCGTCGTCGACCTCAGGGGGATCGTTCACTTCGGACCACGGGGAGTCTCATGAAGTTCGCTCGACTTGCACGAACAACGGTGACAGCTGTCATCGCCGTCTCTGCGCTGGCGGTCGCCACGGGCACTGCGCATGCGGAGCCTGCACCACTGGTGACGGGCACCGATCAGGGCATCGCCTACAGCACCACCACCACCGAGGACGGCAAGGCCGTGACGACGATCCTCGACACCGGATCCTTCCGACTCGACGCGACATCGGAGACCGTCGAGGTCCTCGACGCCGCCGGCACGTCCGTCGCGACGATCCCGCTCGCCTACCGGGTCGGTGAACAGGAGTTCTCCATCGCGCCTCTCATCGGAGTCGACGACCGCGAATTGACGCTCACGCCCGCAACGGATCCAGCGCTCGCCACCCCGGTGGCTCGGTCGGTCCTGCCCGTCACCGACGTCAACTCGCAGGCACGCTTTCTCGACGAACTGAACAAGGCATCGTTCGGCGCCGGGGTCAGCGCCGCCATCGGTGCCGGCATCGGACTTGTCATCGGCTGCGTCGTCGGCGTGTTCGTCGGGTGCATCCCCGGTGTCCTCGTCGGCGCCGCCGCAGGTGGAGTGATCGGCCTGATCAACACCGGAGGTTACCCGCTGCAGTCGGCCGCGTTCGACTACTTCACCGGCAGGCCCTGAGCCGCTGCAGCTGCACCGAGTCACCACGCGAAGGGCCCCACGGCAGTGAAGTCCGTGGGGCCCTTCGTCGTGTCAGCTGATCGGTTCGGAGTGCGCCACCCCGTTCGAGGTGGCCTTGTCCTCGTCCAGGTCGTCGCTTCCTGCCGAATTGTTCTTGCCGTCGAGGTTGTTGAGCAGACCGGTGACGTTCACGCCCGAACTTTCCAGCGTCTCGATCACGCCTGCGATGACCTGCGGGCTGATGCCGAGCACTGAACCGATGGATCCCTTCGCGCCGTCGGCGCCGCCGATGATCGAGATGCGGTCGATGTCGCCCACCGGCTTCGCTGCTGCCGCCGTCGCCTCGACGAGCGCAGCCAGCACGTCCGGGAGCGTGAGCAACCGGGCTGCTTGCGGCGTGTAGGAATTGAGCGCCTCGGCGATCTGACGCTTACCAGCCGCTTCCGCTTCCAGCTTGGCCCGCAGACCGTCGGCCTCTGCTTGCTGCTCGGCGCGCAATGCATCCGCCGCCACCTTGCGGCCTTCTGCCTCTGCTTCCAGTTTCGCCCGCAGACCGTCGGCGTCTGCCTGCTGCTCGGACCGCACGGCATCTGCGACGAGTTTGCGCGAATCCGCTTGTGCCGCTCCTGACTGACGCGCCGATTCGGCTTGTGCTTCCGCACGCAGAATTGCAGCTCGACGCTCACCTTCGGCCCTCGCGATCGCGGCCTGACGTTCGGCTTCGGCGGGCGCGATGACGTCCGCCTGCAGTGCCGCTTCCGACTGCTGCGAGCGACGCCGTTCCACCTCGGTACGTGCCTCGACCCGTGCGGCTTCGGCCTGTTCCCGCGCAATGCCGACTGCTTTCGCCGCGGTGGCCTGCGCGAGCGGGCCAGCCTGGTCCGCCTCGGCGTTCTCCGCTTCGGTCTGCGCACGGAGGCGTGCCAACTCGACGTCACGACGCTGATTCGCGGTCGCGATGGCCGTGTCGGCTTCGGCCTGCGCCACCGAACCTTCCTGACGTGCCTTGGCCGAACGAATCTGGGCGTCGCGCTCGGCATCCGCAGTTCCGACCGCTGCGTCACGCTTGACCTCGGCGATACGACGCTGTCCGAGAGATTCGAGATAGCCGTTCTTGTCGGAAATCCCGGCGATCTTGATGACGTCGACTTCCATGCCGATGCGCGCGAGATCGTTCCCGGCCTCGTCGATGACACTGCGCGCCAACGTGTCACGGTTGGAGTTCAGATCCTCGACGGTCATCGTCGCGGTGATACCTCGCAAGCTACCGGCGAGAATGTCGTTGATCTGACGCTGCAGTTCCGTCAGGTCGGACGTCAGGAAGCGTTGCACCGCAGTCTGAACCGCTTCGTCGGCCGAGCCGATACGCACCAGGCCCACTGCTTCCACGTTGACCGGGACACCGTCGTTGGACAGTGCGTTCTGCAGGTTGATGCTGATGTTGAACGGTTCCAGGGACATGATGTCCACGCGTTCGATGCCCGGCACCTTGAAGCGGGCACCACCGCGCACCACCTTGGGCTTGCCTCGACCGGTGAACACCGCGACCTCGTTGGGCGGAACCTTGATGTAGTTCTTGACGTACACCGTCGGCAGCACGACGAAGACGATCAGCGCGACGATCGCCGCGATCACGATTGTTGTCAGCATGTATCAGTTCCCCTCACGAACTCTTTGTAGTCGAAAGCCCCCACCGTGCAGGTCTTTCCGATCATCGACCGTCCACGACGTCGTCGACGGCCACGACGTGGAGATAGGTGTCGTCCACATCGGCGATGTAGACGGTGACACCTCGCAGAAGTGCTACCTTGCCCGAACTGACAGCCCGTGCGCCGACGCGATTGCCTTCACCGTCCGCGAACGACACCTCGCCCCATCCGTCCGCCGTGACGTCCAGCGTGACGGTGCCGAGCAGCCCGATGTACGACGCTCGCCCGATGTGCGAATTGTCCTGCTGCCGAATCATGTACGGAACGAACAGCCCTCGCGTCACGATCACGAGACCCGCCGCCACCGCGATGCCGACGAGAGCTGCAATCGGATCGGGTAGTTCGGTGAGCGCCGAAATCCATCCTGCCGCGCCGAAACCGAACAGCGCCGTCGCGATCGTCGTCAGCGACAGGAACGGCACACCGTCGCCGTGACTGTCACCGAGATCCGAGTACTCGCCGACGGTGAACGTTCCGACCAGTCCGACGACGCCCACGACGAAACACACGATGAACACGGTCAACAATTGAAGAACTCCACTCCCCGAGTCGGTCCAACGAATACTAAAGGCAATCGTGCCGTAACGGGGGAATCGGTCTCGTATCGTGACCTGACGGCGAGGGTGGCCGCACGTGGACACAACACCGCCGTGTGTTCACAACCGTCATGACGGTTGTGAACACACGGCGGTGTTGTGAGGACGCTGTGTGGTTGGGAGAACGCTGTGTAGTTGTGAGAACGCTGTGTGGTGGCCGACGTGGCCCGAGTGAGCGGTCAGCCGTACTCGGCGACGAGCCGATCGAATTCGTCGCGGTCCACCAGTTGGGGCTCGCCGATCGCGAAGGCCTGCGCGTACTTGCTGGCCAGGTGGTAATCACGGCCGAGTGGGCCCCGCTCACCGTCCTCGTCGTCGCGTTGAATGCTGGAACCCGGCGGGACTTCGTTCTGCAGGCCGTTCGTCTTCTCACCGAGACGAGCGTCGAGCTTTGCGGAAATCTTCTGCATGATCTCTTGGTCGTCGGTCATCGGTATCCCGTACCCACGAGACGACGGTCCTACACCTGTGATTGTTTGTCGGTACCTCGGGGCATCATGGTGGGATGGCCGGCAAGAAAACTAACGCGCAGCAGGTGGACCCGGCGCTGGCCAAGTTCTCTCCCGCCACTCAGGAGTGGTTCACCGGCGCATTCGACGCCCCCACGTCGGCACAGGCTGGTGCATGGGAGGCCATTTCCAGTGGTCGGCACACTCTGGTCGTCGCTCCCACCGGTTCGGGTAAGACCCTGTCCGCGTTCCTCTGGTCCATCGATCGACTCACGGTCCGTGAGGTGCCCGCGGAGCGGAAGACGACAGTTCTGTACATCTCGCCGCTCAAAGCGTTGGCGGTCGACGTCGAGAGAAACCTCCGCGCACCACTCGTCGGGGTGACGCAGACGGCCAAACGACTCGGCCTCGAACCACCGGACATCTCGGTCGGAGTCCGCTCCGGCGACACCAGTCAGGCAGATCGTCGGGCCATGCTGAAGACTCCCCCGGACATCTTGATCACGACCCCGGAGTCTTTGTTCCTGATGCTCACCTCCGCGGCCAGGGAATCGCTCGACTCGGTCGAGACGGTCATCGTCGACGAGGTCCATGCGGTGGCCGGCAGCAAACGTGGCTCGCACCTCGCACTGTCCCTGGAGCGCCTGGATCTGCTGCTCGGCACACCCGCGCAACGGATCGGGCTGTCGGCGACGGTGCGACCCCACGAGGAGGTGGGACGGTTCCTCACCGGCGCAGCCCCCATCGAGATCGTTGCTCCCCCGTCACCGAAGACGTTCGATCTCACGGTTCAGGTCCCGGTCGAGGACATGACGGAACTGGGTGTCGTGGAGACAGCGGAAGGTGATGCCTCGGCTGCGCCGCAGCACGGATCGATCTGGCCGCACGTCGAGGAGAAGGTCGTGGACTTGGTTCTCGACCACAAGTCGTGCATCGTGTTCGCCAATTCCCGACGCCTGGCCGAGCGTCTCACCGCTCGTCTCAACGAGATCTATGCCGAACGTCTCGGCGACGGGGTCGACACCGCCCACGGCCCCGCGTCGCTCATCGGTAGCTCCAGCGACGTGGGCCACGGTGCCGAACCACTGCTGGCGCGCGCACATCACGGCAGCGTGAGCAAGGATCAGCGCGCCCTCATCGAGGACGATCTGAAGACCGGACGCCTGCGATGCGTCGTGGCGACCAGCAGCCTCGAGCTCGGAATCGACATGGGCGCGGTCGATCTGGTCATCCAGGTCGAAGCACCGCCCTCGGTCGCGAGCGGTCTGCAGCGCGTGGGGCGTGCAGGCCACCAGGTAGGTGAGATCTCCAAGGGAGTGCTGTTCCCCAAGCACCGAACCGACTTGATTCATTGCGCGGTGACGGTCGAGCGGATGACGACGGGCAAGATCGAGGCTTTGTTCGTTCCTGCGAATCCGCTGGACATTCTGGCCCAGCAGACGGTGGCAGCGTGCGCGCTCGAGCCCATCGATGCTCACGACTGGTACGACGCGGTGCGTCGGACCGGGAGCTTCGCAACACTGCCCAGGTCTGCGTACGAGTCGACCCTCGACCTGTTGTCCGGTCGGTACCCGTCGGACGAGTTCGCCGAACTTCGCCCTCGCCTCGTGTGGGACCGTGACGCGAACACGCTGACGGGCAGGCCGGGTGCACAACGCCTCGCGGTCACTTCCGGTGGCTCCATCCCGGACCGTGGGTTGTTCACGGTGTACATGGTGGGTGAAAAAGCCTCGCGTGTCGGCGAACTCGACGAAGAGATGGTGTACGAGTCTCGCGTCGGGGACGTGTTCGCGCTCGGCGCGACCAGTTGGCGGATAGAAGAGATCACACATGATCGGGTACTCGTCAGCCCTGCGTACGGTCAACCCGGACGACTGCCGTTCTGGCACGGCGACGGACTCGGGCGTCCCGCCGAGCTGGGCCGCGCCCTGGGCGAGTTCCTGCGTAGTACGTCCGAGCGAGAAAATCTCGAACAGCGTCTCGCCGGTGACGGCCTCGACCCCAACGCCGTGACCAATCTCGTTGCATTGCTGGACGATCAGAAGGAAGCGACCGGTCAGTTGCCCACCGACCGAACGATGATCGTGGAGCGGTTCCGGGACGAGCTCGGAGACTGGCGTCTGGTGCTGCACTCGACCTACGGGCAGCAAGTGCACGCACCGTGGGCGCTGGCGATCGGAGCACGGCTGATCGAGAGATACGGAATCGACGCGGCACCCACTGCGTCCGACGACGGCATCATCGTCCGGCTCCCCGATACCGAGGACACGCCGCCCGGCGCGGATCTGTTCGTGTTCGAGAAAGACGAGATCGCCGACGTCGTCACCGAGCAGGTCGGTGGATCGGCGCTCTTCGCATCACGCTTCCGCGAATGCGCCGCTCGTGCACTGTTGCTCCCGCGCCGTAATCCCGGCAAACGCGCACCGCTGTGGCAGCAACGGCAACGGTCGGCGCAACTGCTCGATGTAGCGCGGAAGTACCCGACGTTCCCCATTCTGCTCGAGACGGTCCGTGAGTGCCTGCAGGACGTCTACGACCTGCCTGCGCTCGAGGACATCCTCGCGCAGATCGGCCGGCGCCAGATTCGCATCGTCGAGATCGAGACCCCTACCCCGTCACCGTTCGCGAACTCGTTGCTGTTCAACTACGTCGGCGCGTTCATGTACGAGGGCGACAGCCCCCTCGCGGAACGCCGTGCCCAAGCTCTGTCGCTCGACTCGACGCTGCTCGCGGAACTGCTCGGACGTGTCGAGCTGCGTGAGCTTCTGGATCAGGCCGTCATCGAGACGACGGAACTGGAGCTGCAGCGCCTCGCCGAGGACCGTCATGCCAAGGACATCGAGGGTGTCGCAGACCTCGTCAGGATGCTCGGGCCGCTGACCACCGACGAGGTGGCTGCCCGAACGGACGGCGAGGAATCGCCGATGTGGTTGGCGGAGTTGGTCTCCGCCAAGCGCGCCATGGAGGTCACGTTCGCCGGCACGTCCTGGTGGGTGGCTATCGAGGACGCCAGCAGGCTGCGCGATGCACTCGGTGTGCCCCTTCCCATCGGGACGCCCGCAGCGTTCATCGAACCGGTCGACGACCCCCTGACCGACCTGGTCAGCCGGTATGCGCGCACCCACGGCCCGTTCTCCGTCGACGACCTCGCCGAGAGGTTCGGCCTTGGAATCGCTGTCGCTCGAGCATCTCTGGCGGGCCTCGCCGCCGACAAGCGGATCATCGAAGGTGAGTTCCGTCCGGACAGATCAGGGTCGGAGTGGTGCGACGCCGAGGTCCTGCGTCGCTTGCGTCGGCGATCCCTCGCCGCGGCCCGGCAGGAAGTCGAACCCGTCGCCACCGCCACGCTCGGACGTTTCCTGCCCGCCTGGCAACACGTGCAGAGCAGGCAGCTGTCCGGCATAGACGGTGTCGCGACGGTCGTCGAACAGTTGGCCGGAGTACCCATTCCCGCGTCGGCGTGGGAGTCGCTGGTCCTGTCGTCCCGTGTTCGGGACTATTCACCCGCGATGCTCGACGAATTGACCTCGACCGGTGAGGTTCTGTGGTCCGGCCACGGGTCGATCACGTCCAAGGACGGATGGGTGTGCCTGCACATGGCGGACACCGCTCCCCTCACCTTGGCCCCTCCTGCGGAATCGGATCTTTCCGAACTGCAGATCTCGGTTCTCGACGCCGTCGCGGCCGGTGGCGCGTACTTCTTCCGGCAACTCTCCGACACCGTCGGAAGCACGGACGACGACAGTCTGCACGCGGCGCTCTGGGAGTTGGTGTGGGCGGGTCGAATCGGTAACGACACGTTCGCGCCGCTGCGGGCACTGCTCAACTCGACGACACGAGCAGCCCCGAGCCATCGCTCCCCACGGAGGACCCCACGGTTGCGGTCGTACCGACGGTTCGAGCGGCCGTCGTTACCGACCCGCACCGGTCCGCCCACTGCGGGCGGCCGGTGGTCCCGCATCCCCGAAATCGAACCCGATGCGACCGTTCGAGCGCACGCCACCGCGGACGTTCTGCTCGAGCGATACGGCGTCGTCACTCGAGGTGCGGTCATGAACGAAGGTGTGCCCGGGGGATTCGCGACGATGTACAAGGTGCTGACCACGTTCGAGGACTCCGGCCGTAGCAGGCGCGGTTACTTCGTGGACACCCTCGGTGGTGCTCAGTTCTCGACGTCCGAGGTGGTGGACCGACTGCGCAGTTACGAGGAGCGAGAAAAGACAGGCGCGCTGGTGCTCGCCGCCTGCGACCCTGCCAACCCGTACGGCGCGGCCCTGACATGGCCCAAACGGGACACAGGAGAAGATGGACCGGGCCATCGCCCTGGTCGCAAAGCAGGTGCGCTGGTCGTTCTGCACGAGGGCGAGCTAGCGTTGTACGTCGAGCGCGGTGGCAAAACCGTTCTCACTTTCTCCGACGACGATGCGGTGACAGCAGCCGCCGCGGGTGCGCTCGCCGGGGTCGTCAAACGCGGCGGGGTGGACAAATTGCTCGTCGAACGTGTCGACGGGCAGGATATCCATGGCACCGGCTTCTCCCGAATGCTGACCGAAGCAGGTTTTTCCGCCACACCTCGTGGCCTACGGCTGAGGAACTGACGTGCCCGAAGGCGATACCGTCTACCGGTCGGCCAACAGATTGCGCGCTGCACTGGAAGGCAAGGAACTCACCGGTTGCGACATCCGTGTTCCGCGCTACGCCACAGTCGATTTCACCGGACAGACTGTGCACTCGGTGCAGTCACGAGGTAAGCACCTGCTGATCGGGGTCGACGACCATTGGATCCACAGTCACCTCAAGATGGAGGGAACCTGGCAGGTCTACGAATCGGGCCAGCGGTGGCGTCGTCCGGCGTTTCAAGCTCGCATCATCCTGACCACCGATCGATCACAGGCCGTCGGCTTCGAACTGGGTGTGCTCGATATCGTCGAAGACGCGAACGACGCCGTCGGGTACCTCGGGCCGGATCTCCTCGGACCGGATTGGGACGCTGCGCTGGCCGTACGGAACCTGGAATCGGATCCCGAACGCCCCATCGGGCTCGCTCTCCTCGACCAACGCAACCTGGCCGGGCTCGGCAACGTCTACCGCAACGAAATCTGTTTTCTTCGCGGCGTCGATCCGCGCACACCAGTGAAGGACGCAGGCAGCATCGCCAAATTCGTCGACCTCTCCTTCCGCACCATCATGGCCAACAAGGACCGCAACCAACGGGTCACCACCGGTGACCGCCGAGCGGGGCGCCACTTCTGGGTGTACGGACGAGAGAACAAGCCGTGCAGACGATGCAGCACCACCGTCGAATTCGGGTTGTTGGGAGACAATCCGCTCGAGGAGCGCCAGATCTATTCGTGCCCGTATTGCCAGCCTCGTCCCAGCTGATCCACAGGTTCGACTCTCACCATCGAGTCATGATCTTCTTGGCAATTCTCACTGTGGCAGTGATGGCGGTATCCGGAGCCGTGGCATCCCGTGCGCCCCGGAGCCTCGTTCAGACCCCGGACCAGCGCCGCGGCACACCCGCGGAAACACCAGCGGGCGTCTGGTGAGGACGCTCGAACTCGGTCAGTTTCGAGCCAACACGAACAGCCACGGCTGTTCATCGCCTTCGCCGATGTGATCGAGGGACACGACAGTCCATCCTGACTCGTTCAAGACCTTCCGAAGGGATGACTCGCGCCAATATGTGAAGTGTCGGGGCAACCCGAGCTTCGCTGTGCTCCAACCATCACCGTCGCCTTCCTTCACCGTGAAGGCCAGCGCTCCACCCGGCCGGACGGCTGCGCGTAATCGTTCCATCACAAAACCCAGCTCAGTGCGGCTGAGATGAAGCAGAACAGCATTGGCGAACACTGCGTCGAACACTCCGTCGAGGTCGTCGACCACTACATTGAGCTTTTTGGCCGACACGCCTTGGCTTCGCATCATGTCGACGAAAGCCTGGGCGCCGTCGGTCCTGTCGACTTGGACGCCCATCGACTCCATCAGCGACGCATCCCATCCCGGTCCGCTGCCCACCTCGAGCACGTGCCCGAAACCGATCACGTCGATCATCTTCTGTACCAGGTCGATGATTTCGGGTCTGTCGCGATTCGTCCGCTCTTGGTAGACCCTGGCTGCGGCTTGGTATGTCGCCAACGTGACCGCGGAGTGGTCTTGGGTCACTTCGTCAGCGGCTGTACCGGCTCCAGAATTTCCTGGCGCGCCTCCGGAGCTACGACGCGCAGGGCGTCGGCCGATTCGTCGTCGGGCTGCATCTGAGACTTGACCTCGGCTTCGACGCGAGCGGTGTAGGTCTCCACCTCACGGTCCACGGTTGCGTCGTCCCAACCGAGGATAGGTGCGACGAGTGCGGCGACCTGACCTGCGCAGTTGACGCCGCGGTGCGAGTACTCGATGGAGATACGCGTTCGCCGCGACAGGATGTCCTCGAGATGAAGTGCCCCCTCCGCTGCCGCCGCGTACACGGCCTCGACCTGGAGGTAACTGGGCGCATCGGTGATCGGCTGCAGCAGTTCCGGCTTGTCCTTGGCCAGTTCGAGCACCTCGTCGATCAAGGAGCCGTAGCGGTCCAGCAGATGCGTCACCCGGTACGGATGGAGTCCGTACATCTCCGCGAGGTGATGGGTCTGGTTGACGAGAGCGAAGTATCCGTCGGCGCCGACCAGAGGCACCTTCTCGGTGATCGACGACGCGACCCGCGCCGGGATGTCGTCGGCGGCGAGGTCCACGGCGTCCTCCGCCATGACGCGATACGTCGTGTATTTTCCGCCAGCGATCGCGACGAGCCCGGGCGCGACGCGCGCGACCGCATGCTCACGGGACAGCTTCGAGGTCTCGTCGCTCTCCCCTGCCAGCAGCGGACGAAGACCGGCGTAGACACCGTCGATGTCCTCGTGCGTCAACGGAGTGACCAGCACCGAGTTGACCTCGCCGAGGATGTAGTCGATGTCCGCTTTGGTTGCTGCCGGGTGCGCCAGGTCGAGCTTCCAGTCCGTGTCCGTCGTACCGATGATCCAGTGTGCGCCCCACGGAATGATGAACAGCACGGACTTCTCCGTGCGCAGAATGATCGCTGCCTCGCTGACGATACGGTCGCGCGGAACCACGATGTGCACGCCCTTCGACGCGCGCACGCGGAAGCGTCCTCGTTGCGAGGACAACGCCTGGATCTCGTCGGTCCACACCCCGGTGGCGTTGATGACGACGTGGCCACGCACCTCCGTCGTCGCACCGTTCTCCGAATCACGCACGCGCACACCGGACACTCGGTCGGCTTCGCGCAGGAAGCCCACGACCTGGGTGGACGTACGCACGACGGCGCCGTAGTGAGCTGCGGTGCGCGCGACGCTCATGGTGTGCCGTGCGTCGTCGACGACGGTGTCGTAGTAGCGAATCCCACCGATCAAGGACTTGCGCTTCATGCCCGGAGCCATCCGTAACGCACCGGAGCGAGTCAGATGCTTTTGCGCCGGAACGGATTTGGCACCGCCCATGGTGTCGTAGAGGAAGATCCCGGCTGCGATGTACGGTCGTTCCCACACACGATGGGTCAGCGGAAAGAGGAATTCGAGAGGCTTCACCAAGTGCGGCGCCAGCGTCGACAGCGACAGCTCACGCTCGTGCAGCGCCTCGCGCACCAGGCCGAACTCGAGCTGCTCCAAGTAGCGAAGGCCACCATGGAACATCTTCGACGATCGACTCGACGTGCCGGACGCGAAGTCGCGTGCTTCGACGAGCGCCACCTTCAGACCTCGCGTCGCGGCGTCGAGTGCAGCGCCGGCACCGACGACGCCACCGCCGACCACGACCACGTCGAACTGTTCCGAACCGAGCGCTTGCCATGCATCTTCACGTGCCTGCGGGCCAAGGAAGGTGGTGTTCGATCGGTTGCTCAAGAGCTCGCTCCCCACGTGGATGGTTCGTTTGTCCGTCTGTCGGCGCCGAATCAAGGCTACCGTTCGAGGCGAGTACCCGCCCCGTGCATGTGCACTACGTAAGGAGAGACGTGACCTCGGACACCTTCATCGCATCGATCGATCAAGGAACGACCTCGAGCCGGTGCATCATCTTCGGCCACGACGGGAAGCCTGTGGGCTCCGCGCAGAAGGAACACGAGCAGATCTTTCCGCGGGCGGGCTGGGTCGAACACGACGCCGAGGAAATCTGGGTCAACGTACGTGAGGTGGTCGGCGCTGCGCTCGGCAACGCCGATGTGAAGGCCGAGGACATCGCCGCGGTGGGCATCACCAATCAGCGTGAGACGACGCTGGTGTGGGACCGGACAACAGGAAAGCCGGTGTACAACGCGATCGTGTGGCAGGACACCCGCACGGACGAACTGTGCACCCGGCTGGCCGGCGACATGGGAACGGACCGGTACCAGCACATCACCGGCCTTCCCCTCTCCACGTACTTCGCCGGTCC
The DNA here is from genome assembly GCF_002259415.1 of Rhodococcus sp. 14-2470-1b. Lineage (GTDB taxonomy): Bacteria > Actinomycetota > Actinomycetes > Mycobacteriales > Mycobacteriaceae > Rhodococcoides. The sequence continues at coordinate 192,446 of NZ_NPFY01000001.1, forward strand.
GAAGATTCGGTGGATCCTGGACAACGTCGACGGCGTACGTGAGCGCGCCGAGGCCGGTGAGTTGTGCTTCGGCACGATGGATTCCTGGGTCCTGTGGAACCTGACCGGAGGGACCGACGGCGGAATCCACGTCACCGACGTCACCAACGCCTCACGCACGTTGCTGATGGATCTCGAGACGTTGCAGTGGCGCGAGGACATCTGCGCAGACTTCGACATTCCCGTCTCGATGCTCCCGGAGATCCGCACCTCCTCGGAAATCTACGGCGAGGTACGCCCGAAAGGAGTGCTTGCCGGAGTACCGATCGCCGGCATCCTCGGCGACCAGCAAGCCGCCACGTTCGGCCAGGCGTGCCTCGAACCCGGTGAAGCGAAGAACACCTACGGAACCGGAAACTTCCTGCTGCTCAACACCGGAACCACACCCGTCCGCAGTGAGCACGGACTTCTCACCACCGTCTGTTACAAACTGGGAGACAAGGACACCGTCTACGCCTTGGAGGGTTCCGTGGCCGTCACCGGTTCGCTCGTCCAGTGGCTACGTGACAACCTCGGAATCATCAAGAACGCGAAGGACATCGAAGACCTGGCGGGCACCGTCGAGGACAACGGCGGCGTCTACTTCGTGCCCGCGTTCTCCGGGCTGTTCGCGCCGCGCTGGCGCCCCGACGCCCGCGGCGTGATCTCGGGACTGACCAGATTCGCCAACAAGGGCCACATCGCACGAGCAGCATTGGAAGCCACAGCGTTTCAGACCAGGGAAGTGATCGACGCGATGCGCGCCGACTCCGACGTGGAACTGACCACACTCAAGGTCGACGGAGGGATGGTCGTCAACGAACTTCTGATGCAGTTCCAGTCCGACATACTCGGCGTTCCCGTGGTGCGCCCCGTCGTCAACGAAACCACCGCACTCGGCGCCGCGTACGCTGCCGGACTCGCCGTCGACTACTGGAGCGGCGAAGACGACATACGTGCGAACTGGTCCGACGACAAGACGTGGGAACCCGACCTCGATCCCACCGTCCGTGACGAGATGTACGCCAGGTGGAATCGAGCAGTCGAGCGTACCTACGACAGCGCGTGAGCCGACGCCAACCTGCGCACGGCCTCGCGTAGAACGTCGGGTTCGGCGCTGGCGAAGCACAACCGCATGGCGTTTTCGTACGCCGGGTCGTCGGCGAAAGCCCTACCCGGGACGAACGCGACGCCGTGGTCGAGTGCGCGCGGAAGCAGAGCCGTCGCGTCGGTACCGTCGTTCAGCGTCGCCCACACGAACATGCCGCCGTCCGCAGGCGACACCGACATGGCGTCACCGAACGTGGTGGTGAGAGCACGATGCAATGCGGATGCGCGGCTGCCGTACTCGGCCCTCAACGTGGCCAGGTGTGCAGTCAGCCACGGCGAGTCGGCCAGCAACCGTGCCGTCATCTGCTGCGTCATCGTCGATCCGCACAGATCCGCGCCCTGCTTGAGCAACTCGACGGCGTCGCACACGGGTCTCGGCGCGATCATCCATCCCACCCTCAGCGCAGGCGCAAGAATTTTCGACGCACTGGACAGTCTGATGACGCGGTCCGAGTACGACGCGATCGGTGCAGGGGGCTGCGAGTCGAACCAGATCTCCCCGTACGGGTCGTCCTCGAGAATCCAGAAACCGTATCGTTCGGCCAGCTCGGCAAGTGCGCGTCGACGATCGGACGACATCGTCACTCCGCGCGGATTGTGGAAGTTGCTGACGGTATGGACGAGGGCAGGACGAAGCCCGTCTGCCAACAACAGTTCCAGCGCGGTGACGTCCATGCCGTCGTCGTCGATCGGAACCGCACGAATGTCGGCACCGGCAATCGAGAAGACCTGCAGCGCACCGGTATAAGCGGGTTCGTCCACGACGACGACTGAGCCCGGGTCGACCACTGCTTGCGCGACCAGGGTCAGGGCCTGTTGCGAACCGTGTGTGATGACGACCTCGGAGGCGTCGACCCTTCGCCCGATCGCGTCCGATTCCCGGGCGGCAACGATGCCTCGGAGGTCGCGGACGCCGGATGTCTCGCCGTACTGAACCGACGCGGTCTCAATTAGAACGTCGTGCGCGGCCTCGCGAATCCTCTGCAACGGAACGAATTCCGTGGCCGGAAGTCCGCCCGCCATGCTGATCACGTCGCCTCGCGCGGTGAGCGCGAGGAGATCACGTATGGCGGAACTGTGCACGGAGTCGAGTCGATGGGCCAGGGCCGGAAAGGTAGCAGTCATGACATCTCCCAGTGTCGGATGTGTGTGAAGAACCCGAGGATCGACTGGGGTGTGAAGGAGCCGTATGGTGGTCGGCTCCTCCACTATGTCATGACAATTCAAGATATGAAATATGAATCTCACATCTCGAGACGAGAACTAGTCCAGGTCGTCGTGCCGCATGAGTTGACGAGCAGCTTCGGTGATCGATCCCGTCAGCGACGGGTACACCGAGAACGTCGCGGCAAGATCACCCACGGACAGGTTGTTCTGCACGGCCATCGCGATCGGCAGGATCAGTTCCGATGCTGTCGGGGCGACTACGACGCCGCCGATGACCACACCCGTCGCGGGGCGGCAGAAGATCTTGACGAAACCTCGCTTGAGGCCGGACATCTTGGCCCGGGGGTTGGTCGCCAGGGGAAGCATGACAGTCCGGGCCGGCACCTCACCCTTGTCGATCGAGGACTGACTGACGCCCACCGACGCGATCTCCGGACGCGTGAACACCGCCGATGCAACGGTTTTCAGCTTGATCGGGGTGACGCCCTCCCCGAGAGCGTGGTACATCGCGATGCGGCCCTGCATTGCCGCGACCGAGGCCAGCGGCAGCAATCCGGTGCAGTCACCTGCGGCGTAGATACCGGCAACGGATGTGCGAGAGACGCGATCGACGCGCAGGTAACCACCCTTGTCGAGCTCGATCCCCACGTTCTCCAGCCCCAGCCCGGAGGTGTTGGGGACCGAACCGACCGTCATCAGCGCGTGCGATCCCTCGACCGTGCGCCCGTCGGCCAGTTTCACGACGACACCGTTGTCGGTGCGCTCCACCGAATCTGCGCGGGCATGCTTGACGAGGGTGACGCCGCGCTCGTTGAACGCGTCCTCGAGTACCAGGGCTGCATCCTCGTCCTCGTGCGGCAACACACGATCGCGGCTGGACACGGCGGTGACCTTCACGCCCATCTCCGTGTACGCCGACACGAACTCGGCACCGGTCACACCGGATCCGACGACGATCAGATGCTCGGGAAGTGCGTCGAGATCGTAGAGCTGGCGCCAGTTGAGAATGCGCTCACCGTCGGGCTCGGCGCCCTTCAGGATGCGCGGGCTCGCTCCCGTCGAGATGAGTACGACGTCGGCGTCGAGGATCCGCTCGGACCCGTCGGCGAGCGTCGCGCGAATCTGATGCGCAGCCATTCCCACTTTCGAGTCGATCAGCTCGCCCCGACCCGAGATGAGCTCGACACCCACCGATCGCACGCGGGCGGCGATGTCCGCAGACTGCGCCTGCGCGAGCGACTTCACACGCTCGTGAATCTGCGGCAGAGCGATCGCCGCCTGCGACGGGTCGAGGGCGATGCCGAGATCGCTCGCGCGCCGCATCTCCGTTCTGATGCCGGTCGACGCGATGAACGTCTTCGACGGCACACAATCCCACAGGACACACGCGCCGCCGATTCCGTCCGCGTCGACGAGCGTCACCGTTCCCCCGTGCTGCGCCGCCACCAGTGCTGCCTCGTACCCAGCGGGTCCGCCACCGATGATCACGATCCGCGTCGTCATTGATCCTCTTTCTGGAGATTGGGGGAGCCTCGTTGCTGACGTCGAGGCTATTCCAGTGACGCGCGTCATGCAGCGGTAAGGATTACTTCACTTCGCCTCGACCAGCACGAACGCCGTGATCCGGGGTCGGCCCGCGACCGACTGCGCGCCGACGGTTTAGGCTGGCCGACGTGCCAATCTATGCCGCCTACGGATCGAACATGCATCCGGAGCAGATGTTGCAGCGTTGCCCACACTCCCCGCTGTCCGGAACAGGATGGTTGCACGGGTGGCGCCTGACGTTCGGGGGCGGCGATATCGGCTGGGAAGGTGCGCTGGCCACCGTTGCACCCGACCCAGACGAGAAGGTCTTCGTCGTGCTCTACGACGTGTCCGACGAGGACGAGCAGAGCCTGGACAGGTGGGAGGGTTCGGAGCTCGGCATCCACCGCAAGGTTCGCTTGCGTGTCGACACCGCGGACGGGCCGGTGCTCGCGTGGCTCTACGTTCTCGACGCCTACGAGGGTGGTCTGCCGTCGGCACGCTACCTCGGTGTCATGGCCGAGGCCGCGGAAATCGCCGGGGCGCCTGCCGAGTACGTCCGAGACCTCCGCACTCGGAACAGCCGGAACGTCGGCCCCGGCACCCCCTAGCTCACGTCAGTGGGGGTCGAGGGCGATTCCGGTCAGCACCTTGACGCCCACCGCGAGGGCGCGCTCGTCGAGATCGAACGTCGGCTGGTGAATGTCGAGCTGAGGTCCGGAGCCGGACCACACTCCCAGCCTGGCCATGGCACCTGGAATGTCCTCCAGGTACCAGGAGAAATCCTCGCCTCCGCCGGACTGAGGCGTGTCCGCGAGTGCCGTCTGCCCGAGCCTGCGGATGGCGTTCTCGAACGTTCGCGTCACCTCGGGTCCGTTGACCACGGGCGGAACCCCGCGCCGGTAGTTCAGTTCGAATCGGACGCCTGTCGGGGCGAGCAAGCCCGCCACGATTTCCGTCACGAGAGGCTCGAGCAGCGCCCAGGTCTCGTGGTCACCGGTACGGACGGTTCCGGTGAGCATGCCGGTTTGAGGGATCGCGTTCGGTGCCTGACCTGCGACCACCGCGCCCCACACCATCACTGTGCTCGTCCGCGGGTCGATCCTCCGGCTGAGCATCCCGGGCAGCCCTGTGATGACGGTTCCGAGCGCGTGCACCAGATCTGCCGTCAAGTGCGGTCGGGACGTATGACCGCCAGGAGAGTCCAGGCGTAGTTCGACGGTGTCCGCCGCCGACGTGATGGCGCCGACGCGCACTCCCACCTTGCCGACCTCGAGCCTCGGATCACAATGCAGTGCGAAGATCTTGGACACACCGTCGAGACCACCTGCCGCGACGACGTCGAGAGCACCACCGGGCATGACCTCTTCGGCGGGCTGGAAGATCAACCTGACTCCGAACGGCAGGTCCGGCAGGGACGCCAACGCCAGGGCCGTGCCGAGAAGAACTGTGGTGTGGGCGTCGTGTCCGCAGGCGTGGGACACGCCGGGCACCGTCGAGCTGTACGACGCCCCCGTGAATTCCTGCAGCGGCAGCGCATCCATGTCCGCGCGCAGCGCGACGCGAGGGCCGCTGGGTCCGATGTCGCACGTCAGTCCGGTTCCGCCCGGCAGAAGCTTCGGGCTCAGGCCGGCGGCTTCGAGCTTCTGGACGACGAACGCGGTGGTGGCGAACTCCTGGCGAGCGAGCTCGGGGTTGGCGTGAATGTGACGACGCCACTCCGACAGCTCGTCGGTGTGGTCGAGGATCCATGTGTCGACGAGGGCGAACCGATCGTCGGTCGACGTCGTCGTCATCTGCTTGCCCGCGCTTCCACACCGTCGAGCAGGCGATCGCGAACAGCCGGGTCCTGTGCCGCGCGCACGGCCGTTCGCGCGAGCAACCGCGCGCCGTCCAACACCGCGGTATCCGCCGACTCGGTGATGCAGGCTGCCGCGAACTCCGGTTGATGCGTCACCGCACCTGCCGAATCCAAGCCGATGACCGGGTGGATCCCCGGCAGAACATTTGTCACATTTCCCATGTCGGTGCTGCCCAGCGGGCGGAATCCTTCCAGTTCAGGTGCCAATGGTGAACGTCCGATCGCTTCGGTCTCGCGCCGGAACTGCGCGACCAACCACGGATCGGGGGTCAGTTCCTCGTAGGTCGGCGACACGGTGCGGATCTCGTGAGTGCATCCCGTGGCGACGGCTCCCGCCTCGAAGCAGGCGAAAGCTTTGCTTGTCAGTGCCGCAAGCGATTCCGACGTCGTCGCCCGCAGGTAGTACAGAAGCTCGGCGTGGCCGGGAACGATGTTGGGCGCCAGCCCGCCGTCGCCGACGATGCCGTGCAGTTGCTGCCCCGGCGACAAGTGTTGCCGCAGAAGACCGACGGCGACCTGCGCGACGGTGACGGCGTCTCCCGCGTTGATTCCCCACTCCGGTGCAGCCGACGCGTGGGCTGCGCGTCCGGTGTACGTCACCGCGACGTCGGACAGCGCCAACGACGTCGCCCCGACGATGTCGAAGGGGCCTGGGTGCACCATCAGCGCTGCCCCGACACCGTCGAACACCCCGCGTTCGAGCATCAGAACCTTGCCGCCGCCACTCTCCTCGGCGGGCGTGCCGAGGAGACGCACGGTGATGCCGAGCCTCTCGGCGAGCGGGGCAAGTGCCACCGCTGCACCCGCTGCGGCTGCGGCGATGATGTTGTGCCCGCACGCATGGCCGATCTCCGGGAGTGCGTCGTACTCGGCGCAGATCCCGATCACCAGATCACCGCTGCCGAACGTCGCCGTGAACGCAGTGGGGAGATCGGCCACACCGCGTTCGATCTCGAATTGGTGGCCGGCGAGCAGATCGGTCAGTTTGGCGACGCTTCGATGCTCCTCGAAGGCGAGTTCGGGTTCGGAATGAATCGAATGCGACAGCGCGAGCAGCTCTGGTGCGGCGCGTTGGACACCGCTGTCGGTCTCATCGATCACCGCACCAGTCTGTCACTACTGGTTTCCGAAGCTGAAGTTGCTCTCGCCCGTCGGAATATTCAACGCCGCGAGAACGTCGGCGTGGATCCCTGCCTTGATCCCCGCCAGGTTCTTCCCGCGCGTGCTCGTCGACGCCACTGCCCGCTCGACCGCAGCGGCCAGCACCTGATCCTCGTCGACGGCGGCGTCGGCGATCCCTGCCGCGACCGCGTCGGCACCTCCGTAGCGTCGTCCTGTCGTCATGGCCTCGACCGCGGTCTGCTTCGGCAACCGGCCGTTGATCAGCGCCGACATGCCGACCGTGAAAGGCATGTTCAGGTTCACCTCCGGAAGGCAGTAGAACCCTCGGTCGGCCCGTACGATCCGGAAATCGTGTGCGGTGGCCAGCATGGCGCCTGCCCCGAAGGCATGGCCCTGCACCGCGGCGATCGTCGTCATCGGGAAGGTCAGCAGCCGCGTGTAGAGCGTGTGGACTCGGTCGAGATAGGACGTGATCTTGTCGAGGTTCGCGAACAGCCAGTCGGTGTCGAGTCCGTTGGTGAAGAACTTGCCGGTCGCCGTCGTCACCAATGCTGCCGGGCCCTCCACGGCCTCCACCTCGTCGAGCAGGGCATGCACACGGTCGATCCAGTCGGGATGGAAGCGGTTCTCGTTGTTCTCTGGACCGTCTTGGTCGCCGAGGAAGAGAATGTGGACGTCACCGTTGCGCTCGAGATATGGCATGCGGCGATCCTACCCATCGGTAACATGCGATGGTCCAAGAACCGTGGGACACCTATCTCCTAGGGTGGTCAACCGTGGGAACTTCTGACTCGAACACCAGCACTGCAGACCCGACAATCGACCCGACCGGTGCAGCCGCTACCGCCGCGCAGGCCATCGCCGACGCGACCGGCGTCACGTCGCATTCGGTCGCGATCGTGCTCGGCTCCGGGTGGCAGGCCGCAGCAGACCGATTCGGCGAACCGACCGCCACGGTCTCGATGAGTGACCTCCCCGGGTTCGCCCCGCCGTCGGCGTCCGGGCATTCGGGCACCATCACATCCGTGAAGGTCGGCGACACCGACACCCTGCTGCTGCAGGGACGCACCCACGCGTACGAGGGCCACGAGCTTCGCCGGGTCGTCCACCCGATTCGCTCGGCCATCGCGACGGGTGTCGGCACGGTGGTACTCACCAACGCCGCGGGCGGAATCCGCGAGGGCATGAGCGTCGGGCAGCCCGTGCTGATCTCCGATCACCTCAATTTGACGGCGCGATCCCCACTGATCGGCGCCGAGTTCGTCGACCTCGTCGATGCTTACTCGTCCGATCTGCGTGAACTGGCCCGTGAGATCGATCCGACCCTGGAGGAGGGTGTCTACGCGGGCCTGCCCGGCCCGCACTACGAGACTCCCGCCGAGATCAGGATGCTGCGGGTGCTCGGTGCAGACCTGGTCGGTATGTCGACGGTGCACGAGACCATTGCCGCACGTGCGCTCGGCGCCCGTGTCCTCGGCGTGTCGCTCGTGACCAACCTTGCGGCCGGAATGACCGGCGAGCACCTCGATCACAAAGAAGTACTCGAAGCCGGGAAGGCGTCGGCGGAGCGAATGGGCGAGCTGCTGCACCGCCTGGTCGGCGCACTGTGACCTCCGACCTTCAGGCGCAGGTCGCGGCGTGGATCGACGCCGATCCGGACCCCGCCACCCGGGAGGAGCTGGCCGAGCTTTCGGAAAGCGAACTCACGAAACGATTTTCGGGCCCACTGAGTTTCGGCACCGCAGGACTACGAGGTGCAGTGCGCGCAGGCCCCAACGGCATGAACGTCGCGGTCGTCACCCGCACGTCCGCCGGAATCGCAGCGTGGCTGCGCGTGCAGAAGCTCGGCGGAAGCACGGTCGTCGTCGGGCGTGATGCGCGGCACGGTTCCGACTCTTTCGCGACAGCGGCCGCGGAAATCTTCGCTGCACAGGGGTTCGACGTCGTCCTGCTCCCCCGGCCACTGCCGACGCCCGTCCTCGCGTTCGCAGTGCGAGCCCTGAACGCGGAGTTGGGCGTCCAGATCACGGCGTCGCACAATCCCGCTGCGGACAACGGGTACAAGGTCTACCTCGGCGGGGGCGCTCAGCTGATTCCACCGGCCGACAAGGAAATCGAGGCGGAGATCGCCGCAGTCGGCCGAGCCGTCGACGTCCCACGGACCATCGTCCTCTCGGGTGGCTCGGACATCACCGCGCGCTACCTCGACACGATGGCGCCCCTGGCACGTTCGACCGAACGCGGCATCCGCATCGCACTGACGCCGATGCACGGCGTCGGCGGCGAGGTCGCGATCGCGGCGCTCCGCAGTGCCGGATTCCGCGACATATCAGTGGTGACAAGCCAATTCGACCCCGACCCGGAATTTCCGACGGTGACCTTCCCCAACCCGGAGGAGCCGGGCGCCGCCGATGCCGTGCTCGCACTGGCCCACGAGATCGAGGCAGATCTGGCGATCGCACTGGATCCGGATGCAGATCGCTGCGCGATCGGGATCCCCGGCCCGAACGGATGGCGCATGCTCAGCGGAGACGAGACGGGCGCACTGCTCGCGGAGCACATACTGCGCAGCGCACCTGCGAACTCGTTGGTGGCCAACACCATCGTCTCCTCACAGTTGCTGTCGGCGCTCGCGCCCGCCCGGGGGGCGCGCTACGCACGGACCCTCACCGGGTTCAAGTGGCTCGTCCGTGCGGGCGATGGCTTGGTGTACGCCTACGAGGAAGCGATCGGCCACTGCGTGGACCCGCAGTCGGTCAACGACAAGGACGGCATCTCCGCAGCCGTGATGCTCGCGGATCTCGTCGCGACACTGAAACAGAACGGACGGACGCCGCTGGACGCACTCGACGATCTGGCGGTCGAGTTCGGGGTGCACGCAGGCGCACAGGTGTCCACGCGAGTCGAGGACACCGATCGAATCTCTCGGATGATGGAGGAACTCAGGCACGACCCGCCGACCGAATTGGCTTCTCGTGCAGTCACCGTCACGGACTTCCTTCAGAATGCAGGCTCGCTGCGCACCGACGCGGTGGAGCTCGCCGGACAAGGCGTACGCGTCATCGTTCGCCCGTCCGGGACGGAGCCCAAGGTGAAGGCGTACCTCGAGGTCGTCGAACCCGTCGACTCCCCCGAGGGACTGGCGGATGCACGAGTCCGGGCGGAGGCGACGCTCGACGAACTGAGGGCCTTCGCGCAGAACCTGTGACCTAGAACAGTGCGGTCTGGACGGCGGGAAGGTCGGATGTGTAGTCGCCGAACTTGATTCGGCGCCCCTTCAGTGCGTGCAGATCCACCACGTACGACGTCTCGTCGTCGGCGTCTCGTCCCGTGGTCGACGTGGTGATCTCCACGATGGCCGTTTGACCGATGCAGGCATTCACGGAGAATCCGTGCGGGCCGCTCGTGAGGTCGCCGGGGTAGGCGAGCCTGTTCCCGGAGGCTAGGTCGCGAAACCCAGCCACTTCCCACGCTTCGGTCACGACGCGGTACCCGGAGTCTTCGGACACCGGAGCGAGGTCCTCGCGCACCGCCGTCGCCAATGACGCCGTAGCAGCACCCAACCGCGCAGTGTCGACGGGAAGTGCCAGAGCCGCGGCCTTCGCCGACGACCGGACGGCTTGGCGAATCTGGAGTCGCTCGGTGACGCGATCTTCGAGCACCCGCACGACTTTCCCGTTTTCGGCCCGTGCCACGTACTCGGCGCAGACCGCTCCCTGCTCGGCGAGCCTGCCCCATTTCCTGGTATCCGCTGCGGTACCGACCTTGTGCACCGCATTGGCGAACGTCGCAATGTACAACCAATGCGGCTGCATCACATGAGGTTCGAGATCTTTCGACACGAATCCTCCGCGGTGGACGGTGTGCACGAACCGGAACGGATCCTTCGACTCGCATTCCTCGCACTGACTACCGCTGTCCACGGGACGTTGCTCCGGGCACGGCACATATCCGGGCGCCGGCCCGAACGCCACGCGCCCGGTGCACCACCGTTGGGCACCGAGCGCGAAGAACCCGAGATGCCCACCGCGCAGATCGACCGTTCTCACCTCACGCGACTCGACGTCCAGCACACGCAACCGAGGGTCACCCTCCTGCGCAGGCCAGGTGACCCCGAGGACCAGCGAGACGTTCAGCGTGGACCGAACTGACGGTCACCGGCGTCGCCGAGACCGGGAACGATGAAGGCGTCCTCGTTCAGACCGTCGTCGATACTCGCGGCGACCAGTCGCACCGGCAGTCCCGACGCCTCCAACGCCGCCACGCCCTCCGGCGCGGCAACGACACAGATGCACGTCACGTCGGCTGCACCTCGCTCGACGAGCAGTTCGATCGTGTGAACCATGGACCCGCCGGTAGCCAGCATGGGGTCGAGCACGTACACGGGCGTCGTCGACAGGTCGTCGGGCAGTGATTCCATGTACGGCACCGGCTGGTGCGTCTGCTCGTCACGCGCCATCCCGACGAAACCGACGCGGGACTGCGGGATGAGACCACTCGCCTTCTCGACCATCCCGAGTCCGGCGCGGAGGACGGGAACGAGCAGCGGCGGCTTGCTGAGCCGAGTGCCACTGGTGACGGCGACCGGCGTCTTGACATCGAAGGTCTCGATCGCCGCGTCGCGAGTGGCTTCGTAGACCAACATGTGGGTGAGTTGGCGAAGTGCGGATCGGAAGGTTGCGTTGTCGCTGCGCTCGTCGCGCATCCTCGTGAGCAGTGCTGCGGCCAGTGGATGTTCGACCACGTGAGTTTCCATGGATCCAAGGATAATTGTGGGAACCGATCGGGCCTCGGTTGCGTCGAAGATAGATGTAGGGATTTCCCTGCGTGGATCGAGCGGCTCGAGCAACCTGGGGGAACCGGTGACAGAGATTTCGGCAGTGGCAGCGGGGATACACGCGTTCTCGTCGACGGCGGGGTCCATGGCGGGAGAGGTCGCCGTCGCGGCCGCCGCCACGGCCGCGACGGGTCCGGCCGTGCTCGCACCCGTGTTCGGCGTGATCGGGACGGAATTCCTCGCCGCGTTCACCGCGGTGCACAGCGCCCATACCGCCGCGGTCTCCCGGTTGGCCGGCACCGTCGCGAGCATCGGGGTTGCTGCGTCCACGTCGGCCGCTGGGTACGACATCACCGATGCGTCGACGGCTGCGAGTCTGGCGTGATCGACCTGCTGGCGAGACCGATCACGGATCTGCTGGGCGCGTTCGGGTCAGGGGTGATTCCCGCGGGCGGCCCGGCGGATGTGCTGAGATCGTCGTCCCGGGTTCTCGACTCCGTCCAGAGCGTCGGACGGTCCGCCATCGGCGAGTTGGCTACCACGTGGAGTGGTCCGGCCGCGACGGCGGCGCTCGACCTCGCCGGACGGGCGCAGACGAGCGCGGTCGGGTTGTCCGAGCACGGTGACGAGATCGCGGCCGTCGTGGACCGCGCGTGCGACAAGGTTCAAGCGGGTCTGGTCGAGCTTCAGGGCATCCTGCAGTCCTTCGTCGCCGTGGCCACCACTGCAGCCCCCGTGCTGTTCACTCCGGCCGGGTCGACCATGCTGATCGGTGCAGCCATCGATCATCTGCAGCGTGCCCTCGCCGTCGTCGCACGTGTGCGCGCCGAACTCGCCGGACACGCAGCGGAGATCGGCGCGTACGCGGCGCCTCCGCCGGTTCCCGAGCCCGCCGGAACTACGTCCGCCGCCGGCTCCCCCGCCCCGACCCCGGTCAGGACCGTGACGGCCTCGGCACCTGTATCCGATCCAGGCAGCCAGTTCGGTCAGAACTTTCTTCGCACCGTCTCCGCGTCGGCGCCCTCGATGCCCGACGCGCCGTCCTCGCCCATCTCACCGTCCGCGGCTCCGGCGGCATCGTCTCCCCCGTCGGGCATGTCGATGTACACCGGAACTCCGGACCGCACGACAGCGGACACCGGTGCACCCGGCCGCGGCGTTCAGGTCGCCCTCCCCGACGGCAGCGTCGCGACTGCGCCCAACGAACAAGCCGCGGGCGCAGTCAGAAGTGCTCTGACTCAGCAGGGCACCCCGTACGTGTGGGGAGGCACGTCCCCCGGGCAGGGCCTCGACTGCAGCGGGCTGACCCAGTGGGCATACGGAGAACAGGGTGTGGAGCTTCCGCGGCTGGCGCAGGAACAGAACGTCGGCACCCAGGTCGGTCAGGACGAGCTGATGCCCGGCGATCTGGCGATATGGGACGGGCACGTCGCGATGGTGATCGGCAACGGCCAACTCGTCGAGGCGGGTGATCCGGTTCAGGTCGGTGAGATCAGAACGACCAACGCCGGTATGGGCTTCAAGGGCTTCTACAGGCCGACCGAATGACGAACGAGATGGTGGGCGAGGTGATGATCGCGCAGTCGGCAACCCGCGACAACTCGGTACGGGTCCGAGCGTCCGAGTCCGGCACGCCCGTGTCGATCCAGATCGATCCGGGCGAACTCCGCTACGGCGGTGCAGAATTGGCTGCCACGGTCCTCGATCTCTGCAAGCGCGCAACCGAACGTGCGCGTGCCGAACGGAGAACACTTCTCGAACAGTCGGGGATGGACAAAGACGTCCTCGACATGCTGGGTCTGCCTACCGCATCCGCCGTCGCGGACGCGGAGAACGAACTGATGGGGGCCGAGCAGCCACCGTCGTCGTGGATGACACCACTGTGACCGATCGAATCGACATGCTCGTGGCACGCGCGGAGCGCGCTCTGGACACCCTGCACGGCGCGTCGGAGGCGCTGGCATCGCTGCAGGTCACACGCCGCACCGAGGACGGGAACGTGTCGGTCACCGTCGACGGCAGCGGTGCGATGACTGCGCTGGAACTGGCATCCGACCTCAGGGGGGAGTCGGCCCGGGACCTCGAAAAGGCAATCGTCGAACTGTCCTCCGACGCGGCACGGGAAGCTCTCGAACGTCGCGCGGCGATCGTGGACAGGATGCAAAGTTCCCTCTCAGAGACCTGAGATAGGCTTCCGGCCATGGCTGGCGACATCATCCCGATCGAACTTGGTCTCACCCGCGGCGACTTCGTCACCCTGTGGGCTCCGGAGTGGCGAGAGGGCGACGACGAGTGGGAGGCGTTCCTCGGGCACGAGGAGGACCTCTACGGCTTCGAAGCCGTGGCTCACCTCGCCGCATTCATCCGGAACGACAACGACAACGACCTCGTCGACCATCCGTCGTGGACGGTCGTGTCCTCGCTTGCAGCGAACGAGCTCGAGCCCGACGATCTCCACCGATTCGATCTGGTCGGTGTGCCGGAGCTCGTCGCCGAGGAACCCGACTCCGACGTCCTAGCCGAGCTCACCGCCATCTTCGAGATGGTTCAGACCATCGGCGATGTCTGCGAGATCAACTCTGTCGCTTCGTTCTTCGCCGGCAACCCCCACCTGGGTTCGGTGGGCCTCGGCGTCGACGCCTACGTCGGCAAGGACGGCCAGAAGTTGTGGGACCGCATCGGTGCGTCCATCGCCAAGAGCTGGGACGACATCATCGACGCCATCGACTCGGTGGTCACCACACCCGACGTCGATGCCAAGGCCGTCGACGTCGCGGAGGCGGAACTACTGGCCGCCGCGGAGAACATCGTCGACGCCGACGATCTGAGCGAGGACGACACCGACGAGGACACCGAGGACGGCGAGAGCGACACCGAGGAGGACCCGGATCCCATTGCCGTGCACGCCGCCGAGGACGATTTCTGGGCAGGCGTCGGTATCGACCCGGTGCGCATCATCACCTCCGAGGACACTTACTACACCCTGCGGTGCTACATCGACGACGAGCCGATCTTCCTCGGGCGCACCGGGTCCATCACCGTGTTCGGGTCCGAGCGTTCGCTGGCCCGCTACCTCGCCGACGATCACGATCACGATCTCGCCAAGGTCAGCACGTTCGCCGACGTTCAGACGGCCGCGATCGACGGCTCACTGCAGATCGAGGTGACCGACGACAACGTCTACGTCCTCCCCGGTCTCGCCGACGACTTGGCCGAGGGTCCGGATTCGGTGGATACCGACCAGCTGGATCTGGCCGTCGAATTGTTCACCGACGCCGCGGACTTCGCCGACGACGATTCGGTGGAGGAAGCGCTCGCCAGTTCCACGCCTTTGGGTTGGTACGTGTCGTACACCCTCGAGCCGGATCCGAACAGGCTCGCGCCGAGTCCGCCGTTCGCCGTCGAAGCCGAGGCGTGGCGGGCGCTCGAACGCGACTTCGAGGCCCGCCTACGCAAGGAGTGATCTGTGCGTCCGGCGCGCTTGTTCAGCCGACGAGTACCGCGTATCCCGGTTTGACGACGTCGTCGATCAGCTCGAGTCGTTCGTCGAACGGGATGAACGCGGACTTCATGGCGTTGATGGTGAACCGCTCGAGGTCAGTCCAGCCGTATCCGAACGTGGTCACCAGCTTGTGCATCTCGCGTGACATGGTCGTGTCGCTCATCAACCGGTTGTCGGTGTTGACGGTGACGCGGAAACGCAGCCGGGCCAACAGATCGAACGGGTGCTTCTCGAGGCTGTCGACTGCACCCGTCTGAACGTTGGAGCTGGGGCACAGCTCCAGGGGCATCCGCTTGTCCCGCACGTACGCGGCGAGCAGACCGAGATTCGGGACGCCGTCGGAGGAGACGTCGATGTCGTCGATGATCCGCACTCCGTGCCCGAGGCGGTCCGTCCCGCAGAACGCAACGGCCTCCTGGATCGACGGCAGCCCGAAGGCCTCACCGGCGTGGATGGTGAAGTGCGCGTTGGCTGCTCGCATGTACTCGAACGCGTCGAGGTGACGGCTCGGAGGGAAGCCTGCTTCCGCACCGGCGATGTCGAACCCGACGACACCGCGATCGCGGAATCGCACCGCCAGCTCGGCGATCTCCCGAGACCGCGCGGCGTGGCGCATGGCCGTCAGCAGACAGCCGACCCGGATCCTCTTGCCGTTCACCCGTGCGGCCGACTCCCCGGCCCGGAATCCTTCGAGGACGTGCTCGACGACCTGGTCGAGCGAGAGCCCTCGATCCAGATGTTGTTCGGGGGCGAAGCGGACCTCGGCGTAGATCACACCGTCGTCGGCGAGATCTTCGGCGCATTCACGCGCAACCCGCGACAACCCCTCCGGTGTCTGCATGACCGCAACGGTGTGCGCGAAAGTTTCGAGGTACCGCTCGAGCGAACCGCTGTCGGCGGCAGTGCGAAACCACTCTCCGAGAGCCTGGCCGTCTGTCTCGGGCAGTCCGTCGTATCCGCATTCCCCGGCGAGTTCGAGGACGGTCTGCGGCCGCAGACCGCCGTCGAGATGGTCGTGCAGCAGTGCTTTCGGAGCGGTCTCGATGGCGGGTAGGTCGAGCGGCGACGACCCGCCGGTGGACTCTGTCGATCTGGTCGCGGTACTCATGTTCCGACGGTAGCGCGATCGTGGAGCGTTCGCGTGTCATCGGATCCGTGCGGCCCCCGATCCGCACCCACGGCTGCGCTACCCGCCCACTCGTTCCAAGACTATCGGCGACGGATCGAACGTGTCTCCGAACGACCACGCGTCGACGATCGCTGCCGTCGCGTACTCGAACTTCTCGGGAGTGTCGGTGTAGAGCGTGGCGATCTTCTGCCCAGCGGTGACGCGGTCTCCCGGCTTCGCGTGCAGACGCACTCCCGCACCCGCTTGCACCGGCTCGCCCTGCCGCTCCCGTCCCGCGCCGAGCCTCCAGGCGGCGATGCCCACACCCATCGCATCGAGGCCCGTGATCACACCGTCGGTCTCGGCGGTGATGTCGTGCGATTCGGCCGCGTCCGGAAGCGGAGCCGACGGATCTCCGCCCTGGGCGGAGATCATCGCCTTCCACCGGTCCATGGCCGTGCCGTCGGCCAACTTGTCCGCGGGGTCGACACCTTCGATTCCGGCTGCGGACAGCATCGTTCGGGCAAGCGTGACGGTCAGCTCGACGATGTCCGCCGGGCCGCCGCCGGCGAGGACTTCGAGTGATTCCTCGACTTCGAGCGCGTTGCCTGCTGTGAGTCCGAGCGGTGAATCCATGGCGGTCAGAAGTGCGATCGTGCGCACGCCAGCGTCGCTGCCGAGATCGACCATCGCCTCCGCCAGAGTCCGCGCGTCGGCGAGGTTCTTCATGAACGCCCCGGAGCCGACCTTGACGTCCAGGACGAGGGCGCCGGTTCCTTCGGCGATCTTCTTGCTCATGATCGAACTGGCGATCAACGGGATGGACTCGACGGTGCCGGTGACGTCCCGCAGCGCGTACAGCCTCTTGTCGGCCGGTGCGAGGTCCGCATTGGCAGCACAGACGACAGCACCGACCGCGGGATCGGCGAGTATGCGGTGTATGTCGTCACCGGTCAGGTCCGCACGCCACCCGGGGATCGACTCCAGCTTGTCGAGCGTGCCGCCGGTGTGACCGAGTCCTCGTCCGGACAGCTGGGGGACCGCGGCGCCGCAGGCGGCCACCAGCGGAGCAAGAGGCAGCGTGATCTTGTCACCCACGCCCCCTGTCGAGTGCTTGTCGACGGTGGGACGGGACAGCCCGCTGAAGTCCATCGTCGATCCCGACGCGATCATCGCCGACGTCCATCGGCTCAGTTCGCTGCGCGTCATACCGCGCCAGAAGATGGCCATGGCGAGCGCGGCCATCTGCTCGTCGGCGACGACGCCTCGAGTGAAGGCATCGATCACCCAATCGATCTGGTCGGCGGTGAGCTCGTGCCCGTCGCGCTTGGCGGAGATGACAGAAGTGGCGTCAGACATGGTTCCCCACTCTGCCCGATTCGAGGTCGTCCGGACCGAAGGCCGACGGCAGCAGGTCCCCCAACGGGGTCGGTCCGGCGGCGGTGTCGACGAGCAATCCGGTCCCGCCGAACTCGAACAGCAACTGCCTGCATCGGCCGCAGGGCATCAACTTCTGCCCGCGGCTGTCGCAACATGCGAAGGCGACCAAACGTCCGCCTCCGGTCGAATGAAGGTTGGACACGAGCCCGCACTCGGCGCAGAGCCCCAAACCATATGAGACATTTTCCACATTGCATCCAGTGACAATTCGCCCATCGTCCACTAACGCCGCGGCGCCGACCGGATAGTCGGAGTACGGCGCATAGGCTTGCCTCATAACCTCATGAGCTTTGTCTCGCAACGTCTTCCAGTCGATTTCAGGCATGTTCACAATCAAATCACGAGCGAGTCCCCCGTGCACCACGGACGACTGAACCGATACCGAAGAATTGGGAAGGCAAACCTAACAACGAAATGCAGGTCAGTACGAATCTCGAGTCGAATTAGTTCCAAGTTTCCAATGGGTTTAGAGTTCGAGGACGGCGGCATTCGATAACCGTTCGGAGCCGGAGTAAGACAAATCGAGCCAGGCATTCAAGCCCCGGCTACCAGGCTCGACGCGTCCACCAATGACGTTGGAGGCTTTGCACTCGATGAGTAGCACGACGGAAGTCGCTCCGGCCAAGGAGCGTAAGCGGTCTCTGTACCGCGGTGATCCGGGAATGTGGTCCTGGGTCCTGCACCGGATCACCGGTGTGTTGGTGTTCTTCTTCCTGTTCGTCCACGTTCTGGACACCGCAATGGTCCGGGTCAACCCCGAGACGTACGACGCGATCATCGACACCTACAAGACGCCGCTCGTCGGCCTCATGGAGATCGGTCTCGTCGCTGCAGTGCTGTACCACGCACTCAACGGCATCCGCGTCATGCTGGTCGACTTCTGGTCCAAGGGACCGAAGTACCAGAAGCTGATGCTGTGGATCATCGCCGCGGTGTGGATCGTGGTCATGATTCCGGGAGCGGGCCGAATCTTCTACAACATGTTCACAGCGAGCGGGCACTGATGGCAACGACACACGGATCCGAGGCCAAGTCCCTCGGCAAGACCTACGACCGACCGGCCAGCCTGGACAACCCGCGCTCGCCGCGCCGGAAGTCCCGCGGCAACTTCGAGCTGTACGCATGGCTGTTCATGCGCTTCTCCGGACTCGCGCTCGTCGTCCTCGTTCTGGGCCACATGTTCATCATGTTGATGCTCGACGAGGGAGTGCACCGCATCAACTTCGCGTTCGTCGCCGGACGCTGGTCGAGCCCCTTCTGGCAGTTCTGGGACCTGACGATGCTGTGGCTGGCTCAGCTGCACGGAGGCAACGGCCTGCGCACCATCATCGCGGACTACTCCCGCAAGGACTCGACCCGATTCTGGCTGACGACGCTGCTCGTGCTGTCGATGATCTTGATCATGGGCTTGGGCACCTACGTCATCTTCACCTTCGATCCGAACATTTCGGCGAGCTAAGGGAACTGAAGCATTCATGCAGGAACATCGTTATGACGTGCTCATCGTCGGCGCCGGTGGCGCAGGCATGCGAGCAGCCATCGAAGCCGGCCCCCGGGCCCGCACGGCGGTACTGACCAAGCTCTACCCGACGCGCTCGCACACCGGTGCCGCACAGGGTGGCATGTGTGCCGCACTCGCCAACGTCGAGGAAGACAACTGGGAGTGGCACACCTTCGACACCGTCAAGGGTGGCGATTACCTCGCCGACCAGGACGCCGTCGAGATCATGGCCAAGGAAGCAATCGACGCCGTTCTCGACCTCGAGAAGATGGGTCTGCCGTTCAACCGGACACCCGAGGGCAAGATCGACCAGCGTCGCTTCGGTGGCCACACCCGTGACCACGGCAAGGCCCCCGTCCGACGCGCGTGTTACGCCGCCGACCGCACCGGCCACATGATCCTTCAGACTCTGTACCAGAACTGCGTCAAGCACGACGTGGAGTTCTACAACGAGTTCTACGCACTCGATCTCTGCTTGACCGAGACCGACAACGGTCCGGTCGCGACCGGCATCATCGCCTACGAGTTGGCGACGGGCGAGCTGCACATCTTCCACGCGAAGTCCATCGTCTTCGCGACGGGCGGCTCGGGCCGGATGTACAAGACCACCTCCAACGCCCACACCCTCACCGGTGACGGCATGGGCATCGTCTTCCGCAAGGGACTTCCCCTGGAGGACATGGAGTTCCACCAGTTCCACCCGACAGGCCTCGCAGGTCTCGGCATCCTCATCTCCGAGGCGGTTCGAGGCGAGGGCGGCATCCTCCGCAACGAGTCGGGCGAGCGCTTCATGGAGCGCTACGCCCCCACCATCAAAGACCTCGCGCCTCGCGACATCGTCGCACGCTCGATGGTCCTCGAGGTCCTCGAAGGACGCGGTGGAGGTCCCAACAAGGACTACGTCTACATCGACGTCACGCACATCCCCGAGGAAGTTCTCGACGAGAAGCTCCCGGACATCATGGAGTTCTCGCGCACCTACCTCGGCGTGGACCCCGTGAAGGAGCCCGTGCCCGTCTACCCCACGTGCCACTACGTCATGGGCGGGATCCCCACCAAGATCAACGGTGAGGTGCTGCGGAACAACGACGACATCGTTCCCGGCCTCTACGCGGCAGGTGAATGCGCATGCGTGTCGGTGCACGGTGCAAACCGTCTCGGCACCAACTCGCTGCTCGACATCAACGTCTTCGGACGTCGCTCGGGCATCGCAGCGGCCAAGTACGCCAACTCGGTGGACTTCACTCCGCTCCCCGAGGAGCCGGCGAAGATGGTCGAGGAGTGGCTCGAACTCGTTCTGTCCGACCACGGCCACGAGCGCGTCGCGGACATCCGCACCGAGCTGCAGCAGTCGATGGACAACAACGCTTCGGTGTTCCGCACCGAGGAGCGCCTCGAGACCGCACTGAAGGACGTTCGCGCCCTCAAGGAGCGGTACAACCACATCACCGTGCAGGACAAGGGAACTCGCTACAACAGCGATCTCCTCGAGGCCGTCGAACTCGGCTTCCTGCTGGAAATGGCAGAGGTCACGGTCGTCGGAGCACTCAACCGGAAGGAATCGCGCGGCGGACACGCACGCGAGGACTACCCCAACCGCAACGACGACGAGTACATGAAGCACACCATGGCCTACAAAGAAGGCACTGGCCTGCTCACCGACATCCGTCTGGACTACAAGCCGGTAATCCAGACCCGTTACGAGCCGATGGAGCGGAAGTACTGATATGAGCGCCCCCACTCTCGACAAGCCAGATCAGGTCGCCGAGCCGCCCGTACCCAACGGCGCAGTGATGGTCACCCTCAAGATCGCCCGCTTCAACCCGGAGAACGGCGACGGACAGCACTGGGACAGCTTCCAGGTGCCGACGCTACCGACGGACCGTCTGCTCAACCTGCTGCTGTACGTGAAGGGCTACCTCGACGGCACCCTGACGTTCCGCCGCTCCTGCGCACACGGTGTCTGCGGTTCCGACGCCATGCGTATCAACGGTGTCAATCGTCTCGCCTGCAAGGTGCTGATGCGTGACATGCTGCCGAAGGACTCGTCCAAGTCGCTGACCATCACGATCGAGCCCATCAGGGGTCTGCCGGTCGAGAAGGACCTCATCGTCGACATGGAACCGTTCTTCGACGCCTTCCGCGCCGTCAAGCCGTTCCTCATCGCCAGTGGCAACGAGCCGACTCGTGAGCGCATCCAGAGCCAGGCCGACCGCGCCCGGTTCGACGACACGACCAAGTGCATCCTCTGCGCGTGCTGCACCACGTCGTGCCCCGTGTTCTGGAGCGACGGCAGCTACTTCGGTCCGGCCGCCATCGTGAACGCACACCGGTTCATCTTCGACAGCCGTGACGAAGGCGCCTCCGAGCGTCTGGACATCCTGAACGACGTCGAAGGCGTGTGGCGCTGCCGCACCACCTTCAACTGCACCGACGCATGCCCTCGTGGCATTCAGGTCACCAAGGCTATTCAGGAAGTCAAGCGCGCACTGTTGTTCGCCCGCTAGTCGGCTTGCTCGTCGCTTGGTCCCTACAGCATGAATGCGCCACTGCCCTGCAGTGGCGCATTCTCGCGTTCGGGGTGGGGCGTCAGACGAAGGCGCTGAAGCCCGTCACTCCCCTGCCGACGATGAGGTTGTTCATCTGGGATGTGCCCTCGTAGGAGTACAGAGCCTCGGCGTCGGCGAAGTATCGGATCACGTCGTGTTCGAGCAGGATTCCGTTACCGCCCATTATCTCTCGTGCCCAGCCGACCACCTCGCGGAGCCGCGTCGTGCAGTAGGTCTTGGACAGCGCCGCGTGTTCGTCGTAGTGAATTCCGGAGTCCTGAAGCTGTGACACCCGCAAGGCCATGCCCAGACACGCGGTGATGTTGCCCGCCATCCGCGCGATCAGATCCGAGATGAGCTGGAACGACGCGATCGGCTTACCGAACTGCTCGCGTTCCTGGGCGTAGGTGACCGCCCGTTCGAAGGCCCCGATCATGACGCCGACGGCTCCCCACGCGACGCCGCCGCGCGTCAGGCGCAGCACCTTGGACGTGTCCGCGAACGAGTTGGCGTTCTCGAGCTTGTTGGCCACCGGCACTCGGCAGTCCTCGAGGTACACGTCGGCGTTCTCGACGGCACGGAGCGAGTACTTACCCTCGATCTTTTCGGCACGGAAGCCGTCGAACTCCTTCTCGACGACGAAGCCCTTCACCTCACCGTCCGCCTCGTCCTTGGCGAACACGATGATCAGGTCTGCGAACGTCGCGTTCCCGATCCATCTCTTGCTGCCGTTCAGAATCCAGTGGTCGCCATCGAGGCGTGCTGTGGTCTCGAGTCCGCCCGACACGTCGGAACCACCGTGGGGCTCGGACAGTCCGAAGGCACCGATCTTCTCCATCCGACGCATGGCAGGCAGCCAGCGCTCACGCTGATCCTCGGAACCGAGAATGGAAATACTGCTCATCGCGAGACCGCTGTGCACGCTGAACATCGTCCCGGTCGACGGATCGACCCGGGAGAACTCCAAGCCGAGCCACCCGGTGAGCACTTTGCGCGCGGCGGTGCGTCCTTCGAATTCGTAGCCGAGCCCGGTGATCTCGAGTTCGGCGATCTTCGGCAGCAGATGCACCGGAGACTGAGCTTTCTCCCAGAACTCGTTGGCCCGTGGCGCTACCTCGGCGGCAAGGAATTCGCGTACCTTCAGCACGATCTTCGCTTCGTCGTCGGTCAGAATTCCCTGGTAGCCGAACAGATCGGCAGCAAGGTAATCGGGTTGTAGCGGCCCCAGCGGTTCGTGCTTACTCATGAAAGGGACTCCTTCGTCCTGTCGGTAGTCCTGACTGATACCCGATCCAGCTCACCGAACACCTCGTCGTTGTGCTCACCCAGGCTGGGCGCCGGGCGGCGAATCGACAGCGGCGTTCCGCTGAACCGCATCGGGATTCCCACCGCCCGGTAGCTGCCCTCGGTGGGATGCTCGGCGACGTCGAGGAGATGCCCGTCCTGCACGTACCGAGACTCCGTGGCGCTCTCCATGTCCAATACCGCGGCCATCGGAATGCTGTGCGCGGCGCACAGCCCCTCCCACTCGGCGGTGGTGCGCTCGGGTGCGATCTTCTCGATCGCCGCGTACAGCGCGCCCATGTCGTCGAGAACCGCCTGCCACGTCGAGAACCGGGGGTCGGAGTTCAAGTCGCCGTGGCCGGCGGCCTCGAAGAAGTCGTGCACGTTTGCCGGGCTGTAGGGCAGGATGCACGCCCACCCGTCCTTCGTCTGCACTGCACCGTGATCGGCGCTCATCGACCGGTAGAAACCGGTCGGCCCCACCGGAGGCTCGTACGTGTGACCACCGAGATGCTCGACGAGGTTGAACGCGAGCATGGTGTCGGTCATCGGCACCTCGATGTGTTGGCCTTCTCCGGTCGCCCGCTGGTGAATCACGGCCGCCAGCGTCGAGTAGACGATGGTCAGTGCGCAGACCTTGTCCGCAAGGATGGTCGGGACGTAATTGGCAGTTCCGGTGGCACGGCGCATCAGATCGGTCAGGCCGCTGGCCGCCTGGACGATCTCGTCGTAGGCAGCATGGTCAGCGAACTCGGAGTCGGATCGAAATCCCTGCGCGCTCGTGTAGACCAGGCGCGGATACCTATCCTTCAGCGAGTCGTAGTCGAATCCGAGCCGGCTCAACGCACCGGGCCGCATGTTGGTCACGAGCACGTCGGCGTCGGCCAACAATCGATGAAGGTCGTTCTTGCCGGCCTCGGTCTTGAGGTCGAGCACGACACTGCGTTTGTTGCGGTTGACGTTCAAAGCGAGGGCGCCCATACCGTCGTTTCTCCGTGGCACCGATCGCCGGGTGGAGTCCCCCGCCGGTGACTCGACCTTGACGACGTCGGCACCCAGGTCTCCGAGTATCTGGGCTGCGTACGGTCCCATGACGACGGTGGCGAGATCGATCACCCGAACGCCGTCGAGCGGTCCCTGTGTGTTCATGAGCTCCTCCTGTCATCGTCCCCGACCGATACATCAAACTTACCTACGCTAACTACTTTTACGCAATGAGGTGGTTGCCATACCTATATAGGTATATTTAGGGTTGGTGCATGGCCGAGGACAAACGCCGCCCACACCACCGCGCGGTCGACCGAATCGCAGCGCTGCTCGGGGCCGCCACCACCGAACCCCGTGGGCTGACGCTCACCGAACTGGCGCACTCGATCGACGCACCCTTGTCGTCAGTCCAGAAACTCGTGTACGGGCTGGTCGCATCCGGATTTCTGGACGAGCGCGAGGGAAGGTACACGATCGGGCCGCTGTCGGCCGTGCTGGAACGGCGTTCCGGCCGCACAGCAATTGCGGACTTCTCGCGAACTCGCCTCGAAGACCTACACGAACGCACGGGAGCAGCAGCCTTGCTCGTCGTGCGCATCGGCGACGATGCCGTCAACATCGAATCCGTCGGGCTCACCGACGCCGCAGCCTTCGTCGACACCACCCGCTGGCGTCACCCGTTGCCCTCCACCGCGGGCGGACGCGTACTGCTCGCCTACATGCCGACGCGGCCGCGTCGCGCATGGGCGGCCGAGAACCTCCGCGACGACCCGGAGCGAACCACGGCACTGCTGGACGAATTGGACGCCATTCGCGCCGACGGTGTCGCCGTCGGACCGAGCGGGTCACTGAGACCGGACTTGGAATCGGTCGCCGTTCCCCTCGTCCGTGACGGAGAGGTGGTCGCCGCCGTCGCCCTCACTCGGTCGCGAATCGGCGCCGGCACACCTCTGGACGAGGTGAAGAAGACGCTTCTGGCCTCGGTCACCGGGCCCGAGCGGTAACCGCTCTACCCGCATCCTTGGGCAACAGAACACCACCGACCACGATGACGACCATCAGGACACCCAGCAGCGCGAACGACAGTGAGAACGCATCGCCGGACGGCTTGCCGAGCCCGGTCACAATGGACGTCGAGACCGTCAGCGCAATAGCGCCGAGTGCGACGCCGAAGCCGGAGAACAACTCCTGCACAGTGGCGTTGAACGTATTCGCGTGTGTCAGCCGCTCGCTCGAGATGTCGGCGAACGCAAGCGAATTGTAGGCAGTGAATCCGATGGACCGGAGCGCCCCGCTGACGACGAGTATCGCTGCGACGGCAACAGGAGGAGTGTCGACACCCACCGAAGCGATCGCAGCGAAGCAGAGAACCGACAACGCACCGTCGGCCACGATCACGGTGCGAATACCGAAGCGCCGCATCAACGGAGTGGTCGTCGGTTTTACAGCGATGTTCCCCAGGAAGAGCGCGATCACCATCAGCCCCGACACGAGCGGTGACCATCCGAACCGCAGTTGGAACATGAGCGGTAGCAAGAACGGAACCGCGGTGATCAGCATGCGGTAGAACGAGCCGTACGTCGCGGTGTTGCGGAACGACTCCACTTTCAGCACCGTGAGGTCGAGCAACGGATGCTCGGTGCGCCGGAGATGCACGATGGCCACAGCCGTCGCCACGAGCGCAACGGCGAACCCGATTCCTACTCCGCCCCAGGGTGTTCCGTCCGCGCGAATACTGTCGAGAGAGATGATCAACGCGGCGATACCGACGGTCGTCAGCACCATGCCGCGCCAGTCGAGGGGCCGCGCTGCCGTCGCACTCGGGTCGCCGCGTACCACCTTCAGGCCGACTATCAACCCGACGATGCCGAGAGGGACATTGATCAAGAAGATCCACCGCCACGACAGGTACGTGACGATCGCACCCCCGAGCGCAGGCGCGAGCACGGGGGCAGTCAGAGCAGGCCACGTCAAATAGGCTATGGCCCGGACATATTCGGATTTGGTCGACGCACGCAGAACCGCGAGGCGCCCGACCGGCACCATCATCGCTCCGCCGACGCCTTGCAGCACCCGCATTCCGACGAGCACCGGCAATGACGGACTGAGTGCGCAGCCCACGGACGCGGCAGTGAAGATCACTATTGCAGTGAGGAACACACGCCGGACCCCGAACCGTTCCGCCATCCATCCGCTGACCGGGATGAGCACGGCCAGCGTCAGGATGTATGCGGAGATCGCGATCCCGACATCGACGGCGTCCACACCGAACGACGACGAGATCGCGGGCACAGCGGTCGCGATCACCGTCGCGTCGAGTATCTCCATGAAGTACGCGCCCGCCACGAGCAATGCGAGTCCACGCGGAAAGGCCGAGCCCGACGGGGCGTTCAGAACTCCTCGTACGTGTCGGGGTCCTGATCCCAGATCCGTCCACGCTCGAGGCCCGAGATCGCGTCGATCTCGTCATCGGTGAGTTCGAAGTCGAAGATGTCCAGGTTCTGCTTCTGTCGATCGGAATTGGACGACTTCGGCAGCGGTACCGCACCGAGCTGAACGTGCCAGCGGAGCACGACCTGCCCCGGCGAGACACCGAGCCGCTCGGCTGCTGTCGCGATCGGATCCGCGTTCAACAGCTCGGATCCGCGTCCGAGGGGGCTCCAACTCTCGGTGACGATGCCGTGTTCATCGTGGTAGGCGCGTAGATCGGCCTGGGGAAAGTAGGGGTGGAGTTCGATCTGATTGACCGACGGCACAACTCCGGTCTCCGCGGCGAGACGGTCGAGATGTTCGGTCGTGAAGTTGGAGACGCCGATCGACTTGACCAACCCTTCCTTCTGCAGATCGATCATCGCGCGCCAGGTATCGACGTACTTGTTCACTTTCGGCAACGGCCAATGAATCAACAACAGGTCGATGTAGTCGACGCCGAGATTCGCCAGAGACGTGCGCGCCGATTCCTTCGCCGCGTCGTACCCGTGCAGTCGACCAGGGATCTTGGTGGTGATCAGGATGTCACCGCGAGGCACGCTGGATGCCGCTACCGCCCGACCGACCCCGGGCTCGGTTTCGTAGCGGAGCGCGGTGTCGATCAACCGATACCCTGCGTCCAGAGCGGACGTGACCGTCGCGGCCATGTCCTCTCCGTCGGCTTTCACGGTGCCGAGTCCGACAGCGGGAAGGGCAGTTCCGTCGTTCAATCCGATGGTAGGTGACACGAAAACCTCCGAAGACACTAGATCAGTATTCGACGACAACCGTACGTCCGCCGTCGTTCATCGATTCCACCAGAGCGTCCGCGACGAGCCCCGCGCGGAGTCCGGCATCGGCGTCGGCAAGCGTCGACGGTCGGTTCTGCTCGATCGAATCGACCCATTCCTGCAGTTCGAGACGGTAAGCCTCGGCATAACGCGGTACCCAGTCGAGCGGGTACTCGATGGAGCGTTTCAGGTCGCGGTCGACGATGACGTGTGCCGGCACCGCGAACGACGCGACGCCCTCCTCGCCGACGATCTCGCAGCGGGTGTCGTAACCGTAGCGGGCGCCCACGAACAGTTCGACCGTCATCAGGACGTCGGATTCGGTGCGCAGCAACATGATCTGCGGATCCTGACGGATACCGGAATGCTTCGACGTCCGGCCTGCATGCCAGCTGACCTCCGTGATAGGGGAACCGAGCAACCACGGCATGATGTCGAGCTCGTGGATAGCCGAGTTGGTGATGGTGGCCGCCGAGTCGCCGGGACCGGCCACGACATTACGGCTGACGCAGTGCGCGACGAGGGTGTCGCCTATCCGCTCGGGTGCCGCGGCGCGCTTGAGTTCGTTGTACGCGGGGTCGAAACGGCGCATGAACCCGACGGTGATGAGGTTGCGGTCTCCCTGTGCGGCGATGATCTCGCGGCATTCGACGGCCGTCGGTGCGAGCGGCTTCTCGCACAGGACCGGCTTGCCTGCAGCGAGCGCAGCATGCACGAGCTCGGCATGGGTGGAGTCGTGCGACGCCACGACGATCGCGTCGACCGAGTCGTCGGCGATGAGCTCGAAGCCGTCGGCCACCACGTCTGCGGCCTTCAGCTCGGCTGCGACCGTCTTGGCCCGGTCTGTGTCGAAATCGGCGACCGCGGACACTTCCGCACCCGAGATCGATCCGTCGATCTTGCGAGCGTGATCGGCACCCATGACGCCGACTCCGATGATTCCAACACGTACAGTCATGTGTCGAGTATTACATCCTGATGTCCTGACAAACCACCCTTCGACAGAACAGGTGTGCCGATGACCGCGCTACCCGTCTCGACCGTGCCGAATCCGAACGAGGCACCGGTACTGCGTTGGGGCATCCTCGGCCCTGGCTGGATCGCCGACCGCTTCGCGGAATCGCTGGCGAAGAACTCGACTCAGCAGGTCGTGGCCGTAGCCTCCCGAAGCGGAGATCGCGCAGCCGAATTCGCCGGGCGCCACTCCCTGCCGACGTCCTACGGCAGCTACGGCGCGCTGCTTGCCGATCCGGACATCGACATCGTCTACATCGCGACGCCGCACACCGAACATCACACGAACGCGCTCGCGTCGATAGCTGCAGGCAAGCACGTGCTCGTCGAGAAGCCACTTGCCGTCGATGCATCTCGCGCTGCCGAGATCGGAGCAGCCGGCGCCGAAGCAGGCGTGTTCGTCGGGGAAGCCATGTGGACGAAGTTCCTGCCGAAGTTCGACGTCCTACGTCAGATCGTCGACAACGGCGTGCTCGGCCCGATCCGGACGGTCCTGGTGGACCACGGCGAGTACTTCACCACCGACCACCGCATCTACGACCCGGCACTCGCGGGCGGCCCGTTGCTGGACCTCGGCACCTACGACGCGTCGTTCGTCCACGCGGTCTTGGGCGTACCCGAGTCCGTCATCGCCGTCGGCCAGCCCGCGAACGACGAACTGAACGGTCAGGTCTCCGCCGTGCTCTCCCACACCGGCGGCAACCATTCGGTCATGAACACCACGATCCTGAGCAACACTCCGACGTCGGCGACGATCTGCGGCCGCGACGGAACACTGACGATCGAAGGCCCGTTCTTCATGCCGGGATCCTTCACCGTGACCCTCCGCAGCGGTGAGAAACTCGAGTACCGCGAGGACAAGGGCGTGCAGGTGGACGGTCTCCACTACGCGGCCGTCGACGCCGCCCGCGCGATCGGCGAGGGCCGCCTGGAATCGTCGGTGCACACGATCGAGGACGCAGTGCAGACATTGGCGATCATCGACGCGATTCGCCGGCAGCTCGGGATCACCGACGGCCCGTTCGCCCGGTAGCGATGTCCGCCGAGCCCTCAGCGCGCGGCCGGGGTGTTGAACCGCGTCACGATCTGGATCGGTGACGGCTCGGCGGTGACGCCGTCGACGGCACCCGCGGACTGCATCAGTAAGCGGCAGGCCGTCCTGGCGTCGGCGCGCAGGTCGTGGTGCAGCACAGCGGACAGGGACCCGGTGCGCAGCAACGGCCGGTTGTCACCGTCGAGGTCGTGTGCGACGAACACCCGGCACCTCCTGCCCGCCCGTTCGAATGCCCGGACCGCACCGGTGTTGCCGCCGCCGATGGAGTACACGGCCTCGATGTCCGGATACTCCGCGAGCACGGCCGAGACCCGTTCCTCCACCGTCGAGTCGAGCCCTTCGCTGTCGGATATCTCGACGACGCGTCTCCCGGAGTCCAGCGCCCGCAACGTGCTGCGGAACCCGATCTCCCTCTCCCCCTCGTTCCTGAAGATGTTGCTGGTCAGCAAGATCAGTACCGAGGACTGCGCGTCGCCCAGCCAGGAGTCGACCAGGTAGGCCGCAGTGGATCCCGCCGCCCGGTTGTCGATGCCGACGTAGCCGAGCCGCGCGCTGCTCGGCACGTCGGTCACGTACGTCACGACGGGAATACCGAGTGCCACGAGCCGGTCGACCGCCTCCACCACCTCGGGGTCGTCCGGCGCCTTGACGATGACACCGTGCGATCCGCGCGCGGTGAAACGGCCCAGTGTGTCCACCATCTCGGCCACCGATTCGGTCTCCCTGAAGTGGAACCTGCACCGGACCACGGCGGGCGAGAGCATCGGCAGTTCTGCCTCCAGCGCTGCCCTGAATTCTTTCGAGAAGCGCGCCGGTGTCTGCATGACGACGTCGAACAGGAACTTCCTGCCGTTCAGGCGCAGTTGGGACCGCTGTTTGTCCAGATCCGAAATCGCCTGCTGCACTTCCGCTCTGGTAGCACTGCGCACACCCGGTCGATCGTGCAGTACGCGGTCGACGGTGGCACGACTCAGCCCGGCTTGCTGGGCGATCTCATTGACTTTGTAGCGATGCGTCACGACGATCCTCTGAGGCGTTTTTGATGCGTCACGACGGTTGATCCTACGCGTCGATCTGAGTCACACTCGAGGTCTACATTTCTCCTGCAGAAAGACCTTCACTGATGGGCGTAACCGTCGGCGTCATCGGCCTCGGCCGGATCGGCGCATTTCACACCGACACATTGAGCACGCTCGCCGGGGTCGACGGACTCGTCGTCACCGACGAGCGTCCCGCCGTCACCTCCGCAGTCGCATCGAAGTTCGGCGCCACGCCGGTCGACGGCGCTGAGGCACTGCTGAAGTCCGGAGTCGACGGAGTTGTCGTCGCTGCGGCAACACCCGCACATGCTGCGCTCGTACTCGCCTGCGTCGACGCCGGCATCCCCGTGTTCTGCGAAAAGCCGATCGCCGCGACACCCGGCGAGAGCCTGGCCGTCGTCACCGCGATCGACAGCAGTGACGTCCCGGTCCAGATCGGGTACAACCGTCGCTTCGCGCCTGCCTTCGCCGCCGCCAAGAGCGCCGTGACCTCCGGTGAGCTCGGCTGGCTGCACACAGTTCGCTCGACCACACTCGATCCGGCGCCTCCCCCGCTGGACTACGTCGCCGTGTCCGGTGGCATCTTCCGCGACTGCAGCGTGCACGATTTCGACATCGTCCGCTGGATCGTCGGCCACGAGGTCACCGAGGTGTACGCGGCGGGTTCGAACCAGGGTGATCCCGCCTTCACCGAATACGGAGACGTGGACACTGCCACGACCACTCTGACATTCGAGAACGGAACGATCGGCGTCGTCTCCAACACCCGCTACAACGCGCGCGGGTACGACTGCAGGCTCGAAGTGCACGGCTCCGACGATTCCGTCGTCGCCGGCTGGGACGATCAGGTCCCGGTGCGAAATCTGGAGGCCGGATCGACGTTCCCGGGCGGGACGCCTCACTCGTTCTTCATGGACCGCTTCACCTCGGCATACCAGGCCGAGCTCGGCGCGTTCGTCGACGTGATCACCGGACGAATCGAATCCCCCTGCACCGCACGCGATGCTCTCGAAGTGGCATACATCGCCGAGGCGGCAACCCTGTCCCTGCAACAGCATCGACCGGTGCGAATCGACGAGGTACGACTGTGACAACGACCCATACCGACATTCGAATCGCCGGCGCGCCCATCTCCTGGGGCGTCTGCGAAGTTCCCGGCTGGGGATACCAGATCGCATCCGACCGCGTCCTCACCGAGATGCGCGACGCCGGACTCACCGCCACCGAGGTCGGACCCGAGGGTTTCCTCCCCGCCGACCCGGACGAGCTCGCCTCCACGCTCGACACGTTCGACCTGAAGTCCGTCGGCGGGTTCGCCCCGGTGCTGCTGCACCACGCGCACCACGATCCTGTTCCCGGAATCGCACCGCTGCTCGACGCCTTCATCGCCTCCCGCGCCGAGGTGCTGGTGCTCGCCGCGGCGACTGGGAGCGACGGTTACGACTCGCGCCCCGAGCTCGACGACGAACAATGGGACACGTTGCTGCGCAACCTCGATCGGCTACAGGAAGCAGCGGCCGAGCGCGGAATCCGCGCGGTACTTCACCCGCACGTCGGCACCATGATCGAGAAACGGGACGAGGTCTACCGGGTCCTGAACGGCTCCACCATCCCACTGTGCCTCGACACCGGCCACCTCCTCATCGGCGGGACCGATCCGCTCGAACTCGTCGAGGCCCACGCGTCTCGGATCACACACGCTCACCTCAAGGACGTCGACGCTGCCCTCGCAGCACGCGTCCAGGCCGGGGAGCTCACCTACACCGAGGCTGTCGCGCAGGGCATGTACACGCCGCTGGGAACGGGCGACGTCGGCATCGGCAAGATCGTGAACGGGCTCCTCGACTCAGGTTTCGACGGTTGGTTCGTCCTCGAGCAGGACACCATCCTGTCCGAGGAGCCTACCGATGCGGGCCCTGTCACCGATGTGATCGCCAGCGTGGCATACCTGCGGAGTGTCGTCGACGCCCGCGTATCGTCGTAGTCCGTGAACTCTCTACGGATCGGAGTCCTCGGCGCCTCACGCATCGCCGAGGTCGCCATCGTCGAACCGGCACAGATCCTGGGCCATCGCCTTGTCGCGTGCGCTGCGCGCGACACGGCGCGAGCGTCGGTCTTCGCCGAAAAGTACGGTGTGGACCGGGTTCTCGACTCCTACCAGGATGTCATCGACGACTCCGAAGTCGACGTCGTCTACAACCCCCTCGCCAACTCGCTGCACGCGCCGTGGAATCTCGCGGCCGTACGGGCGGGCAAGCCCGTGCTCACCGAGAAGCCGTTCGCGCGTGACCGAGTCGAAGCCGCGACAGTTCGCGATGCTGCGGCGTCGGCAGGAGTCACGGTCATGGAGGGATTTCACTACCTGTTCCATCCGGTGACTCGTCGACTTCAGCAGCTGCTGGAGGACGGAACCCTCGGCGAGCTTCGGCACGTCGAGGTCGTCATGCGTATGCCCGCGCCGGACCCCGCCGATCTGCGATGGTCCCTCGACTTGGCAGGCGGGGTCATGATGGATCTCGGCTGCTACGGGCTCCACGCACAAAGGCTGTTCGGCCGGTTCGCAGGCGGCGCACCGATCGTTGCGTCGGCGTCCGCGGTGCAGCGTTACCCCGGAGTCGACGAGTCGATCGACGTGGATCTCGAATTCCCGAGCGGGGCAACGGGTGTGTCGCGGAACTCGATGATCGACCCGGACTACCTGTTCACACTGAAGGTGGTCGGCTCGAAGGGCGAAGCATTCGCGCACAACTACATCAAGCCGAACGAGGACGATCGCGTGAGCGTCACCGTCGGGTCGACGACCACCGTCGAACAGCTCGGTACGCGCTCGTCCTACACGTATCAGTTGGAAGCCTTTGCCGACCACGTCGTGAACGGCGCAGCACTTCCGCTCGACGCAGCCGACGCGGTGACGAACATGGCGATGATCGACGACGCCTACCGCGCTGCAGGGATGTCACCCCGCTAGCGGGGTGACATCCGGCATCACTCGCCCGGCGTCACCCAGCTACCCGACGCGACCGACTTCGTCATCGCATCGAGCACCTCGGCGCTACGGACCGCGTCCCACACCGTCGCACCGACGGGCTTGCCTTCTGCGATCGACCGAAGGAATCGCTCGGCCTCGACGACCTTGAGGTCGTCGTAGCCCATCGACGACGCCGAACCCGGTTGAAACGCACTGTATTCACCGTGCTCGGGACCGACGTACACCGTCTGGACAGGCTGATCCTGGTACTTGTCTCCGATGCTCACTCCGAGTTCACCCAGCCGGCGGAAGTCCCAGAAGACAGCGCCCTTGGTGCCGTGGATCTCGAAGCCGTACGCGTTCTGCTCCCCCACCGACACTCGGCTGGCTTCCAGCGTTGCGCGGGCACCCGAGGCGAGCCGGATCTGGCTCGAGACATAGTCCTCGTTCTCCACCTGGCCCAGCTCCCCGCCCGTGGCGAGCGCATGTCCGCTGGTCGCGCCGGTCGGCTTGGCGCGCTGCGGGACGAACACCGCGGTGTCGGCCACGAGGGACTCGATGTCTCCCAGCAGATACCAGAGTAGGTCGGCGCCGTGCGAGGCCAGGTCACCGAGGACTCCGTTGCCGCCGCGAGCCCGTTCGAAGCGCCAGCTCAGCGCGCCGTCCGGGTGTGCGGCGTAGTCGCTGAAGAACCGGAAACGGGCGTGGGTGACAGTTCCGATCTCACCTGCGGCGATGAGCGCTTTCGCTTCCTCGACCGCGGGCGCGTTGCGGTAGTTGAAGCCGACGGCCGTCTGCACGCCCGCCTTGTCCGCCGCGACGGCGACCGCGCGCGCATCGTCGGACGACAGTCCCACGGGCTTCTCGATCCAGATGTGCTTGCCCGCCTCGACCATGGCGGTGCCGATGGTGCGATGCAGGAAGTTCGGTGCCGTGATGGACACCGCACCGATGGACGAATCGTTCTGGATGTCGTGCCAGTCGGTGGTGGCGTCGGCGAATCCGAACTGCGCAGCGGCCTCCTCCGCGCGCCCGGGAACCTCGTCCGCGACGGATGCCAGCACGGGCGTCAGCGCCAGATCCGGGTAGTGGTGCCGGATACGGGCGTAGGCCTGAGTGTGTACCCGGCCCATCCAGCCGAATCCGGCAACTCCGACGCGAATGTTCTGCACTGGGCTCACGAGCTGTTCTCCTGACGTGTACGTGAGTGGAAATGTAGGCCAGGGCCTACATTTCCACTCAAGTGAAGGGGACGATGGGGAGTGGTCACCGGTTTTGGACCGGTCCAATCAATGTAAAGTGTGAACCACGCAAGACGGTCGCGTCAACACCGAACTGCTAGCGTTCACCCGGACCACCGGGATACGAGGAGAGGACGGCGCAGTGAGCAGGCCGACCATCCGTACCGTTGCAGCCCATGCTGGCGTGTCCAAATCTCTTGTGTCGCTTGTTCTCCGCGGATCCAGCTCGGTCAGCGACGAGAAACGGGCCGCCGTCGAGCACGCCATCACCGAGCTCGGCTACCGCCCCAATCTGAGCGCCCGCAGCCTGACCCAACACCGCACCGACATCGTCGGCGTGCTCCTCAACGACCTACGCAACCCCTGGTTCGTCGACTGCCTCGAAGGCATGAACTCGATTCTGCAGGAACAAGATCTGAAGATGTTCCTCGCCGACGGCAGGTTGGACCGCAGCTCCGATTCGTCCTTCGTCCGAAGTTTCATGGACCTGCGACTCGACGGACTCGCACTCGTCGGCACCCGGACACCCACTCCGACGATCCTCGAGGCGGCGCGTTCGATCCCGACGGTCGTCGTAGCGAGCCGCGATCTGGATCTGCCCGACGTGGACGTCGTTGCGAAC
Source organism: Rhodococcus sp. 14-2470-1b (assembly GCF_002259415.1). Classification (GTDB taxonomy): domain Bacteria; phylum Actinomycetota; class Actinomycetes; order Mycobacteriales; family Mycobacteriaceae; genus Rhodococcoides. The sequence goes on from NZ_NPFY01000001.1 coordinate 227,595, forward strand.
GACGATGCGGTGGGCACCGCACTGGCGATCGATCACCTGGTCGCCCTCGGGCACAGCAGAATCGCTCATCTCGCCGGAACCGGTGCGGTGGCGGACATTCGGGCCGCCAGTTACCGGACGGCGATGGCCGAGCACGGACTTAACCGATTCGCTTCGGTCCTCCCGAGCGGAATGACCGAGGACGACGGGTATGCCGCCGCGTCGGCGATTCTGGATGGTGCCGACGCACCGTCGGCCATCTTCGCAGTCAACGACATCGTGGCCATCGGCGCGATGACAGCCTGCAAGGAACGTCGGATCTCCGTGCCCGAGGACATGTCCATCGTCGGCTACGACAACACCTCGCTCGCCGGACTTCGGCACGTGTGGCTCACCAGTGTGGACAACGCGACGTACGAACTGGGACGACTTGCTGCTACTGCGCTGGTCGGCCGCATCTCGGATCCCGACGCACCAGGCACGCTCACACTGATCCCCCCGAGCCTGCAGGTTCGGGGTTCGACGGCGGCGCCGCGCTGAGGTACTACCGGTCGACCACCGTGGTGTCGAAGTAGTATCGCGATGCCCGGTAGGCGTGCGATCCGAATTCGACCACGCTGCCGGAGTCGTCGAACGCGGTGCGATGCATCGTGAGAAGCGGGGCCTTGTACTTCTCGTCCAGCAGCAGTGCCTCGTCACGGTCCGCGGCCTTCGCGCCGATGCGCTGACGCGCGAGCCGGATGTGCACTCCGCGCGTCCGCAGCGACTGGTAGAGACCGTGCGTCTCGAGTTCGTCCGGATCGGGTGCGATAGCGGTGGGCAGATGGTTGGTCATCAGGGCCAGCGGCTCGCCGTTGGTACTCCTGAGTCGCCGGATGGTCGTGACCTCGGTGTCGTCGGAGATGTTGAGCTCACGCGCGACCTCGTCCGTCGCGATACCGACGTGGTAGTCGAGAAGCTTGGTCGACGGACTCTGGCCGGCTCGGGCCAGGTCGTCGAACAGACTCGTCAGCTCGACGGGGCGGTGCACCGGGCTCTGCACGACCTGGGTCCCGACGCCGCGCTTGCGTACGAGCAGGCCTTTGTCGACCAGTTCCTGGATGGCGCGGCGGGTGGTCGGACGCGACAGATTGAGACGTTTGGCCAGGGCCAGTTCGTTCTCGAACCGGTCCCCCGGAGCCAACTGTCCACCGAGAATCGCGGCTTCGATCGCTTGGGCGAGCTGGAAGTAGAGAGGTACCGGGCTGCCCCTGTCGAGCTCGACGGACAAGGGCGTGGCGACGGACGCCCCCACAGAGGGCGCGCCGGTTTCGCCTGCGGACACGTTGGACGTAGTCACAGTCCAGCTCTCCATATCTCCTCGAAGGGCGAGCAGATCCACGCCCAGCTTGATCGAGAGTGTAGGCGAACACTAACATCGGCATGACTGGAAGTAAGAATGTCAGGACAAAGTATTGACATGACGCTGTGGTCTGAAGCACAGTATTAGCAGACAAGCTTTCCTGCGCAGCACCTCGCACGTTGTGTCCCCGATACCCTTTGGAGTCGATCTTGACCACCTCAGCCGATGCGAACACCACGGCCTTCGACGTCCTCGCCATCGGGCGCAGCGGCGTGGACATCTACCCTCTGCAGACCGGAGTCGGGCTGGAACAGGTCGAGACCTTCGGCAAGTTCCTCGGCGGCAGCGCAGCGAACGTCACCGTCGCCGCAGCACGCCTGGGCAACAAGTCCGCCCTGATCTCGGGCGTCGGCAACGATCCGTTCGGCCGTTACGTCGCAGGCGAACTGGCCCGTCTCGGTGTCGACAATCGGTTCGTCGTAACGGACTCGCAGTACGCAACACCTGTCACGTTCTGCGAAATCTTCCCGCCCGACGACTTTCCGCTGTACTTCTACCGCAAGCCGTCCGCACCCGACCTGCAGATCCGACCGGAAGACATCGACGTCGAGGCCGTGAAGAACGCGCGTCTGTACTGGTCCACCGTCACCGGGCTGTCCGAGGAGCCGAGCCGCAGCGCGCACTTCGCCGCCTGGGAGGCACGCGGCCGCGCACCACTGACCGTTCTCGACCTCGACTACCGCCCGATGTTCTGGGAAACCACCGCTGCCGCAACCGAGCAGGTCCAGAAGGCACTTCAGCACGTCACCGTTGCCGTTGGAAACAAGGAAGAGTGCGAGGTAGCCGTCGGCGAGACGGACCCGCACAAAGCCGCCGACGCCCTTCTCGACCTCGGAGTCTCGCTCGCGATCGTCAAGATGGGTCCGAAGGGCGTCATGGGCAAGACCCGATCGGAAACCGTCACCGTTCCCCCCAATTTCGTCGATGTCGTCAACGGCCTCGGTGCAGGCGACAGCTTCGGCGGCTCGCTGTGCCACGGGCTGCTCGGTGACTGGCCACTCGAGAAGATCCTCCGTTACGGAAACGCTGCAGGCGCCATCGTCGCCTCGCGGCTCGAGTGCTCCACCGCAATGCCCACCGCGGCCGAGGTCGCCGCTCTCGCAAAAGATTCCGCCCCAGAAGAGAAGAAGACCGAGGCCGTCGATGTCTGAAACCACCTTGACCCCTGCACCTGCTGCGTCCAGCTACGCCGAGGTTGCCGCCATTCGTGCGAGCGACCCGCAGGCCATCGAACGAGCGTGGGCAACCCGCGCCACTCGTGAGACCATCCGCGGAAACGGCCGGCTCATGATCGTCGCCGCCGACCACCCGGCCCGCGGGGCACTGTCGGTCGGATCGAACATGACCGCGATGAACAGCCGCACCGAGCTGCTCGACCGTCTTCGCACCGCACTGGAGAACCCCGGCGTCGACGGTGTCCTCGCCTCCTCGGAGATCCTGGACGACCTGGTTCTCCTCGGCGCCCTCGAAGACAAGGTCGTGTTCTCGTCGATGAACCGCGGTGGGCTCGCGGGCGCATCGTTCGAACTGGACGACCGCATGACGGGTGCCACCGCAGCATCCACCGCCAAGGCTCGAATGAACGGCGCAAAGATGCTCACCCGCATTGCACTCGACGATCCAGGGACACTCGAGACGATGACCGCGTGCGCCCAGGCGATCGACGAGCTCGCCGAGCGTCAGCTCATCGCCATGGTCGAGCCGTTCCTGTCCAGCCGCGTCGAAGGGCGCGTCAAGAACGATCTCAGCGCCGACGCTGTCATCAAGTCCATCCACATCACGCAAGGCCTCGGCTCGACGTCCGCCTACACATGGATGAAGCTCCCCGTCGTCGACGAGATGGAGCGCGTCATGGACGCCACGACGCTTCCCACGCTGCTTCTGGGAGGAGATCCTCAGACCGCCCCGGAGGAGACCTACGCGAGCTGGGCCAAGGCGCTCGAGATCCCCGCCGTTCGCGGTCTGATCGTCGGACGCACCCTGCTGTACCCCCAGGACGGCGATGTCGCAGGCGCCGTTGCCACCGCTGTGAACATGGTGAGGTGAGTCGATGAATTCCGAGTACTACATCGCAGCTGGATCCGGTAGCAAGGACGGCTTCGACGTCGCCGTGACGCCCGAGTCCGCAGCCAGGAGTGGAGCCGGCGGAACGACCCGAATCGATTGGACGGAATCGAGCCTCTGGACTGTGACGCTGGCTGCCGGTCAGTCGGTCGATCTCAGTTCCGGCCCCGACGAGATCATGGTCGTTCCGCTGTCCGGATCGGCCACCGTCACCAGTGAGGGAACCAAGTTCGACCTCGCCGGCCGTGCATCGGTGTTCGACGGACCATCCGACTTCGCGTACGTCGGCAAGGACTCGGCGTACACGCTCTCGAGCGTCGACGGCGGACGGTTCGCTCTGTGCGGCGCCCGCGCGGAGAACAAGCTTCCGTTCCGCTACGTCCCCGCGGCCGACATCTCGGTGGAACTGCGTGGGGCAGGAAACTGCAGCCGCCAGGTTCACAACTTCGGTACCGCCGACACGTTCGAGGCCGATTCGCTCATTGCCTGCGAGGTCATCACCCCCGGTGGCAACTGGTCGTCCTACCCGGGCCACAAGCACGACGAGAACACCCCGACCGAATCCGCGCTCGAAGAGATCTACTACTTCGAGATCGCCGAAGGCCCGGACGGCAGTAACGGTTTCGGCTATCACCGCGTCTACGGCACCCCCACGCGTCCCATCGAGGTCCTCGAAGAGGTCCGCACCGGAGACGTCGTCCTCGTCCCGCACGGCTACCACGGCCCGTCCGTCGCAGCACCCGGCTACCACATGTACTACCTGAACGTCATGGCCGGACCGGGTAAGGAACGCGCCTGGAACATCGTCGACGATCCCGAGCACACCTGGATCCGCGGCACCTGGGCAGACCAGGCCGTCGATCCTCGCCTTCCCCTCAACTCCGCATCGACAGGAGCATGACCGTGGTGTCCACCGCACCGATCTCGGCGAGCAAGACCGAAAACACCGAAGGCACGGTTCATCTCACCGTGTCCCAGGCAACCGTGAAGTTCCTGGCGAACCAGTACGTCGAGCGTGACGGCGTGCGTACCAAGTTCTTCGCAGGCGCATTCGGCATCTTCGGACATGGCAACGTGGCCGGCCTCGGCCAGGCGCTTCTGCAGGCCGAGATCGACGCCGTCGAAGCCGGCACAGACCCGGAACTGCCCTATGTTCTCGGACGCAACGAGCAGGCAATGGTGCACAGCGCCGTCGCATACGCGCGGCAGAAGGACCGCCTCCAGGCGTGGGCCGTCACGGCAAGCGTCGGACCCGGCTCGACGAACATGCTGACCGGCGCTGCACTGGCGACGATCAACCGCCTGCCGGTCCTGCTGCTGCCTGCCGACACGTTCGCCACCCGCGCAAGTGCCCCGGTGCTGCAGGAACTGGAGCTCCCGTCGAGCGGAGACGTCACGGTCAACGACTCGTTCAAGCCACTCTCCCGCTACTTCGACCGCGTGTGGCGCCCGGAGCAGTTGCCCGGCGCACTGCTCGGTGCGATGCGCGTGCTGACCGATCCCGTCGAGACCGGCGCCGCCACCGTCGCCATCCCGCAGGACGTTCAGGCCGAGGCATTCGACTGGCCCGAATCACTGTTCGCGCCGCGTACCTGGCACGTCGCTCGTCCGCTGCCCGAGAAGTCCGTGGTCTCGCGTGCCGCCGAGGTCATCCGCACCGCGAAGAAACCGCTGATCGTCGCAGGCGGTGGCGTGATCTACTCCGGCGCCACCGACGCACTCGCTGCACTGTGCGAGAAGACCGGCATTCCGGTCGGCCAGAGCCAGGCAGGGAAGGGCTCGCTGACGTACGACCACCCGCAGTCCGTCGGCGCTCTCGGATCCACCGGCACCACCGCTGCCAACGCACTGGCCACCGACGCCGACGTCATCATCGGAATCGGCACGCGCTACAGCGATTTCACCTCTGCGTCGCGCACGGCGTTCAACAACCCCGACGTACGTTTCGTCAACATCAACGTCGCGTCGATCGACTCGGTCAAGCAGGGCGGCATCTCCGTCGTCTCCGACGCTCGCGAGGCCTTGGAGGCGTTGATCGACGCCCTCGGCGACTACGAGGTTCCCGCCGAGTACCGCACCCTCGTCTCCCAGCTCGCTCAGCAGTGGGACGACACAGTGTCCTCGGTCTACAAGATCGAGGATTCCACCGCACCTCTGAATCAGAACCAGGTCATCGGCCTCGCGAACACGCTGTCCGACCCCCGCGACGTCGTCGTCTGCGCGGCAGGCTCGATGCCCGGTGATCTTCACAAGCTCTGGCGCACAAGAGATTCCAAGGGATACCACGTCGAGTACGGTTTCTCGTGCATGGGCTACGAGGTCGCCGGCGGTATCGGCGCCAAGATGGCCGAGCCGGACCGCGACGTGTTCATCATGGTCGGTGACGGCTCCTACCTCATGATGGCGACCGAACTGGTCACCGCCGTGCAGGAAGGCGTCAAGGTCATCATGATCCTGGTGCAGAACCATGGCTTCGCGTCGATCGGATCGTTGTCGGAATCCCTCGGATCGCAGCGCTTCGGCACCGACTACCGCTACCGCGCCGAGAACGGACGCCTGCAGGGCAGCATTCTGCCGGTCGACCTCGCGGCCAACGCGGCCAGCCTCGGCGTCGACGTGGTACGCGTGAACAACGGCAACGAGTTCACCGACGCGGTCAAGGCCGCCAAAGCGAGCGAGACGTCCACCGTCATCCACGTGGAGACCGATCCGCTGATCGCGGCACCGGACTCCGAATCGTGGTGGGACGTACCGGTCAGTGCGACCTCGACTCTCGAGTCGACGCAGACCGCGTACGCCACCTACGAGAAGTGGAAGAAGATCCAGCGCCCCTTCCTCCGCCCGTCCGGCAACTGACAACATTAGGACCAAGCCGACACCATGAAGATCGCACTCGATCCCACTCCGTTCCATCACGATTTCTCGCTGCTGGAGCTGCCCCGCGTCGTAGCCGACCTCGGCTACGAGTACCTGCAGCTGACCCCGCACGTCGACATGATCCCGTTCTACAACCACCCGAAGGCCGACGACGACCTGGTCGCCAAGTTCAAGAAGGCCTGCAAGGATGCCGGTGTCGGTATCGCCTCCGTGCTCCCCGTGTTGCGCTGGGCAGGCCCGGACGAGGATGCGCGCGAGGCCGCAGTTCGGTACTGGAAGCGAGCCATTCAGATCACCGTCGACCTCGGCGTGAACGTCATGAACACCGAGTTCAGCGGACGACCGGAGAAGGCGGAGGAGTCCGAGCGGGCGTTCTACCGCTCGATGGAGGAACTCGTTCCGATCGTCGAACGTGAAGGCATCGACGTTCGCATCGATCCGCACCCCGACGATTTCGTCGAGGACGGACAGGCTGCCATCCGGGTCATCCGCGGCATCAACTCCAAGAACTTCGGCATGGTCGTCGTCGCGTGCCATCAGTTCCACATGGGTGGTGATCTGCCCGGAATCTTCCAGACCGCAGGCGATCTCGTTCGCCTGGTGCACGTCGCGGACACGATGGACCATCACCGCTCGCACGGGCTTCGCTACATCACGAACCCGCCCGGAAATGCAGTGCGCGTACACCAGCACCTCAAGATCGGGGATGGCGACGTCAACTGGGACGAGTTCTTCGGCGGCCTGAGCAAGCTCGGGTTCTACGACCGTGACGACACGGTCATGGTGTCGAGCGTCTTCGGCGAGAACGAGAACGCCGACGAGGTCTCGCGCTACCAGCTCGAGACCATCAACGACTACATCGCAAAGCACAAGGGGTAAAAGTAATGAGCAGCAACGTAATCGGACATTGGGTGGACGGTAAGCCGTTCGCTGGTACCTCCACCACCACCGCACCGGTCACCAACCCCGCCACCGGCGAGGTCACCGGCCAGCTCGCACTCGCCAACCTCGACGACGCACGCACCGTCATCGACGCCGCCGCAGCCGCCTTCCCCGCCTGGCGCGACACCTCCCTCGCC
>NZ_NPFY01000029.1 GCF_002259415.1 Rhodococcus sp. 14-2470-1b
CCGCGGGTGCCGTCGCCGGTGACCAGGGGGGTGGTGCGTTCGACGATTTTGGCGACGAGGGTGTCGGCGATGTCGCCGACGGCGACGAGGGCGGAGATGGCCATGCAGCGTTCGCCTGCGGAGCCGAAGCCGGCGTTGACCATGGCGTCGGCAGCCAAATCCAGGTCGGCGTCGGGGAGGACGATGGCGTGGTTCTTCGCCCCGCCGAGGGCTTGGACGCGTTTGCCGTTGGCGGTGCCGGTGGAGTAGACGTATTGGGCGATGGGGGTGGAGCCGACGAAGGAGATCGATTTGATCTTCTTGTTTTCGAGGAGTTCGTCGACGGCGAGTTTGTCGCCTTGGAGGACGTTGAACACGCCGGGGGGTAGGCCGGCTTCTTCCCACAGCTGCGCGAGCCAGATGCTGGCGGTGGGGTCTTTTTCGGATGGTTTGAGTACTACGGTGTTGCCGGCGGCGATGGCGACGGGGAAGAACCACATCGGGACCATGGCGGGGAAGTTGAAGGGGGAGATGATGCCGACGGGTCCGAGGGGTTGGCGGATGGAGTAGACGTCGACTTTGGTCGAGGCGTTCTCGGTGTAGCCGCCTTTGAGGAGGTGGGGGATGCCGCAGGCGAATTCGACGACTTCTTGGCCGCGGCTGATTTCGCCGAGGGCGTCGGAGAGGACTTTGCCGTGTTCGGCGGTGATGATCTCGGCGAGTTCGCTTTTTTTCTTGTTGAGTAGTTCGCGGAAGTTGAAGAGGATTTGGGTGCGTTTGGCGAGGGAGGTGTCGCGCCAGGCGGGGAAGGCGGCTGCGGCGGCGTCGATGACGGTGCGTGCGTCGTCGAGGTTGGCGAGTGCGAGCTGGCCGGTGAC